>JBEGSZ010000001.1:0-2543 GCA_041179645.1 Pseudomonadota bacterium
TTGCACCCAGCAAAGTCTTTTTACCGCCAGATGACCAAAATCATCAGACGGTCTTGGATTTTTTGGTGCATCAGTTTCCAGCGGTTGCTCAAGATGAATGGGTTTCACGCTTTCAAGATGGCTTGATTTCAGATGCTGACGGTCTAACTTTAGGGGTGTCAACGGCCTATCGTCCGAATACTTGGGTGTATTACTTTCGGCGAGTGGCTCATGAAGAGACCATTCCTTTTGAAGAGAGGATTATTTATCAAGATGATCATCTTTTGATCGCCGATAAACCTCATTTTCTTCCGGTGACCCCCGGAGGAAATTACCTTCAAGAGACTTTATTGGTGCGTCTTCGAATTAAAACTGGAATTCATACACTTAGCCCCATTCACCGTATTGATCGAGAGACAGCGGGCTTGGTGGCATTCTCAAAGCGGCCTGAAGACAGGAATGCCTATCAAGCTTTGTTTCGGGATAAGGCAGTAACTAAGGTCTACGAGGCCATTGCCCCACATCGCCCAGAGTTGAATCATAGATTTCCAATTCACTATGCCAGCCGCATTGAAGAGTCTGAGATATTCATCCAAATGCATGAAGTTGCTGGTGAACCCAACTCAGATAGTGTGATTGAATTACTGGAGGTGAGGGGAGATTGGGCTCGCTATCAACTCAACTTGGGAACCGGTAAAAAGCATCAATTGAGGGTGCACATGAACGCACTGGGTCTACCAATTAAAAACGATCAAATCTACCCTGTTCTAAAACCGCATGTCACAGTAGGAAAGAATTTTGATGAACCGTTGCAGTTACTGGCCAAAGAGTTGGCCTTTGTAGATCCGCTTACTCACACTAATCACTACTTTAGAAGTACCCGAGATCTTGTGTTCTAAGGTTTATTTAAAGCTATATCTTCTAAAGCAGTAATTGGTCTCAGCTTCTCTGCGATGCCCTAAACCAGTCACTGCAAAGATAGAATCCCCATTTAATAATTGCACAAAATTATCACTAGAATTACAACCCGGTTTGAGTTTGGATTTAATACATATTTCGTCCATTTGTTTTTGAAATCCTTCTTCTACACTATTTATGCATTTATCAAGTTGGTACTCTCTGTAAATGTAAAGTCCAATTATTGCGACTAGTATGGTGACTATGCATAACTTAAACCAGTTGGCTGATATAAATCCTTTTTCGCCCATCATTTCCCTTTTTACTCTGTTTCCTTATTGCTGATAAATCCTAGGATTATTCCCAGAAGTGGAAAGAAAATACCTATTAGGCGGAGTGCTAACATGCCTGAGAATTGCTTAGTGCGAGCTACCCAAACAATATTGTAAACGTACCCTGCTAGACAAAGAATGGCTATTCCAAAGAGTACGATTCCAGCAATGATTGTTATAAGTGTTTCATCTGTCATTTGTATCCCCCATATGCTGAAAATATACTATTTAATAGAAACTATTGAGTAATAATCAGAAATACAGACTTAACTGAATTTTCATCAAGAACTTCATAAATGCAATCAATACCTTTCAATAAGAGATTAGCAGTGGCCCCGATGATGGATTGGACGGATCGACAATGTCGAACTTTTCATCGCAGTCTAACTAAAAAGGCCGTTTTGTATAGTGAGATGGTGACCACTGGTGCCCTGATTTATGGCGATGTTCCAAGACATCTCGACTTTGATGAGGTGCAGCATCCAGTTGTTTTGCAGTTAGGGGGCAGTGAACCTGAAGATTTGGCCAAGGCTGCAAAGTTAGCTCAGAAGTGGGGCTATGATGAAGTTGATCTGAACTGTGGCTGTCCTTCTGAGAGGGTGCAACGAGGATCGTTTGGCGCATGTTTAATGGCTGAGCCCAATTTGGTTGCTGACTGTGTCAAAGCCATGGTGGATGTAGTTGATATCCCCATTACAGTGAAGCATCGCATTGGTTTGAACGATATGAATGTTCAAGATAATCAAGAAGATTATCAATTTACCTTAGACTTTATTTGCAAAGTTGCGCAAGCGGGGGCCAGTCAAGTGACCATCCATGCACGCAATGCTATTTTGAAAGGTTTATCACCCAAAGAGAATCGAACGATTCCGCCTTTACGTTATGAAATTGCTAAACAATTGCGAGTTGATGCGCAAAAGCATTTTCCCCATCTCAAAGTGTTACTCAATGGTGGTTTAGAAACCAATGGTGATATTGCGCGTCACTGGAATGATTTTGATGGTTTTATGATTGGTCGTGCCGCCTATCACACGCCTGGCATGATGTTAGATTGGGATGAGATGTTGGCAACAGATGGCCAAGCTTTTGGACACTTCTTTGGTGTTGAACAGTGGAATCGCATTACCCAAGATTTGATTGGTCAATGTACCCGTTGGCTCATGCTTTGTGAGAAAAATAAGCAACCGTTTCATATGGCGGCCATTACTCGACACATTCTGGGTTTGGCTCATGGCAAGGGAGGTTCTAAGCATTGGCGCCGTAAGCTCTCTGATTATCGATTGCTAGGAGCTGTTAAGACAGAGAAGGACATTCGTACCTTTTTTGAAGACGCCA
>JBEGSZ010000002.1:0-385701 GCA_041179645.1 Pseudomonadota bacterium
GCAAAGAGCGTTACGGTCGAGTAATTCCTCTGGGGTGGTTTCACCCCAGCATTCCCAGTAGTTCTAATACCCCAGGTGGATGCGAATCCACGGGGTTAATTCCCTTAAATTTTGTAAAGTCTTGCAATTAGTACGAGTTAGTACTAAACTAGTACGCATACAGACTAAATTGAGGTAATTTCATGAATCACCTATCGCTCGTAAAGGAATTAGTTCAGGCATATCAAGCCTTTGAGGCGCACTCTGGAGCGCATATCAAAGAGATGGGGTTAACAACTACCCAGTTCGATATTGTTGCGACCCTGGGCAATCAGCCCCCGATGACTTGTAAGGAGTTAGGGGATAAGACGCTGGTATCCAAAGGCACTATGACGGGCGTCCTCGAGCGGCTAGAAGCTAAGGGGTTGATTGAAAAGTTTATGAATGCTGACGATGGACGCAGTTACAAGATCGGTTTATCCAAGAGTGGCGACAAACTATTTAAGAAGGTCTTTCCGGAGCATGTCGAATATCTAGGTAAAGCTTTCGGGAAGTTAAGTAAAAAAGAAATTGAACAAGCGGTGACGGTTTTAAAAGAAGTTAAAGCAATATTTAATTAATCAATATTCAATAAACAACATAAAGGAATTTCAAATGAAAACATATCAAAGCGCATTAAATCTTATTGGCCGAATCTTAATCGTAGCCTTGTTTCTACCCGCTGGCCTATCAAAGCTAGCTGGCTTCGAAGGCACATTAGCTTACTTTGCTTCATTAGGTATTCCAGCGCCAACATTTGCGCTCGCAGCAACTATCGTTATTGAAATTGTTGGCGGTATTGCTTTGCTCGTAGGTTATAAAACCAGACTTGTTGCCATCATCTTGGCCATCTTTACCTTGGCAGCAGCAGTTACTGGCCATGCATTCTGGGCTGCCCCCGCTGATGCTGCATTTATCGCGCAATTATTGTTCTTCAAAAATACCGCAGTAATGGGCGGTCTATTAGTGCTCGCGTCTGCTGGTGCCGGTAACTTCAGTATTGATGGTCGTAAAGCAGCAAAGTAACTAAATTTATCCAAGGAGATGATGATGACTAAAGTAGCTGTTGTATTTCATAGTGGATATGGCCACACAGTCAAACAAGCTGAAGCGCTCGCTAAAGGTGCTAATGGCACCTTAGTAGCAATTGATGCCGAAGGCAATATCACTGATGCGCAGTGGGAAACCTTAAACACTGCTGATGCCATCGTATTTGGCTCTCCAACCTATATGGGTACAGTGAGTTGGCAGTTTAAGAAGTTTGCTGATGCTAGCTCTAAGCCATGGTTTACTCAGCAGTGGAAAAATAAAGTTTTTGGTGGCTTTACTAACTCCGCAACAATGAATGGCGATAAGCATTCGACCTTACATTATTTATTCACTTTGGCTATGCAGCATTCAGGTATTTGGGTTGGCACTGGTTTAATGCCTTCTAATGCTAAAGCGGCGAAGCGTGATGATGTGAACTACGTTGGTTCTTTTGCTGGTGCAATGATGCAGACACCCTCAGACGCAAGTGCTGATGAGGTAAATGCTGGTGATTTAGAGACGGCACGTCTTTATGGCGAGCGGATCGCTAAGATTGCTGGCGAACTAAAAGCGAAGTAAGTATTTTTATTAAAAAAGACATTAGGCGAATCATGAAAAAACTCATTGGTTTACAAGGCAATGATCGAGGTCACTGGGTAGGCGACGGTTTCCCGGTGCGCACCTTGTTCTTCTATCAAGACCTGGGAAAACAAATGAGCCCATTCTTGATGTTGGACTACGCAGGTCCAGCAGAGTTCCCCCAAACAACTGAGCGTAAAGGCGTGGGTTCACATCCTCATCGCGGTTTTGAGACAGTCACAATTGTTTACGAAGGTGAAGTTGCACACAAGGATTCCACCGGTCAGGGTGGTGTGATTGGTCCTGGTGATGTGCAATGGATGACTGCTGGCTCTGGCATCTTGCATGAAGAGTTTCATTCTGAAGACTTTGCCAAAAATGGCGGAACTTTGGAGATGGTGCAGTTGTGGGTAAATCTGCCTGCAACACTCAAAATGACCAAGCCAGGCTATCAGGCAATTTTGAATAAACAGATTCCTGTAATTGATTTACAAAATGCTGCAGGGCAAGCGCGCATCATCGCTGGGGAGTTTGATGGCCACGAAGGACCGGCGCGTACTTTTACTCCTATGCATGTAGTTGATCTGAAGCTGAAGAAGGGTGAATCTACTCTTCCTGTACCGGAAGGCTGGAATGTATCCCTAGTCGTTCTCAAGGGCGCGGTTGAGGCTGGTGATGGCGTAGTGGCTAAGGATGCTCAGATGCTGATGTTTGGTAATCAGGGCCAAGATATTCAAGTGAATGCATTGGAGGACTCAATCGCTTTATTGCTTAGTGGAGAGCCAATCAATGAGCCTATCGTTGGATACGGCCCATTTGTTATGAATACCAGAGAAGAAATTGCGCAAGCTATGCAGGATTTCAATAGCGGAAGCTTTGGAGCTATTGCCCATTAAGAATATGATTGGGGCGTAAAAAATCCGTTTGACTTCTACGCTGAGCTGTGTACAAAAATTCATTAGTCAAATCAAGGTGTTACACAGACTCCATTAGGAAAGTGTGTTCAAATATCTACTGTAGAAAAGGATATTCGTCACAGTTCATGCACGGCTTCAAAGATTTCTCTGGTTTGCGATTGGTTCCGCTTATTTTTGCGGGATTTCTTTCTGCATGCGCGGTGGGCCCAGACTTCAAGCAGCCTGATGCTCCAGATACATCTAGATATACAGAAAACACCCTTTCACAGAAGTTAGCTACCGCACCTGGGGTGCCAGGCGGAACTGATCAAGAGTTTATTGAAGGTGCTGATATTGAGGCTCAGTGGTGGGAGTTATTCAAATCGCCAGAGCTTGATCTGTTGATCAAAAAAGCTTTGCAGCAAAATCCGAATTTAGGTGCAGCAGATGCTGCACTACGTGCTAGTCAGGAAAATGTCAGTGCGCAAATTGGTGGACAGTACTTCCCGGCGATAGGTTTAAATGGCGGCGTTGCTCGTCAGTTGCAGCCTTCCGCTATTTATGGCCTGCCTTATGGCTCCGATACCTACAACCTCTATAACGCTTCTGTAAATGTCACTTATAAGCTCGATGTTTTTGGTGGTGCGCGCCGCGCTGTTGAGGGTGCGAGAGCACAAGCGGAGATTGCACAGTTTCAGCTAGAAGGTGCATACCTTTCCTTGACTGCCAATATTGTGACTAGCGCTGTGCGTGAAGCTGCTCTGCGTGCACAAATGCAAGCCACAGAAGAAATTCTGAAAGCGCAAACGAATTTAGCTGAAGTAACGGAGAAGCAATTAGTGATTGGTACGGTTTCTCGAGTGGATGTGACATCGCAAAGAACTTTGGTATCTAACTCTCAAGTCGATTTATTTACCTACGAGCGCAATCTATCTTTTGCACGCAATCAGTTGGCAGTGTTGATTGGTGAGTTACCCAGTAATGCCAACATCACCAAATTTGATTTGAAGTCTTTGCATTTACCAGAGAAGCTGCCGCTCTCCGTGCCATCAAGCTTAGTGCGCCAGCGCCCAGATGTCCGTGCAGCAGAGGCGCAACTCAAGGCTACCAATGCTTTGGTCGGAGTAGCCACTGCCAATTTATTGCCACAATTTAATATCACTGGCGCAATTGGATCGGCAGCATTGACTAGTGCAGCCCTCTTTGGGCCAAACGCAACTTTATGGTCAATTGCTGGCGGCATCTTTCAGCCACTCTTTCAGGGTGGCCAGCTACTGGCACAACGCCGTGGTGCTATGGCCAACTACGAACAAGCTGTATATCAATACCAAGCAACCGTACTCAAAGCCTTTCAAGAGGTAGCAGATTCTCTGCGCGCTTTAGAGACTGGCGCCCAAGCATTGAAGTCTGCATCAGATGCAGAGCGCTACGCTTATGAAACTTTAGAGTTGGTACAGCAGCAATACAAGCTGGGGACTGCAAGTTACTTGGCTGTTCTCTATTATCAAAATCAATACCAAATTGCTAAAGTCAAATCGGTTTCTGCGCAAGCAACCCGGTTCTCTGATACAGCGGCATTATTTGCAGCACTAGGCGGTGGCTGGTGGAATCGTACCGGCCCAGCCTTTCAACCAAAAGCCATAGCGAACAAAGATCAAAATGAAACTTCTGGAAACAATTAAAACCAAAGTGACTGCAATGGCACTTGCTTTGTGGGCTTGGATGCTTGCGAAGGCGGTGGAGTGGAAGCTTCGCGAGAAACTCGTTGCCCTTTGGGAAAAGGCAAAAGGTGTATGGGTACGCTTGCGTGAACGCTTTCTGCGGAGCAAGGCTAATGCCAAACTGCAATCAATGACGCCCTTGGGTCGACGCATGACCATTATGTTGTGTGGCGTATTTTTGTTATTGGGTTTGATCTTCGGATTTAATCAGCTCAAAACATTCATGATCAAACATTTCATTGCTGGCATGGGTTTGCCGCCAGCAACGGTTTCGACGATGGTAGTAGAGACAACAGCATGGCAACCCAAGCTGTCTAGCGTTGGAAATGTGCGTGCATTTAGGGGTGTGGAACTCAGCACCGAAATTGGTGGCTTAGTGCAAACTGTTCCTATTAAATCTGGGGTGGATGTTAAAGAGGGCGAGTTGCTCATTAAATTGAATGATGCCTCTGATGTTGCGCAGCTTAATTCATTAAAAGCATTGGCAGATTTGGCTAAGGTGATTAATGAGCGTGATAGACAGCAGTTGGAAATTCAGGCGATTAGCAAGAATGTATTCGATACCAGCAAAGCAGATGCCAAGTCAAAGCAGGCTCAGGTAGAGCAGCAAACTGCTTTAGTGGCTAAGAAGAATCTAAAAGCCCCCTTCAGTGGTCGCGTCGGTATTGTGATGATCAACCCCGGTCAGTTTGTTAACCCAGGTGATAAGTTGCTCACCCTCCAAACCTTGGATCCTATTTTTGTAGACTTTAATCTCCCGCAAAGTAATGCTGAGCAGATTCAGGTTGGCCAAGAAATTGTGGTGACGACCGATGCATTCAAAGATGCAAGTTTCACCGGCAAGGTCACTGCAGTCAGTCCGAAGGTAGATACAAATACACGTAATATTCAGATTGAAGCTCAACTGGCTAATCCAGATAAAAAGATTTTGCCGGGCATGTTTGCTAACGTGAATATTAAGTTGGGTGATGAAGTGAAGATGTTGACTTTGCCCCAAACGGCTGTGACCTATAACCCCTATGGATCAACGGTCTTTATTGCTAAGCCAACTGGCAAAAAGGATAAGCAAGGTAAACCTGCGTATGAAGCGCAACAAGTTTTTGTGACCACAGGTCCAACACGCGGGGATCAAGTGGCTATTCTTAAAGGGGTTGAAGAGGGTGCTACGGTAGTTACTAGCGGACAACTCAAGCTGAAGAACGGAACACCGCTGATTGTGAATAACAAGGTGTTGCCTTCGAATTCACCAAACCCACAGCCACAGGAATAAGTCCTAGATGAATTGGACTGACATATTTATTCGTAGACCGGTGCTCTCGCTGGTTGTGAGTGCACTCGTCTTGGTATTTGGCTTGAAGGCCGTTGGATCTTTGCCGGTCAATCAATACCCGCAAACTCAAAATGCGATTGTTACGATTACAACTGCCTACTATGGTGCCGATCCTGAGACGATTGCTGGATTTATTACGCAACCATTAGAGACGGCGATTGCCCAGTCTCAAGGCATCGACTATTTGTCATCGATGAGCGTGAGCGGACTCTCGACGATTACTGCGACTCTCAAGCTAAATTACGATTCCAATGCGGCATTAACGCAAATTCAGACTCAGATTAGTTCGGTCAAGAATCAACTGCCACCGCAAGCTCAGCAACCTGTATTAACTGTACAAATTGGGCAGTCAACTGCAGCAATGTACATGGGCTTTTATAGCGATGAGATTCCAAATAATGCGATTACTGATTATTTGTTACGGGTAGTGAAACCAAAGCTGGATGCTGTAGATGGTGTCCAAAATGCTGAAATCACTGGCGGCAGAAAGTTTGCTCTGCGTGCTTGGCTTGATCGCGAGAAGATGGCGGGGCTTGGTGTAGGTGCAGATGACGTTTATAGCGCCATGGCAGCCAATAATTACCTATCAGCAGTAGGTAGCACCAAGGGTGATATGGTTGCTGTCGATTTAGTAGCTGGTACGGATCTGCATACCCTCGATGAGTTCCGCAGATTGGTTGTCAAAAAAGATGGCATCAATATTGTGTACCTTGATCAAGTGGCCACCGTGAGCATGGGCTCCGAGGACTACAACACTAACGTTGCGTTTAGTGGCAAGAAATCGGTGTTTATTGCCATCAAGGTGGCGCCCCAGGCGAACTTGCTTGATGTTGCTGAGCGGGTTCGTGCAGCAGTGCCAGATATTCAGAAGCAGTTACCTACCGGTATGTCCGGCAAGGTGGTTTACGACTCTACTAAGTTCATTACAACTTCGATTGATGAGGTGGTAGCCACTCTTCTAGAGGCACTGTTGATTGTGACGGTGGTGATCTATCTCTTCTTGGGAAGTGCACGCGCAGTTGCTGTGCCTGTGATTGCGATGCCACTTTCTTTAATTGGCACATTCTTTTTAATGCAAGTTTTAGGCTACTCCATTAATTTGCTGACGCTGCTTGCCTTAGTTCTTGCAATTGGCCTTGTGGTTGATGATGCAATTATTGTGGTTGAGAACGTTGATCGTCATATGAAGGAAGGTAAGTCTCCGCTAGAGGCTTCTTTGATTGCTGCGCGTGAGTTAGGCGGCCCCATCTTGGCGATGACCATTGTGTTGATTGCGGTGTATATCCCAATTGGTTTTCAGGGTGGATTAACGGGCGCGCTCTTTACTGAGTTTGCCTTTACTTTGGCTAGTGCAGTGGCGGTGTCGGGATTGATTGCTTTAACGCTTTCTCCAATGATGTGTTCACGCATTTTTACTGAAGAGCAAGAAGCCTCTTCTTTTGTGCAAAAGATTGACCGTATCTTTGAAAAAGTTCACCACAGCTATCAAACCACTTTGCGTGAGCTTTTGAGTACTTGGCAGGTCATTATTGTGATGGGCGTAATTTTGTTGGGAGGAGTTGCTTACCTCTACGCTACCGCCCGTGCTGAACTAGCGCCAACGGAAGACCAGGGCATTGTGTTGATGCAGGCCTCTGGACCGCCTAACAGTACAGTTAATCAGATGCAGACCTATGCTGATCAGATTTATCAAATATCTGCAGCAGAGCCGGAGTATGAGCAGATGTTCCAGATCACCAGCCCCACCAGTAGTTTTGGTGGTGTGTTGTTAAAGGATTGGGATCAGCGAAGTCGCAATGCTACAAAGTTCCAAGAGAATATGCAGGGCAAGTGGAATACGATCGCCGGAGCTCGTGTGGCAGCTTTCCAGTTCCCAGCTTTGCCAGGTGCGCAGGGCTTACCTGTTCAGGTAGTTATTAATACCACTGAGTCTTATGAGTCGCTGAATGAAGTCTCGCAAGCAGTTTTAGATAAAGCGCGTCGTAGCGGCAACTTCTTCTTCGTAGACTCAGATTTGAAGATTGATAAGCCACAAGACGTTTTAGAAATCGATCGTGAAAAAGTTGCCGCACTGGGCATGACTCAGCAGCAAGTGGGTAATGCGCTATCAGCGGCTTTGGGTGGTGGTTACGTTAATTACTTCTCTGTGGCTGGTCGCTCTTATCGTGTTATTCCACAAGTTAAGCAAGTAGACCGCTTAAATCCAGATCAGATCTTGGATTACTACATACGCACTCCAAGCGGGCAGATGATTCAGGCGCGCACCATCGCAACGATTAAGCAAAGAGTGGTGCCGCAATCGATTAATCACTTTCAACAGCTCAATTCCGCAACAATCTCAGGTGTGAGTACGCCATTTATTTCTCAGGCGGATTTACTTGAGTTCATGCGTCAAACTTTAAAAGAAGTGGCGCCGAATGGTTACAACATGGATTACGCCGGCCCTTCTCGTCAGTTCATGGCAGAGTCCGGCGGCTTTTTGGTGACCATGTTCTTTGCGATCTTAATCGTGTTCCTGGTCTTGGCCGCACAGTTTGAAAGTTTCCGTGATCCGATTGTGATTTTGGTGTCGGTGCCACTCGCCTTATTCGGCGCACTCATCTTTATTAATTTGGGATTCACCACTTTGAATGTGTATACCCAGGTTGGACTGGTTACGCTCATGGGCTTGATTAGTAAGCACGGTATTTTGATTGTGGAATTTGCTAATGAGCTACAAGAAGCTGGTCGCAGTAAGTTGGATGCCATCGTAGAAGCTAGTAGCGTGCGTCTGCGTCCAATTTTGATGACTACTGCTGCAATGGTGTTGGGCGTAGTGCCCCTGGTGATTGCCTCTGGTGCAGGCGCGGCTGGCCGTCAATCCATGGGTATTGTGATCTTTACTGGCTTATCAATCGGCACCCTGTTTACACTTTTCGTTGTGCCTGCGATGTATTTATTTATTGGCGCTGATCACCATCAGAAGAAATTCAAGCAGCAATAATTCATACGCTATAGCTGTAAACAAAAAGGGTGAACTATGTTCACCCTTTTCTAATTCGGCTCTTACCTTACTTCACAATATTGAGTTCTTTTTCAGCCACTACGCTGTATTTGGTTTCTCCCTCTATGCGTTTCATCCACTCATCAATATTACTTAACTGTGAGCGAGGCCCAGTTTTTTCTGGGAAGGTTTGCTCTAGTAGGAGCCATCGACTTACGCACAAGGCTAATGGAATATCTCCAATATTGAATTGCTCGCCCGAGCAGTAGGCATGTTTTTCTAAGTGCCGGTCAAGTAAAGCGAGTAATGAGTCCGCTTCCTGATAAGACTTTTTAATAAGCTCATAGTTGCGGTCTGCTTCAGGGACGCGAGTGAGGCCAAGAACTGCAACCCTTAAAGGTGGCCACATGGTTCCGAGTTGCCAATCCATCCATTTTTCAGATTGAAACTGGCTTTTAATGTCTGCAGGAAAGTGCTTCCCTTGATCGTACTGGCTGCCTAGATATCGCAAGATAGTGTTAGATTCCCACAAGACGAGATCATTGTCTTCTAGAGTGGGTACCAAGCCATTTGGGTTGAGTGCAAGAAACTCTGGTGTGTGATTCTTGCCAAAATGAAGACCGGCATCAATACGCTCAAAATCCTTGTCCTCCTCTAGTCCTAACTCTGCCAGGCACCACAATACCTTCTGGACATTGATTGAAGTTTTTCTTCCCCACAAACGCATCATGAGAACTCCTGTTTGGTTGTATTTAAAGGGGTGTATCAAGACCCATAAATTTGCTATGAGCAAATATCAGTGGATGGCTTTCTGGGGTGTGCTTTAGATTAAGGACCTTGGCAACGATGATGTTGTGATCGCCACCGGTATGAACCGAAACCGTCTCGCATTCAAAGTAGGCGCAGCATCCATCAATTTGAGTAAGGCCGCTAGCTGCAATTTGATGGGGAATGTTAACGAACTGATTTTCTTTAACGGTGGCAAAGTGCATTGCCATAGCTTCCTGCGAACGCTCGAGTACATGAATTAACTGTTTATGACCCACTTCAAAATTGGGCATCAGACGTGAATGTTTCTTGAGGCTCCACAAAATAAGTGGCGGCTCTAATGAGACAGTATTAAAGGAGCTGATGGTGATGCCGTGAGCATTTTGGTCGGCATCTAAGCAGGTAATCACTGTGACCCCTGTCGCAAAAGAGGAAAAGCCTTTGCGGAGCTCTTGGGAGGTAAATGGGGTCATCTTGTGAGCTTATTGAGTGTTTTATTTTGCTGCGACTGGAGCAGGTGCATCGACGGGAATAGTCGTGCCAGGAATCGGGGTCAAAGTTTCATTTTCTTCAGCTTTTACGCATTTAAAGCGATATTCCTTGCCTGCCTTTGAGAGGAAGCTTGCACCTTGGTAGAAATCATTCTTACAAGTTGTGTTGGCAAAATTCATGACATCCTGCGGTGCTGCGCTGGAGCTAATTAAGCGCATATTACCCATAGACATATTAATTTGGCTTGAGGAGCATCCAACTAGCGTTAGACCAGAAACCGCAGTTAATAGTAGAATTTTTTTCATGGAAACCTCCATAATCAGCAATGCTCGTTAGGATAAACCTATTACGTATTTGCTGTGGAGAATGCAGCGCTTTTAAAAAGGAAGAGATATGTTCAGGGCTATTTTGGTAAATAAGGATGATCAAGGCTACCGTGCTGAGATTGCTCAGGTCGATGAGGCAAGCCTTCCGGAGGGTGATGTAAGAGTTAAGGTGCTCTATTCCACGCTGAATTACAAAGATGGCTTGGCTATTACCGGCAAGGGTCCGGTAGTTCGTAGCTTTCCTATGGTTCCTGGCATTGACTTCGCAGGGGAAGTTTTAGAGAGCGCTAGCCCAGAATTTAAGGTTGGTGACATGGTGTTGCTCAATGGTTGGGGTGTTGGTGAAGGCCATTGGGGTGGATTAGCGCAGCAAGCCCGTGTGAAGTCAGAGTGGCTCATTCCGCTGCCAAAAGGTTTTACTGCTAAGCAGGCTCTCGCTATTGGTACTGCTGGCTATACAGCAATGTTATGCGTGATGGCCTTACAAAAGCATGGCCTGAAGCCTAGTGATGGGGAGGTATTGGTGACTGGTGCTGCGGGTGGTGTTGGTAGCTTCGCGATTACTCTTCTAAGTAAATTAGGTTTTACAGTCGTTGCCAGTACGGGGCGTATGTCTGAGGCTGATTACTTGAAGAAATTGGGCGCGAGTGAAGTGATTGATCGTGCTGCACTCTCGGCTCCTGGTAAGCCCTTAGCAAAAGAGCGTTGGGCAGCAGTAGTCGATAGCGTTGGTAGTCATACGTTAGCAAATGCCTGTGCTCAAACTAAGAGTGATGGTGCGGTTGCCGCTTGTGGTCTTGCTCAGGGAATGGATTTTCCATCGACTGTTGCGCCATTCATTTTGCGTGGCGTGACTTTGTATGGCATTAATAGTGTCACAGTACCAAAAGCAAAACGTATTGCTGCTTATGAGCAATTGAGCAAACTAGTTGATCTCAAAACTTTAGCGGAGATCTCTCACGAAATTAGTTTGGAAGATTCTTTAAAGTACGCCACCGAACTAATGGCTGGAAATGTGCGTGGTCGTTTAATTGTGGATGTCAATAAATAAGCAATTGGTAAATTAACAATACTTACTGTGGTGCTTGAGGTTTGCGCTTTTCGAGTTTTTCCCAGACCTCAAGCTTGTCAGAATTAGAAAGTTCAGTCCAGTCAGCAATTTCAGTCAGTGTGCGATAGCAGCCACGGCAAAAACCATTTTCAGGGTTGATGTCGCACCAGTTGATGCAAGGTGATGGAACTGTAGTCAAAGCAAACCTAGAATAGAAAAATGAATACCAAAAACCAATCCAGCGATCTTAGCTCTATTCATTATCCCTTAGCCGATGGTTTGCCGGAAGTGGGGAGTTCGATAGAGGTCGCACCTGGTGTTCGTTGGTTGCGGATGCGTCTACCGTTTGCCTTAGACCACATCAACTTATGGCTGCTGCGTGATGAATTTGAAGGCGTTCAGGGCTGGGCCATCGTGGATTGTGGGATTGCTAATGATGAGACAAAAACTTCTTGGGATCAAATCTTTGCTACCCAGCTGGAAGGCCTGCCAGTACTGCGTGTAATTGTGACGCATATGCATCCAGACCACGTGGGACTTTCTCAATGGCTTTGCGAAAAATGGAATGCGCCGCTCTGGATTTCTATGACGGATTATTTAACTGCACAATGGCTGAGCCACAAAGAGGGCGGTGCTGCGGTTGGTGCACGTGCTGGTGGTGGCGGTTCTGCAGATCACTTTCAGAAACACGGATTAATTGCAGCAGAAGATTTAGAAAAAATTCGGGCGCGCTCAAATTACTACAGCAATATGGTTCCGGGTGTACCACGGCAATATCGTCGCATTATCGATGGTGAAATGATTTTGATTGGTGGACATGAGTGGCAAGTGATCATGGGATTTGGTCATGCGCCTGAACATGCTTCACTTTTCTGTAAAGATCTCAAGGTATTAATTTCTGGAGATATGTTGTTGCCGCGCATCTCCACTAACGTCAGCGTCTACGATGCTGATCCAGATGCAGACCCTTTAGGTTTATATCTGAGCTCTTTGGATCGCTATTTGCCATTACCCGATGACACTCTTGTGTTGCCATCACATGGCAAGCCGTTTACAGGGATGAAGCCACGGATTGATCAGTTAAAAGCACATCACGATGATCGTTTAGCAGAAACTCTTGGAGCATGTAAAAAACCGGCAACTGCTCGCGAGATAGTGCCGGTTTTATTTAAGCGTGAATTAGATATTCACCAAATGACATTTGCCATGGGTGAGGCTATTGCTCATCTGAATTACCTACTTCGTCGAGGTAAGTTGAGTCGCCAGCTTTACGACGACGGCGTGTTGCGGTTTTGCGTGGTTTAGGAGCCTTCGTTCCCGACTCTTCCGTAGATCCAGTGGCGGCAGCAGCGGTTGCTGAAACGGCATCCCCAAAGGATTTGAGTGCCATCATGGTGGCGTGCTGTACTTCTAGACCCTGAATGGTCGACTTCAAGATATTGAGATTGAGGTTAAGCCAGTTTTCAACGCTTTTCAGGTCCTTGATGCGCTTTTCTAGTTCATCGGTATCCAGTCCTGGAAATGCTGAGCCAAAACCCCCGGCGGCCTTGGAGGCGTCGGTAGTGAAGGGAAATTGCCCCGGCGTCTGCCCACCAGCCGCTTGCCCCCACATGGTTTTCATCATTTCAAGGCTTTGATTGAATTCAGGGATAGTGCCAAACATAGGGTGTGCTCCGGGTCAGATAAAAGTGGCTTAATGCCAATACAATAAGAGATTCTAGAGATTAATCCCGGTTAAGCAATGCAATCTAATGGTTTATCCCAGCCTTACACCCGCGGTCAGGCACTTCCCGAGCTACTGAAGCAGCGCATTCTGATTTTGGATGGCGCGATGGGCACCATGATTCAGCAATACAAGCTGAATGAGGCGGATTACCGCGGATTACCTGCAAGCACTCGCTTTGAAAATCATCCGGGCGATATCAAGGGCAATAACGAGCTCTTAGTTCTAACCCAGTCCCAAATCATCAGCAAGATTCATGAGCAGTATTTGGATGCGGGCGCAGACATTATTGAGACCAATACTTTTGGCGCCACCTCAGTTGCGCAAGAAGATTACAAAATGGCGGGCTTAGCGCGTGAGATGAATGTCATCTCCGCTCAATTGGCGCGCGCTGCCTGTGAGAAATACTCTAAGCCAGATAAGCCACGTTTTGCAGCGGGTGCAATTGGGCCTACTCCAAAGACAGCGAGCATTTCTCCGGATGTAAATGATCCAGGCGCCCGTAATGTGACATTTGATGCATTACGTGCTTCTTATCGCGAACAGATCGAAGGCCTCTTTGAGGGTGGCGTTGATTTATTTTTAGTCGAAACGATTTTTGACACACTCAATGCCAAAGCTGCATTGTTTGCCCTAGATGAATTCTTTGAAGAAACTGGTGAGCGTTTGCCTGTAATGATTTCAGGAACCGTGACTGATGCTTCTGGTCGCATCTTGTCTGGACAAACAGTTGAAGCGTTTTGGAATAGCTTGCGTCATATCAAGCCGCTGACTTTTGGTTTGAACTGCGCTTTAGGTGCAGCGCTGATGCGTCCTTATATTGCTGAGCTTGCTCGCATTTGTGATGCCGCTGTTTCTTGCTATCCCAATGCGGGCTTGCCTAATCCAATGAGCGACACTGGCTTTGATGAGACTCCAGAAATTACGTCTAGCCTGGTCGATGGCTTTGCAAAAG
Organism: Pseudomonadota bacterium; assembly: GCA_041179645.1. Taxonomy (GTDB): domain Bacteria; phylum Pseudomonadota; class Gammaproteobacteria; order Burkholderiales; family Burkholderiaceae; genus Polynucleobacter. The sequence goes on from JBEGSZ010000002.1 coordinate 13,872, forward strand.
ATGGCTTAGTCAATCTCGTAGGCGGTTGCTGTGGAACAACGCCAGACCATATTCGTGCGATTGCTAATGCTGTTGCAAAGCGTAAGCCACGAGCCTTTTATCGTGAAAGCGCAGAGGTGAGCGCATGAGTGAGGCTGTAAAGGCAATGCCAGCGATGAAGCTTTCAGGCTTAGAGCCATTCAATGTCACGGCTGATGTCGGCTTTGTCAATATTGGTGAGCGTACTAACGTTACGGGCTCTAAGGCATTTGCTCGCATGATTTTGAATAATCAATTTGATGAAGCCTTGGTAGTTGCAAGACAGCAAGTTGAGAATGGTGCTCAAGTCATTGACATCAATATGGATGAAGCGATGTTAGATTCTGAAGCAGCGATGACGCGCTTCTTGAATTTGATTGCTTCAGAACCAGATATTGCTCGTGTGCCGATCATGATTGACTCCTCGAAATGGAGTGTGATTGAAGCGGGTCTGAAATGTATTCAAGGTAAGCCGATTGTTAACTCGATCTCACTCAAAGAGGGTGAAGAACCTTTCAGAAAACAAGCGCGTCTAATCCGTCGTTACGGCGCAGCATCTGTAGTAATGGCATTTGATGAAGTAGGTCAAGCGGATACTTTTAAGCGCAAGACTGAAATTTGTCAGCGCTGCTATCAAATTCTTGTGAATGAGATTGGCTTTCCCGCAGAAGATATTATTTTTGATCCCAATATCTTTGCTATTGCTACTGGTATTGAAGAGCATGACAACTACGCAGTAGATTTCATTAATGCGACTCGCTGGATTAAAGAAAATCTGCCGGGCGCGAAGGTGAGTGGCGGCGTCTCCAATGTTAGTTTCTCTTTCCGCGGTAATGATCGCGTACGTGAGGCTATTCATACTGTTTTTCTGTATCACGCCATTCAGGCGGGTATGGATATGGGCATCGTCAATGCAGGACAGCTTGGCGTTTATGCGGACCTAGATCCTGAATTACGTGAGCGCGTTGAAGATGTGGTGCTTAACCGCTTTAAAGAAAAAGACGGTAAGACTCCAACTGAGCGCTTGCTGGATATTGCCGACCAATTTAAGGGCGGTGGCGCCAAGCAAGTAGAGAATTTGGTATGGCGTGAAGCCCCAGTACGTGAGCGTTTAACCCATGCTTTGGTGCATGGCATCACTACCTTTATTGAAGAAGATACTGAAGAGCTGCGCGCACAAATTATGGGTGCTGGTGGTCGACCGATTGAGGTCATTGAAGGCCCTCTCATGGATGGTATGAATGTCGTTGGCGATTTGTTTGGCGCCGGCAAGATGTTCTTACCGCAAGTGGTTAAGAGTGCGCGTGTCATGAAACAAGCGGTAGCGATTTTGATTCCTTACATTGAGGAAGAAAAGCGCCTGCATATTGCTTCTGGTGGCGAAGCCAAAGCCAAAGGCAAGATTGTGATGGCGACCGTTAAAGGTGACGTGCACGACATTGGTAAAAACATTGTGACGGTAGTGCTGCAATGTAATAACTTTGAAGTTGCCAATATGGGCGTGATGGTACCTTGCGCAGAAATTCTGAAACGTGCCAAAGAAGAAAAGGCAGACATTGTTGGCCTTTCTGGTTTAATTACTCCATCTCTAGAAGAGATGACTTACGTTGCTCAAGAGATGCAGCGTGATGACTATTTCCGTGAACGTCAAATTCCGCTGATGATTGGCGGTGCTACAACTTCTCGTGTGCATACCGCGGTGAAGATTGCGCCACATTACGATGGCCCCGTGGTCTATGTGCCTGATGCATCCCGCTCAGTATCCGTTGCATCAAGCTTGCTATCAGATGAAAGCGCTAAGAAATTTATTCAAGATCTGCGCGACGACTATGTGCGTATTCGTGAACAGCATGCCAACAAGAAAGCATCGCCAACGATCTCTTTAGAAGCTGCACGCAAGAATCGTGAGCTGATTGATTGGGCTAGTTATGTGCCTGAGAAGCCGAAGTTTATTGGGCGTCGTGTTTTTAAGAATTTCGCTCTAAGTGATATTGCTAAATACATTGACTGGACACCATTCTTTCAGACCTGGGATTTGGCTGGTAAGTTCCCAGCAATCTTGGATGATGAAGTCGTTGGTGTAGAGGCTCGCAAAGTATTTGAAGATGGCCAGGCGCTATTAGATAAATTAATCAAAGGCCAGTGGTTGCAAGCTGATGCGGTGGTGGCTTTCTATCCAGCAAACACGATAGGTGATGACATCGTCTTATACAGCGATGAATCGCGCGAGCACCCATTGTTTGTTTGGCACAACTTACGTCAGCAGTCTGAGCGCCCGGTAGTTGACGGCATTCGTCGACCTAATCGTTGCTTGGCAGATTATGTGGCGCCAAAAGATTCCAATGTGGCTGATTACCTGGGTTGCTTTGCTGTGACGACTGGCCATGGTGTTGAGAAAAAAGTTGCTGAGTTTCATGCAAAGCATGATGACTACAGCGCAATCATGTTGCAATCCTTGGCCGACCGTTTGGCAGAAGCATTTGCAGAGTTAATGCATCACCGCGTTCGTACCGATCTGTGGGGTTACGCAACTGATGAGATTTTGACGAATGATCAAATGATCAATGAGGAATACCGTGGCATCCGTCCAGCGCCAGGCTACCCAGCTTGCCCTGCACATGAAGTGAAAAAAGATTTATTGCGCGTGATTGGTTCAGAAGATATTGGCATGACTTTGACTGAATCGATGGCCATGAACCCAGCTTCTAGTGTTAGCGGTTTTTATCTGGCCCATCCAGATGCGCGTTATTTCAATGTGGGCAAGTTATCAGCAGACCAGATTGAAGATTTTGCTAAGCGCCGTAACGAATCTGTTGAAGACATCCGTCGGCAGCTGGCAAGCTCAATAGACTAAATTGGGTTTGGGTAGGTTGGAGTAGGGTGGGGCCAATCGTTTAAACGCCCCACATTACCGGCTCATCCTTGGCTTTAGCCTGCTTCATGAGCTCTAGGAAGGGATAGGCACGCTGCCCCAGCCTGTCTGCTAGCTTCGGCTTTTCAGCATTTTCTTGGCCGGCTTCATTACTTTTTGCCCGATCTTCCAGGTCTTTCAGGATGGCGGTTTCTAGGGTGATGATGAGGGTTGGCAGTTGATCAACCGTCAAAATACCTCTGGGCTCTAATGGGCGCCCCAAAATGTCAAAGATTCGCTGAGTCAGATCAGCCAGCATGATGACGTCTGGACCCGCTTTGGAGCGAAATTGATAGATCATTTCGATAGCTTACCACCTGATAAACTCACTTATCTATGTTGTTAACTAATAAAAATCGTTTAATTGAAATGCTGAGCGCAGCCCTGCAGGGTTTGGCTCAGGAGCGTGGTTTGGGTGATGCCCCTGCCCCTCGTTTGGAGCGCCCTAAGGCGGTAGACCATGGCGATGTCGCTTGCAATATTGCTCTTCAGCTATCCAAGGCCTGGAAGCTAAATCCTAGGGAATTGGCACAAGCGTTGGTTGAGCGCCTAGAGCAGCAGCCCGGCTATGGTGATCTCATCGCCTCTTGCGAAATCGCGGGCCCTGGATTTATTAACTTTCGCTTGAGCAACGCAGCTAAAACTGCAGTGGTGCAAGAGGTTCTTACGGCAGGATCCCGGTTTGGTCAGCTGGCTCCAGAAGCGGCCCCAGTCTCCAGTGCCATGATTGAGTTTGTGTCTGCTAATCCGACTGGACCACTGCACGTTGGTCATGGCCGTCAGGCTGCACTCGGCGATGCCTTGGCAAACTTATTAGCAACTCAGGGCATTAAAGTGCACCGCGAGTTTTATTACAACGATGCTGGCGTGCAGATCGCCAATTTGGCACTCTCTGTGCAAGCCAGATTGAATGGCCTTAAACCAGGTGATGTCGCTTGGCCAGAGAGCGCTTATAACGGTGAATACATTGCGGAGATTGCAACTGCTTTCAAGGCTTCATCTGAATATAAAGATGATCTTGAAGCCATTCGCCAATTTGCAGTAGCCTATTTACGCAATGAACAAGATATCGATCTAAAAACATTTGGTGTGAAGTTTGATTGCTACTACCTAGAATCTTCTTTGTACACCGATGGTAGTGTTGCAAAAATTGTCGAAGAACTGCAGAGCATTGGTAAGACCTATGAGTCTGAGGGCGCACTTTGGCTCAAGACAACAGATGATGGGGACGATAAAGATCGCGTCATGCGCAAGTCCGATGGCAGCTTTACCTACTTCGTGCCGGATGTCGCCTATCACACCAGTAAATGGAATCGTGGCTTTGAAAAAGTGATTAACGTCCAAGGTAGTGATCACCATGGCACGATAGCACGTGTGCGCTCAGGTTTACAGGGCGTGGCTCAGAAGCGTGGTTGGGGTATTCCAAAAACCTATCCTGACTATGTGTTGCACAAGATGGTAACGGTGATGCGGCATGGTGAAGAGGTCAAAATTTCTAAACGTGCAGGCTCTTATGTAACTGTGCGTGACTTAGTCGAATGGTCCGGTGGTGTTACGCCAGAGATGACTGCTGGTGAGCGCGAACTTGCATTGCAGCGTGGACGCGATGCGGTACGCTTCTTCCTCATCTCCCGCAAAGCCGATACCGAATTTGTATTCGATGTTGATTTAGCCTTGCAACAGAATGATGAGAACCCCGTGTTCTATGTGCAATATGCCCATGCTCGCATCTGCTCAATCTTGACTCAATGGGGTGGACAAGTTTCTGACCTGAAGGGCGCAGACCTTTCTTTGTTGCAAAGCAAAGCTTCGGATCATTTATTACGCCGCTTAGCTGAATACCCAGAAATGCTTACTGATGCAGCGGCAGACTTGGCGCCACATGCTTTAGCTTTCTACTTGCGTGATTTAGCGGGCGACTTCCATACTTTTTATAACGCAGACCGCGTTCTGGTGGATGACCCTGCATTGAAATTAGCCCGTCTGGCATTGCTTTCAGCGACACGCCAGGTTCTTGAAAATGGATTAAAAGTATTGGGTGTTTCGGCACCCGCTAAGATGTAGGTTGTATCAATTACTAGCGCTCAAGCAGTAAAAAGAAGGATGGGGACACGATGAAAAAACATAATCAACACACCAACTTCACTCTAAAGGCGAAGTCTGCGAGTCCGGAGTATGGCGGCACGATCCTTGGCTTCATTTTGGGGCTTGGAGTTGGTCTGGGTGTTGCTTTTGTAATCGCCTTTTATCTTTCTAAAAATACACCTCAAGAGCGTCCTGGAGTTAGAGCCCCCAATCTCCCCTTAACAATTAAGCCGGGACCAGCACCCGCCGAAGGTGAGGCGCTTGCACCAGTAGAGGCGCTAGACTTGAATAAGCCTTTGCAAGGTAAGTCGGCGGCACCAGCCGCTAATGCCTCAGACCCAATTGCTGATTTGGCTAATGGTAAGAAACCCACTGAAACGTCTCCAGCCCCGGCCGCAAAATCCGATGCAATTTATTTCTTGCAGGTTGGCGCCTTTAATAAGCGAGCTGATGCAGATGCGCAAAAAGCCAGTTTAGCTATTCAGGGTATTCAATCACAATTGAGTGAAATTAGCAGCGAGGGTAATACACTCTGGCGAGTGCGTATTGGCCCCTATAACAGTGTTGAGGAAAGCAATCCCGTGCGAGATAAGCTCAATGGCATGGGTATCAAACCGAGCGTTATTAAATCTAGCAAATCATGATTACATTATCTAACTCTAAGCGAGCCCTGTTGTCTGCCGCCATACTCGGTCTGGCATTCTCCTTTTCAAGTATCGCTACTGCGCAGAGCCCTAAGATCGAAGAGGGCTTTGATTACCGTGTTTTGCCAACTCCCCAGCCAGTTGAGTCCAAGGGCAAGGTAGAGGTCATCGAGTTTTTTTGGTACGGTTGCCCACATTGCTATGACTTTGAGCCAGAACTTAACGCTTGGTTGAAGCGCCAACCAAAGGATGTCACTTTCCGCAAAGTACCCGTTGCCTTCCGTGATGACTTTATGCCGCACAGCCAATTATTCTATGCCTTAGAGGCTATGGGCAAAGGTGAGGCGATGAATGACAAAGTCATGTACGCCATGCATAAAGAAAACAAGCGTCTCATGACAGAAAATGAAATTGCAGATTGGGTTGCTTCTCAGGGCATTGATCGCAATACTTTCTTGGCTACTTACCGTTCATTTGCGGTTGTTTCTAAAGCCCGTGCGGCAAGACAGATGGCTGATGCTTACCGCATTGATGGTGTGCCAACTATTGTGATGCAGGGTCGATATGTCACTTCCCCATCAATCGCCGGAACAAAGGCTAAAGCGATTACAGTGATGGATTACTTGGAGCAAAAAATCCGCAAGGATAAGTACAAGTAATTCCGAATCTTAGATTTTGACGAAGCGTCGTACGATCCAGAAGTAAAGAGGGTAGGGCAGGATTCTGAGGAACTTTAAGAATCCTGAAAACCGCTTAGGGAAGTGAATATCAAATTCGCCAGCCTGTAGTCCCGAGAGAATTTCTTTTGCGGCCTCATCAGCAGTAATTAACGCTGGCATTTCAAAATCATTTTGTGCAGTCGCTTCGGTCGCTACAAATCCTGGTGAAATCATGTGCACGCTCACACCCTGCGGTAGTAAGTCGTAATACAGGGTTTCGCAGAAGTTAATAATTCCTGCTTTGCTCGGTCCATAGGCCAAGGCTTTTGGTAATCCGCTGTACCCAGCTACGCTACCCACGATGGCAATATGACCGGCATGCTCTTTGAGCATATTGGGCAAAACAATGCTGACTGCTCTCATGGGGCCAAGTAGGTTGGCATCAATGGTTTTTTGCGCTATCTCAAAGTCAAAATTGTCGGCGCGTAAGGGGGTGTATACACCCGAAACAAACAGCATGAGGTCTAGACCACCCCACGCCCCTAGGATGCTCTGGTAGGCGGAAATGAGTTGTTCTTGTTGAGTGACATCTAGTGGCAAAACTAAGGCCTGCCCCGGTTCTGCGGATTGCGCGATGATATTGAGTTTCTCAGCGCGACGACTAGAAAGAGCAACTCTTGCACCTGCTTTGATAAAGGCTTGTGTACAGGCCTCACCAATTCCACTGGAAGCGCCAATAATCCAAATACGTTGATTTACAAATGAATCAAATCCTTTTTGTTTCATGGGCGCAGGACATCGTTCGAGTGAGTAAGGTCTGAGTGTTTGAGGGTGTATTGCACGACATCGATATTCTTTTCAGAGAATCCAGCGGCGCAATACATGAGATAGAAATTCCATAGCCGAATAAAAGCCTCATCAAATCCAAGGCGATAGATTTCTTCAATCTTGTGATTAAAGCTGTCGCGCCATAGACATAAGGTTTTGGCATAGTCAGCACCAAATGCAAACTCTGCCTCAACCTCTAAACCCGCATTAACCGCAGCAGCCTTGAATTTAGAGGGCGAGGGAAGCATGCCGCCTGGGAAAACGTATTGCTGAATAAAGTCAGTGCTATGACGATAGCGATCAAATAAGTCTTCTGCAATGACGATAGTTTGTATGCAGGCACGTCCACCCGCTTTCAGTCGCTTGGCAACTGTTTGGAAGTATTCACTCCAATGGTTCTCACCAACTGCTTCAAACATTTCAATGGAGGCAATGCCATCAAATTTTTCTGTGCAGTCTCGATAGTCCTGAAGACGTACTTCGAATTGATGGGAATTATTTGTCTCTGCAGCCACTTTTTGAAGTCTGGTATCTGCAAAAGCTTTTTGCTCCGTGGATAAAGTGAGGCCTGTAACTTGGTTGCCATTGCGTAATGCTTCTTCCATGAAGCCGCCCCAACCACAACCAATCTCTAGCAGCTGATCACCCTGCTTAGCGTGGATGGAGTCTAATATGCGTTTGATCTTCGCGCGTTGCGCATCCATCAGGGATTGCTTGTCTCCCTCAGAGAACCAAGCGCTTGAATAGCTCATCGACGGATCTAGCCACAGGGTATAGAACGCATTGCCTAGGTCATAGTGCGCATGAATATTTTTACGACTTCCAGATTTGGAGTTGTCTCTAAACCAATGCCTCAGGCGATACGCTATAGAACCTAACCAGCTTCCATAGATTGCTTTTTCTAAAATGGTGCGGTTCCGAATAGCTAGCTCTAGAACAGACTTAAGATCTGGCGTATTCCATTCGCCTCGAATATAGCTCTCGGCAAAGCCAATATCACCATGGGATAGCACTTGTTTAAATACAGACCAATCTAAAACTTGGATTTCTGCATGCAGTTGGTCTGAACTATTTCCAAATTCTTTGACTTCTTTATTTGGTAGGGTGAGCAGCAAATGCCCGCTACGTAACTGCGCTAAAAGACCCAATAAAGATTGGGTGCTTGCGCGATATTGTTGTTGCCTAGACTCCCGCTTCTCCGGGCGGGAGAATGTGAGTCGAGACAGTAGGGATTGACCGGGGCGATTCATCGAGTAATTTCAAGTTCTGGTGGTTTAGGTTTTGAATGAAAGGGTACACCTTTTAACCATAATTTCAATGCCTGCCAATGAATTCTGCCGATGACACCCAGACTCATGAGTGGATAGCGAAGGAAGGCAAGGTAGAGGATGTTCTTGCTCAAGGGCTGAGCCAGCCCGCTGATGCTTGTATTAATTAATGGGGCACCATCTTCATGGAGCTCAATTCGGCAAACGATATTTCGCTTTGAATGACTATCCTGAGGAAATAAGAAGCGGAAGTGATACTCCCCGCGAACATCGCAGAAAGGCGATACGTGGAAGACCTTCTTGCTGACTAGCGTTTCACCAGATTTCAGCGCTTCTCCAGAGTCGTGATGGAGTAAGTAGCAGTGTCTTTCGCCAAAGGTGTTATTCACTTCAGCTAATACGGCTTGAACTTGTCCATTGGCTTTGGTGCAGATCCAAAAGCTAACAGGATTAAAGACGTAGCCCAGTACCCGCGGGAAGGTTTGCAGCCAAATCTCGCCATCAAGATGCTCGATATTGTTTCCTTGAAGGATCGTTTCGATCCAGGAAAGGCTGTCTTGACCTCCTGTGCCATGATCTTGATCGAAGAATGAAAAAAGCCCGAATCGATTGTCTCTGAGACCATGCTTGCTGAGTAATGACGGATTATTCCTGCGCGCACGCATTGGAATGGATAAAGTAAATACACCATAGCCAAACGCATTTTTTGCAGGGCGAAAGCGTCGATGCTTTACCGCTCCAAAATTAATCGTTGGCAAATTCATTTATTGGGTATCTTTAATGGAGTTGGGTAGAGCGCGATGGGCAATTTTTTCCATTAGATCCATCGCTACCAATTCACCTGATCGCAGGCCATCTTCATGAAAGCCAAATCCAGTCCATGCGCCGCAGTACCAAATTGAGGAGTTACCCTGAATTAAAGGCAACTCCTTTTGAGCCTGGACAGCGCGCATATCAAAAACTGGATGCGAATAATGAATTTCCTCATGCACTAAGCTTTGCTTGGGATCGGTGAGTGGGTTCAAGCTCACAATAATCTGTGTGCTTTTGAATGCATCAGGCAGAGGCTGCAGACGGTTAATTAAATAATTCACGCTGACGTGTTGTTGTGCGGTTGGTGTTGCGCCCGATTTTGCGGTGTAGTTCCAGGCCGCCCAGCAGCGCTCAGTAGTTGGTAAGAAGTTGATGTCTGTATGCAAAATTGCACGATTTTTTTGATAAGGTACCGAGGCCAAAATATTGCGGGCATTCTGGTCAATGCCGTGCACTAGCTCTAAGGTTTGATCACTATGACAAGCCATAACTACTTCATCGAACCAGTGTGATCCAGTGGACGTAATGACTTCGACCTGAGAATTTTCAGATTGACGGGCATTGACGCGAGAAACGGATTCGCGCACAAATTTAACTTGATACTTGTCGAGAGCTGCCACTAAAAGCTTTACATATTCTCTTGAACCACCTTTAACAGTAAGCCATTGTGGGCGATTCTGAATTTGCAAAAGGCCGTGGTTATGGCAGAAACGCACCATAGTCTGAATTGGAAACTCCAGCATCTGCTCAACAGAGCATGACCAGATAGCGCCAATCATGGGCAAGAAATAATTTTCTCTAAAGCTGGTGCTAAAACGATTTCGATCCAAGAAATCTTTAATGCGCTCATCTGGCTCTGAGTACTCTAGCTTTGAAGTGATTTGCTCTTCTGCGAGTCGGGTTGCGAGACGATTGAAGCGCAAGATGTCATAAGCCATTCTCCAAAATGAAAGCGAGAATAAATTAGATCGTTGCCCAAAGAAAGAGTTGAGATCGTTTCCAGCCCACTCAATCTTTTTACTGCGCCCAGTTTTTTCACTAGCATCAATCGATACTGAAAAAGACATTTCTGATGGGGCAATCGGCACTCCGATTTCCTCAAACAAGCGAACCAAGCGGGGATAGGTTTTGCGATTAAATACTAAGAATCCAGTATCTACCCCATGGCTTATCTTTCCTTGAGGAGTTTCTAGTGTGAGATCTACCGTATTGCTATGACCTCCAATATGATTGCCACCCTCAAATATGGTGAGATCTAAATCTGGGTGCCGTCTTAATGCATGTGCGCATCCTAAGCCAGATATGCCGGCACCAATGATGGCAACTTTTTTCTTACTCACTAAATTTTCTCTCCAAGAAGTTTTTCTATCTCGCTAGTAATACTGCTGCTAGTTGGGTTCGTCAGGCTACCAAATGCATCTACAACATTGCCGTTGCGATTAATCAGATATTTATAAAAATTCCATTTAGGAGTTGTACCGGTTTTGGCAATCAGCATCTTAAATAAAGGATTAGGGTTGCTACCGCTGACTGAGCTCTTGGCAAACATGGGAAACTTTACGTCATAGGTATTTTTACAGAAGTCAGCAATGTCTTTGTTGCTACCAGGCTCTTGCTGACCAAAATCATTAGATGGAAACCCCAACACCACCAAGCCGCGATCTTTGTACTTGGCATATAACTTCTCAAGGCCTTCATATTGGCTCGTAAAGCCGCAAAAACTGGCTGTATTAACAACCAAAACCACTTTTCCTTGGTATTGGCAGAGGTTTTGAGGCGCCTCATCCTGCAATCTTGGAAAGGTATGGGATAGCAGGGGGCTGCAGCTGGCTGAGGCTTGCGGCGCTGCCTCAACTAATTGCATTGCTGGTAGCAGCAAAAGTAGTGCTAGTAAGTAGCTCTGCATATTGCGAATCATCTTGAGCCTATGGACTGGGTGGGGATGTCCAAGTCTAAGACATTCTGGCAAATATCGTTGGGCCTGGCGCAATGCCATTAATATGGCGTTATGAGCTCTCTACCTTTACCTTCATTTGAGTCTAAAGTCTGTGACCCGGCAGAGCTTGAGGCCCGTATTTCTGCCCTTCCAAGACCCCTGGTGTTCACGAATGGTGTTTTTGATATCTTGCATCGTGGTCACGCTAGTTACTTAGCCCAAGCGCGATCATTAGGTGCCAGTCTGGTGGTGGGGGTGAACTCAGATTCTTCAGTCAAGATGTTGGGTAAGGGCGATGACAGGCCTATTAATACTGAGGCTGATCGACAGGCGCTATTGGCGGCACTAGAGAGTGTGGATTTAGCGGTCTTGTTTACGGAGCAGACCCCCGTGAATTTGATTGCCAAAATTCATCCAGATATCTACGTTAAGGGTGGAGATTATGAAATCGATACCCTAGAAGAGACTCGCTTAGTGAAAACTTGGGGCGGTAAAGCAGTCGCCATTCCTTTTTTATATGAGCGTTCTACAACAACGTTATTGGGCAAGATCCGTACTAGCTAAAGATTTTGTAAGAGCCAAGCCCAAAGTCCGCGCAACACTAAGCCTTCGATAGGCTCAATAGGAAGTACTGCTAGCTCTGGAAACTGCTTAATTTCATTTGCCAAAATTTTGGCATTGCCACCATCCAGCCAAATTCGCTCGACAGGATGATTCATCGCTTTGGCTAAATAGGCTGCACGCAGTATCGCCCCAATTTGCGCCGCATCACAACCACCAGTAATTGCTTCATCGGTTGTTGTGCCAAAGCTAGCTTGAGCTTCAGGATTGCTTGCGCGAACTGCTAACGGAAGTTGTGCAGTGTTTTGTTGCAGGCTTTCTTGCATCAGGCTGAGGCCCGGTAGTATCCAGCCGCCGTAATGAACGCCATTGCCGCCCAGCAGGTCAATAGTTGTGGCTGTCCCAGCATTAATCACAAGCGTATTGGTGTTGGAGAGCGCTCTTGCGCCAATGATTGCCGCCCATCGGTCTGCGCCCAACTTGCTTGGGTCTTGATAGAGTGTTCGCACACCGTCATAAGAACTGCTGCCTGTAAATTGCTTCCACTCAAGATCTTGCCATTGTGGAAAGAGGCTGCGTAGATTATTGATTGCAGCATCGCCCGCCACACAAGCAAATCCAATCGCATCTGGCTTAGGCAGGGTTTTAGAAATATAGTCAGATAGCTCTGCGCGGAGCTCTGGCGATTGAAAAGATTTGGTGCTAATTGATCCAGAATATGCCCATAATTTTTTATTGCGATCAGAAATATTTTGTGTTGATTCGACAGCAGCCCACTTGAGCCGAGTGTTACCAAGATCAAATACTAAATACAGGCTCATGATTGAACTCGCAAAGAAACATCGCCTGCATGAATGGCAATTAATTTGTCATGCTGCTTGAGGATCAGTGCGCCAGTGTCATCAACCCCAGCGGCAATACCGGTGATCGGGTCTGTCCCTGCGCCTGATATGCAAACGGATTGACTGTTAAAGGCATCCCAGCGTTCCCAGGAATTTTTAAAATAGCTAAATCCATGTTGGTTAAATTGAGTCAAATGCTTTTCGAATGACTCAATTAGTTTTAGCCAAATAAATTCCGTATCAGGAATTGGTGTTTGATGCGGCACGAGTTGATCCAAAGCGGTAACGCCAAGAGAAGATTGATCTTCTAAGTCTTTTTGAATTAGTGCTGCATTACGTAAGTTCAGACCTAGTCCGATTACCATCCAAGTGGGTGAGTTTGGATTGCTTTGTCCGCCCTCAATCAAGATGCCGCCAAGCTTGGCATTGTTCAGCAGTAAGTCGTTGGGCCACTTGAGCCGCAGACCTTGTTGATGAAGTGCATCCTCGCTAAGTCCTAGCGCTGTCGCAATTCCGGAAATAGCAGCCAAGCCGATAACTAGGCTGAGTCCACTCAGTTCATTAGGGCGTTTATGAAAGGGGTAGGCCAAGGAAAAGCAGAGGGCGTCTTCGGGATTGGATAGCCAGACTCTTCCAGCTCGACCCTTGCCGGAGGTTTGCTGGTGGGCAATTCGAGCAACGGGATCAATTAACTCCCCGGCGCGCCAACGAGCCAATAAATCATCATTAGTTGATTTGGTGGTGGCAACACGCTCTAGGATGCAATTCGTACTCATTTGCCTATTGTAGAAAGATCTGGCCAGGCTGACCTAGAATGATGGAATGCATCACGAAGATCAGCGTCCTCGCAAGTTTGTTTGGCCACTCCAAGCCATGCCTTTGGCTAGAGCCATTAGCCTGAGCTATGCGCTCTTAATTGTCTATGTCAGCCTAAATCCTTTTGATTTCAATTTTGACAATGGCATTACTCCATGGGCATGGTTAGATGCCCCTTTGCCCCGCTTTATTACGCTCTTTGATGTCTCGGTCAATATCTTGGCTTATATCCCCTTGGGATTTTTGCTGGTTTTTGCTTGTTTCCCGCGTTGGCGTAATTTCGTTGCCCTAGGAATCGCCTTGAGCTTTAGTGCGGTACTGGCTTTTAGCGTAGAGTCTTTGCAAACTTGGCTGCCCACTCGTATTCCCAGTCAAATGGATTGGTGGGCTAATGTCTTGGGTGGCTTGATGGGTGGCTTGCTGGCAATTCCTCTGGGACCCCAGTGGCTCTCTGGTAGCGCACTACGTCGTCGTTTTGATCAGTGGTTTGGTTTGAACTGGGCTGCTTGTGCCTTATTTTTACTCTTTCCTTGGACTCAGATTTACCCCCAAAGCTCTTGGTTGGGCACTGGGGTATGGGGGCATGCAATCTTTTCCTCCGTCGACTGGGGAACCATGGTGATCAACCACGTCGTTCAGGAATCGATCATTACAGCCATTTGTTGGCTCGGCACTGGACTCTTACTATCGCTGGGTATGCGTACAAAAGCACCTCAGTGGAAAATCTTAAATAGCCTGCTTTGCTTCACCGTTCTGATCAAGATTACCTTTACTGCATTGCAGTTCGGGGCGGAGTTCAGCCTGCTATGGCTTACTGCGGGGGCTATTTGGGGGATGGTATTAGGCAGTCTATTGCTGAAATGGACCCTTCAATTTTCTGTAGCCAATAAAACTTGGCTAGCGATCGCTTGCTTACTTAGCGCCACCCTGGCAATTAATTTTTTGCCAGACAACCCTTATTTTATTTTGACATTGCGGCACTGGTATCAAGGCCGACTATTACACTTTAATGAATTAATGCAATGGGTTTCAGTAGTATGGTTGCCATTAGCTTTATTTTGGGTTCTCCGAAATCGGACTACTTTTAATTTAAAACCTTGATTGAGATTGCTTATGAGTTTCAAACACCATGTTTTTTTCTGCTTAAACCAACGAAGTAATGGCGAAGATTGTTGCGATCGCCATAACGCTTTTGCATTATTTGACTATGCGAAAAAACGCGTGAAAGAGTTGGGATTGTCTGGCCCAGGAAACATCCGTATTAATAAGGCGGGATGTTTGGATCGTTGTGCTGATGGTCCGGTGGCGGTGATTTATCCAGAAGGGGTTTGGTATACCTTTGTGGATACTGAAGACATTGAAGAAATCATTCAGTCACACTTAATACAAGGACGTCCAGTAGAGCGTCTGCAGTTAGCTTAAAAAGATTTCGGAAAGTTTCTCTCATGAATAGCCGTACAAAAATCATTCATATAGAAGGTGTTGTAGGTCAAATCGAAATGTCGATTGATCTTCCTGATGAATTAAAAAACAACCCTGATTTCGCAGTGCGAGGTTTAGCTTTGGTTGCACATCCACATCCGCTCATGGGTGGAACGATGGACAACAAAGTTGCGCAAACGATGGCTCGCGCTTTTAATCAATTGGGTTACGTCAGTGTTCGTCCGAATTTTCGCGGGGTAGGTGCTACAGCTGGTGTGCATGATGATGGTGTTGGCGAGATGGAAGACCTGCTGCATGTTACTGATTGGATGCGCACCCCCTCGAGCTGGAATCAATTTGAGGCGACTTCGCAACAAGCATGGACACAGACTGCGAATACTTTACCTTTAGTTGTTTCTGGGTTTTCGTTTGGTAGTTTTGTTGGAACCCATTTAGTGCAGCGCCTGGCGGAGCTAGGACGCCCAGCTGAGCGACTTGTCATGGTGGGTAGTGCGGCAGGCAAGTGGGTCTTGGCGCCTGTACCTGCGGATACGATTTTGATTCATGGTGAAGTGGATGAAACTATTCCCTTGATCGATGTATTAGATTGGGCGCGCCCTCAAGAGCTCACAGTTCAAGTAGTGCCGGGGGCAGATCATTTTTTCCACCGACGTTTACATTGCATACGCAACATCATCACTAGTGCTTGGTTAGGTATGCCTGATCATCGCAATCAGTAAGCTATAAAGTAAATGAGAAAGATAACAATATGACTGAAGATAGAAAATCTCTGATCGAGTATCCATCTGAGTTTCCAATTAAGGTGATGGGCAAGACCAATCCGGAATACTTGCCGGCAATTTTGCACATTGCCCGTCAATTTGACCCGACGCTTGATGAGAGCAAGGTTGAGCAGAGACCCTCTAAAGATGGAAATTATCTGGGCATTACTTTGCCGATCACTGCCACCAGCCGTGAGCAACTAGATGAGTTGTATCGCACGCTATCTACGCATCCTTTAGTGAGCGTTGTTCTCTAAATTACCTGCATGAGTTTTTTGGTAAAACATTTAGGGGTGGCTGACTACGAGTCAACCTATCAAGCGATGCGGGACTTCACGCAACAGCGCGGTAGTGATACTTCAGATGAAATTTGGATTCTGGAGCATCCACCAGTATTCACGTTAGGTTTGGCGGGGGATGCGAGTAACTTACATTCCCCTAGCAATCAAATTCCACTAGTGCAGGTAGATCGTGGCGGTGAGATTACTTATCACGGACCCGGACAAATTGTGGTCTACCTATTGCTTGATCTCAGGCGCTTAGGGATTTTTGTAAAAGAGTTGGTCTCGCGAATTGAGCAAGCTTTAATTGATACCCTGGCCGATTTTGGCGTTCAGGCAGAAAGACATGCTGGTGCGCCCGGCATTTATGTTGCTCGGGAGGGTGCAGTGCCATTGGAGTATCAGGGCGCCAAGATTGCTGCTTTGGGCCTCAAAGTCTCTAAGGGGTGCTCCTATCATGGGCTTGCTTTGAACGTATCAACCGATTTGGCGGCTTTTGCCCGTATTCACCCATGCGGGTATGAGGGCTTAAGGACGGTGGATATGCAAACCCTTGGGATCAAGGACAATATAGACATTATTAGCCAAACCCTATTAGTGCATTTGCAAAAGCAACTGATTCCATCATGACCACCAATAAGCCGGATCTCGATACCGCAGCTACTAGTAATAGTCGCCAGGACCTTAATTACGATGCTTCGCGCAAGCAGAAGTCGAGCGAAAAAACTGCGCGTATTCCGATCAAGATTGTTCCCTTAGAGCAGGTACTCAAAAAGCCAGATTGGATTCGAGTTAAAGCTGCTTCCGGAAATTCTCGCTTTAATGAGATCAAAAAAATCTTGCGTGAGAATGAGTTGGTCACGGTATGCGAAGAAGCGAGCTGCCCCAATATTGGTGAGTGCTTTGGCAAAGGAACGGCGACCTTCATGATCATGGGCGATAAATGTACACGTCGTTGCCCGTTCTGTGATGTGGGCCATGGCAGACCAGATCCCCTAGACACTAAAGAGCCTGGTAATTTAGCGCGAACGATCGCCGCCTTGAAATTAAATTATGTAGTGATTACTAGCGTGGATCGTGATGATCTCCGAGATGGTGGCGCTATGCATTATGTCGATTGCATTTCTCAATCGCGCGACCTTTCTCCAAATACGCGCATTGAAGTCTTAGTTCCGGATTTTCGTGGCCGTTTAGATAAGGCTTTAGATATTTTTTCTGAGCATGCGCCGCAAGGTTTGCCTGATGTCATGAATCACAACTTAGAAACAGTTCCGCGCTTATATAAAGAGGCGCGTCCCGGTGCTGACTATGCACATTCTTTAAAGTTGCTGAAGGATTTCAAAGAGCGCTTCCCGCATATTCCAACCAAGAGCGGTTTAATGGTTGGCTTGGGAGAAACTGACGAAGAAATTTTAGAAGTCATGCGCGATATGCGTGAACACAATATTGACATGCTGACTATTGGTCAGTATTTGGCCCCTTCAGGACATCACCTGCCAGTTCGTCGCTATGTGCACCCCGACGTCTTTAAGCATTTTGAAGAAGAAGCATATGCCATGGGCTTCTCACACGCTGCTGTGGGTGCGATGGTGCGCTCTAGCTACCATGCTGATCAACAAGCGCATGGGGCTGGTGTTGTCTAAATCTATATTCCAAAAGGTTGGAGTAGTCCTAGCGCTTGCATTTCTACTTATCGCTTGCAGTCCCAAGCTAGATTGGCGGACCGTGCAGTCTCCACAAGAAGGCTATAGCGCATTATTTCCAGGCAAGCCTGAAAAAATGGAGCGGAAATTCTCCTATCAAAATCAAGAAATTCCGCAAACCTTAGAAGCGGTAAAAATTGAAGATGATATTTATTCGGTGAGCACGATTCATTTGAGTAAAGATCAAGCTGTACTAACGCCTAAATTGTTAGAGCAATTGCAAGGCAATCTATTTAATCGCGCTAATGTAAGTATGGATAGTGCGCTGAGTGTTGATGCTCTTTATCAGGCTGCGAACAAACAGCGTGCCGCTACCAAGGATTACTTCTTAGAATTTAAATCTACTGGTGCAGTAGAGCAATCAATGCGTGTTCGTTGGATTACCAGAATTACGCCAGATAATGGAACTTGGATTTATCAGATCTCGGTTTTGCATGCAGCTCCAGCAAGGGTAGATGCAAAACAATTTTTTTCTGAAGAGGCTTACTCTAATTTCTTTGATGAGTTTCATCCAGAATAGTTTCCGGACGAAACCGTAATTCTGATTAAGACTTTTCTAAGGCGGCGACTTTAGCTTCGAGAGCTTCTAGTTTTTCTCTGGTCTTAGCAAGCACCTTAGATTGCAGATCAAATTCTTCGCGAGTTACTAGATCCATCTTCTGAAAACCTTGATTCATCATCGCACGCACATTCTTTTCAATCTCTTGTGCAGGTGAGTTACGAATGGCATCCCCAACCTTGTTTTGCATGTCACTAGCAATGCGCTGGATTTGTTCTAGGATTTCGCCTGGTTTTTGCATAATGCTGCCCGCCGTTCTGTTGGAAGTTGCTTAAAAGATACAGAATCTATTTTATGTTGTTGGGCTAAAAACAGGCGAAATCAGCCAAAAATGCTGCAATTGCAGCAAAATGAACTTAAATGGTGCAAATACATGCACTAAAGGTGGGCATAAGCCTTATTTAGGGGAATTGCACCAACTTGAAAGGGTCGCTGAGATTCATGATCACTCCATGCAATAAAGCATTTATCCCTTTTCATTACACACAGCAAGGAGCAACACATGAAAACTATTCAAAAGACAGCCATCGCTCTCGCAGCATCTGGCTTATTCGCAACTGCAGCGTTTGCACAAACAGCTCCTGCAGCAGCCCCAGAAGTGAGCCCGGTTACAGCGAACGTAACAGTAACAAATGATTACCGTTACCGCGGTATTTCACAAACAAACTATCAGCCTGCTATTCAAGGTGGTTTTGATTATGCTCATGAGAGCGGACTTTATATTGGCAACTGGAACAGCACAATTAACTGGGTCTCAAACACAACTAACAATGGTGTAAAAGCACCAATTGAAATGGATTTCTACGGTGGTTTTAAGAAGGAATTAATTGGCGAAGGTTTTGCTTCTGACTTTGGTGTTTTGCAGTATTACTATAACCAGACTGGCCAAAGCTATAACAATGCAATGGTTAATCCAAACACAACAGAGATTTATGCTGCCCAGAATTTTACGTTCGGGCCTTTGACGGGTTTTGTTAAGGTGAACTATGCATTAACGAATATTTTTGGTATCCCAGCAAGCACAGGCTCTTACTATCCTGACTTAACTGCAAACTATGACACAGGCATCTGGGGAATTAGTTTGAATGGCCACGTAGGTTATCAGTATATTGCTGGTCAACCAGGAACTCAAGGCAGCGTCGCTCAGGCTCAAAAGAATATTAGCTACACCGATTGGAAGTTAGGTGCAACTAAAGATTTTGGCGGAGGCCTTTCATTATCGGCAGCCTACGTTTCAACAAACGCGAATCCTAATTGGTGGAATACATGGACAGCGCCTGGCGGAACTGCACAAAGCTCAGCTGGTCGTCCAGGCGCAGTTGTTGCCCTCACTAAAGTATTTTAATTCTTTCCTCTGAACGGAGAAACGTATGAAATTAATTACCGCAATCATCAAGCCCTTCAAGCTTGACGAAGTGCGCGAAGCTCTCTCAGAAGTGGGAGTTTCGGGTATCACCGTCACTGAAGTTAAAGGCTTTGGTCGTCAAAAGGGTCACACCGAGTTGTATCGCGGTGCTGAATATGTTGTCGACTTTTTACCTAAAGTAAAAATTGAAGCTGCTGTTGAAGATGGCATCTTGGAGCGAGCGATTGAAGCGATTGAAAAATCTGCTCGTACTGGAAAAATTGGTGATGGCAAGATTTTTGTCTCCCCAGTTGAACATGTCATTCGCATTCGTACCGGTGAAACCGGCGCGTCAGCACTTTAAAGAGAGGTTCAAAATGTTAACTTGGATGAAACGACTCCTAGCTGGAAGCGCAATGGCCTTGGCTATTGGTGCAACTAGCGTGATGGTGGCTTCGCCAGCTTTTGCTGATGAGGCTAAGCCAGTTGCCGCAGCCGCCGCAGCTGCGGTTGCTGCCGCTCCTGCATTGGTTCCTAACAAGGCTGATACAGCTTGGTTGCTAGTGTGTACTGCATTGGTGATCTTGATGACTTTGCCTGGTTTGGCTTTGTTCTACGGTGGTTTAACACGTAGCAAGAACATTCTTTCTGTGCTCGTACAGTGTATGTTTATCTTTTCATTGGTAACTGTCTTATGGGCGCTGTATGGCTATAGCTTTGCGTTTAGCGAAGGCGGAGCATTTATTGGTGGATTAGATCGTTTGTTCTTGCAAGGCATTACTCCAGATTCAGTCGCAGCTACCTTTAGTAAAGGTGTTGTGATTCCTGAGTTTGTATTTATGGCCTTCCAAGCTGCGTTTGCAACAATTACTTGTTGCTTGATCGTTGGTGCATTTGCTGAGCGTGCAAAGTTCTCCGCAATCATTTTGTTTGTGATTCTTTGGTTTACTTTCAGCTATCTACCAATCGCTCACATGGTTTGGTTCTGGCCTGGTCCTGATGACATTAAAGATGCTGCATCACTCGAGGCGATTACAGCTCGTGCTGGTTGGTTGTGGCAGAAGGGTGTTCTTGACTTTGCTGGCGGTACCGTTGTTCACATCAATGCTGCGATTGCAGGCTTGGTGGGTTCATTTGTAATCGGCAAACGTTTGGGTTACGGCAAAGAAGCGATGAAGCCGCATAACTTAGTGTTCGTAATGATTGGTGCTTCACTCTTGTGGTTCGGATGGTTTGGGTTCAATGCTGGTTCTGCTCTCGAAGCAAACGGCAGCGCAGTCTTGGCATTCGTAAACACATTGCTAGCAACAGCTGCTGCAGTATTGGGCTGGTCATTTGCTGAGTGGATTACTAAAGGCAAGCCGTCTATGTTGGGTGCTGCATCTGGTTGCGTAGCCGGTTTGGTTGCAATTACTCCAGCTGCTGGTTTTGTTGGCCCAATGGGTGCACTCGTTATCGGCGTTCTTGCTGGCGTGGTTTGCTTATGGGGTGTTTCTGGTCTCAAGAAGATGTTGGGTTCAGATGACAGCTTGGACGTATTCGGTGTGCATGGCGTTGGCGGTATCTTGGGCGCTTTGTTAACTGGTGTGTTCGCAGACCCAGCATTAGGCGGAACAGGCATTTGGGATTACGTAGCCAATGCTGCAGCCCCTGATTACTCTATTGCTAGCCAATTGTGGATTCAGAGCCAAGGCGTGATTGTTACCCTAATTTGGTCTGGCGTAGTTTCTTATATCGCCTTCAAATTGGTAGATATCGTGATTGGTTTACGTGTCAAGGAAGATGCTGAGCGCGAAGGCTTGGATATCACTTCCCACGGTGAGTCAGCTTACGAGTCTTAATTAGCGTTTTTACCCCTTACTGGGCGGCTTTAGTTGCCTGCCCGGTTTTTAAGCGCGGGATCCTCGGATTCCGCGTCTTTCTTTTAAAAATCTTACAATGGTGAAATGGTTCCACATCTCATCACTGCCCTTAGCGGCCCTCTTCTCGATCTCGAGTCGAAGGTATTAGAAGCAACCCCAACGATTGAGCGCTGGTTCAGGCTTGAATGGCAGGAGCACACTCCGCCGTTCTACTGCTCAGTGGACTTGCGTAATGCAGGCTTTAAGCTGGCACCGGTCGATACCAATCTTTTCCCGGGTGGTTTTAATAACCTCTCACCCCAAATGCTGCCTTTGGCTGTTCAGGCTGCAATGGCTGCGATTGAGAAGATTTGTCCGGAAGCAAAAAACTTACTGTTGATACCTGAGCGACATACTCGCAATACTTTCTATCTGCAGAATATCGCACGCCTGTCTTCAATCTTGCGTCAAGCAGGTTTGAACGTTCGTCTTGGTACTTTGTCAGATGAAATTAAAAAGCCAACTTGGATTGATTTGCCAGATGGTAATCGTCTCTTGATGGAGCCTTTATCCCGCTTAGGCTTGAAGAAGCAGCGTTTAGGCTTAAAGGATTTTGATCCTTGCTCCATTTTGCTGAACAATGATTTGTCAGCTGGTATCCCTCCGATTTTAGAAAACCTCCACGAGCAGTATCTTTTGCCAGGCCTGCATGCTGGTTGGCATGTCCGTCGTAAGTCAAATCACTTTGCAGCCTACGATGAAGTCGCTAAGAAATTTGCAAAGGTAGTCGATATTGATCCTTGGATGATTAATCCTTACTTTGCTAGTTGCTCTAATGTGAACTTCCATGAGCGCAAGGGCGAAGAAGAATTACAAGCGGCGGTTGAGAAGGTCCTAAAGAAGACCGCGAAGAAATATCGTGAGTACGGAATTAAAGAAAAGCCTTATGTCGTTGTTAAAGCGGATGCTGGTACATATGGCATGGGTGTCATGGTAGTCAACGATCCTGCACAGCTCAAAGGTTTAAATCGTAAAGACCGTAACAAGATGAGCGTAGTAAAAGAAGGTCTTGAAGTAAGCGATGTCTTGATTCAGGAGGGCGTCTATACCTTCGAGAAAGTGAACGAGGCAGTTGCTGAGCCGGTGGTGTATATGATTGACCGCTATGTGATTGGTGGCTTCTATCGCGTGCATACAGACCGTGGACCTGATGAGAATCTGAATGCTCCAGGCATGCATTTTGTGCCCTTAGCATTCGAGCAAAACTCCATGCCAGATCTGGGCGCTAAGCCGGGTAGTGCACCGCCAAATCGTTTTTATCTCTATGGTGTTGTTGCTCGTCTAGCCTTATTGGCAGCATCTTTAGAGTTAGAGCGCTCCGATCCTAATGCAGAAGCTGCTTAACTTTATTTGAATGCTCGGACATAAGATGAATCTCCTTTTCATTGCTGATCCTCTAGAGTCTTTCAAGATTAGCAAAGACTCCACCTTAGCAATGATGCGAGTTGCGCAAGAAGCAGGGCATCAACTTTGGTTTTGCGAAAGTCGCAATATTCTGTGGAGAGATGATTTTGTAGTGGCTGATTGTCAGTCACTCGAGATTAAGCCAAGCGGTACAGCATGGTTTGAGTTGGGTCCTATAGAGGATCGCCCATTAAATACCTTTAACGCAGTCATGATGCGCACTGATCCACCATTTGACATTGAGTACCTCAATACCACTTGGTTGTTATCTGCTGCAGTTCGTCAGGGCGCAAAAGTATTTAATAATCCAACGGCCATTCGGGATCATTCCGAAAAAATAGCCATTACCGAATTTCCAGAACTGATTCCACCAACTTTGATTACGCGCGAACTTAGTGCAATCGAGGTGTTTCATCAAGAGCATCAAGATATTGTGATTAAACCGCTAGATGGCATGGGTGGCATGGGTGTATTTCGTGTGGGACCAGATGGTTTAAACCTTGCCAGCATTGTGGAGACGCTTGGTGAGAATGGTGCGCGTACTTTGATGGTGCAGCGATTCTTGCCTGAGATAGCCCAGGGGGATAAACGTGTATTGTTGAT
This sequence comes from Pseudomonadota bacterium, assembly GCA_041179645.1. Taxonomy (GTDB): domain Bacteria; phylum Pseudomonadota; class Gammaproteobacteria; order Burkholderiales; family Burkholderiaceae; genus Polynucleobacter. Next base: position 37,253 of record JBEGSZ010000002.1, read on the forward strand.
CGGTGGCGAAGTGGTGCCATTTGCACTAGCCCGCATTCCTCAGGGAAGTGAGATCAGAGGTAATCTAGCTGCTGGAGGTAAAGGAGTAGCTATGCCACTAACGGATGCTGAGATAAAGGTTGCAGAGCGTCTTGCCCCTATTTTGAATGCCCGAGGCTTGTTCTTGGTAGGATTGGATTTAATTGGTGCTTATGTCACCGAAATTAATGTGACTAGCCCAACGTGCTTTGTAGAGATTACTGAGCAGAGTGGATTTGATGTTCCGAAATTTTGGTTAACAAGGCTTGAAAAGGCATTGGCATAAACATGGTTGGAATCGTAATAGTTGCTCACACCCCAGTAGCAAGCGCGATGCTTGGTTTTGCTGAGCATGCATTTGGTGTAGTGCCAGAGAGGGTGAGGGCTGTTGATATTCCGCCCTACGAAGATACAAAAGCCAGCTTCGATCGATTGTTAAAAGCGGCCTATGGCGTCAATACGGGTCAAGGCGTTTTAATATTGACCGATGTAATGGGTGCGACCCCAGCCAATGTGGCGTCTAAGCTTGAAGCCTTAGGACCTTTATCTGGCTTGAATGCACCCGTGATTGTTTTAGCCGGATTAAATCTACCCATGCTGATGCGCTGCATCTCTCATCGTGGTGAGGGCTTAGAAGAGTTGGCAAAAAAAGCGCTTCTAGGTGGTCAAAATGGAATTCTGCGCTTAGGTACTAAAACACCGCAAGCCACTACGGAAAAATAGGAAGCGCTATGCCTGTTGCTGAAATTGAAATTATTAACAAATTGGGATTGCATGCTCGCGCTTCCGCAAAGTTATCTCAGCTTGCCGCTGAATTTCCTTGTGAAATCTTTTTATCTCGCAATGGCCGTCAAATCAATGCAAAGAGCATTATGGGTGTCATGATGTTGGCTGCTGGTATTGGAAGTACGGTCACTCTAGAGACAGTTGGTGAAAAAGAGGATGAGGCGATGCACGCTTTAACTGCATTGATTAATGATCGATTTGGTGAGGGCGAATAAGGATGACTTTTGCTTTGCACGGTATTGCGGTATCTAAAGGCATTGCCATCGGCAAAGCCGTACTGATATCGCGTGCAGCATTAGAAGTTAGCCATTACCTCATTGAAGCTGGCAAAGAAGAAGTTGAAGCTAAAAAGTTATTGGATGCTTTTGAGCAGGTGCGCCTAGAGTTGGCGCAGTTACGTCAAGGCTTGCCTAAAGATGCACCACAAGAAATGGCGGCGTTCTTAGATGTGCATGGCATGATTCTGGCAGATCCAGCCCTAGCTGAAAAGCCGCTGAAACTGATTCGTACGCAACGCTTGAATGCTGCCTGGGCATTGACTACAGAGCTTAATGATCTTTTGGAGCAATTTGCAGAGATTGAGGATGCGTATCTAAAAGAGCGAGCTAACGATATTCGTCAGGTAGCAGAGCGCGTTCTTAAGGCGCTGAATGCTCAGCAAAAAGATGCTTTAGGTGATTCTGAATTATTGTCGCCAAGCGATGTTGGTGTAGATGCCATTATTGTGGCGCACGATATTGCGCCTCATGACATGCTCCGTTTTAAAGAGCACGCCTTTACTGGATTTGTGACGGACTTAGGTGGCAAGACTTCGCACACAGCGATTGTCGCGCGCAGTATGGAAATTCCTGCTGTAGTCGGAGTTCGCCATGCCAGCGAGATGATTCGTCATGGTGACTGGTTGGTGATTGATGGTGAGCATGGTGTCGTCGTTGTTGCGCCTGATGAGCAGTTGCTGTCTGAATATCGCTTATTGCAAGAGAAAGCTATTCAAGAGACTCGTAAGTTACAAGAGCTAAAGCACTCGCGTACTACTACGGTCGATCATGTGGCAATTGAATTAGAGGCCAATATTGAATTGCCTGAAGATGCTACCCAGGCGGTGGATTTGGGAGCAATTGGTGTTGGACTATTTCGCTCAGAATTTTTATTCATGGATCGCAAACAAGCGCTTCCAGATGAAGAGCAGCAATATCAAGAATATCGTCGCGTAGTGGATTTGATGCATGGTTTGCCAGTCAACATTCGTACGATTGACGTTGGTGCGGATAAAGCACTGGGTTCGGGTTCTGACTTATCTGAGACTGGCACTTCACCGCTTGGTTTGCGAGCTATTCGCTGGTCTTTGACTGAGCCTGAGATTTTCTTAACGCAATTGCGAGCAATCTTGCGGGCTTCAGCTCATGGTCAGGCACGGATCATGATTCCGATGCTAGCCCACGTCAAAGAGATTGACGAGACTCTGCGCTTAATTGAAAAAGCTAAGCAACAGTTGCATCAACGTGGTCAGGCATTTAATCCCAATATTCAAGTGGGTGCCATGATCGAGATTCCTGCGGCCGCTTTGGTATTACCTTTATTTATTAATCGCTTTGATTTCTTATCCATTGGCACCAATGATTTGATTCAGTACACCTTGGCTATTGATCGAGCAGATCATGCGGTTGCGCATCTCTATGATCCTTTTCATCCGGCTATTCTGAATTTGTTATTTAACATCATTGATCAAGCCAAGCGTGCCAATATTCCTGTGGCGGTGTGTGGAGAGATGGCGGGCGATCCCTCAATGACTAAGCTATTGCTTGGTTTGGGCTTGACTGACTTCTCAATGCACTTCAGTCAGTTGCTATTAGTAAAGCGCGAGATCTTGAAAGCAGATGTCGGTTTACTGAAGTCCCGTATTGGCGCTGTACTCAAAGCGATAGAGCCTGAAGAGCAGTCTATGGCACTGGAAAAGCTGCTCTCTTAAGTCGTTTCTTGGGTTGTGCTGTGTGGTTTAGTGAGATTTACCGCAAACCAAGCACTCGGGATTTCTAGAGAAACGAATCTCGTCAATCTGAGTATTGAGTGCATTCCATAGCAACATTCTTCCCACCAAAGGCTGGCCAAAGCCAATCAATACCTGTAGCGCTTGAGCTGCTTGCATGGCACCAATGATGCCTACCAAAGGAGAAAAGATGCCCATGCTGGCACAGCTCACTTCCTCAAACTGTTCTTTCGGAGAAAAAAGGCAAGCATAGCAGGGCGATGATTCATTGCGAAAATCAAAGACGCTCAATTGACCGTCAAATTTGAGGGCTGCACCAGAGACAAGCGGTACTTTCTGGTTAAAACAATTTGCATTAATGAGTTGGCGGGTGGCAAAGTTATCCGTGCAATCCAAAACAAGATCGACTGTTGGCAGGAGCTTGGTAAGCAAATTCTCTGAGGCCCTCTCAGCGATTGCATTAATCGTGAGTGAAGGGTTGATGCTTTGTAAAAACTGCTTGCCGGAATCCACCTTATGTTGACCAATGGATTTATGGTTATGCATGATTTGGCGTTGCAAATTAGTAAGCTCAACCTTGTCATGGTCTACAAGTGTTATTTGACCTACTCCAGCTGCAGCTAAATAAGGTGCAGCAGCACTTCCTAATCCACCTGCACCAATGATGAGGATGTGCGATCCAAGAAGTTTTTCTTGGCCAGCAACATCAATTTCTTCTAGCAGTAAATGCCGCGAGTAGCGAAGCAGCTGCTCATCATTCATATGCATGTCTAATTGCTAAAACTTACTCTAGCTTAGAGGCTGAGCGTTTCACAGGCTCACCATTGATAAACGCGACTGCCTGAGATAGCATGAAGTCATCAGCGCTGCCGAGTTCAACTGGCTTTTTAGATTTATCTTTTTCCTTCTCTTCAGGAGTCTTCTTGGCATTTTTTTCTTCAATGCGTTGAAGCTCTTCTAGGCGACGTTTTTCACGATCAGCAACGAGTTTTTCTTCTGAAGATTGCTTGTTGCGCAAATGTTTCTCGCTATCAATCTCGCGAGTGATTAATACATCATCAGGATCACCATCTTTATTTTGATCGACTGCGATATCCGGCTTAATGCCATAGGCCTGAATGGATTTACCACTCGGCGTGTAGTAATAAGCTGTGGTGATCTTTAGTGCTGAATCATTTGTCAGTGGGCGAACTGTTTGGACAGAGCCTTTGCCGAAAGTAGTTTTACCAATAATGGTTGCGCGTTTGTAATCCTGCAATGCGCCAGCCACAATCTCGGAGGCAGAAGCAGAGTAGGCGTTTACTAAAACTACCATCGGTAATTTTTTATACATCGCTGGAACACTAGCTAAAGGGTCACCAGGCTCGCTAAGACGATACATTGCCGGTGTTGCATTGAATACTTGTTTCGAGTCGGCTGTCTGACCTTTAGTGGAAACAATCACAGCATCTGCAGGCAAGAAGGCGGCAGCGACACCAACAGCGCCTTGTAGCAAGCCACCACCATTATTTCGCAGGTCAAGAATGATGCCCTTCATTTTGGGATCTTGATTTGCAAGATCAGCTAATTTTTTAGCCAGATCAGGAACGGTGCGCTCTTGAAAGCTCGTTACTCTCACCCAAGCAATATTGTTATCCAAAATTTTGGCTTTAACGGATTGCACTTTAATTTCAGCACGAGTAATTGTTACTGGAAAGCTACGCTCCTCACTTTTGCGGAAGACAGTCAAAGTAATTTTTGTGCCTGGTGTGCCACGCATGGTACGTACTGCTTTATCGAGTGACATGCCGCGAACCGGTTTGTCATCTAAGCGGGTGATGAGGTCGCCAGCTTGGAGGCCAGCACGTGCGGCAGGGCTGTCTTCAATTGGGTTGAGTACTTTAACAACGCCATCTTCTGAAGTAATCTCAATGCCAAGACCAGCGAACTTTCCACTAGTTTGTTCCTGCATCTCAGAGAAATCTTTTTTATCAAGATAGGTGGAGTGCGGATCAAGACTGCTCACCATGCCTTTGACAGCATCTGTTAGTAACTGCTTATCTTCAATTGGTTCAACGTATTCACGTTTGATTTGAGCAAAGACATTGGATAGTGTGCGCAGCTCATCTAAAGGTAGCGTCGCACCCTGTTGGGCGGTAGCTGATAGTTGGATGGTGGCTGCAACCCCGGCGATGAGGCCAACAGAAATAAGGGCAAAGTTCTTGAAAAATACGCGCATGCTTCTGTTTTACCTTAATCCAAATAAAAATGTTGAATTGGTTTGAGGTTGTCATCGAGCTCATAAACAAGCGGGATGCCATTAGGAACGTTGATTTCCATAATGTCTTCGTCAGAAACCTGGTCGAGATACTTAATTAATGAACGAATACTATTACCGTGCGCAACCAGTAATACGCGCTTACCTGCCTTGAGGGCAGGGGCGATAGATTCGTTCCAAAGAGGTAATACACGCTCGACGTTATCTTTAAGGCACTCGCCCAAAGGAATGTCAGAGGCGCTCAGTTTTTCGTAACGACGATCATTTTGCGGATTACGCTCATCACCTTTTTCCAAAAGTGGTGGGCGTACATCGTAGGAGCGCCGCCAAATATGAACTTGGGCGTCTCCGTACTGTTCAGCCGTTTCGGCTTTATTAAGGCCGGTTAGGGCGCCATAATGACGCTCATTTAGTCTCCAGCTGTGAACAACGGGCAACCACATGAGATCCATGGTGTCTTGAACATGCCATAGAGTGCGGATGGCCCTTCTGAGGACTGAGGTGTAGGCTACATCAAACTCATAGCCTGCCTTGCGGAGATTTTCGCCTGCGGCAAGCGCTTGTTCAGTGCCTTTTGGGGTTAAGTCAACGTCCGCCCAGCCAGTGAAGCGGTTTTCAAGGTTCCAGGCAGATTCGCCATGACGAATAAGGACAAGTTGTTTCATAGAGCCATTCTATAATCCGGTGATGAACTTTCTCACGCAAATTGATAATTTAGCGCTTATCGCCCTCCTGCTAGTTTCGGGCGCAGCACTCTTCCTACCCACATTATCTACGCTTATTAGCGGAAAAGGCTTATCGCCTACAGAAGCAACCATTTGGATGAATCGCCGTAAGGCGGCCGTTTTGGATTTGCGTTCAGAATCCGACTTTAAAGCCGGTCATCTGCCCGGGGCAAAACATATTTTGGCCGAGCAAATCCCTTCAGGAGTCGATAAGCTCAAGCTAGATCGTAAGAATCCCATCATTTTGGTTTGCCACTCAGGTATGAGTGCCCGCAAGGTCGTTCCAGAGTTGAAGAAGTTGGGATTCACAGAGGTTGTGGTCTTAGACGGTGGAGTTCAAGGTTGGCAGGCTGCGGCCCTGCCATTGGTTAAATAATTCAGCGAGTCTTAGGTATGTCACCAGTCACGATGTATAGCACCCAAGTTTGCCCTTACTGCGTTATGGCAGAGAAGCTGTTGCAAAAAAAAGGCGTTGCAAATCTGGAGAAGATCCTGATTGATCGCGATCCTGCGCAGCGCGAAATCATGATGACTCGTACAGGTCGTCGCACTGTGCCACAAATTTATATTGGTGAAACCCATGTTGGCGGTTATGACGATCTAGTTGCCTTAGATCGCGCCGGCCAACTTGATCCACTATTAGCTTAAAAAATTACTCAGAAAGTTTCCATGACTGAACAAACTACTTCCGCTCCAGATGCAGCTGATAACTCAAAAGAGCCTGGTTTCCGCATTCAACGGATCTACCTCAAGGATTTATCTTTAGAGCAGCCACACGCGCCACAAATTTTATTGGTTTCAGCTGAGCCTCAAGTAGAGGTTGAGGTCGATGTTGCTGTTACTCGTTTGGGCGATGAGATTTTTGAGGTTGCTTTAATTGCGACAGTAACTGCCAAAGTGGAAGGCAAAGTACTGTTTTTGGTTGAGGCAAAACAAGCTGGTATTTTTGAATTTAGCAATATTCCTGCAGAGCAAATTGACCCAATGTTAGGCATTGCTTGCCCAACAATTTTGTATCCTTACTTGCGCTCAAATATTGCCGACACCATCAGCCGCGCTGGTTTCCAGCCAATTCATTTGAATGAGATTAACTTCCACGGTATGTACGAGCATCGCCTCATGCAGGCTGCGCAAGCGGCTGCAACTGAAGGTGGCTCTACCGATGAAAGCAAAATCATTCTTCCTCACTAAGCTGATTTAATTAAGGCCCACAGATCATGAAAGTGACGCTGCTTGGAGCTGGATCATGGGGCACTGCTATGGCCGCACAAGCTGCGCGCCATCTTCAGTCGGGCGACGTTTGTTTGTGGTCGCGAAGCGCTGAGCAGTTAGGTGATATTCAAAAGTCGAGCGAGAACGCGGATTATTTACCTGGCGTCATCTTGCCTAAAGGCTTGCAATTAGAAGTCAGTTTTGAGCGTGCCATCGAACGCCTTTCTGAAAATGATCTTTTGGTTATTGCGACTCCAATGTCGGGTTTGTCAGAAACGGTAGCGCAGGTACTGCGCCTCGCAAAATATCCTCTGAATATCGTTTGGTTGTGCAAAGGTTTGGAACCTAGCACCACGTTGTTGCCACATCAAGTAGTGGCGCGCGAAGATCGGTTACATAGTCGTGGCCTTCAGCATTCTTACGGCGCTTTATCCGGGCCCAGTTTTGCGCAAGAAGTTGGCAATGGAATGCCCTGCGCATTAACAATTGCTAGCAAATCAAACGCTTTGTGCGACATTGTTCAGGGCGCCTTTCATCACGGCAATATGCGTATCTATGCTAGTGATGATTTGGTTGGCGTTGAGTTAGGTGGCGCCATTAAAAACGTTTTAGCTATCGCTGCCGGCATTGGTGATGGCTTAGATCTTGGTCTCAATGCGCGTGCGGCAGTATTAACTCGCGGTCTTGCAGAAATGATGCGCTTAGTAAAGGCAGCTGGCGGTCGACCAGAGACCTGTATGGGACTGACCGGTGTGGGCGATTTGATTTTGACTGCTACTGGCGATCTTTCACGCAATCGTCGAGTTGGTTTGGCGCTTGCTGCAGGAAAACCTTTGCCAGAAATCTTGGGTAACTTGGGGCATGTTGCTGAGGGTGTGTTGTGTGCCTCTGCTGTTGGAAATCTTGCTACACGTCTGGGTGTCGAGATGCCAATTACTGCCATGATGGGAGAGGTCTTAGCTGGAATGCTCTCGCCACAAGAGGCGGTTAAAAAACTGATGGGGCGCGATCCCAAGGTTGAAGTTTAAGTTTCTTAATTTCCGCCAAGTAATCCGTTTTGGCGCCAAGCTTCATAAACCACAATGGCGACTGTGTTCGAGAGATTTAAGCTGCGGCTACTATCTTGCATCGCTAAGCGCATTTGGTTAGATATTGGAATAGAGCTTCTCACTTCTTCAGTAATGCCTTTGGTTTCTGAGCCAAAAACAAAATAATCTTCTGGCAAATATTTGCCATCATGAAACTTTCCTGAGCCTTTGGTGGTGAGGGCAAAAATATGTTCAGGTTCAGGTTTTTCATCAACCAGAAATTGCGCCCAGTTTTTATGAACCTTCACTTTTGCGAACTCGTGATAATCCAGCCCTGCCCTGCGAAGTTTGGCATCTTCCATGGGAAAGCCGAGCGGCTCAATTAAATGTAGCTTAGCGCCTGTGTTTGCGCACAGGCGAATAATATTGCCTGTATTGGGTGGAATTTCTGGTTCGAATAAAACAATATTAAACATGCTCTGATCTTTGTGATGGACGAAGTGTTCTCAGTAGAACCCAATTAATAACATGAGATACGCCATTGTCCTTCAATACGCGGGCGATTTCATTTAAGGTTGCGCCACTAGTCATGACATCGTCAAATACGATTACTGATACAGACTCTAGCTGACCCTGATACTGAGGGTTGATATAAAACATGTCTTGAATAGCTATCTGACGATTAGCCCGGCTCTCGTTGGCTTGATGTTGGGTGTGATGATGGCGCTTCAAAATATGAGGGTTCTTGTGAATGTGCTTCTCACAGTCAATCCGCCTAGCCAATTCCCAGCTTTGATTAAAACCCCTGGCGCATAGTTTTTCTTGGCTCAGCGGTACCGGCAGAAGGTAGTCAGCTTGGGTTGTTATTGAGCCCTTTGAGAGCAGTTCATTCCATGTCGCAGCCAGGCCATGCGCACATGCAAGTCGACGTTGATATTTCAATTGATGTAAAGCGGACTGAAGTCTGCCATCGTATCGATCGAGGCAGTAAGTTTCATCAAAGTGGGGTGGGTTAGTGCTGCACTCTCGACAACGTTTTTCTTTCAACTCTATTGCTTCAAGAGTAAGGCCGCATTGCTGACAGCATTCGTAATTTGATAGTTGATCTGATTGCAGTTGGATTAAGCAAGTGAGGCAGAGGGTCCGTTGCTGAAATACTCCGCAAACAATGCATGAGCTTGGTAATAGGTGAGAACAAATTGATTGAAAAATATTCTCTATTGTGCGCATGGGCCGCTGAGTATACTGAGCCAATGACCCAATCAATCAGATGGCTTCAAGATGAAATTGCAACTCGCATGTTGCAAAAATTAGACATCGTGAAGTTGGAGGCAAAAGACGTCCTGTTGATTCCAGATTTTCCTGGAGCGCATGCCCCTTTTCTGACAAAACGTTTTCCGGGCGTTCGTTTTCATAGTGCGCCTGAATGTGGGTTATCCAGTTTTGATTTATTGAAACTGAGGGTGTCTCGGTTTTGGAATTCCAGAATGAAGTCAGCATCCCTGATTTCTCTTGATGGCTACAAGAAAACAGGCCGCATTAACCTCCCCAGTAATTCTGTGGATTTGGTGTTTAGCGTTCTCTTAATTCAGGATCTGCCTGACCCTAAGCATTTTTTGCAAGAGTGTTGGCGAGTGCTGAAAGAAGGCGGATTGCTGACATTAAGTTATTTAGGTCCGGATACTGCCAAAGAGCTCAGCTCTGATCTCTTGGCTCAGCAATTGCCATTGAAGAAGTTGGCTAGCCCCTGGGATATGCATGACATGGGGGATGCTTTACTTGGCGAGCGTTTCTCAGACCCTGTGATGGATATGGAGTTTCTGGGTTTGGACTATGACTCTGAAGACATTCTTCTAGCGGATGCCAGAGCATTCAATTTGCTTGACTCCATCAATCAAAGTGGCCCCTTATCCACGCCATTGCCCAAAAAGCTGACCCTAGAGGTGGTTTATGGGCATGCTTGGGCTTTGGGTAAGCACCTTGGTAAAACACAGGATAACGTCGCTTATATTGATCTAAATCAAATCGGACGCAAGACTAGGAGTGATTCTGCTTAAGTGTAAGTGCTCACTATCTTTTAAACCATTATCAAGATTGAGGCTGGCCTGGTTAACCCGGTTTGTTGTTGAGTCTAATTAACCCTATAATTAGCGCTAGTTGAATTGCTTGATACCGTTTTTTTGGGCTTTCTGAGGCAGTATTGCTACAGAAGTTCACGACAATAAACAGAGAATAAGATGAATTTATTTGGAAAAGTCACTAGGGCTTCGCTCTATTTAGTAGCAGCCTTTGGCACCGCAATTGCACAGGCGGCAGAAGATATGCCAGGTGGTCCAGCTGTAAATCAGCTGAACTTTACCCCAGCAGCAACCAAAATCATGCAAGAAATCCATTGGCTTCATTGGATGATGTTGATCATTTGCGCGGTGATTTTTGTTGGCGTTTTCGGCGTCATGTTCTATTCCATCCTGAAGCACCGTAAATCCTTAGGTGCTAAATCTGCATCCTTCCACGAAAGCACCGTGGTTGAAATTATTTGGACAGTTATTCCATTGCTAATTGTTATTGGTATGGCTTTGCCAGCTACGAAGACCGTTGTGGCGATGAAAGACACTACCAACTCTGACATCACTATTAAAACCACTGGTTATCAGTGGAAGTGGGGTTACGACTACATTAAGGGTGAGGGTGAAGGTATTAGCTTTTTATCCACCTTATCTACATCACGCGAAGCCATCAATAACTTAGAAGCGAAATCAAATACCTATTTGATGGAAGTGGATAACGAAATGGTTGTGCCAGTTGGCAAGAAGATTCGCATGATCACGACTGCGAATGACGTGATCCATGCTTGGGCTATTCCAGCGTTTGGCGTAAAGCAAGATGCAATTCCAGGTTTTGTGCGTGACACTTGGTTCCGCGCCGACACCATTGGTAAGTACCGTGGCCAGTGCTCTGAGTTATGCGGTGCTGAGCACGCCTTTATGCCTATCGTAGTGAACGTAGTTTCACAAGAAGACTACACCAAGTGGGTAGCAGAGAAGAAAAAAGAAATGGGCGCAACCTCTGATGATCCATCTAAGGTTTACACCTTAGATGAGCAAAAAGAGCGTGGTGCCAAAGTCTATGCAGCCAATTGCGCAGCATGTCATCAGCCTAACGGCAAGGGCGCTGGCGCATTCCCAGCACTGGATGGTAGCAAGATGGTGCTTGGACCAAAAGCTGCTCAATACAACATTCTTATCAACGGTAAGGGTGCAATGCCGAAGTGGGCTGGTGTGATTTCTGATGGCGATATTGCTGCAGTAATGACATATACCCGCAATGCTTGGGGCAATAAAACGGGTGAGATTATTCAGACCCAAGATATTGTTTCTGCACGCGCAGGCAAGTAATTTATTAATTAATACAGATCAAACTAAACCGGAGTAATCCATGAGCACAGTCTCTACCACCCACGATCACGCACACGACCATGCGCATGACGATCACACGCCACATGGCTGGCGTCGTTGGTTGTTTGCAACCAACCATAAAGACATCGGCACGATGTACCTCATCTTCTCATTCGTGAGTTTGATGGCTGGTGGCGTGATGGCCTTGGGAATTCGTTTGGAATTATTCCAGCCAGGTTTGCAGTTCTTACGCCCTGAGTTTTTTAACCAATTAACCACCATGCACGGTTTAGTGATGGTGTTCGGCGCGATCATGCCGGCATTCGTTGGATTTGCGAACTGGATGATTCCTTTGCAAATCGGCGCATCCGATATGGCCTTTGCTCGTATGAACAACTTTAGCTTCTGGATTCTTCCAGTAGCCGCTTGCTTATTGTTCGGCTCATTCTTAGCTCCTGGCGGCGCACCTGCTGGTGGTTGGACTTTGTATGCCCCCTTGACATCGCAAATGGGTCCAGGTCTTGATATGGGTATTTTTGCACTCCACTTATTGGGTGCTTCCTCAATCATGGGTTCGATTAACATCATCGTGACCATCTTGAACATGCGCGCTCCTGGCTTGACATTGATGAAGATGCCAATGTTCTGCTGGACTTGGTTAATCACTGCTTATTTGTTGATCGCGGTAATGCCTGTGTTGGCTGGTGCCATCACCATGGTTCTTACAGACCGTCATTTTGGTACTTCTTTCTTCTCCGCAGTTGGCGGTGGTGACCCAATCATGTTCCAGCATATTTTCTGGTTCTTCGGTCACCCAGAGGTTTACATCATGATTCTTCCAGCATTCGGAATCATCAGTGAAATCGTTCCTGCATTCTCCAGAAAAACATTGTTTGGCTACAGCTCCATGGTTTATGCAACAGCATCCATTGCGATCTTGTCATTCATTGTTTGGGCTCACCACATGTTTGCAACTGGTATGCCTGTAACTGGTCAGTTGTTCTTTATGTACGCCACGATGTTGATCGCGGTTCCAACTGGCGTGAAGATTTTCAACTGGGTAGCGACAATGTGGAAAGGTTCGATGACTTTCGAAACTCCGATGTTGTGGTCTGTTGGTTTCATCTTCGTATTCACGATGGGTGGTTTCACAGGTTTGATTTTGGCAATGGCCCCAATTGATATTGGTGTACAAGATACTTATTACGTTGTTGCCCACTTCCACTATGTATTGGTAGCGGGTTCATTGTTCGCAATGTTTGCCGGCTTTTACTACTGGTGTCCAAAGTGGACTGGCTACATGGCTAATGAAACTCGCGGCAAGATCCACTTCTGGACCTCCATGATTTTCTTTAACATCACCTTCTTCCCAATGCACTTCTTGGGCTTAGCAGGTATGCCACGTCGTTATGCCGATTACCCAACTCAGTTTGCTGATTTCAATATGATCGCTTCTATTGGTGCGCTCGGTTTTGGTTTGTCCCAGGTTTATTTCTTGTTATTCGTTGTGTTGCCAGCCTATAACGGTAAAGGCGAAAAAGCACCAATGAAGCCATGGGATGGCGCCAAAGGTTTGGAGTGGACTGTGCCTTCACCAGCACCACACCACACATTTGAAACCCCTCCTAATGCTGCAGAGTTAAATGCTGCAGGAATCTAAAGTAGCTGCAAACAAACCCCAATCTGCTAGCAATCGCAGATTGGGTTTTATCCTTTTAAGCGTTGCCATCGTGTTCTTTATTGGCATCGTGATTAAGCGGAGCGTATTGGGTTAAGACCCTCTTTCATCATGTCTGCTATTGCCTCCATTAACCGCCAAATCTTACTGAAGCTATTGATCGCTTCAGTGATGATGTTTGGCTTTGGTTATGCATTAGTGCCGATGTATAAGGCCTTGTGTGAGGTAACTGGAATTAATGTGGTTACTAGCAAGAATGACTATGGCATCCGCGCTTACAGTGCGAACAAGGTTGGTAACACTCAGGTGGACTATTCCCGTAAGGTGACTATCGAGTTTGATTCCAATAGTCGTGGGCCTTTTACTTTTCGCCCGGTAAAAAACTTCTTAGAAGTGCACCCAGGTGAAATGACGGAGATTGTTTACGAGGTAACAAATAATTTGAATCGCCCCGTAGAAGCTCAAGCTATTCCGAGTTATGCGCCTAAAAGCGCTATGGAGTTCTTCACTAAATTAGAGTGTTTTTGTTTTCAGCAGCAAACCCTTGCAGCCCATGAAATGAAGAAGATGCCGGTTGTGTTTGTGATTGATTCAGGGTTGCCTGCTGATGTAAAAACCATTACCTTGTCGTACACCTTCTTTGAATTGGGGGTTGGTCAGCAGCCAGCAGGCTCAACAACCCCTAAATCGAAAGTGGCGTCATGAGTAAGAAAAGTACTTTTATGCAATCCATGGTCGCTGTATTGTGGGCTTTTTTGGGTGTGCGTAAAAAATCAGGATTGCAGGAAGATGTAGCTTCATTAAGTTTTGTCCATATTGTTATTGCGGGAGTTTTAGGTGCCTTGATTTTTATGGGCGTACTCCTTTTGATTGTTAAAGCAGTTGTGTCCAATTGATTATTTTTTGATTGAATAGAGAGAATAAGATGTCATCCAATTCAACCCCTTACTATTTCGTTCCTGGACTATCTAGCCATCCAGCATCAGCAGCCCTAGGCTTGCTTGCTTTTGGCGCCGGTATGTCAGGCTGGGTAAATCATGCAGCCTGGGGAGGTCCAGTAACTGCAGTAGGCGTACTCTGGGTTTTATTTGTTCTCTACAACTGGTTTGGGGACACCATTGCCGAGTCTAATGCTGGCAAAAATGGTGTGAATGTAGATATTTCCTATCGCTGGTCGATGGCCTGGTTCATCTTCTCAGAGATCATGTTCTTCGGCGCATTCTTTGCAGCACTGTTCTATGCACGTAATATTGCGATGCCTTGGATGGGTGATGTTGAGAGCAAGTTGCTCTGGCCTGACTTCACGGCTGTTTGGCCTAATGATGGCCCAGCAGGCTTGGTAGAGAAGTTCACGACCATGGGTCCATGGCCAATCCCAACCATCAACACCTTATTGCTCTTGAGCTCTGGTGTAACGGTTACTTATGCTCACCATGCAATTCGTGAAAACCACATGAAGAAAGCCATCAATGGCTTGGCTGCGACCGTTGGCCTTGGCATTATTTTCTTGGGCTTTCAGATGTATGAGTACTACCATGCATACCATGCCTTGAATTTGAAGTTAACTTCAGGCGTTTATGGTTCCACATTCTTTATGTTGACTGGTTTCCACGGCTTCCACGTATTCCTTGGCGGCTTGATGTTGGCAATTGTTTTGCGCCGAATGATTCGTGGCGACTTTACTGCTGAAAACCATTTCGCATTTGAAGGCGCCGCTTGGTACTGGCACTTTGTCGACGTTGTCTGGCTTGGTCTCTACATCGCTGTTTACTGGATGTAAGGAAATAAAAATCGGGGCGTTAAGCCCCGATTTGTTTTAGATGCTTGCGAGCAAAGGAGTGCGCTTAGTTTGTGCCCACTCGAACGCCACTAGCCTCAATGTAGCCAAAGTAATGGGCAATCAAAATTCCTAAGAAGAGTACTATTGATAGTCCAATGCGTAGCATCAGGGACTGAACCATTCTTGAGCTCCCGCCTTTGTCTTTCATCATGAAGTAGAGTGCAGAACCCAAGCTTCCTACAATCATTAGCAGCACAACTGGAATAATCCATTTCATTTCAAAGCATCCCTGTGAATATATTTTCTAGCTTAATTAGTGGCCGTAAAGTAGCTACTTTATCAGCCCTCATAGTGACTTTAATTGGCTGTGGTGCAGGTATATGGCAACTGGATCGAGCAGATCAAAAGATTCGCTTGGGCGAGTCCCTATCTGCCAAACTCCTAATGCCCATTTTAAATGCCAATGGCGATAGTTTGACCCTAGAACAGGCTACAGAGCGTCGGATTCTCGTGCGAGGGCGCTTTATGCAAGATGAGGCGGTATGGCTAGATAACCGTCCTCGTCCTATTCCGGATGGTGGGGCTGGCAGTGCAGGGCAATCTGGTTTTTATTTAATGATGCCTTTGAAATTAGATGGCCAGGACACCGTTGTTTGGGTTAATCGAGGCTGGGCTCCTCGGAATAATGAAAATCGTATTGAGCTACCTCCGGTCAAGACATCTGATGAGGTGTTGACTATTGAAGGGGTTGCCTTTCCTCATCCAGGAAGGGTGTATGAATTGGGTCAAAAGGGCGACACGAAGGTAAAGCCTCGAATTGAGCAAAATTTTGATCTGACATTGGAGGCTCAAAGTCATGGGTGGAAGCAATTGCCATTTATTCTGCGTGAGGCTGATTCCTCTAAGAAAGATGGTTTAGTCAGAAATTGGCCCTCCCCAGCCAACGGAGTCGATCGCCATTATGCTTATGCCTTTCAGTGGTTTGCATTGGCATTGGCTGGATTTTTATTTTGGCTCATCAATGGGCTCATGAAATATCGGCGAGAGCGTCCTGTAAATGGAGATAGAGTGTGAGTGATAAAGAATTATTAATCCCAGCTTCACAAATGGATTCAACGGCGATTAATGCGCAGACTCGCCGCGGCCGTCTGCAGATGCTGTTTTTATTGCTGGCTTGCGCAGCGCCTGTCATCGCTTCCTATTTGGCTTATTACGTGTTTAAGCCGGAGGGTGGCAAGACCAATTTCGGAACCCTGGTTCAGCCAGTGCAGGATGTAAATCCTGCTTGGTTTGATATTCCCTTTAATGGCAAGTGGACCTTACTAGTAGCTAGACCGGCTGGCGAGTGCACCATTAAAGATGAATCTTGCCTTGAGGCTTTATTTCTCATGCGCCAATTACGCATTGCTGTTGGGCGTGAAAGTGGCCGAGTTCAGTTGGTTTGGGTTAATACAGATGGCAAGCCAGTAGATCCGGAAGTATTGTTGGCTTACGATCAGAAGACGGCAGGCTTTCAAATTCTGAGTTTGCCGACAGATCCTAAGTTGAGGTCTGAGTTTGATGCTTGGCTTAATCGTGATGGCGCAGGTCAGAAGATTCAGTTGATCGATCCAAGCCCAGCAAAGATGATGGTTTTCCCAGTGACGAATTCTCCTAAAGAATTTGGCAGCATTAAAAAAGATCTCGAGAAACTACTGCGTCTGAATCGTAAAGGCGAAATCTTGCAATGAGTAGTTTTTTATTGCTTGCTGAGTTAGCCGCAATTGCAATTGTCTTTGCAGGCCTACCTTTGGTTTATCTCTGGACCAAACCGGGCTATAACTTTTTTCAAAAGCTCAATTGGGTTTTGGTCTTCATGACTTTTGATTTGATTGTGTTTGGCGCATTTACTCGCCTTACAGATTCTGGTCTAGGGTGTCCGGACTGGCCGGGTTGCTATGGTACGTCAAACCCATGGCATGCGATAGGCGAGATACAGCTTGCTGAAGCCAATATGCCCACTGGCCCAGTCACAGTGATTAAAGCCTGGATAGAGATGATTCATCGCTATTTGGCAATGACAGTGGGGGCCTTGATTTTGATTCAGGTGGGCTTAGCTTTTACTAAGCTAAAAGCCCTAGGTAATAAACCTTTTCTAGGTAGCATCGGCTTATTGGTTTTGGTGTGTATTCAGGGGGCATTTGGTGCTTGGACGGTAACGCTCAAATTGCAGCCCATCATTGTCACCATTCACCTAATGTTGGCTTTGGTTTTGTTGGCATGCCTGACGATCTATGCGCAACAGGAGTGGGAAGAAAAATCTTCTTCAGCGCTTCGTCTTCAGCCCAAGCCGCTTTCTGCAAAGCTGCTTTTGATTGCTGCAGCCACTCTTTGTACTCAAATATTTTTGGGTGCATGGGTGAGTACGAATTACGCTGTATTGGCCTGCCCTGATTTTCCAACTTGTATGGGCGCTCTTTGGCCAGAAACAGATTGGCAGGAAGGCTTCACTTTATGGCGTGCTCTCGGCATGAATGCTCAAGGTGAATCTATCTCTCCTGTTGCCTTGCAAACAATTCATTGGGTGCATCGGGTGTTTGCTGTAGTTGCTATTGCAGCGCTCAGCCTATTAGGAGTGAGCGCTCTTCAGTTGGGTAATGCTGCATTATCTGGAATGGGTAAGATTGCCAAGTTATTGCTGGGCTTATTAATTCTTCAAGCCCTTACAGGTATTTCCAATGTAGTTTTCCAGTGGCCGCTCCTTGCTGCCTTGATGCACACCGGCGGTTCTGCAGCTCTGGTGTTTTGTTTGGTTCGCCTGACTCAGTGGTGCTCTTGGAGTGCCCCTGTTCATATTAAGATGGTTAAATCATTATGAGTAGCCCCACTTCTTCCGCGCCTGTAGCGATGCCACGTTGGCGTCAATACTGGGTGCTTACAAAGCCTCGCGTCACTCAGTTGGCAGTCTTCTGCGCAGTGATTGGGATGTTCTTGGCTACCCCTGGCATGGTCCCTTATCCAGTGCTGATTGGTGGGATTGTGGGCATTTGGTTATTGGCAGGTGCAGCCTTTGCGATGAACTGTTTGATTGAGCAAGCTGTTGATGCGAAGATGAAGCGCACATCTTGGAGACCATCTGCAACTGGTGAAGTAACGCCTTTTCACATTACTATTTTTTCGATTGTTCTCGGTAGTTTGGGAATGGTCATCTTGTGGAACTTCTGCAACCCATTAACAATGTGGCTCACTGTAGCAACCTTTGTTGGTTACGCTGTGATTTACACCTGGCTGCTTAAACCTGCTACACCACAAAACATTGTGATTGGTGGACTATCTGGCGCTATGCCACCGGCTTTAGGTTGGGCGGCGGTCACTAATAGTTTGTCAGCAGAAGCTTGGCTCTTAGTGCTCATCATTTTTGTTTGGACTCCGCCACACTTTTGGGCGCTTGCTTTGTATCGTCGCGATGACTATGTGCAGAGTGGTTTACCGATGTTGCCCGTCACTCATGGTGAGCGGTTTACGCTTCTGAATATCTTGCTGTACACCTTAATCTTGATTGCCGCGACTTTGTTACCCTATATCTATGGCATGAGTGGGATGGTGTATTTAGTCTCCGCAATTATTTTAGGCCTCATGTTCTTGGCTTATGTGGTTGCTTTATTTGTTTCTTATAGCGACGAGTTAGCAAAGAAAACATTCCGTTTTTCGATCACCTACCTATCTCTGTTGTTTGCAGCGTTATTAATCGATCACTATTTCATTTGAGTTGAATATGAATTTATCAAAACTGTCCGTCCGTGTTGCTCGCATCTTGACGATCTCTTTCATCGGTTTAGCTCTAGTAGCTTGCAGTCCTAAGCAGAATTTCAAGAATGTCGATATTACTGGCAGCAAGGCGTTTGGTACTGACTTTAGCTTGCTTGATCCCGATGGGAAAGTGAGAACGTTGGCTGACTTTAAAGGCAAGGCGGTTGTGATGTTCTTTGGTTATACGCAGTGCCCAGACATTTGTCCTACAACGCTAACTGAGATGCAGCAAGTGATGACTTTGTTGGGGCCTCAGGCAGATAAGGTTCAAGTGCTGTTTGTAACAGTAGATCCTGAGCGAGATAGTGCAAGTATTCTGAAGCAATACGTTCCTGCATTTGATTCACGCTTCCTGGGCTTGCGTCCAGCCGATGAAGCTGCCTTAGAGAAGGTTACTAAGGACTTTAAGATTTATTACAAGAAAGTCCCTGGTACGAGCCCTGGTTCATACACTATGGATCACACAGCAGGGAGCTATGCTTTTGATCCAGAGGGGCATTTACGCCTTTACATCAAGCATGCGCAAGGTGCTGATACCTTGGCGCAAGACTTGAAGGAACTGCTGAAGTAAAAACTAAGAAGAGAAGCTTGCTTATGCAGCTTCTGTTTGTAAGAGGCTACGCATCTTCTTGAGAGCGGCAGTCTCGATCTGACGAACACGCTCTGCAGAGATGCCATATTCACTGGCGAGATCATGCAATGTTTTTGTGCCATTACCATCGGCATCCATTGCAAGCCAACGTGATTGCACGATGTTGCGACTACGTTCATCTAAAGCCATGAGTGCTTGATCAAGTTGCGGGCCATGCAATGCATCGGTTGCAGCAGCAGCCATCATCTCAGTAGGTTCTTGACTGTTATCAGCCAACCATTGAATTGGTGCATAGGCTGACTCATCATCATTGTCATCACCCTCTAGGGCAACATCACCGCCAGCAAGACGCATTTCCATTTCTTTAACGTCAGAGCCTTTGACATCCAGAGCCTTGGCTAATGCCTCAACCTCATTTGGTGTAAGAGCGGCTAGAGTAGGTTTATTGCTACGTAAGTTAAAGAATAATTTACGTTGCGCCTTTGTTGTTGCGACTTTGACTAAGCGCCAGTTCTTGAGAATGTACTCATGAATCTCTGCCTTAATCCAATGGATTGCGTAAGAGACTAAGCGTGCACCTTGGTTAGGGTCATATCGCTTCACGGCCTTCATCAAGCCGATATTGCCTTCTTGAATCAAGTCGGCGTGTGGAATGCCATAGCCCAGGTATTGACGTGCAACAGACACTACCAAGCGCAAGTGTGAGAGAACCAAAGTTTTCGCAGCATCCACATTTTCAGTACGACGAAATTCTTGCGCGAGGTGAAGCTCTTCAGCGGCGCTGAGCATGGGTACGCGATTTACGTACGAGATATAAGAGTCGAGCGTGCCAACCCCAAGGGAAGGCAGCATTGGAAAGGCAAGCGAAGCCGCAGCAGTCTGCGCTGCTGGCAACGTTTGCCTTGCTTGCAATTGCGGTTTGTATGCTTTCTTTTGAACCATTTTCTTTTTATATATTTTAGGTATTAATAGAGTTCTATTTTAGCACTCTTGTCAAGAGAGTGCTAATGGTTTTTTACCTCTATAAGTCTTTGATTTAATTGAATAATTCAGAAGAATATTGGGTGGCAGTGAAAGGGGCTAAATCATCAATTCCCTCACCTTTACCCAAGGCCAAAACCGCTGGTTTTGACCCATTATTAAGGGTGTGAGCAAGCGCGCAGATCACCCCACCTTTGGCAGTGCCATCCAGCTTTGTCACGATTAGGGCGGAAAGCCCTAAAGCAGCATGAAAGGCCTTCACTTGGCTTAAACCGTTTTGACCGGTATTGCCATCAAGAACGAGCAAAGTCTGGTGAGGAGCCCCAGGAAGGGCCTTCCCGATGACTCTTTTAACCTTCTTCAACTCTTCCATGAGATGGTCTTGAGTAGCCAGCCTTCCTGCGGTATCAATAATCAGAATATCGCTCTTACGAGAAATCGCCGCATGAATGGCATCGTGCGCGACTGCTGCAGCATCACCGCTCTCTTGCATGATGACGTCTACCTGATTACGACCGGCCCACTCAAGGAGCTGGTTGCGTGCCGCTGCACGGAAAGTATCTCCAGCCGCCAGTAAGACAGATTTGCCTTGTGACTGAAAGAGTTTGCAGAGTTTGCCTATGGTGGTGGTCTTGCCTGCACCATTAACGCCAATAACTAGCCATACCTCTGGTGTGGTCTTTTGCTCATGCACGTATAAGGGATTGGGGTTTGGCTCCAAAGGCTGAAGAAGACTTGTCACCTCTTGGATGAGTAGCTGCTTCAAGTCTTCTGGGCTATTGGCTTTCTCTGATTTGGCGGCTCTACGAAGTTTGCTAATTAATTGTTCAGTCGTAGGGAGACCCACGTCGCTCAGAATGAGAGATTCTTCTAGGGCATCAAACCAGGCTTCATCAGTCTGATTGGATTTAAATAGGGATCCGAGGGTTTTACGTAGGCCGAACATAATCGATACAATTTAATCCTTGCATCTTATCAATTAAATACTTGGGATAGGTGATCTTACAGATGCGCTCCATTTTATTGCGTTTTTCTTTCTATTTGATGCTCTGCTGTCCCAGCGCCTGGGCGGCCACAGACGCAGGTCAAGCAAACACCCACGAATTTGCTCTTTCGAACGGTCTTAAGTTAATAGTGCGTGAGGATCATCGCGCACCTACGGTCGCACACATGGTTTGGTACCGCGCTGGCTCGATGGATGAGGTCAATGGCAAAACTGGAGTTGCTCATGTGCTCGAGCACATGATGTTTAAGGGCACTGACAAAGTGAAGTCAGGCGAATTCTCACGTTTGGTTGCTGCAGTTGGTGGTCGAGAAAATGCTTTCACCTCTCGCGATTTCACAGCCTATTTTCAGCAGGTAGAAAAGTCCAAGCTAGATCAAGTGATGAAGCTAGAGGCTGATCGCATGTCCAATCTCAATTTTGATGATGCAGAGTTTTTAAAAGAAATTCAGGTGGTGATGGAAGAGCGTCGTCTACGCACTGAAGATAACCCAAGTAGCCTGCTGAATGAATCTCTCATGGCTACTGCTTATATGAGTTCACCCTATCGCCATCCAGTAGTTGGCTGGATGAATGACCTAGTTAATATGAAGGCTGCTGATGCACGTGATTGGTATCGCAGTTGGTACAGGCCTAATAACGCTACAGTCGTGATTGCAGGTGATGTTGACCCTAAAGCTATGTTACAGGCAGTAGAAAAATATTATGGAGTTGCTTCTGCAAGAGAGTTGCCCGAACGTAAACCACAGATCGAGCCGCCGCAAAAAGGGATTAAGCGAGTTCAGGTTAAGGCACCCGCAGATAGTGCACAGCTAGCGATGGCCTGGAAGGTTCCTAAGTTGCAAGTAGGAAAGTTAGATGATGATGAGCCTTATGCGCTCGAGCTTTTAGCTGCGGTGCTGGATGGTTACGACAACGCGCGTTTGAATCGCACACTGGTAAAGCAAGAGCGTGTAGTGAACGATGTTGGCGTAGGTTACGACATGGTCTCCAGAGGGCCAGAACTCTTTTTAATTAGTACTAGTATGGCCAAAGGAAAAACAGTAGAGCAGGCCGAGAGCAGCATTCGGAAGGCCTTGAAAGAGGTTGCTGATAAAGGAATTCTGGAGTCAGAACTCAAACGTATCAAGGTACGCATTCTGTCTGATCAAATCTATAAACGTGATTCGATCTTTGGCCAAGCAATGGAAATTGGTACTACAGAAATGTCAGGATTCTCTTGGCGCGATATTGATGTGATGCTAGAGAGAATGCAGGCAATTTCTCCGACGCAAGTACAAGCTGTTGCAAAAAAATATCTGGTCGATGAAGGCTTGACAGTTGCCGTATTAGATCCACAGGCTCGCAAGTCTGGTGAGAATAAGCAAGGAGGCAATCATGTTGCCAAATAAATTCATCAAGCAAGCTAGCGTCACAATCACACTGATGCTAGGAATGATGGCATCTGCTCATGCAATATTGCCCATAGAAAAGTTGGATTCATTTAAGTCTGCGCAAGCTTATTTAGTTCAAACTAAAGCGCTGCCTATGGTGGATATTGAAATCAGCATTGATGCGGGCGATCGTTATGATCCGGTGGCAAAGAGTGGCTTAGCTACTGTGGTTGGACAGTTGATGAACTATGGTGCCAAGTCCGAGAAGGGTTTATTGACTGAGGCACAGATCGCTGATGAGCTTGCTGACTTAGGCGCAAATCTTGGGGTCTCTGTCAGCGGTGAGCGTGCCATTATGCGTATTCGAACTTTAAGTCGTAAAGATTTACGTGACCGCGCTGTTCAATTGGTATCCGCCATGTTGAGCGCACCTACTTACGATGCCAAAATCTTGGCACGTGAGAAGCAAAGAATGACCACTGCATTATTAGAGTCAGAGACAAAACCAGAATCTGTTTTGGATCGCCGTTTTAGAAAATTGGTTTATGGAGATTACCCTTTAGCTAATTCGCCTACTGTACAAACTATTGCTAATATCAGCGCAACTGACTTGCAGCAGTTTCATAAACAGTTTTACCGCGGCGATCGCATGATTGTCAGTATTGTGGGTGATGTGAGTACAGCAGAGGCCGCTGAAATTGTTCAAGGTTTATTGCAAAGAGTGCCCCAGTCTGGATCTGCTATTGCCAGGTTGCCAGATTTTGAGCGCTCACCAGTGGAGCCTTTAAGTCAACGTGAAGTCGCCATTCCATTTGATTCGCAGCAAGCGCATATTGCTATGGGGATGACTGCGGTAACTAGAAGTAATCCAGATTACTTCCCGCTACTGGTAGGGAACTATGTCTTGGGCGGCGGCGGTTTTGTGTCACGTCTCATGTCTGAGGTTCGGGAAAAACGGGGTCTTGCCTATAGCGTGTTTAGTTACTTTGCTCCTGGTAAAGATGCGGGAATTTTTCAAGCAGGTCTGCAAACGAAGAATGATCAGGCTACCTTAGCGCTAGATGTGTTGAGCACGACCATTGCGCAATTTGTTACTAATGGCCCTACGCAATCTGAGCTCGATGCGGCCAAAGCTAATCTCGTAAATGGCTACCCCTTAAGGATTGATAACAACCGTAAGTTGCTGGATAACGTGTCATCTATTGCCTGGAATAATTTACCTCTCGACACCATGGAGGTTTGGACTAGGCAAGTGGAATCAGTGAGCCTTGAGCAAGTCAAGACAGCATTCCAAAAATACTTAGCTATGGATCGGATGAAGATTGTGGTCTTGGGAGCTAAAAATAAATAAGTCAGTAAAGCCCACTGCATTGGTTAAGCGTTCCGAGCCGCCTCAAAAAATTCGCATTATTGGTGGGGTGTGGCGTAGTCGTTTGCTGAGCGTACTGGATCTAGCCGGTCTACGTCCCACTACAGATCGTGTTCGCGAAACCTTATTTAATTGGCTTGGGCAGGATCTGGTGGGCTTGCGTTGCTTGGACCTATTTGCTGGTACTGGTGCTTTAGGTTTTGAGGCAGCTTCACGGCATGCCCATTCAGTTACCTTGCTTGAAAAAGATAAGAAGGCCCATTCAAGGCTTTTGGCAAACTTTGTTTTGCTACAGTCATCTCCTGCTCCTGGAGTAGTGCAGATTTTTCACAGAGATAGTTTGGAGTTTTTAAAGCAACAGGCCGATCGCTCAAGCAATCTAATTTTTATAGATCCACCCTTTCAGGAAGAGGGCTTATTAAACCAGGCGCTGATAGAGGCTGCTCGCGTTTGCGATGACAGCGCTGGCGGGGGGATTTACGTGGAGTTTCCGGCCAGTCGCTTACGTGAGCAGATCGAAGCTTTGGTGCCGGACTGGCATTGTGGAAAATACTTAGAGGCTGGGCAGGTAAAAGCTTGTCTATTTCGATCGAAGAGGGACTAAACTCTTGCCTGTAGCTGAAAAAGCCTTAGGAGCGTTATGACTGTTGCCGTATACCCTGGAACATTTGATCCTTTTACTCGTGGTCACGAGGACTTAGTGCGTCGTGCCTCCAGTATTTTTGGGGAACTGATTGTTGGTGTTGCCGATAGTCGTAGCAAGCGCCCTTTCTTTACTCTGGAAGAGCGCATTGAAATTGCCAAGGAAGTCTTGGGTCATTATTCCAATGTGAAGATTGTTGGTTTTAAGGGCTTATTAAAAGACTTTGCCCGCGAACATAATGCGCGGGTGATCGTGCGTGGCTTGCGTGCAGTCTCTGATTTTGAATACGAGTTTCAGATGGCTGGCATGAATCGTTACTTATTGCCTGATGTTGAGACACTATTCCTGACGCCATCAGACCAATATCAATTTATTTCTGGAACCTTTGTTCGTGAAATTGCTTCGATGGGTGGAGATGTGAGTAAGTTTGTATTCCCATCTGTAGAAAAGTGGCTGGTCAAAAAAATCGCAACTACCAATCAAAATAAAGAGTAAGGCTATTTGGTAACAATATGGCTTTAATGATTACGGACGAATGCATCAATTGTGACGTGTGTGAGCCTGAATGTCCGAATGATGCAATCTATATGGGTCTGGAGATTTACGAGATTGATCCCAATAAGTGCACTGAATGTGTGGGTCATTACGATGCGCCACAGTGTCAGCAGGTTTGCCCAGTTGACTGTATTCCACTGAACCCCGCCTTTCCAGAAAATCAAACGCAACTCATGGCGAAGTATCAAGCCTTAACTGTTGCCAAAAAAGCCCTAGCTACAAAGTAGTGCCCTAATTCGTTTTTGAATGCAACTCCAACATTGCTGACTGGGTATCGCCCTTCATAAATAATCCGAGAATTTTTAAGCCATCTTCAATACTGGCATCAATCTGTTTTTGCTCTGCCTGCAAAGGCCTTCTCAATACATAGTCAGCAACGTCCATTACGCGCGCACCTTCTGCAGCGAGATCTCGTGGGTGACCAATACCCAGGCGCAGGCGCCAGTATTCAGGTGTTCCTAGATGGGCTTGAATATCTTTTAAGCCGTTGTGCCCACCGGTGCCGCCACCGAGTTTGATGCGTGCAGTACCGGGCTTGAGGTCAAGCTCATCTTGAACTACCAGTACATCTTTGGGTGTAATTTTGTGAAAGCGGCATAGTGCTCCTACAGCCTGACCGCTGAGATTCATATACGTGCTGGGCTTAAGTAAGAAAAGATCTTCACCCTCCCATTTAGCCTTTGCTACTTTCCCATGAAAACGTTTTTCAGTTTCAAAGCGGGCACTCAATTGTTTTGCAAGGGCGTCAACAAACCAGAAGCCAGCATTGTGCCGATCTTCTATGTGTTCTTCGCCGGGATTGCCAAGGCCAACAATTAATTTAGTCATGATGTGTGCTTAAGGATAAGAGTATTTCCGCAAAAAAGAAAACCCGCTTGTAAGCGGGCTTCCTCTGTCGCAAAGATGGGGCTTAAATAATTAAGCTTTATCCTTTGGGGCTTCAGCAGCAGGAGCCGCAGCAGCTGCAGGAGCAGCTTCAGTATCAGCAGATTTAACTGCTGGGATACGTGCGTTAGCTAATACTGGGTTCTCTTGCTCAACATGCAATACCAAGGTAACGCCTTTTGGCAATGCGATGTCTTTAGCATGGATACCATGACCAACTTCAATTTTGTTCAGATCCACTTCAATGAATTCTGGCAGGTCTGCTGGCAAGCAAGATACTTCCAATTCAGTGGAGATGTGGCTGATTACAGCGCCTTGCAATTTCACTGCAGCTGAAGTGTCAGCGTTAATGAAGTGCAATGGAACGCGCATGTGAACTTTTTCAGTCGCAGAAACGCGCTGGAAGTCGATATGCAGAACCAAAGGCTTAAATGGATGCATCTGGTAATCGCGCAACAACACTTTTTGTGCTTTGCCGCCGATTTCGAGATCAAGGATAGATGAGTGGAATGCTTCCTTACGGAGAGCATGGAACAGTGCGTTGTGATCCAACTCAATTACAGTTGCGGCGTCTTTACCGCCGTAGATAATGCCCGGAGTTTTGCCGGAGTTGCGCAGACGGCGGCTCGCACCCGTTCCCTGTACGCTTCTTTCAAAGGCTACTACTTTCATATCGAATTCCTAAATTAAGGTTAATTTCCGTTCGCGACCAAACAGAAAAGCCTTTGATTATATCGTGGGAATGACAGTTTTTGCCTAGAAAAGGCTCAAAACTGCCAAAAACAGGGGTGGAAACGCTATTTTTGGCTTATTCGGCGAACATCGACATTACTGAGTCACCCTTGCTAATGCGGGAAAGGGTCTCAGCAAGGATGGGGGCAACGCTCAATTGACGAATTTTGGCAATTTTCATCGCTTCTGCGGTCAATGGAATAGTGTCGGTAACAACTAATTCGTCTAATTCGGAGGCGGCAATACGAGCCACAGCACCGCCAGAAAGGACGGCATGAGTACAGTAAGCGGTAACACCCTTAGCACCACGTTCTTTAAGCGCCTCAGCAGCTTTACAGAGCGTTCCGCCGGTATCGATGATGTCATCCATGATCACGCAATGACGGCCTTCTACTTCGCCGATAAGGTGCATTACTTCTGATACGTTTGCCTTAGGGCGGCGTTTATCAATAATCGCCAAATCTGTGCCTAATTGCTTGGCCATCGCACGGGCGCGAACCACGCCGCCGATATCTGGCGAAACGATGATGAGGTCTTTTTTAGTTTTTTGAGCTTCTAAATCAGCCAATAGAACAGGGGAAGCGTAAATGTTATCTACTGGAATATCGAAGAAACCCTGAATTTGGTCAGCATGGAGATCCATGGTTAAAACGCGCTCAACGCCAGCAACGGACTGAAGCATGTTTGCAACGATTCTGGCAGAGATCGCAACTCGAGCTGAGCGTGGGCGACGATCTTGTCTAGCGTAACCGAAGTAAGGGATCACTGCGGTTATGCGGCTTGCTGATGCTCGTTTTAGGGCATCAATCATGATCATGAGCTCCATCAAACTATCGTTCGTTGGCGCGCAAGTGGATTGGATAACAACCACGTTCTTACCGCGAACGTTTTCTTGAATTTCTACCTGGATTTCACCGTCAGAGAATCGACCAACAAATGCTTTCCCCATCGGGAGATTGAGCTCTTTGGCTACCGCATGGGCCAAAACCGGATTTGCATTGCCTGTGAAAAGAGTCAGTAAATCAGCGTTCATTGGGGCGGACATAGGTGATTTTGGAATTTTGGTAGGGGTCGAATGGATGTCTTTTGGTCGTATCTACAGTAGTTGGCAGGGGAAGAAGGATTCGAACCTTCGCATGCTGGAATCAAAATCCAGTGCCTTAACCAGCTTGGCGATTCCCCTACAGGTCAATCTGAAGAAATCAAATTGTAAGCGGGATTTTTATTTAGCCCCCGAACAATTCGACCTATCCATCCTTTTGGAAGATTTTGCAGAAGATTTTCCAGATTTGCGGTGTCCGTCTTAGGGTCTAAGGCGGCAAATACGCTGCTTCCGGAGCCGGACATGCAAGGCGCCGAGTTTGGCATTGCCTTGTAAATCCAATCTAATGCTTGCTTCACTTCAGGACATTTCTGCACCGCTACTGCCTGGCAGTCATTTGACTGATATGACCTTGGCGATGCAAGAAAGCGATCTATTGTAATCGGAGCGTGATCCCGGGTCAATTGAGGGTCTTGAAAAATCTGTGCAGTAGCTATCCCCTGATTGGGGAAGATCACTACAAAGTCTTGGGTTTCCAGGGAAATTGCCTGTAATTTCTCACCAATCCCCTCAACAAAGGCATTCTGGCCAAAGATGAAAAATGGCACATCTGCCCCGAGTTTTAGGCCAAGCTGGGAGAGGGTGGGGATATCGAGACGCAGATCCCAAAGCGTATTAAGACCAATGAGGGTAGATGCTGCATCTGAGGATCCACCACCTAGGCCGGCTCCCATTGGAATATGTTTCTTGAGGCCAATCTCAACCCCTTGATGAATCTTGCAGTGCGCTTTGAGGAGTTGGGCTGCACGAACGACCAAGTCTTGCTCAGGGGGGACTCCAGAAATCGGGTTGATACGGCGAACCTCATTTTCCGGAATCAGCTTTAGGGTAACGACATCGCACCAATCTATTAACTGAAAAACAGATTGCAACAAGTGATATCCATCTCCTCTGCGTCCAACAATGTACAAAAAGAGATTGATCTTTGCGGGGCAACGCAGCTCTAAGGTATTACTCGTCATTCACACTTCACTCATTTGGAGTGTCAAACACCAAGCGGATATCAATCGATCCGATATTGGAACTGCGATTCATTGTGAGTTTTTCCAAATGCTGAGAATCGCCCCAGTTGTAATTGAGGGTCCAGCCGTCTTGTGTGATTTTGCTCACCTGACCTTTTGCATTTCTTTCAACGCTCGCATTGCTACCAGGACGAGTTTGTCCGCGCAACCAGTCGGATAAACCACGCGCAGGTAGCGGAAGTCCTAATGTATTTTGAATGAGGGTGTCGGCATCAATCGCTGTCGTAAGTTGACCGTCGCGCTCCAGAATTGCCTCACCAGGTTTAATCGTAATTTTGGCGATCGATCCACCCACTGGATTGCGAATTTCTAGAACATCAGTCAGCGCGTCTTGAGTCAAAGTAAATCCACCTGAGCCACCTTGATTTTTGCTTTCGGTGAGTCCAGTGACTTTGACCGCGAATCGCCCATCCCATGTACCTTTGAGGGCTGTATCTGCGACTGACCAGTCTGGCTTTAAGCGCTTCAAAGTTTCTTTGAGGGTGGGGTTGTTGGCATCAAGTTGCTGCCCTTTGCGCCACATATCTTCCGCTTCAATTGGGCGATTCATAACCCACAAGACTTCGCCAATATGTGCGGCAATATCTGCTTCAGGCTTTAAGTTAAATGCTTGTTGTAGTTGTTCAAGCGCAAGTGCATTTTTGCCCATACGAAAGTTCACCCAACCAAGACTGTCTAAAATAAAACCATCTCTAGGCGAGAGTTGATGCGCTTTGCTAATGAGCTTAAATGCCTCAGGTAAATTCTGATTACGATCAGCTAGTGAGTATCCGAGTGCATTCAGACTATTGACGTCGTTTGGATTCTTGCGCAAGATCTCGCGCAAAGTTTTCTCCATTACATCAATGTGCCCAGACTTTTCAGCTGACATTGCGAAGGTGTAGAGCAGTCCAGGATCTTTTGGCTCTGGCTTTAATGTTGAGACGATTTCGTAAAAAGCTCTTAAGGCTTCTGATTCATCGCTTGCTTTAGCTAGTAGCGACTGAATCTGTAGCAAAGTGTTTTCACGTTGCGCCGGTGTCTGCTGATTCAAAAGGGAGATAGCAGGCTTGACTGCATCTGACCAGCGTTGATTCAGGATCAAGAGTGTGACGAGTACTTCCTTGGGCTTGGTTTGCTTGGGTCCAGCTAGACCATCCCAAGTTTGAGCCGCTTGTAGCGCCAGATCGGGCGCGCCTGCAGTAATGGCAATCTCCATGGCCCTTTGTGCCAAACGAGGGTCCTCGAGTTGGCGGGCGAGCTCCAAGTAGGTGGTGTATGCCAGGCCAGCTTCACCGCGTTGCAAAGCAATTTCGGAGGCCAAGACCTCAAAGATGGCTTGGCCGCTATCTAGACTGCCATTTTTGGCAATGGCATGGCTGGAGGAAAGGCCTAAGCCAAGTCCAGCCGCGAGCAATAAGACCCTTAAAGAAGGCTTTAATGAAAATTTGGTCATGAGCACATTCTAATCCGCGAATCTACAATCCATTTATGCCAGAACTCCCAGAAGTCGAAGTTACCCGCTTGGGTATCGCACCCCACTTAGAGGGCCGTAGGGTGAGTGCGGTCAAAATTATTGATGGTCGTTTGCGTTGGCCGGTTCCCAGCAATCTCAATACTTTACTTTCTGGCCAGAAAGTTTTGGGAATAGAGCGCCGTGGCAAGTATCTTTTAATGGAGTTGGATACTGGATACCTATTGCTGCACTTGGGCATGACAGGAACATTGCGCGTGCTTCCTGCTGGCGATCCTTTGAAGTCGCATGATCGCGTGACCTTTGAATTTGGCAAGCTAAGCTTGCGTCTCCATGATCCCCGAAAGTTTGGCGCAGTTTTATGGCACTCAAAATCGAAGGGGCCAATTGAGGGTAATGTACTCTTGCAAAAACTCGGGGTCGAACCTTTTTCAGCAGACTTTGAAGGTGAGCTTGGCGCAGATGTCTTATATCAATCCTCGCGCAAGCGCAGTGTTGCGGTAAAGCAGTTTTTATTGGCGGGGCAAGCGGTAGTGGGTGTTGGCAATATCTATTGCTCGGAAAGCTTGTTCGAGGCGGGCATTCATCCGGCAAAGGCTGCTGGAAAATTAACACGTCCGCAGTGCTCCCGACTCGCTACTGCAGTGAGATTGATTTTGAAAAAAGCGATAGCTGCGGGCGGTAGTACTTTGAAAGACTTTGTGAATAGCGAGGGCGATCCAGGACATTTCATGGTGCAAACCAAAGTCTACGATCGTAAAGACCAGCCTTGTAAGGTATGCAAGACGCCGATTAAGCAAATAGTCCAGGGTCAGCGCTCTACTTATTTTTGCCCCCAATGTCAGAAACGCTGATCAAGCACTTCGCTACCAAGCTGATTGCTTGGCATGGCAAGGACGGGCGCCAAGGCTTGCCATGGCAAAGTATTCGAGATCCTTATGCGGTATGGGTTTCTGAAATCATGTTGCAACAAACTCAGGTCGCTACTGTTCTAGAGCGCTACCCCCGCTTTATGAAACGTTTTCCGACGGTGAAGAAGTTGGCTACTGCACCACTAGATGATGTCTTGGCAGAATGGGCGGGGCTCGGCTATTACACACGTGCTCGCAATCTTCATGC
This sequence comes from Pseudomonadota bacterium, assembly GCA_041179645.1. Lineage (GTDB taxonomy): Bacteria > Pseudomonadota > Gammaproteobacteria > Burkholderiales > Burkholderiaceae > Polynucleobacter. The sequence continues at coordinate 68,737 of JBEGSZ010000002.1, forward strand.
TTGTGCCAAGCAAGTTATGGGGGAGTTTAGAGGAAAGTTTCCTGCTGATCCGGTATTACTCGAGCAACTTAAGGGTATTGGTAGATCGACTGCAGGCGCCATTGCGGCTTTTGCATTTCATGAGCGGGCGCCAATTCTGGATGCGAACGTCAAACGGATTTTGGCAAGACTATTTGGCATAGAGGGCGCCATTCAAGAAAAATCAGTAAGCGATGCATTGTGGTTACTGGCCAAAACACTCCTTCCTAAAAAAGCTGTGGATATGCCCGTCTATACGCAGGCGCTGATGGATTTTGGGGCAACTTGGTGCACCTCTCGCAAGCCTGTGTGTTTGGGTGGCGAAAAGAAATGTCCATTTACAAAAGAATGCCAAGCTAATCTCAGTGATCAAGTATTGCTATTGCCTCGTAAAGTAATCAAAGCAAAATCCCCTGAATTTAATTGCGACATGTTGTTGCTCAGGCATGGCGATTCGGTTTTACTACAAAGGCGTCCTGAAAAAGCTATCTGGGGCGGGCTATGGTCTTTGCCAGAGTCTACTTGGAGAGCCAAAGAAAAAAACTCCAAACCTTCGGCCAACCATTCAGTGGATTTAACTGTGAAAGAATTATTTCAGCTAGTGCTACCAGATGAAAAGATCTCCAGCATTGCAAAGGGTTGTAAATCCATTGAGCGAGGAGTAGAGATTAAACATGTTTTTACGCATCGACGTTTATGGATGCAGATTTGGCAAGTGACATCAAGTGATGCTATGAAATTCTCAGGCGATGACTTGCAGTGGGTTCCCTTGCGTCAGCTAGGAAAATACGGCTTACCTCAACCAATCAAATTGCTGCTGCAGGGATTGAATCTAGCTCGCGATGGCGAGTCAAGAAATTAATCTGAAGTGCTGCCAAATCTTTCTGTTCTTGGAAGTGCTCAACAAGGCGTGTCACCAAATAAACAGATCGATGTTGCCCGCCTGTACAACCAATCGCAACCGTAAGGTAGCTGCGTCCATCTGCAATATAGTGCGGCAACCACTTTTCGATAAAAGCAGTGATATCTTTTTCCATGCTCACTACTTCAGGAATTTTTTCCAAGAACTCGCGAACAGCTTGGTCTTTTCCCGACAGGGGGCGCAAAGCTTTGTCATAGTGGGGGTTTGGTAAACAGCGCACATCGAAGACAAGATCGGCTTCACTTGGCAAACCTTTTTTAAATCCAAAAGATTCAAAAATCACAGTGAGGCCTTGTGGTTTATCTTTGAGAAGATCCTGTATCCAGGAGCGCAGGGCGTGAGCCGGTAGATTGCTGGTATCAATACTATGAGCTTGTGTACGCAATGGCTCAAGCAGGCTACGCTCTTTATCGATTGCCTCTATCAGAGTGGCTTCTTGAGTTTCTTGTGTTTTTCCAGAGAGTGGGTGACGCCGACGGGTCTCAGAAAAACGCTGAATGAGTGTATTGGTATCCGCATTCAAGAAAACAACTCGTACTTGATGGTTGCGTCGGAGGTTTTCTAAGATTTGAGGCAGTTCAGCAATTGACTGACCACGGCGGGCATCAATAGCTACTGCAACGCGTTCACTTTTTTCACTCTCTAGTGTGGTGATGAGATTTTCTAAGAGGGTGACCGGTAGGTTGTCTACACAGTCATAGCCTGCATCTTCAAAGGCCCTCAGCGCAACGGATTTACCTGAGCCGGAAATACCGGTAATCAGATTGATTTGCATATTAGATGAGTCGACCTTGTGATTTTGTGGACTCTGCCTCAGCATTCATTTGCAAACGCTGACGCTCCATAAATTCTTTTAAGGTATCAATGCCACGTAGTTGCAAAATAGTATTGCGCACTGCAGCTTCTACGAGAACTGCTAAGTTGCGTCCTGCGGCCACTTGAATTTTGACGGTTCTAATTGGAATTCCCAGCACATCAATATGCTGAGCTTCCAGTGGAAGGCGCTCAAATTCGCCATCGTTGCGACGAACGAGCTGCACTATCAAACGTAATTTCAATTTACGACGCACAGCAGTTTCACCAAAAATGGTGCGGATATCTAATAAACCTAGCCCACGCACCTCCAAGAGATTGCGTAGGATCACAGGGCAGCGGCCTTCAATGTAGTCTGGCCCTAGGCGAGCAAAATCCACTGCGTCATCTGCTACTAAACCATGACCGCGAGAAATTAACTCTAAGCCCAATTCGCTCTTGCCTAAGCCGGATTCACCCATGATGAGGACGCCTAAACCTAGGATGTCCATGAAGACACCATGCATCGTAATCTGGGGCGCGCCAATTTTTGTGAGATAGGTGCGCAAGTGATCAATCACCTCAGCTGCTGAGATGGCTGTTGTAAAGAGCGGGGTAGAGGATCTTTGGCAGAACAGTTGTAGATCTGCATCGGCTGTTTTCCCATCGGCCACAATCACACAGGGCGGTGTTTTGGAAATTAAGCTCGAGATCTGATCTTGTCTTTGCTTTTGTTCCAGCTGGGCATGATAGTCAACCTCTTGCTCACCAAAAATCTGAATACGGCTTGGGTGAATCAGATTTAAGTGACCCACTAAGTCTGAGCTAGCTGCAGCCGCTTTAACAGCCTCAGGCAGAAATTTACGGTCTGCGCCTTCTAGGCCGCCAATCCAGGATAACTTTAAGTCTGAGACATTGTCATCAAAGATTTGTTGGGCCGTAACTCCCTCAAGGAGTAAAGGTTGAGTGGTCAAGCTGAGCCCCAGGTTTGAAGCAGCTGGCACACCTTCTCTGGGCTTTCTTCTGAGGCAAGCGATTTACGAGCGTCTTGGTCAGATAGGAGTTGTGCAATTGATGACAAAATTTCTAGATGTTGCTGAGTTGCTTTTTCTGGAACAAGCAAAAAAATCAAAATAGAGACTGCCTCACCGTCGGGCGCGGCAAATTCAATTGGATCTTTTAACTTCACGAATGCAGCAATTGGACTCTTCAGCCCTTTGACTCGACCATGGGGGATGGCAACGCCAGCGCCCAAAGCAGTAGAGCCCAAGTCTTCGCGAGCATTTAAGAAGCCAACAATTGCCTCAGCCTCCAATCCCGCTTGCTTGGCAAACAGTTGTCCTACGGCCGCAAATGCCTCAGCCCGATTTTTAGAGGGGCTATTTAAGGCAATGCGGTCTAAAGCGAAAAGATCGGTCAGGGCATTCATGTCGGTTGATTATAGGTGTCCTGACGCCAAGAATCACTCAAAATGCTTTTCGTGATGGTGGTCTTGGATCTTTTCTTTGTGCTTGACGACTTGACGCTCCAGTTTATCGACCACTGCATCCATTGCATGGTAAAGATCGGCGTTATGGGCTTCGGCAAAAAGTTCCTTACCTTTGAGGTGAATAGTGATCTCTGCTGCTTGACGAAGATTTTTTTCTTTGGCGTTATCAACAATTAAAAATGCGGAGGCATCAAGGACGTGGTCAAAGTGTTTGCGAATTTTTGCTAACCCAGCCTCAAGGTGGGAACGCATGGCTGGAGTAACTTCAACATGACGGCTATTAATTTTCAGATTCATCAGCAGCTCCTATTCATAGCAAAACAAAATGCATGCGCAAATAATTACCCGGGGTGCGCAGCAGGCCCCTTGCAATGTTCTACTTGTTTATATGGAAATGAACTTCATGAGCCTCCAGCGTATCAGCGATTTTGCTGAAAACCAAGGGGGCAGATCATGTTTATTTAATAAATATTCGAAAAACTCTGAATATTTACATACGGAAATTTTCGCCTAGATAGACTCTTCTAACGGCATCATTCTCAATGATTTGGTCTGGCTTGCCTTCTGCCAGCACGCTACCTTCGCTGATGATGTAGGCGTGATCGCAAATGCCTAAAGTTTCTCGAACGTTGTGGTCTGTGATGAGGACACCAATCTGGCGGTCTCTCAAGAATCGCACAATTCGCTGGATTTCTCCAACGGCAATCGGGTCAACGCCAGCAAAGGGCTCATCTAGCAGAATGAACTTGGGTTGAGAGGCTAGGGCTCTAGCAATCTCAACACGGCGACGTTCGCCACCAGACAGAGAGAGTGCCGGGTTATCACGCAGGTGACTGATTTGGAGTTCGCCCAAGAGCTCATCTAAACGATGCGCTATCTCTGCTTTGCTTAATGGTTTACCGCCCTGAACTTGAAGCTCCAATACGGCCTGAATATTTTCAGCCACATTCAGTTTTCTGAAAACAGAAGCCTCCTGTGGAAGGTAGGACAAGCCCATACGAGCCCGCTCATGAATAGGTAGGTGGGTGATGTCCGTACCATCCAAGACAATGCTGCCGCCATCCAAGGGAACTAGGCCAACAATCATGTAGAAAGAGGTTGTTTTGCCGGCACCATTAGGGCCTAGGAGCCCAACGACTTCACCACACTTGACCTCGACTGATACATCCCGCACTACGGTGCGAGATCCATAGCGCTTTTGAAGATGCTGAGCGCTGAGGGTTGCTGGCTTTTGAGTGCTACTGGAATCCGTGATCATTTCTCTAGTGTAGCTTTTCTTCTTGGTGAAAGGATTGCCCTGGCCAAAGGCAGGTCCTCTGCTTTAGCATTTGGCGGCGGCGTGACTTGATAGCGCTGTAGGACATCGTCGTAATCGATTTTCCAGCCGCGTAATTGATCCAGCATTTGCATATTGTGCAGACGTTTTAATCTGGCATCTCCAGTGAGTGTCAGTAGCTCAGTTTTGGCGTTGTAAGTGACTGTTTGACCTCGACCCTGCATAAACTCGTTGGCAGGCCCTTCACGCCTTTGTCGGAAGCTGGCAGTGGATTCCGGATTGCCTTGGATATCAACGTATTCATAGCCTTCAGGATCAACTTTGATATTGCCCTTCTCGCCAGTAATCAAAATGCTGCCTTTGGTTAAGAGCACCTGACCGTCGAGTTCATATACCTGCTGTACGTCATTCACAGAAACTTTTTCTGCTTCTAAAACAATGGGCTTATCTTGATCAGCTTTTTCAGCATGAGCGCTTGTAATACAGAAAGTTGCTAGGACTGCAAGTGACATTGCGAGTTTTTGGAATAGGCTCATGGCTGTACTCCAGGTTGAACGCGCTCAATGCGACCTCTTACTTGCCCAGATAAAACCATGCTTTGTTCAATGTTGTTAAATACACCGCCATCAGTTGAGCGCATTACAGAAACTCCTTGCTCAAGCGTAATAGGTTTGTCGGTTTCAATGATATCGTCGTTGATAAGCACCTTGAAGTAAGAAGAGCGTGCAAGCATGCGCGGTCTTGCGGGTTCGGTTGCTGTAGCAGTTTGAGGCGGACGAAATATTTCAGCGTTATCAATGAGATCTAAAATTGTCAGATCGCCATCCAAATGACCTGTATCCGCTTTGACGGTGATGGGTGATTTCTCAGGTGGGAACAATCGTATGCGAGGTGTTTCAATATCAATTGAAGCATCGTCATCATAGTGAATCACTTTCTTACCTAGCACTCGGTATTTCGTATTACCAAATTCATTGAGGGCAGATAGAGCGCCATTCGTAATGGTGTAATCAGGCTCATGTAAGCGCACGCGTTCGATGGCTGATTTTTCTGTTGGAGCATTTTTCTTGACCAGCCAAAACGTGACAAGAGTCAGTGTGCCCATCAAAATCAAAGGCATGAGGCGCAATAAAGTACGCCAGATACTGAGTTTGATTTGTTGGGCATTCAGTTCCATTGCAAAATGACCTTAAGCACGCGCCTGAGCTAGTAGTTCCTCATAGCGGTTTTGCGCCTTCAATATCAGATCACAGACTTCGCGAACTGCACCAGCACCGCCTGATCGAGTAGTGACAAAGTGTGCGGTCTCTTTCACAGCATCATGGCCTTGTGCGGGGCAGACCTTTAAGCCCGCAGACTTCATCATTTGAAAATCAGGCCAGTCATCACCCATCACTGCGCAATCAGATGACTTGAGTTCAAGTGATTGCAAAATCTTTTCTAGAGCCGCAGCTTTATTCTCGACGCCCATGTGTACGTGTTTGATGCCAAGTTCATCGCAGCGGGCTAGAACCATTTTGGAGCTGCGCCCAGTGATGATGGCAGTTGGTATACCAATTTTTTCTAAGAGCTTGATTCCTAAACCATCTTGAATATCAAAAGCCTTTAAAGATTCTTTGCCATTCTCACCAATAAATACTTGTCCATTCGTCAGCACGCCATCGACGTCGAGTACGAGCAGCTTAACTGTCCCAGCGCGGTCCCAGGCTTGTGGATATTGGCTCAGCGGGTTGGTTTGGTGAGCATTAAAGGCGCTAGGCATGGGAGTGATTTAGTAAATAAATTATTGAAAAGAGGATGACTTAAATAACTTTGGCAGCAAACAGGTCATGGAGATTGAGAGCTCCAAGTAGTGTCCCATTGGTATCAGTTACCACTAAATGATTGATGCGATGTTTTTCCATCATCTCAATCGCTTCTTCTGCCAACAGTTCAGGAGGAATTGTGCGCGGTGCAGAAGTAATTGCATTTTCTAAAGTGAGGCCATCTAAATTGGTGCTCTTCTCTAATAAGCGACGTAAGTCACCATCAGTAAAAATGCCCGCAACTTTATTCACCTTGTCTAAAGTAACCACCATCCCCATGCGCTTTGCAGTCATTTCTAGCAAGGCATCCTGTAGGGAAGCGGAGATTGCAATCTTAGGGGTCTCATCAAAGTTGCGCATCACTTCGCTGACATGCATCAGTTGCTTGCGACCCAAGCGGCCACCTGGGTGGGAACGCTGAAAATCTTCCGCCTGAAAGCCGCGAGCATCAAGTAGGGCAACCGCTAGAGCATCACCCATAGCGAGTGCTGCAGTTGTGCTGGTGGTTGGCGCTAGGTTAAGTGGGCAAGCCTCTTTCTCAACGCTAGTATCTAAATGGGCGTCTGCCAGCTTTGCCAATGAGGAATTTGGTGCACCAGTCAGTGCAATGAGTTTTGCTCCTGTGCGCTTGACGATGGGCACGATGGTGAGGAGCTCATCAGTCTCACCAGAATTAGAGAGGGCAACAAAGACGTCATCACGTGTGACCATTCCCAGGTCGCCATGACTGGCTTCGGCAGGATGTACAAAAAAGGCGGGGGAGCCAGTGGATGCAAAGGTGGCAGCAATCTTACGGGCAATATGTCCTGATTTACCAATCCCCGAAACGACAATTCGGCCTTTGCAGGAGTGAAGAAGATCTACCGCCAACACAAGGGCGTCGGCGTTGGCGCCTTCAAGGCGGTCACGCATAGTGTGCAGTGCAGCAGCCTCAATTGTGAGGGTGTCGCGCGCAAGCTTTAGGGTTCGGTCACGAGTCTTAGCTATCATGGGGTGAGTATATGCCGTCAGTCCTTCAGTTAACTCTCATCTTGCTGGCCTCCGGAGTGGCCGGGGTAGTTATTTTCCGCTATTTTGGGCTACCCCCTATTTTGGGCTATCTTGCCATTGGCGTCCTGATTGGGCCGCATGCCCTTGGTTTGGCCAATGATTCAGCCACAGTGAAGTATTTGGCTGAATTTGGCGTAGTTTTCTTGATGTTCTCAATTGGCTTGGAATTCAACCTCCATAAGCTTCGGGCTATGCGAACCATCGTATTTGGTTTGGGTGGTAGCCAAGTTATTTTGACCATGCTGCTAGCAGTCCCAGCAAGCCTGCTGATGAACTGGATTTATCCGATTTCCTGGCAGGCAGCCATTGCTCTAGGTGGTGCTTTGGCAATGTCCTCCACCGCCATCGTCACCAAACTCATTTCTGACCGCTCTGAAATCGAAACTGAGCATGGCCGCAACATCATTGGTATTTTGCTGTTCCAGGATTTGGCAGTGGTTTTCCTATTGATTTTGTTACCGTCGCTTGGCAAAAATCCCGGAGACCTATTTTTAGCGCTGACTGCAGCATCGATCAAGATCACAGTAGCCCTTGTACTTATTTTTGTGATCGGCCAAACCTTGATGAGTCGCTGGTTTAGCTTAGTTGCTAAGTTGCGATCTCAAGAGCTCTTCATGCTGAACCTCCTGCTCATTGTTTTGGGCATGGCAGGGTTGACCGAGCACTTTGGATTATCGCTAGCACTTGGTGCTTTCTTGGCAGGCATGTTGATTGCGGAGACGCCGTATCGTCACCAGGTGGAAGAGGATGTTAAGCCTTTCAGGGATGTGCTCTTAGGCCTTTTCTTTATTACCGTTGGTATGTTGCTTGATTTCGAAGTGATCTATCAGCAGTGGATGCTGGTCTTGCTCTTGCTTATTGGGCCACTGATTTTCAAGTTTGGTTTGATTGCATTGCTGTCACGTGCTTTTGGCTCAAGTCCTGGCATCTCTATACGGACGGGATTGTGTTTGGCGCAGGCTGGCGAATTCGGCTTCGTGTTGCTGAACCAAATTGATGGTTTAGATTTAATTGATCCCGCTTTGAGTCAAGCAGTCTTAGCAGCAATGTTGCTCTCGATGTTTGGTGCACCTTTCTTGATTCAATACAGTGATCGTATTGCGATGCGCTTCTCTAGTAATGAGTGGTTATTGCAATCACTGGCGCTGACGCGGGTTGCTGCAAAAAGTGTTCGCACGGAAAACCATGTCGTCATTTGTGGGTTTGGTCGCTCAGGTCAAAGCTTAGCTCGCATGCTCGATCAAGAAAAAATTCCCTACATTGCTTTAGACATGGATCCAGATCGCGTGAAAGAGGCCGCGGCTGCTGGTGACAACGTGGTTTATGGCGATGCTAGTCGAGAAAATTATTTAGTTGCAGCAGGCTTAGCGAGAGCAAAGGCAGTAGTGATTACTTATGCGGATACTCCGGCAACATTGAAGGTATTGCATCAAGTCGAGCATCTTCGTCCTGGCATGACGGTATTGGTGCGCACAAAAGACGATGCGGATTTGGCAAAGCTACAAGCGGCTGGCGCAACTGAAGTTGTACCTGAGTTAATTGAGGGTAGCTTAATGATGGCGTCCCATGTTTTGTTAATGATGGGCGTGCCCATGCGCAAGGTGGTGCGTCGCATTACAAGTGCACGTGAAGCTCGTTATAGCCTTTTGCGTGGCTACTTCCGTGGAGTTGACGATGAGGTAGACACCAAAGAATCATGGCGTTTGCACTCAGTCACATTGCTGCCTGAGTCGGCCAGTATTGGCCAGACTCTTGAAGAGTTGCATCTTGAGAATGAAGGTGTGAGCGTGCAAGCAGTCAGGCGAAAAGTGGGCGGCTCTGACTACGTCAAGTTGGAGCTCACACCGGACTTGCGTTTGCAAGCCAACGATATCCTCGTGCTCTCAGGCAATTCAGAGGCGACTGACTTAGCCGAATCCAAATTGCTCTGAGTGCATCCAGCCACTCACGTTTACTGAATTATTTTTTCTTTTTTGCAGGCGCAGGTTTGCGGGCTAGCAATGGCGCTAAGTAGTGGCCGGTGAAGCTAGCCTCATTCTTTGCAACTTCTTCAGGTGTGCCAGTAGCAATGATCTGCCCACCGCCTGCACCACCTTTAGGGCCCAAGTCAATAATCCAATCGGCAGTTTTGATCACATCTAAATTGTGTTCAATGATGACGATCGTGTTGCCTTGTTTCTTCAGGGTTTGAAGTACGGTCAGTAGCAATTGAATGTCATGGAAATGCAAGCCGGTGGTTGGCTCATCCAAGATGTAGAGTGTTCTGCCGGTATCGCGCTTAGAAAGTTCCAGTGAAAGTTTGACGCGTTGCGCTTCTCCGCCAGATAAGGTCGTAGCACTTTGGCCTAATTTCACATAACCCAAACCGACATCGAGCAAGGTTTTGAGTTTGCGTTTGACAATCGGAACTGCTTCAAAGAATTCATGGGCTTGCTCGATAGTCATCGAGAGCACTTCATGAATATTCTTGCCTTTGTAGCGAATGTCTAATGTCTCGCGGTTGTAGCGTTTGCCATGACATACATCGCAAGGCACATAGACGTCTGGCAAGAAATGCATTTCTACTTTAATGACGCCGTCACCTTCGCAGGCATCACAACGACCACCTTTGACGTTAAAAGAAAAACGTCCGGCTTCATAGCCACGCTCACGTGCAGCGGGTACACCACAGAAGAGTTCTCTGATTGGTGTGAATAATCCAGTGTAAGTAGCGGGGTTAGAGCGAGGCGTTCTACCAATTGGAGATTGGTCTACGCTAATAACCTTATCAAAATTTTCAAGACCCTTAATTGCATCGTGAGCTGCTGGCTCGGCATTCGAGCCATAGATATGCTGTGCAACTGCGTGGTGCAAAGTGTCGTTAATCAGTGTTGATTTGCCAGAACCAGATACGCCAGTGACGCAGGTTAAAAGACCGACTGGAATCTTGGCGTGAACCGATTGCAAGTTATTCCCGCGCGCACCGATGATTTCTAAAAACTTATCATTTACAGGGATGCGCTTTTCTGGAACTGCAATCCACTCTCGGCCAGATAGATAAGCACCCGTTAAGGACTTTAGATTGGCCTCTACTTCTGCTGGAGTGCCTTCCGCAACGACTTCACCGCCATGTACGCCAGCGCCAGGACCAATATCAATCACGTAGTCAGAGGCGCGAATCATATCTTCATCATGCTCCACTACCAATACGCTATTGCCTAAATCGCGCAAGTGCTTGAGGGTGCCGATGAGTCTATCGTTATCACGCTGATGCAAGCCAATGGAGGGTTCATCCAATACATACATGACACCAGTCAGGCCAGAGCCAATCTGAGAGGCCAAGCGAATACGCTGCGCTTCGCCGCCGGAGAGGGTGTCGGCGCTGCGTTCAAGTGAAAGATAATCTAAGCCAACGTCATTGAGGAAACGTAGACGTGAACCAATCTCTTTCACAATCTTGTCGGCGATTTCTCGTTTAGCACCCTTGAGTTCTAGAGATTCAAAATATTCTTTCGCTTCTTTTAACGGTAGAGCGCTGATCTCATAAATGGCCCGGGATTGTTTGCCGTCACCCACTTTGACAAAACGTGCTTCTTTACGCAAACGGCTACCACTACATGCCGGACAGGTTTGCACATTTTGATAGCGCGATAATTCTTCGCGCACTGTCGCAGATTCGGTCTCGCGATAGCGACGTTCAAAGTTAGCAACAATGCCTTCAAAGGCGTGCTCACGAATACTGTTCTTGCCACGCTCATTGATATATTCAAATGGGATGGTGACATCACCAGAACCCAGCAAAATGAGATCTTGTTGTTTCTTATTTAAAGTCTCAAAAGGTTTCTCGACATCAAAGCCACCATGTTTTGCCAGTGTCTGTAAGAGCTTGAAATAAAACTGATTGCGACGATCCCAACCCTTGATGGCGCCAGAGGCCAGTGATAAATCAGGGTGCGCAACAATACGTTTTGGATCAAAGAATGATTGATGGCCAAGACCATCACAGGATGGGCAAGCACCCATCGGGTTATTAAATGAGAAGAGGCGTGGCTCTAACTCTTGTAAGGAATACGAGCAGATGGGGCAGGCAAACTTGCTGGAGAAAATCATCTCCTTGCCAGTATCCATATTCACGATCATCGCTTTGCCATCGGCAAGACGTAGGGCAGTCTCAAAGGATTCTGCTAAGCGCTGCTGAATATCGGGGCGCACTTTAATGCGATCTACGACTACTTCGATAGAGTGCTTATCGTTTTTCTTGAGTGCTGGTAATTGATCTACTTCAAAGATTTCTGCTTTGGCGGTATTGGTGGTGCCGCCGCCAGAGCGAACGCGGAATCGGACAAAGCCTTGAGCCTGGAGGTCCTGGAATAAATCGACGAATTCACCTTTACGCTCGCTAACTACCGGAGCCAAGATCATGAGCTTAGTATCTTCCGGCATCGATAAAACGGTATCCACCATTTGAGAAACACTTTGTGCTTCTAAAGGAAGGTCGTGGTCTGGGCAATGCGGGGTTCCAGCACGAGCAAACAATAAACGCAGGTAATCATGAATTTCGGTAACCGTACCCACGGTTGAGCGCGGATTGTGGCTAGTGGCTTTTTGTTCAATCGATATTGCTGGGGAGAGGCCCTCAATCGTATCGACATCGGGCTTTTCCATTAACTGTAGGAATTGACGGGCATAAGCAGATAAGGATTCTACATAGCGACGTTGACCTTCGGCATATAGGGTGTCAAAAGCCAATGAGCTTTTGCCGGAGCCAGACAGGCCGGTCAAAACGACCAATTTCTCTCTAGGGATATCTAGATTGATGTTTTTGAGGTTGTGCGTGCGTGCACCGCGGATCTTAATTTCGTTATTCATGATTTTTTAGCGTAACTTGTTAATATAGCCCTTTCCCATGAATCCTTCTGAACTTCGCTCCACTCTGGCCTTAGCAGGCATCTTTGGCCTCCGTATGCTGGGCCTATTCCTGCTTTTGCCGGTTTTCAGCATTCATGCGCGGGGTTTGCCTGGCGGTGAACACGCCCTGTGGGTTGGCTTAACCCTCGGAATCTTCAATATTGTCCAAGCCTGCTTCTACATTCCTTTAGGTCAGCTCTCTGACCGAATTGGCCGAAAACCAGTCGTTTTGTGGGGACTTTCTTTATTTGTAGCGGGCGCCCTCATTTGCGCCGCTCAAGACGATCTTCTCTGGATTGCTATCGGTCGCGGAGTAATGGGCGCTGGCGCAGTTTCTGCGGCGATTTCTGCCTGGGTTGCTGATTTAACGCGTGAGCAGGTCCGTACTCGAGCGATGGCCTTGGTGGGAGGCAGCATTGCACTTTCATTTGCGCTGTCGCTGGTGATTGCTGCACCAATTTATCGCTTGATTAGTTTGAGTGGAATTTTCGTAGTGTTAGCGGTGCTCGGTGTTGGTGCAATGTATGTTGCTTACTACGTCCTGCCCAGTACTAAGCCTGAAGCCAAAATCCAACAAGCGAGTTTGAAAGAAGTATTTCTTCGTCCTGAGTTGATGCGTCTTAATGCAGGCGTATTCGTATTGCATGCAACTCAAGTGGCAATGTTCTTAGTGGTGCCGCGTTTATTAGTGCAGGCAGGATTGCCGTTGGCATCCCATTGGCAGGTTTATCTCCCAGTAGTGCTCCTTTCATTTTTCTTAATGGCGCCGATTCTGATTTTTGGTGAAAAGAAGCAGCAGTTGCGGACAATTCTGTTGTTGGCAATTGTTTTACTGTTTATTTCTGAAATTCTTTTTACAAATACTGCTTCGATTATTTCAATTGCAATTGCTTTATTAATTTACTTTGTAGGCTTTAACTTACTCGAGGCATTGCAACCATCATTAGTCTCTCGTTTTGCCAAAGAATCTAAGGGCACTGCGCTGGGCGTTTACAACACCACCCAGTCAATTGGCCTCTTTACAGGCGCTGTCATTGGGGGTTATTTGATGGATAGCCATGGAGATTTATCGGTCTTTGTGATGGGTGAGGCACTGCTTTTATGCTGGCTTATAATTGCTTGGTCGATGGGTTCGATGCCAACAAGGGCTTCGGAATCAAAGGATGCAGTAGTAAAGACGTAACCGTAGCTTCATTGGTTTAATTAAAGCGAGTAGTTTATTTTTAGTAGTAATAACAGCAGCATTTTTCTTCGGGAGACAACATGGCTTCGGTAAATAAGGTCATCATCGTAGGTAACGTAGGACGCGATCCAGAGACACGTTACATGCCAAGCGGCGACGCCGTAACAAACATTTCAGTAGCGACATCAGATCGTTACAAAGACAAGCAGTCTGGCGAAATGAAAGAAACCACAGAATGGCACCGCGTTGCATTCTTTGGAAAACTGGCAGAGATTGCCGGTCAATATCTCAAAAAAGGTTCACAGGTTTATGTAGAAGGTCGTTTGCGTACTCGCAAATGGACTGACGCTAGTGGCCAGGAAAAATATTCCACTGAGATTGTTGCAGAAACAATGCAAATGCTTGGTGGTAAGCCAGTAGGCGGCAGTGGTGATGGTGGTGAAAGCTATAGCCGCTCAAAGCCGGCTGAGCAATCTGCACCAGCATCTTCAAATGCTGCATCCCTAGGCGCGATGGATGACGATATTCCGTTTTAATTCAGACGATAGCGGTCATTTGACTGCCTAGCAATTTACCCCAGCAAGCCAACGCTTCCTGGGGTTTTCTTTTTTTAAGTGAGCAGATGATCTCGAGTTTTCGGTATTCACCTTAAAATGAATCCATGAAATCGCTAGGGATACACAAATTTCCACTTTTGGCATTCCTAGCCATTGGCATTATTGCTTTGCCCCACCGATCCCTAGCAGCAGCTTTTTTCTTTCCAGATATGAACCCCTCATTTGTAAGAGGGGAGCCTCCAGATTGGCTGCATGATGGGCGAGGCAATGATGGATATCTCACGATTAGCTCTGAGGTGATTCCCGTCAGCAGTTGCACTCAAATGGCGAGTCGAAGTTTTTGGGGGTCAGATAAAACACAATTAGTGTTATCTGTCGTGACGCAGGGCTTCAAAAGTAAACTCGATAAGTTAGAAATTCCAATTGCTACTTTTGACGGCAGAGAGGGTGGCTCTGAGTGCGCTTCGTTGAGTAGCGCTCCTTTATCGGTAGTCCCAATGACTGTGCTGGGGACCCATTCCATATTCAACCCAGGCGCACTTTCGATAGTGCTCAATGTGAGAAGTTCGAGCGACTCTAACCAGGATTTCATCGGATCTGCCAAATTACTATTGGGGGCTGCCGCAATGGTGGCAACTGGCGGTTCAGCTGCCGCTATTGGTGGGATTTCAGCAACAGTTGGCAATGCAGTGGTGGGTGAGACACAAAAGAAAGCCAATAGTCTTTTGCAGGGAATGGTTGATGCCAAGGCGCCTGTTAGTTTTAGCTGGCCAGAATTGAGACAGGGAATTCGAGCGGTTGAAATCCCAGTCTATAAAATTGATCAAAGCGTTGGCAGTTTGACTGATAAGCAAATCCTGAGATTGCAAAAAGATCCTAAATCAGAAAAGCAACTTCTATTTACCGTGAAACTAGAGTTTCAATTTTTTCGAAGCATGTTTTATCCAGCGGCGTCTCATATTGAGGGGTTGGCAAGCAGAGAAAATCTTTCTTCCGAATACATTTTGAACTCTCAAATGCTGGGCTTAGGTCAAAATTTTATGCAGATCTTAAACAGCTCTGCTCCTAGTTTGCTGCAACGTATTTCTAAAGCAGAAGGCTCGGATTTGGCAAAATCTTGCTCTTTAGGCTTTACAAAACTAAAGACCGCAGGGCTCAATGATGTCGATAGCGCTATTGTTATGAAATCATTTATTGATGAGGCAAAAGGCGATGTTGATTGGTATGCAAACCCGGCATTAGTAAAAAGCTGTTTCTCACAAGCACCCAGTATTCAAAAAAATCTTGAGCTGATATATGGCCTCAGCGTAGCAGCGTCAAAACAGGAGCTTGAGCCTTAGTTATTGCCTTGCATGGCGTGTATTGTCTGGCCAAGGTGCATTGTGATCAGTTCTAAAGGGGTTGATGTCTAAGCCGCCACGTCGTGTGTAACGCGCATAGACAGAAAGTTTCTCTGGTTTGCACTGGCGCTTGATATCAGTGAAGATGGTCTCAACACAATGCTCGTGAAACTCACCCTTTTGTCTAAATCCGATGAGATAGCGCAATAAACCTTCTTCCAAAATGGGGCGACCTTGGTAACGAATTTGTACGCTCGCCCAGTCAGGTTGACCAGTCACCGGGCAATTCGATTTAAGTAGATGGGAGACCAAGCATTGCTCGATTGGTCCAAAGGATTCATTTACTTCAAGTAAAGCAGGGTCTGCAGGTAGGCTGGGGTCGATCTCGATATCAAGACGGTCCATGAGAACGCCAGTCATTTCTTGCATTCCCTTTTTCGAGATTGCTTCAGTTGGATTGATGCGAGTAGCAATCTTGCTGCCAGCGACTGCTGATAAATCCGCAATTAATCTTTCTCGCACTTCCGCTTCATCTTCAAAGCGTACGCTATTCAGACTATTTAGGTAAAGCTTGAATGACTTAGATTCAATCATGTTGGGCGAGTCGGCTGGAATCTGAAATTCCGCTAGAGCAATCTGGGGCTTCCCTTTTTTATTGAGCCAACCGAGCTCAAAGGCATTCCAAATATCAACGCCTACAAAAGGCAATGCTTGATTTGGTTTGATATCTAACTTGAGGCGGTTCTCAGAACGTGGAATAGGAAAGAGCAAGTTTGGATCATATTGATCTGGATATTGCGTTGCTTGGCCAAGAGGTAGTGTGGACATTAGCTTTTGGGTTTATTAGATACGCCAGATACAACGTGACCAGTAGGTGCTACTGATGCAGCGGATTGGCAATGACCTGTTTGGTCATCAAAGAAAAAGTCTGGCTCAAACTCGCGCAGGAATTCGCTTTTGGAAAGTCCGCCGAGGAACATGGCTTCATCAACATCGATACCCCAGGCCATCAAGGTGCGAATGGCGCGCTCATGAGCAGGTGCAGAGCGAGCGGTAACTAAAGCAGTACGAATACGCATCCCTTTTTCGCTGGTACTACGTTGCAAGCGATGCAGCGCTTCTAGCAAAGGCTTGAATGGACCTGGCGGCAATGGGATCGCAGCCTTCTTGCTTTCATGATCGACAAAGGCCACTAAGCCTTCGCTCTGAAATACTTGCTCGGCTTCATCGGAAAACAGAACCGCATCTCCGTCAAATGCAATGCGGATTTCATTTGGATGAGACTCTGCGGTTTTGCTAGATTCTGGATAAACGCGCGCCGCAGGAAAGCCTGCATCAATCGTGGCGCGCACATCATCTTCATTGGCCGAGAGGAATAGGTTGGCATGTAGCGAGCGAAGGTAGTGATAGGGTGGACGCCCTCTAGTAAAGACGCCACGCTCTAGGTGTAGGCCATGGTGCTCGGCTGAGCGAAAGACACGTAAGCCGCTAACTGGGTCATTGCGGGAGAGAATAACTACCTCAACACGCTGCTCACCTTCTTCATTAAAAGCAAGTAACTTCTTGACCAATGGAAAAGCAACGCCTGTTTGAGCGGCATTCGATAAACGCTCTAATTGCAGTTTCATGTATGCACTGTCATCAGTCGATTCGAAGATGCGATTCTCTTCTTCGAAATCAAATAATGCGCGCGATGAAATCGCAACGACGAGTTTCCCGGTGAGTGTGTATGACATTGACTAATTCGATCTTATGGATTGAATCTCATTTTAGAAATAAACGATAAGCGGGATTCTCGGTTTCGTTCCAATGAGGATAACCAAGTGACGCTAGGAAACTTTGGAATTTCTTCTGTTCATTTTTGGGAACCTGAAGACCTACCAAGATGCGACCATAGTCTGCGCCGTGATTGCGGTAATGGAAAAGACTGATATTCCAATTGGGCGCCATGCTGGTCAGGAACTTCATCAGCGCGCCTGGACGCTCTGGAAATTCAAAGCGGTAAAGCAGTTCATCTTGAGCGAGGGTGGAGCGACCGCCCACCATGTGGCGCAGGTGTGACTTTGCTAATTCATCATGGGTGAGATCAATCGTTGCAAATTTTG
Organism: Pseudomonadota bacterium; assembly: GCA_041179645.1. Lineage (GTDB taxonomy): Bacteria > Pseudomonadota > Gammaproteobacteria > Burkholderiales > Burkholderiaceae > Polynucleobacter. The sequence goes on from JBEGSZ010000002.1 coordinate 86,161, forward strand.
CTTTTCGAAAATGCTTTGCAATGGTTGTGCTATCTGTGGCCTTCTGCGTACCAATGCCTACAAAAATATGTGCTTCGCTTTGATCAGCAATACGATAGTTAAATTCAGTGACATTGCGATTGCCAAGCAATTCACAGAAGCGCTTGAAGGAGCCACGCTCCTCTGGGATAGTCACAGCAAAAACAGCTTCTCGGAATTCACCAACGTCAGCGCGCTCAGCGACAAAGCGCAGGCGACTGAAATTCATATTCGCACCACAGGCAATCGCTACTAATGTTTTCTTTTTCAGGCGGTGCTTCTCTACATACTTCTTCATCCCGGCAATTGCTAAGGCGCCAGCGGGCTCCAGAATGCTGCGGGTATCTGTGAAAACATCGTTGATTGCCGCGCAGATTTCATCGGTGTCAACAGTAATAATGTCATCGACTACACGTTTACAGATGCGGAAAGTTTCTTTGCCAACCAGCTTAACTGCAGTGCCATCGGAGAATAGACCTACGTCTTTCATTTCGATACGCTTGTTTGCTTCGAGCGATCGTCGCATTGCATCTGAGTCAACTGACTGTACGCCGATGACTTTAGTCTTGGGGCTAACTGCCTTGACGTATTCGCCAATGCCAGCAATGAGACCGCCGCCACCGATGGCGACAAAAATAGCATCAATCGGTTCTTGATATTGCTGAAAGATTTCCTGAGCGATCGTTCCCTGTCCAGCAATGACATCCGGGTCATCAAAAGGGTGAACAAAGGTCAAACCCCGTTTTTTCTCTAATAGTTCAGAGTATTTGAAGGCGTCGCTATAGGATTCCCCATGCAAGATCACCTCGACCCAGGATCCGCCGCGCGCCTTCACGGCATCAATTTTGACGCTAGGGGTAGTGAGGGGCATCACGATGACCGCTTTGCACTTCATTTTGGCTGCTGCTAGGGCTACGCCTTGGGCATGATTGCCAGCTGAGGCCGCAATAACGCCCCGTTTTAGGGCTTCTGCAGGTAAATGGGCCATTTTGTTATAGGCGCCACGCAGTTTGAAGGAGAAAACCGGCTGGTTATCCTCTCTTTTGAGTAAAACCTGGTTGCCTAAGCGCTTTGTGAGTTCGGGGGCTACTTGGAGCTCTGTTTCCCTAGCCACATCGTAGACTCGGGCCGATAAAATTTTCTTTAAATAGTTCGTTGCCATGCGATGAGCGTACCATGAATGCGCTCTAAGCCCTTAGATTTGCAAGGGTTTATCTTCTTAGGCCAACATCTTTCTTGGTTTCCTGCCAATATCAAGATCCCTCAATTAAAATGCATATTTATCAAATATGACGCTATGAACGCTCCACTAGCTTTGAACCAGTTGCTGGATGCTGAGGCAGGCTCACCCCGCCTTCGCGAAATCCCCTACAACTACACCTCCTTTTCCGATCGTGAAATCGTTATTCGCTTGCTGGGCGAGGAGTCTTGGCGCGTTCTGAATGATTTGCGTGGGGTTCGCCGCACTGGCCGTTCAGCTCGTATGTTGTTCGAAGTCCTGGGTGATATTTGGGTGGTTCAACGTAACCCCTTCTTGCAAGACGACTTATTGGATAACGCCAATCGCCGTCAATTGTTGATAGATGCTCTATGGCATCGCCTCGGCGAAGTAAAGAAAAGATCTAGTGGTGAATCTGTTGAGCAAGTTCAGGTTTTGCTGAAAGCCGCACATCGCGCAGTTGAAAATTTTGAGCAGGGCTTTAAAGAAGTCGCAGAGATTCGTAAGCGCGCTCGCAAAGAGCTTGGTCGCATTACCGCTTCTGACAATATTTGTTTTGATGGTGTCTCGCGTGCAGCGCATGTGACTGATGCAACCGACTGGCGTGTTGAGTTTCCACTGGTAGTTTTGAAGCCGGATTACGAATCTGAAATTCCCGGTCTAGTGAAAGCTTGCGTTGAATTAGGTTTAACTATTATTCCTCGTGGAGGCGGTACTGGTTACACCGGTGGCGCCATTCCTCTCTACGCTATGTCGGCAGTAATTAATACCGAGAAGCTTGAGCAAATCGATGCCGTCAAGCTCAAGCGTTTACCGGGCGTTGATCATGAGGTTTCCACAATCTTTACCGGTGCTGGCGTGGTAACGCGTAGAGTGTCGGACGCTGCAGAGCGCGCTGGGCTTGTGTTTGCGGTTGATCCCACTTCAGCGGATGCGAGCTGTATTGGTGGCAATATTGCTATGAACGCGGGCGGTAAAAAGGCGGTTCTTTGGGGGACTGCACTTGATAACTTAGCTAGCTGGCGCATGGTGGATCCAGAGGGTAATTGGCTTGATGTTGAGCGCCTTGAGCACAATCTGGGAAAAATTCACGTTGCAGAAAAAGTACGCTTTCAGCTGACTTGGTCTGATGGTTCGAGTGAGCCAGGTGAACACATTCTCAAAACAGAAATTTTAGAAGTAGAAGGCAAGCGCTTCCGTAAAGAAGGTTTGGGTAAAGATGTTACTGATAAGTTTTTATCAGGCTTACCTGGCGTTCAAAAAGAAGGTTGCGATGGATTAATTACCAGCGCTACTTGGATTTTGCATCGCATGCCGAAATTTATGCGTACTGTTTGCTTGGAGTTTTTTGGCCAAGCGCAAGAAGCGATTCCAAGCATTGTAGAAATCAAAGCCTATCTCGATAGCCTAAGCAAGAATGGCGGGCCGATATTAGCCGGCCTAGAGCATTTAGATGATCGCTACTTGAGGGCGGTGGGTTATTCCACCAAGTCCAAGCGCAATGCTTTGCCTAAGATGGTATTGATTGGTGATATTGCTGGTGATGATGAAGAGGCCGTAGCGGCGGCGACGAGTGAAGTCGTACGCATGGCTAATAACCGAGTGGGTGAAGGCTTTGTAGCGGTCAGCGCTGAAGCACGCAAGAAGTTTTGGTTGGATCGTGCGCGTACAGCTGCAATTGCTCGCCATACCAATGCTTTTAAGATTAATGAAGATGTGGTCATTCCATTGCCACGGATGGGTGAGTACACCGAAGGTATTGAGCGCATCAATATCGAACTCTCTCTTAAAAACAAATTACAAGTTCTGGATGGTCTTGAAGCATTTTTGACAAAGAGTGCCTTGCCGCTAGGCAAGAATGACGAAGACTATGAGATCCCTAGTGCTGAAATCTTGGGTGATCGCGTACAGCAAGCCCTGGAATTGATTGCTAAGGTGCGGGCGCGTTGGTCTGATTGGCTTGCGCAGATGGATGCCTATTTTCCAGAGCTACAGAATTACAGCCTACGTGCTTCCTGGAAGACGGAAGTTCGTGCTGAGCTCAGAATTATTTTTGGCGGCTTAGCATTTGAGCCTATCCTCAATGAACTAGAAGCTATCCATAAAAATATTTTGCGTAAGCGTGTTTTCGTAGCGCTGCATATGCATGCTGGTGACGGTAATGTGCATACCAATATTCCGGTGAACTCAGATGACTATGAGATGTTGCAAGATGCACATCGCGCTGTCGATCGGATTATGAAATTAGCTCGCTCATTAGATGGTGTGATTTCTGGTGAGCACGGCATTGGCATTACAAAACTTGAGTATTTAACTGAGGAAGAGCTCAAAGATTTCCGTGCCTATAAGAAGCGTGTTGATCCTGAGGGTCGCTTCAACAAAGGCAAGTTAATGCCTCATGCGGATCTCAGCATTGCCTACACTCCGAGCTTCGGTTTGATGGGGCATGAGTCCATCATCATGCAGCAGAGCGATATTGGCGCGATTGCTGATAGCGTAAAAGATTGTTTACGTTGCGGTAAGTGCAAGCCAGTCTGCTCCACACATGTACCTCGTGCTAATTTGCTTTACAGTCCTCGCGACAAGATTTTGGCAACCTCATTGTTAATTGAAGCTTTCTTATACGAAGAGCAAACGCGTCGTGGCGTATCGATTCGGCATTGGGAAATGTTTGATGATGTTGCGGCGCACTGCACCGTATGCCATAAGTGCCTGACACCATGCCCAGTCAAAATTGACTTCGGTGATGTCACCATGAATATGCGTAATTTGTTGCGCAAGATGGGTCAACAGCGTTTCAATCCAGGAACAGCAGCATCTATGCTCTTCTTAAATGCTACTGATCCAGACACAATCAAGTTGGTTCGTAAGACCATGATTGGTTGGGGTTATAAGCTCCAGCGTTTGGGCAATGATGTGTTTCGTAAGTTGGCGCGCAAGCAAACTTCGCATCCGCCTGCGACTGTCACCAAACCAACTGTCAAAGAGCAGGTGATTTTCTTTGTAAATAAGAAGATGCCTGGCAACTTACCTAAGAAAACGGCTCGCGCACTCTTGGATATTGAAGATGCGAATTACGTACCGATTATTCGTGATCCAAAAACAACTTCTGCCGATACGGAAGCGGTGTTTTATTTCCCGGGTTGTGGTTCTGAGCGTTTGTTCTCGCAGGTAGGTTTAGCTACACAGGCAATGTTGTGGAATGTCGGCGTACAGACTGTGTTGCCTCCAGGTTACCTCTGTTGCGGTTACCCACAACGTGGCAATGGCGACTTTGATAAAGCGGAGAAGATGATTACAGATAATCGCGTACTCTTCCATCGTGTTGCTAATACCTTAAATTATTTAGACATCAAGACGGTTGTAGTTTCATGCGGTACTTGTTATGACCAATTAGCGGGTTATCAGTTTGAGCAGATCTTCCCAGGCTGCCGCATTGTGGATATTCATGAGTATTTACTGGAGAAGGGTGTCAAACTTTCAAACGTAACTGGCGTGAAGTATATGTATCACGATCCATGTCACTCACCGATGAAGTTGCAGGACCCACTCAAGACTGTGAATGAGTTGATTCAGTTAGAGGACGGCAAAGCCATTCAGAAGAATGATCGCTGCTGTGGTGAGTCTGGCACGCTTGCAGTAACACGTCCGGATATTTCAACTCAAGTGCGCTTCCGTAAGCAAATTGAAATGGAAAAGGCTGCCAATGAATTACGTAAAGATGATTTCACTGGTGATGTCAAAGTGCTAACAAGTTGCCCATCCTGTTTACAGGGGCTTACTCGTTTTGATGCCGATAGCGATACGACTGCTGATTACATTGTGGTTGAGATGGCGCAAAAATTATTAGGCCCAGATTGGATGCAAGATTATGTTGCCAAGGCAAATCAAGGTGGCATTGAGAGGGTATTGGTTTAATGATTCCAACTAATGTTGTGGTGCATCAGCAGTCAAAAGTGTTGGAGCTCACTTATGAGAATGGCAATACCTATCGCCTACCTTTTGAATTCTTAAGAGTGGTATCTCCTTCTGCGGAAGTCCAAGGTCATGGCCCTGGGCAGGAGACCTTGCAAACCGGTAAGCGTGAGGTGCTCATCGCTAATATTGAGCCCGTAGGACATTACGCGCTGAAGCCTTCTTTCTCGGATGGGCATGATTCCGGTTTGTATTCCTGGGACTTCTTGCAGTTCTTATGCGAGAACCATGAGGCGCTGTGGAAAGAGCACTTGGATAAATTAGCTGCTGCTGGTCTGGACCGCGACACCCCAATGATTGCTGCAGGTGGCAAGTCTTGCGGTAGTCATTGAGCATTTAAATAAATAGAGCGAAGAATATGAGTAAGACTCACTTTGGATACCAAAGCGTTGATGAAGCGGAAAAAGCAGGCAAGGTCGCGGAAGTATTTCATTCAGTAGCTAGCAAATACGATGTCATGAATGACTTGATGTCATTCGGCCTGCATCGCCTATGGAAGAAGGTCACCATTGCTCGCGCACAAGTTCGTCCTGGGCAAAAGGTATTAGATATCGCCGGTGGTACTGGCGACTTAGCCGCCGCCTTTGCGCGTGCAGCAGCTTGGGGACATAACCCAGAAGCTCAAGTATGGTTAAGCGACATTAACGCTTCCATGTTGGGCGTTGGTCGCGATCGTCTTTTAGATAAAGGTTTGGCTTTGCCTTGCGTTCAGTTTGACGCAGAGAAAATTCCTTTTCTAACCGCCCACTTTGATGTGGTGACGGTAGCCTTTGGTTTGCGCAACATGACCCATAAAGATGTTGCTTTAAAAGAGATGTTGCGCGTGATTAAGCCAGGTGGCCGAGTATTGGTGCTCGAGTTTTCTAAGCCAGATGCTTTTTTGCAGCCGGTTTACGACACTTATTCATTCAAGGTATTGCCTTGGCTTGGTGAAAAAATTGCCCAAGATTCTGAGAGCTATCGTTATTTGGCTGAATCTATTCGCATGCATCCGGATGCGCAAACCCTCAAGGAAATCATGCTGGGGGTAGGTTTTGATGAGGTGGATACCCATAGAATGACTGGGGGTATCGTTGCGCTGCATATTGGTATTAAATACTAACGAATTTGTAGTTTTTAGCAGTCCAGAATTAAAGCAGTTCCATAGGAGATAAAAAGATGAATAAGCATTTTTTCAAAGCAGTTTTATTAAGTGTTAGCTTAATATTTGCCACTGTTGGTCATGCTGATGCTGCCCGTTTAGGTGGCGGTAAAAGTATTGGTAAGGCACCAAGTGCGCCAATGCAAAAGCAAGCAGCCCCTGTACAAAAGCCTGCTCAACAGGCGCAACCAACCACACCTGCTGCAGCTCCTAAGGCGCCAGCACCTAGTCGCTTTGGTGGTGTGGGCGGAATCCTCGGCGGACTTGCTGCAGGACTTGGTATCGGATATCTCTTGTCTCACTTTGGTTTGGGTGAGGCAGCATCTTCGTTGATTACTGGATTATTGATTGCTGTTTTAGCGGGCTTTGCCATCATGTTCGTGATGAGAAGATTGATGCCTGCTTTATCTGGTGCTAATAAAGGCCCTCAAGTCACCTCACAAGGAATGCAGCGTGCCAATATGGATCAGGCCCCGAGACAGGAGCCTGCATTTACACCAGCTGCAAATGCGTTTGGTGGTGTAGCAGCTGAGCCTGCACCGTTTCAATCAACTTTGCCGCCAGGTTTTGATGAATACGCATTCTTGGATAACGCGAAGCAATATTTCTCAACTCTTCAAAAAGCCTGGGATCAGGGCGATTTATCCGCCCTGCGTGAATACACAACGCCAGAGATGTTTGCGACTATCGAACAAGACTTATCTGGCCGTGCTGATAGCGCCAATCAAACTGACGTGGTTACGCTTAATGCGCAACTACTTGGCATTGAAACAACTGACAATGTTTATTACTGTAGCGTACAGTTCACAGGCATGATTCGTGAGCAAGCAGGCGCACAGGCAAATAACTTCTCTGAAATTTGGAACTTAAGCAAGCCGGTTAACGGCCCTGGAGGCTGGGTACTGGCGGGTATTTCTCAGTTGGTTTAAGCTTGAGGTACTTTCCATTGAAAGCCCGCACTTGTGCGGGTTTTTTACACTAATGACTACCGCCTCTCCTGCTACTCACTATATTGCAGCCTCAGCTGCATGCCGAGGAATTAACCATGTCCTCAAGGCGGAGCCTTGGGCTATGGCGGAGTTGGCTCGCCATGCTGGCAAAGTAATTTTGCTAAGTCTGCCAATAGGAAAGCTCTGTTTTGAATTGACGCCCGAGGGTTCTTTAGCTTCTTTAGCGAATATTGATAGTCCCTCGCTTGAGTTGGAGATCTCTCCTGAAGTGCTTAGTGCTCTTGCTGGTGGCCCTGGCGGTTTGCGAGAACAGGCAATGAAGTCGGTCAAGATTACTGGTGACGCTGATTTGGCGCAATTATTGGGTCGCTTAGCAGGCCAGATTCGGTGGGAGTATGAAGAGGATCTGGCGCATTTCATCGGGGATGCTCCCGCTAACTTTGCTGTTCGTCAAGGCAAGAAGTTCATTTCTGCCGGCAAGTCCGCAGCGACTGATCTGCTTGAGAATGTAGTGGAGTACGTCAGCGAAGAAAGAAAAGTACTTTTGAACAAACGAGATTTTATGATTCGCAAAAATGAATTAAGTGCATTGCGTGATGCGGTTGATCGTATAGAAAAGCGCATCCAACTCTTAGAGCGAAAAGGTTAAATCATTGTGCGTCGTCTAGCTCGTCTTTCTTTTATTTTTTTCACAGCATGGCGCTATGGCATGTTGCCATTACTCCGTGATATTTTGAAGCCCGGTATTCGTCGTGGTGTATTGACCGTTATTTGTTGGACCTCTCCAGGCCAGTCTTTACCTAGGGGTGAGCGCATTCGTTTAACACTAGAGGCTTTAGGTCCAATCTTTGTGAAATTTGGGCAAGTGCTTTCTACTCGACGAGATTTATTGCCAGAAGATATCGCCAATGAATTAGCAAAACTACAAGATCAGGTTCCACCATTTTCGAATGACGAATCTTGTCGCTTGATTGAACAGGCGCTGGGTCAATCCATCGAAGAAGTATTTATTAGTTTTGATGCAACCCCCGTGGCTAGTGCCTCTGTGGCTCAAGTGCACTTTGGTTTATTGCGCGGTACCGAGAAGCATCCGGAGTGGGAAGGTCGTGCTGTTGCAATTAAAGTACTGCGCCCAGGCATTTTGCCAATCATTGATGGCGATCTTGCTTTGCTCTATGACTTAGCAAAAATCATCGAGAGACTTTCTGAGGATGGTCGTCGCCTAAAGCCCCGTGAAAACGTTGCTGAATTTGATACACATTTGCATGATGAATTGGATCTCATGCGTGAGGCAGCAAATGCAAGTCAGCTGCGCCGTTACTTTGTTGACTCTAAAAAGTTAATGATTCCAGAGATGTATTGGGACTTGTGTCATACCAATGTCATCGTCATGGAAAAAATGGATGGTATCTCAATTGGAAGAACGGCAGAGTTGCGCGCCGCTGGTGTTGACTTTAAAAAGCTTGCCGCGGATGGTGTCGAAATATTTTTTACGCAAGTATTTGAGCATGGCTTCTTTCATGCGGATATGCATCCTGGCAACATCATGATCAGTCTAGAGCCAGAAACATTTGGCCGATTCATTTCTTTGGATTTCGGTATTGTTGGTGCGCTGAGCCAGTCTGATAAAAGTTACTTGGCACTCAATTTCCTTGCTTTCTTTAATCGTGATTACCGTCGTGTTGCTGAACTGCATATCGAGTCTGGTTGGGTTCCTGCCAATACGCGAGTTGAAGAGCTTGAGGGTGCAGTTCGATCTGTTTGCGAGCCTTACTTTGATCGCCCTTTAAAGGAAATTTCCTTGGGTATCGTATTAATGCGTTTGTTCCAAACTTCACGCCGCTTTAAAGTGGAAATTCAACCCCAACTCACTTTGCTACAGAAAACTTTATTGAATGTTGAAGGTCTTGCTCGTCAGCTTGATCCAGACCTGGACCTCTGGAAGACTGCTAAGCCAATTTTGGAAAAATGGGTCAGCCAGCAGTTGGGTTGGAGAGCTTTAGTGGATGGCATTAAGGCCGAAGCACCAAGTTGGGCGCAAATCTTGCCCACCTTGCCGCGCCTAATTGCCGAAAGTTTGGCGCAAGCACGAATCCCTCAAAAGGATCAAAATGCTGAATTAGAGGTCTTAAAAGGCCTTTTATTGCAGGAAAGGCGCACGCATCGGCTTTTGGTAGGGGCTTTGCTGTTTGCAGGAGGCTTTTTGGCCGGGATTCTGATAATCGGCCTTGGTCTTTACTAGTCTGTCGCCTACCAGCGCTTAAACCGCTAAAATGCCAGGTTAGGCAAAGCGCAAGCATAGGCACATGAAAAAATACTTTATCGCAGGCATTCTGGTGTGGGCACCGATGTCAATCACCATTTGGGTGATTGCATGGGGTCTCGGCCTGCTCGACGGCGTTTTTGGCTCTGTGATGCATGCCATTATTGCTGTATTCCCCAATCAGTTTGCTGGCGATTTGCAGCACTTCCGTGAGTTACCGGGTGTGGGCATTCTGATTGTTGTGTCAGTCATCATGATTACTGGATTGCTCGCAATTAGCTTTGCAGGGCAGTGGTGGATGAAAGTGTGGAATCGGTTTATGAATCGTATTCCAATCGTTCGATCCATTTATTCCAGTGTGCAGCAAGTATCTTCCACCCTATTTTCTGGTAGCGGACAAGCTTTTAGTAAAGCATTATTAATTCGCTATCCCCATGCAGATTCCTGGGCAATTGCATTCCAGACTGGTATGCCAGCAAAAGAAGTTGCTGCGAAGTTAGGCGAGGATTACGTCAATGTATTTCTGCCTACTACGCCAAATCCAACTTCTGGATTTTTCATGATCGTCCCACGTGCGCACACCATTGAGTTAGAGATGAGTGTCGAAGAGGCGCTCAAACATATTGTTTCAATGGGATCTGTTCCCCCCACCAGTTCAACTGGTTTGACCGCTATTGGGTCAAGCCATCATCTTTGATTTATAGGAAATTGTTATGTCGATGCGAAGCCATACCTGCGGTCAGGTAACTGAATCACTCATTGGTCAAGAAATTACTCTCTCCGGTTGGGTGAATCGTCGCCGTGACCACGGTGGTGTGATCTTTATTGACTTGCGTGATCATCAAGGTTTTGTGCAAGTAGTGTGCGATCCAGATCGCCCAGAGATGTTTGCCTTGGCTGAGCAAGTTCGCAATGAGTTTTGTATTCAGATCAAAGGTTTGGTACGTGCGCGTCCAGCCGGTACTGAGAATAATGATTTGGTTAGCGGCAAGATTGAAGTGCTTTGCCATAGCTTAGTTATTTTGAATGCATCCATTACCCCTCCATTCCAATTGGAGGATGAGAATTTATCTGAGACTACTCGCTTAACTCATCGCGTTCTAGATTTGCGTCGCCCGCAAATGCAAAAGAATTTACGTTTGCGTTACAACGTGGCCATGGAGTGCCGTCGTTACTTAGATGCTGCTGGTTTCATTGATATTGAAACGCCGATGTTGACGAAGAGCACTCCTGAAGGTGCGCGCGACTATTTAGTTCCTTCCCGTGTGCATGACGGCCAGTTCTTTGCTTTGCCACAGTCTCCACAGTTGTTTAAACAGTTGTTGATGGTGGCTGGTTTTGATCGCTACTACCAAATTACCAAGTGTTTCCGTGATGAAGATTTGCGCGCTGATCGTCAGCCTGAATTTACTCAGATCGACTGTGAAACAGCCTTTTTGGATGAATTAGAAATTCGTGAGCTTTTTGAAAACATGATTCGTCATATTTTCAAAACCACCATGAATGTGGAGTTGCCTAATCCATTCCCAACGATGCCTTACTCAGAAGGTATGGCACGCTTTGGTTCAGACAAACCAGATCTGCGTGTGAATTTTGAATTCACAGAATTGACTGACTTGATGAAGGATGTCGATTTCAAAGTGTTCTCTGGCGCTGCAAACCAAGAGGGTGGGCGCGTAGTTGGTTTGTGCGTACCTGGTGGCGCTGAAATTAGTCGTAGTGAGATTGATGACTACACTCAATTTGTAGCGATCTATGGCGCTAAAGGTTTAGCGTGGATCAAAGTGAACTCAGTTGCCGAAGGTCGCAACGGTTTGCAGTCCCCAATCGTGAAGAACTTACATGATGCTGCGATTGAGGGCATCTTAAAGCGTACTGGCGCTAAAGATGGCGACATCATTTTCTTCGGTGCCGATAAAGAAAAAGTAGTCAACGATGCCATCGGTGGTTTGCGTCTGAAGATTGGTCACTCTGCTTGGGGTAAAGAGCATGGCCTCTCTACAGAAGGTTGGAAGCCATTGTGGGTAGTTGATTTCCCCATGTTTGAATACGATGAAGACAATGCCCGTTGGGTTGCATGTCACCATCCATTCACTAGCCCTAAAGATGAGCATATGCAGTACCTCGAGTCCAATCCAGGTAAGTGCTTAGCCAAAGCCTATGACATGGTTCTCAATGGTAGCGAGATTGGTGGCGGTTCAGTTCGTATTCACCAGGAGGTAGTTCAGAGTCAGGTATTCCGAGCATTGAAGATCGGTGCTGAAGAAGCGCAGGCCAAGTTTGGATTCTTGTTGGATGCCTTGCAATATGGCGCGCCTCCACATGGTGGCATTGCGTTTGGCTTGGATCGTATCGTCACGATGATGACCGGTGCTGAGTCTATTCGTGATGTGATTGCCTTCCCTAAAACACAGCGTGCACAGTGCTTATTAACTCAGGCTCCTAGCCCAGTGGATGAGCGTCAGTTAAAAGAGTTGCATATTCGTTTGCGCCAAGCCACTCCAGCTGCTTAAGGCATCAACAGTATCTTGAAAATCCCCATTTCGGTTTTAGTTGTTATCTATAAATCGAATGGGGAGGTTTTACTAATAGAGCGAGCTGATAAAGCCAATTTCTGGCAATCTGTGACAGGTAGCGTGGATTCTCTTGATGAAGATCTCAAGGTAGCTGCTGCACGCGAGGTGCTTGAAGAGACGGGAATTGATGTTGATGCTCTTCCGGTAGGCTCCTTGCAAGATATGCATCATCAGATCGAGTATGAGATCTATCCGCAGTGGCGTCACCGCTACGCCCCTGGAGTTACTAGAAACACTGAGCATTGGTTTTCACTGTTGGTGCCAGGTAGCACTCAAGTCCAATTGGCCCCTAGGGAGCATGTCGCTTACCAATGGCTGCCATTTGCAAAGGCCGCTACTAAATGTTTTTCCCCGAGCAATGGCGATGCAATTTTGAAGTTATTCGCTGCGCGATAGGCCGGAACTGACTAAGATAGAGCGATGAGACATTCATCAGGGCATCATCATTCGGCATCAGATTCAAAGCCATCTCAGGGGAGCGACTGGAAAGTCATTCGTGATTTACTCCCCTATTTATTGGAATACAAGTTTAGGGTTGCCATTGCGCTGACATGTTTAGTCGCTGCTAAGGTTACCAACATCGGTATTCCGATTTTGATGAAGCAATTGATTGATGCTCTTAATATCAAAGCAGATTCTCCACAAGCCTTGCTAGTAGTGCCTGCTGGATTGATATTGGCCTATGGTCTTTTAAGAATTTCTGCCTCGTTGTTTACTGAATTGCGGGAATCTCTTTTTGCACGTGTTACTCAAAACGCAGTACGAAAAGTGGCCCTACAAGTTTTTGAGCACTTACATTCTTTAGCGCTTAGCTTTCATTTGGCTCGTCAGACCGGGGGAGTCAGTAGAGATATTGAGCGAGGTACTCGCGGTATTCAGTCTCTGATTTCTTATTCGTTGTACAGCATTCTGCCAACCCTGATTGAGTTTTGCTTGGTGCTCGGCTATTTTGCTTACGCATACGATATTTGGTTTGCTGCAATTACCCTGGTTGCATTGGTGCTCTATATCGGCTTTACGGTTGTGGTGACAGAATGGCGCACCCATTTCCGTCGCACTATGAATGACATGGACTCAAAGGCTAATCAAAAGGCAATTGATTCTCTATTGAATTTTGAGACCGTCAAGTATTTTGGTAATGAGGCATTTGAAGCAAGTCGCTATGATCAAAATCTCGTGCGCTATCAAGCTGCCGCTGTTAAATCTCAGAAATCCCTAGCAGTTCTGAATTTTGGACAGCAGACTATTATTGCGGTCGGCTTAGTTTTAATACTTTGGCGTGCGACCTTGGGCGTGATTGATGGATCGATGACCTTGGGTGATTTAGTCTTGGTCAATACCTTGATGATTCAGTTGTATATCCCATTGAATTTCTTGGGTGTAATCTATCGTGAGATCAAGCAGGCTTTGACTGACATGGATCGCATGTTCTCGCTTCTCGATACAGAGAAAGAGATTGCAGATGCACCCAATGCGAAGCCTTTGCATATCGGCAATCAAGGCCGTGGCCCAGATGTTCGTTTTGAGAATGTCTCTTTTCATTACGATGCCAAACGTGAAATCCTCAAGGATGTGAGTTTTAATATTCCAGCAGGAACGATTACTGCAGTCGTAGGGCAGAGCGGTGCAGGTAAGAGTACCTTGGCTCGCTTACTGTTTCGTTTTTATGACGTTCAGTCAGGCAAGATTTTGATTGATGATCAAAATATTGTGGATGTTACTCAATCGAGCTTGCGCAAGGCGATTGGTATCGTTCCGCAAGATACTGTTTTATTTAACGACACGATTGGTTACAACATTGCGTATGGCAATCCCAATGCGTCGATTGAAGAAGTGCATGAGGCTGCTAGAGCTGCGCAGATCGATCGTTTTATCAAGCATCTTCCTGATGGCTATGACACTCAAGTGGGTGAGCGTGGTTTGAAGTTGTCAGGAGGTGAGAAGCAGCGTGTTGCGATTGCGCGTACCTTATTGAAAAAGCCAGCGATGCTCATTTTTGATGAAGCGACTTCGGCGCTAGATTCCAAAACAGAGCGAGCATTTCAAGAGGAGTTGCTTGGGCTAGCTAAAAACCGTACGACTTTGATCATTGCCCATAGACTTTCCACGATTGTTCACGCTGATCAAATATTGGTAATGGATCATGGCCAGATTGTGGAGCATGGAACGCATGCTGAGCTTTTAGCGGCCAATGGCCGATATGCTGAGATGTGGCAAATGCAAGAGCGCACTGCTCTTGATTAGAATATCTGCATGAGCCAGCAAGAAACTATTCTCAAAAATGCCTTTGCAGCAGCTTTAGCGGTTGCTGACCCCAAGAAAATTGTCCCCAAATATCTTGCAAAGATCTTCCCGCTAGGTTCAGAGCCTATTGGCAGGTGTTTAGTGGTTGGCGCAGGTAAGGCGAGTGCCTCTATGGCAACTGCTCTAGAGTCTTATGCAAAGAGCCATTGGCCTCATGCAGTTCTTGAGGGGGTAGTGCTGACTCGATATGGGCACAATTCCCCAACCAGTCAGATTCAGATTATTGAAGCGGGCCACCCAGTGCCGGATCAAGCGGGTATGGATGGCGCTAAAGAAATCTACCGCTTAGTAAGCGAGTTGAATCAAGGCGATATCTTGATTGCCTTGATTTCTGGCGGCGGATCTAGCTTGCTCACCTTACCTCAGGCTGGCATCAGTATTGAAGATATGCGTAAGACCACTGAAGCACTATTGCGTTCTGGCGCGCCGATTGAGGAGATGAATGTTGTTCGTAAACACTTGTCCGCGATTCAGGGTGGAAATTTAGCAAGACTAGCAATTGCGCGAGGTGCTCGAGTTGAAGCTTTGCTGATCTCTGATGTCACAGGGGATGCACCTGCGGATATCGCTAGCGGTCCTTGTGCACCAGATTATTCGACTTACCAAGATGCGCTGGATATTTTGCTTAAACATCACTTAGATACTGACTCCATTCCGCAGTCTGTTTTATCCCACCTACAGCGAGGGGTTGCTGGTGAAGTTCCCGAGACTTTAAAAGAGGCTGACCTACAAAACACTGCAGTAAGTAATCATGTGATTGCTACTGCTTATAAGAGTCTTGAGGCTGCAGCGGAATATGTCCGCACCCAAGGTTACGAGCCGGTAATCCTGGGTGACACTATTACTGGCGAGGCCCGGGATGTAGGTATAGAGCAAGCCAATTTAGCGCGTCAGCATTTGCTGGCCAAGAATAGTAAGACCATCGCACTCATCTCGGGTGGTGAGTGCACCGTAACAATTCCTGATGGAATTAAAGGCCGCGGTGGCCGGTGTAGTGAATATTTACTTTCATTGTTTGCAGCCTCCTCAGATATTCCCAATATTTCTGCTCTAGCTGCTGACACCGATGGTATCGATGGCAGCGAGAAGAATGCCGGTGCGTGGTTTACCCCTGAGATTCGCCAGGCTGCTAATTTGCAAGGCTTGATCCCTTCACAGTACCTAGATCAGCACGATTGCTATGGTTTTTTTGCGCAATTGGATGCTTTGGTGGAAACTGGACCTACACTGACGAATGTGAATGATTTCCGCATCATCTTGCTAGATAAATAATTATGACTAATACCTCAACCCAAATTCAACTGATTCAGCCAGATGATTGGCATTTACATATTCGTGATGGCGAAGTCATGAAAGATGTATTGGCAGATACTGCACGCCAATTTGCGCGCGCCATCATCATGCCAAATTTGAAGCCGCCAGTAACTACGGTTGATTTAGCGAATGCCTATCGCAGTCGTATTGAGGCCAGCCTTCAATCATTGGGTGTGACTAGCTTTACTCCCTTGATGACTTTGTATCTCACTGACAACACATCAGCTGATGAAGTGCGGAAAGCAAAGGCTGGAGGTATTGCTGGATTCAAGCTGTATCCCGCTGGAGCGACAACCAATAGTGATGCTGGAGTGAGTGATATCAAACGTTGCTATGCTGCGCTCGAAGCGATGCAATCTGTTGGTATGCCATTGTTAGTGCATGGTGAAGTGACTAGCGCTGAGATTGATATCTTTGATCGCGAGGCGGTATTTATTGATCAAGTACTCGAGCCTTTGCGTAAAGATTTTCCTGAGCTCAAGATCGTGTTTGAGCACATTACTACCAAGCAGGCTGCACACTATGTGCGTGATGCGCAAACAGCTGGAAAAAATACTTTAGCTGCCACAATTACTCCGCAACATTTACTGATGAATCGCAATGCGATTTTTGCTGGCGGTATTCGTCCGCACAATTATTGCTTGCCTGTGCTCAAGCGTGAAGAGCATCGTATCGCCTTGTTAGAGGTGGCAACGAGTGGCAGCTCCAGATTTTTCTTGGGTACCGATAGCGCACCACACGCCAAGGGTGCCAAAGAGGCTGCTTGCGGTTGTGCTGGTTGTTACAGCGCTTTCAACGCCTTGGGTTTATATGCTGAGGCATTTGAGAGCGTTGCTAAGTTGGATAAGCTTGAGGGCTTTTCTAGTTTTTACGGCCCTGACTTTTATTCATTACCGCGTAATACCCGGAAAATTACTTTGGTGAAGCAGGCGCAAAGCATTCCAGCAGAGCTTCCATTAGGTGATGCCACGATTGTGCCGCTGCGCGCTGGCGAGACTATTGCCTGGACTTTGGCTTAAGCCAATCTTCATTCCCATATTGCGTTTTTAAGATTAATTTCTGCGACTGCGTTAGACTGCAAGCGCAGAGTCAATTGGGCAATCGCCGCCTCTTTATTGAGGGGGAGGAAAGTCCGGACTCCATAGGGAAGGGTGATGGCTAACGGCCATCCACGGTGACGTGAGGAATAGGGCCACAGAGACGAGCGTATTTAGTTACGGTGAAACGCGGTAACCTCCACCTGGAGCAATCCCAAGTAAGCAGGCGATGAGGCGTCCCGCTGAGTCTGCGGGTAGGGAGCTTGAGCCGTCAGGTAACTGCCGGCCTAGAGGAATGATTGCCCCTAGATGCAAATCTAGGCGACAGAATCCGGCTTATCGATTGACTCTGCAATTTTCAAATATTTAATCGTCATTCAGGACGTCAATTGAATAAGTGATTTCTGCTGTTTTAGCGAGCATTGTTGTAGCGGAGCAGTATTTTTCGTGGGATAGCTTCACTGCACGCTCAACCTTGGTTAAATCGAGGTCTTTGCCTTTGACTGTGAAATGCAGGTTAATTTTGGTAAAGACCTTAGGCTCAGACTCCGCTCTTTCGGCGGTCAGCTTGACATCGCAGGCGCTGATCTCTTGGCGTGCCTTTTGTAGAATTAAAACGACATCAAAGGCGGAGCAACCGCCAGTTCCGGCCAAAATCAGCTCCATAGGCCTTGGAGCGCTGTTTTTCCCTCCGGCCTCTGGTGGGCCATCCATGGTGACTTGATGGCCGCTTCCAGTTTCTGCTGAAAATACCATTCCACCATTACCCAACCAAGATACTCGACATTCCATGCTAGCGACCCCTAAATTTGTAAATTAATCAATATTATCAATAGTTTACCAATAATAGTGATGCTTGGTTTTGAGATCAGCATTGCAAAAAAGCATCAAAAAATTGATTTTGGTCAATATTCTTGCGTTGCACCATATTTCTTGTGTAGAATAACCATATTGGCTGTCAGTCTTATATAAGAGATCGATGTGCCTCCCAGTGTCTCCTCCACTTAAACATAGGTGGATTCCAACCCAGGACTCGTTCCTGGGTTTTTTTTGGGTTACAATTCAAGGCTTTACTGAATTACCGAACCAGTCAGCGGTAATTGTTGTACCAAGTGAATTACAGAATCTGCGAGCTTGCAAACATAAGCAGGGCCAAGGTGGACGTAGTTTGATTGGAGTAATTTTTTTGACTATAACAATTTGAGAAATCATGAAAACTTTTTCTGCAAAATCCCATGAGGTAGTGCATGAATGGTTCGTGATTGACGCTACGGACAAAGTCCTCGGTCGTGTCGCCAGTGAAGTGGCACTCCGTCTACGCGGCAAGCACAAGCCTGAATACACCCCACACGTTGATACCGGCGACTTCATTGTTGTCATCAACTCTTCTAAGCTGCGTGTTACAGGCACAAAAGGCTTGAACAAAATTTATTACCGTCACAGCGGATACCCAGGTGGTATTAGCTCGACTAACTTCGACAAGATGCAAGATCGTTTCCCAGGTCGCGCTTTGGAGAAGGCTGTGAAAGGTATGTTGCCAAAAGGCCCACTAGGTTATGCCATGATTAAGAAATTAAAAGTCTACGGCGACGCCAGTCATCCGCATGCGGCTCAACAGCCAAAAGCGTTAGAGATTTAAGGAAACCAAATGGCTATTAATTACGGAAATTGGAATTACGGTACAGGTCGTCGCAAGAGCTCTGTAGCACGTGTATTCATTAAATCTGGCAAAGGTGAGATTACTGTTAACGGTAAACCTATCGATGCTTACTTTGCTCGCGAAACATCACGCATGATCGCTCGTCAGCCTTTGGCTCTCACAGCTCACCTAACAACCTTTGATATCAAAGTAAACGTTAGCGGTGGCGGTGAAACTGGCCAAGCTGGTGCAGTTCGTCACGGTGTTACTCGTGCATTGATTGACTACGACAACGCTTTGAAGCCAACCCTGTCTAAAGCAGGCTTGGTAACTCGCGATGCTCGTGAAGTTGAGCGTAAAAAAGTTGGTCTGCATGGCGCGCGTCGTCGTAAGCAGTTCAGCAAGCGCTAATTCTTTCAGTCGCTTAAGTTTTATCGAAAGGGTCGCGCAAGCGGCCCTTTTTGTTTCTACAATCTAGGTATTAAAGAAATAAAATTCATCGGTCGGCATTTTGGAGAATGGCATGATTAAAGTTGGCATCGTAGGCGGCACTGGATATACCGGAGTGGAATTGCTGCGTTTATTGGCACAACACCCCGAAGTCAAAATTCAGGCAATTACTTCCCGTACAGAAGCTGGCATGCCAGTAGCTGAGATGTTTCCTTCTTTACGCGGCCGCATTGATCTGAAATTCACGACACCAGATGAAGCTAAGTTAAATGAATGCGACGTGGTGTTCTTTGCAACACCACATGGCGTAGCAATGGCACAGGCCAAAGAGTTACTTGCCAATAATGTGAAGATTTTGGATTTGGCCGCAGACTTCCGTTTGAAGGATGTTAAAGAATTTGCTAAGTGGTACGGCATGGAGCATGACTGCCCAGAAATTTTGGCTGAAGCGGTTTATGGTTTGGCAGAAATTAATCGTGAAGCAATTAAAAAAGCACGCGTAGTGGGTTTAGCTGGCTGTTATCCGACATCTGTGCAGCTCGGGCTTGCTCCATTGCTTGCACCAAAGTCTACTGGTGGCAAACAACTGATTGATGGCACGCATATTATTTCTGACTCTAAGTCGGGTACGTCTGGTGCTGGCCGTAAGGCTGAGATCGGCACCTTATTGTCTGAGGCGGGAGATAACTTCAAGGCTTACGGTGTTAAAGGCCATCGCCATCTTCCTGAAATCGTTCAAGGCTTAAAGGCAATTGCTGGTCACGATCAGATTGGTCTGACATTTGTGCCGCATTTGACGCCAATGATTAGAGGGATTCATTCAACCCTGTATGTCCGCTTGACTGAAGCTGGAATGCAGGTGAATTTTCAGAAGCTGTACGAGGACTTCTACAAAGGAGAGCCTTTTGTAGACGTAATGCCAGCTGGTAGCCATCCAGAAACACGCTCTGTGCGGGGTAGTAATGGCTTGCGGATTGCAATCCATCGCCCCGGTGATGGTGATACTTTAGTTATTTTGGTGGTGGAAGATAACTTAGTGAAGGGTGCTTCAGGCCAAGGCGTGCAGTGCATGAACCTCATGTTTGGCTTGCCTGAGACCACTGGATTGACTCAGATTGCTGTTTCACCATAATGGGGCTAGTTGGAAAGACCCTTCAGCACGCTTGGAATTAAAAGCCTAAAATGAACCATTGCCTTTTGAATTAGGAGTAAATCATGACCCAATTAGCTACGCAAGACACTGTACAAGATTTAGCCGAGCCACCAGTTCCATTGGTGTTTACGGATAGCGCTGCTGCAAAAGTGGCTGACTTGATTGCTGAAGAAGGTAATCCTGAATTAAAACTACGCGTGTTTGTTCAAGGTGGTGGTTGCTCAGGCTTCCAGTACGGCTTCACATTTGATGATGCTGTGAATGAAGATGACACACTCTTTGAAAAAAATGGCGTAACTTTATTGGTAGATTCAATGAGTTTCCAATATTTAGTTGGCGCTGAGATTGATTACAAAGAAGATATCAATGGCTCACAGTTCGTAATCAAGAATCCAAACGCCCAAACTACTTGTGGTTGCGGATCCTCTTTCTCTGCTTAAAGAGAGAAAGCAATTTAATTACGCAGGATAGCAAGCGCCTAGAATTCTAGGACCCTTCGCTCCCGTAACGGCTGGCAAATTTGCTGGCCGTTTTTCTTTATGGGCCCAAGCAAGCCATGCGAACGCGAGGCCCTCTACGAGTTGTGGATCAATGCCAAGTGCATCACTGGTCACAATCTCAAGTGAGTTTTTAAATAAGATTTCAGCTCTGGATTTAAATAAATTGAGTAGGGAGATATTGCGCGCACCACCACCGCAGATAATCAGTGTCTGGGTTTTCGGGGCATAGCGCTCTAAGGCATTTAAAGATGAATCCACAGTTAATTGCAATAGTGTGGCTTGTACATCTTCGGCATTGATATTGTCCGAACCAATTTGCTTATGCAACCACTCCAGATGAAAGTCATCACGACCTGTGCTCTTTGGTGGCGCTTTTGCAAAAAATGGATCGGCCATCATTTTGCTAAGCAGCGATTGATTCGCTATTCCTTGTGATGCCCAAGTACCGTTCTCATCAAAGGTGTGCCCTTGCTGATCTGCAATCCAGGCATCCATCAACATATTGCCGGGGCCACAATCAAAGCCCTTCACTTCGCCCTCTTTGGGCAATAGCGTCAGGTTAGCAATGCCACCAAGGTTGAGAACGGCGATATTTTTATCTGTAGCAAACTGTTGTGCATGAAAGGCTGGCACTAGAGGTGCACCATGACCGCCTGCTGCTAAATCACGACTTCTAAAGTCCGCAATGACATCAATCCCGGTCAGCTCAGCCAAAAGTGCTGGATTGAGTGTTTGATGGGTATAGGCAAGGTGATGAGCTAAATCAGCTTGATGGCGAATAGTCTGACCATGGGCACCAATTGCGCTGATATCTGCAGGAGAAAACTTGGCCTGAGTAAGCAATTGCTTGACTGCATTTGCATAGGCTACGGCTAAGGCATTGCCGGCTTGGTTTTCCCTATGAATCTCGTTTGGCCCGGGGGTCTGGAGATCCAGTAGGGCTTTACGTAATTCAGGGCTAAAGGCAATACTTACGGAGTCTAGAAGGCGTGCCTCCCCTGAGGATTCAATCATTGCCAGCACGGCATCTATCCCATCTAGGCTAGTGCCAGACATCAGGCCAATATGGAGGGATTGAGGCTTATTCATGCAGTATCAGGGCTTTATTCTCAGGAATGCGACAATTATGCTTTAGCAATCTAAATACTAATTTAACCGACTAAGTAAGTCACTAAGCTAACCCAATCAGCATGACGGCTAAACCAGAACAAAAATACCCACTGACTCCTGAAGTTTTTGCAGCCCTTGAAGTAACCAAAAGAGGTTGTGATGAGCTATTGGTTGAGGCTGATTGGATTCAAAAGTTGGCTAAGAGCCAGGCAACAGGTACGCCTTTGCGTATTAAGTTGGGTTTAGATCCAACTGCGCCTGATATTCACTTGGGTCATACGGTTGTTTTGAATAAGTTACGTCAGTTACAAAATTTAGGCCACACCGTCATTTTCTTGATTGGCGACTTCACCAGCATGATTGGTGATCCCTCGGGACGCAATGCAACACGCCCCCCGCTGACTGCTGAAGAAATCGCTGTTAATGCGCAGACCTACTATCGTCAAGCGAGTATGGTGCTTGATCCTGCTAAAACTGAAGTTCGCTACAACAGCGAGTGGTGTGATCCACTGGGTGCGCGCGGCATGATCCAGTTGGCGGCGCGATATACCGTTGCACAAATGTTAGAGCGTGATGACTTTACCAAGCGCTACCGCAGTGGTGTGCCCATCTCTGTACATGAGTTCTTATATCCATTGATGCAGGGCTATGACTCGGTTGCCTTGAAGAGTGACTTAGAGCTTGGTGGTACTGATCAGAAATTTAATCTCTTAGTTGGACGTGAGCTTCAGCGTGAGTACGGTCAAGAGCCGCAATGTATTTTGACTATGCCACTGCTTGTTGGTTTGGATGGCGTTGACAAGATGAGTAAGTCCAAAGGAAATTACATTGGCATCAGCGAGCCTGCTGGTGAAATGTTCGGTAAGCTCTTGAGCATCTCCGATGAATTGATGTGGGATTACTTCACATTACTGTCATTCCGCCCTATGGCTGAAATTGACTTAATGAAACAAGAAGTTGCTGCTGGCAGAAATCCTAAGGATTGCAAAGTGCTACTCGCGCAAGAAATCGTCGCCCGTTTCCATTCGCAAGCTGCTGCAGAAAAGGCATTAGAAGATTTTAATCATCGTGCTAAAGGTGGTGTGCCTGAGGATATTCCAGAGGTTAATCTTTCTGGTGCCCCAATGCAGATTGCGAATCTTCTCAAAGCTGCTGGCTTAGCTCCATCGACATCTGAAGCGAATCGCAACATCGAGCAAAACGGTGTGAAGGTTGATGGCGCCACAGTTGCCGATAAACAGTTAAAAGTTGAAGCCGGCACTTACGTGGTGCAGGTAGGTAAGCGTAAGTTCGCTAAGGTAACTCTAAGTTAAGTCTTAAGACTCTATTGCAGAGTTGCTTGGTGGCGTAAGGCCAAAGTGCTCATAAGCCTGCCGCGTTGCAACTCGGCCACGTGAGGTTCTTTGTAGGTAGCCCTGCTGAATAAGGTAGGGCTCTAGAACATCTTCAATCGTGTCACGCTCTTCACCGATCGCTGCGGCTAAGTTATCAATGCCCACTGGGCCACCATCAAACTTGTGCAAGATGGCTTCTAGTAATTTACGATCCATCACATCAAAACCGCTTGGGTCTACATCAAGCATCTTCAATGCAGCATCAGCCATGTCTTTAGTAATGGTGCCAGTACCCTTAACTTCAGCATAGTCGCGCACTCGACGTAATAGGCGATTAGCGATACGTGGAGTGCCTCTAGCGCGCTTCGCAATCTCAATTGATCCCTCGGGGTCAATATCGGCTTTTAGTAAGCTGGCAGAGCGCGTAATAATCTTGGTGAGCTCTTCAGTGGTGTAGAACTCCAGTCTTGCCACAATGCCAAAGCGATCGCGCAGTGGATTGGTGAGCATGCCGGCACGAGTGGTTGCGCCGATCAAGGTAAATGGCTTGAGATCAATCTTGACACTACGTGCTGCAGGACCTTCGCCAATCATGATGTCAAGGCTGTAGTCCTCTAGTGCTGGATAGAGAATCTCCTCAACCACCGGAGAGAGGCGATGAATCTCATCGATAAAGAGCACATCATTTGCTTCTAAATTAGTTAGCAAAGCTGCCAGATCGCCAGGCCTATCCAAAACAGGCCCGCTGGTTTGGCGCAAGTTCACACCGAGCTCCCTAGCAATGATGTGCGCTAGTGTGGTTTTACCTAATCCAGGAGGACCAAACAAGAGAACGTGATCTAGAGCTTCTTGCCTTGCTCTTGTAGCAGTAATAAAGATTTCTAGTTGGGCACGTGCCTTAGTTTGGCCAACATACTCATCCAGCTGTTTTGGGCGCAGGGCTCTTTCGAAGACGGCTTCCGAGTTTCCGGCTGCACCGCTAACGATGCGGTCATTACCTTCAGGTAAATCTTCAGGAATTGAGCTGAGGTCTTCTGTGTGGATTGCCATACTGCAAGTGTAGTGGTGTTTGGGTGACTAGTTAAGAAGACTTCGAGAGGTATTTGAGGCCCATGCGGATACCATCGGACACAGTGGTATCGGGCGGTATTTGTTTGAGGGCAAGATGCGCTTCTTTTTCTGAATAACCCAGTGCCAAGAGAGCTTGCAAAACTTCGCTGCTAGCCTCGATTGCTTGGGGCTTGCCACCCACAATTCCTAAATCTGGAGCCAACTTGCCTTTGAGTTCAAGGCAAAGACGTTCAGCAGTCTTTTTGCCAATGCCCGGGACTTGAGTCAGGCGTCCCGCTTCTTGCATAGCAATTGCTTGGGCTAATTCATTGACGCTCATGCCAGAAAGTACGGCAAGGGCAGTGCGTGAACCGACACCGCTAATCTTGATCAATTGTCTAAATGCTTCACGCTCAGTTTCTGTAGCAAAGCCAAAGAGTTGCTGTGCATCTTCACGAACTTGGAAGTGCGTGAGAAGTGTAATTTTTTGATTAGTCTCTGGCAATTGATATAGGGTGCTCATCGGCACATCGATCTCATAGCCAACGCCTTGGCAATCGACCAATAGGCGAGGAGGGTGAACCGAAACGAGAATGCCTTGTATGCGACCAATCATGTGAAGATCTTAACCTGTTTGTAGTGTTATTTCTTGCTAGTCTTTTTGGGTGCAAGAGCAGCAGTAATTGCTTTCGGAATCTGGGCATGATGCGCAGCGCAAATGGCCACCCCTAAAGCATCGGCCGCATCGGTTCCAGGAGTGCGGCTTAGACGCAGTAAGCGCTTCACCATTTCTTGAACTTGAGGCTTAGTCGCTCTACCAGTTCCCACGATGGACTGCTTTACCCTGAGTGCACTGAACTCTGCAACAGAGAGTTTGTCGGACACGAGAGCCGCAATCACTGCGCCTCGAGCTTGTCCCAGCATCAGGGTGGAGCGAGGATTGACGTTGAGGAACACTTCTTCAATAGCTGCTTGCTCTGGTTGGTAGGTCTCTAGAACCTCTTTAATGCCTGAGTACAAGATTCCCAATCTCACGGGAAGACCCTGCGCAGGGTCTCCGCTTTCAATCGTTCCAGAGGCTACGTAGCTCAGCTTTTGGCCATCAACGTCAATGACACCAAAACCTGTTGTTCGTAGACCTGGGTCGATTCCTATCCAGCGCATGGGTGACTTGTTATTTCCGTTGCTTAATGACGGAAGTGACGTATGCCAGTAAAGATCATGGCAATGCCGTGCTCGTCAGCTGCTGCAATGATTTCATCATCACGCATGCTGCCGCCCGGCTGGATTGCACAGCTTGCACCACCGTTCACAACTACATCTAAACCGTCGCGGAACGGGAAGAAAGCATCACTTGCCACTGCAGAACCTTTGAGACTAAGACCTGCGTTCTCGGCCTTAATGCTGGCCATACGAGCGGAGTCTACGCGACTCATTTGGCCGGCACCAATACCGAGGGTCATACCGTTTGCGCAATACACAATTGCATTGGACTTCACAAACTTGGCAACGCGCCATGCAAACATCATGTCGTGCATTTCGCTTGGGGTTGGGAGGCGCTTGCTAACAACGCGCATTTCGTTTTCAAGGACGTTCTTCGCATCTGGAGACTGAACTAGCAAGCCGCCACCAATACGTTTGAAGTCAAAGGTGTTAAATGCAGCGCCCAAGGGGATTTCTAAGAGACGTACATTTTGCTTAGCGGCAAAGATAGCTTTTGCTTCAGCGCTAAAGCTTGGCGCAATCAGCACTTCTACAAATTGCTTGGAAATCGCTTCAGCAGCAGCACCATCACATGGCACATTGAGAGCAATGATTCCGCCAAAGGCTGAGCTTGGATCTGTTTTGAATGCCTTTTGATAAGCCTCGAGGGCATTGGCAGCAACAGCTACGCCACAAGGGTTTGCGTGCTTGATGATGACGCACGCTGCAGCACCACCAGCATTACCAGCGAAGCTTTTGACGCACTCCCAAGCAGAGTCTGCATCAGCGATGTTGTTATAAGAAAGCTCTTTGCCTTGCAGCTGCTTGTAATTAGCAAGTGCGCCATCGACTGGGTAGACGTCTTTATAGAAGGCTGCTGATTGGTGTGGGTTCTCACCATAACGCATCTCTTGCACCTTTTCAAAGGCAAGGTGCAGGGTTTCTGGATAAGCAGAACGCTTCTTGTGATCGAGGTCATCACCTAATGCAGATAGATAATTTGCAATTGCGCCGTCGTACTGGGCGGTATGTGCAAATACCTTTTTAGCCAGGCCCAAATTGGTCTTATAAGAAACTACATTTTTATTGGCTTTCATTTCTTCGAGTACAGGTGCGTAATCTTCAGGAGAAATGAGTACAGTCACATCTTGATGGTTCTTGGCGGCGGCACGCAACATCGCTGGACCGCCAATATCAATGTTTTCAACCGCATCTTCAAATGAGCAGTCCGACTTAGCAACTGTTTCGTTGAACGGATAGAGGTTAATTACCAGCATATCTATCGTATCGATGCCATGCTCTTTTAAAGCGGCCATATGCTCAGGGAAATCTCTGCGGGCCAATAAACCGCCATGCACCATTGGATGCAATGTCTTCACGCGGCCATCCAACATCTCCGGGAACTTGGTGAGTGAAGACACTTCCACTACAGGCAAATTATTTTCAGCTAGGAGTTTTGCAGTGCCGCCAGTAGAGATCAGCTTGACGCCTTGCTCATGAAGGGCTTTAGCGAACGGCACGATGCCATTTTTATCGGAAACAGAGAGAAGGGCTGTGCGGATCATATTTTTCAGAAGATTTAATTAATTAAGAATGTGCGAATGGGGTCTGCTTACTTCAAAATCTGGTGTTCAACCAGCTTCTTGTGCAAGGTATTACGGTTGATGCCCAGATATTGCGCAGCCAAAGACTGATTCTGCTTCGCATGCTGCATCACTAATTCGAGCATCGGCTTTTCAACCACTGCGAGAACCATTTGGTACAGGTCGGAAGGAGGTGTACCTTTGAGATCATCCAAGTAAGCTTGGAGCTGGGTTTCAATACATTCGGTGATGGGGTGTTTATTGGTCATGGATAAATTAAATAACTAAAAACTAAATTTAGGCTGCTTCTAAAAATAACAAACGATCAGAATGGGATTTCATTTCATTGAAAAAATCATTCACCATCTGTAATTGGGTTTTGCAATCATCGGCGGTATTCATTCTTTGGCGGAAGGCATGGGAGTCACGTAATCCCTTGCAGTACCAACCGATATGTTTGCGCGCTGTACGCAAGCCGACATATTCGCCATAGAACTCATAGTGATCAATCAGATGGTCGTTCATGATCTCTTGAATCTCATTAATCTGCGGTGTAGGTAGCTTGCCGCCGGTTTCTAAAAAATGATTGATCTCACGAAAAATCCAGGGGCGTCCTTGAGCAGCACGGCCAATCATGATGGCATCGGCACCAGTCTCTTTTAAAACAAATTCTGCTTTTTCTGGAGTGGTGATATCGCCATTAGCAACTACCGGAATGGCAACGCTATTTTTCACTGCAGTAATGGTTTCGTACTCAGCTTCCCCGTGATACAGGTCAGCTCTCGTGCGGCCGTGAACGGTCAACATGGAGATGCCAGATTTCTCTGCAAGACGCGCAATATCAATTGCATTTTTATGTTCGCGGTCCCAGCCAGTGCGAATCTTTAATGTCACTGGTACTGCATCAGGACCTACGCCGACAGCTTGCACTACGGCTTCCAAAATTTGCTGCACTAAAGGCTCATCTCTTAACAGCGCAGAGCCGGCTGCAACATTGCATACCTTTTTGGCTGGGCAACCCATATTGATATCGATAATCTGGGCACCATGATCGACATTGAGTTTGGCAGCTGCAGCCATCATCTGCGGATCAGCCCCGGCAATCTGGACTGCAATCGGCTTAAATTCACCTTGATGATTGGCGCGACGCTGGGTTTTTTCACTCTTCCACAGCAATGCGTTCGAGGCAATCATTTCAGAGACGGCATAGCCAGCCCCGAGCTTTTTACAAAGCTGACGAAATGGACGATCCGTTACCCCGGCCATTGGGGCCACAAATAATCTATTTGCGAGAAGGTGCGGGCCAATCTTCATGGGTTTTGGATGCGTTCTGGAGGGCTTCTAGTGCTGGGGAAAGGGTGTCACTTTAGCACAAGTCAGCCTCAATCTGCCTAAAAAATAGGCAGATTACGTGATTTAGATCAAACGGGGAATGTTTGTATTTGGAAGGCTATTTAAGCCTCTTAGCGCCTACCAAACATCATCTGGCGAGCTAAGGCTGTCTTGACTGCCGGGAGCCATTGGAGGGCCGATAAGGCTAATCCACGACCGATCACAATCGGCAGCAGATTGGAGGTGAAGATTCTGGCCATGAAGTCGGTTAGGCCAATAGTTGCAGACCGATCGGCCTTGCGACTTTGGGCGTAGTCCTGCAAGGTATTTTCAATTGCTAGAAGGGTTTTTTGATCTTCAGGCTTTGAGAATAAGGCGCTCAGTTTTTCAGCCAAGAGATAGGCATCCCTCAATCCAAGGTTTAGACCCTGTCCCGCAACAGGATGCAAAGTCTGAGCGGCATTGCCAATCCAAACTTCATTACCCTGAGTAATTTCTTTACGGTAATTGAGTCCTAACTCATAGAGGCGGCGATCTTGGACTTTGAGGAACTGACCAACACGCGAACCAAACTCGGCTTGCAGACTTTTCAGAAATTCAGCATCACTTAAAGCGAGACGTACTTGTGAAGAACTTGGGGTTCCGCACCAAACTAGATTCAGGATGTTGGGGCCATAGTGACTTGGTAAAACCGCCAAAGGTCCTTCAGATGTAAATCGTTCCCATGCTTGATAGGGCGCAGCATTTTCAACCTCAACTAGACCCACTAAAGCCGATTGCTCATAGTCTCTGCCGGACTCCACCCAATCTTGAGTTTTAAATAAACCACCTTCAGCATGAACTACACATTTAGCTTGAATATTGGATGTATCTGCTTGCGCATCGATATGCTTCCAAACAAAATTCGGACTTTTGGTTTGAATGGCTCTTAAGGCTTTGCGCAATGTCAGGTGAATATCGCGATAACGAACGATGTGACCTAAGGCATCTTGCCCAAGCTCTTCGCGAGTCATGAGAGCGCGGCCAAAGCGACCCGCTTGTGACACATGTACTCGATGAATATTGGCGCATTCGGTCGGCCATGCATGAATGGTGTCGAGCAAGAGTTTGCTGCCGTGCGATAAAGCAATTCCTCTGCTATCAGCAGCGGCCAAATCGGCATCGTCTACAGGGTTACGATCGTGTAATGCAATTTTAGCTTCAGGAAATTTTTGTAAGCACCATGCTGCGCAGGCTAAACCAACTGGCCCGCCACCCTGAATCACAATGTCGAAGTTTATTTCTGACATGCTGGGCAATTTAATTATTCTTCATCAGTGCTTCGATTTCTTCGGCTGTGACTGGCACGCCACGAGAAATCAATTCACATCCAGAGTCGTTGACAACAGCATCATCTTCAATGCGAATGCCGATATTCCAAAAGCGTTCATCCACATCATCTGCTGGACGGACGTACAAGCCTGGCTCAATAGTGAGAACCATGCCAGGCTTGAGAAGGCGCCATGGTTTTTCTGAAGAGTCTGTGGATGTGCTCAGCGGTTCACGGTATGAGCCAACATCATGTACATCCATGCCTAACCAGTGTGAGGTGCGGTGCATATAGAAACGACGATAAGCACCAGTCTCAATTGCGTTATCCAAGGAACCTAGTTCAGACAGCTTGAGAATTTTCTCATCAAGCAATCCTTGAGTTAGGACTTTGAGCGCAGCTTCATGTGGCTGCATAAATGTGTTGCCAGGCTGAGTTGCTGCAATGGCAGCTTCTTGTGCAGCTAGCGTGATGTCATACAGAGCGCGTTGTGGCCCTGTGAACTTGCCATTCACTGGGAATGTACGGGTGATGTCTGAGGCATAGCCATCAAGTTCGCAACCAGCATCTATTAAGCAGAGTTCACCACTACGCAGTTCAGTATCGCCAGCGCGGTAATGCAGAATGCAGGAGTTAGCCCCTCCAGCAACAATACTGTTGTACGCAACGCTTTGTGCGCCGCTATGGCGGAACTCATGAAGCAGTTCTGCTTCGAGATGATATTCACGTATACCGGGTTTGCAGGTTTGCATTGCACGAATGTGGGCGCGTGCAGAAATTTGGGCGGCACGACGCATGATGTCGATTTCATGTGCATCTTTAAAGAGACGCATTTCATGAATCAAGCTCTCTACATCATGAAACTCTGACGGTGGATTTATGCCAGCACGTGCCTGGGCTCGTACTTGTTTCATCCAATGACGTAAGCGACGATCCGCCTCTGCACTTTCTGAAAGGCGGATATAGACAGCATCTTGATCCGCTAATAATTCACCCAGCTTTTTATCTAGCTCATGATTGCTATGGGCATATTCCACACCCAAGATTGAAGGTGCTGCGTCTGGCCCTAAACGAATGCCATCCCAAATCTCGCGCTCAGCATCTTTAGGCCTACAAAAAAGATGGGATTCAAGCTGTGCTTGTGATGCAGACCCAGCAATCTTTAATACGAGCGTTGCACCCGGCTCTTCAAAGCCGGTGAGGTAGAAGAAATCGCTGTCGTGACGATAGGGAAACTCGCTATCTCGATTGCGAGCAGTTTCAGGCGCTGTAGTGATGATGGCAATGCCGCCGCCAGTTTTGGAGCAGATCAGTTTTGCTAGTTCGACTCGACGTTGTTGGTAAATGGGGGAATTATTCATTTGCTGCATTGAGTTCTTGTAATCGTTGTGGCGTACCTACATCGTGCCACGGACCGGTATATTTTTCACCGGACACTCTATTGTCGGCCATAGCCCTTCTCAGGAGTGGGGCTAGCTTAGCGGGTGAATCTAGCTCTAAATCTTGGAAGAGATCTCGGTGATAAAGCCCAATACCGGAAAAAGTAAGCTTTTCGGCGCCGTCTAGGGTCTCAGCGCTTACTTGAGAGTCCTTTAGGTAAAAGTCTCCTTCAGGATGCTGCACGGGATTTGGAACCATCAACAGATGTGCCAAAGGCTGATTTGGCATGCTGCGTAAACGAGTAACTTGCTCTAAAAGCTGCTCAATTGGTAGGTTTGGGCTGAAAACATCCCCATTAATCACCAAGAAATAATCGCTAGGATTGAGCAAGGGGAGTGCTGTGCGAATACCGCCGGCAGTTTCAAGGGCGCTGACTTCTGGGGAGTAAGCAATATTCAAATGAAATTGACTGCCATTCCCTAGAGCTTGCTCAATCTTATTGCCAAGCCAGGCATGGTTAATGACAACTTCCTTAATGCCGGCCGCGCTGAGTGCTTCTAAATGCCAGGCGAGTAAAGATTTGCTTTTGATAGTGAGGAGTGGCTTAGGTAGTTCGTCTGTCAACGGACGCATGCGCTCACCCCGACCAGCGGCCAGCAAAAAGCATGGAATGAGATTGCGCTTATTCATGATCGTTGATGATTAATTCTGAGTGGGGCGCGTCGATTCCAAAATACGTGCCAAGGGCTTTAATTCAATATAACGATTTGCAGTAGCAATCGCATACTCAAGCACCAATGGAATATCTTTGAGATAGCCATCTTTACCATCGCGATGAAACAGCCTTGCAAAAATACCCAAGACTTTCAGATGGCGTTGTAAGCCCATCCACTCAAAGTCACGATAGAACTGACCAAAATCATCAGGCATTGGCAATCCTTCTTTGCGGCCAGCCTCCCAAAATTTAATCACCCAATCAATAACACGTTCTTCTGGCCATGCAATGTAAGCATCACGCCAGAGTGAAGCTGCGTCGTAAGTGATGGGGCCATAAACCGCATCTTGAAAATCGATCACACCAGGATTATTTTTCCCAGTCACCATTAGATTGCGTGAGTGATAGTCTCGATGCACATAGACTTTTGCTTGAGCAAGATTATTTTGAATGATGAGTTCAAATGCTTGCTTGATTTGAGAGTGTTGCAGTTCAGTTAATTCGATGTGCAAATGTTTCTTTAGATACCACTCTGGAAATAAATCTAATTCACGTTGCAAGAGTGCTTCATCATAGTTTGGCAATACATCTGGTTTGCTTGCTAATTGCATTTGCACTAAAGCATGTGTTGCATCTTTATAGAGATGATCAGCACTCTCAGAATTGAGTTCTGCGAGATAAGTTTTAGTGCCCAAATCGTTTAGTAAAAGATAACCTTCGGCCAAATTTCTTTCTAGAATTTTTGGGACATTTAAACCAGCATTTTCAAGCAATAAGTCGACCTTAATAAAGGCATCCAAAGGCTCATGTTGGGGTGGGGCGTCCATCACGATTAAGGTCGGGAAATCCGGGTTTTGGGACTCAATCCTAAAATACCGCCGAAAGCTGGCATCAGCCGAGGCAGGGGCCAAAGTGGATAGATCTAATTGCCAGCTAGGTTCAAGGCCTTTTAGCCAGCTACGGAGGGAGTCTAAGCGAGAGTCAGTCATGGTCGATTCGTATAATAAGGCGGGTCTGGATATATGAGTCATTATCGCCGTCGCGCTGGCCTTTGCGCCCCTCTTTTTTTATCTGTCACCCTGCGCGTAATGATGGGGGTTGCATTGTCGCAATTTGCCCTTACAAGTATGGCTCAGGCGCCCGCACCTTTACCCCCTTCGGCGCAGTCTTTGGGTAGCTCTGCTAACTCCGTTTTAATCCCCGATCGTGGCGATGTCACTGTCTTAAAGTTAGATGATCAATTGCGAGTTGGTAAGCCCATTAATGATGGACAAGCTTTAACCTTTACCTCTAGTGATTCCATCGATGGAATTGTTGATCGAGAAATGCGCTTAAAAGGGCGCGCACAAATTCGTCGTAATGGTGCAGTGATGAAGGCGGATGAAATTAAATACGATCCCGATTCTGATGTTGCAAACTTATCTGGCAATACTGAATTTTCAAAAGGCAATGCATTATTCAAAGGACCCAAAGCACGCCTTAGGGTGGATGCGCGAGAAGGGGAAATGGAGTCCCCGAATTACGAACTGCGTGATAACCGCGCCAGCGGTAATGCAAAAAAATTAACCATTGAAACTGCCGATGTGTTTGTGTTTGATAAGGCTACATACACAACCTGCACCCCAGAAAACTTAGATTGGTATTTCACGGCCAATACGTTAGAGATTGATAACGAGCAAAAAGAGATGGTTGGCACTCACGGTGTTATGCGATTCTTTGATGTTCCGATTGCTTACGTGCCTTACTTCACCGCGCCAACATCAAATCAACGCCGTTCCGGAATTCTGGCGCCAGTAGCTGGCTACAACTCCAATAATGGTATTGATGTGACGCAGCCCTACTACGTCAATATTGCACCTAATCGCGACTTGCTATTGTTACCTCGGGTAATGGGGCAGCGTGGCGTGCAGTTGGGTGCTAAGTATCAGTTTTTGGATAAGCAGTACTCTGGTAACTTAACGGGTGACTACCTTCCTTATGACCGTAAGACCGGCACTGATCGTTGGCGCTATGACTGGCAGCAGAGGCAAAACTTTAGTGGTGATTTGCTGGGAATGGGCGGCATTCCTATTGCGGGAGCTTGGACTGGTTATGCCAATGTGGCGCGAGTTTCGGATAATTTATACCCAACCGACTTTTCACAAAGCATTGCTGGTGCAGTTACCAATCAATTTCGCCAGGAGGTTGGTACTACTAAGAACTTGACTGGAAGCTTAAGCAATTGGACTGTTGCTGCAAGGGCGATGACTTTTCAGACCTTACAGCCTGACCCAACGGTGACCGTGCAGTCTCCGTACAATATTTTGCCGAACATTACCGCGACCTATAACAATCGCTTAACCCCAGCGGTGGCTGACGCTAGTGGTAAATACATTACCCTGCCATCAGGCCCTGTAACAACCTTCTCGACTGATTACACTCGATTTGCTTACAACATTGGTGGAAACCTGCAGGCAACTGCCCCAGGCGCATTTAGTCAAGCGGATCGAACTGTTATCAAGGGTGCAATGTCGCTGCCCCAGATTACGCCTGGCTATTACATCACTCCCAAGGTGAGCTTTCAGTCGAACACTTATAACGCCACACCATACAACCCTGTAGGAACGCCTGCTGCGCAAGGTTTTACGATACCCACTTTCAGCCTTGACTCAGGCTTAGCCTTTGAAAGAGATGCCGCTGAATTAAAAGGCTTCTTTGGGCGCGATATGTTGCTCACAATGGAGCCAAGAGCGTTTTATGTTTACACCCCTTACGAAAGCCAGGCTCAAACTCCCTTGTTTGATACGGCAGATGCTGGTTTTGGTGTGACTCAAATTTTTAGCGAAAATACTTTTATTGGTAATGACCGTATTGCAGATAACAATAAGCTCACTGGTGGTTTAACTAGTCGCATGATTGAGGCGAACACCGGTGCTGAGCGAGCTAATGTCACTCTTGCACAACGTCAAGCATTTACAGGTCAGAAGGTGGGTCTTAACGGGAACATTGCCAATCCTACAACGTATTCAGATACTTTGGGCTCAGCCTCGATTCGCTTGCTTGGCAACTTTAGCGCGGATATGTTTGGGCAGTACAACACCCAATTAAATAAATTTGTTCAGACTACGGTTGGCGGAAGTTGGCGTCCCACTCCTGGTAGGAATTTGAACTTTGGCTACAGAAACGTATGGTCACCACCCACTCAGCCATCTCTGCAGAACAATACGCCAGGAACCCTGGCTCAGACCACGACCGATCAATACAATATTTCAGGGCAATGGCCTATTTCTCGTGAGGTTTCAGTCTTGGGTCGCTGGGGTTATGACGCCCTAACGACTAAAACACTCAACACTTTAGTGGGTTTGGAGTGGATGCGTGACTGCTGGACTTTGCGTGGAGCCTACTCGCAGATGCTCAATACCTCACAAATAACCACTACCCAGGTTTTATTCCAAATAGAATTTAGGGGTTTTGGAAGCGCTGGCAGCAATCCAGTTGATATCATGAAGCTTAATGTTCCCGGATATATGCCTACTTCTAAGCCTATACCACCTTCAATATATGAGAACTATCAATGATGCGTAGGAATCGATTTATTCAAGCTCTTGCAGCAATGCTTTTGGCTGGAGCTGTTTTATTACCTCAGGTTACTTTTGCACAAGATAGCTCAAAGACTTCGGCTGATAGCAAAATTCGAAACATTGATGGTGTTGCAGCAGTTGTGAATACTGGCTATGTGACGCGTAAAGAGATTGACGATCGCATTGTCGCCCTGCAAAAGCAGGGAGGCAAACTCCCTGACGCAGCGACCTTACGCAAGACAGTGCTTGAACGTCTTATCGTCGAAAAGATTCAGTTGCAAAATGCTGAGCAAGAAGGTGTTACGGTTAGCAATAAGGAGCTCGACAAGATTATTGGGGATATTGCTGCCAAGAATAAATTAACTGTTGCTGAGTTGAAGGTAAAAATTGTTGCTACAGGCAGCACCTATGATCGCTATCGCCAAATGCTGCGTGATGATGTGATTATTAGTCGCTATCGTGAGCGCGAGGTAGAGGGCAAGATTAAGATTTCTGATGCAGAGGTGGATAACTTTATTTCCGATCGTAATCGTGCGGTAGCCGGCGGAGGAAGGCCGACACGTTCAACTCCAGCTGCAAAAGGTGAGCCAGAAGAAATTGATGTCGCGCAGATTTTTATCCCTGCCGATGCAAGTGCTGGTGCTGGTGCTCAGGCTGATGCAAAGAAAAAGGCGGAATCTCTCTTGCGTGAAGCACGTGGCGATATCGATTTCTTGCAATTAGGTGCAATGGCCGCAAAAGATAATCCAAAAATTAAGTTTCAGGAGCTCGGTTACCGTACTCCAGATCGCTTGCCGCAATTGTTTTATGAGGCTGTGAGAAATACGGGTAGCGGACAAGTTGCTAATTCAGTGGTGAAGAGCCCTGCCGGTTATCACGTTCTGAAGGTTCTAGATCGTCGCGCACTAGTTGCCGGCGCTCCCGAGCCGCAGCAAGCTGCCCCCCAAGAAAGCACGACTACCCCACAAAACATTATGGTGACGCAGACTTTGTCTCGCCATATCTTATTGCGTAGCCGCGCTGGTTTAACTGACCAAGATGCTGAAAGGCGCCTGGCTGGTTATCGTGACCAGGTTCGTGCAAAGACTGCCGATTTTGGTGAGCTAGCTAAAAAATATTCTGAAGATGGATCTGCCGCAAATGGTGGCAATTTAGGTTGGATGGGCCCTGGTGATTTAGTTCCTGAGTTTGATCAAGCAATGAACCGCTTGCAAATTGGTGAAGTTAGTAACCCAGTGAAGACAGAGTTTGGCTGGCATTTGATTCAGGTTCTTGAGCGTCGTGAGGCTCAGTTGACCTTGGAGAAGCAGCGTCAATTTGCCCGTGCAGCAATTCGTGAGCGCAAGTTTGAGCAGGCTTATCAAGATTGGTTACGCGAATTGCGCGACACCGCTACGGTGAAGATCATTAAC
Organism: Pseudomonadota bacterium; assembly: GCA_041179645.1. GTDB lineage: Bacteria > Pseudomonadota > Gammaproteobacteria > Burkholderiales > Burkholderiaceae > Polynucleobacter. The sequence goes on from JBEGSZ010000002.1 coordinate 122,688, forward strand.
GCCGATGATCCAGCAGCCAGCCCTCGTTAATTTAGTCATTAGCTCTGGAGAGCCTGCAGGGGTTGGTCCAGAGATCTCTATTGCAGCTGCTTTAGCCTTCTTACAAGAGCAGCCTGCAAGTTCGATTACTTTGCTTGGTGACTCCAGCTTAATTTCAGCGAGCAAGATTCCAGAAGATTTATCGAATCGCTTGAAAGTGGAACCTATTGCACTAGGCGCTCCAGTAATAGCCGGTCAGCTCAATCCTGCCAACGCTCAGTATGTCCTGAATATCCTGGATGCTGCTGTAAAGGGGTGTCTTGAAAGACGCTTTGATGCGATGGTGACTGCGCCCATCCAAAAGAGTGTAATTAATGAAGGTAATACTTCAAGCAATAGATTATTTACCGGGCATACCGAATATCTAGCCAAGCTTTGTCATCAAGAGCATGTTGTCATGATGTTGTGCGCAGCATTGCCAACAGGCTTTTTGAGCCTCCAGAAAAGCCGTGACCTCCGGGTAGCCTTAGTTACAACTCATCTACCTTTGAGCGCAGTTCCTGGGGCCCTTAACTATCAGTGCATCCTGGAAACAATTCGGATAGTCGATCGGGACTTGCAGAAAAAATTTGGCATTACTAAGCCAGTAATTCGGGTGGCGGGACTCAATCCCCATGCAGGTGAATCCGGCTATCTTGGGCGTGAAGAAATTGATGTGATTAAGCCTGCTATAGATGCAGCCCAAAAATTGGGTATCCAGGTGAGTGGGCCCTATCCAGGTGACACGATGTTCGATGCTAAAGCCTTAGATAGTGTGGATGCATTTATTGCGATGTATCACGATCAAGGTTTGGCGCCATTTAAGTTTGTGAGTTTTGGTGGTGGTGTAAATGTCACCTTAGGTTTACCGATTATTCGCACTTCGGTAGATCATGGCACGGCGCTAGACCTCGCTGGTAAAGGCCTAGCAGACTCAGGTAGCATGTTGGAGGCTTTGCGACTCGCCTATCAATTAGCGGTAAACATCAAGAACGTAAAGAATCTAAAAACATGACGCATCGCGCTCGTAAACGATTTGGACAAAACTTTTTGCAGGACTCTGGAGTAATTTATTCCATCGTTGCAGCCATCAATCCCAGTGAAAACATGCACGTGATTGAAATTGGTCCTGGCCTGGGTGCACTAACAAGACCCTTATTGAGTAACCTCGAGAATTTAGATCTTCTAGAAATCGACCGAGATTTAGTAGCTTATTGGAATCAAGAGAATCTTAAGGGCCTGAATGTGATTGAGGGGGATGCTCTCAAGTTTGATTTCTTGGAATGGGCAAATGCAAGGCCGGCTAATGGTGGTCTTTGTAAGGTGGTTGGCAACTTACCTTACAACATCTCTTCCCCATTGTTGTTTCATCTCGTTTCTGCTGCCCATGCAATTGATGAGCAGGTATTTATGCTGCAGGCTGAAGTGGTGGAGCGCATGGTATCTAAAGCTGGTGGCTCTGAATTCAGTCGACTCTCAGTCATGCTGCAGGCTCGCTACGATATGGAGCAAGTCTTGGAGGTTCCGCCCGAAGCTTTTGATCCCCAGCCTAAAGTCAATTCCGCTGTAGTGCGAATGATTCCGCGTAGGGATTTCAACTTAAGCGATATGCAGTGGCAAGCTTTGGAAAAAGTAGTTGCAGCAGCGTTTTCTCAGAGAAGAAAAATGCTGCGCACTAACTTATCAGCCTTTGCTGATCGACTGTCTTTATCTGAATCTGAATTAAAAGCCCGCGCTCAAGATATTCCAGTGGAGCGCTACATTGAGTGGGCTAAAGTTTTAGCCCACTAAGACCTTGGTTCTACTGGTAAGCAGTGGGATCAATCACTCGCATTTCAGCTTCAATCCACTTTTCCACTTCTTGATGCAGTTGTCCGCCAGTTTTTCCGGTAGAGGTAATGGCAGGGCCGATTGAGAAGATCACTGTTCCTGGCTGCTTTAGAAAGCTGTTCTTGGGCCAGCAGCGACCTGCATTGTGGGCAATTGGAATCACTAGCGCCTCAGTGGCGCTCGCTAGCCTTGCGCCGCCTTTGCTATAGGGCTTATGAGAGCCGGTAGGCGTTCTAGTTCCTTCCGGAAATAACAAGATCCACTTGCCTTCACTTAAGCGTTTTTTTCCTTGGCCAACCACAGAGAGGGCGGCAGTTTCTTTGCTATTGCGATTAATATGAATCATCTTGAGTAAGGCTAAAGCCCATCCAAAGAAAGGGATCCAAAGCAATTCTCTTTTAAAAACGAAGCACACTTGCTTAGGAAGCTTAGCAATATAAAAAATAGTTTCGTAGGCAGACTGATGTTTACTCAACACAACAACTGGTTTATCCAAAACTGCCATCATGTTTTCCATCCCGCGAATCTCGTAACGAATGCCGCAGAGTGGCTGCAGAATCCAGATCACTACCTTATTCCAGAGCCCGATAAAGCGATAGCGGTTCTCAGGATTAAGAAATGGGAAAACGAGGATGCAAAGCACCGACCAGATCGGGGTGAATATTAGCAAGAAGAGGGTAAACAGAGATGAGCGAATAAAAGTCATATTTGCATTAAACCTTATCTTGTAAGAGTGCATTCGCAAATGCCATCAAATCCGCATGAATCTGGGTGCCTTCTGGGAGGCCACCTTTATCCAAGGTTTTACTACCCTTGCCAGTCAATACCAAATGGGGGCTAGCGCCAAGAGCAACACCTGCTTGAAGGTCGCGTAAGGAGTCGCCCACAATTGGCACTCCCAATAAAGGCGTAGAGCTCTGATTTTTTTTATAGCGCAGGGCAATTTCTTTCATCATTCCCGGCAAAGGCTTACGGCAATCACACGCATTCGCATCGGTATGGGGGCAAAAGAAAATACTATCGATATGGCCGCCCAAGGGTTTGAGTAGTTTATCCATCTTGCCATGCATTGCATGCAGATCATTGATATTGAAGTAGCCACGCGCTAAACCAGATTGGTTAGTTGCTACGGCAATTTGATATCCAGCTTGATTCAGTAGTGCTATAGCCTCAAGACTACCCGGTAGCGGAATCCACTCATCGCTCGACTTCACATAATCATCTCGATCTTCATTAATGACGCCATCGCGATCAAGAATGATCAGTTTAGAGGAGCTGGTGCTCATGCTAATTTGCCGAGGTCGGCAATGAGATTCATTTTCTGGTGAAGTTGTTGCAGGAGAGCGAGGCGGTTATCGCGCAGCTCTGGATTGGGATCCATCACCATGACATCGGCAAAGAATTGGTCGATTGGAGTGCTTAAGGCCACCAGCGCTTTTAATAGATCCACAAACTGACGTTTTTCATAAGCTGCTATCAGTGTTGGAGTTAGTTTCTCAAGTGCCTGATGTAATGCTATTTCAGCAGGAACTTGTAAGAGCTTGCTTGAGCAAGCTGCTGGAATGGCAGTAGCATTCTTTTTCAGAATATTGCTAATACGCTTATTGGCGGCGGCTAGCTGAGCTGCTTCTGTTAGGGCATTAAATTCACGCAATGCGCTTAAGCGATCAATTAAATCATTTAACTGGGCTGGCGATTGGCTTAATACCGCATCAATTTCTTCGGTAGTGAATGGCTTGCCAGCAACTGATTGATCGCGTAAATAGGCGCGCAGACGATCAATGATGAAGGCATAAATATCTTCGGCCTTAGCTTTTTCTTGAACATCTTTCTGCGGAAATTGTTTGCGTGCCAGCTCAATTAAGTCGGGCAGGCTGAGGCCGAGATTCTTTTCGAGCAAGAGACGGCAGATTCCGAGAGCATGACGACGCAGGGCATATGGGTCCTTGTCACCTGTCGGCGCAAGGCCAACACCCCAAATCCCGACGAGGGTCTCTAGTTTGTCTGCAATTGCTAAGATAGTACCGGTTTGAGTCTGCGGCAAAGCATCGCCAGCAAAGCGGGGCATGTAATGTTCACTGCAAGCTGATGCCACTTCAGTATTTTCACCGTCGTGCGTGGCATAGTAGCGACCCATGATGCCTTGTAGCTCGGGGAACTCGCCAACCATATCGGTTAACAAATCAGTTTTAGCAATCTCAGCAGCGCGACTCGCTAACTCTTCATTCGCTGACAAGGCTTTCGCAATGCCGACTGCAATTCCTTGAACGCGCTTAGTGCGATCCAATTGATTGCCGAGCTGATTGTGATAAACCACTTTTCCAAGATCTGCCACTCGGGAAGCCAGCGGACGCTTTTGATCTTGCTGAAAGAAAAAGCGTGCATCGGATAGACGTGGGCGCACTACGCGCTCGTTACCGGAAATAATGGCTTCTGGCTTATCAGTCTCAATGTTGGAAACAATCAGGAAGCGATTACGTAACTTGCCTTGCTTATCAGTCAAGGCAAAGTATTTTTGATTGGTCTGCATGGTCAGAATCAAACATTCTTGTGGAACTTCCAAGAACTCCTGATCAAAATGACATTCATAAATTGCTGGCCACTCAACCAAAGCCGTCACTTCGTCCAATAGGCTATCTGGCATCAACACTAAATCGGTGCCAGCAGCTTTTAATAATGCAGACTCAATAAATTCACGGCGCTTATTAAAGCCTGGCAGCACTTTGGCTTTAGTGGTGAGATCAGATTCATACTGATCAGCAGAGGCGATCGCAATGACGCCTGGGGCCATGAAGCGGTGACCCTCTGTTTGATTTGCTGCATCGATACCTAGTGCGCTGATATTGAGAGCTTGTTTGCCATGCAAAGCGATGATGCGGTGTGCCGGACGTGCAAACTCAACATCTGCCAATTCACCATTTTTTTGGAGCACTTGATAGTGCATCATTTTGGCAATGGGTAATTTGCTGAGTGTTTGCTCAAGTGCTTGTTGAGCGGTTTGTTGTAGTGCCGCCCCTTTAGCAACGACATTGAGATACAAAGCTTCATTCTTTCCTTCACCCGCTTTTTCTAAGGTGGAGAGGTCGATGCCAGCGTAACCCAAGGAGGCTAATTTCTTTTGTAGTGGTGCGGTAGGTTTACCTTCCGCATCAAAAGCAATGCTGGTTGGTAGTAATTTTTCACGCACTGGATAGTCTGGTGCTTGGCTCAATACATTGCTTACTTGAACCGCGAGGCGACGTGGTGTAGCAAAGCCAGTGGCAACAGAGTTTTCGCTCAAAAGGCCAGCAGCTTTCAGTGCGGAATAAATACCCTCACTAAAAGCATCACCTAAACGACGCAATGATTTAGGTGGAAGCTCTTCGGTAAATACTTCAATCAGAAGATTGTCTGACTGAGAGGGAGAATTCGGTGTACTCATAATTGGATCGAGCTACTTAGGCTTTAGATGGACGTTGGCACATCGGGAATCCCAATTTCTCACGAGATTCGAAGTAGGCCTGAGCTACTGCCCGAGAGAGATTGCGGATGCGTCCGATATAGGCTGCACGCTCGGTAACTGAGATGGCGCCGCGGGCATCAAGTAGATTAAAAGTATGGCCGGCCTTGAGTACCATTTCATATGCGGGTAGAGCTAATGGCACTTCCATTAAACGCTTGGCTTCACTTTCATAATTGGTGAAGTTTGCAAACAATAGGTCGGTATTGGAGTGTTCAAAGTTGTAGCAAGACTGCTCCACTTCGTTCTGGTGATAAACATCACCATAAGAGATGCCATCCGCCCATACAAGGTCGTATACGTTCGAGCAATTTTGGATGTACATCGCTAAACGCTCGATACCGTAAGTGATTTCTCCTAAAACGGGTTTGCAGTCAATGCCACCAACTTGCTGGAAATACGTGAACTGAGTTACTTCCATGCCGTTAAGCCAGACTTCCCAGCCTAAACCCCAGGCGCCCAAAGTTGGATTTTCCCAGTCGTCTTCAACAAAGCGGACATCGTTTTTTTGAAGATCAAGACCTAAAGCGGCAAGGGAGCCCAAGTAGAGCTCAAGAATATTTTCTGGCGCAGGTTTCAGTACTACTTGGTATTGGTAGTAGTGCTGCAAACGGTTTGGATTTTCTCCGTAGCGACCATCTTTTGGTCTGCGCGAGGGCTGGACGTAAGCTGCTTTCCATGGTTCGGGGCCAATGGCCCTCAAGAAAGTGGCTGTATGAGATGTACCGGCACCGACCTCAAGGTCAATAGGTTGCAATAGGGCGCAACCTTGTTGGTCCCAGTAATCTTGGAGTTTGAGAATGATTTGCTGAAAAGTAAGCATGATTTACCTGGCTAAGCCTTTGATTTTACATGGCTAAGCTAGCACACCATGAAATAGCGATTAGATTCGTTTTTGGCGAATCAGACCTAGGATAAGCAAGAGGCAAGAAAGGCTCAAAATGGGCGCATTTCCCCAAAGTACGTATGGGGTTGTGCCGGAGTAGGTCTGGATTTGGAGGCTGAGTACGCCTTGAGTAAAGTCACCTAGCTCTGACAGTACCTTGCCATCCGGCCCAAGAGCCACCGTAATTCCGGTATTGGTAGCGCGTAGCGCTGGCAGACCGGTCTCTAGTGAGCGCAGTTGGGACAGGCGTAATTGCTGGGCTGGTGCTTGGGAATCCCCAAACCAGGCCAGATTTGTCATATTGATCAATAGGTTGACGGGTTTGCTGCTGTGATGAATGCGTGAAGCCAGCTCCCCACCAAAGACATCTTCATAGCAAATGGTGATGGCTGCATGAATTGCTTCTTTGCCTGAGCGAACAATACTGAAGGGGGCTTGATCTAATGAGCCACGTGCGAAGTCACTCATCGGCACATGGAATGCATTCACAAACCAATGAAAGCCGGGTGGAATAAATTCACCAAAAGGCACCAAGTGAGATTTGTCGTATTGATAGATTGGCGCATTAGGAGAGAGTCCAAGTGCGCGGTTCGTGTATTTCACCTCAGCGGCGCTATTGTTCTCTCCAATTACGCCAAGCAGGAGATTGCTTGAGGTGTTGTTAGAAAACTGTTGAAGAGATCCTAGTAAGCCAGCTGGCAAATTACTCTGGGGCCAAGGATAAGCGGTCTCTGGAGTAATGATGAGGTCGGCAGATTGACTCTCAATAGCATTGGTATAAAAGCTAAATTGTTCTTCAATGGCCTTGGGGTTGAACTTGAGACTTTGCTCAAAATTACCTTGAATTAAACGAACACTGAGTGGCTCGCCAATCGGTTTTGTGAAAGTCCAGAAGCTTGCGAGTTGCGCGACTGCGATCGTAGAAATAATGCAGGCACTACTAAAGACAATATTTTTCTTTAGTTGACTCATTTCCCAAGAGACCCACACCACTAAAAATGTACAGGCTAAGCCACCGAAGAATGGCGCCACTGGCGCGAAGGGGCCATTGAATTGCGCTTCAGCAAAACCCATCCAAGGAAAGCCCGTCAACACTACGCTGCGAAGGTATTCAATGAGTACCCAAGATGATGCTAGCACCAGGCCTGTTAGATGTCTGCGTCTAGGCAAACAGAGAGCTAGGGAGGCGCTGGAGAAAAATAAAGCCATACCAGCCGCCAGTAAAAATACCGCTAAGCAAGAAATCACAGCATGCATTCCGCCGACATCATGCAGGCTAATGTAGATCCACCACAGGCCGAGAACAAAGTAACCCAGGCCAAAGGCGATTCCAAAAACAAATTGATTTTTAATAGAAGGGTTTGATTGTTGACTCATTCGCCACCAAATCAAACTCAAGATCGGGATCTGTATCCAGCCACCATACGGCAACTCTGCAGCAGCAGCCAGTAAGGCCCCTAGAAAAAATAGCAGCAATAAATTGGTGCTGTTCCTAGGTCTTGCTGAGTGCAGATCAATCAAGGTAATTCTCAGGAAGACTTCTTCGGAAGTTGGCGTGCGAGCAGAATATGAATCTGTCTTGGGTCGGCGCGTTGAATCTCAAATTCAACACCATCAATCTCAATCAGCTCGCCCATCTTAGGCACTCGCCCAAGATGCTGAATGACTAAGCCGGCTACTGTTTCAATATCTTCATCATGAAATTGAGTGCCCAGCGTCTCATTAAACTGCGCAAGCTCGGTGATACCTTTGACCCGAATATCGCCATTATCTAAAGAGATGAGGTTATCGGCCTCTTCATCAATATCATGCTCATCTTCAATATCGCCAACAATTTGCTCAAGCACGTCTTCAATCGTAATCACGCCGGCAACACCACTGTATTCATCCACAACAATTGCTAAGTGATTCCGGTTGTCTTTGAAGTCACGCAGTAAAACGCTCAAACGTTTTGATTCTGGAATAAATACAGCCGGGCGAAGCCAGTCTCGAACCTGAAAATCTTTTTCAGTGGAGTGGCGTAATAAATCTTTTGCCAACAAAGTGCCAATGACATTGTCGCGTGTACCTTCAAATACTGGGAAGCGTGAATGAGCGGCGGTAATCACGCTCTTGATGATTTCCGATAAAGGCTGGTTGATATCTATCCAGTCAATCTGCGCTCTAGGGATCAAAATATCACGAGCGCACAATTGACCTACCTGGAATACGCCTTCGATCATGGAGAGGGCGTCTGCATCAATTAAGCCTTCGGTCTGGGCTTCTCTGAGTGTGTCAATCAGTTCTTGACGACGTTCTGCTGGGCTAGTTGGCTGTGGCGTTAAAAAATTGGCCAAGCGCTCTAAAAGGGATTTATTGGGGTCAGGCATATAGCAAGAATATCGCAGAAATAAGTAAATTCGATGAAGTGCGAAGGAAAAGCGCTTTAAATGGGTACGTAGGGATTGGTAAAGCCCAGGGACTTAAGGAGGACAATTTCTTTGCCTTCCATTTTCTTTGCCTCTTTATCATCCTCATGGTCAAGGCCTTGTGCATGCAGACAACCATGAACAATCAGGTGAGCCAAATGGGCTTTTACAGATTTACTTTGCTCAGACGCCTCTTTTTGAATCACGGGAAGACAAAAGATGATGTCAGCGGCTATGGTCTTTTTGCTAAGCTCATATGGAAAGGTGAGCACATTAGTCGCATACTCTTTATTACGAAAAGCAAAATTCAGTTTTTTGCCTTCTGCTGCATTAACAAAGCGTAAGGTGATGAAGCCATGCAATTGAATCGTTGCCTTTACCCATTTTTTAATGGCCGCTAAAGATGCAATCGCAAGCACTTTATCTTCAATAGCAGTACTAGCAAATTGAATATCAATCTCTAATTTAGAAGGGGGCGCTTTCTTTGTCGTCATCTTAATGAGCATGGGAGAGAGTCGATGCGCTAATAAGATCGCCTCGAAGGGTGTAGTTGAGTACTTCGGTGATACGGATATCTACCATTTGGCCGATGAGTGATTCAATATCTTCATCTGGCGCAGTAAAGTGAATCACGCGATTATTGGCGGCACGACCTTGTAGGTTTACGCCATCCTTCGCTAGGCCTTCAACAAGTACTTGCTCAGTATTGCCCAACATATTTTTGCTGATCTGATTGGCTTGTGACTCAACTAGCGCAAGTAGTGTTTGTAGTCGTTTGAGTTTGACATCATAAGGAGTGTCGTCGCTCAGGTTGGCCGCAGGAGTGCCAGGACGTGCGCTGAAGATAAAGCAAAAACTGTTATCAAAATTGAGCTCTTCAACCATCTTCAGCAGCTTTGCAAAATCCTCATCCGTTTCACCAGGAAAGCCCACAATGAAGTCACTAGAGAGAGTTAGGTCCGGCCTCACAGCGCGCATCTTGCGAATAATGCTTTTGTATTCTAAGGCGGTGTAGCCGCGCTTCATCGCAGATAAAACAGAATCGGATGCGTGTTGTACTGGCAAATGCAAATGGCTTACTAGCTTAGGAACTTTTGCATAGACATCAATTAAGCGCTGTGTAAATTCTTTAGGGTGGCTAGTAGTGAAGCGAATTCTCTCAACACCCGGAATTTCAGCAATGTATTCAATTAATAGAGCAAAGTCTGCGATCTCTTCGCTGTCACCCATCTTGCCAAGGTAGGCGTTGACGTTTTGACCGAGCAAGACAATCTCTTTCACGCCTTGAGCTGCAAGACCAGCGACTTCAGTTAATACATCGTCGAAGGGGCGCGATACTTCTTCGCCCCGAGTGTAAGGAACTACACAGTAGCTGCAATACTTTGAGCAGCCTTCCATGATGGAGACGTACGCTGAACCACGCGTTTGACGAGAGGCTGGAAGGTGGTCAAACTTTTCTATTTCCGGAAAAGAGATATCCACCTGAGATCTGCCAGTCTCACGACGTTGTGCAATGAGGTCTGAGAGGCGATGTAAAGTTTGCGGACCAAAGACCACATCGACATATGGCGCTCTACTAATAATTTGCTGACCTTCTTGGCTGGCAACACAACCGCCCACACCAATTAACAAGTTAGGTTTGGTTTTTTTGAGCTCACGCAGGCGGCCTAAGTCTGAAAATACTTTGTCTTCCGCTTTTTCACGAATCGAGCAGGTGTTTAATAGAACGACATCCGCATCTTCTGGTGTGTCAGTCATGACCATGCCTTCATCGGCATGTAAGAGGTCGGCCATCTTGCCCGAGTCGTACTCGTTCATTTGACAGCCAAAGGTTTTGATATAGAGCTTTTTCATATGCCGTTCTCAGGTTTATAGCTGGGGGCGAAGCTCAGATTTTACGGGATAAGGCGTTTAGAGCAGACGTAGGGCCAGAATCGCAACAATAGTCGGTGGAATAGCGGCTACAAACAGTAGGCCCGCGGAAACTGCTGCATTTGGGAAATAGCTACGCAAAATAGCCAGTCCAGCGGGATTGGGGGCGTTTGCGATCACGGTTAAGCCACCACCCGCCACTGCGCCACCAACCAAAGCCAGTTTGAACTCTGGTGATGTACCTTGGACTAGTGAGCCTAAATAGGTGAGCGCTGCATTATCAGTAATCGCAGTTAATGCCAGGCTGCCATAGAACACTGCCGTAGGGCTCATGGTTTCGAGAATGGGCTGCAACCACCAGCCTTGAAGTGCACCTAGAACAACTAATCCACCCAAGAAGAATCCCACCAGTAAAGCTTCACGCAAGATGAGCGGGCTTTGATGTTTTGGATAAGCAGTGGTGTAGCCAATGAAAAAGAGTAACAACCACATGAAGATGACTGGATCATGTGCGAAGGCCACAATGCCTAGCAAAAATAAAAGGTGAATTGCTGTAATGGTGAGCGGAATACGAACGTGATCAGTTTTACTTGTGGGCTCAATCAGTTGCTTGTGAAAGAGTAGCGTTACGACTCCAGCATTAATAAAAATGGCAACCATGGCTTCAAAACCAAAGTTCGCAAACATGAAAGCAGTACTCCAGCCCCATGTGGATGCGACCATCAGCACTGGGGGCGCTGCAAAATTAGTTAGCGTGCCGCCGATGGAAATATTGACGAACAGCACACCCAAAGTGCCAAACAGAAGTGGGGTAGAGCATTTGTGGCGATAGACTAGATCGCGCAATAAAAAAGCTGCCAGCGTCATTGCAGCAGGCTCAGTAATCAGTGAGCCTAGTAATGGCGTGATGCTCAGGGTCAAGAAATACAGTGTTGGCGCTTGCTTGGTGCGCAAGACAAATTGAATGGCTTTGCCAAGCTTATACAGAAGCTGGGTTGCAAAATGCAGTATGGGCTTGCTGCCAGCGACAACCATGATGGAAAAGACAAATAAGGGCTCCGTGAAGTTCCGCTTATTGGCGTACTCTTTTGCTGTGGCTAAATCATTTGCAAGCCACATAAAAATAATGAGGATGGCAGCCCAAAATCCAAAGACGATTTCTACTTCGCCGAGGAGATGCCATAAGCCAGCATGTCTTGGGGATTTTTTAGCGAGTGCTTCAAAATATGATGTGCAAAACGTATGTAGTACGGCGATCGCAAAAATAATGCTGGCACCAAGCTCGGTAGGGGTAAAGTTCATGGGTACATATTATCAGGGCGGCCCCAAGAAAAAGCTCTCAAGATTAATCAAATAAAAGTATCGGTAATTTAGGAGATTTTGATGAAATTAAAACTCGGTTATCAAGAGTTGATTGCAAACGCGATGGCACAGATTGAGACTGTTTCATTGGAGCAGGCCCAGGGGCTGCTAGGTGATCAAAACACAGTTTTTGTGGATATACGAGACGTGAGGGAGTTGGAGCGTGATGGCATGATTCCCAACGCCATTCATGCGCCCCGTGGCATGCTGGAGTTTTGGGTGGATCCTGATAGCCCGTATTACAAGCCAGTTTTTGGTGAAGGCAAGCGTTTGTTGCTTTACTGCGCATCTGCATGGCGATCTGCCTTGGCGACTGAAACGCTGCAAAAGATGGGGGTTCCTGGAGTCTGCCATCTCGAGGGAGGCTTTAGCGCCTGGAAAAAGGCGGAATTGCCCGTAGCAGAGAAGCATTCAAAGCCACATCCTGGCTAAATTTCCCATTTCTTGGATCTTGAAATACATTAAATAGCCCCCAATTACTGGGGGTTATGTTCATTAATTAAGAGCGAAGAGGGAGTACGCATGTCTGTAGCCAGTAAAGAAACTTTAGGCTTTCAAGCCGAAGTAAAACAACTTTTACAACTGATGATTCATTCCTTGTACTCCAATAAGGAAATTTTTCTACGTGAGTTGATCTCGAATGCGTCTGACGCTTCAGACAAGCTTCGCTTTGAGGGAATAGAGCACCCCGATTGGTATGGCGATGATCCTGACCTGAAGATCAAAGTCAGTTTTGATAAAGACGCGAGAACCGTGACCATTTCGGATAACGGGATTGGTATGAGCCGGGATGAGGTGATTTCCAATTTAGGAACCATCGCCCGCTCAGGAACAAAAGAATTTTTCTCCAAGCTCTCTGGAGATCAGCAAAAAGATGCTGCCTTAATTGGTCAGTTTGGTGTGGGCTTCTATTCGGCTTTTATTGTGGCTGACCGCATTACTGTCGAGACTCGAAGAGCGGGCCTGCCGGCAACTGATGGTGTTCGCTGGGAGTCAGATGGTTCAGGTGAATTTACAGTAGAAAGTATTAATCGCTCACAGCGTGGGACTTCGATCACGATGCATCTGCGTGAGGGTGAGGATGATTTCCTTTCTACCCATAAGCTCAAGTCCATTATTCGTAAGTACTCCGACCACATCTCTTTGCCGATTCAAATGAATAAGGAAGAGTGGGATGCGGATAAAAAAGAGCAGGTGATTAAGGATGAGCTCGAGAGTATTAATCAGTCGAGCGCTTTATGGGCTCGCTCGAAGTCTGAAATTACCGAAGAGCAGTACGACGAGTTCTACAAGCACTTATCACATGATTACGAAAATCCCTTGTGCTATTCACTCAATCGAGTTGAAGGCCGTAGTGAATTTACGCAGTTACTTTATGTACCTACACGTGCACCATTTGATTTATGGGATCGTAATAAGCGGGGTGGTATTAAGTTGTACGTGAAGCGGGTATTCATCATGGATGATGCCGAACAATTGATGCCCATGTACTTACGCTTTGTCACTGGCGTGATTGATTCAACGGACTTACCTCTAAACGTCTCTCGTGAAATCTTGCAAGAATCACGTGATGTCAAAATTATTCGAGAAAGCTCCACTAAGCGTGTGCTGAGCATGCTGGAGGATCTGGCAAATAGCGACGATGAGAACAAGAAAGAAAAGTACCGCACTTTCTGGACCCAGTTTGGACAAGTGCTGAAAGAGGGTGTGGGTGAGGATCAGCCAAATCAAGAGCGCATCTTAAAGCTCTTGCGTTTTGCAAGTACACATATTGATTCTGCGGATCAAACGGTCTCCTTGGCTGAATATATTTCGCGCATAAAAGAAGGTCAAGACAAGATTTATTACGTGACTGGCGATACTTTTAATGCCGCTAAAAATAGCCCGCATTTAGAAATCTTCCGCAAGAAGGGTGTTGAAGTTCTATTGCTCTCCGATCGAGTGGACGAATGGATGCTTTCTTTCTTCACCGAGTTTGATGGCAAGCACATGACCTCGGTTGCAAAGGGCGGTCTTGATCTTGGCAGCTTAAGTGATGAGAAAGAAAAGAAGGAGCATGAAGAAACTGAGAAGAATTTCAAAGACTTGCTTGATCGTATGAAGTCAGCATTGGAAGATAAGGTGAAGGATGTGCGCGTTACCTTCCGCTTGACTGATTCTCCAGCATGCTTAGTCTCAGATGAGAATGAGCTATCTGGAAATTTATTACGCATGCTCAAGGCTGCAGGTCAGCAGGCGCCAGATACCAAGCCAATTCTGGAAATTAATCCAGAGCACCCCTTGCTGCTTAAGCTCAAATCAGATGACCAGCATTTTGATGAATGGACTCAGGTCTTATTTGATCAAGCTCTCTTGGCGGAGGGTGGCCAGTTGAATGATCCGGCTGCTTATGTAAAGCGCATTAATCAGCTCTTACTTTCATAATCTTCAAGAGTAAAAAAGAAAAACCCGACTTGCATGACGCGGGTCGGGTTTTTTGTTTTGCTGTAACTAGAATTCAATCTAGCTTGTAAAGCTGCCTAAGAATTACTGAGGAGCTTTAGCTGGCTGATTATTTTTTCCAGCGTTGTAACCAGAGTTGTATTCGGAGGCCTGTTCTTTTTTGTAGGCATCGTATACGTAACCAGAAGCTGCACCAACTGCTGCACCACCAACTGCACCCCAAATTGGGTTACCGTGGAAAATAGCGGTGCCAACTGCGCCGGCAGCTGCACCGATACTGGCGCCAGATAAAGTACGTTGTTCTGTATTGCTCATGTTGGAGCAACCAGCGATTGCTAGGGTTGCAGCAGTAATAGCGATAATTTTTTTCATATCAACTGTTCCTTATGTCTATAGATTGAATTGGCTAAATGTCTTGGATTATTTTCTGGCGCAAGGAAAGCGTGCTGCCAAGAAGCCTAAGAAAACACCTGCCGCTGGTTTGTCAGCAGTCTGTTGATTGGTTTGGCCAAATTTCACAAATTCACCAATAACCTCGTCACGTGACGGTGCTGGTTGCTTTACACAAATGTAGGGTTTAGCGCGTTGTGGATGACGTGTAGCTAGATAAGTGTCATAAATAGCTGTTGTGTAGCCTACGCAAAAGCTACGGGATTCTGGGCTTGCTGGTGTTTTGCAAACATTGACGAGTTCTTGGGTGCTCAGCACTTGAACTTTTTCTTGGGCCTGGGCTAAGCCAGAAAATGCGCCTAAAGCGGCCAATAGAACTAAAACTTTTTTCATGGGTTCTCCCTTGGGTGTATGTAAATTTGATAATAAACCATATTAAGGGCGTTAAATTGCACTAAATGAGTGCATTGCTGCTGAAGTTCAGTCCATAAATTCCCCATAATGATGCAAAAAATATGGGGGTTATTTCTGTGGAAACTTTGAAATCAGGCAGTGATGTCTTGTTTATTTTGCTCGGTGCCATCATGGTTTTGGCGATGCACGCGGGGTTTGCATTCCTTGAGCTTGGTACTGTTCGTAAAAAGAACCAAGTCAATGCTTTGGTCAAAATCTTGGTCGACTTTGCGGTATCCACCATTGCTTATTTCTTTATTGGCTACAGCATTGCCTACGGCGTTGACTTTTTCTCTGGCGCAGAGCTATTGGCCGAAAAGAATGGCTATGAATTAGTCAAATTCTTTTTCTTGCTGACCTTTGCCGCTGCGATTCCAGCCATCATCTCTGGCGGTATTGCTGAGCGTGCCAAGTTCAATCCCCAATTGATTGCTACCTTTGTTTTGGTTGGCTTCGTTTACCCCTTCTTTGAAGGCATTGCCTGGAATCAGCATTACGGCATCCAGGCATGGATCAAGTCACTAACTGGTGAAGAGTTCCATGACTTTGCAGGTTCAATTGTTGTGCATGCGGTGGGTGGTTGGATTGCACTTCCGGCAATCATCCTTTTGGGCGCACGTCGTGGTCGTTACACCAAAGATGGCAATGTTGCGGCACATCCTCCTTCAAGCATTCCGTTTTTAGCACTGGGTGCTTGGATTTTGGCGGTAGGCTGGTTTGGATTTAACGTCATGAGTGCGCAGACAATTGATAAGGTCAGCGGCTTAGTTGCCATAAATTCCCTGATGGCGATGGTTGGCGGTACTTTGGCTGCGTGGGTTATCGGTCGCAACGATCCTGGCTTTACCTATAACGGTCCTTTAGCTGGCTTGGTTGCAGTTTGTGCGGGCTCAGACTTAATGCATCCAATGGGTGCTTTAGTAGTTGGCTTAATTGCTGGTGCTCTGTTTGTCTATATGTTTACCTTGGTGCAAAACCGCTGGAAGATCGATGATGTGTTGGGCGTGTGGCCACTGCATGGACTCTGTGGTTTATGGGGTGGCTTGGCTGCTGGCATCTTTGGGGCAAAAGCGCTGGGTGGTATTGGTGGCGTGACTTTCTTGGGTCAACTCATTGGTAGCGGCTTGGGAGTAGCGATTGCCTTGATTAGTGGCTTTGTGGTCTATGGACTTCTCAAGGCTGTTTTAGGCATTCGGATGTCACAGGAGGAAGAGTTTGAAGGTGCGGATTTGAGTATTCACCGGATTTCCTCAACACCTGATCGCGAACCTAACTGGTAGGCTTTATTAAATATAGCCATTACCTATAATGAGTCATGGCTATATTTGAACTAGATGGAAATGCTCCCCACTTAGCTGAGGGAGCCTGGGTTGCCGAGAGTGCAGAAGTAATCGGCCGGGTCGAGCTACATAAAAATGCGAGCGTGTGGCCCAAAGTAGTTATCCGTGGCGATAACGATCTCATTCAAATTGGTGAGGGCAGCAATGTGCAAGACGCTTCTATTTTGCATACTGACCCTGGCTACCCCCTCATCATTGGTAAGCAAGTTACCGTTGGTCATCAAGTGATGCTCCATGGTTGCCACATTGGCGATGGCAGTTTGATTGGTATTGGTGCTGTGATTTTGAACGGCGCCAAAATCGGTAAGAACTGCTTGGTGGGAGCTGGCGCATTAGTCACCGAAGGCAAAGAATTTCCTGATGGCTCAATGATTTTAGGTTCACCCGCCAAGGCAGTGAAGACGCTAACTCCAGAGCAGATTGCTGGTATTGAAGATATTGCTGGTCGTTATATCAAAAATGCGCAGCGATACCAGAAGACTCTGAAGAAAATTGCTTAATCTAAAAAAGCACACTTAACTTGTTCTACGTATTCAATGTTGTCTTCCCAGTATTTGCGCTGATTTTAATTGGCTATATTTGTGGCAGAGCTGGCAAGTTAGGTGAAAGCGCATCCATTGAATTAAATCGCTTTGTCGTTTGGCTTGCCTTGCCTGCGCAATTATTTAATTTCGCATCAAGTAGTAGTTGGCAAACACTTTGGCAGCCTGGCTTTATTGTTGCCTTCTTTCTGAGTTGCTTGCTAGTATTTATTTTGGTATTACTAGTCAGCTGGCTTCGCAACCGAGATTTAGCGGCTGCCAGCTTTTCAGCTTTGAGTGCGTCTTACTCCAATACGGGGTACATGGGCATTCCGCTGTGTGTTTTAGCGCTTGGTCAGGATGGTTTAGCGCCAGCCATCATTGCGACCTTTATTGTTTTTGTGATGTTTGCTATCGCGACAGTGCTCATCGAGGTCGGCATACAGTCACATAAAAAATCCCATGAAATTGTTTGGAGTGTATTGAAGTCTCTATGCACCAATCCATTATTAATTGCGCCAGTTGCCGGTTTGGTATGGTCATCCACAGACTGGGTTTTATATGACCCACTGGCGCAAGTGATTTCTTTTTTAGCTGCGGCTGCAACACCTTGCGCATTAGTCTCTATTGGTTTGTTTTTAATGCGGAAAGAAAATTCAGCGCCTCAGCAAGCATGGAGTATTAGTTTTGTAAAACTCATTATTCAGCCCCTAGTTGCTTGGTTAATCGCCGGACCAATGTTGGGTTTATCTGACTTGTGGGTAAGTGCCGTTGTGATGTTGGCAGCTCTTCCCACTGGGACGGGGCCATTTATGTTGGCTCAGTATTACAACGCAGATGGCAGAATTATTTCTCGAGTGGTGCTCTTAACTACAGTAGGATCTTTACTAACACTGTCTTTATTCTTGTGGTGGAGCAAGGGGGTTTGATCCTTCTGCATCAATTTGATTCTCCCAAGAGGCGTTAATAAACGCTGGTAGCTTCATACACTCATCAAATATTTTCATTAGCGTTGGATAAGCCTTCATATCCATCTTTACGCTGAGTGCATTAAAGATTTGCGGTATCAAGCAAATATCAATTAAGCCCGGTTGATCCCCATAGGCAAAGAGGCCCACTCTCGGATCTGTGCTTAATTGTTTCTCTAGACTCTCTAAACCCACCGTCATCCAATGCTGACTCCAGGTATCTTTTGCCTCTGCGCTCACGCCTAAGGTTTTCATGAGATAGCGCAGCACTCTCAAATTATTCAGTGGGTGAATTTCAATCGCAACATCCATTGCTACTGCACGTACCCAGGCGCGATCAATTGCAGAGTGAGGCAATAGCGGCGGATCTGCTTGAATTTCATCGAGATATTCAATGATGGCTAGTGATTGATGAATGGTGCCAGAAGCATCTGTATATAGGGGTACCAAACGATTGGGATTTTTGTTTGCATATTCCGGGGCGCGTTGTCCACCGCCATCTTTGAGTAGATGTACTGGAATAACTTCATAACCCATGCCCTTTAAGTTCAGGGCAATACGTACTCGAAAGGCTGCTGAGCTGCGCCAAAAGCTATAAAGCTGAGTTTTCATGAAAGATTCCTTGATGGCATTTCCCTCAGTATATTGAGGACTTCATTGGTTGGCTTGCTCCAGTGATTTAGACTAGATGCTATGGATCAAATTAATTTCTGGATTGGCATCATTGCCACGATTGCTTTTGCCGTAACGGGTGTTCTGGCGATTGCCGATCGCGGCGTTGATCTTTTTGGTGTTCTGGTTTTAGGGGTGATCACCGCCATTGGTGGCGGAACACTGAGGGACATCATTTTGGATGTGCCCGCTTTTTGGTCGATTGCTCAGATTTATATTTGGGTGGCATTGGGCGCATGCATCGTCACCTTTGTGGCCGAATCTTTTTTTACGCAACCTCAGATTTATCGCTGGATGCTATATATCGATGGCCTTGGCGCTGCTTTGTTTGGAATTCAAGGGGCGGATAAGGCTTGGAACTTGGGTTTTGGGTTGCCAGTTGCGCCCGTGATTCTGGGTGTTGTTACTGCGATTGGCGGTGGCTTATTACGTGACATCTTGGCCGGCAGAAAGACTTTATTGATGTCCCATGAGTTATATGCAATCCCCGTCACCTTGGGTTGCTGTATCTACATTTTGATTCTGAATTTCTTCCCAGAGTTCACGCTTGAGGGCTCAGTGATTTGTATGCTCGCTATTTTTGGCTTACGCGCAGCTGCCATTTACTGGGACCTGCGCGTACCCAAATTATTTATTACTAAAACGCGCTAACGGCGCCATCACTTCGTGGATCCCAGCCACCATGTAGTGTGCCGGATGGATCCCGAATAATGCAGCCCGCATGGCCAACAGTTTCATCAAAGGCATCGAGCATTTCAATTTCGTGGCCTAGAGCATGAAGTTCTTTGGCAACCCATGGACTAAAGCGTGACTCTAATTTCAGGCTGTCGCTAGTTTGCCCCCAGGTTCTGCCCAGCAACCAACGGGGGCGGCTAATCGCATCTTGTGGATCAAGTCCATATGTCGCTGTACGAGTAAAGACGGCGCATTGTGTTTGGGGTTGGCCATCACCACCCATCGTGCCGTACACCATAGATCGACCATCCTTAAACAAAGCCATCGCTGGGTTCAATGTATGGAATGGTTTGCGATAAGGCTCAAGGTGATTGAGTGTTTTTGGATCCAGCGAGAAACTACACCCACGGTTCTGCCAATTCACGCCAGATTTGGGTAGTACGATGCCGGCACCAAACTCGTGATAAATACTTTGAATGAAGGAAACGCAATTTCCGTCTCCGTCAATCACGCCCATCCAAATGGTGTCTGCAGGCCCTTTACCTTGACCCCAAGGTAAGGCTTTTTCGGGATCAATGTTTTTCGCCAACTTTTTTAGGAAGGCAGGGGATAAGAAAGACTGCGCATTTTTTGTCATGTACGCTGGATCAGTAACAAATTGATCACGTACCTTGAAAGCTTGTTTAGTAGCTTCAACACAATGATGCACATACTCGGCGCTATCGACTTTAAAGCGCTTGAGATTTAGTTGATCTAATATGCCGATGATCATCAAAGACACGACACCTTGGGTTGGTGGTGTCATGTTGTAGACATTGCCCATACTGTGCTTGAGTTCAAGCGGGTCAATGAGTTTGGCTTGATGGCGATGAAGATCCGACAACCTGAGGGGGCTGCCAACATCTGTGAGCTCCTTAGCAAGTAATTCAGCTAAATCACCACGGTAGTAATCTTCTGTGCCTTTACGAGAAATTTGACGCAAGGTTTTCGCAAGACGCTCTTGCTTGAAGATGCTGCCGACTTCAGGGGCTTTGCCATCAACTAGGAATGTCTCTGCAAATCCGGGAATCGGACTTAACTCCACTCGCTTTTTTTCAGTCAAGCTTGATTGGCTAAAGGTTACCGGGACTCCAGCTTCAGCATAGTGAATGGCATCTGCTAGTAGACGGGAGAGGGGAAGCTTGCCACGCAGACCCTGTTGTGAAAGCTTTTGCGCGGCACCCCAGCCAGATATGGTGCCAGCAACTGTATTGGCTGCAATAGCACCCCGAAAAGGAATGGCTTTGGTGACTCCGTGCTCCGCGTACCACTGCTTGGTCGCTAAACCAGCCGCTGCACCGCAAGCATCAATTCCGCCCATGGCTTTACCGGGGGAGTGGACTACCCAGAAAGAGTCTCCGCCAATGGAGTTCATATGGGGGTAGACAACTGCGATCGTTGCGGCTGCAGCGATCATTGCCTCAAGTGCATTGCCGCCTTCGCGTAGAACTGCTAAGGCAGACTCAGATGCTAGTGAGTGTGGCGCTACCGCCATCCCTCGAATACCCCATTTTTGTTGCATGGTTATTAGTCCCTATTTTAGTTTTCTTAGATACAACAAATTTTAGTAATTCATTTTTTCACGCTTTTGAATTTAATTGTTTTCTTGCCCCAAAAGAATGCTTGTGCACCAGATAGGTGTTTTTATGCCCATAAGTCAGTATTTCTACTAATGAGTAAGTCTAAGTTTGAATAAATTGGTATCGAGGAGCGAGGCTGCATGTGCTTCCTAAATGAGATCAATTAAAGGAGAGCTTAATGACTACAAATCGTCGGAAATTTTTGAGTACGGGTATTGGGGCTGGTGTTGCAGGACTTGCTTTAGGAGCCCCAGCAATTGTTCAAGCCCAGTCATCACAAACATTTAACTGGAAGATGACCAGCGCCTATCCCAAGGGATCGCCTTTTTACATGGACGGACCGGGAAGCGCAACTGATTTGGCGAAGCGTATTACTGAAATGTCCAATGGTCGTCTCAAGATTCAAGTATTTGGCGCTGGCGAACTGATTCCCGCATTTGAGGGGTTTGATGCAGTCCGCTCAGGGACAGTGGAGATGAATCACGCGAATAGTTATTTCTGGACTGGCAAAACTTTTGCCGCTCAGTATTTCACTGCAGTACCCTTTGGCCTCAACTACCAAGGAATGAATGGCTGGCTTTATGACGGCGGCGGTATTGATTTGTGGAACGAGGTTTATGCCCCATTTGGAATGGTAGCGATGCCTTGTGGCAACACCGGCGTACAAATGACAGGTTGGTTTAAGAAGAAGATTAACAGTGTTGCGGACCTCAAAGGTTTGAAGATGCGGATTCCTGGTCTTGCCGGTAAGGTCTATGCGAAATTGGGTGTCGATGTCAAAGTATTGCCAGGCGGTGAGATTTTCCCTGCACTCGAGCGCGGTGTAATCGATGCAGCTGAATTCGTTGGTCCGTATCAAGACCGTCGTCTTGGGTTGCAAAAGGCGGCTAAGTTTTACTACACCACTGGTTGGCACGAGCCCGCAACTACTTCAGAACTTTTAATTAATAAAGCTGCTTGGGAAAAATTGCCTAAAGATCTGCAGGCAGTGGTTCAAAATGCTGCGGCTGCATGCAATGTCATTGGGGAGGCTTGGTGTCAGAGAGCTAACTCAGAGGCAATGCAAGACCTGGTGAAGAATCAAGGTGTAACCGCATTACCTTTGCCTGATTCAGTGATTGCTGCAATGCGTGCTGAAACAACCAAGATCTTGGATGAATCTAGCGCAGCCGATCCAATGGTGAAAAAAGTGCACGATTCTTATTTCGCGTTTAAGAAAAAGTATGACGCTTGGGCGGTTTATAGCGAAGCGGCATATCACAGCAAAGTGCGTGGATAAATAGGGGGCGGTCGTGTTAAATCAGTTTTCAAAAACAGCAACACAAATTGAAGGCTTGATAGACCAGGTTGGCAAGGTTGCCTCATGGGCAACCTTGGCCATCGTTGGCCTCATCTCCGTCAATGTATTTTTAAGATATACCTTTAGCTTTGGATCGGTATGGGCTCAAGAATTAGAGTGGCATCTATTGGCCGTAATGATTCTATTGGGGATGAGTTTTGCTCTGCAACGCGGAGATAACGTCAGGGTCGATGTTTTTTATGCGCAGTTTTCCCCGCAGAAAAAAATGATTGTGGATTTTATTTCAGCACTCCTTACGATCATTGCCTCTCTGATTTTCATCAAGCTATCCATCAGTTATGTTGGGCAATCGCTTTCAATTGGCGAGGGATCACCTGATCCCGGTGGAATTCCAGCACGATGGGCTATTAAATCTCTAATACCAATTGGGTTTTGTTTTGTCGCGCTTCAAGGCACCGCTGAGTTGCTGAGATTGATATTGACCCACAAAAACTTAAAGGCGAACAATCATGTTTGAACCGCAAGTAATGGCTGTTCTGATGTTGATTGGTTTTTTTGCCATGTTGATGGCTGGAATCCCTGTCGCCATCACTCTCGCCACAGTTGGATTTGTATTTGGGTATCTGGGTTTTGGAAGTTCACTATTTAGCTTGCTGCCAGCGCGAATCTTTGGAATTGTCGGCGGGTATCAATGGCTAGCAATTCCCTTGTTTATTTTTATGGGAATTGCACTCGAGAAGTCTCGCTTGGCGGATGATCTATTAGATGTGATGGGGCATATCGCTGGCGGCCTTAAAGGTGGCATGGCGATTGGCATCATTCTCTTTGGTGCGTTGATGGGGGCCACGACTGGAATTGTTGGAGCAACAGTCATCACTTTGGGTCTATTAACTCTGCCAACCTTAATTCGTCGTGGATACGATAAAAGCATTGCTTGTGGTGCTATCTGCGCCTCAGGCACGCTTGGTCAAATTATTCCACCAAGCCTAATCTTGATTCTGCTTTCAGACATCATGCAGCTTTCGGTGGGCACTTTATTTGCTGCTGCCGTCATTCCAGGTCTTTTACTCACTGCCGTTTACATCATTTATATCTTGATACTAGGTTGGTTTAAGCCGGACCTAATGCCGCCTATACCCCTAGAGGAGCGCAGCAAAGTTTCTGGAAAAGAATTGTGGAAGCGATTTTGGAAGGTGGTGGTTCCCCCAATCATGTTGGTGGTTGCGGTATTGGGCTCGATTGTTGGAGGCATAGCGGCGCCAACTGAAGCAGCGGGTATGGGTGCGGTCGGTTCAGTACTGGTCACCATTTTTTCTGGCCGCTTTTCTTGGGCTAAGCTCAAAGAGGTTGCTATTGATACAACGAAAATTAGTGCGCTAATGATGTTTATTTTGATTTGCGCTCAAGTTTTTGCTCTGTCATTCCGTGGTTTACATGGTGAAGATTTGATTACAGGGATGTTTGAGTTCTTGCCGGGTGGATTAAATAGCGACATTTGGTTCATGCTGTTTTTGATCTTCATTCTTGGCTTCTTCATCGAGTGGATTGAAATCAGTTATATAGCTGTTCCTTTATTTCTACCGGTTTTACTCTCGCAAGGAGCTGACCCAGTGTGGATTGCCATGATGATTACTGTTTGCTTGCAGTCATCATTCTTGACTCCGCCATTTGGTTGGGCCCTCTTCTACCTCAAAGGGGTTGCGCCACCTGAAGTGGAGATTAAGGATATTTATAAGGGTGTAGTTCCGTTTATCGTGATGCAGGGCGTTGCTTTGTTTCTAGTCTTTTATTTCCCATCCCTATCTTTGTGGCTGCCTAAGGCAATTGGATGGTAAGTACTCCTTAGGGATGATGTATTTGGGGGAAAACGTTGTTTTCCCCCATTCTTTAAGTGAAAACCCCGATCCGATTTGATGGGGAATTACCCTAACTAGTGGATTTCTTTGATTTTTTTCAAAGCATAATCGACCCGTTGTTTTTTATTTAATAAAAATAGTTAGGAGCTACTGATGTCAACATCAACCAAAGCAGCCCCAATGACCGCTGAAGAGCGCAAAGTTATTTTTGCATCCTCTTTAGGTACGGTTTTTGAGTGGTACGACTTTTATCTTTACGGTTCATTGGCTGCCGTTATCGCCAAGCAGTTCTTCTCAGGCTTAGATGCTGGCTCTGCCTTCATTTTCGCTTTGCTAGCGTTTGCTGCCGGTTTTATCGTTCGCCCATTCGGCGCTCTGGTATTCGGTCGCTTAGGCGATTTGATTGGTCGTAAGTACACCTTCTTGGTGACGATCCTCATCATGGGTGGTGCTACGTTTATCGTTGGTATCCTGCCTAACTACGCCACTATCGGTGTTGCTGCCCCAGTTATCTTGATCGCATTGCGTATGCTTCAAGGTTTGGCTTTGGGTGGCGAGTACGGTGGTGCTGCAACTTACGTTGCTGAGCACGCTCCTCACGGACGTCGTGGTGCATACACAGCTTGGATTCAAACAACAGCTACTCTTGGCTTGTTCTTGTCCTTGTTAGTGATTTTGTTCACACGTGAACTCACTGGTCCAAACTTTGATGTTTGGGGCTGGCGCGTTCCATTCATTCTTTCTATCGCTTTGTTGGCTGTTTCCGTTTACATCCGTTTATCGATGAACGAATCCCCAGCTTTCAAGAAAATGAAAGATGAAGGCAAATTGTCCAAAGCTCCTTTGACAGAGTCATTTGGTCAATGGAAGAACTTGAAGATTGTTATCTTGGCATTGTTTGGTCTGGTTGCAGGTCAAGCGGTGGTTTGGTATACAGGTCAGTTCTACGCTTTGTTCTACCTCACACAAGTGTTGAAGGTAGATGCTAAGACTGCGAACTTGTTGATTGCTGCTTCATTGGTAATCGGCACACCATTCTTCGTTGTATTCGGTAGCTTGTCAGACAAGATTGGCCGTAAGGTCATCATCATGGGTGGCTTGTTATTGGCTGTAATTACATACATTCCAAATACACCAGTTTCTGTATTTAATGCCTTGACTCACTTTGCTAACCCAGCATTGGAAAAAGCAATGGCATCATCACCAGCAACTATTACTGCTGATGTGAATGAATGTACATTCCAGTTCAACCCAACAGGTACAGCTAAGTTCACAAGTTCTTGCGACATCGCAAAACAAGTGATGGCTTCGAACTCTGCTAGCTATAGCACTGTTCCAGCTCCTGCTGGTAGCGTTGCGGTTGTGAAGATTGGTGATACAGAAATCACTGGTTACTCTGCAAAAGGCTTAGCACCTGCCGATGCAAAAGCTAAAGATGCTGAGTTCAAGAAAGCTATTCGTGAAGCATTGAATGCTGCTGGTTACCCAGCGAAGGCAGATCCAGCACAAGTTAACTACGTAGCTGTATTGCTCTTGTTGGTGTACTTGGTGATCTTGGTAACCATGGTTTATGGTCCAATCGCAGCGATGCTTGTTGAGATGTTCCCAACTCGTATTCGTTACACATCTATGTCCTTGCCATACCACATTGGTAACGGTTGGTTCGGTGGCTTGTTGCCAACGATCTCCTTCGCCTTGGTAGCGCAAAACGGTAACATTTACTACGGTCTCTGGTACCCAATCATCATCGCTGCGATGACATTGGTAATCGGTGTACTGTTTGTTAAAGAAACTAAAGACGTGGATATCTACGCAAAAGACTAAGCACTTTAGTCTGTATCAAATCAAAACCCGATCACTATGTGGTCGGGTTTTTTATTGCTAAAAATTAAGTACAGGGATTAATCCCAAAGATCTTTTTGATTGCCTCGATTAAAGAGGGTGAGATTTTGATCGGCAATCGACGTCAACCTTTGACCTGGTAGCACTGCAATCTCAGCACCAGCTGTAAGTACGCCTGTTTGATTGACGCGTAGGTACCACCCGCTAAATCCAGATTGCAGCATGGCTTTAGCTGCGCCTTTGTACCCCATCTTGGAGTTGAACTTGAAGCAGGGTTCACGTAGTTTGATTACGGTAAATCGAAGGTTACCTATCTGCATTTGGTCTCCAGCAAAGATTTCCGTTTCAAGTAAACCTTCAATAGTGAAGTTTTCGCCGAAAGCGCCTAAGGGTAAGTCAACAGGCTTTTTGGTTTCACGAGAAAGGAGTTCGTTCCAAAAAGCGTAGTGCTCAACTGGATATACATAAATCGCTTTTTCCATTCCACCATGTACCGATAAATCTGCCTGCTCATCACCAGTAACACCAAGTCGAGTAATTTCAACGGGGGTAGGGGAAGCGAGATTGCTGATAGATTGTTTGTGGATAGCTGAGGCGACTCTTGAGTAATTTGGGTGATGAGACCCAAAGAGTGGCATTACTTTGCCAGAAGAGATGGAGAGGAGTTGCATGGGTGCAGATGACTGATAAGATGAAATGATCGAACTAAGAAAGTGAATGATGCATCTTTATAGATTATTGGTGGTGGTAATTCTTTATGCACTTACCAGCCAGACTGCATTTGCTAGGTGGGATGAGGAGCGGGACGTCACCACTAATGGCAAGGATGAGTTGGTTTATTACTTCAAGACGAATGAGCAAGGGCAAAAGCTAGTTTTAGATAAGTACGTCAAACGCCTAATTTTTATTCAGCCCGACCGCCTTTATAAGCGCACCATTCGGCTAATCAAAGTTGACGGACAGGCTATTGAGGTGATGAGTGACCCCTTTTCCCGCCTTCCGGAGCAAACGGCCATCATTTTTGAAAATAAGGATGAGGTGCTGAAAAAGCTCTTTCTAGCCAAGAAAATTGAGGTTTTTGTCCGCTATAACCGTGATGAGGCTGTAAGCATCTTTCAGATTAAGTAATTCAAGTTCTTTGGTTTAGACATAAGGCGTCTGATCATTTACAATTACGAGTTCGGCGAATTAGCTCAGCTGGTTAGAGCGACGGAATCATAATCCGCAGGTCCGGGGTTCAAATCCCTGATTCGCCACCATATCAAGAGGCCATTGCCCACAGGCAGTGGCCTTTTTCTTAGGTAATGTCGCTTGGGTTCGATCGATGGCTAAATTTTGGAATTTCGTCCTTTTCCAAGCTGGTTGGTTTGCCTGCGTTATTGGGGCGGCTAATCAACAGGTCTTTTGGCCCGTAGTGGCTACTTTGCTCTATCTTGCAATTCATGTCTGGTTTGCACCACGACCTATTTCGGAGCTAAAACTGCTCCTGAAGGCGGCTCTCTTTGGGGCGGTAGTCGACACCCTAATAGCTAATTGGGGCTTTTTAAGCTTTGAGAACTCCTGGCCCAGCGCCTATCTCTCGCCGGTTTGGATGTGGACCCTTTGGGCCTTAGTTGCCAGCACAATTAATAGTTCTTTAGCTTGGCTGCGTGAGAGACCCATTTTGGGTGTGGTTCTGGGTGCCATCGCTGGCCCCATGTCCTACGAGGCTGGCGTCAGAATGGGTGCTGGCGCATGGGGTGCCAACGGTCAAATGGGCGGCCTTATTTTGCTTGGGCTGGCCTGGGGTGTGGCTATACCCCTCTTTTTCTATTGGGATCGCATCTCAATCAAGGGTAGCCTAGTAAAAAATCCGTAAATTCCTTTCAAAAGCTGCTTGCAAATACTACTGTTTTTATATACAGTAACTCCTAAGTTGTTAAAAAGCACGAAAACTTCGGGAAATAGCCCAATACATAGCGAAAAGGAATTACAAAATGGCCTTGGATGATAAGAAAAAATCAGCCTCATCAGAATTTGACGGTATGAGCGGAGACAAGCAAAAGGCATTGACTGCAGCCTTGGCGCAAATTGAGAAGCAATTTGGTAAGGGCTCAATCATGAGATTGGGCGATGCAGAGATTCATCAAGATATTCAGGTAGTTTCTAGCGGTTCACTGGGCTTAGACATTGCGCTTGGAGTTGGTGGTTTAGCACGTGGGCGCGTGATTGAGATTTACGGCCCAGAATCTTCAGGAAAGACAACATTAACTTTGCATGCAATTGCAGAGATGCAAAAAATTGGTGGAACTTGCGCCTTTATCGATGCTGAGCATGCTTTAGATGTTCAGTACGCCTCACGTTTGGGTGTAGATGTTAATAATTTATTGATTTCTCAGCCAGATACTGGTGAGCAAGCTTTAGAGATTGCCGACGCTTTGGTGCGTTCAGGTTCCATTGATTTAATCGTCATTGACTCTGTTGCAGCTTTGGTTCCAAGGGCGGAGATCGAGGGCGATATGGGCGATTCATTACCAGGCCTCCAAGCCCGCCTGATGAGTCAAGCCTTACGTAAGCTGACTGGCGCGATTAAGCGTACCAATACAACTGTGATCTTTATCAACCAGATTCGTATGAAGATTGGTGTGATGTTTGGTTCGCCTGAAACGACTACTGGCGGTAATGCGCTGAAGTTCTACGCTTCTATGCGTTTAGATATCCGTCGCATCGGTAGCATCAAGAAGGGCGATGAAGTTGTTGGCAACGAGACACGCGTGAAGGTAGTCAAGAACAAGGTATCTCCGCCATTCCGCGAAGCGATCTTTGACATCATGTACGGCGCTGGAATTTCTCGAGAAGGTGAAATTATTGATATGGGTGTTGAAGCCGATATCGTTGAAAAGTCCGGCTCTTGGTATGCCTACAACGGCGATCGCATTGGACAAGGAAAAGACAATGTACGCGAGTTCTTAAAAGAGAACCCAGCTATTGCTCAAGATATTGAATCTAAGATTCGTGCAAAATTAGGCGTTAAAGCTGGCACCGCAGTGGTGAGCGACGTTTTGAGCGAAGAAGAGGAAGCGTAATTCTTCGATGTCAGAATTAGGTAGCACTGTTAAGAAAAGTAAGAAGCAAAGCCCGAGTCTCAAAGCTCGGGCTTTGCGCCTTCTATCTATGCGAGAGTACAGTCGTAAAGGGCTGGCAGCAAAGCTCGAAGAGTCTGCAGCAAGGATGCTGAAGCTCAAGCCCTCGGATGAGGATTCTGAGGAGCTTGTCCCAGTCATTCCCGTGCCCGTTCAGATTGAAGCCGTTTTGGATGATTTTGAGGCTCGCGGCTGGCTTTCTGATCAACGCTTTGCAGAGGCCCTGGTTCGGCGCCGTAGCGAGCGCTTTGGCACTCGAAAAATCCAGGATGAACTTGCTCAGGCTGGGGTCGATAGCTCAAAGACGGCAGAGCTTCTGAGGGGGCTCAAGGAGACAGAATACCAACGCGCTCACGAGCTGTGGTTGCGCAAGTTTGGTGCCATAGCAACGGAGCAAAAGGAGAGAGCTCGCCAGTACCGTTTTTTGGCCTCTAAGGGCTTCAGCTCAGATGTAGTTTCTAAGGTAGTTGCCGGGCGTCCTGACTAGGGCAATTACGGAGCAAATAGGCCATGTTGCCGCATTGCAGCATGATAGACTTATGGAGTCGGCAAAACCGGCTTAACTAATCCTCATCGCTTGCTAAAAAAGATACCGTTTCGGGAGTAATAATGAAAATTCACGAGTACCAAGGCAAAGAATTACTACGCCAATTTAATGTGCCTGTTCCAAATGGCATCCCTGCATTTAGTGTTGATGAGGCGATTAAAGCCGCTGAAAAATTAGGTGGTCCAGTCTGGGTTGTTAAGGCGCAAATTCATGCGGGTGGTCGCGGTAAAGGCGGTGGCGTGAAATTGGCACGAAGCATGGACGAAGTGAAAAAGTACGCTTCTGAAATTTTGGGTATGCAGTTGAAGACCCATCAAACTGGTCCAGAAGGTCAAAAAGTAAATCGCCTCTTAATTGAAGATGGCGCAGATATTAAAAAAGAGTACTACTTCAGTATTGTTACCGACCGTGGGACACAAAAGAATGTGATCATGGCGTCTAGCGAAGGCGGCATGGATATTGAAGAGGTTGCAGAATCTCACCCAGAAAAAATTATTAAAGTTTTTGTTGATCCATTGATTGGTTTGACTGATGCCGATTGCCAGATCATTGCGAAGGGCATTGGGGTTCCAGATGCCTCTATTCCAATGGCTAGCGATGTGTTCAAGAATTTGTACAAGACCTATTGGGAAACCGATGCTTCATTGGTTGAGATCAACCCATTGATTCTTGAGGGTAACGGCAAGATTAAGGCGCTTGACGCTAAATTTAATTTCGATCCAAACGCTCTGTATCGTCATCCAGAAATCGTGGCTTACCGCGATATCGATGAAGAAGATGCAGCTGAGATCGAGGCTTCTAAGTTTGACTTGGCTTACATTTCACTCGACGGCAATATCGGTTGCTTGGTGAACGGTGCTGGCTTGGCAATGGCGACGATGGACACGATTAAGTTGTTTGGCGGCGAGCCAGCAAACTTCTTGGACGTTGGCGGTGGCGCGACTGCAGAGAAAGTAACCGAAGCATTCAAGATCATGCTCAAGAACAAGAGCGTGGAAGCAATCTTGGTCAATATTTTTGGCGGCATTATGCGTTGCGATGTGATCGCTGATGGCGTAGTTACTGCATGTAAAGCGGTGAACTTGACTGTACCTTTGGTTGTGCGCATGAAGGGTACCAATGAGGAGTTGGGCAAGAAGATTC
The DNA here is from genome assembly GCA_041179645.1 of Pseudomonadota bacterium. GTDB lineage: Bacteria > Pseudomonadota > Gammaproteobacteria > Burkholderiales > Burkholderiaceae > Polynucleobacter. Next base: position 153,453 of record JBEGSZ010000002.1, read on the forward strand.
TTGCTGACTCTGGCTTGCCAATCATTAGCGCCGATTCAATGGCAGAAGCTGCTACTAAGGTAGTTGCTGCTGTTGCGAAAAACAAATAATCAAGGAACTTCAATATGTCTATTTTGGTAAATAAAAATACTAAAGTAATTACTCAAGGTATTACTGGTAAAACTGGTCAATTCCACACTGAGAAGTGCCAGGAATACGCAAACGGTAAGAACTGTTTTGTAGCTGGTGTAAATCCTAAAAAAGCAGGCGAATCTATTTTCAACATTCCAATTTATGGAACTGTAAAAGAAGCTGCTCAGCAAACTGGCGCTACTACTTCTGTCATTTATGTTCCGCCTCCTGGTGCTGCGGCTGCAATTTGGGAGGCTGTTGAAGCTGATCTCGATTTTGTTATCTGTATTACTGAAGGCATTCCAGTTAAGGATATGTTGGAAGTGCGTAACAAGATGCATGCAAAAGAAGCTGCTGGTGGCAAAAAGACTTTATTGCTTGGCCCAAATTGCCCTGGAATTATTACTCCAGACGAAATCAAGATCGGCATCATGCCTGGCCACATTCATAAAAAGGGCCGTATCGGTGTAGTTAGCCGCTCAGGTACTTTGACTTATGAAGCGGTTGGTCAATTGACGGCAATTGGTTTGGGTCAGTCCACGGCGGTCGGTATTGGTGGCGACCCTATCAATGGCCTGAAGCATATTGATGTAATGCGCATGTTTAATGAAGACCCTGATACTGACGCGGTCATTATGATTGGCGAAATTGGTGGTCCAGATGAGGCGGAAGCAGCTCGCTGGTGTAAGGACAATATGAAGAAGCCGGTAGTTGGCTTCATCGCAGGTGTAACAGCTCCTCCTGGGAAGCGTATGGGCCATGCTGGCGCATTGATTTCTGGTGGTGCCGATACAGCTGATGCTAAGCTTGCGGTTATGGAAGAATGTGGCTTTAAAGTAACAAGAAATCCTTCAGAAATGGCTGCTTTACTCAAAGCCATGTTGTAATCAAAGAAGCATGCCGATTCGTCGGCATGTTTTTTGTAGCACCCAGTAGTTAAAACTAAAACATATAAAAGTACGGAGACATCATGGATTTTTCAGCATTTTCAGATGCAGCTTTTTGGGCGGCATTACTCTCAATCATTGTTGCCAACATTTTGTTATCTGGTGACAACGCCGTTGTGATTGCTCTAGCATCACGCAATTTGCCACCTGCCCAACAAAAGAAGGCCATTTTTTGGGGTAGTGCTGCAGCCATCATTTTGCGTGTCGTGCTCACAATTACCGCAGTTGCTTTGTTAACCCTGCCATACTTGAAAATTATCGGCGGTCTTCTATTACTCTATATCGGTATTCAGCTTTTGTCTGATAGCGGTGGCGAGGAGCACATGGAGGCTAAGACTAGCATCTGGGCGGCTATTCGCACAATCTTAATTGCCGACTTGGTAATGAGCTTGGATAACGTGTTGGCAGTTGCAGCAGCAGCCCAAAAAGGCCCTGAAGAAACTCGTCTCTTGCTCCTGATTATTGGTTTGGCAATGTCTATTCCATTGATTATTTTCGGTAGCGCAATGTTGCTAAAAGTGATGGAGCGTTTCCCAATCATTATTACCTTAGGTGCTGGCCTATTGGGCTTCTTGGCTGGTGGCATGTTGGTTGATGATCCAGCAATCAAAGACAGCATTCAGGCTGCCTTGGGTGACGTTAAGTTAGCCTTCGAAGTGGTTGGAATTGTGATTGTGATTTTAATTGGCACGTATTTTAAGAAAAAGAACGCAGCTAAAGAAGCACACTAATTTTTTCTCGCATTAATCAGAAAAGCCGGCCTTCAAAGCCGGCTTTTCTTACATTTAGACATCTTGAGTGTGTTGGGTATAGACTGGATGATGAGGTATTTAACCTCAGGAGCCAATGAATATGTCTACACAAGATCAGCAGCAAGAGTCTGGATTTACTTTGATTGAGGTGATGGTGGTGGTCGCCATCATTGGTATTTTGGTGGCAGTCGCCGTTCCTCAGTATCAAGATTACATTGCACGCAGCCGCATCGTGGAGGGCATGAATCTTTCCTCTAGTGCAAAACTAGCAGTAACTGAGGCTTTTGCTAGTGGAGGCACGGTGCCAATGGATAAAGCAACTAGTGGTTCATTTACCTTTGTGCCAACACGCAGTGTGAAGTTAATTGAGATCACACCATCGGGTGCGATTGCAATCGACTTTCAGAATAATGTTGCACCAGAAGATAAAAACACATTGCATCTCATTCCGACGAATGATCCTGATGCCAATGTCCCCAAAGCGATTGATTTATCCAAGCCAGAGGGGTCGACCTGGGCTGGCGGCTGGTCTTGTCGCTCCACTGAAACCAATCTGCTTCCTCAGTTGCTGCCTTCAGAGTGCCGCATCACTAAGTAATGCAGTAATCACTACTTCAGAAGAAATTAAGCCGCCCTAGGGTGGCTTAATTATTTTTCTGGAGTGAGTTGTTTATTAAGCTTTCCATTCTCCAGATTTACCACCACTCTTCTCTAGCAGGTGGACATCACCCATCACCATACCCCTATCAACAGCTTTCGCCATATCGTAGATTGTGAGAAGGGCAACTTGGACTGCGGTGAGGGCTTCCATTTCTACACCAGTGGGGCCGGTGGTCTCAGCTCTCACTTGGCAGGTGATGCTACTGCTAGCTTTGTTGAGGGTAAATTCTAGGCTGACGTGTGTCAAAGCTAACGGGTGACAGAGCGGTATCAAGTCCGATGTCTTTTTGGATGCCTGAATACCTGCAATTCTGGCGATACCCAGAACATCCCCTTTTTTATGGGTGCCTGCTTCAATCATGTTAAAGGTCTCTGGCAGCATCGTGATTCTGCCTGTAGCAATGGCAATCCGATGGGTATTGGGCTTATCTCCAACGTTGACCATATGGGCTTGGCCACTGGCATCAAAATGAGTTAGTTTGTTCATGGGATAAGTTTTACCATATAGGGATGCAAGTCATAAAGACATCACAAAAATCAGCGCTATTTAAGCGAATTTTGGCTGGCCAGCTCATCCTGAGCTTGGTTTGCCCCAGTGCGGGCTTCGTCTATGCGGCTGGACCTACGCCTTCCTCTGTCACTGGAGATGTATCTGTGCAGGGTGAGTCTGCGGCTTTACAAAACTTGGGTAGAGCAGTTCAGTCGCCTGATGCTCGCTCCTCAAATCTGCCGTCACGTAATGCACCCCAAACTCAACCAAGCTTTGTTCTCCCGGATATGGGCGATCCTGGTGGCGATAGCTTAAGCCGTATGGATGAGAAAAAATATGGCGAGATGATCATGCGCCAAATTCGTCCGGATGCAGATTATTCAAATGATTTGCCCATCTATGATTTTTTGAACCAAATGGAGCGGCGCCTACTGCAAGCAGCAAAACGTTTGCAATTGGGTGGCGCCAATGAGCAAGGTAGTGGAGCTTACAACTTTGAGGTATTTGCTGTTAAAGACAGCAGCATTAATGCGTTTGCATTGCCTGGTGGATTTATTGGTTTTCACACGGGATTATTGGTTAGCGCTGAGACTGATTCTGAGGTTGCTTCAGTGATGGGTCACGAGACTGGTCATGTATTACAACGCCACTTAGCGCGGCAAATGGATCAGCAAACCACGAATACCATGATTGCTCTTGCTGGAATATTGCTAGGCGCTCTAGCTGCTTCACGTAATCCAGGTGCGGCGTCGGGTCTAATGCAAGGCGGTCAAGCGGTGGCGGTGAATAATCAGCTCTCCTACTCTAGAGATGCTGAGCGCGAAGCTGATCGTATTGGTTTTCAGATTCTGGCGGCGAGTGGTTATGACGTCAATGGCGCGCCCGGCTTTTTCCAGCGCTTACAAAAAGCCACAGGCATCATGGATAGCGGCGTTCCATCCTATGTTCGCACCCACCCATTAACCACCGATCGTATTGCGGATATGCAAGATCGTGCTCGTAATATTGCCAACAGAAATGTGTCGACGGCAGTGGAGTTTTATTTCATTAAAGCGCGTGCTCGTATGGAACAATCCGGAAATTCGAGTCAGATGTATGACTTAAAAAATACCTTTGAGGCACTAAGTAAGCAGTCAGTCCCGGGAAAGCAGATGGAAGGTTTTTATGGACTTGCGCTAGTGGCTCAAAAGCAGGGTAAGTTTGATCAGGCCACAAGCTACTTACAGCAAGCGCGTAATCTAGCTAACAACGCTAGTGCACCAGGCTCACCCATATTGCGACAAAGCTTGTCCTTAGACATTACCTCCTCCGAGTTGGCATTAGCTAAAGGTAAGGGTGAGGAGGCGCTACAAATTGCTCAGGCAACTTTAAAGGCTTATCCACAATCCTATGCTGCTGGAGCGGCAATGATGAATGCTTATCTCAAGCTGGGTCGTACCAATGACGCTATTACCTGGTTAAAGGCGCGCACTAGATTGCAGCCCAATGAGGTGGTGTGGTGGAGCATGCTATCGAATGCTTATGACCAAGCAAAGAATGTACCAATGCGCCATTACGCTCTTGGAGAGAAATATGCGCTTGAGGGTGCTTGGCCATCTGCTATTGAGCAACTTAAGATTGCCAGATCTTCTGGTGGGGCAGATTTCTATCAAGCCTCCAGTATTGATGCGCGTCTTCGTGAAATGCAAAAGCAATATCAAGAAGAGCTGAAGGAGCAGGGCAAAAATATGCCTAGCTAATTATTGGCTGGGTACTTTCACAAAGTGAAAGCGCTCACTCAGTTCGAGTGAGTGAATAGGCTCAATCGGTAGATCTCTGCCTTTCCATTGCCAAGAGCCTCTAAAACTACAGGCATCCTCCATCACTTTCGACTGATTGGAGAATAGATCTAAATCATGATCGTGTAGGAGTGCAAGTGATAGAGATTCTGTTTGGGAAAATACCATCCCATCATTTTGCTCAGAGAGTGATTGTGGAATGATTCCGGTGATATAGATATTGCCTTTTTCATCACTCAGGGCACCCTGCGGTTTTATCTCTGTAGCGCATTGAGTTAATAGTTGCGGGCCGTTTTCACTGGGAATGATCCTGGCTATCCATGGAGTGGCATCTAGTGTGATGAATACCCTTTGAGGCCCGTTTTGGAAAAAATACCTACCTAAAGAATCGCAGGCGTAATTTCTGGAGATAAATTCATTGAGAGCTGTGTGCCCAATAACGCTCCCAGCTAATTGATTGGCTTGGGCGAATTCATCTCGCATGCGCCATTGACCGCGACGATCAAGAGCTAGCCAGCCAAAGCAGTCTGGGACATTGGGCCACTTAATGAGAGAGCGTAGAACCTGCTCATCCATGAAGCGGCAATCTTTTTACCATTATTAATTAATGCAGTCCATGTGGAGTGGATGGCGCATCAAAAGTATCCTCAGTTGAGTGACTTGCGTGTAGGTGGGCAATCCGCCAGCCTTGACTATCTTGCAATAGAACTAAGGTGATATTGAGAAAAAACTCCGCCTCAATTTGATCATCGCGCAGATGCACTGCTTCAGTGGTGTCATAAACGGCCGCACCTAAAACAGAATGGCTAATACAGGCAATGGGCTCTAAAAAGAGAGCTTGTTTTGCTAGGAGGCGTTCTAAGCCTGCACGAATTTCTGCATGACCACTTAGGCGTTGACCTTCTGGAAGAACGCAAGTAATCGAATCATCATCCAGCCAGATTGCCAGGGCGCCTTTGACGTCACGATGTTTTAAGGCATCACGCCAGGCGTCCACCACTTCATCGGCATTATGAAAAAGTCTGGCTAGTTTTGGCATGGCTTACTTTCTGTGGATCTAAGTTGATGCGATCTTAATGAAGACTCTGAATGCTTGCAAATACGTTTTCTGGCGAAATGTCTTTAAGGCACTTGAGGTGCCCCAGTGGACAGGTTCTTTTATGGCAAGGGCTGCACGGCAAGTTCAACCAAATCACTTTCGCTTTATTCGATAGAGGTGGTGTATGTTGCGGATCGCTTGAGCCAAAAATTGCCACCTGTGGAACTTTTAATGCTGCACCGATATGCATTAATCCAGAATCGTTGCTAACGAGCGTTTTACTCATGCCAATGAGTGCAATTGCTTCATCCAGGGAAGTCTCGCCACACCAGTTCTGAATTTGTGCGGCACCTGTTACCTGGGAAATAATTTCCTCGCTTAATGCATGATCACCCTTGCTTCCCAGAAGAATGACATTTGCATTGGGTTCATTGGTAATTAATTGCTGCGCAAGCGTTGCAAAGTGTTCGGTAGGCCAACGTTTGGTCGCTCCGTACTCAGCGCCTGGGCACAATACATAGATTGATTTTTCGTCAATCGCAGCTGCTTGTAACTTTGCACTGACAGATTGCTTGGCCGTAGGTGAAATATTGAGCTTAGGATCTGCTGCTTGATTGGTATCAATCTCTTTTGAGTGATCCATTACATTGCAGAGTGCAAGGTAATGATTGGCCATGGGTGGGCGATTGATCTTGCTTGGATTATCTAACGCAAAATTAATGAGTCCAAAGCGCATCTCCCCCCGATAGCCAATACGTAGTGGTATGTTGGCAAGCCATGGGATGAGGGCAGATTTCAGGCTGTTGGGAAGAACAAAGCAGGCATCGTATTGATTTGATTCAAGTTGCTTTGCGAGCAGCTTACGTAAGCCCCATTGCAATTGCTTGTGCTCTAGTCGCGCCTCAATGACTTGATGAACTTCTGCGCAGGCGCGATAAATTGGCGCAACCCAAGGGCTTGCTAAAACATCAATCTGAGACTGCGGGTAAATAACATTGAGATTCGCCAGTAGGGGCTGAGACATTACTGCATCGCCAATCCAGTTGGGGGCGATAATCAGAATACGATTCATATGAGGTATCCCGATACAGCACCCCGCTCTGGGGTGCTGATAGGCTTAGTGCCCGTGGGGCTCGGTACCAGGAATGAGTTTGTACTCAGTGCCGCAATAAGGACACTTTGCTTCACCAGTCTTAGCAACATCTAGGAATACACGTGGATGTGAATTCCAGCTAGGAGTTTTATTGGTGGGGCAATGTAAAGGCAAATCGGTGTTGCCATTCACCATTACAACTTGAGCTTCACTCATTCTCTGAATTCCTATTACTTAACGTAAGTTAACCAAGACTTGTACTTATCACTTCTGCCGTAGACTGCATCAAAGTAGGTCTTCTGGATTTTCTCAGTAATCGGTCCGCGCTTACCGTCACCAATAGTGCGATCATCCAACTCACGAATTGGCGTTACTTCTGCAGCAGTTCCAGTAAAGAAGGCTTCATCTGCTGAATATACTTCATCACGAGTAATGCGCTTCTCACGCAACTCATAGCCAAGGTCTTTGGCAATTTGCATGATGGAGTTACGGGTGATGCCATCTAAGCAAGAAGCTAGATCTGGGGTGTAAATAATGCCGTTATTTACGATAAAGATATTTTCACCAGAGCCCTCAGATACATAACCTTCGGTATCGAGGAGGAGGGCTTCATCGTAGCCATTGGCCGTTACTTCTTGATTGGCCAAAATGGAGTTGATGTAGTAGCCAGATGCTTTAGCGCGAACCAGTGAAGAGTTCACAAAGTGACGTGTAAATGAGGAGGTTTTAACGCGAATACCTTTATTGATGCCATCCTCACCCAAATACGCACCCCATTCCCAGGCGGCGATCGCGGTGTGGATGCTATTGCCTTTTGGGGAGATGCCAAGCTTTTGGGAGCCAATAAAGATAATTGGGCGGATGTAGCAAGATTCCAGTTTATTGCTGTTAACCACATCAATAATGCCGCTAGAGATCTGTTCAGGGGTCCAAGGCATCGTCATCTGGAAGATCTTGGTTCCGTTGAATAGGCGCTTTACGTGCTCTGGGAGGCGGAAAATGGCAGTGCCTTGGGGGGTTTTGTAGGCGCGAATGCCTTCAAAAACACCCATTCCGTAGTGGAGACTGTGGGTTAGCACATGAATATTGGCCTCACGCCAGGGAATGAGCTTCCCATCGGACCAAATAAAGCCATCGCGGTCGGACATCGACATTTTCTCTACCTTTTAAATATGTAATAAATTGGGTGATTCAATTCGGTAAAACAGGGTGCCAAGCCACTAGGGAGCCCCAAGGCCTGAAATACGTCTCAGCCTTTATTGTAGAGCAGGGAGCGGAGTGGGGCAGCCCAATTCCTTTGGGGTGGAAAGCCCAGACGATTTAGAATGGAGCATTCCCCGTAAACCACTAAATTTGCCCATTCTCATGCCGGAAACTCTCTTTAAAGTAAAACGCCTAAGTGAACTAGCCGCAGCAGGTCTGCTTAAGGGAAAACGGGTTTTAATCCGTGCTGACCTTAACGTTCCCCAGGACGATGTGGGCAATATCACGGAAGACACCCGAATCAGGGCCTCCATGCCAGCAGTGCAAATGTGTTTGGATGCTGGCGCAGCCGTTATGGTGACCTCCCACTTGGGTCGACCAACTGAAGGCGAATTTAAGCCCGAAGATAGTTTGGCCCCGGTAGCCGATCGCATTGCTACTCTCTTAAATCGCAAAGTCCCTTTAATCAGTGATTGGGTGGATGGTGATTTTGAGGTCAATCCAGGCGAGTTGGTATTGCTAGAGAACTGTCGCCTGAATGTGGGCGAGAAAAAGAATAACGATGAGTTGGCCAAGAAGATTGCCGCTCTGTGTGATGTGTATGTCAATGACGCATTTGGTACGGCTCATCGCGCGGAAGCAACTACGCATGGTGTGGCCAAATTTGCGCCGATTGCTTGTGCTGGCCCGTTGATGGCTGCAGAGTTGGACGCCTTGAGTCGCGCTCTAGCAAGTCCTAAGCGTCCATTGGTAGCGATTGTTGCTGGTTCCAAGGTTTCTTCAAAGCTCACCATCCTTAAAGCTTTAGCTGACAAGGTAGATGAATTAATTGTGGGTGGTGGCATTGCCAACACCTTTATGTTGGCAAAAGGTTTACCAATCGGTAAATCACTGGCAGAGCCAGATTTGGTTGATGAGGCACGAGAAATTATGGAGATTATGGAAAAGCGAGGTGCGCATGTTCCTATTCCAGAGGACGTCGTGGTTGCGAATGAGCTCTCTCCATTAGCGCGTGCTAACCGTGTACCTTCTGACCAAGTTGCAGAAGACGACATGATTTTGGATATTGGCCCAAAAACCGCCGCACGCTTATCGATTATGTTGGCGCATGCCGGCACGATTGTGTGGAATGGCCCATTGGGTGTATTCGAAATTGATCAGTTTGGTGGTGGCACCAAGATGTTAGCGGCAGCGATTGCTCATTCGCCAGCATTCTCGATTGCAGGTGGTGGCGACACCTTAGCTGCAATTGCAAAGTACGGTATTGAAAATCAAGTGGATTACATCTCTACTGGCGGTGGTGCTTTCTTAGAATTTTTAGAAGGTAAGACCTTGCCAGCCTTTGCAGTGCTTGCTGAAAGAGCGAAAGACTAAATATGTTGAGAGCAACAAAGATCATTGCCACATTAGGGCCTGCATCAGAGAAGCCTGAAGTTTTGCGCGAGATGATTCGTGCAGGTGTGGATGTTGTGAGAATGAACTTTTCTCATGGCACTGTTGCTGACCATAAAGCGCGTCACGATTTGGTGCGTAGCATTTCTGCTGAAGTTGGCAAAGAGGTTGGCATCATGGCTGATCTTCAGGGCCCAAAAATTCGGGTAGGAAAATTTGTTGATAGCAAAATTCTTTTAAAAGAAGGCGCGCAATTTATTCTGGATGTTGCTTGCGAGCTCGGTAATCAAGAGCGCGTTGGCTTGGATTACAAAGAACTGCCACAAGACGTCAAGCCGGGCGATCGTCTTTTATTGAATGATGGTTTGGTGGTATTACGCGTAGAGAGCGTGAAGGGCGGAGAAATCTTTACCCTTGTCGAGCAAGGTGGACCACTCTCGAATAACAAAGGCATTAACCGTGCTGGTGGTGGCTTGACTGCTCCAGCACTGACAGAAAAAGATATTGCTGATTTGGATGCAGCTATCGCGATGGGTGTGGATTTTCTGGCGATTAGCTTTCCAAAAGACGGTGCCGATATGGCCTACGCCCGCAAGCTGGCAGATGCCGCTAGCGCAAAGCATGGTGTTGGCAAAGTGCGCACGATTGCAAAAGTGGAGCGTGCTGAAGCGATTGAACCTGATGCGCTCAATAGCATCATCGCAGAGAGCGACGGCATTATGGTTGCGCGTGGCGACTTGGCAATTGAGGTTGGTAATGCCGCTGTCCCGGCTTTACAAAAGCGCATGATTAAATTGGCACTCGAGGCTGATAAATTTACGATTACTGCCACGCAAATGATGGAGTCCATGATTAATGCTCCAGTGCCTACACGTGCTGAGGTGAGCGACGTGGCCAATGCGGTTCTGGATGGCACAGATGCAGTCATGTTATCTGCTGAGTCTGCAGCGGGTATGTACCCCGTGCAAACTATCAAGGCGATGGCCGAGATTTGTGTTGAAGCAGAAAAGTCAGATCGCGTAAAACTAGATACGGATTTCTTGGATCAAACCTTCTCGCGCATTGACCAAACGATTGCTTTGGGCGCGCTATTCACCGCACATCATCTCAATGCCAACGCCATTGCTGCTTTGACAGATTCGGGATCTACTGCGGTTTGGATGAGTCGTCACAATATCCATTTACCTATTTTTGCTTTAACTTCCAAGATTGCAACTCAGCGTGCCTTGAGTACTTATCGCAATGTATTCCCCATTGGCTTGGATTACACCAAGCAACGCGATACTGCCTTGCAGGAGGTGGAGGATTGTCTGAAAAAGTTAGGGGCGGTAAAGAAGGGTGATGTAGTGGTGCTGACTTCGGGTGAGCCCATGGGTGAGCCTGGCGGCACCAATTCACTCAAAATTATTCAGGTGAAGTAATCCACTGTTTAAAACATGTATTCAAATTATCTATTACTAACATTTTTAATTAAGAGATCAATATGGCTTTAGTTTCTTTACGACAACTCTTGGATCACGCTGCTGAAAATGGTTACGGCCTACCAGCGTTTAACGTTAACAATTTAGAGCAAGTTACGGCAATTATGGAAGCTGCTAATGAGGCAGATTCTCCAGTGATCATGCAAGCCTCTGCTGGTGCCCGTAAATATGCTGGCGAATCATTCTTACGCCATTTGATTTCTGCTGCAGTTGAGGCTTACCCACATATTCCAGTCGTGATGCATCAAGACCATGGTCAAAGCCCAGCGGTATGTATGGCCGCCATTAAGAGCGGTTTTACTAGTGTGATGATGGATGGCTCCTTAGAGGCTGACGGTAAGACTGTTGCCAGTTATGAATACAACGTCGATGTCTCCAGAGAGGTGGTGAAATTCTCCCACTCTATTGGGGTTACGGTTGAGGCTGAGTTAGGTGTTCTCGGTTCATTAGAGACAATGCAAGGCGACAAAGAAGATGGTCATGGTGCCGATGGCAAGATGACGCGTGAGCAATTGCTGACTGACGTTGAGCAGGCCGCTGACTTTGTAAAAGCTACTCAGTGTGATGCTTTGGCAATCGCTATTGGTACTAGCCACGGCGCCTACAAATTTACGAAGAAGCCTACTGGCGACATCCTGGCAATTGAGCGTATTAAAGAAATTCATACACGTATTCCGAATACGCACTTGGTAATGCATGGTTCATCTAGTGTTCCGCAGGAGTTGCTTGCTGAGATTCGTCAATTCGGCGGTGATATGAAAGAAACTTACGGTGTGCCTGTCGAAGAAATTCAAGAAGGCATTAAAAATGGTGTTCGTAAAATTAATATTGATACTGATATTCGTTTGGCGATGACTGGCGCTATCCGCCGTTACATGTTCGAGAACCCAAGCAAGTTTGATCCACGCGATTATTTAAAGCCTGCACGTGAAGCCGCTAAGAAAGTATGTATTGCGCGCTTCAATGCTTTTGGTAGTTCAGGTCAAGCATCCAAAATTAAGCCAATTCCCTTGGAAAAAATGGCTGAGCTGTACAAGAGTGGCAAATTAGCCCAGATCGTTAAGTGAGATAAATATGCCAGCTTTGTACGCAACTTCTATTAAGTCATTGCCTTTGCTCTCCAAAGGAAAAGTGCGTGATGTATACGCATTAGGTGATGACAAGCTACTCATGATCACTACCGATCGCTTATCTGCCTTTGATGTAGTCATGGGTCAGCCCATTCCTGAAAAGGGTATTGTGCTCAACCAAATGGCTAACTTTTGGTTTGAGAAGTTGGCTAAGGTAATTCCGAATCACTTGACGGGTGTTGATCCTGAAAGTGTTGTGCCCGCCGACGAAGTCGATCAAGTTAAAGGTCGTGCAGTCGTGGCCAAACGATTAAAGCCAATCTTGGTCGAGGCAGTGGTGCGCGGCTACCTCGCTGGCAGCGGTTGGAAAGATTACAAAGAGACTGGAAAAGTTTGCGGGATTGCATTGCCAGAGGGTTTGGAAAATGCACAGAAGTTGCCTGAGCCTATTTTTACTCCAGCAGCTAAAGCAGAAGTGGGTGAGCACGACGAGAACATCTCTTTTGACAAAGTGATTGAGATGATTGGTGAGAGGTTAGCCAATCAAATTCGTGAAGTCAGCATTCGTCTGTACAAAGAGGCCTCTGAATATGCTGCGACTCGCGGAATCATCATTGCTGATACCAAGTTTGAATTTGGCTTAGATGATGCTGGTCAGCTGGTATTGATGGATGAAATCCTCACCGCTGATTCTTCCCGTTTTTGGCCTGCCGAAACCTACTATGTGGGTGCCAATCCCCCTTCTTATGACAAGCAATTTGTGCGCGACTGGCTAGAAACAGCCATGGTCGATGGCAAGCTTTGGCCAAAAACAGCCCCAGCACCTGCTTTGCCTGCGGATGTCATTGATAAAACGGCAGAAAAGTACCGCGAAGCCCTCGCTCGCTTAACTAAGGCCTAATTTCCTTGAAGCCCTCAAAAGGCTGGGATAATAAGGCCTTAGATAGATTAACGCTGTAGATCAGGGCATTTGGAGAGGTAAATGAGCAAAAAGCCAGTAGTCGGAATAGTAATGGGATCCAATTCAGATTGGGACACCATGCAGCATGCTGCTCAAATGCTGGAGCAATTTGGCATTGCACACGAGGCTAAAGTGGTTTCCGCTCATCGTATGCCAGACGATATGTTTGCGTATGCAGAAAATGCTTCCCAAAATGGCCTAAAAGCCATTATTGCTGGTGCAGGTGGTGCTGCGCATTTACCAGGCATGTTGGCATCAAAAACCATTGTGCCTATTTATGGCGTTCCGGTTGCTAGCAAATATTTACGCGGTGAAGACTCGCTGTATTCCATCGTACAAATGCCTAAGGGCATCCCAGTGGCGACATTTGCTATTGGTGAAGCAGGCGCTGCAAATGCAGCTTTGCATGTGATTGCCAATTTGGCGGTGAACGACCCTGCGCTAGCAAAGCAGCTAGAAGAGTTTCGCGCGAAGCAGTCCGATACCGCGCGCTCCATGAATTTGCCAGGATATTAAGAAGATGGCAGATCGTTTGGAGCCCATTTTGCCGGGCTCGTATGTAGGAATTTTAGGTGGCGGTCAATTGGGGCGGATGTTTACACAAGCCGCTCAAGCGATGGGGTACAAGGTCTGCGTTCTTGATCCTGGATCAGATAGTCCTGCCGGCTCCATTGCAGAAAAATTCATTCAAGCCGATTACACCAACTCTGCTGCATTAAAAGAGATGGCGGCGTTATGCAAATCGGTCAGTACTGAATTTGAAAATGTCCCTGCGCAAGCATTGGATGAATTGGAATCCTTGGGCGTCTTTGTGGCACCTCGCAGTAGTTGCGTATCTTTGGCTCAAAATCGTGTTGCTGAGAAAAAGTTCTTGGCTACCTGGAAAGCGGAAACTAATATTGGTCCTGCACCTTACTGCGTGATTGAGCATGATGCAGATATTGAGCATGTGCCTGCAGATCTATTTCCTGGCATCCTGAAGACAGCTCGCATGGGATACGACGGCAAAGGTCAGATTACCGTTTATGACTCTGCCAATCTAGTTGCTGCTTGGGCTGAACTGGGCAAAGTGCCTTGTGTTCTTGAAAAGCGCATGGATTTGGATTTTGAAGTATCCGCGTTAGTAGTGCGAGGATATGACGATGCAGTGGTAGCGTATCCAGTTTCTCAAAACATTCATCGCGATGGTATCTTGCACACTTCTACCGTGCCAGCACCATCACTCAAGCCTGCTCAAGAGAAAAAAATTATTGAAGCTGCTAAAGCGCTCATTCGTAAGATTGATTACGTGGGTGTTTTATGTGTTGAGTTCTTTGTGCTGAAGAGTGGCGATATTGTTGCAAATGAAATTGCTCCGCGTCCGCATAATTCGGGCCACTACACCATGGATGCCTGTGTCAGTAGTCAGTTTGAGCAGCAAGTCAGAAGTATGGCCCGCTTGCCCTTGGGTGATACCCGCTTGCTAGCGCCGGTCTCTATGCTCAATCTCTTAGGAGATCTTTGGTACGAAGGTAGTGAAGATAAGGCCAGAGAGCCTGCTTGGGATAAAGTGCTATCTCACCCGGATGCCAAGTTACATCTGTATGGCAAATCTGATCCACGCATGGGTCGTAAGATGGGTCACATCAACTGTTTGGGCGAGTCGCTGAATCAAGCGCGCCAAAATTGCGCAGCCGTTGCAGTTGAATTAGGGATCGAGCCTTAGAAATGTCCAGCGAGAGTAGCGCGCCACAATCATCTGCGGTAATTAATGAAGCAGTACAAACTTTGCGAGATGGTGGCTTGGTTGCCTTTCCAACTGAGACGGTTTACGGCTTGGGTGCAGATGCAAAAAACCCAGATGCCATCAAGCAGATTTTTACTGCTAAGGGTAGGCCATCGAATCACCCGTTAATTGTTCACTTAGCAGCCCCTGACAAGTTTGATCAGGTGCAAGTCGATTGGGTTCCAGTGCTTGCACCCTGGGTAAGAGATTTATCGGAAGATGCATTAAAACTCATCAATGCTTTTTGGCCTGGTCCACTAACTCTGGTCTTTAAAAAAGATAAAAGCGTTTTAAACGAACTTACTGGTGGCCAAGATACGGTGGCCATTCGGGCGCCTGCTCATCCAATCGCACAAGAACTGTTGCGTAAATTTAAAGGCGGTGTAGTTGCTCCTTCGGCCAACCGCTTCGGAAAAGTATCGCCTACGAGCGCTGCTGATGTCCGCAGTGAATTTGAAGGCATGTTAGATCTCATGATTTTGGATGGCGGTGATTGCGAAGTTGGTATTGAATCCACCATCATCGATTTATCCTCAGGCGATCATCCAGTCTTATTGCGCCCAGGCCTTATTACTCCTGGAGAGATTTTTTTCAAGACTGGCATCAAGGTCTATTTGCCTGGCGAGAGCGACTCAACAAAGCAGGGTGTTGATACACCAAGGGTCTCTGGCAGTCTGCGTGCCCATTACGCCCCGACAACCCCATTAAGAATGTATGCCCCAGGCAGAGTCTTGGACGCGCTCAGTGAGTTCCCGGATATCAAGTCACGGGTAGCTGTTGCGGTATGGGACTCAGATTCTTCTTTGAGTGAGGATGGGCATCCATCAGTGCATTTTGAGGAAGTGATTGTGCCTAGCGATAGCACTACATTCGCAAGTCGTCTGTATCGTGCTTTACGAGATTTAGATCAGCAAGGTTGGGATTTGATTCTATTTCCAGAGCCGCCTGCGGGGGAAGAATGGGATGGCGTGAGAGACCGTCTTCAGCGCGCTTGTTTTGGCTCTGGGCCATCATCTAGTAGCCACGCCAATAGTTGATCATGCGCCTCTAAACCTCTCCAAGCATTGGGGTGGTTAATGAAGGAGGTCACTGCATACATCTTTCCAGATTTGCTCATCACATAGCCAGAGATTGCTCTGACATCAGCAAGTGATCCCGTCTTGATTCGCGCCTCAGGCTTCTTTTTTAAGTGTAAAAATTTCCGTAAATGCGCCATGAGACGATTGCGCATTGTGCCATCGGTTCCTGCAATTGGTAGGCTGTTATAAAAGATATCAGCTACAGATAGGTTGCGAGCAGCAACCAATAATTGCGTCATATGCTCGGCAGAGATTGCTTCGTTGCGTGATAGGCCGGAGCCATTCTCGATCACAAGTTCCGGGAACTGAAGACCCAGACCCTTTAACCAACTCTGAATTACAAGCTCCCCATTTTCAGTAGTCGCTGGTTTACCCATTTTCTCCAAGGCTAAGGTCAGCATGAGTTGTCTGGCCATGACATTGTTTGAATACTTATTAATGTCCTGTACATCATCAGCCAAAGGAATGCCCTCAAACTGCAGTAGCAGTCGCGCTGCTAGTGGAACGGTGCCAGACTTTCCGATGGGTGCTTGAGTCCAAGTTCCACCAGATAATTCCCAGGCTGCAGCGAAGCCTTGAGTAAGAAAAGTATTGGCATCCAAGGCAACGACGTTGTAATTCACGCCCTTGCAAGTGCTCGGAAAGCTTCCAGAGAACTGAGCGGTTAGAAGTTGGTTGGTGCTAGCCCCATCAGATTCTGGATCTAGATTAAAGCGAAGATTGCTTTTCCAGCTATCGCAAGATTGATCAACCAATTGCATTTGGTTGATCACTTTGAGTTGAGATAGTGGCGGTGTATAGCCAATATCGATAAAGTCTGCAGTACGCGATTTACCTAGTTGAAATGAAAGCGTTCTAAAGGCGTATAGCAAGGGATCGGGCGGCACGTTATAGGCACGCAAAGATTCGCCATCAATGGTGTTGTGTTCCATAGCGCTAGGGGCGTATGCGCTTCTATCAAAAAACAGGTTGCCATCAATTTTCTGGATACCCAGATTTTGTATGGTTTTCATCATTCTGGCGAATTCCTCAGGAATGAGCTTTGGATCACCGGTACCTTGTAAATACAAGTTGCCTTTGAGGGTTCCTTGGCGAATAAGCCCGTCTGTATAGATATTGGTACGCCAGCGATATTGAGGGCCCAACACATCCAAGCCGGTAAGGGTGGTGATGAGCTTCATAGTGGAGGCAGGGTTCATGGCCTGTGTAGATCGCCAATCCACTTCTGTTTTTGCCGTAACTTTTCCCGCTTGTCCTGGCTTGATTTCAAGCACTGAAATACTAATTGCCTCCTTGGGAATCTGATTCTTTTCAAGGCTGGCAGCTACGGCTTTAGGTATGTACTTTAGGGCAGCCTCTTGGGAGACGGCATCAGCAGAATGAGCCTGTGGGCTGAATAATAAGCAAGTAAAGACACTGGCCAATAAACTATTGACCAGAGCCTGATTAGAGAACAAAGCATTTTGGGTGCGCATTCCCCATAGGATAAACCTTGGCGCACAAGATCCTAAGACTGCGCCAAATTACTCCTGGTGTCTTTTCTTGTAAGTTTCGATTATTCGATTTTGTTCTTCCAGTAATGCGATGAATCGCTCAATGCGCTTTAAAAGGGCTCCGCCGACCTCCAGCTCTTGGCAAGCTTGGACAAAATGAGTGGCTTGCAGGAGTTGTGCCCCACCTTTGACCTTGTGAACCAGGCTTTGGAATTGCACCTCATCAATGGAGGATTGAGTTTCGCTTGGGCGCAATTGACTCAGAGTTTCTAGATGCACTTTTTCAATTTCTTCCAAGATCACGATGATTTGATGTGGTTCATCTTTGATGAGATTGGAGAAGGCGTCAAAGGAATAGGGCCCATCAGTGCAAGCGGAATGTTGGCTAGGTTCAAAATAGCGCATGAGTTCATTCTCAAGTGCACCCAAGCTTAGTGGCTTGATGAGAACGCCACTCATGCCTGCGGATAAGAATTGGTGGCGTGAGTCTAGGGCATAAATGTCAGCAGTGACACCAATGATGATGAGGTCGCGATTGCCTTGAGATCGAATTTGTTTAGCCAATTCAGAGCCCTGCATTCCAGGCATCGATTGATCTGTCAGCATGAGATCAAAGTGATTGTCTTTGATTAACTCAAGCGCAAGCTCAGCATTTTCACAAACACAAGTATTAATCCCAAGCGCCTCTAGCTGCAGTGACAAAATTTGTCGACTGGCTGGGTGATCTTCAACCACCAAAGCATGGATGCTACAGTTTTTTCGACCCGGCTTTTTGGATGTTAAGCCTTTAGCAGATGATTTTAGTGAAGCAAAGTCTGCAGCCTGCGGAGCAGCAGCGCTGGTTCTGGGAAAGGCTACCGAGAAGTGAATATTGCTTCCAAAGCCCGTAGCGCTCTCAAAATAGAGATGGCTATTCATCGAGTTCACTAGGTGATTAGTGATGGTGAGCCCAAGCCCCGTTCCTCGCTTTTGCTCGGACAAGCAAGATTCTTGAGTAGCGGGTAATTGCTCAAAAGCCTGCAGAGCCAGTTTAATTTGATCGTCGCCCATTCCGACCCCGGTATCAATCACTCTGAATTCGAGCAATTGGCCGGCGTGATCATCCGCAAGAACGGTGATTGAAAAGTACACCTCCCCTTCGCTAGTGAACTTAATTGCATTACTGAGTAAATTCTGAAGCACCTGGCGCAGACGCAATGAGTCAATCATGAGTACTTCGGCGATTCTGGGGTCAATTGAAGTATGGAGCAATAGCCCCTGTTTTTTAGCCACCGTAGAAAACGCCGCATGAATATCCATGATCAATTGATGTGGATTACAGGGCTCTAAATTCAGAGTGAGTTTGCCGGCCTCAATCTTAGAAATATCCAGGACTTGATTTAGCATACCCAAAAGAGATTCGGCAGAAGCTTGCGCACTCTTTAATAGCGGTTTATCTTTTTGAGGAAATTGCTCGCTACCAAGCAGCAGCTCTTGTACTCCCAAAATAGCATTCATCGGCGTACGAATTTCATGGCTCATGGTTGCCAGAAAAGCAGACTTAGCTGCATTTGCTTTTTCAGCCAACTCCTTAGAGTACAGTAATTCAATGGTAGCCTGCTTCTGATAAAAATACTTCCTTTGGAGTTGGTAGAACATCAACCCGCCAATCAGAAAGAATAGAAGGGCGCCTAGCCAGGGCAGCATGCTTGATCTTGGCCCTGATTCATTTCCCAATGTAAAGAGTTGGCGTGATGCAATCGGATCCAAGTCGTCGAGAAAGTGGCTCAATACATCATGCAAAGCAGTATCTTGATCGGATATTAGCCAGCGATATGCAAAGGGATCTCGGTTGTAATGACCATCTACTTTTAAGTCTGAATTTGGATGCTCTTGTATCAGTCGACGTGCCAGGCGAATCGGCATGACTAGTGCCTCGATATCGCTTTGAATGAGTGATTGAATTAAGTCTTTAGGATGCTGTACTGCTTTGTTTTGACTATAACCATCAACACTAGAAGGCGCGTTCTCAAGACCTCGATCGAAGTAGGCGATCTTTAAACTGGGTGCTTCTAGCTTGTTTGAGGTTTTGGTAACAACGGCATCATGCCCCCAGAAGATGGCCTCTGATAAAGATCCGAATTTCAATACATGATCATCAATGCTTGGTGGATCAATGATGAAATCTACCTCACCTTTTCTGAGTTGTTTTAGGCCTTCTGAGTCTGATTTTCTCCATACCGGAAGATATTGTTGTCGAGTGCATTCTTCAAGTTTCGACAATAGCGCTTTAAATGGCCCCGCACTTTCACGATTATTGGATTCGGCGAGATAAGCCGCATATTTTTCGTGAATACTAAATCGTACGACTGGGTGTGCATCGATCCATGATTGCTCTGCAGTGCCAAAAGGCCCGGCATGTACTAGGCCCCCATACACACAGCAGAGAGCAAATGTATTTTTCAATATGAATCGATGCATACCGTCTTTAGCTTTCGATGATGTTGTTCATACGGCAGAACAAGATCAAATCAGCAATATTGTTAATGCCCAGTTTGTCGAAGACTCTAGTCTTATAAGTTGCGACTGTCTTATTGCTAATGTGCAGCAAGTCGGATATCTGCTGATTGGTATTGCCTTTCCCAAGATACTTCATGACCTGTAGCTCGCGATCAGATATCAGTGCTAATTTATCGTTATCACTTAAGGAGGTATTCCCATTCTTTCCGTGGGTGTAGAAGGTGTATCCCTGAGAGATAGCAACGCATGCGGCCAAAATGACATCTGCCCCAGCAGTCTTATTGACAAAGCCATGTGCACCCAGGGATCGCACCCTGCCGCCGTAGACTGCTTCATCTAGGCTAGATAGCACCAGGATGCGAACTTCTGGATGCATCAAGCCAATCCGGCGAATGACATCAAAGCCATCGGTCTTGGGCATATCCAAATCCAAGATCACCATATTGGGGTTAACTTCTTTGATTGAGCGTAGACACTCCTCCCCATGCTGTGCCTGTCCTGCTATCTCAAAAAGCAATTGATCCTGCAACATACTTTTTAATGCCATCAACATAGCTGGATGGTCATCTACCAACATCACGCGTTTTCTCATTACTTGTCTCCGTTTAGGTTTTTATGAGGGTGCAGCGAAAAAATGGCTTTAGCGATACGGCTATCGCTCGTGTGCAGCATTTGATGTCGACTTATTGGTGGCATCATCAATCCGCCATAGCAGTGGTGCGCTCCAATTGACATGGCATTTTCTAAATCCTTTGCCAAAGTAATGTTGCTGGCATAAATTTGGGTGTGGAATTTCTGATCTAGAGCAATCATTTCGCTTGGCAAACCCTCGGCGCGGAATTGCCCTATCTGGATATGAATGCCCTCAGGCTCAATCTCCTTTATCCAGCTAATTTGATCGCTAGTTCCAGAAAAATCGAGAAGATGGATCAAGACGCCAAGGCGACGCATTCTTAATAAGCCTTCCATGCAGGAATGCATAGAGTCGGCATCCTTGAGTTTATGCACCCCCAAGCTCACGAGACCAACAGGCAGTCGAGAATTCAGAATTAGATCGCTTAAGGCGTCTATGAAGTTGCTGGATGCCAGGTGTTGCCCGGGTATGGGCAAAACGCCCGGAATGAAGCGACCGCTGCGGTACCAGTACGTAACCGTGTCCAGGCCCTCCATGAATAATCTGAGTAGCTGTTTGTCTGTGGCAGTCAGTAATGGTCTAAATAAAGAGCTCGTCAGCTTACTTCCTTGGTTATTAAAGATGGGTTCGTTACTAATCGCTTGTCGTTGGGACCAGGATTGGTGTTCTTCGAGCGCTTCGCCGCTCAGGCCTAGCCAAGGCTGGCCACAAACATCGCGCACCTCTTGGAAGGGTTTGTTCTTCCAAGCCTTTACAAGCGTGTACAGCCGGGATTTCGGGCTCATCAGCATTCTCCAATCATTGAATAGCCAGTCTAGGCAGGACGGATTGGAGCGGTAAGGGCTTAAGGCTTATTTATATGTAGGAATCTACCTACTTGCCTGCCTCCATTATAGAAAGCGCAATAGACCCTTTTGAAATTTAAGGTGAATTTGCCCTTGAAATCCGCAGAACCAGACCTATATAATCAGCACTCCCTACACGCGAGTGCTAAAACAGGCTTATTCAGCTGAAAAGCTTGTTGCCTTCGTGTTAAGAGATTGCAACACTTTGATTTATATTGGTTTTTTAATTAGTTAACACTTACTAACATAGGAGAAGGAATGAATCTGCGTCCTTTACATGATCGCGTAATCATTAAACGTTTAGATCAAGAATCAAAAACTGCCTCTGGAATCATTATTCCGGATGCTGCTGCTGAAAAGCCAGATCAAGGCGAAGTATTGGCAGTTGGCCCAGGCAAACGTGATGACAGCGGCAAGTTGAATGCACCAGACGTCAAGGTTGGCGATCGCGTGTTATTCGGCAAATATGCAGGTCAAACAGTTAAGGTCGGCAGCGACGAGCTTCTCGTAATGCGCGAAGAAGACATCATGGCTGTTGTACAGAAGTAATCGGTACCTAAGAAAGGAACTCAATCATGGCAGCAAAAGACGTCGTATTTGGAGATAACGCCCGTACCAAGATGGTAGAAGGCGTAAACATTCTTGCGAACGCAGTAAAAACCACTTTGGGACCAAAAGGTCGCAACGTCGTTATCGAGCGTTCATTTGGCGGCCCAACCATCACTAAGGATGGTGTGTCTGTAGCAAAAGAAATCGAACTCAAAGACAAGCTCCAGAACATGGGTGCTCAGATGGTGAAGGAAGTTGCTTCCAAAACCAATGACATTGCTGGTGACGGTACCACTACCGCTACTGTATTGGCTCAGTCTATCGTTCGCGAAGGCATGAAATACGTAGTTTCAGGTCACAACCCAATGGACTTGAAGCGCGGTATTGATAAAGCGGTTGCAGCTGCAATCGAAGAGCTCAAGAAAATCAGCAAGCCTTGCACAACTACTAAAGAAATCGCTCAAGTTGGTTCTATTTCAGCGAACAGCGACCACAGCATTGGTCAGCGTATTGCTGAAGCAATGGAAAAAGTAGGTAAAGAAGGTGTTATCACCGTTGAAGATGGCAAATCTTTGGAAGATGAGCTTGAAGTAGTTGAAGGTATGCAGTTTGACCGCGGCTACCTCTCTCCATACTTCATCAACCAACCTGAAAAGCAAGTTGCCGTATTGGAAACTCCATACGTTCTCTTGTTTGACAAGAAAGTTAGCAACATCCGTGATTTGCTCCCAGTACTCGAGCAAGTAGCGAAGTCCGGTCGTCCTTTATTGATCATTGCAGAAGATGTTGAAGGCGAAGCCTTGGCAACTTTAGTTGTGAACAATATTCGCGGCATCATCAAGACTTGTGCTGTTAAGGCTCCAGGCTTTGGCGATCGTCGTAAAGCTATGCTGGAAGACATCGCGATTTTGACTGGCGGCACAGTGATCGCTGAAGAAATCGGCCTCACACTCGAGAAAACAACTCTTGAGCACTTGGGTCAAGCGAAGCGTATCGAAGTTGGCAAAGAAAACACCATCATCATTGACGGTGCTGGCGATGCCAAAGCAATCGAAGCGCGCGTGAAGAACATCCGTGTTCAGATCGAAGAAGCGACTAGCGACTACGACAAAGAGAAATTGCAAGAGCGCGTTGCCAAGTTGGCAGGCGGTGTTGCAGTGATTCGTGTTGGTGCTGCTACTGAAGTTGAAATGAAAGAAAAGAAAGACCGCGTTGATGATGCATTGCACGCAACTCGTGCAGCGGTTGAAGAAGGTATTGTTCCTGGCGGTGGCGTAGCATTGTTACGCGCGATGCAAGGTATCAAAGGCTTGAAAGGCGATAACGCTGACCAAGACGCTGGTATCAACATCGTATTGCGCGCAATGGAAGAGCCAATTCGCATCATCGTTTCTAACGCAGGTGACGAAGCGAGCGTAGTTGTTAATGCAGTGTTGGCTAGCAAGGGCAATAACGGTTACAACGCAGCAACTGGTGAATACGGCGACCTCGTAGCTCAAGGCGTGATCGATCCAACTAAGGTAACAAAAACTGCATTGGTTAATGCGGCTTCTGTTGCAGCCTTATTGTTGACAACTGATTGCGCAATCTGCGAAGCACCAAAGGATGATTCTGCTGGTGGTGGCATGCCTGATATGGGCGGCATGGGTGGTATGGGTGGAATGGGCGGCATGATGTAATTGCCATCAATTTCCTCAGCTATCTAGCTGTAGAAACTAAAAACGCCTGGTTCAAAAGACCAGGCGTTTTTTTATTGAAGTGTTTCGAGTGTTAGTAGTTAGTCGGGCTGAATACCGCCATCTTTAATTACTTTTTTCATTTTTACCAAGCCCTGTGCAATCATCTCCTTAAGATGCTCTGGACCTAGGGGTACAAACTCAAAACCCTGCTGTATTAGTTGCTCACGAAGTTTCTGATCCTTGAGTGCCAGTGCAAGAGAATCATTCAGCTTGGCTACCACTGCTGGAGAGGCGTTTTTGGGGGCAACGATGGCGCCCCAGGTCGAGAATTCATAGCCTTTAACACTTTCGCTAACAGTTGGTGCATTTGGCAATAGGGGTGAACGTGCTTTACTCGTAATGCCTAGCACCTTTAGCTTACCTGATCGAATATGAGGCAGTACAACTGATAGCGCACTAATCATTACGGGAACTTGCCCCGCCATCACATCAGTTACCGCTGCTGCAGCTCCGCGATAGGGAATGTGTACTAATGGTGCTCCAGTGTACTGACGAAAGATTTCCATGCCGATATGCTGGGGTGATCCATTGCCACCTGAGGCGTAGTCAATTTTCCCCGGATTTTCTTTTGCGATACGAACTAAATCTGCTGCAGTGTTACCTGGAAATGCAGGGTTGGCAACCATCACAAAAGTGATTGCAGCTACTTCAGAAACTGGCACGAAACTTTGCACAGGATCATAGTCAATCTTCTTATGGAGATTAGGGAGCATCGTCAAGATGCTATCGTTAAAGGCGCCCAATACATACCCATCTGAGTTGGCTTGAGCTACCTTGGTAGCCCCAATTAAACCAGCGCCACCAGGAAGATTTTCAATCGTAATAGCTTGACCTAAGTTCTCGCCCATCTTTTGGGCAATCGGGCGCATCAAAATATCAACGCCACTGCCGGCCTGCAATGGCATGATCATCTGAATAGGGCGATTGGGATAAGTATTTTGAGCCTGTGCAGATGCAATCCAAGCTAAACCTATTACTAAAAGTAAGTATTTTTTAATCTTCATTTTCGTCTCATATTAATGTTATTTATAGCGCTCTATAGGCACTTGCGGAAATATTAACGCAATAACACCCTTAGGTAGCCTTTATTCAATTTGGATGGCTTCTTGACTTACTTTTCACGAATGGTTAGAGGCGCCCCCACTGTTCCTGCATAGACAACAATTAAGTCCACCGGTTCGGTTCCCGGATTCGAGCCGTAGTGCCATTCTTTAAAAAGTTCAACCAGTGGTTCACCAGCTTTTAGTGTTATTTTTTCACCAGTTTTTGTAAAGATATTGAGTTCACCATTTAGTAAGACGCCAGCATTAATGACGGGGTGCATATGCATTGGTATTGATGCGCCTGAAGCAAAGTGATATCGAATGATAGTGATTTCAGGTTGACCCTCGCCATATGAGGGGAGCTTGGCACCATTCCAAGACGTTGTCGTTTTGATCAATACATTGGCTTCAATACCGGGAATATCAGTGTAGTAATGTTTTCGGTTGTCATCGGCAAGAACAAGCTGAGATAGCGTTAATGCAAAGCAAAATGACAGGTATTTGAGTAAGCGCATGGGAGGAGTCTTTCTTGGCCTCAAGCATAAAAAAATGGCTAGTAAGTTTATTTACTAGCCATTCTGATTCACTATCGTGACATCTTTAATTCATCTGAGTTAGCTGACAGACTTCACCATATCTTCCACAACCTTCTTCGCATCACCGAAGACCATCATGGTTTTGTCCATATAGAACAGTTCGTTATCAAGGCCTGCATATCCTGCAGCCATTGAACGCTTATTCACAATGATGGTTTTAGCTTTAAATGCTTCCAGAATTGGCATACCAAAGATTGGGCTACCTGGCGTACGAGCAGCTGGGTTAACAACGTCGTTTGCACCAAGCACTAGGACTACATCAGCCTGACCAAAGTCGCTGTTGATGTCTTCCATCTCAAATACTTGATCGTATGGAACCTCAGCTTCAGCCAAGAGAACGTTCATATGTCCAGGCATGCGACCTGCCACTGGGTGAATCGCATATTTCACAGTCACACCATGATGGGTCAATTTCTCTGTTAATTCTTTCAGAGCATGCTGAGCGCGAGCAACTGCTAAACCGTAGCCAGGAACAATTACCACGGTGTCAGCATTCTCCATGAGGAAAGCTGCATCTTCCGGAGAACCAGTTTTGTAGTTCTTTGGACCGCCGTCATCAGCGCCACCAGCAGAAGCTTCTGCACCGAAGCCGCCAAGTAACACAGCTACGATTGAGCGGTTCATTGCCTTACACATAATGTAAGACAGAATTGCGCCAGAAGAGCCTACGCAAGCGCCGGCAATAATCAATACGGGGTTATTCAATGTAAAGCCAATACCAGCAGCAGCCCAGCCAGAGTAACTATTGAGCATGGACACGACTACCGGCATATCTGCGCCACCGATTGGAATGATCAATGTCACGCCTAATACCAATGCAATCGCACACATCACCAAGAATGCTTCATGGCTACCCGTCATGAAATACATGACACCACCACCAACCATACCAATTGCGAGGGCGAGGTTCAGTAGATGTTGGCCAGCAAAGGTTACTGGCTTGCCGCTGACCTTGCCGGATAATTTTCCGAAGGCGATGATTGAGGCAGTAAAGGTGATTGCACCAATAAAGGCGCCAATAAAGAGCTCAATCTTTTGTGCGCCAGTATGGTCGTGAGCTGGGTTGTATACCGCTGCGATGGCGATCAATACTGCTGATAAGCCAACGAAGGAGTGCATGAGCGCGACGAGCTCAGGCATCTTGGTCATCTGCACACGCTTAGCAGCAATCGTTCCAATGATGGCGCCGGCAACAATCGCACCAATAATCAATGAGAACACTGGCTTAAAGTCAGGGATCATGAAAGTGGTGATCACGGCAAGCAGCATACCGATCATGCCGAAGGTATTACCTTGGCGGGAAGTGGTTGGTGATGACAGTCCACGCAAGGCGAGGATGAACAGCACCGATGAAATGAGATAGGAAATCGCGGTTATGTTTGACATTATTGTGGTCTCTATAAGATCTTGTTCTAGTTTTATTTAGTTCCAGCCGCATCAGCCTTTGGGGCTTTTTTCTTGAACATCTCAAGCATGCGACGGGTGACCATAAAGCCACCAAAAATATTGATTGAGGCTAGGAAGACTGCCACCGCACCAATGATGCTGGTGAGGGTAATTTCATCGCCACCAATGACTTCAGTTTGCAATAAGGCGCCAACAATAATGATTCCAGAAATAGCATTAGTAACCGCCATGAGTGGAGTGTGTAGCGCAGGAGTAACGTTCCAAACCACGTGATAGCCAACAAAAATGGCCAATACAAACACGGTGATGTTTTGGACTGTAAGGATGCTTTGAAAAGCAGCGAGATCCATGATATTTCCTTCGAATGATTTCTATTAGTTTTTACGGACGGCTTGGCCATCACGACACATGAGACAGGCGGTAACGATATCGTCATCCGTTGGGATAACTAACTTCGCTTCTGCGTCAACGATTAGCTTCATGAAGTCGAGCAAGTTACGTGCATACAAAGCAGAAGCATCTGCAGCTACCATGCTAGCTAGGTTGGTGTAACCAATAATCTTCACACCATTTTTCATGACGATCTTGTCGGCTTCTGTTAAAGGACAGTTGCCTGAACCGTTATCGCCGCGACCGGCTGCTAAGTCGATCACGATAGATCCAGGTTTCATATTGGCAACGGTATCGCTGTGCAATAAGACTGGAGGCTTGCGACCTGGAATCAAAGCAGTGGTAATGACGATGTCCGCTTGTTGGGCGCGTTCAGCAACGAGAGCTGCCTGACGCTTCATCCAAGCCTCTGGCATTGGGCGGGCATAGCCACCAACGCCTTGAGCGATTTCACGCTCTTCGTCAGTCTCATAAGGAACGTCAACAAACTTGGCGCCAAGAGATTCAATTTGTTCTTTAGCAGCAGGGCGCACATCAGATGCTTCGATGACAGCGCCTAAACGCTTTGCTGTTGCAATGGCTTGAAGACCAGCAACACCGGCACCCAAGATGAGCACGCGCGCCGCTTTAACAGTTCCAGCCGCAGTCATGAGCATTGGCATAAAGCGTTGATACTCATTAGCAGCAACCATCACTGCTTTGTAACCGGCAATATTGGCTTGTGAGGACAGAACATCCATGCTTTGGGCGCGAGTGGTACGTGGGGCAGCCTCTAATGAGAATGCCGTCACACCTTGCGCGGCCATAGCGGCAATGTTGTCGCCATCAAATGGATCAAGCATGCCCAGGAGCACGCTGCCAGATTTAATTTGCTTGAGCTCGCCAGCTTCTGGTGCACGCACTTTGAGTACGATCTCTGCACCAAAGGCATCTGCAGCACTGCCAATAGTTGCACCTACTGCTTCATAAGCAGAATCAGGTTGGCTGGCTGTGACACCTGCATCCTTTTGAATAACAACCGTATGGCCTTGGCCAATCAACTTCTTAACGGTTTCCGGTGTGGCGGCAACCCGAGTTTCCCCAGGTCTGATTTCCAGCGGTACTCCTATGCGCATGGCATGTCTCCAAATACTAATGATTCAAAAAAATCTATTTTAGGTATATATACGCGAATACACATATATATGGATACCCTTATGTTTTATGCCATTTCACTCCAGCTCTAGAGCTAACTTGAATTAAGGCTTCTACAATGGGGTTTTTAGCTTATATTGAATTCTCGCATTTTTTGATGATCCCACTCAATTCTTCCTCAATACCCGCTTCAAAACCATCTAAAGTCGTCGTTGGGATGTCTGGAGGGGTTGATTCGTCTGTTGCGGCCTGGATGCTCAAGCAGCAAGGCTATGAAGTAATTGGCCTTTTCATGAAAAACTGGGAAGACGATGACAGTGATGAATACTGCTCCGCACGCCAGGATTGGCTTGATGTCGTTTCCGTGGCTGATCTCATTGGGATTGATGTTGAGGCAGTGAACTTTGCCGAGGAGTATCGTGAGCGCGTATTTGCGGAGTTTTTGCGGGAATACGCTGCCGGTAGGACGCCCAATCCAGATGTATTGTGCAATGCGGAAATTAAGTTCAAAGCCTTCCTAGACCATGCTATGAGCTTGGGTGCAGATGCTATCGCTACGGGGCACTATGCGCGGGTGCGCCATGAGGGCGGGCGGACACAATTATTAAAGGCACTTGATGCCAGCAAGGATCAAAGCTACTTCTTGCATCGCTTAACCCAGAGTCAATTGGCTAATGTGCTCTTCCCTTTGGGGGAGATTCCGAAGACCGAAGTGCGTAAGATTGCTGAGCAAATTGGCTTGCACAATGCGCGTAAAAAAGATTCCACCGGCATTTGTTTTATTGGTGAGCGCCCTTTTCGAGAATTCTTAAATCGCTACTTGCCACGCACCCCAGGCCCTATCAAAACCCCAGAAGGTAAAACGGTAGGAGAGCATATGGGGCTTGCCTTCTTTACTCTAGGTCAGCGCAAAGGTATTGGCTTGGGTGGCAGTCAAGACGGTAACGGTGATGCTTGGTATGTTGCACGCAAAGACGTAGCCAACAACACTCTATACGTGGCACAAGGCCACGAGCACCCATGGCTGCTAGCTCATCAGCTGTCAGCAATTGATGCTAGTTGGGTTGCTGGCACAGCTCCTGCGCCAGGACAATATTCGGCAAAAACCCGTTATCGCCAAGCAGACTCAGCATGCACGCTTGCCGCAGGATTGGAAGGGCCTCTTAGTTTTGGATTGGCTTTTCCAGAAGCCCAGTGGGCAGTGACTCCAGGCCAGTCTGCCGTTTTGTACGACGGTGATATTTGCTTAGGCGGCGGAATTATTTCCGCCTAAGGATTTAAGCTGCTGGAGGCGCTGTATCTGCAAAAGAGGGCCTTTGCATCAACTTTTGATACAAAGCATCTAGGTTGGGGTATTGCGCTTGCCAGGCGATATTGGGGAAGCGGAACAGCATGTAGCCTAAGGCACATCCCACTGCAATATCCGCCAAGGTCATCTGATTGCCGTGACACCAGGCGTTTTCGCCCAATTCACGGGACATTTGGCCTAATGCGGAGTTAATTTTCCCCATTTGGCGATCAAGCCAGTCGGAGCTCTGCTGCTCAGGTGGGTGGAAAGTCCCCTCTAGGCGGGCCAAAATTCCAGCATCATCCACTCCATCAGCTAGGGCTTCCCAGGTTTTGACTATGGCTCGTTCGCGGCCACCGGCTGGAATGAGCTTATTTACAGGACTAAGAGTATCGACATACTCCGCAATTACGCGGGAGTCATAAATCGCTTCTCCATCATCCAAAATCAAGCAAGGAATCTTGCCCAAAGGGTTGTTATGGGCAATTTTGGTGTCTGCAGCCCAGACATTCTCGAGCTCGAGCTCTACATCAACCTTTTTTTCCGAGAAAACAATGCGTACCTTGCGTACGTAGGGGCTAGTGAGGGATCCAATGAGTTTCATATGGCTCAGTATAGCTATCTCCGCCAAATTGGGTTGCCCTCAAGAACGATTAAAATTAGGCTTTATTGACACATTCAATGTAAAGGCAATATTTGTGAGTCAGCCGATTTCTACCCTCAATGCACTTTCCCCTTTAGATGGCCGTTATGCAGGAAAACTAGATGCCTTGCGCCCTTGGTTGTCGGAAGCCGCATTTATGCGTCAACGGGTCTTTGTAGAGATTCATTGGCTCTTAGCTTTGGCTTCCGCGGGCCTGCCAGATGTACCTAAAATCAGTGCAGCCGATGAGGCCTTTTTATTGTCTTTGCCAGAAAACTTCTCTGATGCCGATGCGCAGCGCATTAAGGACATCGAAGCAGTCACCAATCATGATGTCAAAGCAGTCGAGTATTTCTTAAAAGAAAAAGTAGCTGGTCGCCCAGATCTTTTGAAGGCTAGTGAATTTATTCATTTCGCTTGCACCTCTGAAGATATCAACAATACCTCGCATGGTTTGATGTTGCGTGGGGCGCGTGACGAAGTCTTGTTGCCGCAACTCAGAAAAGTTCTGTCTGTATTAACGGATTTGGCGATTGAGAATGCCAAGGTGCCTTTGTTGTCACGCACGCATGGTCAGCCAGCTTCTCCAAGCACCTTGGGCAAAGAGTTGGCCAATATTGCCAAACGTTTAGAACGTGCGATTGCAACGATTGCAGCAGTTCCGCTCCTAGGAAAAATGAATGGTGCCGTTGGTAATTACAACGCGCATTTATCTGCTTACCCCAATTTTGATTGGGAAAACTTTTCTAAAAATGTTGTTGAGAAACGCTTGGGGCTTACGTTCAATCCCTATACGATTCAGATTGAGCCACACGATGGTATGGCTGAGTTATTCGATGCGATTGCTCGTGCCAACACCATCTTGTTGGATATGGACCGTGATTTCTGGGCTTATATTTCGATTGGTTACTTTAAGCAGCGCACTAAAGCGGGTGAGATTGGTTCATCTACCATGCCGCATAAAGTGAATCCAATCGACTTCGAAAATTCTGAAGGTAATCTGGGCGTAGCAAATGCCTTATTACGCCACCTGGCCGAGAAGTTGCCAATTTCTCGCTGGCAGCGTGACCTGACAGATTCAACGGTTTTGCGTAATCTCGGCCCAGCTTTTGGCCACAGCGTTTTAGCTTATGACAGCGCCCTGCGTGGTTTAGGTAAGCTGGAAGTGAACCATGCAGCAATTGCCGCTGACTTAGATGAGTGCTGGGAAGTATTGGCAGAGCCAGTGCAAACCGTCATGCGTCGTTATGGCATCGAGAACCCGTATGAGCAACTCAAAGAGTTAACTCGTGGCAAGGGCATTAACCAGGCTGATTTGCAAACCTTTATTCGTGGCTTGCAAATTCCGGATGATGCAAAAGCCTTATTGCTTGAGATGACTCCATCTTCTTATTTAGGTAAGGCGGTCGAATTGACCGAACGTCTAAAAAAGTGAGTTTGACTCCAAGCCTTGGGCGCGCACCGCAGGATTCGCAATACGGTGCCCGCCCCAAGTTCTGGTTTGCTATTTATCAATTGCTTTGGCATCTACTCTTGCCATTCGCATTTATTCGTCTGGCTTGGCGCACACGCCACTCATCTGAATACTTAAGTCATTTCGCTGAGCGCCTAGGCTTTGCTTATGGGAAAAATATTACCCAGGGCTCAGTATGGATTCATGCGGTATCTGTTGGTGAGACTAGAGCTGCTCAGCCTCTGATAGAAGCTTATCTAGAGCGTCGTGAAACCGTTCTGCTAACCCACATGACTCTCAATGGCCGTCGCACTGGCGCCGCTTTATTTGCAAAAGCGATTGCTGCAGGCCAGCTACGTCAAGTCTATTTGCCCTATGACCTCTGCTGGTCTGTTGCTAATTTCATTCGCGCGTTTAAGCCCAAGTTCGGTTTGTTTATGGAGACTGAAGCTTGGCCAACCGTAGTGTTCTATTGCGCGGAAATCGGCTTACCATTATTTTTAGTGAATGCACGTCTATCCGAACGCAGTGCTCGTCGAGTAAATCAGTTTGGTAAGGTCGGCAGATCTTTATTTCAGGCGTTTGCAGGCATCTTGGCTCAAACGCAATTCGATGCTGATCGCTATCGCAGTCTTGATGTCAAAAAAGTAGAGATCATTGGCAATCTCAAGTTTGATGTGCCGCTGGATCCAAACCTAGTTCAACAAGGCAAATCTTGGAAGCAAGAGTTACATGCGAAGCAACGCCTGATGGTCTGCGCTGCAAGCACTCGGGATGGTGAGGAGGAAGTCATTCTGAAGGCTTGGAAAGGTTTACTTCTGAGTAATGCATTGGATATTCCTCCATTGCTTTGCTTGGTGCCGCGTCATCCTGAGCGTTTCTCAGAGGTGGCCAATCAAATTCAGGATGCTGGTTTGAAGTTTCGGCGTCGCACAGAATGGATAGAGACGCCAAAGAGTGATGTGGGAATTGATGTGATTCTCGGTGATTCGATGGGTGAGATGCCGATGTATTACAGTGCTGCTGATTTAGTGGTGATGGGCGGCAGCCTACTGCCTTTTGGAGGCCAGAATCTAATTGAAGCTTGTGCTGCCGGCTGCCCCGTATTGCTCGGTGAACATACTTATAACTTCCAGCAGGCCGCATTAGATGCAATAGAGATAGGTGCTGCAAAGCGTATCAAGGGCGAGCTTCTCTTGAGTGAGCCGATCGCCCTTATGGAAGCATTAAAAGAATTACTTTTGAATACTGTCGAGCTGGCAAAGATGTCGAGCGCTGCAACAGCCTACTCGATTGAGCATCAAGGTGCGACTAAGAAAATATTAGCCGCCCTCGAGCATCAGAATTTCACGCTTAACTAATTTAGTAAATTAACTGCGCAGACAAACCTTAGACCTGCGCTCCAAAGTTAGGATCATCGTTACGGGCTGCATCATCAGGCTTGCGCTCACCCTTCACTAAATCTTCACGAGTGACACCAAGCCACATGGCCAATGCTGCTGCCACGAATACTGAGGAATAGATACCAAATAAAATACCAATGGTGAGTGCTAAGGCAAAGTAGAAGAGGGTAGGGCCACCAAAAATCAACATTGCCAAAACCATCATTTCAGTACTACCGTGAGTAATGACGGTACGGCTGATTGTGCTGGTAATTGCATTGTCAATAATCTCGCGGGTATTCATCTTGCGGTACTTGCGGAAGTTTTCACGAATACGGTCAAAGATCACCACGGACTCGTTTACTGAGTAGCCTAATACGGCTAATACCGCCGCCAAGACGGAGAGTGAGAACTCCCATTGGAAGAAGGCAAAGAAGCCAAGAATAATCACGATGTCATGTAAGTTCGCGATGATGCCGGCGACAGCAAATTTCCATTCAAAACGGAAAGAGAGGTAAATCACAATGCCAATAATCACGAATAACAGTGCTAAGAGCCCATCAATCGCAAGCTCACGACCAACCTGCGGCCCAACAAACTCCACACGCTGCAGTTTCACACCAGAGGTGGCTGGTTCAAGCGCTTTCATCACTGCTGCACTTTGATCGGCAGAAGAAATCATTTTCCCTTCAGCGTCTTTTTGTAGTGGCAGGCGAATCATCACATCACGTGAGCTACCAAAGTTCTGAATCTGCGTATCGGAATAACCTAACTTTTCTACATTCGACCTAATCGAGTCCAAAGGAGCAGTCTGTGGGTAAGCAACCTCCATTACCGTACCGCCAGTGAACTCAATTGAAAGATGAAGGCCGTTATGCCAAAGGAAGAAGACGGCGGCTAAAAAGGTGATTAGAGAAACCGCATTGAGCGCCAAAGCATGGCGCATAAAGGGAATATCTTTTTTGATCCGGAAAAATTCCATGACTTATTTCTCCTGTGGACGCCAAACTTGGCCGATAGCGAGTTTCTGAACTTTTTTACCTCTGCCGTACCAGAGGTTAACCAGGCCACGTGAGAAAAAGACTGCTGAAAACATTGAAGTCAAAATACCAAGGCAATGCACTACCGCGAAGCCTTTGATTGGGCCTGAGCCAAACGCCAACAATGCCAAACCTGCAATTAAGGTGGTGACGTTTGAATCCAAGATCGTTGCCCAAGCTTTATCAAAGCCAACAGCAATGGCTGTTTGCGGGGCAGCGCCATTTCGCAGCTCCTCGCGTATACGCTCGTTAATCAAGACGTTGGAGTCAATCGCCATACCAAGAGCTAGTGCCATCGCGGCGATGCCTGGCAGGGTTAAGGTGGCTTGTAACATCGACAAAACAGATATCAGTAGCAATAAGTTCACTGCAAGCGCCACAACTGAGAAGGTGCCAAACAGTAGGTAGTAGGCAATCATGAAGATGGAGATAGCTCCAAAGCCAATGATGAGGGATTTGAAGCCCTTCTCAATATTTTCTGCACCTAAGCTTGGTCCAATCGTGCGCTCTTCAATGATTTCCATTGGCGCTGCAAGTGAGCCTGCACGCAGCAAGAGGGCTAAGTCATTAGCGCTCTCGGTAGTTGGCTGGCCAGTAATCTGAAACTTAGAGCCAAACTCACCTTGAATCGTGGCAATCGTGAGAACCTCACCTTTGCCTTTTTCAAACAAGATCATGCCCATTGGCTTGCCAATATTTTCGCGAGTTACTTCTTGCATTACACGACCACCAGCAGCATCTAAAGAGATGTTGACAGCTGGGCGTTGGTTTTGATCAAAGCCAGCGCTCGCATCAGTAATGCGATCACCACTAAAAATAACGGATTTTTTGAATACGCCTTGACGGTTCTCGCCAAAGCGGAAAACATCCATGCCTGGGGGTGGAGTTTCACCAACGGCAATCGTGGAAACGATAGGGTCTGCCAATCTGGATTCGAGAGTGGCTGTACGGCCAATAATATCTTTGGCGCGGGCAGTATCTTGTACTCCTGGTAGCTGAACAACAATACGTTCAGCGCCTTGCTGTTGAATCACTGGCTCTTTAACAGCCAATTCATTTACGCGTTTATTCAGCGTGACGATATTTTGCTTTACTGCGTTATCTTGAATTTCTTTCAAGGCAGTGGGTTTAAATTCCCCGACCAACTTAGGAGACAAGCCGGTAGGCTTAATTTGCCAGGTCAGATCAGGTTGGCTAGTCATCAAGACAGAGCGCGCCTTTTCAGCATCTTCAATGCTGCCGAAAGTCAAAGTGATGGAGTCTTGGCCGCGCTCGATACCTTGCTGACGAATTGATTTGTCGCGTAACTGGCTACGAATATCGGTTGCTAAAGAAGTCACCTTCTTTTGAACGGCGCCCTTCATATCCACTTGCAGCAGGAAGTAAACGCCGCCACGCAAGTCAAGGCCGAGGGGCATGGGTAATGCATTGAGTGCATTTAACCAGCTCGGTGTGTTGGAGAGCAGATTTAATGCAACCGTGAAATTAGGTTCGTTTTGATCGATATTTAATTTCTGTTGCAGTAAGTCGCGAGCACGCAGTTGAATATCGGTATTGTTAAAACGAATTTTGATTGAACCTACATTGCCCGTAGATTCAAAGAAGATGCCGGTATTGCTAATGTTGTCATCAGTCAGAATCTTTTCAACTCGAGACTGAGTCGCCAAATCAACCTTGATGGTTGGTTTGGCGGATGAGACTTGAACCGCTGGCGCCTCTCCGTAGAAATTGGGTAATGAATATAGTCCTCCGATTAATAAAGCAAATAGGATGACTATGTATTTCCAGAGAGGGTAGCGATTCATATTGAGATACTTTTAAACAAGCTTATTAAGCAGACTTCAGTGAGCCTTTTGGCAATACTGTTGTGATAGCGCCTTTTTGCATTTGCACTTCAGTGCCAGCAGAAATTTCAACAGTAACAACTTGATCTTTCAGTGCAGTCACTTTGCCGATGATGCCGCCAACAGTCACTACTTCGTCGCCAACAGATAAAGACTCAAGCATTGCTTTAGTTTCTTTTTGACGCTTCATTTGTGGGCGAATCATGATGAAGTACAGAACTGCAAACATCAAAATAAGGGGAAGGAAGCTCATCAAGCCGCCAGAATCTGCACCCGCGGCTGGAGCCTGGGCAAAAGCGTTACTAATCCACATACAAAACCTCCATTAATTACCAATTGGAAACTGCTTCAGTTTTAGGCTTTTAAAGCAAAGCCGTAAACCCGCAATTCTAAACTGTATGGGGCTTTGAGGGCTGATTTACTGCCCTGGGGCTATTAATCCTGCCCGGGCTCTACGCCGCGTTGGCGATTCCGATGAAATTCTTCACGATAGGCGCTAAAACGGTCTTTAGCCAAGGAATCTCTGACCTCCTCCATGAGCTGGAGATAGTAGGAGAGATTGTGGATGGTGTTGAGCTGTGATCCGAGGATCTCATTCGCCTTCTGGAGGTGATTTAAGTAGGATCTGGTGAAGTTTTTACAGGTGTAGCAGGCGCACGTAGGGTCAACAGGGCGATCATCGTCTTTGTACCCTGAATTACGTAGCTTCAGGTCGCCAAAGCGGGTAAAGAGCCAGCCATTGCGGGCATTGCGAGTCGGCATTACGCAGTCAAACATATCAATACCAAGGCTGACCCCCAGCATGAGGTCTTCAGGTGTCCCAACCCCCATCAAGTAATGGGGCATGTGCTCTGGCAACTTAGGGGCGGTGAAATTGAGAATGCGCTCAAACTCAGGCTTTGGCTCCCCAACAGAGAGGCCGCCAATGGCAATGCCATCAAAGCCCTGTTGGCTGACAGCATCCAAGGAGAATTCCCGCAAATTCTCAAACATGCCCCCTTGAACGATGCCAAAAAGACCATTGCCTGTCTCGAGCTCGCGAAAGCGCTTTAAGGAGCGATCGCCCCAACGGAGGGACATTTCCAGTGAGGCGCGGGCAGTTTTTTCCGAAGTGGCCTGACCTTTAATTTCGTAGGGTGTGCACTCATCAAACTGCATTGCAATGTCACTGTTGAGTACCGCCTGAATTTCCATTGACACTTCTGGAGACATAAATAATTTGTCGCCATTAATCGGAGATGCAAAAGTCACACCTTCTTCAGAAATTTTTCTCAGCGCTCCCAAGCTAAAGACCTGAAAGCCACCTGAGTCAGTAAGGATGGGCTTATCCCAGCCCATGAAGCGGTGTAAGCCGCCATGCTTCTTAATGACATCTAAACCAGGTCGTAGCCAGAGATGAAAGGTGTTACCCAAAATAATTTGGGCTTTGGCTTCATTCAAATCTCGAGGTGTCATGGCCTTCACCGTGCCATACGTCCCCACTGGCATA
The DNA here is from genome assembly GCA_041179645.1 of Pseudomonadota bacterium. Classification (GTDB taxonomy): domain Bacteria; phylum Pseudomonadota; class Gammaproteobacteria; order Burkholderiales; family Burkholderiaceae; genus Polynucleobacter. The sequence goes on from JBEGSZ010000002.1 coordinate 190,742, forward strand.
AAGATTGGCGTTTGAACACTGCCGTGAGGAAGGTCAAGCTGACCAAGGCGCGCAGGGCTCGCAGAGTCACGCGCCAAGATATTGAAGTGAACAGGTTTAGTCATGAGCTTGTCTAGTTAAGAACATCGCATCGCCGTAGCTAAAAAAGCGATATTTATTTTGAATGGCATGTTGATAGGCATTGCGGATATTGTCTACGCCAGCAAAGGCACTCACCAACATGAGTAAGGTGGATTTTGGTAAATGAAAGTTGGTCAGTAGGCAATTGACGGTTTTGAATGCATAGCCCGGCGTAATAAATAAGTTGGTTTCACCGCTAGTTTGTTGGGTTTGAGCCTGACTCTCTAAGGCACGTAGACTGGTCGTCCCGACTGCAATGACTCTACCGCCTGCTTGATGAGTGGCTTCTATGGCTGCAGTAGTTTCTGCTGGAACTGAAAACCACTCGTAGTGCATTTTGTGTTTGCTGAGGTCTTCTTCGCGAACTGGCGTGAAGGTGCCTGCGCCCACATGTAGGGTAACGGTAGCCTGCTGAACTCCGAGTTCATTTAGCTTCTTGAGAATAGCTTCGTCAAAGTGCAATCCTGCCGTAGGGGCTGCGACAGCACCGGGATTTTTGGCAACAACGGTTTGATAGCGATTGGCGTCTTCTTGATCCGGCTGATGCTCAATGTACGGCGGTAGTGGCAATTCACCAAAGCGTTCAAGCAAGTCAAATACATTCTCAGGGAAGCGCACTTCGTAGAACCGGCCGTCATAGCCAATCATTTCTACCGGGAAGGTTTCACCCAATTTGTTGTACACATGTACGATGCTGCCGGTCTTGGGAACCTTCGAGGCTCTAATTTGTACCCAGGCCTGCTTATCACCGCTGATACGCTCAATCAGGAGTTCGACATTCCCGCCGGTCTCCTTCTTGCCGTGCAGGCGAGCAGGAATGACCTTGGTGTCATTGAAGACGAGTAAATCCCCAGGCTTGATAAGGTTAAGAATGTCGGGGAACTGCCGATCGATCAATTGGGCGACATTATCCCCATTCGCCCTTAGCTCTAGGAGGCGACTATCCGTTCTATTGGCCAGGGGATGCTGGGCAATTAGTTCGGGCGGGAGGTCGTAATTGAAGTCGGAAAGTTGCATAGCATTACCATCAGGTATTGGATTTTAACGATGACGACTAAGCGACCGCCAACTGCACTCGAAAAGATGGGTTTAAGCAGCCCTATGGCACTTGCTTTGCACCTGCCATCCCGTTACGAGGACGAGACTGAGCTCTTCACTATCGAGGAAGCTTTGGGGTTAGGAAGATTTCATTCGATTCAGACTCAGGGTATCGTGATTCGTAGTCAGGTCACTTTTCGACCTAGAAGGCAGCTCTTAGTCACGATTGAGGATGACACTGCTTCGTTGCAGCTCCGATTCCTCAATTTCTACCCGAGCCAGCAAAAGCAAATGGCGGTGGGTGCTCATGTGCGAGTGCGAGGCGAGGTCCGCGAGGGTTATCAGGGTCCTGAGATGGTGCATCCTACTGTCCGCGCTGTTGTGCCAGAGGCGCCCTTGTCGGCTAGCTTAACGCCGGTATACCCAGCTAGCGCGGGTCTTTCGCAAACCATTATTCGTAAGGCGGTCTTAAAGGCTCTGCAGGACGCTAGTCTCAAAGAAAGTTTGGCAGAATTTTTGCCGACCAAACTCATGGTGGATATTTTGCCAACCAATGATTGGCCGCCACTACAAGACGCAATAACCTATTTGCACCAGCCACCCGCCGATGCTAATACCCAATCTCTTCTCGAGCGGACTCATCCTGCGTGGCGCCGAGTACAGTTTGAAGAATTGCTTGCGCAGCAGATTTCTTTAAAGCGAGCCCATGCCATTCGAAGAGAAAGGCGTGCCCCTAGTTTTGCGAAGGATCAGCAAGTAAGTAAAGCAAAAAAAATCAATACCAACATTGAAGAGGGCTTGCTCAAAGTTTTGCCCTTTCAGTTGACTGGTGCTCAAGCGCGCGTCTGGTCTGAGATTGGTCTCGATCTATCGAATACCTTTCCAATGAACCGTTTATTGCAGGGTGATGTGGGTAGCGGAAAAACAGTGATTGCCGCATTAGCTGCTGCGCGCGCAATGGATCATGGCTATCAAGCTGCCATCATGGCGCCTACAGAAATCTTGGCAGAGCAGCACTATCTCAAAATGCAGGAGTGGTTTGAGCCTTTAGGGGTCAAGATTGCATGGCTCTCGGGTAGCTTGAAGGCCAAGGAAAAAAGACTTGCCCAAGAAATGATTGAGAGCGGTGATGCGCAGCTCATCATCGGTACGCATGCGCTTATTCAAGATAAGGTGAGCTTTGCCAATCTGGGTTTGGCAGTAATCGATGAACAACATCGATTTGGTGTGAGGCAGCGTTTGGAGATTCAGCAGCGGGTTGGCTCGGAACTGTTTTATTGTCACCAGCTCATGATGTCAGCGACCCCTATCCCTCGTACATTAGCGATGACCTATTACGCTGATCTTGATGTTTCTGTGATTGATGAATTGCCTCCCGGTAGAAAGCCGATTGCTACTAAGGTGGTGAAGGCAGGGCGTAGAGATGAGGTGATTAGCGGTCTGCATGATTGGCTAGCCAAGGGGCTGCAAGCTTACTGGGTATGTCCTTTGATTGAAGAGTCGGAAGTATTGCAATTGCAAACCGCGGTTGAAAGCTTTGAGCAGCTCACACAAGCGTTGCCGAATTTCAAAGTAGGTTTGGTTCATGGCCGCTTGAAGAGTGAGGAGAAGGCTGCGGTGATGGCGGCTTTTAAAGCAAATGAAATCCAACTCTTGGTTGCAACCACGGTGATTGAAGTGGGTGTGGATGTGCCCAATGCAGCTCTGATGGTGATTGAGCATGCTGAACGTTTTGGTTATGCGCAAATTCATCAGTTACGTGGGCGCGTAGGGCGCGGCTCAGTAGATTCCGTTTGTATCTTGATGTATGCAGAGCCCTTATCTTTGGCGGCCAAAGAGCGCTTACAAACCTTACGAGAAACTTCAGATGGCTTTGTAATTGCGGAGCGAGATTTGTCGCTTCGGGGTCCTGGCGAATTATTGGGGGCCAAGCAGTCGGGTGATACGATGCTGCGGTTTGTGGATCTTCAACGTGATGCATGGCTAATTGAGTTAGCCCAGACTGCTGCAGAGCGTTTGCTGGCTGAGCATGGTGATTTGGTGGAAAGACACCTTGAGCGTTGGTTAGGCTCTCGTACAGAATTTCTAAAAGCTTGATAATGACGCCATGAACCTGATTGTCAATAAGGAAGATTATTTATCCAATGCGTAATCGTATTGTTGCTTACGCTTACTTAATCCGCTTGGATAAACCAATCGGGACGCTATTGTTGTTGTGGCCAACCTTATGGGCACTTTGGCTAGCGAGTGGTGGATTTCCTGAATTGCATCTGCTCATCATCTTTACCTTGGGTACATTTTTAATGCGTAGTGCAGGTTGCGCTATTAATGATTATGCGGATCAAGATTTTGATCGCCATGTATTGAGAACTAAGGATCGGCCGATTACCAGTGGCAAGATTTCTGGGAAAGAAGCGCTGGGTGTGGCGGCCACTTTAGCGTTAATTGCCTACTTACTCATTCAGCCTTTGAATGCGCTTACCAAAGAACTGTCTTTTTTTGCTTTAGCAGTTGCGATTCTCTATCCCTTTACCAAACGGTTCTTTGCTATTCCGCAAGCAGTCCTAGGGATTGCCTTCGGTTTTGGAATTCCGATGGCGTACGCCGCAGTCTTGGGCTTCATTCCTCTTGAAGCTTGGATTTTGTTTATCGGTAATATTTTTTGGGCGATTGCTTATGACACGGCATATGCCATGGTCGATCGTGATGATGATTTACGTTTAGGCTTGCGCACTTCGGCTATTACCTTCGGTCGCTTTGATGTTCTCGCAATTGCACTGAGTTATGGCGTGCTATTTCTGAGTCAGATTTGGGTTGCTCAGCTAGCAAACCTCAATCATTATTTTTGGGTGGGTTGGTCCTTAGCGTTAGCGTGTGCCCTCTATCACCTGAAACTAGTAGCCACTCGCAAGCGTGAAGAATGCTTTAAAGCATTTCGTCATAACAACTGGTTGGGTGGACTCCTATTTCTGGGAATCCTATTGGGTCTCGCCTAACTCGTCACCCATAGCTTTGCCACGTTGACTTGCGGCATCAATCGCTTTTTCCAGTGCGCCATGCCAATCGAGTTGCTTGAGTGTATCTAGTGCGGCAGCAGTAGTGCCACCCTTTGAAGTGACCCGTTCACGAAGTACGCCTGCATGCTCATCAGAGTTATGGGCAAGCTGTGTAGCGCCCTCTAAAGTGGCATAAGCCAATTTACGGGCAGTAGCCGCATCAAGCCCAAGCTTTTCACCGCTCGATTGCATTGCTTCTAAGAAAGCAAAAACATAGGCGGGACCACTTCCGGAAACAGCAGTAACGGCATCCATCAGCTTTTCTTCATTGACCCAGACTGCTTGTCCAACTGCATTGCAAATGGTTTCTGCTAATGCCCGATCGGACGCGTTAACTGCAACATCGGCGAATAAACCAGTAATACCCTTGCCAATCAGGGCTGGGGTATTCGGCATGGCGCGAACGCAGCGTGCGTGATCAAGCCAGCGACTCATATCTTTCAGACGAATGCCTGCAGCAATACTCAGAATGAGTGGGCCCGGTGCGCTTGCATGTTTTAGTTTTGCACTTAAGGACTTGGCTACCACATTGAAATCCTGGGGCTTAATCGCCATGACCACAACGTTATTCTTGGAAAAATCAAAGGCGATCTGATCTAGTGCGCCAATAATCTGGACGCCAAAATCTTGATGTAATTGCAGGCCAGTGCTGGCATTGGATTCAACTACAGAAAGCTGGTTAGCCTCAAAACCGTTGGCCAGCAATCCACTGATTAATGCTCGACCCATATTGCCACCGCCAATAAAGGTGATGTGGGCATTTTGGTTTGTTTGTTGTGTGCTCATGCTTTTATCTTATCGCGCTTCCCAAAAATGGCGCTTCCTATACGTACCATGGTGCTACCTTCAGCAATTGCAGCCTCCATGTCATCTGACATTCCCATGGAGAGTGTGTCAAAGAAATCATAACCAAGATCATTGCTGTGTTTTGCTTTAATCCCAACAAAGCACTCCCGCACGGCCGCGAAAGCTTGGCGTTGTTGTCCCACGTCTTCGCTGGGCGCGGGGATAGCCATGAGTCCGCGAAGAACAAGATTAGGTAGCTTGGCGATCGCATTGCAAAGCGCCTCCACTTCCTCAAGGGCTATGCCGCTTTTAGATTCTTCTTCGCTTACGTTGATTTGCACGCAAACTTGCAGATCACCTACTTCAGGGATTTCTCCGCGCTGGCTAGATAGACGTTCAGCAATTTTGAGTCTATCGATACTGTGAACCCAATCAAAATGTTCTGCGACATCGCGTGTCTTATTGCTCTGAAGTGGGCCAATGAAATGCCATTCTAGCCAAGGGCGTAATTTAGCGAGTTGCTGGATTTTCTCAACACCTTCTTGAACGTAGTTCTCACCAAAGGCGGTTTGACCAGCATGCATGGCCTCTTCAACCGCTATCGCTGGAAAAGTTTTACTCACCGCAAGTAATTGAATGTCTTCTGGCTCACGTTGGGCTGCCAACGCTGCCAAATCGAGTCTTTGCTTTACCAACATCAGGTTGGTAGTAACTTGACTCATTGTTTGCTTTGACCTTGTTGGCTGATGAGTTGATCAACAATCTCAATCCAATGGAGCACTGGAGTGTCATCTTGCTGTAAATGGGTGATGCAACCAATATTTCCAGAGACAATCACTTGGGCGCCAGACTCTTCGCAAGCAGTATTCAGATGAGTGAGCTTGTTATGGCGTAATTGTTCTGATAACTCTGGCTGGGTAACCGAGTAGGTTCCTGCTGAACCGCAGCACAGATGGCTATCGGCACAGAGGCGAACACCAATGCCAATGCTAGTCAAAAGACCTTCAACTTTGCCCCGAATTTGTTGGCCATGTTGCAGTGTGCAGGGTGGGTGGTACACCACTCCAGGCTTAGGATCTGTTCCTACGAGAGAAATAAGCTCACCCTCCAGTGCTGGCAAGATTTCTGAAATGTCTTTAGTGAGATCAGAAATCTTTTTTGCTTTATTTGCATATTGCGGGTCATTTGCAAATAAATGTCCATAATCTTTGACCATCACACCACAACCAGAGGCTGTCATCACAATAGCCTCTACACCTTGCTCGACTTGTGGCCACCAAGCATCGATATTCTGCTTCGCGTTATTTAGGCCACCGTCTTGATCGTTGAGGTGGTAACGCAATGCACCACAACAAGTAGCATTTGGTGCGCTAATCAATTCAATCTTGAGTGCATCTAAAACACGTGCGGTTGCTGAGTTGATGTTTGGCAACATACCTGGCTGTACACAACCCTCGAGCAAGAGCATCTTACGAGAGTGACTTGCTTTTGGTCTGGCATAGGGGTCGGTGTTGCTTGATAGTGCTTTATTTTTTGCCTCTGGAATTTTGCGCTGGATACCAGTCGGCATCAGTGGTCGAACTAGACGACCAATTGCCATTGCGGAATTAAATAATTTAGGGCTAGTTAAACCTTCTTTGAGAGCCCAGCGGGTTAGGCGCTGACCAAGGGGGCGCTCAGGGGTGTTTTCTTCTGCCCACTTGCGACCAATATCTACCAGGTTGCCGTATTGCACGCCGCTCGGACAAGTGCTCTCACAATTGCGGCAAGTGAGGCAGCGATCTAAATGCATGCGTGTTTTTTCAGTCGGCGGTTGCCCTTCGGCCATTTGCTTGATGAGATAGATGCGACCACGTGGGCCATCGAGTTCATCGCCCAAAATTTGATAAGTAGGGCAGGTGGCAGTGCAGAAGCCACAGTGCACACATTTACCAAGAATTCTGGCGGCCTCAATACCCTCAGGGGTATTGGCGAATTGGGGGGCAAGTTGAGTTTGCATATAAAGATTTAAGGAAGGCGTGAAGTAGCAAATACGCCTGCTGGATCAAAGGCGGTTCTTAGGCGTGCTTGTACTGCTTCTAAAGCAGTTGAGTGTGCTTGCTCACTCAAAAGGGTAAAGCGTTGATTAGTTGGGTCAACATCATTTCCTTGTTTAAATCGAGTGGCATGTCCGCCGTGAGAGTGAGCTAAGGCTTTGAATAATGCAAAAGTTGCATCATCGCCAGGCGCTTTAATCCAGCGCTGCTGACCATGCCATTCCAAAACAATATCGCCAACGGCATTCTCAATTGCTAGCGGGCCGCATGCGGCTGGTAGAGCTAGGCGATAGAGTGTGTCAGCACTGTCCAGATTTGTGAAAACAGCTAAACGCTGTTCACGTAAGTCATTCCAAAATACTTGCGCAATTGTCGAATCCAATTCAACAGCATCAATAGCGGCATTCATTAGGGGGATAGCGGCTTTAACCGCTGCAAGAGCACCAGCCAAGCGAATTGTCAGCTCGCCATCTTGTCCTGACTCACCAATCCAGCAACTGGCTGATAGTGGCAGCGGTTGCCCAGCCCATTCATTTAAAACCCGTAAGGCTTTTTCTTGAGAGACCTGGCAGCGTAGCGTTGCACTCGCTGCTGGCTTGGGCAATACTTTGACAGAAGCCTCAAGTAACAGTGACAAGGTTCCCATGGATCCAGGCAATAAACGTGAAACGTCATATCCAGCGACGTTCTTCATAACCTTGCCGCCAAACGATAAGTCTTGACCTTTGCCGTCGAGGATGCGTGCGCCTAGAACAAAGTCACGCAAGTTGCCAGCACTAATGCGGCCAGGCCCAGCTAAGCCTGCGGCAATGGCGCCACCAAAAGTAGTGTTATCACCAAAATGGGGTGGCTCAAAAGCCAGCACTTGATTCTTCTCAGCCAGAGCCGCTTCAATCTCCTTTAAAGGTGTGCCGGCACAAGCCGTAATCACCAACTCTTCAGGCTGGTACTCCAAGATCCCAGAGTAGGAACGGGTATCTAGCTTGGCAAAAGAATTAGCGTTTCCATACCAGGATTTCGTACCGCCACCGGTAATGGATAAAGGAGTTTTATTTTTGGCTGCCGCCAGAATTTGTTCGCGGAATAAATCAATGTGCATATTGTTGGTTGTAGACATTAGAAGCGCTCCAACTCTGGATGCGGTAAATTGCCGCCACTAATGCGCATACGACCGTACTCAGCGCAACGATTTAATGTTGGGATAGCTTTATCAGGATTTAATAATCGCTCTGGATCAAACGCTGCTTTAACGCCCCAGAAAGATTCACGTTCACCTTCGCCGAATTGAACACACATGGAGTTGATCTTTTCAATGCCAACACCATGCTCACCAGTAATCGTGCCATCGAGCTCAACACAGGCTTCTAAAATTTCAGTACCGAATTCTTCAGCGCGATGCCACTCTTCTTGGTCGGCACCGTTAAATAAAATGAGCGGATGCATATTGCCATCGCCAGCATGAAATACATTCAAGCAAGCAAGGCCATATTTCTTTTCCATTCCCTGAATGCGTCTTAGTAGGGTGCCAATATTTCTGCGTGGGATCGTGCCGTCCATGCAGTAGTAGTCAGGCGCTAAGCGCCCAGCTGCAGGAAATGCATTTTTGCGACCACTCCAAAACTTGAGGCGCTCCGCTTCATTCTGAGAAATCTGAATACCGCTAGCACCCGCTAGTTCAAGCACTTTAGTCATGCGCTCAATTTCTTCTGCAACCTCTTCAGGCGTGCCATCTGACTCGCAAAGGAGAATGGTCTCGGCTTCAAGGTCATAACCCGCATGAACAAATTCTTCTACTGCGCGAGTAGTGGCTTTATCCATCATCTCCAATCCAGCAGGAATGATCCCTGCAGCAATAATGGCAGCAACCGCATCGGCACCTTTTTCAATATCGTCAAAACTAGCCATGATCACACGTGCTAATTTCGGTTTAGCAATCAGCTTCACTGTGACTTCAGTGACCACGGCAAGCATGCCCTCACTGCCCATTACGATTGCTAATAAATCAAGACCTGGAGAGTCTGGCGCAAGACTGCCAAATTCCACGATTTCACCGTTCATCAAAATTCCACGAACTTTGAGTACGTTGTGAAGTGTGAGGCCATATTTGAGGCAGTGCACACCGCCAGAGTTCTCATTCACATTGCCGCCAATAGAGCAGGCAATCTGCGAAGAGGGATCTGGGGCGTAATACAGACCAAGATGGGCAACTGCTTCCGAGATGGCTAAATTCCGTACGCCGGGCTGCACAACTGCCGTTCTGGTGAAAGGATCAATGCTGATGATCTTTTTGAGTTTTGCTAAAGAGAGAACTAAGCCTTGAGAAATAGGCATGGCACCACCAGATAGGCCGGTACCGGATCCACGCGGAACGATCGGCACCTGCATTTCAAAGCAAATCTTCAGTATTTGGGCAACTTGCTCCTCCGTTTCTGGCAGAGCAACTGCCAGGGGCATGCGTCGATAGGCTGCTAAGCCGTCACATTCGTAGGGAATTGTGTCCTCAGGCTCCCATAGCAAGGCATGGTCTGGGAGGATGGGGCGCAAGGCCGATACCAGTTTGGATTGAAGGGCGCTAATAGCCGCAAGTTCGGGGGGTGGGGTCACCATATTCATAGGAATCATTTTAGCCATTTACCTATAATTAGTTTTATGGGAAATCGACTTTCAAAAATAGCCACCAGAACTGGTGACGCAGGCATGACCGGGCTTGGCGATGGGAGCCGAGTAGAAAAGGATCATTTGCGCATCTGCGCCATGGGTGATGTAGATGAATTGAACTCCGAAATCGGTGTTTTGATGACTGAATCCATTCCTGAGAGCCTTGCTGAAGAATTAAGCATCTTATTTTTGCAAGTGCAGCATGACTTATTTGATCTGGGCGGCGAGCTTTGTATCCCCAATTACACCTTGCTCAAACCAGAGCATGTAGCCCAGCTAGACATCTGGCTAGAAAAATACAATGCGACATTGCCCCCTTTGACTGAATTCATTCTCCCAGGCGGTACTCGTGCCGCTGCTCAGGCTCACGTCTGTCGCACAGTCTGCAGGCGTGCTGAAAGATCGATCGTGCGCTTAGGTTGGGAGGAGCCTCTCTACGATGCTCCGCGTCAATACGTCAATCGTTTGTCTGATCTCTTATTTGTATTGGCGCGTGTGCTGAATCGTGCAGCGGGTGGTCAAGACGTTCTCTGGAAGCACGAAAAAAAAGAGACTAAATAAATTAGTCTCTTTTTAATTAAATAAAGCAGCCTAGCTTTATTTTACAACTTCTTATTTCTTTGCTTTTCTGCGATTCTTCACGGCTAAAGCTAAGCGTTGCAATACATTCACTGAATCTTCCCAGTTGATGCAGGCATCAGTAATACTTTTACCGTACTCCAACTTACTTGGATCATCTTTCCCTGGCGAAAATTTTTGTGCACCATCATTAAGATGACTTTCAATCATCACGCCAAAAATTTGATTTGAGCCAGATTCAATTTGCTCAGCAATATTTTCTGCCACCACAATTTGACGCTCATGTTTTTTGCTAGAGTTTGCATGAGATAGGTCAACCATCAAGCTGGCTGGAAGCTTTGCTGCTTCTAGCTCAGAGCAGGCAGCTTGAACGTATTGCGCTTCATAGTTAGGCTCTTTACCGCCGCGCAAAATAACGTGACAGTCTTTATTGCCTTTAGTTTCCACAATGGAAACTTGACCATTCTTGTGCACTGATAAGAAGTGGTGTGGGCGGCTAGCTGCTTGAATCGCATCGGTTGCAATCTTGATGTTGCCGTCAGTACCATTCTTAAATCCGATTGGCGCAGAGAGACCTGAGGCGAGTTCGCGATGAACTTGACTCTCAGTTGTACGTGCGCCGATAGCGCCCCAAGAAATCAGGTCAGCAATATATTGCGGAGAAATAACATCCAAGAATTCGCTACCAGCAGGCATGCCAAGACGATTAATTTCCATCAACACTTGACGCGCAATTCGTAAACCTTCTTCAATACGATAGCTCTCATCTAAGTATGGGTCATTAATCAAACCCTTCCAGCCAACTGTCGTGCGTGGTTTTTCAAAATAGACGCGCATCACAATTTCAAGCTCGCCAGCAAAGCGCGTGCGCTCAGCTAGTAATCGTTGGCAATACTCTACTGCTGCACGAGGATCATGAATCGAGCATGGTCCGATGATGACGAGCAGTCGATCATCTTTTCCATGAATGATGTCGCGGATCTTTTTGCGCGTCTTGCTAATGAGCGCTTCAGTAGGCGTTCCCGAGATTGGGAAGAAGCGAATTAAATGTTCTGGTGGTGGCAGAACAGTAATGTTGTGAATGCGTTGATCATCCGTGTCTGACGTTTTATCAACGGCAGCGTACCAGTTTGCGGGATTAGTATTTTGTTGGCTCATACGGATATTTTAAGCCGTATTAAGCGGTTCCCCCGACAGTCAGGCTGTCGATGCGTAAAGTTGGCTGCCCAACGCCTACGGGGACGCTCTGACCTTCCTTGCCGCAAACCCCAATGCCACCGTCTAATTTAAGGTCATTTCCGATCATAGAGACCTGTTTTAGGGATTCAGGACCGCTACCAATGATGGTGGCGCCTTTGACTGGGTATTGAATTTTGCCGTTTTCAACCCAATAGGCTTCTGAGGCTGAAAACACGAATTTGCCACTCGTAATGTCTACTTGACCACCCCCAAAGTTGACCGCATAAAGACCGCGTTTAATGCTAGCAACAATTTCTTGAGGATCATCTTTGCCGGCTAGCATGTAGGTATTAGTCATGCGAGGCATGGGTAGAGAGGCAAAACTCTCGCGTCGTCCGTTGCCGGTGAGGGGCATATTCATCAGGCGCGCATTCAGGCTATCTTGAATGTAACCCTTCAAAATGCCGTCTTCAATCAGGGTGGTGCATTGGGTAGGCGTGCCCTCATCATCGATATTGAGTGAACCGCGACGACCAGAAAGCGTCCCGTCATCTACTACTGTGACACCTTTGGCTGCAACGCGTTGTCCAATGCATCCAGCAAAAGCTGAAGAGCCCTTGCGATTAAAGTCACCCTCTAGGCCATGACCTACCGCTTCATGCAATAAGACTCCAGGCCATCCTGGTCCCATAACCACGGTCATTGGACCGGCCGGTGCCGGGCGAGAATCCAAATTAATTAATGCACCATCAACAGCTTCATCAACATATTGATTAATGAGTTCTGTATTGAAGTAATGGTAATCGTGACGAGCGCCGCCACCTGAGGATCCGGATTCGCGACGACCATTTTGTTCGGCAATCACATGAACCGATACTCGCACTAGCGGCCGCACGTCGGCAGCTAACAAGCCATCAGCTCGAACAACCAGTACTACATCAAACTCACCCGCTAGACTCGCCATAACCTGAATGATGCGCGGGTCACGTGCTTTTGCGCGACGCTCAATCCCTTCGAGCAAGGCAATCTTTTCTTGAGGTGCTAGTGAGTCCAGGGGATTTAAGTCTGAATAGAGTCCGTTCGAGACAGGTGTAAATATTTTTCTAGCAACAGCACGTGTACCACCTTGAGGTCCGATCACGCGAGTGGATTTAGCGGCTTTATTGAGGGCCTCTAAATTAATTTCATCGGAGTAAGCAAAGGCCGTCTTATCACCATAGATTGCACGCACTCCAACGCCTTGATCAATGCTGAAACTGCCAGACTTCACGATACCCTCTTCCAGGCTCCAGCTCTCACTGCGGGTATGTTGGAAGTAAAGGTCGGCATCGTCGAGTTGATGCGTAAACATATTGCCAAAGGTGTGGTGCAAATCTTGCTCAGATAGGCCGGTTGGCTCGAGCATAATAGATTTAGCTAGCTTGAGAAGATCAGCCTGTTTTTTGGGCTTAGTCCAATCGCTTGGAAATAATGCTTCTGGTGCTTTCATCTTGATTTTGCTGAACTTTCTGTATTAAAGCTTGCGGTGTTTTAGTGCCGGTAGCTTAGAGCGTACCTCTTTTAATTTATCTTTGCTGAGTTTGCCCTGAATAAAACCTTCGCCTTCGGGTAGATTGCTTAATATTTCACCCCAAGGATCAATCAGCATGGTCTCGCCCCAGGTTCGACGTTGATTTAGGTGTAGACCACCTTGCGCTGAAGATAGTACATAGCACTGGTTTTCAATAGCGCGTGCGCGCAAGAGAATCTCCCAATGATCCTTGCCAGTTGTGTAGGTAAACGCAGCAGGAATGATGTGGCAATCTACTTGTCCAAGAGTGCGGTACAGCTCTGGAAAGCGTAGGTCATAGCAAATACTTAAGCCGAAGCGCCAGTCAACTTCATGAACTCTGATTGCAAATTGGCCTGGTTGACTCCCTGCTGAAATAGTTTCGGATTCTTCGTAACGCTCAGTTTCAGTTTGAAAGCCAAACAAATGCATTTTGTCGTAGCGAGCAATTTGCTTGCCCTTCGGATCAAACACCAAGGAGGTATTAAGCACTTTATCGGATTCTTTCGCCTCCAAAGGAATGCTCCCAGCAACTAGATAAATACCATTATCTTTTGCCATCGCGGCAAGACGATCTTGGATTGGACCAGATCCAGCTGCTTCACGAATATTTACCTTATCACTATCTTTTAAGCCCATTAAGCAAAAATACTCCGGCAATACGGCAAGCTGAGCCCCACAATTTGCAGCCGCCTTAATCAAGCGTTCAGCAACTTCGAGATTCTCATGGAGATTGGGGGTCGATACCATCTGTATCGATGCCATATTCAGTTCTGAGGTGCTGGTGGGTTTGCTCATCTGTTTAGCCGGGAGTTTGGATGGAGGGGTTTTGATTTGCGGGTGGGTTTGCAGGTGCCGAATTTGGTGAGCTAGGTTTAGTTTGCTCCTTCAGCAGATTTTTAGTCCGAATCGTCTCCATTGTTTTGGCATCGAGGGGCTGCCCCTTCTGATCGAGTGGGATCACTTCTGGATTTTCCCAAGAGCCCTGAACCAAATAATCCGTTTGCATAGTGCGATTAATTTGATTGGTGATGAGGTATTGACCCACAACCGCCCCTAGGCCAATGATGGGGTTAATCACAAATGCTGCCAGTGAACCAGCTGTGGCATCAATTGTTGGGAAGATGGTGATGCGTAAATCTTGAGTTTCCTTTGGAACATTAATCTGCCCTGTCATTGCAACACGGGCCTGATCCAGAATCATGGAGAATTGTTTGGTTTGGGCAATGCCTTGTGTAAGCTCAAAATTACTATTAATCGAGTTAAATGGCGTGCCTTTGGTGGCTAGGTTACCGAGACTACCCTTTAAGTCCAAGGTGGCAAATCTAAATAAGCTTTGTAGGCTCAAGACATCTAGCAATTTCGCACCATCAGAATTAACTTCAAGCAAACGACCCTTAGCAAGATCAAGACTAACGTTACCTGCAAGAGAGTCATAGTTTGGGGTAAACGGTGACCCGGACCATGAGAGCGAAGCATTGAGCTTTCCTTCCCCACCCTCTACCGACTTAGAGTTACTCCAATGGGCAATGATTTGCCCCGCATCTTTAATATTCACATCTGCAGTGAATGAGCTCAATTCGGTATTTTTTGGAGTGCGGGCAAGCCATTGACCCTTAATGGTCGAATTACCTTGTGGATTATTAATCTGAATAGACTCGACCTTCATGAGATCCTGACTGGTTCGAGATTTGATCTTCACCGTACCTAGCTTTGCTTTTGTCCAACTCAAATCATCAATTGTTAAATCTAAGCTAGGAATCGCGTTGGGGCTGACGGGGGTTTTGAGAGGGGATGGCTTTTGTGAACCATCTTCCTTGACGATCGAGTCTGGAGAAATGCGTTGATCTGGCACTTTAAGGCGCGCAAGTCTTCCAGCAATAAATCCACTCGGGTGATCGCTACTGCTCGGTTGCCATTGCGCTTGACCAGTAATTTGTGGCGCATTCAGGCGTAGTTGCCAGGCTGTATTTTTTTTCTGAGCCTGCATGCTGACATCAGTCCATTCGCGGTCCAAGGCAATTAATTTTTTGACTTGGGCAGATATTTGGACATCCTCTTCAGGAGCATCTGACTGTTTAGCGTCACGCACTTTATTGACCGACTTGCTTGCTGCAAAAAACTCTATCCATTGATCGAGATCGAGTTCATTGCTGGCTAAGTGGAGGGAGGTACCTTGCTGCGGGAGTGTTGTTGGGGCTCCTACTCCTAATGCATTTTTTACGTCATTGGCAGAATTAAGATTGCCTTGAAGAAAATATTGATCCCCCAATTTTCCAGACCAATCCGCCCGTACTGTATTGCTCTTACTTGCTGGATAAGTTTTTAAGTTGAACTCACCCATCATAGGGGTACCAGCCAATTTCTTAGCAGGTGCCGGGGCAGAGCTTGCCCAATTGCGTAGATCAAACTTCAGATTAGTTTGGCTACCAGCTTTATTAAAGTTGATTAAGCCTTCATATTTTGCTGATCCGCTCATCGCAGTCAAAAGTGCAGGATGGGTTCGAGATTTTAAGTTTCCTGAAATGTAATCTTTGATAAAGCTGGCATTGATATCGCCTCCTATGCTGAAACTAGTATTGCCCGCTGCAGATGGCGCGCTGGAAACCTTAAAAGCCCCACCTAAAAAGTTTGCAGTGATATTTTCAAACTCTGGATTGACCTCGGTAATGCGCACCTTGCCCTTCAGGTTATCTAATGGTGGAGCTTGCCCCCATTGGGCTTGATTTCCAACCAGATTAATTTTTGCATCGAAGTTAACGTCATCGCTTCCTGACAGCGGAATTTTTAAGTCAAGACTCAGACTCACTGGGCCTTTAAGGATGAGATTTTTGGCCAGGTTGGCTTGTTGGACGCCCACGGGTGATGCAAATACGTATTCAAGAACTTCAGAACCATCCCCTGCGATCGATCCATTGATCAATAGGGTGAGATTTGTGGCGCTGAGATTAGGAATTTGGGATTTGACGGCGGTAAGCGCTACCTTTTTATAGTTGGCGCTATCGACGTCAACATAGAGAGCTGCCTGCTTCATGTCGATGTTGCCGCTGACGTTACTAAAGGCTTGCCAAATTCCTTGGTTTCTTGGGAGTAAGGGGGCTGGCTTGAAGCTTGCTTTGGAAAAGGGTAGGTGCAAGCTCAGTTCTCCAACGGTTCCGCTTGGGTAAGGCGCTTGATTTGGGTCGCCCTTGATGTGCAAAGAACCATTTTGAATCTCTCCAGCTTCAAAGGCTTTGCTGAGATAAAGCCGGCTATCCTTATCCATGCCAACTGGTAGATAACGATGTGCTGTCGCTAACTTCGCCTTAACGAACTCCATATCCAGAGTCATTTGATCGGGTTGCTTAGGTGCGCCAATCAGGTAGCTCAGATCAAAATTGGTGGTGATTTCAGGGTTGCTTAGCTGCATTTTCTTAGCGTTGATTAGCCAGCCCCCTTTTTGTTGAGACCAATTAATGTTGCCTTTTGCCTGATCTAGTTGAATCTCAGGGTCGGATAGAAAATCATTCATTACCAGCTCAAGATTGCTGGAGTCCATTGTGAAGCTGCCTTGCTTTTGATTGCTTACAAGGTTGCCGGACAAATTCGATGCGGAGGGCATTGACTTATTGACCCCGGTAAAGCTGACGTCCTTGAGCTTCGCGCTGATCGTGAAATCAAGCTTGTTGGAGGAAAACCAATTACCCGGAATTGGTAGGGTGGATAAAGCAGATTGGCTTTCGGACCAATTCACTTCCACATTCTCTAGCTCACCATCCGCTTCAGAAATTTTGATCCACTGATGAATCTTTTTCGGTAGAGGAAGATTGAGCGCGAAGAGTGCAACGTCTTCTACTTGTATTTTGGGTGACGAGAAACCAAACTGTTTGATTTCGCCGCCATCTTTTGGTGGACGCCAACGGAAAGTAATTGGGCTTAATTTATCCAGTGGTGCGGTGCTAGGGCTGTCGATATTGCGCCAGGCCAGGGTTTTTGTTGTGATGGAATTGAGGCCGCCTTCCGTCTCCTGAATGAGGTTGGTCTCCAGTCTGCCGAACTCCAGGGGCTCTTCATCTTTGTTTAATTGGGCGCGGAAGTTATCTGCTGCCAAATACATTTGCCCGCCATTAGCTATCCCGACATCGAGTTTTAAGTTGCCTTTGGAGTTAAGGTTGCCGCCCAAGTCATACAGGGGAAGACTCAGGTCTTTGGAGATTTGACTGAGATTGAGTTCAACAAAGTCCCATGAAAAGCTGCCGATCCAGTCCCGCCAATTGCCTGCCTGTCCGCCAAGGTGATGAACAAAGTCGGCCTGGAGTTTGATCGGGCTTGGACTCCAAGGAGTTTTTGTGAGGAGTTGTGCCTCATGACTTCGAATGCCATTTGTTAGGCGGAAGCTTTGAATATCAATTGAAGTCTTTAGCTTTCGACTTTGCTGGTCTTCCCAGAAAATTTTGGCATTGTTAATTTGTATGTCGTTTTGAGCGAATAACCAATTCTCGGCAGCAAAATCATTCCCTTCACTATGAATGGGTATGCCGGCAACAGAGGTTACGCCTTTTGAATCCCTTTTTGCATAGAGCTCAACCTGCTCAAGCGTGATCTCGTGAAAATAAGGAGCTAGGTGATAAAAAGAAAGCCAGCTAAGTTGCCCACTGATATTTTTAATCTGTAAGGGCGGGGTCGAAGCGCCGGCATTATTAAAACGCAATCCTTCAATTACAAAGCTGGGACGAATTCCAGTCCAGGAAACTTGCACTGCATCCATCGTGACATTGGTGCCTAAGCGCGCACTCATTAAGCCCTCTAATGTGGGCTTTGATTTCTCGATCTGGGGCCATAAAACAAAACGTACCCCAAGATGGCCAAGCACAAAAAAAGCCACAGTGACCCAAGCAAGAATGAGGGCACGCTTACGCCAACGACCGCCAGATCCTGGAGGACGTTTTTGAAGCACGCTCTGCAGGCGAGTCCTGATGATGTTTCGAAGCATGGACTCTATTATCCGTCAGCAATTGGGTGATCGCCAAGCTTCTGCGATTTGAGTCTGGAGTCGGATTAAGATGGAGAAATGACCGATTTTGACGCCCAAATTGAATTTCTCAAGCAGCACTCTAGCTACGCTCAACGCTGGCTTAATTCTCGCCCTGAGTGGGTGGATTGGCTGCGTTTGCAGGGGGCTCGTAAAGTGGATGTTGATGGGATTCGGAGTCTATTGAGCTCTTGCCAGGATGCTTTGACGAGTTCGGAGCAGGATGAGGCTGAATTTATGGCTGATCTGAGGCTGGCAAGGCAGCGCCTTATGCTCTGGGTCGCCTTCCGAGACATCAATGGCATGGCTGATCTCAATGAGGTTACGCATGCCTTAAGTCATTTTGCGCAAGAGACGGTGGCTCTCTCGATTGCTTATATTCGTGAAGATCTGCAGCGTCGCTTTGGGTTGCCGTGGAGTAGGGTCACCGATTCAGAGATGCCTTTGATGGTGGTAGGCATGGGGAAGTTGGGTGGTTTAGAGCTCAATCTTTCTTCCGATATCGATCTGATATTTTTGTATGAGCATGAAGGTGATACTCAGGGCGGTCCTAAGAGCTTGTCTTATCACGAGTGGTTTACTCGAATGGGCAAGCGCTTGATCAAGCTATTGGCAGAGCATGATGCAAATGGTTTTGTGTTTCGAGTAGATATGCGCCTCAGACCCAATGGTGACTCGGGTCCTTTGGTCTGCAGTCTCGATATGCTCGAGGAATATTTGTTAGTGCAGGGTAGGGAGTGGGAGCGCTACGCTTGGATCAAGGGTAGATTGATTGCACCGTTGCCTGACTCACCTGCTTTTGTCTATTGCGAGCGCGAGCTCGATCAATTGATTCGTCCTTTCGTATATCGTCGCCATCTTGATTATGGCGTGATTGCATCTATCCGTGAGTTGCATGCGCAGATACAGCATGAGGCTGAAAAGCGCTCATCTAATCATCATGGTCGATCCAGGGATATTAAGTTGGGTCGCGGCGGCATCCGCGAAATTGAGTTCTTAGCGCAAATGTTCCAGTTGATGCGGGGTGGAACAGACCCCCGTTTTCGCATTCGCCCCACTCTAGAAGTTTTGGCGTTGCTAAAGCAGCAGGGAATTCTGCCTGATCAGGAGATTGATGAACTCAAGACGGCTTATATTTACTTGCGTCGCTTAGAGCATCGTATCCAGGTATGGGAGGATCAGCAGACGCACTACTTGCCCGAAGATGAAGGTGCTCGCACTCGATTGGCGGTGAGTATGGCTGGCTCCGATCAGCCTCAAGAGCAAGTTGCCTTCATGTCGGAGCTCGATGAACACCAAGCGGCAGTAGCTCAATATTTTGAAAAAGCTTTTGTCCTGGATGATGGTGCGCGCCTGGATAACACCTCATTGCCCGTTGGGTGGGAGCCTGATGGATCTCTTTTTCCGGAATCTGCAGCTCGGTGGTTGGCTTGGTCTGATAGCTCTAAGCAAAGGCAGTTGCCAGAGAAAAGTAGAATTATTTTTAATAACTTGATTCGTAAGGCTGCTGATAGCTTGCAAGCAGATCAGCCTATTGCAATTAGTGCTGATCAGACTTTATTGCGCTTCTTTGATTTATTGGAGGCAGTTGCTCGACGCAGTGCCTACCTATCCATTTTGTCTGAGTACCCTCAGGCGCTATCCAATGTATTGGCATTGCTGAAGGCTTCTCAATGGGGCGCGGGATATTTAACCCGACACCCTCATCTATTGGATTACTTGCTCAATTCACGCGCTGAAAAAGCTCTGATTGAGCAGCCGGAGCAATATTGGCAAGAGGTAAAAGCCACTTTAGATATGCGTCTGGATGATGTGATGGCGGATGGTGATGGCTCAGAGCAGGCGATGGATATTTTGCGCATCACCCACCACACTGAAACTTTTATTACTTTGTTGGCAGATTTGGGAATTGGTGTTGATCATGAGCTGTCTGTGGAGAAAGTCAGTGATCATTTGTCTGCGTTAGCGGACTTAATATTGCAGACCACCTTTGAGAGGGTGTGGCCTAGCGTTGTCAAAAAATTTGACTTACCGCGTGATGCAACCGCACCATTTGCAGTAATCTCTTATGGAAAATTGGGTGGAAAAGAGCTGGGTTATGCCTCCGACTTGGATCTCGTTTTCTTATATCAAGCTGAAGAAACAGATTTTGCAGCCCAAGAAATTTACGCCTTGCTTGCTAAGCGTATGATTAATTGGTTAACGGCCTATACATCGGCTGGCAGCCTCTTTGAGATCGATACGCGCCTTCGCCCGAATGGCTCTGCAGGATTCCTGGTGACGAATGCCGATGCGTTTAAAAAATATCAACTGCGTGAGGGTGATAACGCTGCATGGGTCTGGGAACACCAAGCTCTAACGCGCGCAAGGTTCTCCGCGGGATCAAGCGTAGTTGGAAAATTGTTTGATGATGTCCGCTTTGAGGTTCTCAGTCAGAAGCGCGATGTTGAACAACTTCGCCACGAAATTTTAGAAATGCGTCGCAAGGTTCATGCCGGACATCCAAACCCTAGCCCTGATTTTGATTTAAAGCATGATGCCGGTGGCATGGTAGATATTGAATTTATCGTGCAATTTTTAGTCCTCGCATTTTCAAACACATACCCGCAATTGATTGGTAATTTTGGAAATATCGCCTTGCTACGGATTGCTGGAGAGGTGGGCTTGATTCAGGCTTCAATAGCTCAAGGGGTAGGAGATGCTTATCGCTTACTTCGAGCGCGTCAACATCGCTTGAGATTAGATGGTGCAGAAAAGACGCGTGTAGATTTGGGTCTTGAGCCTCAATTAGTACAAGCAAGAGAGGCGGTGCTGGTTTTGTGGCAAGAAATATTTTTTGCCCCCTCGAATATTTGAACTTAGTGTTGCTCTAGTAGTTCTCGCGCATGTCGACGCGTTGTATCGGTAATGGTTGCCCCACCCAGCATGCGAGCCACTTCTTCAACGCGCTCAGATCTGCCTAGTGGTGTGACTTGAGACAGGGTCTTATCGCCCGCTTGAGATTTGCTGACTTTGAGGTGGTGATTACCTTGCGCGGCCACTTGCGGCAAATGGGTCACACAAAGAATTTGATGTGATTCACCAAGTTGACGCAATAATTTTCCAACTGTTTCCGCAACAGCCCCACCAATGCCGGCATCGACCTCGTCGAATATGAGTGTGGGTGTAAATGATGCTTTACTGGTGATGACGCTAATAGCTAGACTGATACGAGCCAATTCTCCACCGGAGGCAACTTTCGCTAGCGAGCGGGGGGTGCTGCCGGCATGACCCGCAACTAGAAATTCAATTTGCTCAAGACCATGGGCGCTACCTTCATTCAAGGGTAGTAGAGCGATTTCCAATTGCCCGCCTGCCATAGATAGGTCTTGCATCGCGGCAGTAACTTGCTTGCCTAAATCTACGGCGGCTTTGCTTCGTTTTTGTGATAGCTGCTTGGCTTGCTTGAGATAGATCAACTCCTCTTGCTTTACCTTTTCTCGTAAGGCTTCTATGTTTTGTGAGGCTGTTAGTGCATCTAATCGTTCGGCAGTATCGAGAAGTAGCTTTGGTAAGTCATCTGCCTCAGTGCGGTATTTTCTGGCTGCGCCATGGAGGGCTTGCATGCGCTCCTCCACTTCACTAAGGCGCGCAGGATCTAAATCCAGTTTTTGCAAATAGCGATTGAGGCTGTGCACTGCTTCATCGATCTGAATTTGTGCTGACTCCAGGGCTTGGCTGATGTCGCTAAGTGCAGCGTCATGTTCGGCTAATGCACTCATATTGGTGCTAGCTTTAGAGAGGATGGATTCCACGGAGTTATCAGCATCGCTGAGAACATCAATTGCTTCTTGGCAGCCGCTGATAATTTTTGCGCCGTTAGCTAGGCGAGCATGCTCACTCTGAATGGAAGTCCACTCACCATCCTGCGGAGACAGTTCAGTGAGCTCTTCTAATTGCCATTCCAAGCGCTCACGCTCACGTTCAATATCTTGTCCAGCATTTTCAGCTTGTTCTAGTTTGCGGCGTGATTCATTTAGAGTCTTAAACAATTGAGAGACCTCAGCAACAAGATCCATGTGATTTGCATGGCGATCTAGAAGCTCGCGTTGCGCACCACCTTTGAGTAAAAGTTGATGTGCGTGTTGACCGTGAATATCCACCAGTTGATCACCAGCTTCGCGGAGTTGCACCAAGGTTGCTACGCTGCCGTTAATGAAGGCGCGACTACGGCCGCTGGCCTCAACGGTTCTTTTGAGTAATAGACTTTGCCCCCCATCCTCAATGGGAAATCCTTGGTCATCAAGCCATTGATTGAAGTGTTGAATTTGTTGGGAATCAATTCGAAAGAGGGCGCTGATTTCAGCACGGTTACAGCCTTCACGAATTTGGCTGCTATCCGCGCGTTCACCTAATACTAGGCTGAGTGCGTCTAAGAGGATGGATTTACCGGCACCGGTTTCACCGGTGAGGACGGTAAAACCTGAGGAAAAGTCTAGCTCTAGCTTGTCAACAATGACAAAGTCGCGAAGCGATAGTGTTTGAAGCATGCCTTAGCGTACCAAAAAATTCGACATCAGAATGTCGATGGGTACTCATTCCAATGTAACTTCTCTCGCAAGGTTTTGTAGTCACTATGACTGCGAGGGTGAAGTAGGGTGATGGTTTTTTTGGATTGACTTACTTCAATGGTGTCACCTGTTTGCAAGTCCGTTTGGGATTGCATATCAAAGTTCACAATGACTTCCCTGCCATCAACCACCTCAATGCTCACCACGATATCCTGCGGCAACACGATGGGGCGATTGGACAAAGAGTGTGGGGCAATTGGGGCCAACAGAATTCCAGCTACCCGCGGATGCAGAATCGGTCCGCCGGCAGAGAGGGCGTAAGCAGTTGAGCCGGTGGGAGTCGACACAATCAAACCATCGGAGCGTTGGTTGTACATAAATGAGCCATTGACGCGCACTGCAAGCTCGACCATTCCAGAGATTCCAGAGCGATTGACTACAACATCATTTAAGGCAAGAGCTCGATTAATTTCTTTGCCATTGCGCAAAACAACCGCATCAAGCAGTGTTCTGGTATCAGCCTCGTATTCACCGGCAATAATTTGTGGCAAGACTGTTTGAACGTTCTGGATTGGGATATCGGTCATATAACCCAAGCGCCCCATATTGATACCAACAAGAGGGACTTTGCTGCCGGCCAGTTGACGACCAATGCCAAGCATCGTGCCATCACCACCCAAAACTACTGCCAAATCAATCGCGCCCGCGAACTCCTCAACTCTTTTAATGGGGTAAGCAGTTAGACCGAGATGGCTTGCGGTAGAGCTCTCAACGAAGACTTCACAGCCTTGCTGGCTAAGCAGGGCTGCCAGGTCATTGAGGCGCTCTTGCATACCGTCAGCCTGGTATTTGCCGACAAGCGCAACCCGGCTAAATGCCTTTTTGCTGGAATTTGGGGATGGGCTTAACATATAACGATTAAACCATACGCATAAAATCCCTTCCACTATGGATGATCGTTCCCGCGCCTTACTGAAAACCCTCATCGAGCGCTATATCGAAGAGGGGCAGCCTATTGGCTCCCGAACCCTGTCTCGGTTCTCAGGGTTGGATCTTTCTGCAGCTACGATTCGTAACGTGATGGCGGATTTAGAGGAAATGGGCCTGGTTACTAGCCCCCATACCTCGGCAGGCCGTATCCCAACTCCACGAGGCTACCGTCTCTTCGTAGATACGATGGTGACGGTTCGTCCTTTAGAGGAAATCGCTGCCCGTGAGATGGAGAAAGGCCTCTTGCCGGACTCCCCACAAAGGGTGCTGAACTCTGCCGCTCAAATTTTGTCTAATTTGACCCATTTTGCTGGGGTGGTCATGACGCCTAAGCGCGCCCAAGTATTCAAGCACATTGAGTTCTTACGTCTTGGCGAGGGCAAGATTTTGCTCATCATGGTGACTCCTGAGGGTGATGTGCAAAACCGTATCCTGCCAACTACGCAGGACTACACGCCAAGTCAGCTAGTGGAGGCGGGTAATTACATTAATACGCAGTTTGCTGGCAAGAGTTTTGCTGAGGTACGCGGGCATCTTGCCTCTGACCTAGATAACCTGCGTAGTGATATCTCTGGTTTGATGGCATTGGCTTTGCACAGTGGTGTAAGCGATTACGGCATGGGCCAAGGGGATATGCTGCTATCAGGCGAGCGCCGCTTGCTCAATGTCGGTGACCTCAGCACTAATTTAGATAAGCTGCGTAAGATGTTCGATATGCTGGAGCAAAAGTCAGTGCTCATGCAGTTGCTAGATGTATCCAGCCATGCTGATGGTATTCAGATCTTTATTGGCGGCGAAAGTGATTTGCTGCCTTATGAAGATTTGGCAGTCATTAGTGCGCCATATAGCGTGGATGGGCAGATTGTTGGAACTCTTGGAGTTATTGGCCCTACTCGCATGGCATATGATCGGGTGATTCCGATTGTTGATATCACTTCTAAATTGCTATCAGGCGCATTGAGTTCCCCAGTGGGCTCTTGATAACCATTCTATTTTTTGTTTTCTTTAACTAAGACGGATCCTCCTTGAATCAAAACCCCCACCTACGTCCCTCTAAGACAGCAGTGTTATTGCTCAACTTGGGCACTCCTTCTGCACCGACAGCTAAAGCGGTCAGGGCTTATCTCAAAGAATTTTTATCTGATCCACGTGTTGTAGAAATTCCCCGCATTATTTGGTGGTGCATTTTGAACGGCATTATTTTGCCGATTCGTAGTGGTGCCTCTGCAAAGAAGTACGCCTCTATTTGGTTGCCAAAATTAGGTTCACCTTTGATGCATTATTCACGCCTTCAAGCAAAAGAGTTGGGTGAAAAGTTTGCTAATCACGGTGAAGTGGTATTGGTAGATTTGGCCATGCGCTATGGTGAGCCTTCTACGCAGCAAGCTTTGGAAGCCTTGCAGGCTCAGGGCATGGAGCGTCTTTTATTATTGCCGCTATACCCGCAGTATTCGGCGACAACGACTGCCTCCAGTTTTGATGAAGTCTTTCGTGTTCTCGGAACTTGGCGCAACCAACCTGAGTTGCGTTTGGTGAAGCACTATCACGACAACCCTGCCTACATTAGCGCGCTGCGCGACCAAGTATTAACCGCATGGGATAAAGACGGTCGCCCAGATTTCGCTGCTGGCGATCATCTCGTGATGTCTTTTCATGGCTTGCCTAAGCGTAATTTAATGAAGGGTGACCCCTATCACTGCGAGTGCTTAAAAACAGGTCGCTTGCTTGGCGAATCTTTGGGTCTAGAGCCGGGGCAATATTTAGTTACCTTCCAATCTCGCTTTGGTAAAGCAGAGTGGCTCAAGCCTTATACAGCCCCGATGATTGAAGAGCTGGGTAAACAAGGTTGCAAGCGAGTGGATATTTTTTGCCCAGGCTTTCCAGCGGATTGCTTGGAGACTCTAGAGGAGATTGCCATGGAGGCACGCGAGATCTTCTTGGAGCATGGCGGCAAAGACTACCGCTACATTCCTTGCCTCAATAGCAATCCAAAGTGGATTGATGCGATGTACGACATTGCCCAGCAGCATTTATCTGGCTGGAGTCTAGGTGTCGAGTCTGATGCGGTGTTGCAGGAACGTGATCGCCTAGCCGAGTTAGCTGAAGCCAGGATTGCTTAAAAGCCTATGCACTTGAAATTGCTTTAATCGGCCCCATATTGTTGAGAAGTAGCCATTCTGATAGAAAAGTGAATTTGTACCCATGACCCAAGAAAATCAAAATCCACCTCCTGAGCAGGAAAATGTTGCCGCTGATCCTCAGGCTGGGAGCACTGCTGATGCAGCTTCTGCGCCTGATGAAGCAAAGACTCCAGAGCAAGAGATTGCAGAGTTAAACCAAAAACTAACAGAGATGCAAGATAACTATCTTCGCGCTAAGGCCGAGGGTGAAAACATTCGTCGTCGTGCTGCTGAAGACATCTCCAAGGCGCATAAGTTTGCGATTGAAAGTTTTGCCGAACATCTCGTGCCAGTAACGGATAGCTTGTATGCCGCCTTGAATGCAGAGGCAGTAGACGCCAAAGCCTTTAAAGAGGGCTTAGAAATCACCCTAAAACAGCTACTCTCAGCCTTTGAAAAAGGCCGCATGACCGAGATTAATCCTGCGGTAGGTGATAAGTTTGATCCTCACCACCATCAGGCTATAGCCTCAGTGCCTTCGGATCAAGAAGCCAATACCGTGGTTTCAGTGCTTCAGAGGGGTTATTCCATCGCTGATCGTATTTTGCGCCCAGCCTTGGTAACCGTGAGCGCCCCCAAATAAGTCATTTAAACCCCTAAATTAGGGATTTTTCACCAAAAAGCGGGATAAAAAGGCAGATTTCTGCCTTTTTTGCTTATTTCGCCCTTGAATTCCCTCTTTTTGACCCCATTTACTGAGTATCGATTTATTCGCAGCATTACGAAATTACACATAACTTAATTTTTTGGAGCCATTATGGGAAAGATTATCGGAATTGACTTAGGAACCACAAACTCGTGCGTTTCAGTTGTAGAAAACAATGCACCTAAAGTTGTCGAGAACGCCGAAGGCGGTCGCACAACTCCTTCCATCATTGCTTACGTTGAAGACGGCGAAGTATTGGTTGGCGCACCTGCAAAACGCCAATCAGTTACCAATCCTAAAAACACCATCTACGCGGTAAAGCGTTTGATGGGACGTAAGTTTACTGATGCTGAAGTGCAAAAAGACATCGGTTTGATGCCTTACAAAATTATTCAAGCGGATAACGGTGATGCTTGGGTTGAAGCGCGCGACAAAAAAATGGCACCGCAACAAGTGTCAGCAGAAATTCTGCGCAAAATGAAAAAGACAGCCGAAGACTATCTCGGCGAAGAAGTAACTGAGGCAGTGATTACTGTTCCCGCTTACTTCAACGACAGCCAACGTCAAGCAACTAAAGATGCTGGCCGTATTGCTGGTTTAGATGTCAAGCGCATCATCAATGAGCCAACTGCAGCGGCATTAGCATTCGGCTTAGACAAGCAAGACAAAGTGGATCGTAAGATCGCTGTGTATGACTTGGGTGGCGGTACATTCGACGTATCCATCATTGAAATTGCTAACGTTGACGGTGAGAAGCAGTTCGAAGTGCTCTCTACTAACGGTGATACCTTCTTGGGTGGTGAAGACTTTGACCAACGCATCATTGATTGGATCATTGCTGAGTTCAAGAAGGAGCAAGGCGTTGATTTGAGTAAAGACGTATTGGCATTGCAACGTTTGAAAGACGCCGCTGAAAAAGCCAAGATCGAATTGTCATCCGCACAGCAAACCGAAATCAATTTGCCATACGTGACTGCTGATGCAGGCGGTCCTAAGCATTTGAACTTGAAGTTAACTCGCGCTAAGTTGGAGTCTTTGGTAGAGGAATTGATCAACCGTACAGCTGGTCCTTGCTTGACTGCAATTAAAGACGCTGGCGTAAATGTGGCTGACATCGATGACGTGATTTTGGTTGGTGGTCAAACCCGTATGCCTGCAGTTCAGGACAAGGTTAAAGAGATTTTCGGTAAAGAGCCACGTAAAGACGTGAACCCAGACGAAGCAGTTGCTGTGGGTGCTGCGATTCAGGGCTCCGTATTGTCTGGTGATCGTAAGGACGTATTGCTCTTGGACGTAACCCCATTGTCATTGGGTATCGAAACCTTGGGCGGTGTAATGACCAAGATGATTCCGAAGAACACGACTATTCCTACTAAGCATTCACAGGTCTACTCCACAGCGGAAGACAACCAACCTGCGGTAACAATTAAGTGTTTCCAGGGTGAGCGTGAGATGGCTGCTGCCAACAAATTACTCGGTGAGTTTAATTTGGAAGGCATTGCTCCAGCACAACGCGGTATGCCACAAATTGAAGTGACTTTTGATATTGACGCCAACGGTATTTTGCATGTCACTGCAAAAGACAAAACCACTGGCAAAGAGAACAAGATCACTATCAAGGCAAACTCAGGTTTGACTGAAGAAGAAATTCAACGCATGGTGAAGGATGCTGAAGCGAATGCCGATGAAGATAAAAAAGCATTGGAGCTAGTAACAGCACGCAACACTGCTGATGCTTTGGCCCACTCAACCAAAAAAGCTTTGGAAGAGCATGGCTCAGCTTTAGAGGCTTCTGAGAAAGAAGCAATCGAAGCTGCCTTGAAAGAATTGGATGAAGCAATCAAGGGTAGCGATAAAGCTGCTATTGAAGCAAAGACTGAGGCTTTGGGTAAAGCAAGTCAGAAGCTGGGCGAAAAAGCCATGGCGGCTGAACAAGCTAAAGCTGGTGGTGCCGCTCCTGGCGCAGCTCCTGGTGGCGCGCAAGCTGCCGCTCCGGATGCTGACGTAGTGGATGCGGATTTCAAAGAAGTGGATGACAAGAAGTAATCCCTTATATTGAAAGCCATTTAACGTAGTTTAGAAGTACTTAAATAACAAGTCGGCCTCGTGCCGACTTGTGTCATTCAGGTTGTTGAGAGGAATTTTGTGCCTAAAAGTAAACGCGATTATTACGAAGTGCTTGGTGTTGCGAAAGGTGCCAGCGATGAGGAGCTAAAAAAGGCTTATCGAAAAATGGCGATGAAGTATCACCCTGATCGCAATCCCGATAGCAAAACGGCGGAAGCGCAATTTAAAGAAGTCAAAGAAGCATACGAGACCCTCACGGATCCAAACAAGCGAGCCGCTTATGATCAATATGGTCATGCGGGCGTGGATCAATCGGGTGGGTTTGGTGGTGGCGGCTTTGGCGGTGGCGGTTTTGCGGATGCTTTCGGTGATATCTTTGGCGACATCTTTGGCCAAGGCGGTGGACGTCAGTCAGGCCCACAGGTGTATAAAGGCGCTGATTTACGTTACAACATGGAGATCACTCTCGAGCAAGCTGCTGAGGGCTACACCACGCAAATTCGAGTGCCAAGCTGGAGTGACTGCAAGCCATGTCATGGCACTGGTGCTGAGCCCGGTAGCAAAGCTGAGAGATGTACTACTTGCGATGGTCATGGTCAAGTTCGCGTCCAGCAAGGTTTCTTCTCAATGCAACAAACTTGCCCTAAGTGCCGTGGTACGGGTGAGTACATTCCGAAGCCATGCAAGACTTGCCATGGCAGCGGTAAACATAAAGAACAAAAAACACTTGAAATCAAAATCCCTGCGGGTATTGATGATGGTATGCGCGTGCGTTCCGTTGGTAACGGCGAGCCAGGCGTGAACGGCGGACCTTCTGGTGATCTCTATGTAGAAGTGAGAGTGAAGCCCCATAAAGTATTTGAGCGCGATGGCAGTGATTTGCATGTCCAAATGCCAATCTCATTCGCAACTGCAACGATTGGTGGCGACATTGAGGTGCCAACACTTTCAGGGCGTGTCGAGTTTCCAATTCCTGAAGGTACACAGACTGGTAAAACATTCCGTTTGCGCAATAAGGGGATTAAAGGTTTGCGCTCTACTATGGTGGGCGATCTCTTCGTTCACGTTGCTGTTGAGACCCCAGTCAAGCTGACTGATGAGCAAAAGAAAATGCTTCAGAAGTTTGATGACAGCTTGAAGACTGGTGGTGATAAACACAACCCCCATCAAAAGGGTTGGTTTGATGGTGTGAAGAGTTTCTTTAGCTAGCGAGTAGTTAAAGCTTATCCAGCAAAGCCGTGTTCGGGTCCGGGGAATTTTCCGGACTTCACTTCTCGAACATAGGCTTTGACTGCCGCCTCAATCGAGGCATGGCCATCCAAAAAGTTTTTAACAAACTTCGGCGGCTTTCCAGGGCTGATGCCCAGCATATCTTGTAGTACCAATACTTGGCCTGAGCAATCTGCCCCTGCGCCGATGCCAATCGTAGGGATGGAGAGTGATTCGGTAATCAGCTTGCCTAGCGAAGAAGGAATGGCTTCAAGCACAATCATTTGCGCGCCCGCTTGCTCGCAAGCAATGGCTTGTTCAAGCATCAGGCTTGCGGCATCTTTTGATTTGCCTTGAACCTTATAGCCACCCAAAATATGCACTGACTGAGGTAACAAACCCAGGTGTGCGCAAACAGGAACGCTACGTTCTACTAAGTACTGAATGATGTCGATTTGCCAATCACCACCTTCAAGCTTAACCATATCGGCGCCAGCACGCATCAACTCTGCTGCTGAATCTAGGGCTTGAACAGGATCACCATAGCTGGCAAAAGGAAGATCGGCAATGATGAAGGCGTGAGAGTTGGCGCGGGTCACGCATTCAGTGTGATACGCCACTTGCTCAACAGTTACTGGTGTTGTGCTTGAGTGCCCTTGAATCACATTGCCAAGGGAATCCCCAATCAGGATGGTTTCCACTCCGCAGCGATTTAACAGGGCTGACATAGTTGAATCGTATGCCGTCAGCATCGAAATTTTTTCACCCTCGGCACGCATCGAGAGGAGTTTGGAAATCGTAATTGGCTTTTCGCCTTGTAAGTAACCCATGGCGTGAGTTTAATGAATTAATGCGCTGATTGGCTATAAACGTCTTTTTCACCGCAATTGCAGTTGCGGCAAGGGAGTTTTTCGATACGCTGATCTGCCACATTGGGCAAATAGGCCTTGAGTTCGCCCCAATTGGGTAAAAAGAAATCTGGGGCAATTTCTAGTAGTGGCAGTAGGACAAATGAGCGCTCAATGATTCTGGGGTGAGGGATGGTGAGCTCAGTATCTGTTTGAGATACACCCTCAAATGCCAGAATATCCAGATCAATTGTGCGGGGTGCGTTGGCGTAAGGGCGCTCACGGCCAAATCCTTGTTCTACCGCTTGGCAGACATGCAACAAGCCGTAAGGACTTAACTGCGTTTCAATTTCAATCACAGCATTGATGTAGTCGCCGCCTGTGGCTTGAAAGGGTGCGCTTTGGTAGAAACAGCTTTTGGCGAGGATTTGGAGTTCGCAGCGTTGCGCAAGGCATACGATTGCATCAGTAATAAGCTGACGAGTGTCACCGATATTGCCACCAAATCCAATAAAAGCTCGAGCCATGCTTAGTCCAAACGAGAGAAAGGTACACGAAACTACCGAATCTACTTTACTGAATTTTTCTCAAGTCTGCTTAGTCTGTTGAGCCCTCAGTGGGCGTGGCTGATTTGGGTTTTCTGCGGCGACGGCGTTTTGCGGGGGAGGCGCTATTGCCAGCCTCGTTTTTGACGCTGGCCATCAGGGTTTCTTGCCCAGCTGGATCGGTAGTAATGAAGTCGGTCCACCATTGACCTAGTGATGGGCTTTTCTCGCCAGTGGCGCAGCGCAGCAACATAAAGTCATAACCCGCTCTAAAGCGGGGGGATTCAATTAGGCGATAAGGGTAGCGTCCAACACGCTTTTCAAAGCGGGGCTGCATAGACCAGATTTCGCGCATATCACTTTCAAAGCGACGTTGAATCACCATGCCACTACTTTGGCTTGCAATCGTCTCATCCATCGCATCATGTAGTGCTGGAATATTGGAAATCCCTTTGGCAATATTCTTTTTCCAATTACTCAGCAGGTCTGGCCAGAGTAAAGTTGCAAACAAGAATCCTGCAGAAACACTTTTCCCGGATTGAATACGTTGGTCAGTATTCGCAAGAGCAATGCGAACGAAATCATTTGCTTCTTTGGAATCTGCGCTTTGATCTAGGATGTGATCAAGCAAAGGTAGTAGGCCGTGGTGCAGTCCCGCATCTTTTAGGCCTTGAATCGCAGCCCATGAATAACCAGACATGAGTAGCTTGAGAATTTCATCGAAGAGGCGAGCTGATGGAACATCATGAATTAACTTGCCTAATTTAGCGATAGGAGCGCGGGTTGCTGCATCCAAGGTAAAGCCGGTCTTTGCAGCAAAACGAATGGCTCGCAGCATCCGAATTGGATCTTCGCGATAACGCTTTGCGGGATCACCAATCATGCGCAAAGTTTTTTTCTGCATATCCGCCATACCGCCGTGATAGTCCAGTACGGTTTCAGTGGCGGGATCGTAGTACATCGCATTAATACTGAAATCTCTGCGTGCGGCATCTTCATGCTGACTGCCCCAGACGTTATCGCGTAGGATGCGACCATTTTCGGCTACGTGCTCGCCAGCGTTCTCTAGTAAGGCTCTGAAGGTCGATACCTCAATGATTTCAGGTTGGCCTTTGCCAAAGAAAGTCACGTGCACAATCTGAAAGCGACGGCCAATTAGGCGCGCCTTACGGAACAACTTTTGTACTTGCTCGGGCGTGGCATTGGTTGCCACATCAAAATCCTTTGGACCAATTCCTAAAGCCAAATCTCGTACCGCGCCACCGACAATAAAAGCATCATAGCCAGCCTGCTGCAATGTTTGGGTTACCTTCACTGCATTTTTTGAAAGTAAGTGTGGGTCAATGCGGTGAGATTTTTTAGGAATTCTCTTGGGTGCGCCAGAGGTATGAGCCGCAGTATGTCGCACCATCGGGTCGCGACGCAAAATACGTTTAATAAATTTGGTAATCATGCAAACAGTTCAAGTATGGGCCAGTGACGTTGTGAGGCTTCATCACGTAGGCGAGCGTCTGGATTGGTAGCAACCGGGTTGCTAACTTTTTCCAGGAGAGGTAAATCGTTCATGGAGTCTGAATAAAAATAACTTTGTGGCAACTGATTCAGTGTGAGATTTTGTGAGGCAAGCCAATCATGCACTCGTTGAATCTTACCTTCCCGAAAACTCGGGATGCCTTTGACTTCACCGGTGAAATTAGCAAGTGGGTCATCTCCCACTGTGGCGGGTTCAGTAGCAACAAGATGTTCGATGCCAAAACTTTCCACAATAGGTCGAGTAACAAAGCTGTTGGTTGCGGTAACAACGCAGCAAAGATCACCAGCATCTTGGTGGCGCTTGACTAGATCAAGCGCCTGTTGACGCAGTTGACCAGTAATCACTTCTTGCATAAAGGCGTCATGCCATTCCTGAAGTTGCGCGCGAGAATGCTCGGAGAGCGGCTTTAAAGCAAAGCGTAAGAACTCTTGAATATTGAGCTTGCCATCTTTGTAATCTTGGTAGAAGCGTTCATTTTGCTGTGCATAGTATTTGCTATCCACCACGCCAATACGTGCCAAGAATTGACCCCATTCATAATCGCTATCGCAGGGGAGAAGAGTGTGATCTAGGTCGAAAAGGGCTAGTTGGGTCACGAATTGAATATGAATTAATTTATTTTGGCTGCAATAGCTCTCTAACAAGAGGCAAAGTGACAGCACGTTTTGTTTCTAGTGAATAAGCATCCAAAGCATCAATCAAGGCCATAAGGTTGGGCATGTCGCGATAAAAGCGATTTAACAACCAAGGCAATACATCTGGGGATAAAACCAAGCCGCGCGCTTGCGCTGCTTGCTGTAAGGCCTCTATTTTCTCATCATCGCCCAAAAGATGAGTTTGAAAGATCAAACCCCATCCTAGACGGGTGCGAAGGTCTTCTCTAAGGCTTAACGCACCAGGGGCGGCATTGCCTGCCATGAAGATGTGAACTGCTTTACTGCCCTGAATCGCATTCAGAATGCGAAATAAAGAGGCTACCAAGCGCTCGTCAAGCCGATCCACGTCATCCACAGTGATCACAGAGGGTTTATCGCTTGCACAGAGAGTGGGTAGGCTTTCTTCCAGGCGCACCCAGGAAATCGGTTCATTTGGGGTGAGGGGTAAGTACTCCAGACCCAATTCTTGAGCAGCATCTCCGATAGCGCTGAGTAAATGACTGCGACCTGAGCCTTCTGGCCCCCACCAATAGATCCAGCGTTGATTTAGTGGGTTCTCACCAGCTTGTCTTGGGGTATGTATTTCCCAGGATTTGGCTAAAGCCAACAAAGCTGAGTGCAGCGCGAGATTTTCTCCAGCTAAAAAATTACTTAAGCTGGGTTTAGGCGTATGACCAATGTCGAGCGCAAACTGTTTTGGGAGTGAAGAGCTATTCATTGTTGCGAAAGCTTACTTCTGATACCACGGGCTTTGCGTATAGCGTGACCAGCCATATTGCAGTAGCACTAAGCCGACTGCACTCGTTGGTAATGCAAGTAGAACGCCAAAGAAGCCAAATAATTTCCCAAACAGGAGTAAGGCGAAGAGCACGGCGACTGGATGCAAACCAATTCGCTCGCCCACTAGGCGTGGTGTGAGGAAAAAGCCTTCAATGAATTGCCCCAGTCCATATAGCACTAGGACGCCAATGATGGAACCGCCAGGCCCAAACTGCAAAAGGGCTGCGAGGATTGCCAAGGTGAATCCTAGGGTAATACCGATATAGGGGATCACAATCATGAGTGCAGTGAAGACGCCCAATGCCGTAGCACCTTTAATGCCAATCGCGCTTAAGCCCACACTGTAAAAAATAGACATGATGGAAATGACGATCAGCATGCCTCGGAGATATTGCGATAGCAGGCCATCGGTGTGCATGGCTAGGTGGTGTACGGTATCTTGCGCACGCAGAGGCACCATTTTTTTGACTAACTGAAAAAAATGATCCCAGTCGATTAATAGATAAAACATCACAAAGAGAATCAGAACTGCATTTACAAATCCAGCAATAACTGAGCTACCTGAAGTCAGCACCGTCTCCAGGGTGGAGGAAATGAGAGCCTCGGAATTGTCATTGAAGTGCTCAGTAATCTTTTGGGTGGCGCTGGACTTGAGGGCAATCCAATCCATATTGATATTTAATTCGCTTAACTTGGGCCCAAGCCAAGATTGGGTATTTTGGATCCAGGTCGGAAATTGAGCCTTGATGAGGGGAATTTCAGTTTTAAGGAGGGCAATAAAGAGGGTCAAAATCGAAAATACGACTGCCAGGCCAATAATCATGGCAATCCCAGCGGCTGCTGCGCGGGGTAGGCGATGCCTCTCAAGCCACAAGCAAACTGGGCGTAAGGCATAAGCCAGAATAAATGCGGTTAAAAAAGGGGTAAAAATTTCAGCCATCGTGCTCGAATCCTCTAGAATTCAATGATTCTACCGACCAAGTAGCGTTTCTTACTAATCTTCTATCTCTGCCATGAACTCATCTACCAATTCTTCCTCAAAAGGCCTTTCCTACCGTGACGCTGGTGTCGATATCGATGCCGGGGATGATTTGGTGGACCGCATTAAGCCTTTAGCCAAGAAAACCATGCGTGAAGGCGTGTTGGCCGGGATTGGCGGCTTTGGTGCGCTGTTTGAGGTGCCAAAGCGCTATAAAGAGCCAGTATTGGTATCTGGTACTGATGGTGTTGGTACAAAGCTTCGGTTGGCCTTTGAGTGGAATCGTCACGATACGATCGGCCAAGATTTGGTGGCCATGAGTGTGAACGACATTTTGGTTCAGGGTGCTGAGCCCCTCTTTTTCTTGGATTACTTTGCCTGTGGCAAGCTCACCGTAGACACTGCAGCCACTGTAGTTGGTGGCATTGCTAAAGGTTGCGAGTTATCTGGTTGTGCACTCATCGGTGGTGAAACTGCTGAGATGCCGGGTATGTATCCTCCAGGTGAATACGACTTGGCTGGCTTTGCCGTTGGTGCTGTTGAAAAATCCAAAATCATTACTGGTGCAACGATTGCTCCAGGCGATGTCGTTTTGGCAATTGCCTCAAGTGGTGCACATTCAAATGGTTACTCTTTAGTTCGTAAAATTATTGAACGTGCGGGCGCTAAGCCCACCGATGATTTGGGTGGCCGCTCTTTAGGTGATGTGGTGATGGCCCCTACGCAAATTTATGTGAAGCAGTTACTGAAGTTGATCGGTGAGGTCAATGTAAAGGGCATGGCGCACATCACTGGTGGTGGCTTAGTGGACAACGTGCCACGTGTGCTCCCAGAAAATACGCAAGCTGTATTACATCGTGATAGCTGGCAAATGCCGGAACTCTTTCGCTGGTTGCAGATGAAGGGTGGTGTAGCTGATGCAGAAATGGTGCGTGTATTTAACTGCGGTATTGGCATGGTGGTGATTGTGTCTGCCGATCAAGCGGTTGCCGCCATCCAATTGCTCAAGGCCGAAGGTCTTCATGCATGGATTGTTGGCGAGGTTGTAGAGCGTCCAGCTGGCGCACCGCAAACTATCGTTATTTAATACAGAGCAAAGTCTATTTATTTAGGCTTTGCTTGCAGTACTCGATAGCTGCCTTCAACTCTTCTGGGTTGAAGGGGTCAAATGTTTTTCTTCCGGCGATTGCACGTAACCACGTCAACTGTCGTTTACCAAGCTGCCGAGTAGCTGCCAAGGCTTTGTAGCGCATTTCTACTTGGTCTACTTCTCCTGATAAATACTCCCATACTTGTCGATAGCCAACAGAGCGAATGGCAGGCAGATCGCCATGCAGCTCAGGATTTTTTCTGAGTAACTCAACTTCTTCTAGTAGTCCGCCGACCAGCATTTCATCAAATCTTTTTTCTAAGTTCTGATGCAGGCGCAAACGATCACTCGGCTCTAGTGAGATGAGATCAATCCACTCCGGAATGCTTGAGCCTTCTCTGCCATCTTCGCTTGGTGAGTCTGCCAATAGTTCGGACATGGGCTTGCCGGTAATTTCATAAACCTCTAAAGCGCGTTGCACGCGTTGAGAATCATTCGGCTGTAAACGCACGGCAGTAAGGGCATCTACTTTGGCGAGTTCAGCATGCATTGCTGGCCAGCCAATTGCTTTACCTTGCTCATCTAGGCGGGCGCGAATTTCTGGATCTGCTGGCGGGAGAGAAGATAGGCCATATGCCCATGCTCGCCAATACAACATCGTGCCACCCACCACAACAGGAATATTTCCGCGATCTCGAATTTCTGCGCACAGTCGCTTGGCGTCATTTGCGAAGCGGGCCGCTGAATAGGATTCGGTAGGTTCCAAGATATCGATTAAATGATGCTGAACCGCAGCTTGTTCTGCTTTAGTTGGTTTGGCACTACCAATATCAAGTCCGCGATATACCAAGGCGGAGTCCATGCTGATTAATTCAAGGGTTTGACCGATGGATTTGGCATGCTCTGCTAATGCCATTGCCAGATGGGTTTTGCCTGCGCCTGTTGGGCCAACAATACAGAGTATGGGTGGCTGATCAGATAAATGCGTAGGCTGAATGTGAAGTTCAGTTTGCATACCGCATTATAGGAATGAAATGCCGCAATCGGTATTGCTAGCCTGTTAATATCCTTGCAACTAATACATGGAGCACGATTTGATCGATACCTTATTGCAGTTAGGCGATTTGCTGTTGCACATTGATCGTCATTTAGACGTAGTGATTCAGCAATATGGCTATTGGGCGTATGGCTTACTCTTCGCTATTGTTTTTGCCGAGACCGGTTTAGTAGTTGCTCCATTTTTGCCAGGCGATTCATTGCTATTTATTGCTGGAGCCTATTGCGCTACCGAACATTTCAATTTGTGGACGCTTTGCATTGGTTTATTGATCGCCGCCATTGCTGGTAATACCGTGAACTACTTTATTGGTCGCTGGATTGGCGAAAGAATTTTTAGTAGTCAATCGCGCTGGATTGATCAGGCAGCTTTGCGTAAGACACATTCTTTTTACGAGAAGCACGGTGGCAAAACAATTATCGTGGCGCGCTTTTTGCCGATTATTCGCACCTTCGCACCTTTTGTTGCTGGTGTTTCAGCAATGAATTTCTCTCGCTTCCAGTTATTCAATGTGACCGGCGCTCTCTTGTGGGTGTTTGGTTTGGTAGTTGCTGGATACTTCTTTGGCAATATTCCGATCATTCGCCAAAATCTGAATGTGATCGTCTTGATTGGTATTGGTGCTGCAGCTATTCCAATCGTACTTGCCGCGCTTTACAAAATATTTCAGCGCAAAAAGAAATAAGGAGCGGGTAGAGTCAAGCGGCTATCTCTTGAGAAATAGCCGTAGCTCTAATTAATGCAATTTAGTTTGACCCTCTAGCGTAGCGATATGTTCGCGAATGTCCGCTGCATCTTCTGCGCCAGGCATCTCGCTTAAGTAGCGCTGCAGATCTGCTATAGCAGGTCGAACATACTCTAATTGCGCAAAGATCAAGCCTCGATCACGAATCTCTTCCATCGAGTCTGGCAACAAAATCACCAGACGCTCTTGAATTCCAAGTAGACGCTCCCAGCGCTCATCTTCTGAATAAATCATTTTGAGATTTCTCATAAAGCGCGAAAGAATTTCACGGGAGCTAGAGGCTCGTAAGAAAATATTGAGCGGTAAGCTGAGTTCACCTCGATAGCCTTTGGCATCCAAGTATGGGTCGAGCATTTCTTGGAGTTGATTCTTTGAGAGGGATTCGCCATTCAATGGATCCATAATGATTTCACCTTGTTGCAAGGAGATGCGCATCATGAAGTGATTGGGAAAGGATACCCCGCGGATATTCAAACCAATTTGTTGTCCGAGCTCCATCATCAAGATGGCTAGTGAGATTGGAATACCACGGCGATTCTCAATAATCTGATGGAGATATGAGTTCTCAGGTGCGTAAAAGTCATTCGGGTTTGGACCAAAACCCAACTCGTTATAAAAGAAATGCTTGAGCAACTGCAGGCGCTGAATTGGTGGCGTATCTGGAGTAATGCGCTGCTTAAGTTTGTTGCCATATTGATCAATCTGATCCAACACTCCCTGAACGTCGAGGTCAGGGTAAGCGTGTTGTGCAACTGCTACTGCCGCCTCGGTTAAAGGGAGATGCTCGTCCTCAGCGACGAGGGATGTGAAATAGTCAAGTTGTTGTGTTGGCATAAAAGCTATTTTGCATGACGCAGGAATTTTTGCCAGCGAATGCCGACAAGCCCTAAGGCGGCAAAATAAACTACCGCTGCGGCAGCTAGCCAGGCGGCCAGCAATCCAACACGAATCCAGGGGCTAGATTGCAGTGCAATCCAATCATGTGCAGTAGCTGCGTAATACAGCAGAAATGCAAACGGAATTAAGGCCAGCAATAACTGCCCTAGATACTTAAGCCATGCAGCACTAGGTAGAGCGCCGCGTCGATGTAGGCCCACCCATAGCAGGGCGGCATTTAGGCAGGCGCCAGCACCAACTGAAAGTGCAAGTCCGGCATGCCCTAGCCAGGGAACAAAAACCAAATTGGCCAATTGAGTCGCCACCAAAACCAGCAGGCCAATCTTTACTGGTGTGCGGATATCTTGGCGCGAGTAAAAGCCGGGAGCCAAAATTTTCACCAAGATGAGTCCAATCAGTCCAACGCCATAAGCTGCCAATGCACGTTGTGTCATCAAGACGTCCAGGGCATTGAACTTGCCGTAGTGATACAGAACTGCTGCCAGTGGCTCACCAAAAATAAAGAGAGCAATCGCACAAGGCGTAGCTAGCAAAAAAGTGAGCTGTAATCCCCAAATCAAAAGCTCGCCGGCATGCACTAAATCATTTTTTGCATTTGCTTTGCTTAGGCTCGGTAGTAGGACCGTGCCAAGTGCAACCCCCAATAGGGCTGTTGGAAACTCCATCAGACGATCCGCGTAAGAAAGCCAAGACACGCTGCCCGCTTGTAAGCGAGAGGCAATGTTGGTGTTGATGATGAGAGAAATCTGCGCGACCGAGACCGCAAACACTGCAGGACCCATTAATTTCATGACCCGTCTAGCATCTGGGTTCTGGATGGCAGCTTTGATTGCGCCAGGCAAAAGACCAACTCTTGGCAATAAGCCTAGGCGGGAAAGTGCTGGAACCTGAATCGCCAGTTGCAAGAATCCACCTAAAAGGACGCCGATGCTGAGGGCGTAGATCGGCTGCTCAAGGTGGGGTGCTAAAAAGATAGCGCTGCCGATGAGGGCCAAATTGAGTAAAACGGGGGTAAATGCAGGAACGGCAAAGCGGCCAAAGGTATTGAGGATCCCGGCCGAAAGGGAAACCATGGAAATAAGACCAATGTAAGGGAACATGATGCGGGTCATGACCACGCTTGCCTCGTAGGCAGGGCCACCCTCAAAGCCTGTGGCTATGGCCAGAATCAACAGAGGGGCGCCAATAACACCCAGGAGTACCGTGAGCAGCAAGGCCCAAAATAAGAGCGTAGCAACGGCATTTACGAGGATTTGGGACTGTTTTACATCCCCTTTACTGGAGACTTCCCCCAAAATTGGTACAAAAGCCTGGGAAAAGGCCCCTTCAGCGAAGAGTCGACGTAGTAAATTGGGGAGTCTGAAAGCCACATTAAAGGCATCCGTCCACTCTGAAGCCCCAAAACTACGGGCAATCAGGGTCTCCCGGAGTAGTCCGGTGATCCTGGAGAGCATCGTAAGGGAGCTGACCTTAGCGGCAGCAGAAAGCAGATTCATGGGTTAATTTTCCCCTATTTATCAGGCGACTGGGCTTTTTTAGTCCTTTAATGTAAAATCTTGGGTTTTGGTGAGTCAGCTTGCAAATTTGGCGAACCCACGCAGATTTTCAGTTAATCGTATTTTGTAATTTTTATATAGCAAGGTTTAAAGATGGCCAATACCGCACAAGCGCGTAAACGCGCACGGCAGGCAGTAAAACAGAATGAACACAACTCCAGTTTGCGTTCAAAGCTTCGCACTTCCATCAAGGCAGTTCGTAAAGCAATTGAAACTGGTGACAAGGCTGCTGCAGCTAAAGTGTTCGCAGCAACTCAGTCAACAATCGACAAGATTGCTGACAAAAAGATTGCTCACAAAAATACTGCATCACGTCAGAAGTCACGTTTGTCTGCAGCTATCAAGGCAATGGCAGCGTAAGACTTTTATAGTTTTAGGCAGACTCGAGAGTAATTTGAGTCTAAGCCCGCTCCTTATCAGAGCGGGTTTTTGTTTTTAGGACAGGGATGGCGGATTCGGCTCGAATTCGCAGGCTTCTTCGATTGGCAGACTGTTGTCTTTGGCAAAGTTCATGACAAAGTCGAGTGCTCTTGGATCAAGATCTCTTAGTCTGGTATCAATAACAACGCATTTCACTTTTGCAATAACCACTGGCCTGGCATAAGGCGAGTAAGTGAAGCGGGGATCGCCAGCATCGCCTGGTGGGCGAAAAGTGGCCATCACTCCGCAAAGACGTTCGGCCCAGTCACTGGGGCGAAAAGGTTTGCCAGAAGTTGTAATGCCTTGAATGAAAAGCTTTTTGTGGTTCAAGTTGGCGTAAGAATTGTTGTAAGGACGAGTATTAATGAGCCCTCTAGCTTAACAGTCTGAGATGGCCTTAAGATGACTTTAGGAACTATTTTCGTGCAGTCTGATGCCTCAAACAAAAAATGCAAGCTAAAACTTTAGTAGAAAGCTCAACAATGACATCTTTGGCAAAGCCTCAAGTGCCTGGCCAGGTTAAGCATTACTTGCAGTTTGCTGACCTGACGCGCGAAGAGTATGACTATCTCCTGAAGCGCTCTGCTTGGCTCAAGACCAAGTTCAAGAGTTATGAGACTTGGCATCCCTTGCACGATCGCACTTTAGCCATGATCTTCGAAAAGCATTCGACTCGTACTCGCCTTTCCTTTGAGGCGGGCATACACCAGCTTGGTGGTCATGCCGTATACCTGAACACTAGAGATACCCAGTTGGGGCGTGGCGAGCCTGTAGAGGACGCTGCACAGGTCATTTCTAGAATGACTGACATCATCATGATCCGCACCTTTGGCCAAGAGATTATTGAGCGCTTTGCAGCTAATTCTCGTGTGCCAGTGATCAATGGTTTAACTAATGAATACCACCCTTGCCAAGTACTGGCAGATATCTTTACCTTTGTAGAAGCGCGCGGTCCAATCCAGGGTAAAACCGTTGCTTGGGTAGGTGATGCCAACAATATGGCTTACACCTGGATACAGGCAGCCGAGTGTTTGGATTTTCAAATTCGTTTCTCTGCTCCCGGTGGCTATCAACTCGATGAGTCTAGGTTGACCTCTAAAGCAAAGCAACACCTTACTGTTTGTCCTGATCCAAAAGATGCCTGTAAAGGTGCTGACTTGGTCACAACTGATGTGTGGACGAGCATGGGCTACGAGGATGAAAACACCTCCCGCATGACTGCCTTTAAGGATTGGATGGTGGACGAAGAGTTGATGTCCCTGGCCAAGCCAGATGCTTTATTCATGCATTGCTTGCCAGCGCATCGTGGTGAAGAGGTTTCTGCAGAAGTAATCGATGGTCCTCAAAGTATTGTTTGGGAAGAGGCTGAAAATCGTTTGCATGTACAAAAGGCCTTGATGGAGTATTTGCTCTGCGGTCGTTTGGATAAATGATTTAAGTAATTTATCTTTGTTAGTTATTGGTTAATTTTTTGATTGAATAGAAATCATGTCTGATATTAAAAAAGTAGTTCTAGCGTATTCCGGTGGTCTTGACACTAGCGTGATCTTGAAATGGCTTCAAGATACTTATCAATGCGAGATCGTTACCTTTACTGCTGACTTAGGTCAGGGTGAAGAGCTTGAGCCAGCACGCGCTAAAGCGCTTCAGTTTGGTATCAAGCCGGAAAATATTTTTATCGACGACTTGCGTGAAGAGTTTGTGCGTGACTTTGTATTCCCAATGTTCCGCGCCAATACGATTTACGAAGGCGAGTACCTTTTGGGCACTTCTATTGCACGCCCATTGATTGCTAAGCGTCAAATTGAAATTGCTCGTCAGACAGGTGCGGACTCTGTTTCACACGGCGCTACCGGCAAAGGTAATGACCAGGTGCGTTTTGAGTTGGGTTACTACGCACTCGAGCCGGGAATCAAAGTGATTGCTCCTTGGCGTGAGTGGGATCTACTCTCTCGTGAAAAATTGATGGCCTATGCAGAAAAGCATGGCATCCCAGTTGAAATGAAGCATAAGCAAGGTGGCTCACCATATTCTATGGATGCCAACTTATTGCATATCAGTTACGAAGGTCGTCATCTCGAGAACCCGAATGCTGAGGCTGAAGAGTCAATGTGGCGTTGGACGGTCTCTCCTGAGAAGGCTCCAGATACCCCAGAAATTATTGAAATTGAATTTCACGCTGGTGATCCAGTAGCAATCAATGGCAAGACATATAAGCCACATGAGTTATTGGCTGAGCTCAATCGCATCGGCGGTATGCATGGCATTGGCCGACTCGACTTAGTTGAGAATCGCTTTGTAGGCATGAAGAGTCGTGGTTGCTATGAAACTCCTGGCGGCACTATTTTGTTGAAGGCACATCGCGGTATTGAGAGTATTACTTTGGATCGTGAAGTAGCTCACCTTAAAGATGACCTGATGCCACGTTACGCTAGCTTGATCTACAACGGTTTATGGTGGGCGCCAGAGCGCCTGGCCTTGCAAACCTTGATCGATCACACTCAGCAGATGGTTAATGGTGTTGTTCGCTTGAAGCTCTACAAAGGATCTGTTTCTGTGATCTCGCGTGACTCTACGAATACCCTGTTTGATCAGACTATCGCAACCTTTGATGATGATGGTGGCGCATACGACCAGGCTGATGCTGGCGGATTTATTAAGCTCAATGCTTTGCGTATGCGAATTGCTGAAACGGCAAGACGTAAGCGTACAAAATAATTTACATAAATAACAAACTAGTAATTCAGATTAGAAAGAATAAAGATGCAATTTGATCAAGTTTCTGTAGGCAAGAAAGCCAATGTATTTTTTGATGGTAAGTGCGTATCACATACTGTGACAATGCCAAGTGGTGTTCGTAAATCTGTTGGCGTAGTTTTGCCAAGCACTTTGCGTTTTGACCTGAGCACTAAAGAGATTATGGAAGTGGTTGACGGTAATGCGTTTGTTAGTATCAACGGCGCTCCAGAAGTTGAGTTCAAAGCCGGCCAAAGCTGGGAAGTGGAAAAGGGTGGCTATTTCATCATCCGCGCTGAGTCACCAGTGCATTATGTTTGCCACTTTGAATAAGTGGGCAAGTAAGCGAGTAAGCGAGGGCGGCATTCCTCTTGTGTCCAAAAGAAAACGCAGACCTCGGTCTGCGTTTTTGCTTTATAGCTTCAAACAGCCCCTTACTTCTTGGGCAGCCCTTGAATGGCTGTGCCTGGCACAATAACTCTCTCGGAGAACCACTGTTTATTCATCTCTAATGCATAGCGTACCGCCGCTTTAGGGCAGTGGTTGTTGGTAGTCTCGGCCTGCATCTCTTCGATGTTCACAATCTTGCCGTCATCAGCAATGAAGGCGATCGATAAAGGAATCTTGGTGT
This sequence comes from Pseudomonadota bacterium, assembly GCA_041179645.1. Classification (GTDB taxonomy): domain Bacteria; phylum Pseudomonadota; class Gammaproteobacteria; order Burkholderiales; family Burkholderiaceae; genus Polynucleobacter. Next base: position 234,870 of record JBEGSZ010000002.1, read on the forward strand.
TATTCATCCAGAAGCAATGACCAGCTTTCTGTTCAAAGATAAAGAGCATGCCCGAGTTGGTAGGCATGCTGGTGCGATTCATTAGACCGACTTCACGCGCCTTGGGTGTATCGGCCAATTCTGCCTGAATACGATAGATGCCAGCCTTGAGTTCAATCGTTGGTAGGCCTGCATTCTGTTGTGCAAAGGATGTGCTTGAAAAGAGTCCGAAAATTGCTGCCAGTGAAAAGATAACTTGCTGGATATTTGATAAACGCATGGTGTGTTGAGTGGTTGGTGTAGGTGGAGGTAATTCTAAGGCAGGAAAACTTAGGCGAAAAAAAACCCAGGAACAAGTCCTGGGTTTTTAATAATGATCTAAAGCAGATTAAGCTGCTTGGATATTAGTAGCTTGTTTGCCCTTAGGACCTTGGGTAATATCAAACGTTACCTTTTGGTTTTCCTTGAGGGTTTTGAACCCAGGCATTGTGATTGCGCTGAAATGCGCAAACAACTCTTCTTCACCATCATCAGGTTTGATAAAGCCAAAACCTTTTGCATCATTGAACCACTTAACAATTCCGGTCGCCATGCGAACTCCATTACATAAACTTAAAACAACCGTGATGAGGGTGAATACTTTTTAATCAGTCTCGCTCTACAACACGCCTAAATAGGACTTCAAATAAAGCCTACCCCCTGATTGTTTGCCCTTTATGGTGGGGTGTCAAGGGGGTGGGTAAAGATAGTTGCTGCTAAAGCCCCCTTTTTTTATTGAAAAATGCCCCAATATGGGGTTAAGAGGCCTTTCTTGATGGTTTTTTGCAACAAAGCCCTCAAATCCAAATTTTTATATCTGTGTTTAGAATGTTTCTCATGAGTCGTGCAACGAAAAACCCTACTGTTGGTAATCCCAACAACCCCCACATTGAGGACACCATTCTTCTCGAAAAGCAGGCCGAGAAACTAAAGGCGCCTTCGATGTATAAAGTTTTACTATTGAATGACGATTACACGCCAATGGAATTTGTGGTGATGGTTATTCAGGAGTATTTTAATAAAGATCATGAGACAGCTACACGGATCATGTTGCAGGTTCATTTAGTTGGCAAAGGCATTTGCGGTGTATTTACACGTGATGTTGCGGCAACAAAAGTGCATCAAGTTATCGAGCTATCCCGCGAGGCGGGTCACCCACTACAGTGCACTATGGAGGAAGCATGATTGCCCAGGAACTAGAAGTCAGTTTGCACATGGCGTTTGTTGACGCGCGAGCCTCAAGACATGAATTCATTACGGTGGAGCATTTACTCGCCGCCTTGTTAGATAACGCAACCGCAGTTGAGGTTTTAAAAGCCTGCGCTGTCAATATTGCTGAGCTGCGTGCGCAACTCAAGAACTTTATTAATGACAACACACCCGTTGTCCCTGGTAACGATGAAGTTGATACGCAGCCAACCTTAGGTTTTCAGCGTGTGATTCAGCGCGCCATCATGCATGTGCAATCCACCTCAAATGGCAAGAAAGAAGTTACTGGTGCCAATGTGCTCGTAGCTATTTTTGGTGAAAAAGATTCGCATGCGGTGTATTTCTTGCAACAGCAGGGTGTTACTCGTTTAGATGTGGTGAACTTTATTAGCCACGGTGTACGCAAGGATCAAACCGAGAGCGTGAAGCCTGCTGAGGCCGCCCAAGAGACAGAAGATGCATCGTCTGGTGGCAAGGAAAGTCCTTTAGAGCAATACACCCAGAACCTTAATGCTCTAGCCAAACAGGGCAAGATTGATCCATTGATTGGTCGCGATAGCGAGGTTGAGCGTGTGATCCAGGTGCTGTGCCGTCGCCGCAAAAATAATCCCTTATTGGTGGGTGAGGCTGGCGTAGGTAAGACTGCGATTGCTGAAGGTCTAGCCTGGAGAATTGTGAAAGGTGATGTACCCGAGATTTTGGCTGATGCCACAGTCTATTCATTGGACATGGGCGCGTTATTGGCGGGAACAAAGTACCGTGGAGATTTTGAGCAACGCTTAAAGAGTGTTCTTAAGTCTTTGAAAGACAGTGCCCATGGCGTTTTGTTTATTGATGAGATCCATACCTTGATCGGTGCGGGTGCTGCATCTGGTGGCACCTTAGATGCTAGCAACTTGCTAAAGCCTGCACTATCGAATGGTCAACTCAAGTGTATCGGTGCAACTACCTTTACTGAGTACCGTGGCATTTTTGAAAAAGATGCTGCACTGTCACGTCGATTCCAGAAGGTGGACGTGGTTGAGCCAACCGTTGATCAGACTGTGCAAATCTTGCGTGGCCTGAAGTCCCGCTTCGAGGAGCACCATGGCGTTAAATATGCTTCAGCTGCTTTAGTGGCTGCTGCTGAATTATCTTCACGCTATATCAATGACCGTCATTTGCCTGATAAGGCGATTGATGTGATTGATGAGGCTGGTGCAGCACAACGCATTTTGCCGAAATCCAAACAGAAGAAAACAATTGGTCGCCCTGAGATTGAGGAGATCGTAGCGAAGATTGCTCGTATACCGCCACAGTCTGTAACAGTGGATGACCGTAGCAAGCTCCAGACCTTGGATCGCGACATCAAGAGCGTCGTGTTTGGTCAGGATCCTGCTATTGAAGCCTTGGCGAGCGCCATTAAGATGACTCGTGCAGGTCTTGGCAAGATCGATAGGCCGATTGGTTCATTCTTATTCTCGGGGCCAACTGGCGTTGGTAAAACAGAGGTTGCCAAGCAGCTTGCATACATCTTGGGTATTGAGCTTCTACGCTTTGATATGTCTGAGTATATGGAGCGTCATGCAGTTAGCCGCTTAATCGGCGCGCCTCCTGGGTATGTTGGTTTTGATCAGGGTGGATTGCTAACTGAGGCTGTCAATAAGAAACCGCATTGCGTTCTCTTGCTAGACGAGATTGAAAAGGCTCACCCAGATATTTTCAATATTCTCTTGCAGGTAATGGATCATGGCACGCTCACGGATAACAATGGTCGCAAGACTGACTTCCGTAACGTGATCATCATCATGACAACCAATGCCGGTGCTGAGGCGATGCAGAAGTCCACCATCGGCTTTACCAATGCACGTGAGTCTGGTGATGAGATGGCGGATATCAAGAAGTTCTTTACACCAGAGTTCCGTAACCGTTTAGATGCGATTGTTTCCTTCAAGGCACTTGATGAGACCATCATCATGCGCGTGGTGGATAAGTTCTTAATGCAGCTAGAAGAGCAGCTCCATGAGAAGAAGGTGGATGCCACATTTAGCCCAGCATTACGTGCGCATTTAGCTAAACACGGTTTTGACCCACTCATGGGCGCAAGACCAATGCAACGCATCATTCAAGATACGGTGCGTAAAGCTTTAGCTGACGAGCTTCTCTTCGGTAAATTGGCGCAGGGTGGCCATGTGGACGTTGACATCGATGCTGATGGCAAAGTGCGGCTGCAGTTTGATGCCCCGGTGGTTCCGGGTAAGCGGCCCAAAGCCGATGTAGCTCCGGTTGAGGAGATTTAATTTGGTAGAAAATAAAAAACCACCTTCGGGTGGTTTTTTATTGACTAAGACTTAACTGACTAAATCAACTGCGTCCCGTACTCCCAAACCCGCCAGCCCCACGACTGCTTTCTGTAAATTCTTCAACCACCTGAAGTTTCACTTGTTGGATTGGCATGACTACTAGCTGAGCTAGGCGCTCCATAGGCTCGAGTTTGAATGCTGAAGATCCGCGATTCCAAGTGCTCACCATCAGTTGGCCTTGATAGTCAGAGTCGATCAATCCCACCAAGTTTCCAAGGACGATGCCATGTTTATGGCCTAGGCCAGAGCGCGGCAGGATAAATGCCGCATAGCGTGGGTCTTCTACGTAGATCGCTAAACCTGTTGGGATGAGTACTGTTTGTCCTGGCGCAATTTCAATAGCCTCATCAATACAGGCGCGCAGATCTAAACCGGCACTTCCAGGTGTTCCATATGCAGGCAATTGATCGCGCATACGTTCATCGAGAATTTTGACTTGAAGTTCTTGCATGGAATTTCCTAAAGCGGGATAAGAGTCAGTGGAATAAGTTTTGGGTGAAACTAGATTTTTTTGGCGACCAACTGAATCAGTTGGCGTGCAAGCTGCAGTTTTTCAGCTTTAGCAATTTTCTTGATGCCACCCTCATCAACGATGAGTAGTTGATTGAGGTCACTGCCAAAGGTATCTGGGCCAATATTACCGACGACCATTGGAATGCCTTTGCGCTTGCGTTTCTCTTCAGCATTTTTTTGGAGGTCGGTAGATTCTGCTGCAAAGCCTACGCAGTAGGGGTGCAACTTACCGCTTTTGGTTTTGACCGTTTTCGCTACATCAGCAAGAATATCTGGGTTTGCAGTGAATTCTAGAGCTGGAGCCTGCTTATCTTGACGTTTAATCTTTTCTTTAGCGGGCTTGGCGATGCCCCAGTCAGCCACCGCTGCAACTGCAAAGAAAATATCGCAGTCGGAAGATTGTATTGTGGTTGCGTGCATTTCTTTGGCGCTGACTACGTTAGTGCGGGTAATTTTTCCGGTTGCGGCTAGCGGGGTATCTAAATCGCAAGGGCCGGCTATGAGGTGAACTTCTGCGCCAGCCTCAACTGCTGCACGAGCGATCGCAAAGCCCATCTTGCCTGAGCTACGGTTAGTGATGCCGCGTACGGGGTCAATCGCTTCAAAGGTGGGGCCTGCAGTAACGAGTACGCGTTTGCCTGCTAACGGTTTCTTCTGAAAAAAGGCAATGAGTTGTTCGGTAATTTCTGCGGGCTCGAGCATGCGTCCGTAGCCTACTTCGCCACATGCCTGAAAGCCACTTGCTGGACCAAGTAAAGTAACTTTGTCCGCAATCAGTCTCTCTGCACTTCTTTGTGTTGCTGCGTGTTCCCACATCTGCTTATTCATGGCAGGAGCCAGTAACAGAGGGCAATCTCTTGCAAGGCAAAGAGTGGAGAGTAAGTCGTCTGCCAAGCCGAGGGAGAGCTTAGCCATCAGATCCGCACTTGCCGGAGCAATCAAAATTGCGTCTGCTGCTCTAGAGAGTTCAATGTGAGCCATATTATTAGCAATGCTGCTATCCCATTGGCTGGTGTAAACCGGATTACCTGTGAGCGCCTGCATAGTGACTGGTGTCACAAATTGCTGAGCGGCTTCCGTCATCACCACTTGAACGCTGGCACCTTCTTGCATCAACTGACGTGCTAGCTCAGCAGACTTATAGGCCGCAATGCCGCCCGAAATGCCCAGAACGATTTTCTTATTTAAAAGTGATTGCATGGTGCCAGCTTATAGGGATTGGGAGGTTTTGCCAAATGACTTGCGTAACTCGCCCCAAATGATGAGAGCTGCGCCGATGCAGATAGCACTATCTGCAATATTGAAAGCCGGCCAATGCCAGTTGGCGTAATGCAGGTCAATAAAGTCCACTACAGCGCCATACAGGATGCGATCCAGCACATTGCCTAGTGCACCACCCAGAATAAGGCTGAGGGCCCAGCAGAGGATTTTGTCGCCTAGGCTCTTGCGTAGCAACCAGAGAATGTAAGCGGAAGCTGCTAAGCCAAGGACCGTAAAGAACCAACGCTGCCAACCCGAGCTCTGCGCTAAAAAAGAAAAAGCTGCTCCTGGATTGAAAAGTAGCAACCAGTTCATGAATGGCAAAACAGGTTCAGGCACCCCTAATTGCAGATTACTTAAGGCAGACCATTTACTCAATTGGTCTAGCAATAGCGTGACGACTGCAATCGCTAGGTAACGGAGAAGTGATGGGTTTGCGTTCATGGATCTTGATTGGTCTGCGTATCTTTTGTTTACGCAAATAAGCGTGATTCACCATCCCCGAAGAGATTGCTAATGCAGCGACCGCACAACTCTGGATGTTCGGTATTGCTGCCAACGTCAGCAGTGTGGTGCCAACAACGGCCACACTTCTTGTATTGACTGCCACGAACGAGTACTTCGAGACCTGCATTGCTGAGCTCTAGATTAGCGCTGGAGGTGATGGTCACAAAGCGTAAGTCATCTTCAAGAGAATGCAAGATTGCAAAATCAATATCACCCACCTTGATAGTGAGCTCTGCTTGAAGTGATGAGCCTACATTGCCGGCTTCACGTTCAATCTCAATCGCCTTCGTTACCTCGGAACGAATTTCTCTAACACGATTCCATTTGGCAAGAAGTTCAGTAGCTTGGGCAATTTCTGGGAAGGTGCCGAATTCTTCCATGAAGATCGATTCACTTAACTTCTCATCCGCACAATGCGGGAATGATGACCAGGCTTCCTCAGCGGTAAAGGAGAGGAATGGTGCAAGCCACTTGAGTAGGTTGCGGGTGATGTGGAAGAGGGCGTTCTGGGCCGCGCGACGCTCTTTAGAGTCTGGCGCGCTTGTATAGAGACGGTCTTTCAGAATATCTAAGTAGAAGCCGCCCAAGTCTTCTGAACAGAAAGTCAGCATACGCGCTACAGCGGGTTGGAATTCATAAGCCTTGTAGTGTGCTTGTACATCTTGCTGAAGCTGATTGGCGAGGGCAACAGCGTAGCGATCAATCTCTAGCCATTCGCTTGCGGGCATCGCATGCTTGCTTGGATCAAAGTCAGATAGGTTGGCCAGCAAGAAGCGCAATGTATTGCGAATACGGCGATAGCTTTCCACTACCCGTTTCAGAATCTCATCGGAGATCGTCATCTCGCCGGAATAATCGGTAGATGCTACCCATAGACGAATAATCTCTGCACCCAACTTATCAGCAACTTGCTGCGGGGCAATCACATTACCTACGGACTTACTCATCTTGCGACCTTGACCATCGACGGTAAAGCCGTGTGTCAACAGCGCCTTGTAAGGTGGCTTGCCATCGAGCATGGCGCCTGTAAGTAGGGAAGAGTGGAACCAGCCGCGATGTTGATCTGAGCCTTCAAGGTAAAGGTCAGCCAAGCGACCATCTGCATTTTCAGCTTCAGGGCGATAGAGCTCGTTGCGATGTGAGCCACGAATAACGTGCCAGTGCGTAGTCCCGGAGTCAAACCAGACATCTAAGGTGTCGCGATTTTTTTCATATTGAGACGCTTCTTCACCAAGTAGCTCGGCAACCTCTAATTTTTGCCAAGCCTCAATACCTTCTTTTTCAACGCGCTTAGCGATTTCTTCGAGCAACTCCACTGTGCGCGGATGTGGCTCACCACTTTCCTTATGAACAAAGAAAGCCATCGGCACGCCCCACTGACGCTGACGTGACAAGGTCCAGTCTGGGCGGTTAGCAATCATGCTGTTCAAGCGCTGCTTGCCCCAAGCTGGGAAGAACTCCGTGTTCTCGATACCTGCTAATGCAGTCTCACGCAAACTTGCACTGCCATCAGAAGGCTTCTTATCCATACTTGCAAACCACTGTGAGGTCGCACGATAAATAATCGGCGACTTATGGCGCCAGCAATGCATGTAAGAGTGGGTATAAGTCTTGTCACGCAAAAGGCTGCCTGCCTCACGCATAGCTTCGACAATCTTCGGATTGGCTTTCCAGATATATTCATTGGCAAAGAGTGGCAACCAAGATGCGTAGACGCCATTACCCATAACTGGATTCAGAATGTCTTTATCTGCTAACTGATTTGCCTTGCAAGACTTAAAGTCTTCCTCACCATAGGCTGGTGCAGAGTGCACTACACCAGTACCCGTATCCAGCGTGACGTATTCGGCAGGATAAATTGGTGAGAGGCGTTTGTATCCCTCATGCAATGGCGCCAGCGGATGCCAGAACGAGATGTTGGCTAATTGACTACCTAAACAAGTGCCGATGACTTTGCCTTCAAGCCCAAAATCTTCCAGACAAGTTTCTACTCGATCTTTTGCCAAAATGAGTAGCTTATCGCCGGTGTCTACTAGGGCATAAGTGAGTTCTGGGTGAACATTGAGTGCTTGGTTTGACGGAATAGTCCAAGGTGTTGTTGTCCAAATCACAATCATTCCAGGTTTGGCTGGAATCTCAGGCAGACCAAACGCTTTTGCAAGTTGTGGACGCTGTGCATCATCAAAAGCAAAACCAACATCGACTGTTGGGTCGGTTTTATCTTGATATTCCACTTCAGCTTCAGCTAATGCAGAGCCGCAATCAAAACACCAGTTCACTGGCTTGAGCCCGCGGAAGACGTAGCCCTTTTCCCAGATCTTCCCAAGCGCACGAATTTCATCGGCTTCATTGCGGAAGTTCATGGTGAGATAGGGGTTGTTCCAGTCGCCTAGAACGCCCAAACGCTCAAAGTCTTTCTTCTGCTTGTCTACTTGCACCTTAGCGTAGGCACGTGCTTTTGATTGAACTTCGGCAGTCGGTAAATTTTTACCAAATTCTTTTTCAATCTGAATCTCAATCGGCATGCCATGACAATCCCAGCCCGGGACATAGGCAGAGTCAAAGCCCATTAACCAGCGGGACTTCACGATCATGTCCTTGAGGATCTTATTTACCGCATGACCAATATGAATATCACCGTTTGCATATGGGGGGCCATCATGCAAGATGAACTTTGGTTGATTAGCGTGCGCCGCACGAATCTTTTCGTAGAGTTTATTTTTTTGCCACTGTGCAACCCATTGTGGTTCACGTTTTGGCAAATCTCCACGCATCGGAAATGATGTTTCTAGAAGATTGACGGGATAAGAGTTTTCTTTTTCAGACATAAGTTTTTTTCTGGAAATAATTTCTGGCATGCGCTGCATCAGATGCAATCGCTTTGGTAAGGGTATCGAGGTCAGAGTACTTCGCCTCGTCACGGATTTTTTCTAAGAGCTCAACGGTAATAATTTTTCCGTAGGCATCAGCGTTGTAATCAAAGATGTGGGTCTCAAGTAATACGCGACCTTCATCTTCGACGGTTGGCCTCACGCCAAGGCTAGCTACAGCAGGCAGTGGCTTGTCTCCAAGTCCCAAGACTTGGGCGGTAAAGATGCCAGAGCAGGCGGGCTTGCGATGATGCAGGTGATTGGCAACAGCGAGATTGAGTGTTGGGAAGCCTAAGGTGCGCCCCAGCTTTTGCCCATGAATGACATGACCAGAGATGCCGTAAGGACGCCCTAGCAATTTGGCTGCTTGATCCATATTTCCATTGGCCAATGCATTGCGTAGTGCCGAGCTGGAAATTCTTTCGCCATCTTCTTTTACGGTGTGAATACTGGAAACTTCAAAACCCAATTTTTCACCGGCTGTCTTTAGGCTTGCAAAGTTACCAGCACGTTTTGCACCATAGCAAAAATCATCGCCAATCAAAATCCATTTGGCATTGAGTTGTTTGACAATAATTTCAGAAACAAATTCTTCGGGGATGAGGCGCGCAAATGCTTTATTGAAATGCTCCACTACTACACGATCAATGCCAATGCCCGCAAACGCAGCAAGCTTGTCGCGCAAATTCAGAATCCGTGGCGGAGCCTGTTCTGGGGAAAAGAATTCTTTAGGGTGTGGCTCGAAAGTCATCACGCAGCTAGCCAAGTCACGTTCTTGGGCGCCATCCTTCAGTTGCTTGAGCAGGGCGCGATGACCCCTGTGCACGCCATCGAAATTACCGATGGTTAAGGCACAAGCCGGTCCTGCAGAAAACTGGGTGGGGCCACGGAATACGTTCACTAAATCGCTTTCAGGGTCGCTTTCGGGGTAACCATCAATTATATTGTGGGCATGCCATCTATCGTCACCTTAATCTCAGGCCGCGGATCCAATTTCGAGGCCATCGTCAAAACAGCTCAAAAAGAGCAGTGGCCCGTCACTTTTGCAGGGGTGATCGCTAATCACTCTGCGGCTAAGGGCCTTGATTTTGCTCGCTCTCAGGGCATTCCTGCCTTTGCTATTGAGCACAAAGAACATGCCACGCGTGAGTCTTTTGATGCCGCCCTGATTGCGAAAATCGATGAATTGGGTGCGGATTTGGTCGTTCTAGCGGGTTTTATGCGCATTCTGACCCCGGGCTTTATTCGTCATTTTGAGGGTCGACTCATCAATATTCACCCCGCCTTGTTGCCAGCCTTCCCAGGTTTGCATACCCATGAGCGGGCTTTGGAGGCGGGTGTGGCTGAGCATGGCGCCAGCGTGCACTTTGTCACCGAGGGCGTGGACGAAGGCCCCATCATCTGCCAGGCCTCGGTTCCAGTACTTCCAGACGATGATGCAGATAGTTTGGCAGCGCGCGTTTTGGCTGCTGAGCATCAGATTTACCCACGGGCCGTAAAATGGTTCCTTGATGGACGATTGCGAATAGAAGGTAATCAAGTTCAGGTTCAACCACCGGAGTCGCAATTAATTAAATTATGAGTAAAGAACGTTCATCCCGCGGAGCTGGTATCGGCTCAAAGTCTGGATCTAGATCCGGATCACGCCTAGGCCCACAAAAAAGTTACGCCGCCAAATCCAAAGATCCATTACGTCGCCCAGAGCGTCGTAATGCGAGCGGAAACATCATTGCGCCCGAAGGCCAGAAAAACTTTTCCAATGCCAAGGCTTTGCCTCAGCATGCAATTCATTTGGAGCGCTTGCTTCCCGAGCTACTCAATTTCGAGCAACCAGCTGATCGTGTCGTCAGCCGGTATTTCCGCTCTGAACCTCAGCTAGGTAATCGTGATCGCGCCTTGATTGCTGAGAGTGCTTTTGCTATCTTGCGTCGTAAAAATGAGTTCTCACAGTTCGCTTCCAGTGGCGAGGGCTCACAGGCTAGACGCTTAGCCCTATTGGGTTTGCTGTCTGCTTTGTCTGAAGGTGGTTTAGGTTCCGCTAACCGTGCTGAGAGCGCAATTGCTGATTTAGCTCACGTATTAAAGACGGGTGAGTACGAGTGGTTGCAACGTTTTGCAACGGTTGATCCATCCGCGCTTAATCCCTTAGTTCGGAATAATTTGCCCGAGTGGTTATGGGATGCTTTTGGAAAATATCCTGGTGAAGAATCACGCGAAGCACTAGCTAAATCACTCATGCATCCAGCCCTTTTGGATTTGCGTGCAAACACCATGAAGACAACTCGCGAGCAATTGCTTGCTGAGATGAATGCTCTTGGTGGTCGCTATCAAGCAATCCCCACTCCTTACGCTCCTGATGGTGTTCGCATCATGGGTAAGCCTGCTTTGCAAAATACGGTTGGCTTTAAAGCAGGGATGTTTGAGGTGCAAGATGAGGGTAGTCAGCTGCTCGCTTATTTGCTCGCCCCGAAACGTGGTGAGATGGTGGTGGACTTTTGTGCCGGTGCCGGCGGCAAGACCTTGGCAATTGGCGCAATCATGCGCTCCACAGGGCGTTTATATGCCCTGGATACATCTGAACGTCGCTTAGCCAATTTGAAGCCACGACAAGCCCGTAGCGGCCTTTCTAACGTCCACCCAGTCTGGATTGACAGTGAGAATGACACCAAGATCAAACGTCTAGCCGGCAAGATTGACCGCGTTTTAGTGGACGCGCCCTGTAGTGGCATGGGTACTTTGCGCCGCAACCCGGATCTCAAATGGCGCCAGACCCCTGAGGGCGTGCTGGAGCTCAATCAAAAGCAGATGAATATTCTGGCTTCGGCAAGTCGGCTATTGAAGCCAGGTGGCCGCTTGGTTTACGCCACTTGCAGTCTGTTGCCGCAAGAAAACCAGCAAATTGCAGAAGATTTCCTGGCAAAGCACCCTAATTTTGAGGTTGTTCCGGCAGCTGATGTTCTTAAGTCGTTGTTTCCAAAGGATAAAATTCCTGTGGGATGCAGCCCCGACAATCCTTGGTGGCAGCTCTGGCCCCATATTCACGGAACAGACGGCTTCTTTGGGGCTGTATTTCAGAAGAAGGCGGCTGCCCCGGTAGAAAAGATCGATCAGGATGATGCAAAGGGTGAGAAAAAAGAGATCCATGTCAAGGCCAAGAAAGTCGCTAAAGAACTAAAATAAGGGTTTACACCTCCTCTTAAGGAATCCCTTTTGAACTCAGCTTCAGGTTTTGATGTATTTCTCAATTGGCTTGCCAATGGCTACTTAGATTGGTCTTGGTGGCAGATTCTGGTTTTTACTTTGGTCGCCACCCACATCACGATTGCTAGCGTGACTATTTTCTTGCATCGTTGCCAGGCGCACCGTGCCTTAGATCTACATCCAATCATGTCTCACTTTTTTCGGCTTTGGCTTTGGCTCACTACCGGCATGGTGACCAAAGAATGGGCGGCGATTCATCGCAAGCACCATGCCAAGTGCGAGACTGTGGATGATCCACATAGCCCGCAAGTTCTGGGTATTACTACCGTACTGTCACGTGGCGCTGAGTTATACAAAAAAGAGTCACACAATCAAGAGACTTTAGAGAAGTTTGGCCACGGTACGCCAGATGATTGGCTCGAGCACAACGTCTACTCTAAGTTTTCATGGCAAGGCGTGGCCTTGATGTTAATCATCGACGTCATTTTGTTTGGGGCCATTGGCTTAACCGTGTGGGCAGTGCAAATGTTGTGGATCCCAATTACTGCTGCTGGAATTATTAATGGCATTGGTCACTATTGGGGTTATCGTAATTACGACTGCGAAGATGCCTCAAGAAACATTTTCCCTTGGGGAATTTTGATCGGTGGCGAAGAGTTGCATAACAACCATCACACCTTTGCTACTAGCGCCAAGCTCTCTAGTAAGTGGTATGAATTTGATATTGGTTGGATGTACATTCAGATGATGAGTGCTGTGGGCTTGGCTAAGGTGAAGAAGGCTTCCCCTAAGCCAGTGCTGAGCGACTTACGTCCTGCCGATCAAGGCACGCTCGAAGCCATCATTGCAAACCGTTATGAAATCATGGCTCGCTATAGCAAGACCCTGAGCACTTTCTTTAACCATGAAGTTCAGCATATGCAAGTCTTGGCGGCTCACTTGAGAGATGCGCGCACTTGGTTGGGTAAAGATGAATCTCGTTTGACTGCGGAAGAAAAAATCAAGCTAGAGGAGTTGATGGCAAGTAATGCGCAGCTTCGCAAGATGATTGAGATGCGCCGCGATTTGCAGGCCATTTGGAGTCGATCTAATGCCACGGGTGATCAACTGGTATCTCAGTTGCACACTTGGTGTCAGCGCGCCGAAGAGAGTGGCTTATCCAGTCTGCGTGACTTCTCTTTGAGATTGCGTCGTTACGCTTAAGAGATGGGTTGATTTTTAATCTTGGTGAAAATCGAGGCAATAAAAAACCCGCTGATATAGCGGGTTTTTTATTTGCTGCAAATAAATATCGAACCGATAAATTACTTGAGCTTTGTTTCTTTATAAGCAACGTGCTTGCGAATGGTTGGATCGAATTTCATGATCTCCATTTTCTCAGGCTTAGTACGCTTGTTTTTTGAAGTTGTATAGAAGTGACCAGTACCTGCTGATGACTCTAATTTGATTTTTTCTCTGCCGCCTTTAGCCATTTGTGCGCTCCTTAAATTTCGCCACGTGCACGGAGATCAGACAACACAGCATCGATGCCGTTTTTGTCGATAACGCGCAAACCAGCATTGGTTAAGCGCAAGCTAATCCAACGGTTTTCAGATTCAACCCAGAAACGACGATTTTGCAAATTCGGCAAAAAGCGACGCTTCGTTTTATTGTTTGCATGGGATACATTGTTGCCAACCATCGGCTTCTTCCCAGTGACTTGGCAAACTTTTGCCATGACATAACTCCATTAATTGCGAAAAAAGAAGATTGTATCAGTCTCCGCCTAGTTTGATCTACCCCTAATTCGCTTTAGTTTTAAGGATTTACCTGTCCAATCTCGAATATCTGTCAAAATTAGCCATTAAGTTAGTATTCACTTCTAATTTTAGCCATCTTTCATAAGACCTGCATCTGAAAATGAGAAAAAACCGCTGTCACTGACTATGCAGTGATCTAAGAGTGGAATATCGACTAACTGCAAGGCCTTGGACAGTGTCTTGGTTAATTCCTGGTCGGCAATGCTGGGGAGTGGGTTTCCGCTGGGGTGGTTATGAGCCACTATGAGGGCGCTAGCGTTCCTCGCAAGGGCTTCTTTGAGGATTTCTCGGGGGTAAACCGCAGTGTGGGTTAGCGAGCCTCTAAAGAGCTCCTGGCACTCAATTAGGTGCAGTCGGGAATCAAGATGTAGGCAAAGGAAGACTTCGTGTGGCAAGCGGCCAAATCTGGCTTGCAAAAATTCTCTGATATATCTTGGTGATGAGAAGACCGACTCCTGGGAGAGGGTTTTCTCGAGACTGCGCTTGACAAGCTCATATGCCGCCTGAATTTGCGACCATTTTGAAATACCCATGCCGTGAATCTGGGTTAATTCCTCTGGCGTGCAGGACAGCAGACATGGCAAATTGCCAAAATGGTGAAGCAGATCCTCGGCTAATGCCACGGCAGTTTTACCTTTGACTCCAACGCGCAGAAAGATTGCCAGTAATTCGGCATCGCTTAAGGCCGATGCTCCAAGGGCGCGCAGTTTCTCGCGAGGCTGCTCCATTTTGGGCCAATCCGTAATCGGTGAGTGCACGCTGCGGTCAGGCCTAGATACAATTACCTTATGACTAAGCTTACGGTTTTGCCCAACTCCTTCTTGACCCTCAACTATCGGCTGACTTTGCCTAGCGGGGATGATTACATCAATACTTTTATCGATCGTCCTGCGACGGTGTTGATGGGTTCGGGTCAATTTGCGCCTTGTTTTGAAAAGGTATTAATTGGATTGGGTGTGGGTGAAAAGAAAAGCGCTTTACTTCCGCCGGAAGAGAGTTTTGGCGAGCGTAAAGAAGAATTAATTCAGTGGGTTTCTTTGGGCGCACTCAAAGAGGGGCGCGATGATGATGTGGAATTTAGTCCGGGTGACGTAATCGAATTTAACGCTCCTGGTGGCGCGCAATATGCCGGTGTATTGCAATCCATTAATGAGGAGGGTGCGTGGTTTGATTTCAATCACCCTCTTGCAGGAAGGCCTGTTACCTTCGAAGCTGAAATCGTTGCGATTCTGTAACTTATGATCAACCCATCTAGCGCGCAAGACACTGCAGAAATTTTGATGGCGCAGCCTCGCGGCTTTTGCGCGGGCGTTGATCGTGCAATCAATATTGTGAATGAAGCGCTGACTCGTTTTGGTGCTCCAATTTATGTACGCCATGAAATTGTTCACAATGCTTATGTCGTAAACGGACTGCGTGAAAAAGGTGCCGTATTTGTTGACGAGTTGCATGAGGTTCCTAAAGGGGGCATCGTGGTCTTTAGTGCCCATGGTGTCTCTCAAGAGGTTCGCCAAGATGCTGAGGCGCGGGGGCTGCAGGTCTATGACGCCACCTGTCCCTTGGTTACTAAGGTTCATCTTGAAGTCGTCAAGATGTGTAAAGATGGTTTTACAGTTTTGATGATTGGCCATGCCGGGCATCCGGAAGTTGAGGGCACGATGGGTCAGGTGGAAAAGGGTGTTCATCTGATTGAAAAAGTAGCGGATGTTGCTCAGCTACCTTTTGCTGAGCATGATAAAATTGCTTTCGTAACTCAAACCACCCTCTCTGTAGATGAGACAAAAGAAATTGTTGATGCCTTAACTCAAAAATTTCCGAATATTGTTCAGCCGCGCAAACAAGATATTTGTTATGCCACTCAGAACCGTCAAGATGCCGTCAAATTTATGGCACCTCAAGTTGAGGTTGTTATTGTGGTGGGAAGCAAAGCTAGCTCCAACTCGAATCGCTTGCGTGAATTAGCTGAAAAGTTGGGTGTACCTGCTTACATGGTGGATGCCCCCGAACAACTGCAAGCAGAATGGTTTGCCGGCAAGAAGCGAGTGGGTCTTACTGCGGGTGCGTCAGCTCCAGAAAGTCTAGCGCTCTCGATTGTGGAAAAGATTCAGGAGTTTGGCCCGCGATCTATTCGTAATCTTGAGGGTGTGGTCGAAGACATCATCTTCTCGCTGCCAAAGAATTTAGTTGGCTAGTTATAAAAATAAAGGAGCCTATAGGCTCCTTTATCGCATTTTATCGAGATGCTTTTAGGCAACTTGCTTGAGCAACTCTCTCAAGATATTGCACATCTGACGAATTTCATCATCAGATACATTCAGCGCGGGCATAAAGCGCAACAGATTAGGTCTTGGCGAGTTAATGAGCAACCCCTCTGGACCTCTGTCGCGAGCGAGTTCAACTAGCTTGCCGCCAATATCACTGCTCAACATGAGGGCGCGCAACAAGCCTTCGCCGCGCTCACCTTCTAAATTAAATTCTGCGGAAATAGCTAGTAATTCTTTGCTCAGTAACTCGCCTTTAGCGCGAACAGACTCCAGAAAACCTGGCGCTAATAGTTGTTCGATCACGCTGATACCAACAGCAGTCATGAGTGGGTTACCGTTATAGGTGCCACCTTGATCGCCTGGAACGAAGCAAGCAACTGCATCAGTTGCTAATAGCGCTGCCAGAGGAACGCCACCACCAATGCCCTTACCTAGGGTCATGATGTCTGGTTCGATGCCGTAATGTTGATAGGCAAATAATTTTCCAGTACGACCACAGCCAGCCTGCACTTCATCCACGATTAACAAAATATTGTTTTCTTTAGTGAATTGACGCAGGCTTTGCATAAATTCTTTAGTGCTTGGGATTACGCCGCCTTCGCCTTGAACCGGCTCGAGCATGACTGCAACGGTTTTATCAGTCACCAGTTTTTTGACGGAATCTAAATCATTTAAATCTGCTTTTGGAAAGCCGGGAACTTGTGGAGCAAACATGGTGTCCCAGCCTGGCTTGCCGGACGCGCTCATGGTTGCTAAGGTGCGACCATGAAAGCTGTGATCAAAAGTGATGATTTCAAAGGCGCCAGACTTGTTGAGTTGACCCCATTTACGCGCCAGCTTGATAGCGCCTTCATTGGCTTCAGCTCCGCTGTTAGCGAAAAATACTTTGTTAAAGCAACTGTTATCAGTCAGTAAATTCGATAAGCGAATCATCGGCTCGTTATAAAACGCCGGACTCGGGTTAATGAGCTTCTTAGCCTGCGCATTAAGCGCCTCAATCATGCCTTGGTTGCTATGACCAAGGCAGTTCACTGCCCAACCTTGCAAGAAGTCTAAGTAGCGCTTGCCATTGTTATCGGTGAGCCACGAGCCTTTACCCTCAACCATGGCTACTTCTGGTCTTGGGGTAATAAACATCACTGAGTGGGCATCTACGGACTGGGCTGGCTTATTCATATCGTGTGCAAAGTGAGATCAATTGAGGTTTCTATTATCACGCCTAGCAGGCTAGTTTGTCGCGAGATCGGCAGCGCTGGTAAAGGAGTCTGCAAAGAATTCCTCTTCAGGTAGCTTGCACTGAGATACAAAGTCCTGGCGGGCTGCATTGACCATGACAGGCGCTCCGCAGGCATAGACCTGGCAAGGGCTCATGTCGGCATGGTCAGCGATTACAGCTTGATGGACAAAGCCTGTACGTCCAGCCCATTGATCCTCTGGCAGGGCATCTGAAATGACCGGAATGTATTTGAAGTCTGGATTATCTCTTGCCCATGACTGACAGAGCCCATCGAGGTAGAGGTCGCTTGGGCGCCGTCCACCCCAATACAGATGAATTGGACGCTGAATCTTTTTGAGCTGCATTTGCTCGACGATGGATTTAATCGGCGCAAAGCCGGTGCCTGCCGCAACGAAGATGATGGGCTTCTTGGAATCTTCTCTTAAGAAGAAGCTTCCTAATGGGCCTTCAAAACGCAGGATATCCTTTTCTTTTAATGCGGGGTCTTTTGCACCAAAGACGAAGTCGGTAAAGAGTCCGCCTGGCAGGTGGCGTATGTGTAACTCAAGAGGACCCTCTTGATCGGGCGCATTGGCAATCGAGTAGGCGCGGCGCTGCCCATCCTTGAGTAGGAATTCTAAATACTGACCCGCCAGAAATTGAAAGCGCTCAGCAGCCGGCAATTGCAGTTTCAGAATTGCCACATCTGCGCTGGGTTTTGAAATCGCATTCACGCGACAAGGCACTTTGCGGATAGCAATATCACCTGCACCTTGAACTTCACGAGCCTCAATGACAAGGTCTGATTTTGGATGAGCGCAGCAAAATAAAGTGCCTCCAGCGGCTTCATCAGCTGGACTTAAAGCGGCAGCACTATGTTGACCATGCTCCACCTGACCCTCTAAAACCTTGCCCTTACAAGACCCACAAGCACCATTTTTGCAGCCATAGGGCAGGGTAATGCCTTGTTGTAAGGCTGCTTCTAGAAGGGTCTCATCCTTCTGGACGATAAATTGTTTGTCGCTCGCCTTGAGCGTGACTTGGTAAGACACTCTCATTCCTTTCAATAAATCGTTACGATGTTACTTATGCAATCTTTTGGTAAATCTCGAATCCTGATCATCGGCTGTGGTGACATTGGCCTGCGTGTTGCCAAGCAGCTTGCTCGAAGTCATCGCGTATATGCCTTAACTTCCCAGAAAAACCGTTTTCAGGAGTTGAGAGCAGTTGGCGCGATACCTGTTTTGGGGGATCTGGATAAGCCTGATAGCTTGTGGCGTTTAAGTGGGTTAGCGCAAACCGTGATCCACTTGGCACCACCCCAAAATACAGGTCATCGCGATTGCCGAACTCGCAACCTCCTTCGAATTTTAGCCCAAGGCTCCGATACTGTTGGGCGCTTGATTTATGTGAGTACTACTGGTGTGTATGGGGATCATGCGGGTGGCAGGGTGAGTGAAGTAACCCCAGTCAACCCCCAAAGCGAGCGAGCCAAGCGAAGAGTGGATGCAGAAAATTGCCTACGTCTTTGGGCTCCAGCTCATGGAGTCGCACTGACCATCCTGCGCGTGCCAGGTATTTATGCTGTCGACCGATTGCCGGTTGAGCGAATTCAGGCGGGTACACCCGCCTTAAACCCAACTGAGGACGCTTACTCGAATCACATACAGAGTGATGATTTAGCTAGGTTGATTTGTGCTGCCGTCTATCACGGCAAGCCACAGCGTGTCATTAATGCCTGTGATGGTGGTGAAACCAAGATGGGTGATTACTTTGATGAGGTGGCTGATGCTTTTGGTTTAGAGCGACCATCAAGATTGCCAGCCGAGCAGTTAGAAAAAATCGTATCTCCAATGCTGTGGTCTTTTATGCGGGAGTCGCGACGCGTAAGTAATGCACGACTGCCAGAATTAAAAACCCCGCTACGCTATCCCAGCGTCGCAGAGTTTCTGAAAACTATTTCCAAGAGTCCTTAAGTCCGACTGTACGATTAAATACGGGCTGACCTGGTTTGGAATCGCTTTGGTCTGCAACAAAGTAGCCGTGGCGCTCAAACTGGAAGCGATCTTCTGCTTTAGCGTCTTTCATGCAAGGTTCTAAGTAAGCAGTAATCGTTTGCTTAGAATTTGGATTGATGGCATCAAGGAAATTCTTATCACCACTATCGGGGTGTGGGTCATTAAACAAATGGTCGTAAAGACGCACTTGTGCAGGTACAGCTTCTGCCGCGCTGACCCAATGAATGTTGCCCTTCACCTTGTAATTATTTGAGCCAGGAGTGCCACTCTTACTATCTGGGAAGTGGATTGCGTTGACTTGAATCACCTTACCAGCAGAATCAACTTCAAAGCCAGTGCACTCAATCACAAAGCCATGACGTAAGCGGACACGTCCACCGGCTTGATCACCAATCGGTGGATAGAGTCTAAAGAATCCTTTAATAGGATCTTTCATAAAGTCATCTTCTTCAATCCACAATTCTTTTGTGAAATGAAACTCACGATTACCCCACTCAGGATGCTGGGGGTGGCGCGGAGCGGAGCAGGGCTCGCTTGCAGAAGCATCAAAGTTTTCAATCACGAGTTTGAGTGGCTTGAGAACCGCTGTGGCCCGTGGGGCTTTGGTTTCTAGATCATCCCGTAAGGCTTGATCTAGGGTACTCATATCAATCCAGCTATCTGCCTTAGAAACCCCAATACGTTCGCAGAACAAACGAATACTCTCTGGTGTGTAACCTCTACGTCGGATGCCTACGATAGTTGGCATGCGCGGATCATCCCAGCCATCTACATGTTTTTCTTCTACCAATTGCAGTAACTTGCGCTTGCTGGTGATGGTGTAAGTGAGGTTGAGGCGAGCGAATTCATACTGATGTGGAACCGGATTTTTGAAGATCCCTAGCTCAGCCAGTGAGGCTACGATCCAGTCATAGAGCGGGCGATTATTTTCAAACTCCAGCGTGCAGATCGAGTGTGAAACATTTTCCAATGCATCTGAAATGCAGTGTGTGAAATCATATAAAGGATAGATGCACCACTTGCTACCGGTTCGGTGGTGATCAGTGTGACGAATGCGATAAACCACAGGGTCACGCATCACAATATTTGGATGCGCCATATCAATCTTCAGGCGCAGAACATGTTCACCATCCTTGAATTTTCCATCACGCATCTCGCGGAATAAGGCAAGATTTTCATCAGGCGTGCGATCGCGGTATGGGCTGTTTTTTCCAGCTTGGCCAAAGTTGCCGCGATTGGTGTGGATGTCGTCAGCGCTTTGACTATCAACATAAGCTTTGCCATTTTGAATCAGAATTTCTGCAAACTCATAGAGTTGGTCAAAGTAATCACTTGCATGATAAAGGTGTGTGCCCCAATCGAATCCCAACCATTTAACGGCATCCAAAATGCTTTCAGCGTACTCAATATCTTCTTTCACTGGATTGGTATCGTCGAGGCGCATATTGCAACGTGCACCACCTACTTGATTGTTGTAATCAAGAGCTAAGCCAAAGTTGAGGCAAATACTTTTGGCGTGACCAATATGGAGGTAGCCGTTGGGTTCGGGCGGAAAGCGCGTAATGATGGAGGGGATAGCTTGGCCATCTCGATTACTGCGGTTCTGATAGGCGCCACTCGCCAGGTCGTGATCAATGATCTGGCGCAAAAAGTTAGAGGGCTCAGCAATAGTGCCGGCAGGTGATTTAGATGGCTTGCTATCTTGGGACATGCGCTCATTGTAGAGAAATCCCCTGCCCAGAAAGAAAAAGCCCGCAAACTGCTGCGGGCTCGTTTCTGGGAAGCATTCGAGAATTAATCCTCTACGAAAGCCTCTTCACGGGTTTTCTTAACCGCTGGCAAGGCCACGATCACAACCAAGAGGGCTGCTGCGATTAGCAGACCTAAGGAAAGTGGGCGGGTTACGAAGGTGGTGAAATCACCGCGTGACAACAATAGGGCGCGACGGAAGTTCTCTTCCATCATTGGTCCGAGCACGAAGCCCAAGAGTAATGGAGGAGGCTCGCAACCCAGCTTGAAGAATAGGTAACCAATTAAGCCAAAGGCTGCAGTCACATAAACATCAAATACAGTGTTGTTCACGGTATATACACCGATACAGCAGAACACGAGGATCGCTGGATAGAGGAAGCGGTAAGGAATCTTCAAGAGCTTGACCCAAATACCAATGAGCGGCAAGTTCAAGAGAATCAACATCACGTTACCAATCCACATAGAAGCGATCAGACCCCAGAACAAGGCTGGGTTGCTGGTCATTACTTGTGGACCCGGTTGAATGTTATGGATTGTCATCGCACCAACCATCAAAGCCATCACAGCATTTGGTGGGATACCCAAAGTGAGCAATGGAATGAATGAGGTTTGAGCTGCAGCATTGTTAGCTGCTTCGGGGCCTGCTACACCCTCAATGGCACCCTTACCGAATTCAGCGCTGTGCTTGGATGACTTCTTTTCTACGGAGTAGGCGCCAAAAGCGGCTAAAGCTGCGCCACCACCTGGCAAAATTCCAAGGACAGAGCCAATGGTGGTTCCGCGCAAGATCGAAGGAATCATGCGCTTGAGGTCATTCTTTGTCGGAACCATGCTGGTGAGTTTGTTGAGGAAGCCCTCGTCATCCCCTGTTTTTTCCAGGTTACCCATGATTTCAGCAAAGCCGAACACACCCATTGCTACGCTGACAAAGCCAATACCGTCACTCAGCTCAGGGATATCGAAGGCATAGCGTGAGACGCCAGAGTTCACGTCGGTACCAATCAGACCCATTAATAGGCCCAAAATGATCATGCCAATTGCTTTGATTAGGGAGCCAGAAGCCAGTACGACCGCACCGATTAACCCTAAAACCATTAGGGAGAAATATTCAGCGGGACCAAACTTAAATGCCAGCTCAGAAAGAGGTGCAGCAAATGCAGCTAAAACTAATGTCGCTACGCAACCTGCAAAAAATGACCCCATACCAGCAGTAAAGAGGGCTACACCTGCTCGACCATTTCTGGCCATTTGGTAGCCATCAATTGCCGTTACCACCGAGGACGTCTCCCCTGGGATATTGAGCAAAATTGCAGTTGTGGAGCCGCCATACTGTGATCCGTAGTAAATACCAGCCAACATAATCAAGGCTGCAATTGGAGGCAGAGCATAGGTGGCAGGCAAGAGCATCGCAATCGTTGCGATAGGGCCAAGACCTGGCAAAACACCAATTAAGGTGCCCAAAATACAGCCTACGAAGCAGTACATCAGGTTTTGTAAGGTAAATGCGGTATCGAAACCGAGGGCTAAATTAGCAAATAAATCCATTTTTCAGAGTCCCGGTTCGTTATTGTTGTAAGAAGAAAGGTAGCAGTGGGAACTGAAGCTTCAGACCCACAACAAAGACTGAGTAAGTGAAAGTCACCAAAAAGGCTGCATTGATTACAGTACCTTTCCAGGTAAATTCCTTGCTTGCGCTTGCTGCTACAAACACCAGAACCACTACGGCTACTAAGAAACCCATCTTAGGAAGCAGTAAGCCATAAAGAACTACAGCGCCAGTAATTTGCGCCATGATCTTCCAGTTGAACTTAGGAATCGACTCAATCGTCGCTTTGGCGCCCATGGACTTGACGAGCACTAGGAGTCCTAAAAGTGTCATTAGGATCCCTAAATAGAAGGGAAAGTAACCTGGACCCATTTTGGCTGCAGTGCCCATAGGGTATTGCGTTGCTACGATAGTAAAAAATAGGCCAATAACCATGTACATGATTCCGGCACCAAAATCCCGTTGATTGCGAATTTTCAAGTTGAGCTCCTTATATCGACTTAAATGCCGATCTATTTATTAATGTTACGGGATTGTAAGGCAGGATTGAGTGGGTTTGTCTAGGGTTTGCCCCCGACTAGTGCCAATGCGATAATTATTCGCATGAAAGTCTCCCAAATTCGCCAGGCATACCTGGACTACTTCGCCCAAAAAGGCCACCAAATCGTCCCTTCCAGCCCTGTGGTGCCTGGAGATGACCCAACCCTGCTATTTACCAATGCGGGAATGAACCAGTTCAAGGACGTCTTTTTAGGCTTTGATAAGCGCCCCTATAACCGCGCAACCACCGCCCAAAAATGCATTCGTGCCGGCGGCAAACATAATGATTTGGATAACGTGGGCTATACGGCCCGCCATCACACCTTCTTTGAAATGCTGGGTAACTTCTCCTTTGGTGATTACTTTAAGAAAGATGCCATCCAGTTTGCCTGGGGTTTATTGACCGAAGTCTTTAAATTGCCAGAAGAAAAGCTGCTCGTCACCGTTTATGCGGAAGACGATGAGGCTTATGAGATTTGGAATAAGCAAATCGGAGTGCCAACTGAGAGGATTATTCGCATCGGCGATAACAAGGGTGCGCGTTATGCCTCAGATAACTTCTGGATGATGGGAGACACAGGCCCATGTGGTCCTTGTACAGAAATTTTCTACGACCATGGCCCCCACATTGCTGGCGGTCCTCCAGGAAGCCCTGATGAAGATGGTGATCGCTACATTGAGATTTGGAATAACGTATTTATGCAGTTCAATCGCGACGAAGCGGGCAATATGCATCCATTGCCTAAGCCTAGCGTAGATACCGGTATGGGTCTTGAGCGTATCGCAGCCGTATTGCAACACGTGCATTCCAACTACGAGATCGATCTCTTTGTTAATTTGCTGAAGGCAGCAAAGGAAGCAGTTGATGCGGCTGGTGGTGAGAATTGCGATCCAGATAGCCCATCACTTAAAGTGATTGCGGATCACATCCGCGCATGTAGTTTTATCGTGGTGGATGGCGTGATTCCAGGTAATGCTGGTCGTGGCTATGTTCTACGTCGCATTACGCGCCGCGCGATTCGTCACGGCTACAAATTAGGTGCACGCAAACCATTCTTCTATCAACTCGTACCTGCTCTCGTAAAAGAGATGGGTCAAGCTTATCCAGAGTTGCAGGCAGCAAAAGATAAAGTGAGTGATGTGATCAAGCAGGAAGAAGAGCGCTTCTTTCAGACAATCGCGAACGGTATGGAAATTTTGGAAGGTGCACTTGCTGGTGGTGCTAAGACGGTTGATGGTGAAACCGCTTTCCGTTTGCACGACACCTTTGGCTTCCCATTGGATTTGACTGCGGACGTCTGCCGCGAGCGCGATGTCACGGTGGATGCTGAAGGTTTTGATTTGGCTATGCAAAAGCAGCGTGATCAAGCAAGGGCGGCTGGCAAGTTCAAAGTGGCCCAAGGCTTGGAGTACTCGGGTAAACCGACTCAGTTCCATGGCTATGACACCTTGAAACATGAGGGCGCCAAAGTAACGGCACTCTATGTTGATGGTTCTGCTGTCCAGTCTGTCAAAGCTGGCGATGCCGCAGTGATCGTTCTAGATAACACCCCTTTCTATGCTGAGTCTGGTGGACAGGTTGGCGATAAGGGTGAGCTGCGCAATGAAGCGGTACGTTTTGCCGTTGAAGATACCTTCAAGATTCAGGCTGATGTTTTTGGTCATCAAGGTGAAGTGCAAGAAGGCGAACTCAAAGTGGGTGATGCAATCAACGCTTTGGTGGATATTGAACAAAGAACTGAAACGATGCGTAACCACAGCGCTACACATATTTTGCATAAAGCATTGCGTGAAGTCTTGGGCGACCATGTGCAGCAAAAGGGATCTTTGGTTGATGCAAGCAAAACCCGTTTTGACTTTACTCACAATGCGCCTATTACTGCAGCAGAGATTCGTCGAATAGAAGATATTGTGAATGCCGAGATCTTGGCTAATACTGCGACCTCCGGAAAAGTAATGTCTTTGGATGATGCGCAAAAGACTGGCGCGATGATGCTCTTTGGCGAGAAGTATGGCGATGAAGTTCGCGTTCTAGAAATCGGTAGCTCTAAAGAGTTATGTGGTGGAACTCACGTAGGCCGCACTGGCGATATTGGTAGCTTGAAGATTGTTTCTGAGGGCGGTGTTGCTGCTGGTATCCGTCGCGTTGAGGCGGTTACTGGTAGAAATGCATTGAACTTCTTGCAAAGCTTGGAAGACAAAATTAATGAAGCTGCAACGATTCTGAAAACCCACTCGGGTGATCTAGTAAATCGTGTTGCCCAGCTGCAAGAAAGTTTGCGTCAGGCTGAGCGTGAGTTGGATAAAGTGAATTCCAAACTTGCTGCTAGCCAAGGTGATGAATTAGCGACACAAGCAATCGATGTCAATGGCCTCAAGGTATTGGCAGCACGCTTGGATGGTGCTGATGCGCAAGTATTACGCGAGACCATGGATGCACTCAAGGCGAAGCTGAAAACAGCAGCAATTGTCTTGGCCTCTGTGCAGGGTGACAAGGTTGGCTTGATCGCTGGCGTGACTGCGGACTCGATTACTAAAGTCAAGGCAGGTGATTTGGTGAACTTTGTTGCTCAGCAAGTTGGCGGTAAAGGCGGCGGCAAACCAGAGATGGCGATGGCTGGTGGTACCGATCCGAGCAAGCTGGGCGCGGCTTTGGCTGGCGTTAAAGATTGGGTGGCATCCAAGTGAGTGATGCCATGGAATTTAATCTCGAGGTCGATGCTATTGGCATGAACTGCCCACTTCCTATTTTGCGCACCAAGAAAGCTTTAGCCACAATGCAGTCAGGTGAAGTGCTCAAAGTGAAGGCAACGGATTCTGGTGCAGCACATGACTTCCCCGCGTTTGCCAAGCAGACTGGCAATGAACTTCTCTCTAGCACTACCGAGGGCGATGTATTGGTTTTCTTCCTCAAAAGAAGGTAAAGGGCTCCAAGCGCTGAACAATTTCAGCATAAAAGAAAAGGCAGAAATCACTTTCTGCCTTTTTTGTTTTTATCTCGCGGGAGATGGGTTATGAGGCTTAAGTTAAGGAGCGGCTCTTTAGATACGCCGCAAACTCAGTGCTCACCTCTGGGTGGCGTAAGGCAAACTCCACGGAAGCCTTGAGGTAGCCCAGCTTGCTACCGCAGTCATAGCGCACACCATCGTATTCATAGGCGAATACCGGCTCTTCTTTAAGTAATGAGGCAATGGCATCGGTGAGTTGGATTTCTCCACCGGCGCCCGGCTTGAGATTGCGAATGTGATTGAAGATGTCCGAAGACAGTACATAGCGACCAACTACCGCTAAGTTAGATGGTGCATCTTTAGGCTGCGGCTTTTCCACAATTCCATTTAAGCGATATATACCCTTAGATACTTCCGCTCCGGAAATAATGCCGTAGGAGCTGCTTTTCGACGGGTCAATTTTTTCTACTGCTAATACTGAGCCATTTTGCTCATCAAATACTTTGAGCATCTGCTTGAGTACAGGTGGCTGACCATCAAGCAAGTCATCCGCAAGGATGATGGCAAAAGGTTCATCTCGCACGAGCTTCTCTGCGCATAAGACAGCATGACCTAAGCCTAGTGCTTCTGGCTGGCGAACATACACACAATCAACATGGCTTGGCTTCACGCTGCGTACGATCTCAAGTAGAGCTTGCTTATTTTTTGCTTCGAGTTCAGCTTCTAATTCATAAGCTTTATCAAAGTGATCTTCGATGGCGCGTTTGCTACGACCAGTAACGAAAATCATTTCGGTAATGCCAGCTGCGATTGCTTCCTCAACTGCATACTGAATGAGGGGCTTATCCACTACATTGAGCATTTCTTTTGGGCTAGCCTTAGTGGCTGGTAAGAAACGCGTACCTAAGCCCGCAACAGGAAAGACGGCTTTGGTAACGGCTTTAGTACTTAATGGCATAGAAATTCCGATCAGTTGTATTGCTGCTTTATTTCAGTCGCTCAAATTGTGCAACAAGCTTCTCATGGTTTTGCTCAAAGCCGGCAAGGCGCTGCTTTTCTTGGGCAACTACCTCTTCTGGAGCACGAGCTACGAAGCTTTCGTTACCAAGCTTGCTGCGGGCTTTAGTGATCTCATTCGCTAAGCGCTCAATTTCCTTGCTGAGGCGAATTCTCTCGGCTGCCACATCTACTTCGATTTTGAGCAATAACTTGAGATTGCCGACCAAGGCCATCGGTGCACCTGGAGCATCTTTCTCTAAAGCAGACTCGTCGTCATAGATTTTGACTTCGGATAGCTTGGCTAAGGCAGTTAGGTATGGGCTTGCCTTCTTCAGGAAGTCTTGTGGTCCGCTAATCCAGAGGGGCACCTTGAGTGCAGGTGAGACTTGCATTTCGCCACGTAGATTACGACAGGCATCCACAATCGATTTAATTTGAGCTACCCAAGCTTCGCTTTGCTCATCAATCTTATCGAGCTGGGCAACGGGGTAGGGCTGCAGAGCAATGGTTTGTTTATCCTGTTTCGCTAGCTCTTTACCAACCTTAGGCCCAACGGTTTGCCAGAGGGTTTCAGTGATGAATGGAATGAGTGGATGCGCCATGCGCAAGATCGTTTCTAAAACACGTAGCAGGGTACGGCGAGTCGCACGTTGTTGTGCAGGTGTACCCGTTTGTAGTTGAACCTTAGCTAACTCCAAGTACCAATCGCAATACTCATCCCATACAAATTGATAAATACTGGTGGCGATATTGTCAAATCGATAGTTCTGGAAGCCTTTAGCAACATCAGCCTCGGTTCTTTGTAATAGGGAAACAATCCAGCGATCTGCTGCTGAAAAGTCTAGTTGCCCTTCTGGACCGCATTGGTTGTCGCACGGCGCAAAACCATTCTCTGCATCATCGCCAGGACAATTCATGAGCACAAAGCGAGTTGCATTCCAGAGCTTATTGCAGAAGTTGCGATAGCCTTCGCAGCGTTTCTGGTCAAAGTTAATATTGCGGCCGAGTGATGCGAGTGAGGCGAAGGTGAAGCGGAGAGCATCCGTACCAAATGCAGGAATGCCTTCCGGAAATTCTTTCTTAGTTTTCTTGCCAATACTTTCAGCTTGCTTGGGATTCATTAAGCCGGTGGTACGTTTGGCAACTAAGTCTTCAATCTTGATGCCGTCAATGAGGTCGATTGGATCCAAAGTGTTTCCTTTGGACTTACTCATCTTCTGACCTTCCGCATCGCGAACTAAGCCATGGACATAAACGGTATTGAATGGCACCTTGCCCGTGAAATGACAAGTCATCATCACCATTCTGGCTACCCAGAAGAAGATGATGTCAAAGCCGGTTACCAGTACTGAGGATGGCAGGAAGTGATTGAGGGCTGGAGTCTCTTCAGGCCAGCCTAAAGAGCTAAATGGCACAAGTGCAGAGCTAAACCAAGTATCTAAAACATCAGGGTCGCGGTTGAGTTGACCTTTGTATCCGGCAGCAGCAGCTTTAGCCTTGGCCTCTTCTTCAGAGCGAGCCACAAAGATCTGCCCATCATCGCCATACCAGGCAGGTATTTGATGACCCCACCAGAGTTGGCGCGAGATACACCAGTCTTGAATATTCTCTAACCACTGCGTATAGGTGCTGATCCAATTTTCTGGAACGAGTTTGATATCACCTTTAGTGACGGCATCTAATGCAGCGCCAGCAATGGATGAGCCAGGTTGATATTTGTTATCAGGGCTTGGCTTTGAGACTGCAACAAACCATTGGTCAGTGAGCATGGGCTCAATGATGGTTTGAGTACGATCACCACGTGGCACCATCAATTTATGTGGCTGTACTTTTTCCAATAAACCGGCAGCATCTAAATCAGCAACGATTTGTTTGCGTGCAGCAAAACGCTCAAGACCTTGATAGACAGCAGGTGCATTTTCATTAATCTTTGCATCCAGGGTAAGGATGTTAATGAGTGGTAACTGATGACGTTGTCCAACGGCATAGTCGTTGAAGTCGTGCGCAGGTGTCACTTTAACCACGCCGGTACCAAAGGCTAAATCAACATAGTCGTCCGCAATAATCGGAATCTCACGATTGCACAGCGGCAGTTGCACTGACTTACCAATCAGGTGTTTGTAGCGTTCATCTTCTGGATTGACCATGACGGCCACGTCACCTAACAGGGTCTCAGGGCGAGTGGTGGCAACGGTCAGGTGTCCGGAGCCATCTGCTAGCGGATAGCGGATGTGCCACATGGAACCATCTTCTTCTTCGCTCACCACTTCTAGATCGGAGACTGCAGTTCCTAAAACAGGGTCCCAGTTCACCAAGCGTTTGCCGCGGTAAATTAAGCCTTGCTCATGCAAACGAACAAACACTTCAACAACGGCTTTGGACATCTTGCTGTCCATTGTGAAATATTCTTTACCCCAATCAATCGAAGCGCCTAGGCGACGAATCTGACGTGTGATGGTATTGCCGGAAGTTTCTTTCCACTCCCAGACTTTTTCTAAGAATTTCTCACGACCTAAATCGTGACGAGAAACTTTTTGTGCATCGAGTTGACGCTCAACGACGATTTGCGTAGCAATGCCGGCGTGATCAGTTCCTGGAACCCATAAGGTATTTTTGCCAGACATGCGGGCATGACGCACCAAGCCATCCATGATGGTTTGGTTAAAGGCGTGACCCATGTGGAGGGTGCCTGTCACATTCGGTGGTGGCAACTGAATCGAGAAATCTCCCTTGCCCTCATCTAGGGTGGCGTCGGCAATGCCTCGGCGTTCCCATTCTGGACCCCAATAAGCTTCAATTGGAGCGGGTTCGTAGGATTTGGCTAGTTCATCTAAGGAACTGGCCGCTGGTGAATTAGGGGTATTCGAAGCATTTGGCATAAGAGGCAAATTATAATTGGGGCGATGTACTCAGACTTGCTCGCAAACCTTAATCCAGAACAACGCGAGGCAGTGACCCTCCCGCCTGTCAATTCAAATGGCCAAGCCCAGTCAGCCCTCATTTTGGCTGGTGCCGGCAGTGGAAAAACCCGCGTCCTCACGACCCGTATAGCCTGGTTGATCCAAACGGGCCAAGTTTCACCTATTGGCGTCCTGGCAGTGACCTTCACCAATAAGGCCGCTAAAGAGATGATGTTGCGCTTGAGCGCGATGCTACCCATCAATACTCGCGGTATGTGGATCGGCACTTTCCACGGTCTTTGCAACCGTTTACTCCGTGCGCATCACAAAGAAGCGGGTTTACCGTCTACTTTCCAGATTTTGGATACCCAGGATCAGCTTTCTGCCATTAAGCGTCTTTTGAAGGGCTTAAAGGTCGATGATGAGAAATACCCCCCTAAGCAGTTGCAATACTTCATTGCCCATGCCAAAGAGCGTGGTCAGCGCGCCAAAGAGTTGTCCGCA
The DNA here is from genome assembly GCA_041179645.1 of Pseudomonadota bacterium. Taxonomy (GTDB): domain Bacteria; phylum Pseudomonadota; class Gammaproteobacteria; order Burkholderiales; family Burkholderiaceae; genus Polynucleobacter. The sequence goes on from JBEGSZ010000002.1 coordinate 265,276, forward strand.
GGGGATGACTTTCAGGCCAAGATGGCCCAGCTATACGAAGCCTACGATGAGCAGTGTCAACGTGAGGGTGTAGTCGATTTTGCCGAACTCTTACTGCGCAGTTATGAATTGCTCAAGCACAACGAAGCGATTCGCACTCACTACCAAGAACGCTTCCGTCATATTTTGATCGACGAGTTTCAAGATACCAATGCCTTGCAATACGCCTGGCTCAAATTACTCTCCGGTCACGATGCTAGTCGCGTCAATGTCAGCGGTATGGGAAGTAGTGCAGTCTTCGCAGTGGGTGATGATGATCAAAGTATTTACGCATTCCGTGGTGCAGACGTAGAAAACATGCGCCTGTATGAAAAACAATATCACCCAATGATGGTTAAGCTTGAGCAAAACTACCGCTCGCATGGCCACATCTTAGATACTGCCAATTACCTCATCTCCAACAACACGGATCGTCTGGGTAAAAACCTACGCACCGATGCTGGTCATGGCGAGCCAGTCCGCATCTATGATGCGCCGAGTGATCACGCTGAAGCCGCTTGGCTTGTGGATGAAATTAAAGCCCTGGTAAATAGCGGCATCAAGCGTACTGAAATTGCTTTGCTCTACAGAAGTAATGCGCAGTCACGCATCATCGAGCACGCATTGTTCTCTGCAGCGATTCCATATCGCGTTTACGGTGGACTGCGATTCTTCGAGCGTGCCGAGATTAAACACGCCTTAGCCTACCTCCGTCTTTTGGAAAATCCGAATGACGACACCTCTTTCTCGCGCGTAGTCAATTTCCCAACACGGGGTATTGGCGCAAGATCTATTGAGGCGGTGCAAGATGCAGCGCGTGCGCAAAACAGTTCTTTGTATTTAGCGGCATCGACATTGGATGGCAAAGCAGGTGCTGCTTTAGGTGGCTTCGTGCGTTTAGTGGATCACATGCGTGAAGCCACTCGCCACAATACTTTGCCCGAGACGGTGGAGTTCGTCATTCAGCATAGTGGTTTAATTCAGCACTATCTTTCAGAGCGCGAAGGTCAAGACCGCGTAGAAAACTTACAAGAATTAATTAACGCTGCGACCGCATTTATTGCGGAAGAGGGTTATGGCCAAGATGCTACTGCCGCCACACTACCGGGCGAGAATGCGCCTGGCGTAGTGGAGGTCTCGCCATTAGCGGCATTTCTCTCCCATGCATCGCTTGAGGCTGGTGATAATCAAGCCCAAGCAGGTCAAGACGCTGTTCAGCTGATGACAGTGCACTCTGCTAAAGGGTTGGAGTTCACCTCCGTATTTATTACCGGCTTAGAAGAAGGCCTGTTCCCACACGAGAACAGCATCAATGAGCAGAATGGTTTAGAAGAAGAGCGTCGCTTAATGTATGTTGCGATTACTCGCGCTAAAGAGCGCCTCTACCTTTCTCATACGCAGTCACGGATGTTGCACGGTCAAGTGCGCTACAACATGCCGTCTCGTTTCTTGGAAGAGTTGCCATCGGATTCATTGAAATGGCTCACCCCAAAAGTAAAAGATGCCCGTTGGGGTGGCACTACTGGTGGAAATGGTGGTCGCGCAGGATCAACTTGGCAAGATGGCTATACGCGTCAGCGCGAGTTTGGATCAAATGATTTCTTTGATTCCGGAAATGAGCGTGAGCGACCTGCAAGACAAATTGGGCGAGTGGGCTCAGCTTCTACCTCCGTTACGAGAATGGCTTCACCACCACGCGGCAATTACCCTTTTACGATTGGGCAAAATGTTTTCCATACTAAGTTTGGTGAGGGGCGCGTGACTGGTCTAGAGGGTAATGATGCCGATGCGCGAGCTCAAGTGAACTTCAAACGCCATGGTGTGAAATGGTTGCAACTCAGCATTGCCAAGCTTGCAGCGATAGATTAAGCAATCAAGCTTGCTGATTCTTTTTCAGCAAAGCAGGCTTTCCAAGTAGCAAAGAAAGAGCAATGCATCACTGTCAATCCTGCCATCGAAATGGGGGCGATAATGAATGAGGCAGCTTGACCTAATTCGAGCGCATCAAAGATGGAGCCAATCGTTAAAGGGATAGCAATTAAGATCGCACCCCAAATAGCGATGTACAAAAAGAATGCCCCACGATTGGCCCAGCAAGCAATAGCGCTTGAAAAGAGTGCCTGCGCTACTGACATATCAGCCCAGGCAACGAGTACGGGTGAAAACCACATCAACATCGCTACTGGGATATACAGCAAGCCACCGAAAAAGAGAATCAGATAGATCTGGCGAATAGCTTCATGGGTGATAGGTTTGTCGTTCGTCATCAATGGGATGAGTAACTCAAAATCTACTAGCAGGCTTAAGATAAAGCTCAGAGTCAGAATGAATGCTGCATAGACTAAGCCTAGCTGCAGAATGCGTTTACGGACTATAGGCGTTGACTGAAGTGCTGCTAAGTAGACTGATGGGCGAATACGCTCTTTCTGAATTGCTTGGCGACAGGCGGTCATAAAGCCAACCGATAAAGTAGGTGTGAGCAATAAAACGGCAAAAATGCCAATCACTGGTACGAGTACTGCTAGCTGCGCTACGAATACATACATGAATACCAGCATCAAAAACCCTAAAGGATTTTGTTTGAATAGCCAAATGCCTTGACGTATCCAGGTGTAGCCCTCTTTAGGGGCAACAGAGTTTAGTTTCATATTGCTTTGCGGCTTAAGAGAATATTTTCAAAATGACGAGGGTCATGTGGAGTTAGCATTTGCGCATCACGCGGCAAGTAAAAATCCCACAAGCGGGAAATCCAAAAACGTAGTGCTGCAGCACGCACCATCAGAGGCCAACTTGCTTGCTCTTCATTGGTGAGTGGTCTAACGGATTGATACGCATCCATCAATGCCTGAAAGCGAGCGGGATCTAAATCTTGTTTATTTTCCGCAAGACACCAATCATTTGCCGTCACTGCCAAATCAAACAACCACTTATCAGTTCCGGCGAAATAAAAGTCGAAGAAACCACCTAACTTATCTTGAGAGCTGTCGCTTGCACCCTGAGGGTCAAACAACACGTTATCCCTAAAGAGATCGCAATGACTTGCCCCTTGTGGCAGTGAGTCGTAGGCTGCAGAGGCAAAGAATTTTTCTTGAGTGGCCAGCTCGGTTGTAAGTAACTCTTGTTGAGAATTGCTCAGGTATGACAGCACTTGCGGAACGGTTTTTTGCCACCAAGAAAGACTGCGTAGATTTTCTTGAGTGTGCTTAAAGTCGCTGCTAGCCAAGTGCATCTTTGCTAGGTTCTCACCAACCAGAGCGCAATGCTTTGCTTCGGGAGTGAGTCTAGAAAGGCCTGGAAGCTTGCTGACAATGGCTGCAGGCTTACCTTTGAGGGTAAATAGAATCTGCCCTTGTTTGTTCTCGAGTGGCTTGGGCACTGGAATGCCTTTGTTAGCCAGGTGGCGCATCAACTCTAAGTAATAAGGGAGTTGCTCTGCTGACAGTCTCTCAAAAATAGTCAGAACATATTCTTGTTTCTTGCCATCCTTCTCGGTATCGAGAAAGAAATTGGAGTTCTCGATGCCACCATGGATACCACGAATATCGACTGCACGCCCAATATCAAAATCAGCTGCAATCCAATTAGAGATGTCGCTCAGTTCAACAGGTGTGAAGACGGCCATAGCTAAAAATCAAGGGCGTAATTAATAAAAGTAATCAGCGATTAAAAAGGGATGCTGACGCTAGGGACGCTGATGAGATCAGTTTCCTTTGGTACGCCAGGCATAACTGTCGCTGGTGGTGCCATTTCGTAGCTGGTATAGCGTGTCTTAACATCGACCTGCGTTGGTGAATTGGCATCCTTGTATTCAGTAATCTCAGTACCGGTCGCTTCTTTATGCTGAAAGCTCGGTTTACGGCCTTCAGGTGCATTCGTTACCTGAGATGCACTCACGGCTGGAGCTAATGGCTGGTTGTTAATGCGCTGCAGTTCTGATGGGCTCAGCGCCTGAGAATTGCCCTGAGCATGCGCTGAATGCAGGCCAAAAGAAGCAAAAGCCACTAAAAAGCTTGTTAGAACAAGGGTTTGGCTCACAGAAGAGTGGAGTAAGTTAGTTAGAGCGTGCATCATTTTTCACCTTTTTAGGCCTCTTTTCAGGGGGATTTGAACCTGATCTGTAGGCAGTTAGCAACTAGATTGTACGATTGCGGTATGACTAAACATAGACTCTTGTTGGTAGACGGTTCTAGCTACCTCTATCGCGCCTTTCATGCCATGCCAGACCTCAGAAATGGAGCAGGCGACCCAACGGGGGCAATCTATGGGATGGTTAATATGATGCGCCGGGCTCGATCTGAACTCAAGGCTGACCATATTGCCTGTGTTTTTGATGCCAAAGGCAAGACTTTCCGAGATGAAATGTACTCTGAATACAAGGCGCACCGCTCCCCCATGCCTGAAGATCTGGTCAAGCAGATTGAGCCTATCCATGCCATGGTGAAGGCGCTGGGCTGGCCAGTGCTGATGGTTTCCGGGGTTGAGGCTGATGATGTCATCGGCACCTTGGCCTGCCAGGCAACTCAAGCTGGCTGGGAAACCATTATTTCTACTGGCGATAAAGATTTAGCTCAGCTGGTGAATTCATCCGTCACTTTGATAAATACGATGACCGATGAGAAATTGGACATCGATGGCGTGGTTGCAAAATTTGGCGTACCGCCGGAGCGCATCGTCGATTACCTTTCGATCATTGGCGATACAGTCGACAACGTACCTGGTGTTCCAAAAGCCGGTCCTAAAACAGCTAATAAATGGTTGGCTGAGTTTGGCGATCTAGATAATTTGATGGCGAACGCCGATCAAGTAAAGGGCGTTGTAGGTGAGAACCTACGAAATAGTTTGAAGTGGCTCCCACAAGCACGACAACTCATTACCGTTAAAACGGATTGCGATTTATCTCCTCACCTTCCTGGCTTAGATGATCTGCATGCAAAACCAGAGGATGCACCACTCTTACGGGAACTGTTTGAGCGTTACGCATTTAAGACTTGGTTGCGTGATGTAGAGAAGCAATTGGGTGGTGCGGCTCCTGAGGCCAGCGGAGGTTTTGATTTGGCAGGTAGCCCTATCAAAAATACTGCTGAAGAAAATGTAAAGGTCGCGACTAATAAATTTGGTCCGACCGCTACAGAAGCGACTACCGCCTTATCGCAAGAAACAACTGATCTGCAAGACTCGATTGCAAAGCACTATGAATGTGTTGTCGATGAAGCAGCATTAGATCGTTGGATGAAAAAAATTGAAGGCGCAGAACTAACAGCAGTCGATACAGAAACCACCAGCTTGGATGCGCTGGCTGCAGAGCTTGTTGGTATCTCACTGTGCGTCACTCCTGGAGAGGCTTGCTATATCCCTGTGGCGCACCGCAATGGAGAGGTTCAACTCAACCGTGAATTGGTCTTAGCGCGCATGAAGCCCTGGTTAGAAAGTGCTACCCAGCTGAAGGTAGGTCAAAACCTCAAGTACGACAGCCACATCTTTGCAAACTACGACATTACTTTGCAAGGTGTTGCGTTTGACACCATGCTGGAGTCTTATGTGCTGGAATCGCACATGCCGCACAACATGGATAACCTAGCTGAGCGTCATCTCGGTATGAAGACTATTAAGTATGAAGAGGTATGCGGTAAAGGCGTACATCAGATTGGCTTTGATCAAGTTGATCTGAAGATCGCTACAGATTACGCAGCAGAAGATGCTGATATCACCTTGCGCTTACACCAAGTGCTATGGCCGCAAATTCAAGCAAGCCCAGGCCTCCTTTATGTTTATGAAAACATTGAGATGCCAGCAATGCGTGTACTTGGCATCATGGAGCGAAATGGAATTCGGATTGATTCAGCACTGCTATCCCAGCAAGGGCAAGAGGTTGGCAAACGTCTACTTGCCTTAGAGGGCGAGATTCATCAGCTTGCTGGACAACCATTCAACATTCAGTCTCCCAAACAGATCGCAGAAATTTTATTTGGTCAGCTAGAGCTTCCCGTAATTAAGAAGACGCCATCTGGTGCACCATCAACCGATGAAGAAGTTTTGCAAAAGCTGGCCGAAGACTATCCTTTGCCTGCCCGTATTTTGGATTACCGCAGTCTCGCTAAATTAATGTCGACGTATATTGAGAAGCTGCCGCGCATGGCTGACCCGAAGACAGGGCGCGTGCACACCAGCTTCTCTCAAGCTACTGCAGTAACAGGTCGCCTTGCTTCAAGCGATCCGAATTTGCAAAATATTCCGGTGCGTACTGAAGAAGGGCGTCGCATTCGGGAGGCGTTTATTCCAGCTGAAGGTTGTAAGTTGCTTTCAGCTGATTACTCTCAAATTGAGTTACGCATCATGGCTCACATCGCCGAAGATGAAAATCTACTAGCTGCATTTGCTGCTGGTAAGGATGTGCACCAAGCTACAGCCGCTGAGATTTTTGGAGTACCACTGGAGAGTGTCAATTCCGAGCAACGTCGCTATGCTAAGGTGATTAACTTTGGCTTGATCTACGGTATGAGTGCTTTTGGTTTGGCAGGTAACTTGGGCATTGAACGCTCAGCAGCCCAGAACTACATTGCCAAGTACTTTGATCGCTATCCAGGAGTGGCTCAATATATGGAGCGCACTCGCTTGGAGGCTAGAGAGAATGGCTATGTCGAGACGGTCTTTGGTAGACGTCTATGGCTTCCTGAGATTAAGGGCTCGAATGGCCCTCGTCGTCAAGGTGCGGAACGGGCTGCGATTAACGCCCCCATGCAAGGAACGGCGGCTGACCTGATTAAATTGGCCATGGTGGCTGTTGAGAATTGGCTAGAAAAAGAGGGCCTCAAGACCCGTATGCTGCTCCAGGTTCACGATGAATTGGTATTTGACGTACCCTTGGATGAATTGGAGCTCTTGCAGGCAAAGTTACCTGACTTAATGTGTAAGGTGGCTGAGTTGAAGGTTCCTTTGGTGGTGGGTATTGGGATTGGCGATAATTGGGAAGAAGCGCACTAAATTAGGAGGCTAAAAAATGACAACAAAAAAAGATCAGGATTCAAAAATGGTGTCTAGCGATAGAAGGGGTTTTATGAAAGCCTCCGCTGTTACAGCAACAGCCATGGGAATTGGCTTTGTAGCTGCTTCAGAGCCTGTAATGGCGCAAGCAATCGAAACGGATTTCACGGGTATCAAAGCAGGTGAGCAAATGATTCCAGTGGGAAGCTTTCAGATGCCTGCTTATGTTTCTCGTCCAGAAAAGGCTAAAGGTAATTTGCCGATTGTGATCGTCGCTAGTGAAATTTTTGGTGTTCACGAATATATTGCTGACGTCACTAGACGATTTGCAAAATTAGGTTACTTAGCTGTTGCCCCAGAATTCTTTATCCGAGCAGGTGATCCGAATACCTACGGAACTACAGCTGAGATCATGAGCAATATTGTTGCTAAGACTCCGGATTCTCAAGTCTTAAATGATTTACAGACAGCCATTCAGTGGGCTGGCAAAAATGGTGGAGACGTTAAGAAGGTTGGTGTCACTGGTTTCTGTTGGGGTGGCCGCATTACTTGGCTATCCGCTACGCTCCCACAGGTCCGCGCAGGTGTTGCTTGGTACGGTCGTCTAGTTGGTGAAAAAACTGAGGGCAATCCACGTCACCCAGTGGATATTGCAGCTGATCTGAAGGCTCCAGTTTTAGGTTTGTATGGTGGGGCAGATGCAGGTATCTCATTAGAAACTGTTGAGCAGATGCGCCAAGCACTTGCAAAGGCTGCACCAAAAAATCCAGCAGCCAAAGCCTCGCGTTTTGAAATTTATCCAGATGCACCTCACGGCTTTCATGCGGACTATCGTGCCTTGTATCGCGAAGGTCCTGCAAAAGATGGCTGGGAAAAATGCATTGCCTGGTTTAAGCAAAACGGGGTTGCTTAATCTCTATGTCAGTACTGCAAAGCATCTTGTTGGTAACTACGCTAGCGGGAACCGTTAGCGTTCTAGTTGCTGCGAGCTTTTCTCTGTCTTTGCTGTCGAAGATGGTTCACAGCATGGTCAGTGTGTCAGTCGGTATTTTGTTGGCTACTGCCCTGCTGCACTCACTGCCAGAGGCATTTACAATGCCCGGCGTGAATCCCCAGCTGTTATTTGCAACCTTACTGGCAGGCCTCTTAGGTTTTTTCTTGCTCGAGAAGATTGCTTTACTGCGCCACAGTCATCACCATGAAGGCGACGGCCATGGCCATCATCATGGTCACGATGCGGAAGTGGCAGGTCGCAGTGGTTGGATGATTTTGGTCGGCGATGGATTGCATAACTTTGTTGATGGTGTTTTGATTGCCGCAGCATTCATGGCTGATTATCAAGTTGGTATCTTTACTGCGATTGCTATCATTGCTCACGAGATCCCTCAGGAGATTGGCGATTTCATCGTATTGCTCAATGCTGGGTTCACTCGCACTCGTGCATTGATGTACAACCTGATTTGTGGTTTATCTGCAGTAGTCGGTGGCGTATTGGCTTACTTCTTCTTAGAGAGGGCGCATGCTGCAATGCCTTACTTGCTGGTGATTGCTGCAAGTAGTTTTATCTATATTGCAGTGAGTGATCTCATTCCGCAAATGCATCGCCGCCCACATTGGGCCGAGTCTTTGCGTCAAACGATTTTGATTGCCTGCGGTGTTGGCTTTGTAATCTTACTTTCGCTACTGCATTAAAGCGCAACTGGCCGGCTTGGGTCGGCACACCATTCACTCCAACTACCTGCATAGAGACGCGAACCTTTGAGGCCGGCAATTTCCATGGCTAAGAGGTTATGACAGGCCGTGACGCCAGAACCGCATTGATGGATCACTTCAGAGGCTTTAGTTGAACCCAAGAGACCTACAAAGTCTTTGAACAGTTGTTCTGGGGTCTTAAAACTTTTTCTGGAGAGGTTTTCTCTAAAGCAATAATTGATCGCATTGGGGATGTGTCCGCCAACCGGATCTAAGGTTTCATTTTGACCATGGAAGCGATCATTTGCACGAGCATCAACAACGGTATTTAGTTTGGCCTGGAGATTGTGAACCACTTCCTCTACCGTCACTAAGCCAACATAAGGCATTGCAGGTATTGGTGTTGTTGTTGGTATTGCTTCGCGCGGCATTGTGCCAATCGGGCCATTCCAAGCATCTAGACCGCCATCTAAGACTTTTACATTGGCATGACCAGTAGCTTTGAGCATCCACCATAAGCGACTGGCGTATACGGAACCTTGATTGTCATAAGCGACTACCAAAGTATTGGGGTCAATGCCTAAGCGAGACTTGGTATGCGCCCAAGCCTCAGGGCTAGGTAGTGGGTGACGACCATTTTTGCCTGTCTTAGTGCCGGATAAATCTTGGTCAAGATCGACATAGAGGGCGCCAGGAATATGGCCCTCTAGGTAAGACTTACGGCCTGCTAGGGGGTCAACTAAATCAAAGCGGCAATCACAGAGCAATACATTCTCACCACTGTTAATAATTTCTTCTAATTGATTTGCAGTAATGAGAGGCGTCATGATGGCTTCCTATTGAGAGCGAGGTGGGTGTTGCTGAATTATGCGCCTTCGTAACCCATGGCGCGACGGTACCATTCATGGAAATGTTGCATACCGTCTTCCATCGGGCTTTGATATGGGCCCACTTCATTTTGACCGCGGGCTAGCAGGGCAGCCCGCCCAGCATCCATACGCTCTGCAATTTCATCATCTTCGATGCAGGTTTCCATATAGGCTGCACGTTCTGCTTCTACGAACTCGCGTTCAAAAAGGGCGATCTCTTCTGGGTAATAAAACTCGACGATGTTGCGAGTCTTATTCGGGCCCATTGGATGTAATGTTGAAACGCACAAAACGCCTGGGTACCACTCCACCATCACATTCGGATAGTAGGTCAGCCAGATAGCGCCATGGCGCGGAGTCTTACCCTCATGGTGGCGTAATACCGCTTCATGCCACTTTTGGTAAACCGGTGAACCGGGTTTCTCTAAGTTCTTGTGGATGCCCACAGTTTGTACGCTGTGCCAGTCGCCGAATTCCCAACGTAAGTCTTCGCAAGAAACGAACTTACCTAGGCCCGGATGAAACGGCACTACGTGATAGTCCTCAAGGTAGACCTCGATAAAAGTCTTCCAGTTGTAATTGCATTCGTGCACTTCAACATGATCTAGAACGTAGCCTTCAAAGTTCAGATCATCGGCAACGCCGAGTTTGGCAAGATCAGCGCGCACATCGCGCGGACCTTCAAACAAGAGCCCTTGCCAGTTTTGTAAAGGCGACTTACCCAGATTAAGGCAAGGCTTATCTTCAAAATGTGGCGCACCCATGAGCTGGCCATTTAAATCATAGGTCCAGCGATGCAATGGGCAAACAATATTGTCTGCTTTACCTTTGCTATTGAGCATGAGTGCTTGACGATGACGGCAGACATTGGAAAGGAGTTCAACGCCCTGGGCGTTACGAACCAGCAGGCGACCCTCATTTTCTGAGGTCAAGGTTTGGTAGGAGCCAACTTCAGGAACCATGAGTTCGTGACCAACATAGCCTGGGCCCTGCTTAAAAAGCAGTTCAATTTCACGCTGATAGAGATCAACGTCAAAATACGCCGAAACCGGCAGTTGTAAATTGGACGGCGCAAGCTGCTGCGCGGTAGCCAGATTAGTCATTCTCCCCACCCCCGAAAACGTCAGCCGAAGCTAAGCGGAATAACCAATCCAACCATCGACGGATCGATATTGGAAAGGAAGGAAGGGATTATACCCATCTGACCCTCATCTCGCTTTAATATGTAGGGCTATATCTGTAAGAAATTTGAAGGAAAGAAGCCAATGCCAGCAAAGAAATCTGAGGGTCAGAAACCCGGTCTTGAGGTTCAAATCGACCCTAACTTGCGTTACGAGCTGGCCGTAAAGGAGCTGGAAAAGCTGATTTCTGACATGGAGTCAGGCAAATTCTCCTTGGAGGAGACACTTTTGGCATATCAGCGTGGCGCAGCACTTCTCAAGCATTGTCAGGCTATGTTGGCCCAAGTTGAGCAGCAAGTCCGCGTGTTCGAGGCGTAAGGCCGTCTGAGATTTGAACTTCATGAATAACGCACTTGCATTCGAAGATTGGGTTCGCGATCACGGGCAGCGAACTGAGTCGGCTTTAGACGATTTGCTTGATGCTGCTAATACCAACCCTGCGCGTTTGCATGAAGCCATGCGTTATGCCGCTCAAGGTGGTGGCAAACGTATTCGTCCTTTATTGGTTTATGCCGCCGGTGCTTTGACTGAAGACACAAATCAAAGTGCATTGGATGCTGCTGCTGTGGCAATTGAATGTATCCACGCCTATTCCTTGGTGCATGATGATTTGCCTTGTATGGATGATGATGACTTGCGTCGTGGTCGACCTACGGTACATAAAGCTTATGACGAGGCAACCGCTTTACTAGTGGGTGATGCTTTGCAGACTCGTGCATTTGAAATCTTGGCAAACGCACAGTGTGATGCTGATACCCGCTTAGCCATGATTAGCGCATTAGCTAGTGCATCGGGTTCGCGCGGTATGGCTGGTGGCCAGGCGATCGATCTGGAAAGTGTGGGTAAGAAATTAGACTTTATTGGTTTAAAGCAAATGCATGCAATGAAAACAGGGGCTCTGCTTTCTTGTTCGGTACAGATGGGTGGTATTGCTGCCAAATTGAATCCTACTCAAATGCAGCATCTCCAAAATTACTCTGAAGCCTTAGGTTTAGCCTTTCAAATCGTGGATGATGTTCTCGATGTCACTGCGGATAGCCAAACCCTGGGTAAAACCGCTGGAAAAGATGCTGCGAATGACAAGCCGACCTATGTCACCTTGATGGGTTTAGACTATGCCAAGAAAGCGGCAAAAGATTTGCAAGAAACCGCAATTGCTAGCTTGGAGAGTTTTGGCCCCAAAGCCCAGGCTCTAAAAGATTTGGCTCTGTTGGTGGTTAATAGAGGCAAATAAGATTACTGAAGATTTGATGACTTTAAATTCCATTCACTCCCCCGCAGATTTAAAAAAACTTCCACGTGAGCAGCTCCCTGCACTCGCGGATGAGTTGCGTCAGTTTGTATTGGATTCTGTTTCTAAGACGGGCGGGCATCTTTCTTCTAACTTAGGAACGGTTGAGTTATCCATTGCCTTGCACTATGTCTTTGATACGCCGGCAGACCGAATTGTCTGGGATGTGGGTCATCAAAGCTATCCACACAAAATTTTGACTGGTCGTCGTGAGCGCATGAATACCTTGCGTCAGTTTGAAGGCTTATCTGGTTTTCCACGACGCGCTGAAAGTGAATACGATGCCTTTGGTACCGGCCATTCCTCAACAAGTATTTCTGCGGCAATGGGCATGGCACGCGCCTTCCAAACTAAAGGTGAAAAACAAGTTGCGGTTGCGGTGATTGGTGATAGCGCCATGACTGGTGGCATGGCATTTGAAGCTATGAACAATGCTGGTGTGTATGACGACTTGCCATTGGTAGTGATTCTGAATGACAACGATATGTCGATCTCCCCGGCAGTGGGTGCGCTCAATCGACACTTGGCTAGATTATTGAGTGGCAATATTTATTCTGCAACGAAGAAGGGTATTGATAGCGTGTTATCGATAGCACCTCCGTTACGTGAGTTTGCAAAGCGATTGGAAGATCATGCCAAGGGCATGGTCTCACCATCTACGATTTTTCAAGAATTTGGTTTTAACTACTTCGGGCCCATTGATGGTCATGATTTAGATGCCCTTATTCCGATGCTACAAAACGTACGTCGCCTAGCTCTCGAGGGTCGCGGCCCACAGTTCTTGCATGTTGTGACGCGCAAAGGTCAAGGTTATGAGTTGGCTGAAGCAGATCCAGTTCTGTACCACGGGCCAAGCAAATTTAATCCAGAAGAGGGTGTTAAGAAGTCCACCACCCCTTCTCAAAAAACCTTTACACAAGTATTCGGTGAGTGGCTTTGCGATATGGCGCATGCCGACCCATTGTTGATTGGTATCACGCCAGCAATGCGTGAGGGCTCTGGTTTAGTAGAGTTTGAACAGAACTTCCCGAAGCGTTACTACGATGTGGGTATTGCTGAACAGCATGCAGTGACTTTTGCTGCTGGTATGGCATGCGAAGGTATGAAGCCAGTAGTGGCGATCTATTCAACCTTCTTGCAGCGCGCCTATGATCAACTCATTCATGATGTGGCGATTCAGGATTTGCCGGTGCTGTTTGCATTGGACCGTGCTGGCTTAGTGGGTGCGGATGGAGCGACGCATGCGGGCGCATATGACATACCGTTCTTACGCTGTATTCCGAATATGCTGGTATTGACGCCTGCGGACGAAGCAGAGTGTCGTGATTTATTAACGACTGCTTTCCATCAGCCACATCCAAGTGCAGTGCGCTATCCACGTGGTGCTGGTGTTGGCACTTTTCCTTCAAAAGAATTGCGTACAGTGCCATTAGGCAAAGGTGAGTTACGCCGCAAGTCCAATGCACCTGCAGGCCAGCGCATAGCAATTTTGACTTTCGGAACTTTGCTCTACCCAGCACTTGAAGTGGCTGAGCAAATCGATGCCTCGGTTGCCAATATGCGTTTTGTAAAGCCATTAGATCTGGAGCTTCTCAAATCCTTGGCGCAAGACCATGATTATTTTGTGACGATTGAGGATGGCGCTATTCAGGGTGGAGCTGGAAGTGCTTGCTTAGAGGCGCTCTCCGCGATGGGTGTCAACAAACCCCTATTGCAATTAGGTCTTCCAGATGAATTTGTGGAGCATGGCGACTACAAACTCTTGATGAGTAAGTGTGGCTTGGACTCTGAGGGGATTGCAAAGGCGATTTCCTTACGTTTTCCCGCTAAAACTGCTGCAAATCCTGTAGCCGCAGGCAAATAAGTCATTTTTGCCTGAAAATAGAGTCATGAACGACATCAATACCGCCTTTCTCAAACCGCAAACCATGCCGGATATTCAATCCTCGCATGATGAGCGTGCTTTGCCAATTGAGCAGGTGGGGATTCGGGGACTGCGTCATCCTTTAAGTATTCGCACTCAGACAGGTGTAATGCCTGCTGTTGGTAATTTTGAAATGGATGTGGCTTTGCCTGCGCATGTGAAGGGTACCCATATGTCCCGTTTCATCGCGCTCTTGCAAAAACACAATGAGCCTATTGATAGCGCATCTGTAGTTGCCATGGTGCGTGAGATGTTGCCACTACTCAATGCAACAGAAGGTCGTATTCAATTTACGTATACGCACTTTGTTAAAAAAGCTGCACCAGTATCTGGTGTTGAAAGTCTGATGGATTACGAAGTAACTTGGACTGCGAAGGCCAAACAAAATCCATCTGGAGCAATCGACGTTGAGTTAAACCTCCGTGCCTTAGTTCCAGTGATGAGTTTGTGCCCTTGTTCTAAAGAGATTTCAGAGTACGGCGCACATAACCAACGCTCACACGTAACGATGTCTGTTGAGCTTGATCCACAGACGAAGATGACAGTAGAGGATTTGGTTGCAGCCGCTGAGAGTCAAGCCTCTAGCGAGTTGTGGGGCTTACTCAAGCGCCCTGATGAGAAGTGGGTTACTGAGCGCGCGTATGACAATCCCAAGTTTGTGGAAGACTTGGTGCGCGATGTGGCTGGCCAACTTAAAGGTGATGATCGTATTTTGTCTTTAGTGGTTGAAGCTGAGAATTTTGAGTCAATTCACAACCACAGCGCTTACGCCAAAATTAGTCTTACAAAGTAAGCGGCACTAAAAAAAGATTTACTTAAGCGAGATTATTGCTCGCCAAATCCCAACGGGGTTTGATATCAAAAGCACCTGAAGTGGTTGCGCCATTGTTTTCTGCCAACATGCGCAGTGCACCAGCAAACGCAATCATCACGCCGTTATCAGTACACAGATCGACTGGCGGGTAATGAACTTCAAATCGATTTTTCTTGGCGCTGGCATTTAGAGCGGCGCGTAATTGCAAGTTGGCGCCCACACCACCAGCTAGCACCACATGTTTGCAAGCAGTTTGCTTGAGTGCTTTTTCTGATTTACTGACTAAGACCGCCACCAAAGAATCGACAAAGCTGCGTGCGAGATCCGCATGAAATACTGCAATCTCATCGGAATCGGTGATGCCCAGCGCCTCAAATTTTTTCACTTGGTTCAGAACCGCCGTTTTGAGTCCGGAGAAGGAAAAGTCCAAATCTCCCGAGTGCAACATCGGCTTAGGTAGGTCAAAGCGTCCGGATTGGCCTTTTTCTGCCAATTTGGAGATGGCAGCACCCCCGGGGTAGTCCAAACCTAATAATTTGGCTGTTTTATCAAAGGCTTCGCCAGCAGCGTCATCCAGGGTTTCGCCCAGAAGTTGGTATTTACCAACCCCGCTGACCAACATCAGCTGGGTATGCCCGCCTGAGACAAGGAGGGCAATAAAGGGGAATTCCGGTACAGAGACCCCTAAAAGTGGAGAAAGCAGGTGTCCTTCGAGGTGGTGCACCCCAATGGATGGCAAATTGAGTCCTTGAGCCAAGGATTTGGCAAAAGCGCTGCCTACAAGCAGGGCGCCAGCTAAGCCTGGACCTTGGGTGTAGGCCACAGCATCAATATCCTTTAATTTGAGCCCAGCTTCATGCAAAGCATCGTCCAAAAGGGGTAAAACCCGTCGTATATGGTCTCTGGAGGCCAATTCTGGGACAACGCCCCCATAATCACGGTGCATTGCGATTTGGGAGTGCAAAGCCTGCCCCAGGATGCCCTGATGGGCTGGGGCGCGGTTTTCCCAGGGGGAGGTGTCGTATAGAGCCACCCCGGTCTCGTCACAAGAAGTTTCTATGCCTAAAACAATCATTTTTTTGCTTGGTCGTGCTAGAATCGCGTTTCAGTTAATTTTTCGATATTTTTCGAGCATATACGAGTTAAACAAGTATGACTACAGTCCGCCTCCGTGAGAACGAACCTTTTGAAGTGGCATTGCGCCGTTTCAAGCGCACCATTGAAAAAAATGGTCTTTTGACAGACTTGCGTGCCCGCGAGTTCTACGAGAAGCCAACGGCTGAACGTAAGCGTAAGAAGGCCGCTGCTGCTAAACGCCATTACAAGCGTATTCGCAGCCAGATGTTGCCTAAAAAGCTTTACTAATCGAATTTAAAAGCTCTCCTCACCGAGAGGCTTTGAAACCCGCTGACGGTGAAACGCAGCGGGTTTTTGCTTTTGAATCACCAGCAATTTATTAGATATTGAATACCGGGAAAAATGCCATGAGTCTGAAAGATCAAATCACTGAAGATATGAAAAACGCAATGCGTGCAAAAGAAGTGGCGCGCCTTGGAACTATTCGTCTTTTATTGGCAGCTATCAAGCAACGTGAAGTAGATGATCGTATTGTGATGGATGACGCAAGCGTAATCGCTACTGTTGAGAAGATGATTAAGCAGCGCAAAGATTCAATCTCTCAATTTGAAAAAGCCAATCGCGATGATTTAGTTGCAATTGAAGCGGCAGAGATGGCTATCTTGCAAGACTACTTGCCAGCACAGTTGTCTGATGCTGAAGTGGAAGCGGCCGTGGCTGCAGCAGTTGCATCTACTGGTGCGGCTGGCCCACAAGACATGGGTAAAGTGATTGGCGTTCTTAAAGGTCAGTTAGCTGGTAAAGCTGACATGGGCAAAGTTTCTGGTTTAGTCAAAGCTGCGCTCGCTAAATAAGTTAAAAACAAAGCCTCATCCATAACTGATGGCTCTTATCCCTCAACCCTTCATTGCCGATTTATTGAATCGGGTCGACATCGTGGATGTGGTTGGGCAGCACGTGAAGCTAAAAAAAGCGGGCGCGAACTATCAAGGTTTGTGCCCCTTTCATTCTGAGAAATCCCCTTCATTTTCAGTGTCACCTACCAAGCAGTTCTATCACTGCTTTGGTTGTGGGGCACACGGCTCTGCGATTAGTTTCCTTATGGAGTATTCCGGTCTTGGCTACGTAGATGCTATTGAAGACTTGGCGCGTTCCGCAGGATTGGATGTGCCGCGTGAAGAGCGCACTGCGAATGATGTTGCACGTCAGCAGCAGACCATGGCTTTAAGTGAGGTCATGAGTGCGGCTGCAGATTGGTATCGCCAACAACTGAAAGTAGCGCCTCGTGCAGTGGAATATCTCAAGGGGCGCGGCCTGACTGGTGAGATCGCTAAACGCTATGCTTTGGGTTATGCACCCGATGGTTGGCAGGGTCTTGAAGCAGTCTTTGGTACCTATGCCAATGATGAAGTGGCAAAGACTTTGCTTGAGGGTGGCTTACTGATTCAGAGCGAGCAGACTGAAAACAACCAAACTGCAAGACGCTACGATCGCTTCCGTGATCGCATCATGTTCCCGATTCGTAATCCTAAAGGCCAGACGATTGGCTTTGGTGGGCGGATCCTGGATCAAGGTGAGCCGAAGTATTTAAATTCTCCAGAGACACCACTGTTCTCTAAAGGTAATACCCTTTACGGATTGTTCGAAGCAAGACAAGCTATCCGCTCTCAAGAATACGTGCTCGTGTGTGAGGGCTACATGGATGTCGTGGCGCTCGCGCAATTGGGTTTCCCGAATGCGGTAGCAACTTTGGGTACAGCCTGTACTGCAAATCACGTGCGCATGTTGTTGCGCCAAACCGATCGCATCGTGTTTTCGTTTGACGGCGACTCTGCTGGTCAGCGTGCTGCGCAGCGAGCACTAGAAGCATGTCTGCCATTGATGTCTGACGACAAAGAGATTCGTTTCTTATTCCTGCCGACAGAGCATGATCCCGATAGCTATGTACGTGCTTATGGTGCGCCTGCCTTCGAAAAAGTCATCAAAGAAGCCATGTCGATCTCAAGTTTCTTCTTTAAGATTGCCAGTCAAGATCACGAGCTCACAACACCTGAAGGTAGAGCGCAAACCCATCACGCTGCAAAACCATTATTGCTATCAATGCCGCCAATTGCTCTGCGTACACAAATTTTGCGCGAGCTGGCTATTCGTACAAATTCAACGCCAGCAGAGTTGGAGTCTTTCTGTGGATTGACTGTGGCGCCCGCATCAGTGCAGCAAGGTTCTTATGCAGCAACGAATCAACGTGCGCCCAACTTCGTTCAAGCTAATAGTGGCAATCGGACGCAAGGTGCGCCGTGGCAAGCATCCAAAGGTTCGGCCAAAAGAGCGCCCGTCCAAAATATTCCACCGCCTCAAGCGCCCACCGATTTGGCTGAGCAGATGTTGCGTGTCTTGATTCAGTTTCCGCATCTAGGAAAAGCTCTGGACGCCAATAAGAGGGCTCTTGCTTTACAGGCTTCTGAATTACGTTCGGAAAAAGCATTGGAGCTCATGAAAGATCTATTAGCTCAATGTGATCAGGTTGAATTAATTCCTGGTGAAAACGGTAAGCCACCTA
Source organism: Pseudomonadota bacterium (assembly GCA_041179645.1). Lineage (GTDB taxonomy): Bacteria > Pseudomonadota > Gammaproteobacteria > Burkholderiales > Burkholderiaceae > Polynucleobacter. The sequence goes on from JBEGSZ010000002.1 coordinate 283,683, forward strand.
CAGTAGGCGCTGGAGCATTTGCACTATTCCAAGATCAGCTATCCCGCAGTGAACTTGCCCCGCTCTATGAAGTATTGAGAAAACGGGTGATGGGCTCTGATTTAGATCTTGATGGTGCGGTTGCCGATCTTGAGGGGGCATTCAAAAAACTGGAACTTACCCATCTCAAGATGGAAATGACAGAAATCGCCCAAAAGATCGCTGCAAGTACGGCAACTGAGCAAGATCGGGCTCGATATCGCGAGCTGGGCGAAAGATTGAAATTCTCCTAAGATTTTTCTGATTTAGCCCTAGAAAAACTCGAAATTTACCCCATATTTTTAGTGGTGGAGGGGGTAAAAAAGTCGCAATCGACTATAATCCTCTATTCCCAGAAAAAAACCGATTTAATTCAGCCACTTGCGCTTTATTTTGAAGAAATTTGGGGCAAGTGGACAAAGTAGCTGCGCCTAAGCAGTCGAGAACAATCATCAGTAACGTGAGTAAGTGCTAATAAATGCCAAATATTAAGAAAAAACCAGCAGCCAAACCAGCCAAGCCAGCAGTGAAAGCTAAAGCACCAGCAAAGCCAGCGGCAAAAGCCAAGACGCCCGCTAAGCCAGTTGCTAAAGCCAAGACGCCCGCTAAGCCTGCAGCAAAAGCCAAGGCCCCAGCTAAGCCAGTAAAGGCTCCAGCAAAACCAGCACCGAAAGCAAAGGCCCCAGCTAAACCAGTAGCGAAAGCCAAGACAGCTGCTAAGCCCGTGAAAGCTCCTGCAAAAGCAGCTAAGCCAGTTGCTAAAGCAAAGGCACCAGCTAAACCTGCAGCAAAAACAAAGGCTCCAGCCAAACTAGTAAAGGCTCCTGCAAAAGCAGCGGCCAAGCCAAGCAAGGGCCCAGCTAAACCAGTTGCCAAGGCTCCTGCAAAAGTTCCAGCTAAGGCCGCAAAGGTTGAGGCACCTAAAAAAGGTAAGGTAGCGACTCCTAAAGTTGAGGCGGTTAAAGAAGTTAAGCCGGCAAAAGAGGTAAAAGAAGCTAAGGGTAAAAAAACGAAAGCAGTTGAGGTAGAGACTGAGCTTGTTGCAACCGAAGAAGTGAAGAAAGGCCGCAAGCCAAAAGCGGATGCTCCTGCTGAAGGTGCTGAACCAGTTTTAACTGATCGTCAAAAAGCACGTGAGCGTAAAGCAAAAGAAAAGGCGCTCTTAAAAGAATTCGCAGCACAACAGTTGGGTTCTGAAGAGCAACAAGAATTACGTCGTACCCGCCTCAAGACATTGATCAAGATGGGTAAGTCCAAGGGTTACTTAACTCATGGCGAAATGAATGACGTGATGTCAGATGAGTTGTCTGATGCGGATGCATTAGAGACTCTGATCAGCCTTTTAAATGACATCAACATTACTGTTTACGAGCAAGCTCCAGATGCTGAAACACTGTTGCTCAATGAAAATGCTTCAGCAACCACTTCCGAAGAGGAGGCTGAAGAAGAGGCCGAAGCTGCTTTAGCTACTGTGGATTCAGAGTTCGGACGTACAACCGATCCAGTGCGTATGTATATGCGCGAGATGGGCACTGTTGACCTCCTGACTCGTGAAGGCGAGATCGTCATTGCGAAGAAGATCGAAGCAGGCCTTAAAGATATGGTGATGGCTTTGGCTGCTTGCCCTGTCACGATTGGCGAGATCTTGGCTAACGTAGACAAGATTGCTAGTGGCGAGATGGAGATTGATCAGTTCGTAGATGGATTGGTTGACCCTAATGCTGAAGATATTAAGCTTGGACCAGAAGAGCCAGAAGTTGACCCAGATGCTGAAGAGGGTGACGAAGAAGGCGGAGAAGATGAAGGCGGCGGTGGGGGCGGTGGTGCAGCTACGGCTAACGCTAAGCAATTAGAAGAGCTCAAGCAGATCTCATTAGAGAAGTTTGCCATTGTTCGCACTCAAGCTGACAAGATGCGTCGTGCTTTTGATAAAGAAGGCTATAACTGCCCAGCGTATATCAAGGCACAAGAAGCTATTCGTGGTGAGTTGCTTGGTTTCCGTTTGACTGCCAAGAGTGTTGAGAAGTTATGCGACACCATGCGCTCACAAGTAGATCAAGTTTGGAAACTCGAGCGCGGTATTGTGAGTTTGTTGGTGGATAAAGTTGGCGTCAATCGTGGCGATGTACTCAAAGACTTCCCTAAGATGTCCATGAACCTAGAGTGGACTGCTAAGTTACTCAAAGAGAACAAGCCTTACACAGCATTGCTACAACGTAACGTTCCAGCGATTCAGGAACTTCAGCAAAAGTTAATTGATATTCAGACTCGTGTTGTATTGCCACTTCCAGAATTAAAAGAAGTGAACAAGCAAATGATTGCTGGCGAGAAGCGTGCACGTGAAGCAAAACGTGAGATGACTGTAGCCAACTTACGTTTAGTTATCTCGATTGCTAAGAAATACACCAACCGTGGTTTGCAGTTCTTGGATTTGATCCAAGAAGGCAATATCGGTTTGATGAAGGCGGTAGATAAGTTTGAATATCGTCGTGGTTATAAGTTCTCGACTTATGCAACATGGTGGATCCGTCAGGCGATTACCCGTTCTATCGCTGACCAGGCACGTACGATCCGTATTCCAGTGCATATGATTGAAACAATCAACAAGATGAACCGTATTAGCCGTCAGATCTTGCAAGAAACTGGTCATGAGCCAGATGCTGCAACCTTGGCACTCAAGATGGAAATTCCTGAAGACAAGATTCGCAAGATTATGAAGATTGCTAAAGAGCCAATCTCCATGGAAACACCAATTGGTGACGATGAAGATTCTCATTTGGGTGACTTCATTGAGGATGGCAATACATTGGCTCCAGCTGAAGCAGCATTGCACGACTCTATGCGCGATGTAGTGAAGGATGTATTGGATTCATTAACACCGCGTGAAGCAAAAGTATTACGTATGCGCTTTGGTGTTGAGATGAGCACGGATCACACTCTCGAAGAAGTTGGCAAACAGTTTGACGTGACTCGTGAGCGTATTCGTCAGATCGAAGCCAAGGCCTTGAGAAAAATGCGTCATCCAAGCCGTAGCGACAAACTCAAGACCTTCCTCGAAGAAGATTAACCCAAAGACTAACGGGCCCATAGCTCAGTTGGTTAGAGCAGAGGACTCATAATCCTTTGGTCCCAGGTTCAAGTCCTGGTGGGCCCACCAGAAATGAAAATGCCAACCTTCGGGTTGGTATTTTTTTGAGCGTTACTTTAAGTAACGGCCAAAACTAGTTAAAGGCGATACCCAAATTTCGCCTGCATATTTAGAGTGTGGTGAGCCTACTCTAAATTTTCATTAAGCCCCCATCTTTCAAGTAAATCTGGTGTTGCCAATTTAAACGTTCTTTCGCCGGCTACAATGTCGACGGATTTTAGATCATGGAATCGACCATCTGTCTTTACGGTTGCAGACCATTTTACAAACACTTCAAATAACAGAATCCAAGAGTTCTGAGTTTGATTAGATATATTGATTGAGGTATCAAGAAATTCATCAAAGCGATAGGCGAACGTTATTTTTGTTGACCAAAAATAAAGTCTAGGATGTTGAATTTTTTCAAACGATGTAGACCCAATCCACCGCATACTCGACTTTTTTTCGAGTCTTGTTTTTCCAATGCTTAATAGGCCCGCCAATCTATTGGTGTTCACTGCATCAGGCTCAAGTTCCGATTGGAATAAATGCCTTACTTGATCTGGGATGTTCGCTTTTCTGTATAGACAAGTTTTGTCATCTGAATGAAAAAACCTTGTTCCCGCGCGATTTTGTATGCCAGTTACAAACTCATTGGTTAATTTTTCCTGCGTTAGTCTAATGTAACTCTCAAATTCTTTAAGTGTTTCAAAACATAAAATATTTCTGTCATCTCCGAAGTACTCTTTGGCAGAATTTAGGAGCAATCTATCTTTGCTAATGAAAACTGTATTTTTATTAGCTTTAGAGGCGTCTTTAGCGATAGAAATTAATGTTTGTAGAATTAGTGCATCCCTAAAGCCCTTCTCACTATCAATGCTGAAAGGGGCCTTTCTCCATATTGCATCACTAATTAACTGCTTCCAATCAATTTCATCTACTGGGGCTGGGCGTATTTTGGCTGAGTAATTCTTAAGCCATTTATCAATTTTGCTTGAAATCTGATCTTTGAGAAGCTGCTCGTTAATTTTTGTATCATGCCTTTTATTTGCAATAGCTGAAATATCTTCTAGAGAAGATTTAAGTTTTGCTAAATGCTTATTTGCTGATGCTGTTTGTTGGTATCCGAGCTCACCAACAACAACCTCTGAAATTACCAATTCCATAGGCAAAGTCATCTTATGACTATCCAGAAATTTCTCAAAATTTGGATTAACAACTACGGATTTATCTTCGTTCCATAAGGTATTTGTATCAGGGACAATTACATGGGTTGTAAGGGTTTGTTTTTGGATTTTTGGTTTTCTAGTTGCCATCTAAATTCCATTCATTTTTTTTAATGATAAACAGTTATTTCAATCTCTAAATGCAATATTTATTTCTCCGCTAGAACCCACTTTAGACTCTCATAACTGGCCATTCTTTCTTTTGGCTACACTATTCCAATGAACGTAAAAGAACAACCTCTAGATCATATTCTTCAAGAATCCAGAGATATCCACACTTGGGCTATCTCAAGCTTAGATGGCATACCTTTTCCGGTGAATAAAAGGTTGTTGATTTCTATTGCAGCTTTTGATGTTGTTTTGGATCACTTCACAGGAATTACAGCTTTAATTGAAAAGCGGGTATATGGCGCTGCGTTTGCTTTAGCTCGACCATTATTTGAAACTTTTGTTCGGGCTGTTTGGTTAAAGGATTGCGCGACAGATCAGGATCTCATTGCATTTGAGCGGGATGAGTTTTCTAGAAGGTTTGGTCAGACCGTAAAGGAGATTGAGCAACTAGAGTCCTTTAGGAGTGGATCGCTATCTAATCTAAAGAAACAGGCTTGGTCAGCAATGAGTAGCTACACCCATGGGGGATATCAGCAGATCGCCAGAAGAGTTAAAGGCAAGACCATCGACCCTAACTACACTGATGAAGAAATTATTGAGGTTTTAAGGCTTTCACAAGCATTTGCCTTAATGGCCTTTATTCAGATTGTTTTAGTGGCCAATAGAAGGGACTTGGAGCAACTGGCTATTCAAAAACTATATGAGACTGGCTTGTTTCTGAAGCAATCTTCATAGTGGTGTGCGTTCAGTAGCCAACTAGTTGGATATTGGGCTTAAATCCTATATTCTTTTATATATAGCAATTATAAGAATAGTGAAAATATGGAAAATTTAGCCCTTCAAAAAACTCTTGCTGGACCGTGGAGAAGATTTTTTGCACGAAATTTCGACTTGTATCTTGAAATAATGATACTAGCGATGATTTTGAATCCAATACTTTCAAAATACTCAGCCGGCTATACATCAATCTTAAATATGCCAAACAATGATTATGTGATGGGAATGATTTATGTTCCTATCGCATTGTTCGTTGATGCGATTATTTGTAAGATATTTGGCAATTCCCTTGGAAAGCATCTTTTAAATCTTAAGGTAGAAAAAATAAAAGGTCATATGGATGCGGGAGATTGGTTTCGTCGTGCCCTGGGGCTTTGGATCAGGGGGTATGGATTAGCATTCCCATTGGTCTCGCTCTTTACGTTTTGGAAGCAATACTCCAGGGTTAAAGATCTGAAACAAGCAAGTTACGATGTGAAGATAGATTGCCAAGTTTATGCAACTCCACTCTCAAAAGGGCGGATGGTATTGGCAATAGTTGCAATGGTTACTATGTATTTAGTGGTCATTGCCTTATCAGTAATAGGAAAGCAGGATGAGCAGCAAATTAGCAAAGCTATTAGCGCTCCTCCGTATGTTTGGCAGAATCCATATACAAAAATTGACGCATCAATAAGTGCAATTTGGAAGTATTCCGCAACTAAAAATTCTGATCAACAGCCTATATATACCTTTACTGAGGTTACTCAACATGCTGTAGCCATATTGGGTCTTGAAAGCGCAGATATAACCCTTAATAGTTATGCAAATGCATTTGTGTCCGCTTCTAAAAAGACGATGAAATTTAATGATGGCGGGAAGTATTCAACTAACGACGGCTTTGAGTCTTGGGACGTATATGGATCTATGACTGAGTTTCCAGATTCGAGATTGCATGTGTCGGTTCGCAAGGAGGGGCCTAATTTTTGGCGAGTAGTGACAATTCAAGATAAGCCATATGCATATACAGATGCCGAAGTAGAAAAATTAAGTAATGAGCTCTGGAAAACTACAACCGCAATAGCTAAAAAATAAAGGATTGGGTTATGTGGAGATTGGTTTGGGGCTAATTTTTATCGGGTTTCTAAGGCTTAAATCGCGCCAAAGATCATTCAAATGAGGGTGATTAGATCGCTGGTAATAGGTTGTTAGGGCCTTAATAGCTATCTGCGAGCATTTTCACTAAAGAACGTGGTCGTAACTGTGCAATAGATGGGAATTTTGCTTAAATTAGCAAAAAACGTGCCAAATATGACAGTTCATGTTCTAATATTTAGAACTAAAAGTCCTGCTTTATGCGGAGGTATTCCATGAGTAAAAAATTCTTAATTCCAGTTGGTGCAGCCGTTACTGCCTTGGTGTCACAGAACTCTAGTGCAGCAATAGCGCTCGCTAATAATGGCGAAACTGTTTCTGGGGTTTCAACAAGCCAAGCCAACCTAGATTCAGCAAATAAATCTTCACTTCAATCTGTTGGCTATGTAAAAGACGGAGAGGCTCACTCCCTGATGATGAAGAAGATGGATTCCGGTTTAGTGCTTTCATACCACTCCTCGCATGCTTCACATGCATCTCATAGTTCACATAGATCTGGAAGATGAATGAGTGGTGTTAATGGAATCGAGGTTATTGTTTGATGAAAAGATTTACTCTATTGAAGCTTTAAAAAAGGCCGCATACAGAGGTATTGCACATTATTCGGTAGTAATAAAAAAAGAAGGCGCTCAATATGAGTGCCTTTTTTCATTTCCAGAAAAGACTAAACCCGAACAAATTGCCAAATGCTTGGATGAGTATAAGAAAGAAGTGCTGGATCAGGATTTACGTGAGTCGATTAAAAAAGAAACTGAAGGCGTTAGAAACTTAATATTGGCCCATGCGTTTTCCAAGACGGGCTTAATAGGGAATGAGTAAGTTCCAAAAAATTGAGTTCTTCAAAAAGGAAAAGAACCAGTATTCTTTGCTCCCATTTAGATTTGATAGGTTAGATGACGCTAGGCGTGTATTAACAAATTTGGCTGGTGAGTATCTCATCATTAGTGATGATGCTCTAAAAGCATTTGTATCCCATGAGCTAGATGACGGCTCTCAAAGCTATATAGATTTGAGAGCAAAACACTTTCTAATTGATGATAAAAGCAATGTTGCCAAAGAATTGCTAGAGGTAAAGCTTAGAACAAAATATGCAAACTTAAGCGAATTTACTGCCTTACATATGTTCGTAGTTTCATTAAGGTGTGAGCATAGCTGTCCATACTGTCAGGTTTCCAGGCAATCTGATGACAAGATCAAGTATGACATGACTGAAGAGATTGCAGATAAGGCGATTGATCTCGCTCTTCGATCTCCGGCTAGGGCAATAAAAATTGAATTCCAGGGTGGGGAGCCATTATTAAATTTCTCAATTATTAAGTACATAGTTGAGCAGACCAATTTAAGAAAAGGCAATAAGAATGTTAGCTTTGTTATTGCTACAAACCTCGCGCTGATTAATGAAGAAATATTGGATTACTGCAAGAGCAACGCAATTCAAATATCAACGTCATTAGATGGGCCAAAAGACCTTCATAATGGCAATCGACCAAGGCCTGGAAAAAATAGCTACGAGAAGGCAGTCTCGGGCATCAAGATGGTCAGGGCGCACCTTGGGCTTGATGCGGTTTCAGCATTAATGACAACAACCGCTGCTAGTTTGGATCGCGTTGAGGAAATTATTGATGAATATATTAATCAGGATATGCCCGGTATTTTTTTGAGGCCATTATCGCCATATGGATTTGCCTTAAAAACTAAAACATTCAAAGCGTATGGCGTAGAGCAGTGGAATGAGTTCTACTTTAAGGGCCTGGAATATATTATTGACCTTAATCGCCGTGGCATTGAGTTCAAGGAGTATTACGCCGCCACAATATTGGCCAAAATGTTTACGAGCCAAGATCCAGGTTATGTAGATTTAATGAGTCCTGCAGGTATCGGTATAAGCGCAATCATTTATAACTATGACGGAACGGTATACCCGTCTGATGAGAGCAGGATGCTTGCCGAAATGGGGGATGAATCTTTTAAGCTTGGCAATGTATTAACCAATAGTTATGAAGAAATATTTTTAAACGATGCCTTGTTAAATCCGATAGAAGAATCTTTTTCCTATAGCGTTCCAATGTGTAATGACTGCGCTTTTGAGGATTACTGTGGCGCCGATCCGGTTTTCCATCATGGAATATATGGGGACTTTGTGGCAAGAAAGCCTGATTCCCAGTTTTGTCAAAGAAACATGGCCATTTTTAAATATTTGATTGGCAAAATGGAGTCTGATCCATTTGTAAAAAGACTTTTCATGCGCTGGGGGCAGCCCCATGCTTAAGCTTCACGGCAATGCTTTAGATGCCAATATTGTCGTTGGCTCCCACCAGCTATTTACAGTTACTCGCTCAAGCGCATTGGTTGACCCTGAAAAAAGGCGGCATGCCTACTTGCTAGACGGCATGGATGTGGGTAGCAGCTATGGGTGCTATTTAGATTTTGGTGGCACTCACAAAGCTAGTTCGCATACAGATGGCTACCTGAATCTGCCAACAGAAATGGGTTATTTGGCTGAAGGCGACATTATTAGTGTTGAGCCAAATGGCCATGTCAATGTCGTTTTCAGGGTCAACTCACCCCACAACACAATTCTTTTGACTGAGCGTTGCAATCATTATTGTTTGATGTGTTCTCAGCCGCCCAAGGATGTGGATGACTCCTGGTTGATGAGCGAGGCGATGGACTTGCTCGACTTAATCCCGAAAGAAACAGGAAATATTGGTTTTTCTGGCGGGGAGCCAACTCTGTATGGCGGCCAATTTATCGAGCTGATAAGCAAAGCGAAGGAAAGCCTTCCAACAACAGCAATTGATGTCCTATCAAACGGCAGAAGGTTTAGTGATCTTGGGTTTACGCAAGCATACGCTGCAATTAATCATCCTGATTGCTTGCTAGGCATTCCGATCTATTCTGATGACCCCGTAAGGCACGATTTCATTGTTCAGTCTTCCGGTGCATTTGATGAAACAGTTCGCGGAATCTTAAATTTAAAAAAATATAATCAAAAGGTTGAGATAAGAATAGTGATTCACAAGCAATCTATTGAAAGATTGGTGCAAACATGTGAATTTATCGCCAGAAATCTATTATTTGCTGATCATGTTGCTTTAATGGGCTTGGAGATGATGGGCTTTACTAGGGCAAACTTAGATTCGTTGTGGGTTGACCCTATTGAATATAAAGATGTATTAAGTGAGGCTGTTGCTGTATTAAATGCCTACGGAATTAGAACTTCTGTCTACAACCACCAGTTATGCCTTGTTAATCCTGATGTTCTACCAAACTATGTAAAGTCAATTAGCGATTGGAAGAATGAATTTGTTGATGAGTGCAAACCCTGTCAGCGCAAATCTGAATGTGGCGGTTTCTTCTCATCCTCTAAAATCCATCGATACAGCGATAACATAAGCCCGTTCATCAGTTAACACTATGCAAAGTAGAGCTAGAACATTATTGGCAATATTGACCTTTGGGTTCATAGCTGTATCCACATATTCTGTATATCAAATCTATTTCTTTAGTGACCCTCGATATGCAATTGCAGACGAGTCTGACCCAGAGCGCAACGATCAAAGTACTCCGAGATCCTTCATTCTTCCGGCAACTCCTGCTGTTGCGATCGAGCAAGAGAAGAGGGCGGCAGAATTGCGATCTGGTTTAAGCACTGAGAAATGCATAAGTAAGTTGCAAGATTTGGGTTATCAAATTGATGATATGGATACTTCATTTAATGCAACATACATCAAAGCAATTATTGAATTTCAAAAGTCGAATGGAATGTTGATTACAGGGTCTGCAGACAGTCAGACTAGAGCTAAATTGGGATGTTGAAATGAAATATGAAAAATATCTAATAGCCTTGAATATTGTGGCGTCAGTTGCCTGTATTTCACTGGCCATCAAATATGTGGCCTTGCCATTTGCTGCTGCAAATATCTATAAGGAGCAGTACAAAGAGCTGGTCTTTGGCTGCGATAACGTCATGAGAGATCATTTAATTGCTAAAAACAAGGTAATTAACGATAAAACTGAAGATTCAATTAAGCAGCTTAAGGCTGCTGAAGTCGGGTTGATGACGTGCGACGACTATGACAGATTGCGAAAGAAGATGATTGATCTTGGGGTTTCAGAGGGCAAGCTTTCTATGTTTGGCCTGGAGGCAATCGAAGAAAAGGCTGAGGATGTACGTACTTTTGTGAGGACACATGAATTCAAGTACTAAAAACATATTCTTTTGCCTTTTGCTTATATATTCCGGATTTGTAAACGCTAATTCAAGCGCTGAAGAGAAGATTGTTAAAGGTCAAATTAAGGCAGCAGGCTTTGTTCCTGCTGCAGAGCTGTATCGCAATCCGGATGAACCTTTAGCAGAGCTGGGAAAAACCTTTTTTGAGAGCAATAAGGGTCTTAGCTTAAATGGCAATATTTCATGCAGAACTTGTCACCAGGATAAGTTTGGCTCTGCAGATGGGATTCCCAATGCGGCAGCTATTGGTGGTGGTGATGGGGCGACAAAAGTTGGCCCAGAGAGATTGATGAATGGGGCAAAACAATTGCCTAGAAATACCCTTGCTTTCTGGGGTAGAGGAGCCAAAGGCTTTGATGTATTTTTTTGGGATGGAAGAGTTGATTTTGCAAACTCAAAAAAGCTAACTCAATTTGGATCAAAAACTCCTTCAGGCGATGCCTTGGTTACAGCAGTTCATTTGCCGGTAGTGGAGGTTCGAGAGATGCTTGATGAGGATGATTTTGTCAGAAAGCACAAAATCGAATCCGTTGAAAAATCTAAATTAGTCTATCAAGCCATTGCCAATAATTTAAAGACGGTTGAGTCTAAAGCTAGCGCCGATTTAGCAGTTAAGCTTAATAAAAACACTCAGGACTTGGAGTACGTAGATTATGCAAGGGCAATTGCTGCATTTATTAGAAAAGAATTTAGATTAAAAGAAACAAAGCTTGAAAGAGTGGTGCGTGGATCCGATAGCTTCTCTGACTCCGAATTAAAGGGCGCCAGAATTTTTTATGGAAAAGGTGCTTGTGCTACATGTCACTCCGGACCGCATTTCTCCGACTTTAGTTTTTACACAGTCCCATTTCCACAGCTAGGTTTTGGCAAGAATGGTTTTGGAGTGGACTATGGAAGGTATAACGCAACTTTTAATCCAAAGGACTTGTATAAATTTAGAACTGCCCCACTTTATAACGTTGAAAAGACCGCCCCATATGGGCACTCTGGATCTGTGAATACTCTAAATGAGGCTATTACGGCCCACTTTGATCCTTTATCCTTGGTTGCCGTCGATAAATTAAACAAGTTTGATAGATATGAGCTTGCTAAAAGATTGGGTTATGCGGATAGCACCAGCAGAGTAGGGTATTTGACTCCAGATGAAGTTAATCAAGTTTCTAGCTTCTTAAAAACCCTAAGCTTCAATCAATAAATGCATGAATGTTGTAAGAGCGTTACTTTAAGTAACGCTCATCCACTCCATAATTCCCCATACTCTTCCACTATTAGCCATAGATTAGCCGCACTTTCTTTTGGCTAAATTGACCTCTATTTTTCAGCCAACTTGGTTGCTCTAACTGGGGCTCTGAAGCTAAAGTATATGTATAGCAATTAAAAAAGAAAGTACGCATCAACTCATACACCGTAACCTAACCCTGTACCAATGTGACCATAGCGCTGTGTGGCAATGTCGCTATAAGGTGGATAACAAGTGGATTAGGGCTACAACCAAAGAAACTCAGCTTGATCTGCCAGGGTTGGGGGCTTTAATTTAACGCAACCTCATGATTTTATTGATATTTCTATCAATAATGCTGTAAAAACTTTACAATAATTTCATAAAACTTTACAATAATTTCATAAAACTTTACAAAAAATAGTTATGAAATTTGCCAATACAAAGCGCTCGCAGGAAATCCGTCAATTTCTGGTGGACGGTGTTAAAGCCAATCACCCTGAGTTGGCTCATATCGCAATGGAAAAGTTTGGCCTTACTAGGCAGGCTATTCATGCGCATTTCGCGGCTTTGGTAAAAGATGGATTTTTAGCGTCCAGCGGCAGTACGAAAGCGCGTGTTTATCAGCTGGGGGCCAAGCGTTTCCACGATGGGCTATTTAAGCTAAAGGGGCTCGAAGAGTCCGAAGTCTATTCACGTGACTTCAGTGAAATATTTAGTGGCCTACCTAAAGAGATTGCCAATATTTGTCATTATGGTTTTACTGAAATACTGAACAATGCTATTGACCATTCAGAGGGAACCGAAGTTTATATCCACGTTGAAAGAACGCCTGATTTTGTTTCAATCTCAATCATCGATAACGGTGAGGGTATTTTTAATCATATTGCCAGATTGTTGAAGTTGCAGGATCCGCGTGAATCAATTTTAGAATTGAGCAAAGGTAAGCTCACTACTGATCCAAACAATCACAGTGGCCAAGGGATTTTTTTCTCGTCAAGAGCATTTGATGAATTCTTCATTTTTTCTGGGGATTTGGTCTTCACAAATGCCGATGGTTCAGATATGAACTTTTTGCTTCATAACGAAAGAAGTCATAAGGGAACCCGGGTAGTCATGAAAATAGCCCTGAATTCAGAGAGAACCTTGCGTGCCGTGTTTGATAGTTTTAGTGGAACGGAAGACGAGGATTATGCGTTTAATAAAACTATCGTGCCAGTCAAGTTGGCTCTGTATGAAGGCGGCCAGCTTATTTCTCGCTCACAAGCGAAGCGAATTTTGAACCGCGTTGATCGTTTTAAGACGGTTTTATTAGACTTTAAGGGTGTTGAGTCAATTGGTCAGGCGTTTGCAGATGAAGTATTTCGTGTTTTTGTTAAGCAAAATCCGCAAATCACTATCCACTCGGTTAACGACAGTCTGGAGGTTAGAAAAATGATTAAGGCTGCCCAGAGCGGAAGCAATTAATGCTTGTTAAGAATATTCTTTTTGGATGCTTCGTTAGTCGCACGAATAGTCACTCACCGAGCATTAGGAGATGTAAGCTCTTGAAAGCCTTATAGGTTCTTAAGAGTATCTGCTCTCATAATCCTTTGGTCCCAGGTTCAAGTCCTGGTGGGCCCACCAGCAATATCAGCGACCTAGGAAGAAATTCCTAGGTCCTGTTTCTTTCCCCTCGCTATGTGTCTAGACTAAAGGATTTTGCTAAACGAGGGTTGTAATTCTCTGATTATGAAAACATTGGCATCATAATTGCTGATAAAGCGAACTGCCACATCGATACTGGCTTCTTAATTGCCACCACCCCAATGAGTGCTGATTTTCCAGAATGCGCTTTTCCTTCGCTTAATTAGGCTTCATAGATTTTTAAGACTTCAATTTTTGCATTCTTAAGCAAGCTCTTGATAACTCGTTCTGTGTACAAATTTTCAATCTGACTTGGTCCACCCGTTTTATATTCTAATTGTTTGGGTGTGTAACCGTGCAGGATTAAGACGCCGCCCGGCTTTAATGTTAATAGCATATCTTTAAATAATTTTGAGCGTTACAGCAGGTGGTGGTTAGAGTAAATCCGATTGGCTAATAATTTGGGCTTAGTGTTTAATACTATCTTTAAAATCGCGTTTACTCAGTTCAATTATGAAAATACTTTCCCAGCTTTCAGTTTTAGCACTCAGTGCAATCCTGAGCATTTTTTCCCCTCTTGTTTATGCTGACCCACCAGTAACTCCTTTTTATAAGGCCGTGATGACAATGCCCCCTGAGGGCAAACTAGGGCAAGTTATTAAGCAGGAAATGATCGCGACATCTGTTAAGGGTGCACAGGCTTGGAAGATTGCTTACATTTCTTCCGATATTTCAGGTCGCAAAACGATTTCAACTGCTTTAGTAGTTGCGCCAGTAGGGTCTGCCACAGCGGGGGGTCGACCTGTGATGACTTGGGCCCACGGCACAACAGGGGCGGCGCAAAACTGTGGCCCATCTCAAGTTCTTGATCCCGTTGTTCCCTTGAATGAGTATTTCTTGGTGGGTGGCAATTCTTGGACGGATTACGGAATTCCTGCTGTAGAGGAATTCATTAAAGAAGGTTACGTGTTGGTTGCAACGGATTACCAGGGTTTGGGTAGTGGTGGCAGACACCAATATAGTGTTGCAGCTACCAATGGCATGGATACGCTGAACGCGGCTCGTGCTGCAGTGTCCATGAAGGAGACAAGCGCCAATAAGAAAACTCTAGTTTATGGGTGGTCTCAAGGCGGGGGAGCGGCTATTGCTTTAGCAGGAATGCCTGAATACATTAAGCAAACTGGAACGGTTGCCGATAATCTTGATATTGTTGGTTTCGTTGCTCTAGCACCGCAAGACATTTCCATACTTGCTCCAGCCGGTAAGTTGGATCAGGCTGCTGCGGATAAATTTTTCCAGGGTTCGCAAAAGATGTTTTTAGATAATGTCTTTAATTTCACTCATGCAACGATGTATTACTGGGGAACACAAGCCGCTTTTCCTCACTTGAAGCTTTCAGATATTTTTACTGATGAGGGTGTCAAAGTAGCAAACGATATCTACAGTAATAAATGTATGCATGCAGCTAGCGATACATTCAACTTTAACTATGGCTCAAGCTATGCTGCATTATTAAAGCAAGCACCCTCTAATACAGTCGCATGGGCGCAGGCAATGCAAAAAGGCGGTGTTCCAGTAGTAAAACCAGTTGCACCTATACAGATCTACTTTGGATCAAAAGATACTGCCGTTCCGCCAATGATGCACAAGCTTTACCAAGATCAAGTGTGTAAATTGGGTGGTAACGTTGGCAGAATGCAGTTGCCTGGTGAGCAAAGTCACTTTACTACCCCGGGATCGGCAAAGCCATTTTATTTATCTTGGGTGAAGGACCGCATTGCTGGAAAACCATTAGCGAATGCATGCCCTCAAAACTAAGCAAATGAATTTGTCGTAATAGGAAAACCACCTTCGGGTGGTTTTTTACCTTTTGAGCAGCAATTCTGATCCATTGCTATTCTTATATCTAACAATTAATTACCTTAAAGATTTTTATGGATATGCATTCTGACTACAGTAAGCGTGTAGTACTTCATCATCATGATTTGCCATGGGTCTCAAGCCCCACAAAAGGTGTTGAGAGACGCATGCTTGATCGTCAGGGTGATGAGGTGGCGAGAGCTACCTCGATTGTTCGATACGAGGCTGGAGCTAGGTTTCCAACTCATACCCATGAATTTGGGGAAGAGATCTTGGTGCTAGAGGGGGTATTTAGTGATGAGACTGGCAGCTATCCAGCTGGCACCTACATCATGAATCCCCCTGGATCATCTCATGCACCATTTAGTGAGGGTGGCTGCACTCTTTTCGTGAAGTTGAGGCATCTTGGACCGGAGCAGACTGAGCGTGAGATTGTGGATACGCATTCTGCACCGTGGTTTCAGGGAATGGTGCCTGGTTTAACCGTAATGCCTCTGATGAGGCAGGGCACTGGCTCTACATTAGTCAGATGGGCACCGCAAACTTACTTCAACCCACATAAACATTATGGCGGTGAGGAAATTTTTGTTGTGGAGGGTGTATTCGAAGATGAGCATGGACGCTATCCTGCGGGCTCATGGATTAGAAGTCCCCACATGAGCTTGCATCAACCCTTTAGTAAAGAAGGTTGCACAATCTTGGTTAAGACTGGGCACCTAATATAGCTTGAATGCAAGCTGGTTTGCTTTATTTGATCCAGGCGCTCAATTGCTCTTTAGTTCTTCGCACAAAGCCATTTAAAATAACATTTGTAATTTTTAGCATCTTTTAAATGTAACTTGATTCAGTGGCCCATTATGAAAAACACTCTTATTAAGACTCTTGTAGGAATCTTTTCTTTAGTTTCACTCGTCACCCATGCCGATGCTGCCGAAGACTTATCCCCCATTCCACAGGTTTCAGATCAATGGCGTTTTGAAGTAACGCCATACTTGTGGGCTCCTGCGATTAAGGGCACTCTTGGCCTAGATAGTGGACTGGCTAAATCTGCTGACTTTACATCTAGTGATGTGGTGAGCAATCTCAAGTCGGGTGCCATGATTTCAGCTGAAGCCCATCAAGGTCGATGGGGTGTAATGGGTGATGTAGTTTCTGCAACCTTGCAAAAAACGGGTGCGATTCCAAATACTGGGGATACTATCGGCGATAAGATTACTCTTCAGCAAACGATCTTGACGGGCGTTGCTACCTATACAGTTGCCAATACCAAAGACGCACATGTAGACGCCTTACTCGGAGCGCGTGCAATTTATGCAACCGCAACCTTAAATGTAAGCGAGTACGGCACTGCATCAAAGACAACCTCTACTGTTGACCCTATTGTTGGCGCAAAGGGCCGCTATCGCATTGCAGATTCCACATGGTATGTGCCGTTCTATGGAGACATTGGTAGTGGTGGCGGCACTACCAACTTAACTTGGCAGGTCATGGCAGGAGTGGGAAAAACGTTTAACCAATTGGTGGATGCATCCTTAACCTATCGCGCCTTGTACTACGATATGAAGGATGGTGTTGTCCTGCAAAAAACAACGATGTTCGGCCCGCAGGTGTCAGTGACATTCAAATTTAAGTAAGCCTCAAATCAGTCTCAAATAATCGCTGTTCACATCTAGGAAGCAAATATGAAATTCGCACCCAAGTTACTCACATCGCTGTTGATTGCTCACTGTGTTCTTGCCTTTGCTAAAGGCAATGCAGACACTATTTTTTATGGCGGTCCTATCGTTACTGTGAATGCGAAGAACGAAGAAGTTCAAGCATTGGCTATCCAGAATGGCAAGATTGTTGCGGCGGGGACTAAAGATGCGGTTACCAAAGAGTGGCAGGCTAGCACTACTAAAGTGATTGATCTTCAGGGTCAAACGCTGATGCCAGGCTTTGTAGAGCCACATGTGCACATCATGGTGACTGCCGTCTTTGAAGGTTTAGGATTAAATTTAAGTAACTTTACTTTGCCTTATGACACCAAAGAAACTTTAATTCAAAAAATGAAAGCAGGATTAAAGAATGTGCCTGCTGGTGGTTGGTTATTTGGCTTTGGTGTTGATCCATCACGTACAAGCCCATTTATGGCGGAACTCACTGCTGATGATTTGGATAAGGTATCAACTACTGTTCCTATTTTTATCGTGAACCAATCCGGCCATATCGGCTACGTCAATCACAAGGCTTTAGAGCTTGCTGGTGTCACGAACAAAACTCCAAATCCTGCTGGTGGTGGTATTTACGTGAAAGATGCAAAGGGTCAGCTTACTGGCAAGCTGGTAGAGCCACCAACTTATTTGCCATTCATGGCCAAAATGCCAAACCCAACGGAAGAGCAACTATTTGCTGCTATTGAAGGCACCATGAAGAAAATGGCATCCACTGGAGTAACAACAGCCTCTGATATGAGTGTTGGTGGTAATTTTGGTGTTGATAAAGAAATCGCTATTTATAAAGCTATTTTTGCAAAGAATGCATCACCGATTCGGGTGCGCGGATACTTATTTAGTGAGACTTTACCGGTTGGATATAAAGCCATTAAGCCCAATGATGGCGATGATAAGCTGCGCTTCATTGGCGTTAAATACATTACTGATGGATCTACTCAAGGTTTAACCGCCGCTCTCAATCAGCCCTATAGTTATCCCAAAGATAGCAAATGGAGTGGTTCACTCAACTTTAAAGATGCAGATATTTATGCATCCATGAAGTCATACTTTGACCAAGGCTGGCAAATTTCTTCGCACTCCAATGGTGATAAGGCAATTGATCAGGCTTTAAATAGCTACGCTAAATTATTAGCAGGGAATCCTAAGCCGCAAGAGCGTCGTTTGCGTATTGAGCATTTCACAGTCAATCACCCGGAGCACGTTAAAAAGGCAGTCAAATTGGGTGTGATACCAAGCTTTACTATTGGCCACGTTGATTACTGGGGTGCAGCCTTTAATAACCACATCATTGGGCCTGAGCGTGCAGAGCGCATTGACCCGGCTGGAGATTTTAAGCGTGCAGGCGGTAAATTTACGCTGCATAGTGACTCACCAGTTTCTAATGTCGGACCTCTGAACTATGTCAGTGAAGAAGTAACGCGCCTATGGCAACTACCCCCACAAAAAGTACTTGGGCCAAATCAAGCAGTTTCGGTTGATGATGCCATTCGTGCGATTACTATCGACGCTGCATATCAAATCTTTGCTGACAATATTGTGGGTAGCTTAGAAGTTGGCAAGCAGGCTGACTTGGTGGTGCTCGAAAAGAATCCACGCAAGACTCCACCAGCAGAAATTCGTAATATCAAGGTCAAGGAAACTTGGGTTGATGGTAAGCAAGTGAGTATTAAGTAAAAGCGATTTATTCACTACCTGTAGTTAATGAAAATGCCCGCTGACGCGGGCTTTTTTTGGCTCAGATCAATGCTGATCAAGCTACTCAAAACCAATTAGAGGTTAAGGGCTTTATCATGGGTGATGTCGCTTATCCACTCATCGGGAATTCAAGGTCTTAAAGAAAGCCTTTCTAAATTAAAAGAAAGGTTTGATGGTACCCAAGGTGAGCCCTATATCGTCGAGAGCAAGAAGTTTAAGGCACTCTATTTTGATAGTGAGTCTACTCAAAGTCTGATGGATATGCAGGCACCCATGCGCCTGGTAGTGAGTTATACCGAGACCATGATGGGTTTCCTACTCTTTCATCCTGACCCCAGAAGCATTGCCATGATCGGCTTAGGCGGAGGATCAATCGCTAAGTATTGTCATCATCACCTGCCTAAAGCATCCATTGTGGTACTCGAGAATCATCCGAAAGTCATTGCATTAAAGGATCAGTTTCATGTCCCAGAAAATAGCAATCAGTTTAAGGTGCTTGAAGCTGATGGTGCAGTCTATTTGAGGAACGCTGAAGAAAAGTTTGATGTATTGTTAGTTGATGGATATACCAAGCTAGGGCAAGCGGCTCAACTTTGTAGCGAAGATTTTTATGCTAGTTGCTTGGCATGCTTAAACCCCAATGGCGTTTTAGTTATTAACTTCTCTGGTGCGGCAGGGTTGAACCAGGTCTATCAAGAGCGCATTGATCGTGTCTTTGATCATCCATCGGTACTAGTGGTAGAGGATGATCGCATGAATCAAATCCTATTCGTTAGTAAGAGTCCCAGTCTTAGCGCCCCGGCAGAGGATCTCCAGAGGCGCTCTGCAGTCTTATCCAAGACTCACGATATTCATCTAGCTAGAACCACTCAGAACTTTTTAGCCCAGCGAAAGCTGGATTTGCGCTAGTGAAGAGTCAGGAATTTGATGTATATCAAGTACACTTTGTCCATTAGGTTCAAACTATTAGAGTCTTTTTACTATTTTTAATAAGGTGAGCCCCATGAAGCTTGAATTTGTTGGTCCCGCAGTTGTTTTAGAGAACGGCGATGTCTCTTATCCAGCAATGCTTGATGGCAAACCCCTCAAATGCAGTTTTAGTTACGAGGCCCTGCAGGACTTAGATCCTGATGGCGTTGAAACAAATGCATTGCAATTATTTAAAAATCACCAATTAAAGTTGCTCTCGATTGCCGAGCAAAAAGTATTGAATGGCCACGCTGTGGATGGTGCTGTGCATCTTTTCAGTCATGACCTAGTTTTAGATTAATTATTTCCGCTGTATTTATATTCCGTTTTTAATTAGAAAGAGAAGATATGTCATTTAATCACGCTGTTATTTGGATTGACCATCAAGAAGCGCATGTTATTTATTTCAATCCCACTGCCAGTGAGAGCGAAGTCATTAAGACTAGGTCCACTCATAAAAATGTGCATCACAAAAGTGGCTCTGTGAGCGGTGCGCGCGCTGAACCAGATCAGCATTACTTGCATGAAGTCATTCAAGCGGTGATGGAATCTAAAGAGATTTTGATTGTGGGGCCAGGCTCTGCAAAATTGGATTTGATGAAGCATGCCACTAAGCATGATCACAACATTGCCGAAAAAGTGGTTGGTCTTGAGACTGTGGATCATCCTACTGATGGACAGTTGTTGGCTTACGCTAAAAAGTACTTTGCCAAAGTAGATGCCTTAAAAGGCGATACCGTTATTACTGGTTGATGATTTATCCCCCAGAAAATGGGGGATAATTTAATGATGTTGCTCATCACCGCCTTCATCATCAATGGATCTCTGGCACTTATTGCGATCCTATTGCATTACGAAGCCCTTTTTCAGCTTGATAAGCTGTTACCCAGAATAGCCCACATTGCACCGCGCTTTCGGGTATTAATTGGCGTTGGCGCCATTTTTATGGCCCATGTTGTGGAGATTTGGCTGTTTGCTTGCGGCTATTTCTTTACCCTGCAGTTCCCCGTCATGGGCGGACTTGTTGGCGAGCTTTCAGGCCATGGAATTTTGTTAGATTGCGCCTACCTATCATTTGTTACCTTCACAACTTTAGGTTATGGCGAGATTGTGGCGCAAGGCTACCTACGCTATTTAACAGGAGTGGAAGCGCTGACTGGCTTCATCCTGATTACTTGGTCTGCATCATTCTTATTCATTGAGATGCAGAAATACTGGACTACTTATAAAGCCAACCAGTATTGAGTCATGCTAATAACTAGCGCTAATTTTTGATTAAAACTCTTTCATGAGTCGGAGAGCAAGTAAGCGGGTTTGAACAAAGCCGTTTTTGATTTCTGTATCTCGCCCATACTGCAAAGAGATTCTGCCAATTGGTGTGTGCGCTTGCCCGCTTAATAAGAATCTTTGGGTATTGGCAACGTTATTTTGATAGCTGTTGTTAACTGATGTTGCGCCACCAGTGACGTAAAAGTAAGAGGCACCCACGGTAAAGATCTCATTGATGCGATAGATAGGGCCAAGCTGTGTAGTCGTTAGAGGTTTTTGGTTTAGCGATACATTGGTTAAGGAATTACACGTAGCTGCACATTGGCTATTGCCACCAAACCACATAGTGTCTACCGCAATCATGCCATCTACATTAGAAGTGATCGGCGTTTGAAAGCCCATTTGCAAGTCCGTACGGAAGCGATTCTCACCAACATTAAAGGCTCGTTGACTGGAATAGCTTCCAGTTGGACTAATGAGGTATCCCGCTAGACCAAGGTAAGTTCTGGTGGCTCTGTTGTGATACGGCCATATCGCTGTTGCAATCGTGAGATCACCAATTCCGGTAGTGCTTGCTTGGCTTGCCAGTGAGCCCCCTGGTTGAATAGTGCCATAGGGTAGTTGAATAAAGCTGACAGCTGGCAGGCTAGCAAGATCATAGGTTCGGGTGCCGCGAAAAATTGCGCTCTGGGTATCAATGACGGGGCCGCTCGATGCAACACTACCGTTTCGATAGAGCGTATTGTTCTCAGTATTGAGGTAACTCACCGTGACGTAATTTTTATTGGGTAGAGGAGCAACAATATCGTTTGGTTGCAAATCGACTGCCCACACCATGAATGGTGTGAAAAGAGTTAATAAGATAAACGGGAGACGAATACGAAACATAGCGCTCGTATTTTATCTACAGCTGGATATAAAGGCGATGACTTTGGTGGGCATTTACCATCATGCTTATAAAAGAAGCCTCATAAACCATATAAAATCCGGTCTTTATGCCCAACTTCATAGGACTCATGCGTCTTATGGAGTTTAAGCTTGCACATTCGAGGTTTTGGTGTTGCAGCTCTCAAGGCTATCGGCTGTTCTTTGTCCATTGATTCTCATGGGCTGTCAATCGACTGGTATTGATGGAAAGCCTTTGACTGAGTAAGAAATTCTTTGTTGATATTGCAGTGCAGTTTGAATGGTCTGAAAGTGAATATTCACAGTCGAGTGAATTTCTCTGCCATATCCACCGGCCATTGAGAAGGCAATGGGAATCTGGCGGTCTGCGCCATATTGAAAAACGCACTCATCTCTTTCGCGCATGCCTGTTTTACTGATGTTGAGCTTTCCCAACCTATCTCCTTCGTGGGGATCTGCCCCTGCTAGATAGATGATGAAGTCAGGCTTAAAGGTATCCAGACTTTCTAAGCCTTGATTGAGGGCCTTGAGGTAATCGTCATCTTCACAGCCATTGGGTAGTCCAATATCTAAATCACTCTGCTCTTTGGTGAATGGGAAATTATTTTCACCATGCATCGATAGCGTAAAGATGGATTTGTCATTCTGAAGAATAGATGCCGTGCCGTTTCCTTGGTGCACATCTAAATCTACGATGGCTATCTTCAGTTTCGGATGAATCTCTTTTTGTAATGCTTTTGCAGTAATTGCGGAATCATTAAATACGCAAAAGCCACTACCTCTATCACGGTAGGCATGGTGGGTGCCCCCAGCTAGGTTGGCAGCCAAGCCATCGCTGAGTGCTGTCTTAGCAGCTGCAAGCGTGGCACCAGCAGAACGGCGTGAACGCTCAACCATCTTCTCACTCCAGGGAAAGCCAATTGCTTGTTGCTCTTGAGCGCTTAATTCTCCAGAGAGGATTTTGATGAGGTAGCTCGGATCATGTGCATAGAGTATCTGCGTATCACTAACCGCTGGAGCCTCAACAAGCTCTACCCCATCTAGATTGCTAACCAAGTCTCTTAGCTGGCTATACTTTTCCATCGGAAAGCGATGCCCCGGTGGAAGTGGTAAAACATAGTGGTCGGTATAAAAAGCTTTCAAAACAATCTTGTCTTCATTTAACTTTTACGTGTGTTGAATAGTCTATTCGTTTTTCTATAGGTAGGTATGGCTCGGTCTGAAAAATCAGGTTTTAAGGGAAATAAATCATTTTTGCCCAGCAAGACTTGCCTAGTCTGTGGCAAAGAAATGACTTGGCGTAAAGCCTGGGCTAAAAACTGGGATGAAGTGAAGTATTGCTCTGATGCCTGCCGATCTAAAAAGCCGAGCAATAAGGCTGAGGCCTAATCTATGAGCACATTGATTTACTGGTTTCGCAATGATTTGCGCTTAGTGGATAACCTAGCATTTACACAAGCTTGTTTAAAGGCAGATTATCTTTTGCCGGTATACATCCATGACTCCAAAGAGCGAGAAACGGTTTATGGTTTTGAGCGACAGGGACTGCATCGGAAGGCTTTCTTAAGGACATCCTTAGACGACTTGAGGGCTCAGTTACGCGCGCAGGGCTCTGACTTGCTGGAGTTTGCTGGCCAGCCAGCAGAAGTGTTGCTACAGCTATTGAAGGATAGTGCTGCCAATGCAATTTACTGTGAGCAAATTGAAGCCCCTGAAGAAATTGAGCAAGTGCGAATGTTGCAGGAGCAGGGTGCTGATGTTAATGAGTTCTGGCAATCGAGTATGCTAGATCCGCAGACCCTTCCATTTGAGTTGGAAAAAATGCCGGATGTGTTCACTGCATTTCGTCGCGAAGTAGAGCGAGCACAACTCAAGTTTGCCCAGCCCATCCTTATGCTCAAGCAAATTCCATCGCTACCGGCAGCTTTACCTCAGGCTTCAATATTGCCTTCTAAAGCCCAATCAGATTCACACCCTTATTTATTAGGGGGAGCCAGTCATGCGCAAGCACACCTAAGGCAATATCTTGAGCGTCGTTTACCGGATAGCTATAAGGAGACTCGTAACCAGCTCATTGGTATGGATTACTCCAGTAAGTTTTCGGCATGGCTTGCCCTGGGTTGCATTTCAGCGCGGGATATTGCCGCGCAGTTAAGTGATTATGAAAATCGTTATGGCGCTAATGATGGGACCTATTGGCTTTGGTTTGAATTACTGTGGCGTGACTATTTCCGCTTTATTCACTTTAAGTACGGTCAGAAGTTATATCGCGCCAGTGGTTTAACGGGCGTGCCTATAAAGCCATCCCATGCGCCGAGCTTTGAGCAGTGGCGCACTGGTAATACGGGCACTGATTTAGTCGACGCAGGTATGCGCGAATTGCATCAAAGCGGCTATCTCTCCAATCGGATGCGCCAGATTGTGGCTAGTTACTGGGTATACGACATGCAGGGGGATTGGCGTGCAGGCGCCGCCTGGTTTGAGTCGCAGTTGATTGACTATGATGTGTATAGCAATCAAGGTAATTGGCTTTACATTGCTGGACGCGGGACTGACCCCAGAGGTGGCAGACCTTTTAATGTGGCTAAGCAAACTCAAGACCACGATCCAAAAGCAATCTATCGCAAGCTTTGGCTCTCGTCTTAGTCAGATTTTAGAGTTGCTCCACTGCTGCGTATTGCCCCAGTACTTCTAGAGATACTTTCTCTAAAGCTTTGATGTGGGTGCTCTCTAACTTAATCATGGGCGCACAATTGGCTTCCAAAGCTTCAATCCAGCGGTTCAAGCAAAGACACCATTGATCTCCAGCAATGAGTCCTGGGAACTGGTGTTCAGGACGTGGGGTAATGAGGTCGTTGCCGCGCTTAAGGCTAAACTGCAGAAAGTCATTGCTGACAATCGCACAAACCAAATGGCTGCCCAGATCTTGTTCATTCGTTTTACAGCAGCCATCTCTAAAAAATCCTGTCAAAGGATCAAAAGAGCAGGGAACTAATGGTTGGCCTAATACATTCAGGGGTAATTCAGTCGACATGAAAGCTCTTTAAATGGTGATGTAGTGATGGGTGAATTATGGCTTAGGTTGGACTGGGGTAGAGCTTATGAGACACAGCTTGACCCGAGGAATTGACTTTGACTAAGATCATGTCGCCCGAATTGAGGACCTTGCCTGTGAAGGATTGAATATTGACGTGGTGAGTCACCATGATGATCGGTGCATGAGGATATTTTTTACGCTCAGTCTGAATGAGTTTGGCCAAATCATCAGTTTGCTTTTTAGCCTGACTCATATCGTCAAAAAAAGAACCCAGCGCCGCTTCTTTAATAACAGCGCCCTTATTGAGAAGGGTTGCAGTATCAAAACAACGACACCAAGGACTACTATAGACCTGCGCTTTAGTAATGCCCTGCTTGGCTAGCCATTCACCAGTCAACTGAGCCTGGCGCTTCCCTGCTTCACCTAGATTGCGTTGGGTAGAGCACTGCGTTAGTTGGTAGCCTCTAGGATCGCCGTATCCTGGCGCATCGGCATGGCGTATGAGTAAGACGTGTTGACCATCTTGCATGGCATTGGCGAACTCGGTTTGGGCGAGAGCGCTGGCATGAGTTCCGATGAGGGTCGCTAGCGCAACAAGTAATAGGGGTAAAAATTTCATCATCATGATTGGGTTACCAAGGTAACTTTTCCCCAGAGTAACTCAGAAAACTACCTGAGTCGGTTTTTTGGAGTGCTAGCAATACCTGAAGCATATCGCTAGCAGCATCCAAAGGCGGTCTGCCAATTTGCTCGCCCTTAAAGGGTTTGGATAGATGTGAATTTACAGTGCCTGGATGCAGGGCTACTAAGGCTGTATTGGGTTTGGTTCTGGAAAATTCAATCGAGGCTGTTTTGATCAGCATGTTTAAAGCTGCCTTCGAGGCTCGATAGCTAAACCAACCCCCTAAACGATTGTCTTCTATGCTGCCTACTTTGGCAGATAGGGTTGCCATAACCGATCCCGCTGGATCGAGTAATTTGGAGAAGTGCTTGATTGTTAATCCGGGCCCAATGGCATTAATTTGCATCAACATCTGCAGTTGTTCAGCATTGAGATCATCCAGCTTCTTCTCCGGCATCCAGCGCTCAGAATGCAATACACCAATCGTATTAATGATGAGCTGAAAAGGAGCCTCTTGAGTAAGGCTCGCTGCAGCAGATTCAATTGTGGCGAGATCTTGGTAATTGATTGGATGCGCTGAGTTGCGATGAAGGCCGTAAACCACCTCACAATCAGGGGAGGTTTCTAGTAACTCCATAAAAGCTGCCCCAATGGTCCCAGAAGATCCAATAATCAAAGCGCGAAAGGGTTGTGGGACAAGAGGCATTAGGGCTGCGCTAAAAAAGGAAGAAAAAGGGTGCTCAGCTAGTTTATTGAATAAGTCTTAAACTTGCTTGATGGGTACCAAGATAAGGCAAACACTCTCCACAGCTGAGCTCTCACGAGTGATCGAGATGGCATGGGAGGATCGCACACCATTTGATGCGATTGAGCTAAGTTTTGGGCTATCTGAGCCGCAAGTGATTGCACTGATGCGTAAGGAGCTCAAGAGAGGCTCATTCAATTTATGGCGTCAGCGGGTAACGGGTAGGGCAACCAAGCATGTCGCCTTGAGAAGTAAATTGGTAACACGTGCGTATTGCTCAATGCAGTACAAGCAGAAGTGATGACTATGCGAAAACTCACCCTGTTCTACGATGGCCTCTGTCCTTTATGTCAGGCAGAGATTTTGTTTTTGTCTGGTCGCAATCAAGCGGGTTTGCTGAGCTTTATAGATGTGAACTCCAATCGCTATAGCGCTGATGAGATTGGCATATCTTGCCAGCAAGCTTTAGATTCAATGTACGCTCAGTATGACGATGGCGAACTGGTTAATGGAGTGGATGTGTTCTCGGCCGCTTACGCAAGAGCGAACTTGCCCAAGTTGGCGTGGTTGTTTTCACGGGCCAGTTTGCGTCCCACCTTAACTTGGGCTTATCGTTTTTTTGCTAAAAATCGACACACGATTTCTGGTCTATTTGGACCATCCGTCTTATGGTTAGTTAATACCAGTCGTAAACACAAATAAAAGGGACGATGATGAAAATAATTTCACAAAGCAGTGCCGCCCTATTACTATCCTTGGCTTTGCTTAGTGGTCCTGGATCGGCTAAGAGCTTGGCGCATATTGAGAGTGCAATTAATCAAGTGCAGCCCCAGGGTACTGGTCGCCTGAACTTTTGGGGCTTTCATGTCTATGATGCAACCCTATATCGCCCTGCAGGCAAGGATTCTGCTGACTTTGCTTTGGATATTAAATATCAAAAATCATTTTCTGGTGCAGCCATCGCAAGCCGCACTGCTGATGAGATGAGGAATATTGGTGTCTCTGAAGCGCAGTCTATCATTTGGGGTAAAGAGCTTGCAGCAATCTTGCCTAATGTAGAGCCAGGACAAACGCTCACTGGAGTCTACTCACCAAAGCAAGGCACCACTTTGTTTTATGACGGTAAGAAAATTGCCCAAATTCCGGGGGCAGATTTTTCTAAAGCCTTCTTTGGGATTTGGCTTGATTCCAAAACAAGCGTACCAAAGCTGAGATCTGAATTGCTGGGTAACGGTTGCCCACCCCCACTGATTACTGGAGCCTGTTAATGTCTAAAATCCATCACCTTAAAAAGTACTTGGCTATTTGTTTGATTGCATTGGGTTTATTGGGCTGCTCTTCACCTTCGGTTAAGCAATACGCGCAAGAAACACCAAAACTGGATTTAAGCGAATACTTCAACGGCACGATTGATGCGTATGGCATCTTCACTGATCGTAGTGGTGAGGTTAAAAAACGCTTCACTGTTCTATTGGTTGCTAAATGGTCAGTTGTGAATGGCAAGAAGACAGGTATTTTGGATGAGAGCTTTGAATACTCCGATGGAACCAAGCAAAAGCGTATCTGGACTTTAGTAGAAACGGCTCCCGGCAAATACACTGGCACTGCGGATGATGTGATCGGCGAAGCCATTGGTGAATCTGCTGGCAATGCCTTGAACTGGGCCTACACACTGGCTCTGCCTGTAGATAACTCCATCTACCATGTGCAATTTGACGACTGGATGTACCTAGTAAGCCCGAAGGTCATGATTAATAAAGCGCAAATGAGTAAATTTGGCATCAATTTGGGTGAAGTGACTCTTAGCTTTTACAAGCGCTAAGTAGCCCTCTGATCTTGCGCTCTTTATACCCAGTATTTGGTGTCTCATTGAAAGATTTGAATTGAAAAAGCTTGTTCTCATTCTGGGTGACCAGCTAGATATCGATAACCCGATATTAAAAAATCTCAATTCCAAGACTGACCATATCGTGATGATTGAGTCTATCGATGAGGCTCAGTATGTTTGGTCGCATAAAGCCAAAATTGTTTTGTTCTTATCGGCGATGCGGCATTTTGCTAGGCAGCTTGAAGATCGGGGTTTGCCGCTCATCTACATGAAGCAGTCGCCACACTCAATTGGCGACACGCTGCGAGGGTTGATTGCCAAGGAAAAATTTACCCACTTAGTGTGTCTTGAGCCTGGGGAATATCGACTCAAGTTTGAGATTGAAGCATTAGCTTCTGAATTAAATATTCAATTAGAAATGCAGGAGGATCCTCATTTCTATTGCTCACGCCACGAATTTGCTAACTGGGTTGCGGGCAAGAAAGAATTGCGTCTGGAATATTTTTATCGACTCATGCGCAAGACCCACAACATCCTGGTTGATCAAGAAGGTAACCCAGAGGGTGGGCAATGGAATTTCGATCGAGATAATCGTAAGCCCTTTCCCAAGAAGGGCCCAGGTCTTATTCCGCCTCCAGAATTATTTGAGCCGGATGCGATTACTAAAGCTGTATTGATTGAGGTGGAGGAGCGTTACCCGGAGCACCCTGGATCGCTGGCTCACTTTCAATGGCCAGTAACTCGCCAACAAGCACTTCAAGCGCTCGAGGGATTTGTGGAGCACCGCTTGGCGACCTTTGGTATTTATGAAGATGCGATGTGGACCGATACACCTTTTGGTTGGCACTCGCTGTTGTCGAGTTCGCTGAATCTAAAGTTACTCAATCCGAGAGAAGTCATCGATGCCGTTTTGCTTGCTTGGAAAAAATATGACTTGGAGTTGGCAACTGTAGAGGGATTTATTCGTCAGATTCTAGGCTGGCGAGAATTTGTGCGCGGCATGTACTACCTCGATATGCCTCAAATGGCTGAAGATAATTTTTATGACCATCGCAATCCATTACCCAATTGGTATTGGACTGGCAATACAAAAATGAAATGTATGCAGGAGTCCATTGGGCAAACTCTGCAGTACGGCTATGCCCATCATATTCAGCGGCTGATGGTTACTGGTAACTTCGCATTGCTCGCAGAAATTCTGCCAAAAGAGGTGTGTGATTGGTATCTGGCTATTTATATCGATGCGATTGAGTGGGTAGAGTTACCTAATACAGCGGGTATGGCTTTATTTGCGAGTGGCGGTCGCTTTACCAGCAAGCCCTATATTGCCAGTGGCGCCTACATTAAGAGAATGAGTAACTATTGCGGCTCTTGCCAGTATAAGCCTGACGTCCGATTTGGGGAAGGCGCCTGCCCGATGACCAACCTCTATTGGAATTTCTTGATAAAGCATCGCAAGCAATTTGAGGCAAGTCCGCGTACCCGCTTAATGACTGCAAATTTATCCCGCATTAGCGACCCGGATCAGCAGGCAATTCAGATGCATGCCAAAGGCCTTTTAGGCGATTTGGACTCCCTGTAAGGTTCTTTTCCCTCTCATTGGCTGCTACACGCATTTTGTGAATTTGTGTCACACTTTCGCCATATAAATCAGTAGGTTAAAAAGTCATGAGAATTGAAGACACCGACCCAGCACGGCATGCCGGCATTGAATATCCTATGGAAGTGGGTGCACCTGTCTTTGCACCAATTAAGGTTCTGGAAGAAAAAGACAAGGCAGTTAACGTTGCCCGTCAAAATGCCAAGCTCGAATACGATCGCATCATGGAGCAGGCCGAAGTATTGATGAAGCAGGCACGCTCACTTCAAGCGCGATTAGATGCCACAGAAATGGTTCATAGCGCTAAATTCAGCTTTAATCCATTGCATGGCAAAACCTACCATCTGTATTTTGATAGTCGTATTGGTTCGAATGTGTTGATTCAGAATGGACCTGATCAATGGAGTTGTGGAATCCCTGACTCTTGGACCTACTCTATGGCTGTCAAAAAGCTTGGGGATAGTACATGGGCTGTCGTCGAGGAAGATGAGCTTGTATCTTCTTCGCTTGCGGTAAGATAATTTTTTTACATAAAAATAATAAGGTGACTTGTGACAACTGCTCGAATTGTTAGTCTTTCAGAACTCGGTAATGCCGACGTAATTCAGTTAATCGATAAAGAGCTGCCCGCTCCAGGTAAAGGTGAAGTGCAACTTCGTCAAACTGCGATTGGTTTTAACTTTATTGATGTGTACCAGCGCTCAGGCGTTTACCCCCTGGAATTACCAACTGGTTTAGGTCACGAAGCAGTTGGCGTGGTTGAAGCGCTTGGTGAGGGTGTTACTCGATTCAAAGTAGGCGATCGCGTAATGTATATGAATGCCGGTATTGGCGCTTATGCCAGTGCGCGTAATGTTGCAGTGGATAAGTTGGTGTCAGTGCCAGACAATGTATCGGATGAAGTTGCCGCCGCCGTGTTCTTCAAGGCAATGACTGCGCAATACTTGATTCAGAAGACGTACAAGGTGAAATCTGGCGACGTCGTGCTGGTGCATGCTGCTGCTGGTGGCGTTGGTCAAATCTTAGCCGGTTGGGCAAAATCATTGGGTGCTTTTGTGGTCGGTACTGTAGGGTCTGAAGCTAAGTTTGCTGCCGCAAAAGAGGCAGGCTGCGATGCTGTAGTGGATTACTCAAAACCGAATTGGGTTGAAGAGGTAATCAAGGCAACGGGTGGGCGTAAGGCAAATATAGTTTATGACTCAGTTGCTAAAACAACATTCTTGGGATCGCTTGATTGTGCTGCACCATTTGGAACGGTTGCTTTGTTTGGTGCTGCATCTGGCCCGGCCCCAGAAATTCATCCAGAAATTCTGAATAAGAAGGGCTGTCTATTCTTAACTAGACCTTCTGTATTTCCACACAACGCTACACCTGAACTATTGCAAGAAAATGCCCGCGCAGTATTTGATGCAATCGCTCAAGGTCGAGTGAAAGTGCAAATTGGTGCTAAGTTCTCGCTTGAGCAAGCAGCTGATGCGCACAAGGCGGCAGAGGGAAGAAAAGTTTCGGGTGCGATTGTGATTACTCCTTAATGTGGGTTACCGAACATTTGATCTGATGTAGTTTGTTGATGAGCCCCGCCTGTGCGGGGCTTTTTGCTTTTTATATGACTACTCAAATGATCTACTTAACTGTAGAATGAATTGAAGCACTTACGCCCATTAAAGGAGATTCACATGAACTTCAATATCAGGTCGATTCTTTCTGCAGTCTGTATCACCTGCTCCTCAATAGTGTTCGCGCAAATACCGAATACACAATATTCCCAGGGAATTTCTTACATCTCTGGCGGGGTGGGAGAAGAGGAATCACAAGCAATTTTGGCTGAGGCCAAACAGTGGCCTGTATTGCTAGAGCTATCGCAATTGGAAAATGGTCGTGGTGTTTGGATCTTCGGTGCCAAGATCAAAATTCTGAACGCTCAGAATCGGGTCGTATTTGATGCGCAAGCAGATGGCCCTTATATGCTCGTGAATTTACCTGCAGGCGATTATTTGCTTGAGGGAAGTTATCAAGGCGTGGTTCAGAAGAGACCTGTTACTGTAAAGACAGAATCGCCACAGAAGATCAATCTCTTCTGGAAATCCTAGTTCATTTTATTTCTACTTAGTTATAGTTCTAGTAACTGATAAAAATTTGGAGATCTGTTTGAATAGCGTTTCACCTAAAGTATTAGAGCAACTCGCGCCTAGCGGTGTTTTATCTGCCGGGGTGTATTTGGGTAACATCCTATTGGTTACTGGTCGATCATCCGCTGGTGAGCCGACTGGCATCTCGCCGGATATCTGTCGAGCCATTGCAAAGCGTTTGGGCGTGGAGGTAAACCTCATAGGCTTTAGTACGCAGGTCGAAGTAGTTGAAGCTGTCGCTAGTGGGAGGTGTGGCATCTCATTGCTGGGTTCTGATCCCGCTCGCGCTCAAAAGATTACGTTCACACCTGCATATGTCGAGCTAGCGGCCACTTACTTGGTGCCTGCCAATTCAGCTATTACCGAGGTATCGCAAGTAGATCAGCCAGGCATTCGGATTGCCTCTTTTTATAAGAGTGCTTACGATCTTTGGTTACAGCGCAATCTCAAGCATGCCAGCTTAGTGCATGCTGATAGCGTGAAAGCGAGTAATGAATTATTTGTCAGCGAAAAATTAGATGCTTTGGCAGGTTTGAAAACTGGTCTAGTTTCCGTTGCTAGAGATATTCCTGGATCTAGAATTCTGGATGGTCAGTTCACTGGAATTCAGCAGGCAATTGCTACTCAAAAATCCCACCTTGAGTCGATTGAATTTTTAAATACGTGCGTGGCCGAATTCATTGAATCTGGTTTAGTGGCAGATCTGATTAGTCAATATCAGGTGCAAGGCCTATCCGTTGCAAAGCTCCCTCAATCGTCCTCAGAAGCTTAGTAATCCTCGTATCCCCGTCAAGAACGGCGTTGAGCCTACATGGCAGCATGATTCAGAGGGAAAAATGCTTCCCGCCTACTCAGCTTATAATTAGCTAAGCAATTGAATTAAAAGAATTTTCTTTCTTAAAGACCGTTTTTTGCGTGTTTGACAGCCCCAAGTGGGTCTTGGACAATGCGTGGGGTGGTTTGACTCAAGCCATTTCTTCCGATGACAGCCATTAACTCTTCCTTCCCAGCATCTTGCACCGCAGCTCTTGAGGCTAGGGCCATATCTTGCGTACGAGGTGAGCGAGAACTTTTTTCAGGACTGCATTTGCAGGTATCGGCTGGCCAGTGCCTCCATATTCGTGGTGAGAATGGTGTTGGAAAGACGAGCCTATTGCGCTTGCTCAGTGGCCTGGCTTCTCCTGAATCTGGAGAGGTTCTTTGGAATGGCCAGCCTATTAAAAAAGAAGCATCGGAATATCACAGCAAGCTCTTATTTTTAGGTCATCGTGATGCACTGAAAGAAGATCTCAGCGCCATCGAAAATTTGCGCATGTATGCAGCGATTGATGGAATTGCACTTTCCGAGCAAGATGCTTTTTCTGCGCTTTGGCGCTTTGGCCTCAAAGGGCGCGAAGATCTGCCTGTGAACTGCTTATCCGCGGGTCAGAAAAAACGGGTCTTGATGGCGCGTATGGTGACGCGACGGGCGCAAGTCTGGATTTTAGATGAGCCTTTCAATGCCTTAGATAGTCATGCTGTACAGGAGTTACAAGGTTTGATAGCGGAGCATCTTGAGGAGAATGGGTTGGTGCTGCTGACAAGCCATCAGCCACTAGATATCCCCGGTTTGCGAGTGCTAGATCTATGAGCGCCTTTATAGCCATTGTTCATCGCGATCTATTACTGGTGATGCGTCGTAAGAGTGAGGTCTTAACGGCATTATTTTTCTTTGTGATCGTGACCAGCTTATTCCCATTAGGCATTGGTGCTGATACCGCCTTACTTCGCAAGATTGCGCCAGGCGTTATTTGGGTTGCAGCCTTATTGTCGACATTGCTTGGTTTGCAGCGCATGTTTGCGGCTGATTATGCTGATGGCACCTTGGAGCAATTGGTCTTGTCCCCGAATTCATTTACAGCTTTGGTATTTGGCAAGATTGTTGCCCATTGGTTGGTGTGCGGGCTCCCCTTGGTTTTGCTAGCACCGGTGATTGGACTGCAATTTGATTTGGATGCCCAGTCACTGAAGGTGCTGATGGCGGCATTATTGTTAGGGACACCAGTTTTATCCTTATTGGGCTCGATTGGTGCTGCTTTAACCTTAGGTGTGAGGGGTGGCAGCGTCTTGATGAGTCTTCTGATATTGCCACTCTATATTCCAGTATTGATTTTTGGCGCTGGCGCTGTCTACGCCAGTAGCGTAGGCCTTGATATCACAGGACATTTTTCCCTCTTGGGCGCCTTATTTATTTTGGCATTAGCATTTATGCCTTGGGTTAGTGCTAATGCTGTAAAGATTGCCATCGAATGAATAATGTAAATAATTTATCTTCTAGTCGCATCATGAACTGGTTCAAGTTCTCGAGCCCGAGCACTTTTTACCCGCTCGCTGGAAAAATGATTCCTTGGTTTTGGGCGCTCACCATTATTTTTGGGGCCGCTGGTTTATGGGTCAGCTTTTTTGTGGCGCCGGTAGATGCAGTACAAGGACAGGGTTACCGCATTATTTTTGTACATGTTCCAGCATCTTGGATGTCCATGGTGATTTATTTAGCGATGGCTGCTTGGGCTGGATTAGGTCTGATATTTAATACCCGTCTATCGGCCATGATGGCGCAGGCGCTAGCTCCGATCGGTGCCTGGATGGCTTTTCTGTCTTTGTGGACCGGTGCGTTCTGGGGCAAGCCAATGTGGGGTGCTTGGTGGGTATGGGATGCACGTTTAACTTCCGAACTCATTCTGCTCTTTTTGTACCTTGGATTTATCGCTTTGCAAGCCTCCATTGATAACGCCCGTCGTGCTGATAAAGCCGGCGCCATCTTGGCCTTAGTTGGCGTGGTGAACGTGCCTATTATTTATTTCTCAGTGAAGTGGTGGAATACCTTGCATCAGGGTGCCTCCGTTTCCTTAACCAAGGCCCCAGCGATGGCTCAGACCATGCTCTGGGGAATGCTGTTGATGGCTCTATGCTTCTGGATGTACTCAATCGCAGTAGGGTTAATGCGTGTGCGCGCCATCATTTTAGAGCGCGAGGCCCATACTGATTGGGTGAAGGAATTAAACGAGGTAATGCGTTAATGTGGAATAGTCCGGCTGAATTTTTTGCGATGGGTGGTTATGCCCTATATGTGTGGTGCAGCTTTGGTGTTTGCGCCTTGGTACTCTTCTTAGAGCCTTTGGCTGTTCGCATGCGCCATAAGGCGATCGTTCGCAGGTTGCAGCGTGAAGTGATGGCAGAACGTTTTGATCAAAAGGGTGGCAAGTGAAACCAAGACATAAACGAGCAGTCATTATTGTTGGTGCGCTCATAGCCATTGGCATTGCCGCAGTACTCATTTTGAATGCCCTAAACAGCAATATTGCTTTATACGTTACCCCTAGTGAAGTAGCTGCTGGCAAGTCTCCGGCTGGCCAAGTTTTCCGAATTGGCGGGATGGTGAAAGATGGGTCGGTTAAACGGGATGGTTTAACAGTGAATTTTGTGATTACCGATATGGTTAAAGATATTCCTGTGGCCTATACCGGCATTCTTCCGGATTTATTTAAGGAAGGTAAGGGTGCAGTGATTCAAGGTCGTCTTAATCCAAATGGGCAATTTATTGCTAGCGAAGTATTGGCGAAGCATGATGAAAACTATATGCCTCCAGAGGCGAAGCATGCTTTAGAGCAAGCTCAAAAAAATGGAAATAAATAATGATTCCTGAGTTTGGGCATTACGCATTAATTCTGGCTTTATGTATTGCCATCATTCAGGGGATCCTGCCATTGGTTGGCGCCCATCAAGGGCGTCGCGAATGGATCCTATTGGCAAGACCTGCCGCACAAACGGTTTTCCTTTTACTCGCAATTGCATTTGTGATTTTGGCCTGGAGTTTTTACTCGAATGATTTTTCTGTTCTTTATGTAGCAGAGCATTCCAACTCCCAAATGCCAGTCATTTATCGCTTAGGAGCGGTATGGGGTGGTCATGAAGGGTCTTTATTGCTATGGGTTTTCTTGTTATCCACTTGGACATTCTTAGTTGCCCAACTCTCTAAAGCATTAGATGAGTTCATGGTGGCGCGCGTGATTGGTGTCCTAGGTTTGGTTATTACAGGACTGCTGTTGTTTGTTCTGATGACATCTAATCCCTTTGAGCGATTATTGCCAGCCGCACAGGATGGACGTTCCCTCAATCCGCTGTTACAAGACCCAGGATTAGTCTTTCATCCGCCCATGTTGTACATGGGTTACGTTGGCTTCTCAGTAGCATTCGCATTTGCGATTGCCTCTTTATTATCTGGTCGCCTTGATGCTGCTTGGGCGCGTTGGTCACGCCCCTGGACAACTGCCGCTTGGGTATTTTTAACTCTGGGTATTGCGCTCGGTTCTTGGTGGGCTTATTACGAATTAGGTTGGGGCGGTTGGTGGTTCTGGGATCCTGTTGAGAATGCTTCATTTATTCCCTGGCTAGTGGGTACTGCATTGCTCCATTCTTTAGCGGTGACCGAGAAGCGTGGCGGCTTTAAGAGTTGGACGGTGTTATTGGCGATTACCGCCTTCTCACTGTCACTTCTAGGAACATTCTTGGTGCGCTCGGGAGTACTTACTTCAGTGCATGCATTTGCGACCGATCCTAAGCGCGGTATCTTTATTTTGATTTTCTTAGTGTTGGTAGTGGGTTCCTCCTTAACTCTCTACGCTTGGCGCGCACCAAAGAGTACGCTGGGTGGTAAGTTCAGCTTCACATCCCGCGAAACCTTTATTTTGCTCGGCAATGTTTTCTTAGTGGTGTCGGCTGCATCAGTGCTCTTGGGTACGCTGTACCCCTTGCTGATTGATGCCCTCCACTTAGGAAAGATCTCCGTTGGCCCTCCATACTTCAATAGCGTCTTTGTGCCCATCATGATTCCTTTGTTGGTATTGATGGGAATTGGTCCCTGGACTAGTTGGAAAAACTCCAATCTGGTGGACGTGATTAAGCGTCTTTGGATCGCAGCCCTAGTGGCAGTGATTGCCGCTGGCTTAATACCATTTGCCATGGGTGAATTTACTTGGCTCAGTAGTCTTGGTTTCTTATTGGCTTTCTGGGTAATTGCTTCCGGTATTTTGCAAATCATTCGCCAAGCCAAAGCAGGTAAGCCTACACGTTCATTTATCGGCATGCAGGTAGCGCATCTGGGTATAGCGGTCTTTGTGATTGGTGTCACCATGGTAGGCGCCTATCAGGAAGAAAAAGACGTGCGTATGCTTGCAGGTGAAAGTGTCAGTGTGGGTGGCTATCAAATTCAACTGCAAGGCGTCACTGAAGTGCCGGGCCCAAACTACAAAGCTATGCAGGGTACTTTCCTGCTAAGCCGCAATGGGAAGGTCGAAGCCACGATGTATCCAGAAAAGCGTAGCTACTTCTCATCAACGATGCCAATGACTGAGGCGGCGATTGATGCGGGTCTGACAAGAGATGTTTACGTTTCATTGGGTGAAGAGTTAGACGATAAGGCGTGGGCAGTCCGGGTCTATTACAAGCCTTTTGTTGATTGGATTTGGGGTGGTTGCCTATTGATGGCGCTAGGCGGCGTATTGGCTATGTCGGATAAACGTTATCGTATGAAGTTGAAGAAAGCGATAGCATGAAAGCCAAGTTTTTAATTCCACTCCTCTTGTTTATAGTTTTAGTTGGATTTTTAGCGGTAGGCTTAAATCGTGATCCACATGAGCTGCCTTCTCCTCTCATTGGTAAGCAAGCCCCTGCTTTTGAATTGCCACAGTTGGCAGATCCTCAAAAAACCTTTTCACCTGAGAGCATGAAGGGTAAGGTCTGGATTTTGAATGTGTGGGCCTCTTGGTGTGTTGCTTGCCGTGAAGAGCATCCTGTTCTGGTTGAGTTGGGCAAGATGCAGCTAGCTCCGCTGATTGGCTTGGATTACAAAGACAAGCGTGACGATGCTGTGGCAATGCTTGCCCGCCAAGGCAATCCTTATCTTTTATCTGCCTTTGATGCTAATGGCCGTGTAGGCATTGATTATGGTGTCTATGGCGTTCCGGAGACGTATGTGATTGACAAGGCTGGGGTGATTCGTTTTAAACACATTGGCCCCATCACAATGGAATTGCTTAATAAGAAGATCATTCCTTTAGTGAGTGAGCTCAAGTGATGTTGAAAAAGTTTCTCTTCTCCACCTTTGCGGCTATTGCAATTGCCTGTGCGATGAGTAGTTCTTTTGCTAAAGATGCTGTTCCACTTGCCGATGACCCAGTTACTGAGCAGCGCCTCATCGCGATTTCAGAAGAAATGCGTTGTCTGGTTTGCCAGAATGAATCCCTTGCAGGCTCGCGCTCTGATCTGGCAAATGATTTGCGTCGAGAAATTCGTATTCTCATTAATGAGGGTAAGACCGATGAGCAAATTCGCAATTTTATGGTGGAGCGATACGGCGACTTTGTTTTGTATCGACCACCTGTAAAGCCGATTACCTGGCTCCTGTGGATAGGCCCGTTTGTGATTTTGCTCGCAGGCATTATTGGTCTGATGGTTTATCTGCGTCGCAGAAATCAGAGTGTGCCTAGCACTACCCTATCTGAAGAGGACAATCGTCGCATTGATGCCCTCCTTCGAGATGCAAAATCTTGCTCAACAGAAAATGCACATGACTAGTTTTTTAATACCCGCCGTCCTTTTGTTGATCTTGGTCTTGGTGCTGCTATTGCGCCCATTATTTTTCCCGGCTAAGGAGTCTGCAACATCGCGTCGTCAGATGAATGCGGCCATCTATCGTGTTGAGCTTGATAAGCTTGAGGCTGATCGCCTTGCGGGAATTGTTGATGCAGATAGTTATGAGCAGACTCATGCAGAAATGCGTCAGCGACTTTTTCAGGATACGGATGAGGCGGATGATTTGGCAGTATTGGGCTCCACCAAGAAAACGATTATTGGAATTTGCCTTTTTGTAGTTCTACTTTCAGCAGGCTTTTATTTCTACCTTGGTGATGCACCTCGGATTGCTGAAAAGAACGCAGAACAGCCAATGACTCAAGAGTCTCTTGAAAAGATGATTACAGAGTTTGCCGCCAAGATGGAAAAAGAGCCCGACAATTTGAAGGGCTGGGCCATGTTAGCGCGCTCTTATCGGATTTTGGGTCGCAATGCTGAGGCGGCAAATGCGTATGCTCGTGCCGGTTCTTTCGTGGACAGTGATCCACAATTGTTGGCGGACTATGCTGATGTATTAGCTGCAAATGCCAACGGCAATTTTGCGGGCAAGCCACAGCAACTGATTAATAAAGCGCTGACCCTAGATCCAAACAATCTATTGGCTCTATGGCTTTCTGGTACCGCAGCTTTTAATGCACAAAACTACAAAGCTGCAGTGCAGTCCTGGGAAAAGCTGGCTAAGCAACTACCCCCTGAAACTGATGAGGCACGCGCAATTGCGGCTTCTATTGCCGAAGCTCGCAATAAGGGAGGGCTTTCACCTTCTGCTGCTCCGGTGATTAGTAATCAAGGGGTAAGTGGACAGGTGGGAATAGCTTCTGCACTGCAATCCAAAATTAAAGCAGGCGATGTTTTGATGGTGATTGCCCGCAAACCTGGTGAGCGCATGCCAGTGGCAGTGCTTAAAACTGCAGTTACTGCATTCCCAATCAGCTTTGTTCTCAACGATTCTTTGGCAATGAGCCCGAATGCATTGATTTCTCAATTACCTGAAGTATCAGTTGAAGTGCGTATCTCAAAAACAGGGATGGCGATGCCAGAGTCTGGCGATTTGATATCTGCACCACAAACAATCAAAGTGGGCACTACCAACGCCCGTCTGTTGATTGATCAGATTAGGCCTTAATTAGCCTCGACCAACAAATGGCATATTACTTGCCATGATGGTCATTGAAAGAATATTGCTCTCTAAGGGCAGTTGAGCCATGTGCAAGACGGCTTGCCCAACATGATCTACATCCATGAGTGGCTCAACCTTTTTTGAGCCATCAGGCTGCAAAATACCAGCAGCCATCGGGATGGTCATTTCAGTACCGGCGTTGCCAATATCAATTTGACCGCAGGTGATATGAAATGGACGACCATCTAGTGCAATAGATTTGGTGAGTCCAGTGATGGCATGCTTGGTAGCGGTGTATGGAGCTGACATAGGGCGGGGTGCATGCGCAGAGATGGAGCCGTTATTAATGATTCGACCCCCCTGTGGGGATTGCGCCTTCATCATGCGGATGGCTTCCTGGGAGCATAGGAAAGCGCCGCAGAGATTAGCGTTAACGACATTCATCCATTGCTCGTAGCTCAGCTCTTCCATAGGGATCGCTGGAGCACCCATGCCGGCGTTATTAAAGAGCACATCGATGCGGCCAAACTGTTTTTGGGTCTCTGAAAATAAGCGTTTGACTTGCTCGGGATTGCCAACATCGCATGCGATCGCGAGGCAGTTTTGGCTATTCCCACCAATATCCTGAATGGCGGTATTGAGTTTTTCTAGATTTCTACCAGTCAGGACGACGCGAAATCCGCCCTGCAAAAGCGCTTTTGCAGCAGCTTTGCCGATACCCGTTCCCGCTCCTGTGACTAGCGCTACTTTATTGAGGCTTGAGTTCATTGCAATCCCGATGGTTCTCTGAAAACCCCCATCTTATCTCGAAATAATTTGAAGGAATTCATTCCGCTCTTGATCTCTAGGCTCGGGGCATAATGGCAAAAACGAAAAGTATTCTTATGGACTTCATACGCAAAAATATCTATAACCCCGCCGCAGTTGGCATTGCCTTTTTGATCCTGGTCGCCATACTTTTTGCCACGCTCTGGATTTTGGTTCCACCCCCGCCTAGGTCAATTGAATTAGCGACCGGTTTTCCTACTGGTTTGTATCAGCAGTTTGGTGAAAAGCTCAAAAGTGAACTTGCTGAGGAGGGTATTTCTCTTAATTTGCGAACCACTGGTGGCACAAGCGAGAACCTAGCTTTACTTGCTAATCCCAATTCTGGTGTTGATTTCGCAATGGTGCAGGGCGGTGTAGCCGATTTATCAAAGTATCCTAATTTTGTCTCTATTGCCGGTGTTTTTTATGAACCGGTTTGGGTTTGGTATCGAGAGTCAAGCTTTCCAAATGAATCTGGGCGATTGGGTTTGCTGAGCCAGCTAAAAGGCAAGCGGATATCTATTGGCAATGAAGGTAGTGGGACACTCTCTTTAGCATCTCAATTGCTTGAAGCAAGTGGTTTAACTCTGGCTGATGTTCGTGCTGAAAAGCTTAAGCCATTGGATGCATTAGAGAAGTTCAAAAAAGGCGAGTTAGATGCTGTATTTTTGGTAAGTGCAGCTGAGGCGCCATTGGTAAAAAGTTTTTATGAAACCCCTGGTATTCGCTTAATGAGTTTTGAGCAGGCTGAAGCCTATGTTCATTTATTCCCTTTCTTATCCAAGGTGACGGTGCCACGTGGGGTAGTTAGTATTGGGTACGACTTACCAAAGCAAGATATTCAAGTCTTGGCAGCAACGGCGACTTTGGTGGGTAAGAGGGATGTTAGCCCTGCATTAGTGACTTTGTTGCTTGGCGATACTTACGAAATTCTGAAAACCTATTCCTACTTACAAAGGCCGGGAGAGTTCCCGTCAGGTACTGGCCTGGATTTTCCATTGCATGTGGATGC
This sequence comes from Pseudomonadota bacterium, assembly GCA_041179645.1. Classification (GTDB taxonomy): domain Bacteria; phylum Pseudomonadota; class Gammaproteobacteria; order Burkholderiales; family Burkholderiaceae; genus Polynucleobacter. The sequence goes on from JBEGSZ010000002.1 coordinate 325,141, forward strand.
GGAAATTTATTTAAAAGATGGCCCATCTTTTTTGCATCGTTACCTCCCCTTTTGGACGGCCGTGTGGATTGGGCGATTTGCGAAAATTGTGATCCCGCTGCTAGTGATTTTGATTCCCTTGTTTACCTATATCCCGGCAGCTAAGAATTTACTCTTGCGCCTCAAGTTATCCCAGGTATACGACGAGCTCAAGATAATTGAGAAAAACGCATCCAATCCAGTCTTAAAAGAAAAAAACTTTAAGGACTTGGAAGATATTGAGCGCAGAGTGGGTAATATCAAAGTCTCTATGCTCGATGCAAAAGAATTGTATGACTTAAAGGGACATGTGGGGGAAGTGCGCGGCCGTTTGAATTTGCATTCCTAATTGCTTGGTTAACGCCTAAAATAAACCCATGACTCTTTCAAGCCTTTCGCCCCCACTGACCCCTGTAAAGGGTGTGGCTCAATCTCTCCTAGATGATGGCTTTGCGGTGATCTCTGCTCAGGGTGTATCAGAAATTGCACATGTGGACCTTAATCAATTGCTCAATCTCACCCAGTTTTGGGAGGGGTTGCCACGCGATCCTTATTTAAAGGATGGTGGACGATATCGCTTTCGTCGCCATTCTAGCTTTGAGATCAAGGGTGAATCTTTGCTGATGGTGCCGCATCGTGCACATTGGCAGTCCGTAAACTACAACGCCTTGCATGGCGGTATCGAGCGTTGGTTTGAGCCCTCACAAACTCAACTCACTAGCAATCCTGCCTGGCAATCTCTTTTGTTAGGACTAGCTCGTGTCCTGAGTGGTGTGAAACAGGCAAGTACTTGGTTCGTTGAGGCACATCAATTTCGAATTGATACAACTGATGGAATTGGGCGTCCAACTCCTGAGGGGGCGCATCGCGATGGTGTAGATTTTGTGGCAGTCTTTTTATTGAATCGCGTAGGCATCAAAGGTGGAGAGACCCGGATTTTTGATGCAGCTGGCTCTGCTGGTTTGAGATTTACTCTGACTGAACCATGGTCTTTATTACTCATGAATGATGAGCGCATGATTCATGAATCTACTCCCATTCAGCCATTAGGGCCTCACGGTTATAGAGATACCCTGGTACTTACCTTCCGTTCGAATGGTTTCCAAGACTCACCTGATCGTAGTCAGCAGTAAGGCCCAATGCGCTTTAAACCTACCGGTTACACGCCCTTCATGCTCATGGCGCAAACTTGCGCGCTACTGGGCTTTGCCTGTTATGCGGTAGTGCTAACCACTTTGCAGGATGAATGGCATCTCAGTAATTTGCAGTCTGGACTAATTGCGAGCGCTTTCTTCTTTGGTTACATGCTGATAGTGCCATTGGCAACCGCTCTAACAGATCGTGTCGATGCAAAAAAAGTCTATCTCGTAGGCGGTCTTTCAGCAACGTGTGGCTTGCTGGGTATGGGCCTTCTGGCTTATAACTTTTGGACTGCCTTAATCTTTATGGCGCTTAATGGTGCTGGTTTGGCTGGCACGTATATGCCAGGCTTAAAAATTCTGTCAGATCGTATTAAGACTGGTGAATTGAGTCGACATATTGCCTTCTATACGGCTTTCTTTGGTATTGGTACCGGCTTCTCTTATCTCTGTTCGGGCTGGATCTTGGATAGCTTGGGCTGGCGCTATGTGTTTGGCATTATTGCCTTAGGTCCATTCACCGCATTATTGATTGTGCTCATATTTATCCCTGCACTCACCCACGAGAAGTGGCATGGGCCCATTCGAATTCGATTACATGATATTTTTCCAGTTGATAAATGGCGCTTAGTCTTGCAAGACAAAACAGCCTCAGGATTTATTTTTGGTTATACGGTGCACTCAATCGAGTTATTTGCTTCTCGTAGCTGGATAGTCGCTTTTTTTGGTTTCTGTGCAATTATGACGGGCGATCCTTTTTTATTAACTGCCACCACCCTAGCGGGCGTGATTAATTTCTTTGGTGTTCCCGCATCTATTATCGGAAACGAGGTTGCCCTAAGAATAGGCCGTCAAAAGTGGATTTTCTTTGTCATGCTATCTAGCGCAGCATGTGGAGTGGCACTGGCTTCTTCAACAGGACAATCCTGGTGGCTGATTATTGCTTTGGCTGTAGGGCACACTATTTTCATCATGGCTGATTCCGCTACCTTAACTGCGGGTTTAGTTGTTAGCGCTCAAGAAAATATCAAAGGTGCTGCAATGGGCCTGCATTCATTAATGGGCTTTGGTGGCGGCTTATTGGGCCCCGCTATTTTTGGATTCGTGCTTGATCTAACGGGTTCACGTGCCTCACAAATTTCTTGGGTTTGGGCTTACGCTGCTGTGGTGATCTGGGGTGTACTGTTTGTTTTGTATGAACGTCGCAATGGTTGGGTAAGTAAGCCTCTAGCCCGAAATTAATTATTTTTCATGAGCTCTAGCTTGCCAAGTAATAGCTGTTATCACTGTGGAAGTTTTATCCTTCCAGGCGATTCATACGAGCTAGAGTTGGCTGGTATTAATAGAAAATTCTGTTGTGTCGGCTGCATGGCAATTGCGCAAACGATTCATGGCGAAGGCCTTGAGGTCTTCTATGCGCGTCGCGCACAGTCAAGTGATAAGCCTGCGGCTTATCTTGCCTCACATGAAATCCCCGACAATCTTGCCCCTTACGATGATCCTTCTTTGCTTGGTCGATACACTCGGCCCAGTGTAGAAGGGGGAAATCTAGAAACCACCCTGCGGCTTGAGAAGATTCGCTGTGCCGCTTGTGTGTGGCTATGTGAGCAGCACTTGCGCCGTATTCCTGGTGTCAAGGACGTGCAGATTAATTATGTGAGTCAAAAGCTAAAGGCAGAATTCTCGCCCGAGCAAACTAGTCTGGCGCGTTTGCTATTTGAAGTAGAGCGAATTGGTTATGAGGCCTGGCCTTTTGAGCCCTCACTCTCAATGGAGAAATCTAAAAAAGAACGTCGTCAATTACTCACTCGACTTGGAGTGGCGTTGCTAGGCATGATGCAGGTCATGATGTATGCGTGGCCAAGCTATGTCGGTGATAGCGATATCCCTGCAGAGTATGACTTGTTACTGGGTTGGACTAGCTGGGCCCTCACTGTGCCAGTCATGATGTATTCGGCGGGCCCAATCTTCCAGGCAGCATGGCGCAGCATTGCTTCTTTCCGTCAAACTCATATGCTGGGCATGGATGTGCCCATTGCTTTAGCTCTGGCGCTCGCTTTTTCTGCTGGTACTGTGAATTTAGCAACTGGCTCAGGCCAGGGCTACTTTGATTCCATTACCATGTTTGTCGCCTTCATCTTGGCAGCGCGCTATGTGGAGTTGCTTGCACGTCAAGATGCACAGGGTGGAGCCGAGGCTTTGGCAAAACAGTTGCCTGCCACTTGCGAGCGAGTGCCGAACTACCCAGAGTCTCAGCAGGTAGAAATTGTGCCGGTGATTAACTGCAACCCGGGTGAAGTTCTTCTCGTTCCTCCTGGCGATGTTGTTCCGGCTGATGGCATTTTGATTGAGTGCGAGAGTTCTTTAGATGAGTCGCTGCTCACCGGTGAATCTAAACCAATTGATAAAAAAATTGGCGATCGGGTGTACGCGGGCACGCACAATATTTTGAATCCCATGCTCATGAGAATTGATGCTGTGGGGCAATCTACTCGTATCGCAGGTATTGCCTCATTACTTGATCAGGCGTTACAAGCTAAACCCCTCATGGTGAGTCTTGCAGAAAAATGGGCTGGGTATTTTGTTGGCTTTCTGTTGATTGCAGCTTTTTTATCTTCAGCAATTTGGTGGTACGTCGACCCCAGCAGGGCATGGACAGTACTGGTGTCTGTATTAGTGGCTAGTTGCCCCTGTGCCTTATCTCTTGCAGTGCCGACAGCAATGGCCGCAGCCCAGGGTGCGGTAACCAAACTCGGCTTATTAATTGTGCGTGGTCATGTACTGGAAGGCTTGGTTAAGGCGACAGACTTGGTGTTAGATAAAACTGGCACCCTCACTATGGGGAAACCAGAGTTGAAAGAAGTTCTGATTGCTCGCCCAGAGTTTTCAAGATCGGATGTTCTTAGCCTAGCTGCGTCAATTGAGGCAGGCCAAAAACATCCTCTCGCACTGTCCATATTACGCGCTGCTCAAGCTGAGAATTGTTCTCCAACCGTTTTATCTGATGTAGTGACTAATCAATTGGGTAAAGGCTTGAGCTCAGGTGTATATCGCTTGGGAAGCGCTGCTTGGGTAGGTGCCCAGCAGATTGCGCAAGAAGGGCAGTACGGGCAAGTTCATTTGGCAGATGACAAAGGATTGATTGCGAGCTTTTTGTTCTTAGATACTGCAAGAGTCGGTCTTGAGAAATTATTGACCGCTGCAAAATCTCGCAAGATCGCTGTGCATTTAGTTTCCGGCGATGATCCTGCGACAGTAGCGTGGTGGGCGCGTCAAGTTGGCATCAATAACTTCAAAGGCACTTGCTCACCAGAAGATAAATATCACTACATTGAGAATTTGCAAAACGAAGGCCATTTCGTCTGGGCGATTGGTGACGGCATTAACGATGCCCCTTTATTGGCGAGAGCGGATGTCTCTATTGCCGTTGGTGCAGGTGCGCCGCTCGCTACAGCAGGTGCAGATGCGATTTTGACAGCAAGCTCCTTGGCGCCATTGGCTCAATCTTTATTGCTGGCAGATAAAACCCAACGGATTATTAAAGAAAACTTAATTTGGGCTCTGGTTTATAACTTGCTGGCAATTCCGGCGGCCATGATGGGTTGGGTCAATCCCTGGATAGCAGGCATAGGTATGTCCCTATCCTCCTTGGCAGTCACATTAAATGCCTGGCGTCTCAGAAAGGCCTAGACTAGAGGGATGGAAAGCCTTTTTCTCTTAATCCCCATTTCCCTGCTCTTAATTGGTCTTTTGGCGTGGATTTTCTATTGGTCTGTAAAAGCAGGGCAGTTCGATGATTTAGAGGGTCCAGGGGAGGCAATTTTGATGGATGACGATACCCCGAAACCCAAAAATGTTAGTGATCACTACAAAAAATAGTCATATTTTTCAATTAGTTATCTAATTTGGTGAAATCATTGGAGTTATAGAGGGTGTAAATGCACGCATCCTTTTTGATATAGATCAAAACACCCCCTAAGCCTTGCTTTGATAATGGCTTCAGTCTATTTGGATTATGTCGCTGTTTGGTCACAAAAAAGGAGAAACCATGGGGCTTACCGTGGGGAACAATCAAGATACCTTCAATTACAAGGTTGTTAGCCAATTTGCCATCGTTACGGTACTTTGGGGAATCGTGGGCATGCTTGTGGGGGTTATCCTCGCTGCGCAGCTCATTTGGCCTGATATCACTTTTAGTATTCCATGGTTAAGCTACGGTCGCTTACGTCCCTTGCATACCAATGCAGTGATTTTTGCCTTCGGTGGATCGGCGTTGTTTGCAACGTCTTATTACATCGTGCAGCGTACCAGCCAAGCAAGACTCTTTTGTGACAAGCTAGCAGCCTTTACTTTTTGGGGTTGGCAGCTGGTTATTGTTTTAGCAGCGATTACATTGCCTTTGGGTTATTCAACCTCAAAGGAATATGCTGAGTTAGAGTGGCCGATCGATGTGCTGATTACATTGGTTTGGGTTGCCTATGCAGTGGTGTTCTTCGGCACCATCATGAAGCGCAAAACAAAACATATTTATGTTTCCAATTGGTTCTTCGGTGCATACATCCTGACGATTGCCATTCTGCATATTTTCAATAACTTGGAAATGCCTGCAAGCTTGTGGAAATCGTATTCTGCGTACGCAGGCGTGCAAGATGCGATGGTGCAGTGGTGGTATGGCCATAATGCAGTTGGCTTCTTCTTGACCACTAGCTTCTTGGGCATGATGTATTACTTCATTCCTAAGCAAGCAGAGCGCCCAATCTACTCATATCGCTTGTCCATCGTTCACTTTTGGGCTTTGAACTTTACCTACATGTGGGCAGGTCCTCACCATCTACAACATACTTCCTTGCCAGACTGGACTCAGTCGCTTGGAACTGTGTTCTCAATTATTTTGTTAGCCCCATCATGGGGCGGCATGATCAACGGCATCATGACTTTGTCTGGCGCTTGGTTTAAATTGCGCACTGATCCAATCTTGAAGTTCTTGGTAGTGGCATTGTCTTTCTACGGTATGTCTACGTTTGAAGGCTCAATGATGTCGATCAAGACTGTAAACAGCTTGTCACACTACACCGACTGGACTATTGGTCACGTTCACTCTGGCGCTCTTGGTTGGGTTGCCATGATTACGATCGGTTCGTTGTACTACCTCATCCCGCGTTTAGTGGGTCAAAAAGACATGTACAGCACGCGCTTAATTGAAGTGCATTTCTGGATCGCTACGATCGGAGTGGTTCTGTACATTGCTGCAATGTGGATTGCCGGCGTAATGCAAGGTTTGATGTGGAGGGCATTTGAGCCAGATGGAACTTTGACTTACAGCTTCGTTGAATCTGTAAAAGCAACATTCCCCTTCTATGTGATTCGCTTGTTGGGTGGTCTCTGTTACTTAAGTGGCATGTTCTTGATGGCTTACAACGTTTATAAGACAGTGATTGGTAAAACATTCGTGAATGCACCAATTCCACAAACATCTGCAACTGCCCACTAAGGAGAAGAACAATGTCTAATGAAAATAAATTCTTTTCCCATGGAACGCTGGAGAAAAACGTTGGCTGGTTAATTGTTGCCACCATCATCGTCGTTTCGATTGCTGGTTTGGTGCAGATTGTTCCGCTGTTTTTCCAGCACACAACCACTGAACCAAGTCCTGGCGTGGCGCCATATACAGCTTTGCGTTTGGCTGGCCGTGATGTGTATCAGCGCGAAGGTTGTGTTGGTTGCCATTCACAGCAGATCCGTACATTGCGTTCAGAGGTAGAGCGTTACGGTCCTTACTCTTTGGCTGGTGAATCCGTATTTGATCATCCGTTCTTGTGGGGTAGTAAGCGTACTGGTCCTGATTTGGCCCGTGTTGGTGCCCGCTACTCTGATGATTGGCATCGCATTCACCTCCGCAATCCGCGTGATGTTGTTCCTGAGTCGAATATGCCTGGATACCCTTGGCTGCAGAAAAATGCTGCCGATGCCTCCTCAATTCAGTCTCATATGGTGGCAATGCGTCGTTTAGGTGTTCCTTATACCGATGAAATGATTGCAGCGGCTCCCCAAGAGCTGGAAGGCAAAACTGAAGAAGATGCATTGATTGCTTACCTTCAAGGTTTAGGTGTCAATCGTCGTTACATCACCGTTGATGAAGTTGTAGCGAAGTAATCGCCCAGGTTATTAATTTAAAAACTATATAAATCAAATGGAACAGATCACAGCTTATCTCTCCGCTTTCTCAACAGTAATCGGACTCGTCTTTTTTGTTGGGATTGTTTGGTGGGCTTGGTCGCCTAGCAGAAAGTCGGCCAACCAAGAGTCAGCCGAGTTGCCATTTGATCTTCCAGATGAATTTAGCAAGGACAAATCATGAGTGACTTTTTTAATAGCGGTTGGAGCAATTACATCGCGCTTGTTTCATTAGTCGGTATCGTTTGGTGTATTTGGTTACTGGCATCCCAGCGTAAGGCTAAGGTAATCCATACGGAAGATGGTGCGGTAGCAGATACGGGCCATGTTTGGGATGGCGATTTGCGTGAGCTTAACAATCCATTGCCACGCTGGTGGGCTTGGATGTTCTTGTTATCTTGCTTCTTTGCTTTGGGTTACTTAGTGCTATTCCCAGGTTTAGGTTCATTTCCCGGCGTTGTTGGCTACACCACTGATGGCGCTTTGATGAGCTCCATGACAGAAGCCAATGATGAGTTGAAGCCTGTTTACGCTAAATATGTGCAGATGGATATTGAGCAAGTTGCTGCTGACCCTAAGGCTCGTGAAATGGGTCAACGCTTGTTCTTGAATTCCTGTGCTCAGTGCCATGGTTCAGATGCCGGCGGCGCAAAAGGTTTCCCGAATTTAACTGATGGCGACTGGCTCTACGGTGGCTCTCCAGAAAATATTAAGACGACTCTCATTAACGGACGCAATGGAGTGATGCCTGCGTATGGGTATCTAGAAAGTGCGCAGATTGTGGATTTAGCCAACTATGTGCGCAGTTTGTCTGGTCTACCTGCCGATGATGCAAAAGTAGCGCGTGGCGCAGAGTTGTTTAAAGCCAACTGCGTTGCTTGTCATGGCGCTGATGGTAAAGGCAATATCGCTATAGGCGCACCTAACTTGACTGACAAAACTTGGTTGTATGGTGGATCAGAGGCAACTATTGTCGAGACTTTGACTAAGGGTCGGATGGCAATGATGCCTTCTCAAGACAAAGTATTGAGCCCTGAAAAAATTCATCTTTTAACGGCTTATGTCTGGGGTTTGTCTAACAATAAGACTGCTGCGGCCAAATAACAGTGTCAGATCGTTCGCCGGTTGGGAAGCCTATTCCTATAGATGTTATTGAGGAATCTCTTTACGAGGTTCGGCGGAAGATTTATCCACGATCTGTTAGCGGGCTCTTTGCCCGCTGGCGGGTCATTTTGGTTATTGCCACCCAGTTGCTGTTTTACGGTCTTCCATGGGTTAGCTGGAACGGTCGCCAAGCAGTTCTATTTGATTTAATTCAGCGTAAGTTTTATATATTTGGCCTTGTGCTTTGGCCGCAGGATGTGATCTATCTCACACTCCTATTAATTCTTTCTGCCTTAGCCCTCTTTTTATTCACTGCAATTGCTGGCCGATTATTTTGTGGCTATGCTTGCCCACAAACGGTCTATACCGAAATCTTTATGTGGATCGAGCGCAAGGTTGAGGGTGATCGATTCGCACGTATTCGTTTGGATGGTGAGGAGTGGCCATGGAGTATCCGTAAGTGGCGCCTCAAAATTACCAAGCATTTCCTATGGCTCTTGATTGCCTTCTGGACTGGCTTTACCTTCATTGGCTATTTCACCCCAATTGAAACTTTGGCTGGCGCTATTCTGCATTTATCGCTTGGCCCATGGCAAACCTTCTGGTTGTGTTTCTATAGCTTTGCAACCTGGGGTAATGCTGGTTTCATGCGTGAACAGGTATGTAAATACATGTGCCCATATGCGCGCTTCCAAAGCGTGATGGTGGATAAAGATACCTTCCTAGTTACCTACGATAAAGTTCGTGGCGAACCACGAGGCAGTCGTAGCAAGTCAGCCGATCATGAGACTTTGGGCTTGGGCGATTGTCTTGATTGCAGTATTTGTGTGCAAGTTTGCCCAACTGGTATTGATATTCGTGATGGTCTTCAATACATGTGTATTGGTTGCGGAGCCTGTATTGATGCTTGCGATCAAGTCATGGAAAAAGTGGATTATCCAAAAGGATTGATTCGGTACACCACTGAGCGAGCCATTGAGGATAAGGAAACCAATCAAAGCGCGATTCGCCATATCTTGCGCCCACGCGTTTTGATTTATACCGCCTTCATTACCGTTCTTACTGGCGCTTTCCTCACTTCCTTAGTAATTCGAAATCCATTGCGGGTAGATGTGATGCGAGATCGTGGAGCCCTTGCTCGTGAAGTGGATGGCGTGCGCATTGAGAATATTTATCGCATTCAGATCATGAATGCCTCAGAAAATAATATGAATGTTCAGGTGAAGGCAACAGGATTGGACGACTTAAAAATCCTGAATTCACAAGGGCAGGTAGTTACTGAAATCGAAGTGGGTCCAGCTAGCAATCTATTAATTCCGGTTAAAGTTAGTACTACTGTTGGTGCGCATGAGCCTGGTAACTACCCGATTCATTTTGATGTGATTGGTCATGAGATGTCTGGTAATGAATTGATCACCAGAACCCGCGATGAAAAATCGAGCTTTATTGTTCCCCGCTAAGCCGTATTGCAAGAGATAGAGAGGATAAATATGTCACAGCATGAAACAAATAAACCTTGGTTTAAGCAACTTTGGCCATGGCTACTTATTAGCGGCCCGGCTGTAGCTGCGATTGGCTGCATCATTACTATTTATCTTGCCGTAACGCTGTATGCAGATAAGCCCGTTCGCGATGGTGTTGTTAAGCGCGGACTTAAAGTTGAGCAAATTAAAGTAGAGCAGGATCGCAAATGAAGTACCGTCTATTTATTTGGATTATGTGGCCATCATTTTTGGTGTCTATCTTGGCCGAAGGTTTGCTCTTTAGCATTGTGCATCCTGCTGAGCTTTTATTCTTTGGCTACCACCCAAATATTTCTGATGAGGGTATTTACACCATCGGATTTTTTGTTATTTGGATCTTTTGCTCATTTTCGAGTGCTCTTACAGCCTATATCCTGCCTGGCATCGACTCGGATGGCGGTAAAGCACAGGATCGCAGCTTGATTTAAGCGTGTACTGGCTTGATTTGGACTGTGCGTTCTGGATTGGGGATGCCAGCTAGTTCATATAGCCCATCCATATCAATTAGTTTGATGTGACGCTGTTTAATTTGAATCAGTCCTGATTCAGCAAAGCGTGAGAGCATCCGGCTAACAGTTTCAATCTGAATCCCTAAATAACTACCAATTTCTACGCGACTCATGCGCAAATCAAATTCATTGTTTTGATAGCCACGCGCAGCTAGGCGTTGAGAAAGATTCAATAAGAAAGCCGCTAAACGCTCTTCAGCACGCAAACTACCCAATGAGAGTAGGTGACGTTGATCTTGTGTGAGTTCGCGACTCAGAATGCGGTGGAATTGCTTTTGTAGCACCGGAATTTGGCGTGCCAAATCCTCAAATGCCTCGTAGCGAATAATGCAGACTTCGCTATCTTCCAGGGCAATTGCTTCAGATTGGTAGCTGCCTTCACCAATGCCATCAAGCCCTAAAATTTCTCCAGGCAGGTGAAAACCAATGACCTGTTGGCGGCCATCCTCTAGTCCATATTCAGTCTTCAGAGTCCCAAAGCGGACGCTGTACACTGCAGAAAGTGGGTCGCCGTGACGGTAGAGGTTTTCACCTTTTTGCAGGTGGACACGCTCTTTGACGAGAGTATCAATTTTGGCAATATCACTTGAGCTGATCCCTACTGGCAGGCAAAACTGACCCAGCACACAGACTGAGCATTTACCGCTAGGGACATCTGAGTTGGTGTAATTCATATTAGATCAAGTTATCAGACCAGTTTATTCTACTCGGATAATGCGCAATTTTAATACTTCTCTAAAGTGCCGGATTCCCAATGCTGACTACTAGTCTTTTGCTGGCTGTCTTCTTGGGCGCCCTGGTTAGTGGGTGGCACTGCGCTTTAATGTGTGGCGGTATTGCAGCTGCAATTGAGCGCCAGGGAAGTTCTCTGGAGTTGACTTACACCCCATTACAAAGCAAGTCTCAAATCTTCTATCTTCAGTTAATTATGCATTTAGGACGTTTGACGACCTATGTTTTGCTTGGTGCTGGCGCTGCTTGGGCTGGTGCTGTGCTGTGGCAACAAAATATCGTACCTATTCAGCGCCCTCTATTTGCATTCACATCATTGATTTTATTGGCAATGGGCGTGCGCCTTTTGCGTCAGAGATCTAATAATCCCCTATTGCTTGGAAAGTGGCTTGGTGCGCGGGTGGCAACATACTGGGCCAAATATTTAGGGACTTTTACGGGCCGATCATCCCGCTGGTTTAGTGGAATGGTGTGGGGCTTGGTTCCCTGCGGTTTGGTCTATAGCGTTTTGCCGCTTGCTTTTCTATCCGGAGATGTATTCACGGGCGCTGCGCTGATGCTGGCATTTGGTTTGGGTACCTTGCCAAATTTATTGCTGATTTCTAAATTTTCGGCAGCTCTGACCCAGTTTGGGCAATACGTTTGGGTCAGATATATTGCAGCAGGTCTTTTATTGTCTTCGGGACTCTTTGGCCTCTATCGCGCTTGGTATTTGCCTGAAGCTTTATTAAAAGGCGGATTCTGCATTAGTTAATGCACTAGTCGATTGCTGCAGCAATGCCATGCTGTAGATCTGGGTAGATGCAATCATTTGGCAGTCGCTCAAACAAGCCTCCACGTAATGCCATTTCATAAGGCTGATGCGCTAGCCCACAAATCAGCAGTTTGATCCTGCGATTTTTGCATGCCTCTTCAAGCTCCAGTAGGGCATCCATTCCTGAAACATCAATATAGATCACATTCTTGAGGTCAAGCACCAATGCCTTTGAAGGCAATTCATTCTCGATGCGCTCTAGAATTTTTATTGCACCAAAAAAGATGGCGCCATAGATTCTGAATACGGAGATGGCTCCTTGATGCTGTTGGAGTTCTGGATAATCAATCGTGCTTGCTGCCTCATAGCGCGACAAGCTAGATATGCGATAGACGAAGGTGATGAATGCCAAGAGTAGGCCGACCTGTATTGCGACCGTGAGGTCTAGGACGATAGTCAAAACAAATACACTCAACATCGTGAGGCGATAAGGCAGGCGAAATTGTTTGAGGTCGGAAAACTTTTTCCACTCACCCATGTTCCAGGCAACAAACATGAGGATGGCCGCTAAGCTGGCCAGGGGAATATTTTTTGCTAGCGGAGCCCCAAACAAGATAATGACCAGTAATGTCACCGAGTGAACGACCCCAGCAATAGGGGTGCTTGCACCGCTCTGTATATTGGTTACTGTTCTCGCGATGGTTCCAGTAGCTGGCATGCCACCAAAGAATGGGCTAACTAAATTAGCAACGCCTTGGGCCATCAGCTCTTGGTTTGATTCATGGCGATCATGAATCAGTCCATCAGCAATACGGGCGCAGAGTAGTGATTCAATTGCGCCAAGTAGTGCCAGTGTAATTGCAGGGGCGATTACAAATTGTGCAGTACTCCAGCTAATTGGGATCCATTCAAAGCTGGGTAGGCCCGAAGGGATACCACCAAAACGACTACCAATCGTGTCAACAGGAAGGCTAAAGACGCTGGTGACAATGGTGGCTGTCGCCATTGCAATAACGGTTCCTGGGATATGACTAAGATAGCCAAGATGTTTTTGAAAAGTTCGCCAAGCAATTAGGAGCCCCAGACTGCCAAGAGATAGGGCTAGGGCAATGGGATTAATTGTGTCGGCGGCACTGTAAAGGGTTTGAACTGCTTGAAAAAATTCAGCAGGCATTTTGGCAATTTGCAGACCAAAAAATTCTTTAACTTGAGATAAGCCAATCAGCACAGCGATGCCGTTGGTAAATCCAATAATGACGGCGACTGGAATAAAGCGAATTAATGTTCCGAGCCGAAATAGCCCCATCAGAAATAAAAATACCCCGGACATGGCGGTGGCTAAAAGTAAATTGGCGATACCGTAGTGTTCAACAATGCCGTAAACAATCACAATAAAGGCGCCAGCTGGGCCACCGATTTGGACGCGACTGCCGCCCAATAGAGAAATTAATCCACCGGCAATGATTGCTGTAAAGATACCCGCTTCTGGTTTGAGTCCACTGGCGATCGCAAATGCCATTGCCAAAGGTAGCGCAACCACTCCGACTGTGATGCCTGCCAATATATCTTTACTGAAAAGTGTGCCACTATATCCCTTGAAGGAGTCTAGTAGTTTTGGATGAAAGAGATTCATTGGAAAAAGGTCTTCAAGCTATGCGACTGCCAACCCAGTAGGCTATAGCTGCAGATATTGCCGTAACAGCAGACCCCCAGGCAATATCTACAAATGCTAATCGCATCGGAAAATCACGAATGACTGCAAGATTGGTTAAATCGTAAGTCATATAGCAAAAGAAGCCAAATAGAGCCCCATACTGCAATGCATGCATCCAGGACTGTTTCGAGATTGCCGGAAGAATGACAAAAATTGATGCACCTAGTGCATAGAGGAGATAAAAAGCTAGCCCTGCTAGCAATTTAGGCTCATTAGCCATCAGTGAGCCCATATCGTCACGATAGAGATTCTTGGCGATACCAAGCAGCCAGATCAAATCAATCATGACTAGCGACAGTAGGAACGAGAAATACACTGCAAAGTACTTGAGCAATTCAGTTTCCTTTTTTAGGCTTTTATAATTGAATAATAAAGATTATGATGAAATGAGAAGCGGCAGGGTTTAATTTAACAGGAGTCAATATGTTCAAGCACTTATTAGTACCGGTTGATGGTTCCGACGTTAGTAAAAAGTCCTTAAAAAAGGTGGCTGAGCTTGCTAAGACGGATAAAGCTGCTGTGACCTTGGTCTACGTCTCTGATCCAATGCCGCCGATGGTGTACTCCGATAGCACTATGGGTTATGGAATTTCTCAAAAAGATCACAAAAAGGTGTGCGAAGCATTTGCTAAGGACATCTTTAAAAAGGCTACCCTTGTATTAGGCACTGGTCTTAAAGTGAATACCCTCCATGTGCCGAATAGCAATTTGGCTGAAGGTATTTTGGAGGGCGCCAAGAAGTCTAAGGCGGATGTTATTGTGATGGCCTCACACAAGCGCACTGGAATTAAGAGTGTTTTATTGGGTAGCGAAACACATGAAGTGATTGTGCATTCGAAGTTGCCAGTGTTGGTGCTTGGTTAATTCTCAGGGAATTAGAAAACTGAAGGGGTCCTGATGGACCCCTTTCTTTTTGCATGTATTTTTTATTTCTATAAATTATTAGTTCACTAGCGGTGTACCCAGCAATAAAATTTCTCTGGTGAGTAGGCCGCTATCACTATCGCGCATATTCCATAAATCCAACTGAGTTTTTGCGGCATAAGGATCGACATAGACGCCATCTTTTCTTAATTCGAAATGTAGGTGTGGGCCAGTCGATCGTCCGGTTGATCCAACATAGCCAATTTCTAAGCCACGTCGGACTTCATTGCCCACCTCTAGCTCTACGTTGTAATTACTTAAATGGGCATAGTAGGTACGATAGTTTCCAGGATGCTCGAGAATAATGAGATTGCCAAATGCTCCGCTATAGCCCAAATGAACTACCTTTCCTGTGGCTACACTAAAGATGGGTGTCCCAGTTGGGGCTGAATAATCAATTCCCATGTGAGTGCGATATCGCTGTTTAGGTGGAGCTGCAGGTGCCCCATTTTTTGAGGGTGCCGCTTTCTTGCTGGAGGCTCGCACGCTGCCGACACCCCGTGATATACGTCGATAGCTCAGGGGGTTAGTCCAAAAGGTGCGCTCGATAGATTCGCCGCCAGCGGTATAAAAGCCACCAGGGATATCACTTCTTTCAACCCAAAATGCACTTGAAAATACTTCGCCAGATGCCGGGTCAATAATTTCTGCGGCCCAAATTTGCGCCCAGCGTTCTTTGTCGCCAAAGTCCACAATCAGGCGAACAATACTGTTCGTATTTTCAAGTGAATTATTTTCTTCGGGATAGATTTGCTTGATGACAGAGTTCAGCTCCCACACTAACTCAACAGGTAATTTATCGCCCACCTTTTTAGGGTCGTACAAAACATCACTCAGAGCTAACTGGATTTCCGTAAATCGTTTTGACTCATCCTTTAAGTAGTCTTGTTGGATCAAGAAGCTACCGGCCGCTGAAGGTGTAAAAGTCCAAATCTCGGTCTTGGCATCTTGCATGGGGCCATTCATGATGCTGAGTGATTCGAAGCGATTGCGACTACCCAAGGCTAGGGCATAAGGAATGCAATTGCCGCGCATCCTATCAAAAAACCCTTTAGTTTGGGATTTAAAGAAATCATTGAAGTTGACGTCATCAAGACCTAGATTGGCCGGGAGATTCTCTTCGTTATAACTGCGACGTAAGCAACCGCGTTGGACGCGGTAATCTAAGTTCGCACCGCCTTGATTACTGGGAGCCCCCTCAATCCGTTTGAACAGCTCTGGATTTAAGTTCATGCTTTTGGAGCCGCCACTGAGTGAATTTTCCTTGAGCTTAATGCCAGCCTGCTTATTGCTTGTGCTGGCAACTTTTTGTTTTACCTGGGGAGTTTTGCTTGCCTTGCCAGCTTGACTTGCTTGTTGTGCTTGCGCGCTAGACGTGAGAACGATCAGCGAGAGTCCGATCACGTTGATTACGATTCTCAGCAAGTAAGGTAAAGGGCTCACTTTTTTATTCACCATGCAATTATCCAATATTGTTGTCATCCCACATGTTTTTTATGTTGTAGTGCAGCAATTTTCTATTGAAGTTGGTCAAGGAAAGTGGAAAAAGTTGTAGATACAATAAATTTTTGATTAAAGGAATTTTCATGCCCATCATTGAGTCAGTATCAGTTGCAGCGGTTGCGGTGCCTCTAGATAAGGTCACCTCCTTTTCCACGAGAACAGTTTCAGAGCGTCACTATTGCTTGGTGAAGGTGCGGGGTAAGGATGGCAATGAGGGTATCGGCTTTTGCTACGTTGGTAGCGCTGGTGGCGATATTGCCAAGATTGCAGTTGAGCAATTGTTAGCCCCTAAGCTCATCGGTCAAAATAGCCATCGCAGCGAAGGTTTGTGGATGGATATGTATAACGAGTCGATTTTGCAAGGGCGCACCGGCGCCGTCATGCGTGGTATCTCGATTTTGGATACCGCACTCTGGGATTTAAATGCCCGCGCTGCAAAGCTGCCTCTTCACCAATACTTGGGATCGGTCGTAGATGATCGCGTTCCAGCTTATGCCAGTGGTGGCTACTATTTGGACGGTAAAACACCTGCCAAGCTGGGCAAGGAGATGGAGTCTTACGTTAAACAAGGCTTTAAGGCAGTCAAAATGAAAGTGGGACGCTTATCCCCAAGCGAAGAGGAGGCGCGCGTTAAGGCTGCTCGTAAGGCTGTGGGTGAGGATGTTTTACTGACATTGGACGCTAACAATGCATGGCGTGACCTACCAACAGCCTTGGAATACATCCGACGCTTTGAGGCTTACAACCCTTACTGGATTGAGGAGCCATTTTCACCAGATGCGATTGATCTTCATGCAGCTCTGGCGCGCCAAACTACGATTAACGTTGCTACCGGTGAGATGGAGGCTGGGCGCTGGCGCTTTAGGGAGTTGATTGATGCTGGTGGTGCTGCAATTCTGCAGTCAGATGCCGCAGTATGTGGTGGTATTACCGAGTGGCGTCGTATTTCTGCTTACGCGGACTTAAAGGGCGTGATTGTGTGCCCGCATTGGATGCATGATTTGCATGCGCCTTTGGTGGCCGCAACCCCAAATGCACGTTTTGTGGAATTCTTCTTAGATGATCAGGTCTTGAACTTCCGCAGATTAATTAACAAGCAGCTCACCTTCAAGAATGGTGATTTGATTCTGCATAAAACCCCAGGATTGGGATTTGAGTTTGATGAAACTGCCATCAAAAAGTATGCAGGCAAGGCTGCCTGGACTAAGATTGCTTAATGTAATTAGCAGTCACTAGTCAATAAAAAATCCCGCACAGGATGCGGGATTTTTTTCAATCTAATTCTGCTTCAATATTAATTAGGTCGATTTTGGATTCATTTTGAAATGGGTGATTGACTGGGTGATTAATACCAAGCCAAATCCTACGAATCCGATGATGTCCGCTTCGGTGGATGGGTAGGCAAGCGCTACACCTGCAACCACCATGATGACGCGTTCAAATACTTTAGTCTTTTCAATAAACCAGCCCTGTAATCCACCAGCCAGACAAATGATTCCCACAACTGCGGTAAATGAAACCCAAGCAATCTGCCCCCAGTCTGCTTGCTCTAGGGCGGTTGTAGAGCCCATTAGCAATAAGCTGACGCCTGACTTATCAAGAACAAACATGAACGGCACCAAGATCGCTGGAGCAACATACTTCCAGGTTTGCAAGGTGGTCTTGTATGGATTACCTTTACAGATAGCCGCAGCAGCAAATGGAGAGAGTGCTGTTGGAGGGGATACCTCAGAGAGCACTGCGTAATAGAAGATGAACATGTGCGCTGCAAATTCTGGAACACCCAGATTAATCAGAGCAGGGGCAGCAATCACGGCACAAATAATGTAAGACGCAGTAACTGGAACTGCGAGACCTACAACCCAAACTACTAGGCCTGTGAAGATCGCTGTGAGCAAGAGTGAGCCGCCTGCATACTGAATCACGATGGAGCTGAATTTCAAGCCCAAGCCAGTCAATGTAACAGTGCCCACAATCAATCCAGCGCCAGCACAGGTAACTGCGATTGCTAGTACGCCAGTGGAGCCGGAGGCCAATGCTTTAGTCAGGTTTGAGTTGTACAGGCCAGAGAAAATCTTTTCTTTACCCTGGAACCAATCCCAAGGGATGATGGCAGTGTCACGACGCAGCATGCTCGAGAGGGCGGATACAACAGTCGCCCAAAATACGGACATGACTGGCGAGAAGCCAAACATCATGAATACGACGATTGAAATCAATGAGAAGAAATGGAACCAATACTTTTTAGTAAGCTGCCAAGCAGATTCCATTGCTTCGAACTGCATGCTCTTCATTCCATACTTACGCACATCAATTTCCACCATGACTAACAAGCCAAGGTAAAACAGAATGGTGGGGATGGTTGCCATCAGCAACACATCTAAGTAGGAAATCTTCAAAAAATCAGCAATCAGGAATGCTGCAGCGCCAAGTACTGGCGGTGAAATAATTGCACCCAAGCCACCGGCAGCAAGTAAGCCGCCAGCTGCATTTTTTTCATATCCAACTTTATCGAGCATTGGAGCAGCTACCGAACCAACGGTCACGGTAGTGGCAACGCCAGAGCCTGATGGGCCACCCAGTAGGAAAGAAGACAGAACAATGGTTCTACCCACGCCTGATGATTTACCGCCCATAGCAGCGAATGAGAAGTCAATAAAGAACTTGCCTGCACCAGTGAACTGAAGGAAGGCGCCAAAAATAGTGAAGAGAATAATCAGGGTGGCAGATACGTCTACTGCAGTGCCATAAATGCCCTCAAGCGTCATGAACATGTAGCCAACTAGACGATCGAGGTCATAGCCTTTGTGTGTCCATGGGGCTGGCAGGTAGTTGCCAAAGAGGGCGTATGCCAGGAAGAGTGAAGTCACCACTACCAAGACCATGCCATTGGTTCTTCTGACGCTTTCCAGAATGAGAGCGATGAGGAAGACGCCAAACATGACATCGGTTGAATTCGGGGCGGTATTACGATCAAACAGATCATCTCCACCGCTGAGGATGTAATAGGCAATAGCTATTGATCCGATGGCAAACAAAATATCCCACCACATGAGGCGGTTCTTAAAGCGGGCTGCAATCGGGAAACTAAGGAATACTAAAAACAGCACTAAGGCAACGTGGATAACACGTAGCTGCTGGGTTGGAACAATTGAATAGGCGGCATATAGGTGAAAGAGTGACATGCCAACAGCCACCAAGGTGATGAACTTGGCCAGGAGACCTTTGTAGTCATTGGAATCCCCTTCCTCTTGCTTAATGAAGGCGTCTAATTTTTCTTGTGTTTCATTATCAATTACAGCTTGTGTCATGTCTCTACCTATTTTTTGTTTACAGCTTTTTTCGTCTTACTAATGCGGAACTATCAAAAAATTCAGGAGTGCCTGAAGACACTCCTGATCTCAAAATGAATTTGATTTAATTTACTTTAATATTTTTTTCTTTGAAATACTTCAATGCACCTGGGTGATATGTGATTGGAGTGGAGTTTTGCTTTTGATTCTCAAGGGTTACGTTGATGTATTCCTTGTGAGTGCGAACTAAATCCAATTTGTTATCAAATACTGCCTTCACAATCTTGTAGGCTTCATCGTCAGGCATATTGGCGTTGACTACGAGGATGTTAGCTACGCCAGCAACTTTGTTGTCTTTACCCATGCCGCTGTAAGTTTCTTTTGGAATATTGGCAGCAAAGTACAGGTTGCCATATTTCTTGTTCATTGCAGCAACTTCAGCGGCGTTATCAACCATGATGATTTTCATGCCAGGGCTATTAGCTAAGTCGGTTACAGCTGCAGTTGGCAAGCCACCAACCCAGAAGAAAGCATCAATTTTGCGGTCTTTAACTGCGTTAACAGACTCAGCTACGCTCAAACGCTCGCGCTTGACGTCCTTGTCCTTGTCTAAGCCAGCAGCCTCGAGGAGGCGGAAAGCCATCACTTCAGTTGCGCTACCTGGGGCGCCTGTACTAACGCGCTTACCTTTGAGGTCTTTCATGGATTTAATGCCGGTGGAGTCGACTGTCACAACGTGCATGAGATTTGGATAGAGAACCAACAGAGTGCGTAAATCTACCTTCTTGTTGGCAAACTTGCCTTCACCAGTTTGCGCATCTTTAGCAGCATCAGCCATAGAGAAGCCAACGTATGGCTTGCCTGTACCAATGAGGTTAAGGTTATCCACAGAGCCACCAGTTACTTCAGCTGTAGCAGCCATACCTGGAACTTTGCTAGAAAGCACCGAGGCTAAGCCACCACCCATAGGGTAATAAACACCGCCAGTGCCGCCAGTTGCGATGGAGATGTTCTGTGCTTGAGCGGCACCGAACAACATGGTGAGAGATACGGCAATTACTTTAATAAGCTTCATTTTTGTCTCCTGTTTTGCTTCTATTTAATCAAAGGCCTTGCATGCTGAAATTTATCTTTTGTAGCTCACTCAACAGCTTTGCTTGCTGGTCTGCGCTGAGTTGCATGAGTGGTGGGCGTACCCGTAACCACTCAGGATCCTTACTAAAATGTGCAACCGCAGTCTTCATGCCGGCAATCATTTGATACTGAGCAAATACTGAGCGTACTTGATCTAAGGCAGCCTGACGTTGATCTGCGTCAGATTCTCTCCAATGGGCGGCTAATTCAGCAATAGCCCTAGGGTTTACGTTAGCAGTAGCAGAGATGCAGCCAACACCACCGGCACGCAGGGTGCGCATTAAGAAGACTTCACTACCTGCGTACACGCGGAAACCTGAAGGCGCCAATAGCTTAATCACAGATTCTGTATAGGCCCAATCACCAGAACTGTCTTTCATGCCAACAACAGTTTTTGGATACTCTTTTGCAAGACGCTCCAACAAAGAAAGGCTGAGATTGATTTTGGTGACAGGCGGAATGTTGTAAATATAAATTTGCAATGCTGCATTACCAACCTTTTGAATCACTTCGGAGAAGTAGGCAAAAAGACCATCATCAGTCACATCTTTATAGTAGAACGGTGGCAGCATCAATACGCCAGCGCACTTATGGTCAAGCGCATGACGCGTCATAGTGACTGTGGCGTCGATGGACGTGGCACCAGTGCCTGGCATCATGTGGGCCGGGTTTAGGCCACCCTCAACCAGTGCAGTCAATGTGGCCATCTTTTGGCGAGCAGACATCGAGTTCGCTTCTGAGTTGGTGCCGAAGATCGCTTGGCCAACACCGTTGGCTTCGAGCCATTGGCATTGCTTTAGTAATTTTTGCGCATCTGGGCTGCCATCTTCTTTAAAGGGAGTGATTACGGGTGAAAGCACCGCAGGTAGTGTGGAAGGGTGAAGGGAAATAGTCATTACTTACTCCAATTTAATTTTGTACTTTTGTCAGAAGTGGTTTTTTATTATAGAAAGCTTCTAAATTATCTATTGCTAAATTCGTCATTAATTGTCGCGTTTCAGAAGTTGCGCTTCCAATATGCGGGGTTAATAAGACATTATCAATATTTAAGAACCCTGGGTTCGGATTTGGTTCATTTTCAAACACATCCAGCGCTGCCCCAGCAATTCCTTTTTGCTGCAGTGCAACTAAAAGTGCAGTCTCATCCACTACGCTACCGCGAGCAATATTGATGAGGTATCCCTGAGGGCCTAGAGCCTTTAAGACTTGGGCGTCAACCATTTTTTCAGTTTCTGGGGTGGCTGGACAGGCGAGAAAGAGGATGTCGCTGGAATTGGCCAAGGACTTAATATCGGGAAAGTACTCATAAGGGAGCTCTTTGCGGCTAGGGCCGGTGTAGGCAATCTTGACTTTGAAGGGTTCTAGGCGCTTCGCCAGGTCTTGGCCTATACGACCCATCCCGGCAATGCCTACTTGCTTGCCAGCAAGCGTTGTAGTGACTGTAAACAAACCCTTAGACCAGGCTGAACTTTTAACAAATTCATGTGCCTGCGGTATGCGACGCAATAAGCCAAATAGCATGCCAATGGCTAGCTCGCAAACCGCGTCATTGAGAACACCCGGGGTGTTGCTGGCTTGAATACCTTTTTCTTTGAGGTAGTCCAGGGGTAGGTTGTCATAGCCAACACCGCATGTAGCCACCATTTTTACTGAGGGGAGCTTCTCAAGTAATTGGATGGGTAGCTGAGTATTTGAGCGAATCAAAATACTTTCGTAAGAGCCTGGGGGTATGTTGGCATTAAGGTCAGGGTAACGAACCGGGGTAATGCGCTGGTCGATTGCCATTTGCATTACCTCTGGAAATTGTCCGACCTGCAGTACCGAATTGACTGGGATCATGTCTCACTTACTTTTTTATTGGAATAATGAAAGCATTGTAAGAGGATTTGTAATCCTTATCTTGCCCCCGAAGGAGAAATTGAGATGTTGTTTACCCCATCTGAAACTAAAGTTGTCATCGTTGGTGGCGGCACCATGGGCGCTGATGTGGCAGCTGTATGTGCTCGAGGGGGTTGCGCTGTTCAGGTGCTTGAGCCGACTACAGAGCGTCGCGCACTGTTGCCAGATTATTTTGCCAATACCATGATTGATCTGGGTTACGAGCATCGCCTGCATTTGTTATCGACCGCCGGCTCCTTGGAGGAGATAGATTGGTCTGAGATTGATTTGGTGATTGAGTGTGTGCCCGAGCGTCTCGATATCAAGCAAGAGTTATTTGCCAAGTTGGAGCAGTACGCAAAACCAGAAGCCGTCTTAGCAAGCAATAGCACCAGCTTTCCAATTAGCGATATTTCGAAAGGTTTGAAAACTGCTGCGAGGATGATTGGTTTGCATTTCTTCATGCCTGCGCATTTAGTGCCCTGTGTAGAGGTAGTCTACGGTCAAAAGACTTCGCCTATGGTTGGCGAAAGCCTATCTCGATTAATGACGGCTTGCGGTATGGTGCCCGTCACCGTGAAAAAAGATTTGCCGGGTTTTTTGGCGAATCGTCTGCAGCATGCCTTATCGCGCGAAGCCTTCGCGATGGTCGATGCTGGGATTGCTAGTCTGGAAGATATTGATAAGGCCGTGCGCTTTGGCTTTGGCTTCCGCTATATCGCTGCGGGACCTGCAATGCAGAGGGATCACGCTGGTTTGGATGTGCATGGCGCTGGAGGTGCGACGATTTATCCAACACTGAATAATTCTCCCGATATTGCAAAATGCTTAAGCGATCGCATAGCCAGCGGCAAGTTGGGCATGAAAACCGGTGAAGGCTTTTATTCTTGGACTGCAGAGACGATGAAGGCGGAGCGAGAGCGCTATCAAGAAGCTTTGCGTGAAGGCTTGAAGATCATTCAAAAGGATCTGCCGGAGATTAAATAAATCGGGAGTAATCCCATGCGGTGATTTATTCTGCAAAGATGAAGAAAATCATTCGCGTTTGGGATTTGCCGATTCGTCTGTTTCACTGGCTCTTGGTCATCGGTATTGTTCTGAGCTTTATTACTGTCAAGATTGGCGGCAATGCCATGGAGTGGCATGCGCGAGTTGGCTACTGTGTTTTAACGTTAATTATTTTTCGAATATGCTGGGGCTTCATTGGCTCTCACCATGCACGCTTTATTCATTTTGTACCCAGCCCTAAAGGCTTCCTGAACTATGTATCCGGAAAAACCAAAGCTGGTCTTGGTCATAACCCCTTGGGCGCTTTATCTGTTCTGGGCCTACTCTTTTCTGTTGGACTCCAAGCGGTAACCGGTCTGTTTGCAAATGACGATATTGCTTTTGAAGGACCACTTGCAAAATATGTTTCCAGTGGAGCGGTTGAGCTTTTAACTTCAATTCACCGTCAAAATGAAAAGATTCTGATTGCTCTGATTGTCATCCACATCTGCGCAATTTTTTATTACCAAAAATTCAAAGGTGAAAATTTAATTAAGCCGATGTTACTGGGTGATAAAGAAATTGACCCAAGCAAAGAGGCAAAGTATCTGCCTGCTGACTTGGGTCAAGCCTCCAAGGATGGAGGTTTGCAACGTGGCCTCGCTTTATTGCTACTGAGCCTGATTGCTGTAATTCTGGGTTACTTTATTACCCGCTGATTACTTTTTCTTAAAGTCGTCATGACAACCTTTGCAAGTGGCGCCGGCTGCACCAAAAGCCTTCTTGATTGCCTCTTGATCGCCTGACTGTGCAGCAGTATTCAGGTTAGCTACAGCCAACTGCATTTTTTCTCCGGCAGCTTTAAATTTAGCGTTGTCTGACCAAACGCCTGGTAGCGCATTGCCACCCTCAGTGCCTGGACCAAATGCTTGCCATGGCAGGGTGGAGAGCATTGCAACAACTGCTGCATTCTTAGCTACTTCATCTTTATTAAATGGCGCTTCACCTTTGACCACAGCGCCGATTTTTCCAAAAGAATTCGCCATCACATTAAATACGTTCTGTCGATATTTAATTGCATCTTCTGGTTTTTTAAACTGTGCATAGGCAATTCCGCTTACCAATAATGTTGGTGCAAGGGTGGCCAAAACAAGGTGTTTGAGTTTCATAAGTGACTCCAATAATTTGAATGAATTTGGGGGTAAGGCTTTATCTGCTCAGCATACTCTCGAATGTCGATCCCTGCAGATGGATTTATTTAGAAAACCATCTGTAATGGCAGCGTCATAAAGTAGATGATGGATTTAAAGAATGCTATCAAAGGTTCCATCCAAAAGCTGCCAATAATCCCAGTAAACACAAGTCCAAGAACGATAAAGAAGCCCCATGGCTCTAGCTTTCCAAACGCAATAGATTGGCGCGCTGGCAATAGGCTGGACAAGATGCGGCCTCCATCCAAAGGCGGCAGAGGAAATAAGTTAAATACCAGAAGGACTAGGTTCCAAGTGATGCCAGCCTGCGACATAGCCAATAAGAAACGCTCATCGATTCCAAATCCAATCAAGATAATGAACATCACGGCCCAAATCAGGGCTTGAGCGAAGTTTGACCCTGGCCCAGCTAAGGCAACCCATATCGAATCAATTCTGGGGTTGCGCAAGCGCCCAAAGTTGACTGGTACCGGTTTGGCATACCCTATCAAGAATGGTGAGCTGGCCAAAATCAACATTAAAGGAATGAGAATGGTACCCACGGGATCTATATGTTTTAGTGGGTTGAGGCTGACTCTTCCGAGCATATAGGCCGTATTGTCACCAAAATGGCGAGCCGCATAACCATGGGCTGCTTCGTGAATGGTGATGGCAAAAATCAAGGGAATCGCATTAATCGCAATAGCTTGGATAGAATAGTCAGTAATCATGGCAATATGATATCCATAGGAGCAAAAAGTGACTGACGATAAAAAACCTGAATCAAAGACCCCAGCTAAGCCCGTAGTAGCCAAGCCAGTAGCCCGTCCACCAGCCCCAAAAGGCCCATCTGGACCTGGTGGCAGGCCTCAGGCAGGCTTTGGAGGTGGAAAAGCCATGATGCGCAAGGCTGGCCGCGGCCGATAGTGGATAATTACACTATTAATTGATGTGTTTAATGAGGATTTAGCATGAACGAATGGCATAACGAATCAAAAGAAGAAGTCAATAAGAAAATCATCACATTGATCGTGATGTTGGCGGCCGCTACTAGTCTGGCTATTTTGTTTGCATTAGTTGCAGCTCATACTGGTTACGTATTCGGTTAATCCGTATTCATGACTAGCCATCGCCAACCTGCAGTATTTGCTGGCCATGGTAGTCCGATGTATGCCATTGAGCCCAATCGCTACACAGCAGCTTGGGCCAATCTAGGCAAATCGCTCGCACGCCCAGATGCCATTCTGGTTATCTCAGCCCATTGGGTAACTCGTGGGGTTTGGCTTACTGCAATGTCCAAACCAAAAACGATTCATGACTTTGGTGGATTTCCGCAAGCTTTGTTTGATATTCAATATCCAGCGCCTGGCAGTCCTGCGCTAGCTGATCGCGTAAAAGAGTTGCTAGATCAGCCTGTCGTGCTTGAGGAAAATGAGTGGGGTATTGATCATGGCGCGTGGTCTGTGCTGAAGTACCTTTACCCCGATGCCGACATCCCTGTTGTGCAGTTGAGTCTCGATGGCTCTTTATCAGCAAGTGAGCATTACGAACTGGCTAAAAAATTACGCCCTTTGCGTGACGAGAATATTCTGATTTTGGCTAGCGGTAATGTTGTGCATAACTTGCGCACCATTCATTGGGGGGAGGGCGCGGCACCTTATCCCTGGGCTACAGAGTTCAATGATTTCTTTGTTTCAGAGGTGAAAGCTAGTCACCATGAGACATTGATTCATTGGGAGCAATTTGGCGATGCCGCTCACTTATCTATCCCGACACCAGAGCATTATTGGCCTGCCTTATATGTGCTTGCACTGCAAGAACAGGGTGAGGCACCCAAGGTATTGGTTGATGGAATAGAAATGGGCTCCATCAGTATGCTTACTTTTTCAATCCAATAAATACTGATATGTGGCTATCAATTCTTGCAATCTTCTTCGGGGCTGGTCTTGGAGCTTTACTGAGAGCAGGATTTAATCTTGCAACAGTGAGTCTTGCGGCAACACTTCCTTTGGGAACCTTTATCTCCAATATGGTTGGAGGCTACCTCATTGGAATTGCAGTAGCTTTCTTTGGCAATAATCCAAGCCTTTCCCCTGAATGGAAGTTATTCATCATTACTGGTTTCTTGGGTGGCCTAACAACCTTCTCTAGCTTTTCGGCTGAAGTCGTTGGGTTTATGCAGCGTGGTGAGATGACTTGGGCGCTGGGTACTGCTTTGTTGAATTTGATAGGCTCTCTTGCCTTAACTTTCTTGGGTATCTTGACTTATCAAGCGCTGAAATAATTATTGTGCATGGGCTGGCCGGGAAGGGTTTTAAATAATGCCTAGGGCACCTACGATTGCGCCCAGTGCAATTAAATATAAAGGGTGCCAGCGAGTAAAAACAGTGACACCTATTGTGAGCAGCGTCAGCGCATACGCTGCGTAGCTATGATTGATTTGTAGAGCAATCTGCCATGCTGAAGATAGAACTAGACCAATAGCAAGCGCCGCCGCCGCATACTGAATAGACTTCTTTTTATGCGCATCCTGCATGCCTAATATTAGGCGTTGCAAGTGGTAAACCAGAATGGATGATGGCCACGCAATCGCAATGGTTGCAATTAAAGCACCCAAAGCGCCGTAGACATGCCAGCCAATCAAAGTGACTGTCATAAAGTTGGGGCCTGGTGCTGCTTGAGCAATCGCAAAATAATCAGCAAAAGTTTGTAGGTCAATCCAGTGCTCTTGATGAACCGATAAGTTGAGTAGGCTTGGTAGTAGAGCGTTTACTCCGCCAAAGGCAATTAGCGAAAAAGCGGAAAGTTTCAGGAAGAGGCTCAGCAAAATGCTCATAGTTTGCGAGCTTTCTTTTGTGCCAAAATCCACGCAAGTGGCGACGCAATGAATACCACCCAACCAAGGCTAAGTTGGTAATAGCTCGCGGCAATGATTGTGACAACTACCACTAGCAGCATCGCTGGAAAACGAAATTCATCACGCAACATTTTGATTCCGGTGGAGGCGATCAAACCAACGCCAACTGCAGAAATACCTCGCAGTATTCCTTGTACGGAGTCTAGGTAGCTATAGTGTGTGTAAAGAATGGCCAGCAACATCACTATGCAGATGGGACCCAGCGTTAAACCCAGCACAGCTGCCAATGCACCCCTGGCACCAGCAAAGCGGGAGCCAATACAAACTGCAAGATTCACAATATTTGGGCCCGGAACAATTTGGCAGATGCCTAGAATGGCACTGAATTCTTCTGAGCTTAATACTTTGTCTCGCTCAACTAAGGTGCGACGAGCCCAAGGTAAGACCCCGCCAAAACCAGACATCCCGATTTTGCTGAAGCTGATAAATAATTCTGCGGGGGTGAGTGTCTTCAATTGAATTAAGGCTCGAATGGATGAGGAATGGGTTTTTGATCAATCCAAGCCTCCAAGGTGTCGACGATGCCTTTAGAGAACATTGCAAAAACAGGTTCAGCCACAAACCCTAGGTGTGGTGTGGTCAGTAAGTTGGGGGTGTTCCTTAGGGCATCATTCACTGGGAGTGGCTCAGTGTCGAAGACATCAATTGCTGCTTGACCGGGTCTGCCAGCTGCAAGTGCGTCTTGTAGAGCCTCTGTATTAATCAGGGCGGAGCGAGAGGTATTTACTAGGAGGGCGTCGGGTCGCATCATTGCCAATTCTTCAGCGCCGATCAATCCCTTGGTGTTGGGCCCCGCTACAAGATGCAGGCTCACAATCTTAGATGTCTTCAATAACTCTTCCAGGCTGACTGACTTAGCGTCTTGGGCAGCAGCCCGTTCGGGCGTCATATTGGGGCTCCAAGTGACAAGCTCCATTCCAAAAGCCTTACCTACGAGGGCAACAGCACTGCCGATTGAGCCTAAGCCAATAATTCCGAGGCGTTCACCAGACAGCATTGGTAAAACAGAAAGTTCATCGCGCCAGCTACCAGAGTGCATCAGCTGATTTTGAGTGATCAACCGTTTTGAGGCCCCCAAAATCAAGGCCCAAGTTAGCTCGGTAGTCGTTTCTTTGGATGGACCACCTGGGGTGCAGGCAATCGGAATATTCCGGGATATCAGTGATGACGCGTTTAGCGTGCCATTACGCTTGCCGGTAAATACAAATAGCTTGAGCTTTGGGAGGCGTCCAATCAACTCTTCGTTAAACGGGGTGCGATCTCTCACCAGCACAATCACCTCGGCATCTTTAACTGCCTCATATAGCGCTTCATCATGCAGGGCCTCATGATGAATCACGATATGGCAGTACTGATCCACTTTGGTCCAATTGGAAAAGCGACGTAGGGCGCGCTCATAGTCACCAAGAATGACAACGTTAGGTAAATTAGCCATGTCTCTAATATCGTTATTTATTATGCTGTTTGAGTTTACTATCTATCTACATTGAATTTGACAAAAGGAATACCCATGATTTTGGAGCACTGCGATATTGAAATTGACCCTAGCAAGTCTGCCGAGTTTGAGGAGGCCATTTTGCGCGGTGTAAATACTGTCATTGCCAAAGCTAAAGGTTTTCAAGGATTTAAGGTTAATCGCACCATTGAGAATCCAGCGCGTTACTTGCTATTGATTTACTGGGATACCTTGGAAAATCATACGGTAGATTTTCGAGGTTCAGAGGCCTTTGCTGATTGGCGCGCTATTGTTGGTCCATTCTTCACAAAACCACCATTTGTTGAGCATATGACCTTGGTGGGCAAGTCGGAGTAATCGTTTTTTAGGCCTTGAGTTTTTTGCGAATGGAGCGCTCCACTGGAATGGAATCCAGGTTGGGCTCCAAAGCTTCTCGCTCATCGAATACAAAGCATGTGCCCGTGTAGTGGGCTGATCCCACATCCTCAAAGTACTTGAGAATGCCACCCTCCAGTTGATAGCTATGCTCCATACCAATCTCGCGCATGTAAAGGCCTGATTTTTCACAGCGAATTCCACCGGTACAAAAACTCACTAGAGTCTTATCAGCTAACTCCTCTTTTTTTGCGGAAATTGCTGCGGGAAATTCTGTAAATTTTTCGATGTTGAAATGTAGTGCATTCTCGAAAGTTCCATACTCAATTTCGAATGCATTGCGTGTATCCACCATGACTACAGGGCGCCCCAAGTCATCCGTACCGCGATCAAGCCACTCTTGTAATTTTTTGGGTGCAATAAAATTTGCACGACCCTCTTCTGGACGAATTGTTGGGTGATTCATTCGAATAATTTCATTCTTAATTTTGACCAACATTTTTTTGAATGGCTGTGATTCAGACCAGCTATCTTTTGACTCCAATGATTTGAAGCGACGATCAAGTCGAAGCCAGTCTAGGAGGCCACGTAATTCGGTTTCGTTGCCGGCTAAGAACATGTTGATGCCTTCACCTGTCAGTAGGATGGTTCCCTTGAGGTTCCGGGCATTGCACTCATCGAGAATTTTGGCCCGCAACTCCACTAGATTGTCTAGACTGACAAATAAGTAGGCGGCTATGTTCAGGATCGGTTTCATGGCAAGTGTTTTATGGTGATATAGACATTATCGAGGAAGACGGTATTCGAGTGATAATCTAGGCTCTTGCATGCCTATTTTCATAAAATTACCCATCAAAAGCACCTATGTCTGAACGTTTAATTCCTTACCAGCCGATGGACTTGGCAGAACCTGCTGAGCTAGTAGCCGCAATTCGCCAGCGTCGGGGTGGCCAGTTCATCAATTTGGACCGTATGCTGCTACATAGCACCCCCATTGCCGAGGGCTGGAATCATTTCGTGGGTGAAATACGCAACAACCTCTCCTTGGACCCAAAACTGCGTGAACTCGCAATGTGTGGGGTGGCCGTCCTCAATGGTGCTGAGTATGAGTTTTTTCATCATGCGCCTCCATTTATCAAAGCGGGTGGTACTGAGGGGCAAGTCAAGGCACTACGTTTAATTGGCCAGCCTAGTTTCCCAACGGATCTATTCTCCGCAGTTGAAAACGATGCGGCAGAGTTGACGTTTCAGATGACTCGTAACATCCAGGTTGATGGTGCCCTAATGAAGCGCTTGCAAACCGCTCTTGGCAATACCGATACGGTTGAGCTTGTCACTGTAGTGGCAGCATACAACATGGTTTCTCGATTTTTGATTGCCTTGGATGTGAATCCTGAGGAGCATCCTCCTGAGTAATTCATGAGTCAGGGTGGCTCCATTTACTGGGAAGAGCAGGGTCAGACTTGCTCAGCAGTTTGGCGCTCTGAAAATGGCATAGCGCCCCATAAAAAAGTAGTGACTGCCGACGACACCGTAACGGCAGATGATGCCTATCGTTTGGCGTGCGAGGGAACGGCAATTCTTTGGAAGGGGGACTTCCAAAACGCCCGCCAGTTACTGCAGGCTTTAGTGCGACGGATTGATAAGCCTTCAAAGAAATCAAAACGTGCGAGTAAGAGGGTCGGCAAACCCGATGAGCCCACCCTCCAGAAAGCGGCAAAAGATATTTTCAATCAACATCGCCTGATTCAGTCTCAACGAGCCAGGATTTTGGGTATGCTTTTAATTCAATGTAATCCAGATCACAGTATTTCATTGCGACGCGCACCCAATATTGCACAAGCATGTTCTGAAGCATATGGGATTATGACCCAATCTTATGTGGTTTCTTTGCGCGAACTCTTGGGTGTAGTTAGTGCTCATGAGTGGCGCAAGAATGGTTTACCTATTCTGGCGGATGGCAATGGCGAGCCAATCTGTGTTCATCCACATTACGGTGTTTTCTCTCCCGTTCGTGGTGAGTACATTGAGCTTGTTTGCAACACCCAATTGCCCAAAGCGGTAGATGTTGACTCTACTGCCTTTGACATTGGTGTTGGTACTGGCGTACTGTCGATTATTTTGGCGATGCGCGATGTGCAGAAAATCATTGCGACCGATCAAGACGATCGAGCAATCACCTGCGCCAAAGAAAATATTGCGCTTTTGAATTTAGGCTCTCAAATTGAAATTGTGAAAGCCAATTTATTTCCAGCTGGGCAGGCTGCGTTAATTGTTTGCAATCCGCCATGGGTGCCTGCAAGGCCGAGCTCCGCTCTTGAGCATGCGGTGTATGACCCCGATAGTCAAATGCTTAAAGGATTTTTGCTTGGATTGAAGGATCATCTGTTGCCACAGGGCGAGGGTTGGTTAATTCTGTCTGACTTAGCCGAGCATCTCGAGCTGAGAACTCGACAAGAGCTACTCTCTTGGATTGAGGATGCGGGATTGCTTGTTTTGGATCGCATTGATACGAAACCAAAACATCCTAAAGCCTTTGATAATTCAGATTCACTGTATTTCGCCAGGGCTGCTGAGACCACCTCGCTCTGGCGATTGGGCGTTAAGCAAGCGCCACTCTAAATCAGTGCTTATTTAGCGAATAGCTGACTTGGATCTTCGAATGCTTTGAATTCAAGGGCATTGCCAGCGGGATCGAGGAAGAACATCGTCGCCTGTTCACCCACTTTGCCTTTAAAGCGAATTTGTGGCTCGATGATGAAATTAATTCCACTTTTGCTTAATTTTTCAGCCAATGCATGCCAATCTGGCATTGTTAGAACAACCCCAAAATGTTTTACAGGAACTTGATGTCCGTCAACCTCATTTGCTGCTGCATGACCGCATTCTTCAGGGGCTAGGTGGGCAACCAATTGGTGTCCAAAGAAATCAAAGTCAATCCATTCATCAGAGCTACGACCCTCTGCGCAACCTAGGGTGCTGCCATAAAACGTGCGGGCTGCCTCTAAGTTATCTACAGGGAATGCAAGATGAAAGGGTTGAATAGTTGACATGACTGTTTTTATAGAAAGTGTTTATATATTGAGGTAAGAGCTATTGCTG
The DNA here is from genome assembly GCA_041179645.1 of Pseudomonadota bacterium. Taxonomy (GTDB): domain Bacteria; phylum Pseudomonadota; class Gammaproteobacteria; order Burkholderiales; family Burkholderiaceae; genus Polynucleobacter. The sequence goes on from JBEGSZ010000002.1 coordinate 357,567, forward strand.
CAATATTGAGTGAGGTAATTATGACTCCATTTGAAAATAATATTGTTAAAGTTTGATTTGTTTAAAGTATAAAAATAGTTACTTTGCTTAAAAGGTCCCATGGATACTCGCTATTTGCAAAGCTTTGTCGCGGTTGTGGAGCTTGGTTCTTTTGCCGAGGCTGCAAGGCGTCTGGATCTAACCCCTGCGGCTGTGGCCGCCAGAATACGCGCGCTGGAGTCGGAGCTTGGAGCTACTCTGATTAGGCGCGCTGGCCGCTCCGTTAAGCCAACCGAGTCTGGGGTGAAGATGATGGATAGGGCACGCAAGATCTTGCGAGAAGTACGTGATTTGCATGCGGTTACCAGTGATGGCGCTGCATTGGGGGAGTTTCGTCTTGGGGTCTTTGTGTCTGCAATGACGAGCGTGTTGCCACCGGTTTTACGGCGTTTGTATGACAAACACCCTGCTTTGAAAATATTTGTTACGCCTGGAAGCTCGATTGAGCTATGTCGCAAAGTTGGGATTGGTGAGCTGGATGCCGCAATTGTTATCGAGCCTCAATTTTCTATAGCTAAAGGCTGTGAGTGGGATATTCTATTCAAGGAGCCTTTGGTGGTGGTGGTCCCCAAGCGATTGGCAAACTCAAAAGATCCACATGAATTACTGCGCACAGAACCTTTTATTCGTTACGACCGAGCGGTTCTTGGGGGACAGTTGGCGGATCGCTACTTGAGGGACAACAACATTCATCCGCTAGAGCGATTGGAGGTGGATGGAATTACTGCAATTGCCGCATTGGTGGAGCAGGATCTAGGTGTGACCTTGATTCCAGATTGGACTCCTCTGTGGCGATCCGGAATGGCGATTGCTAGGGTGCCCTTGCCTAAGAGGGCGCCAATAAGACAGGTAGGCCTTATTTGGGGTACTCATGGCCCTAGAGCTGCGTTGGCGCATGCCTTCTTGGAGGAGGCTAGGGCGGTATATGAAACTCATCCGATCAAGATAAAAGAGAAAAAGGTTAGGAAATTCAAGTAGCTTTTCTCGCAACCGAGGTACATATAAACAATAAAAATATTTTTGTTTATATGTTTATGAAGTTACTTTTATTAACTTCATTTATTTGTCAAACTTCCCTAGTAAATTGATAACAAGGAGACCAATATGTTTACTTTCCGATTAGATCGGTTGCGTCGCTCTATTGTGGCAAGCATTCTGTTTTTTGGCATTAACGGACTTGCATGCGCCGCCTATCCTGATAAGCCGATTAAATTAATTGTGCCTTACCCTCCTGGCGGAGCTACCGATGTTATCGGTCGCATTCTCGCTAAAAATTTGGGGGACGCGCTCGGCCAACAAGTGGTGGTTGATAACCGTGGTGGAGCGGGTGGCAATATTGGGGCTGAGGCGGTCGCCAAATCGGCTCCAGATGGTTATACCCTCTTAATGGGTGCCGTCACATCACATTCCACTATGGCTACGCTTGAAAAAGGCAAGTTGCGCTACGACCTTTTGAAGGATTTCACCCCAGTTATGATTGTTGGCTCGGTACCTTTGGTGATGGTTGTTAATCCCAACGTCCCGGTCAGAACCTTGAAAGGCTTGGTGGAGTATGCAAAGGCAAATCCAGATAAGATGAATTATGCATCGTCCGGTCCCGGCGCCCCTCAACGCATGGGTGCGGAAATTTTTCAGAGAGAGGCTGGATTAAAGATTACCCATGTTCCTTATAAAGGTAGCGGGCCCGCAATGACTGATTTAGTGGCGGGCCAAGTGAATTTAATGGTCGAGACTGTGCCTGCCGCACTACCATTTATTAATGCTGGTCAATTACGCCCATTGGCCGTGACAACAGCAAAACGTATCTCGATGTTGCCGAACGTGCCTACTGCTGCTGAATCTGGCATGCCGACTCTAGAGGTGAGCTCAACTTTTGGCGTATTGGCACCAGCGGCAACGCCCACTCCTATTATTGATCAGTTAAATACTGCGATTGCTAAATTGCTGGTAAATCCAGAGATTAAAGAGGCCTTCTTAAAGCAGGGTGTGTATGCGGCAATTCCTACAAAGCCAAAGCAATCCGCCGAACTTCTCGCGGCAGAAGTCAAGCGCTGGGAAAAGGTAATCAAGGATGCGGACATTAAGGCTGAGTGAGATCCGCTCAATATTCATTCCCCCCTTATTTTTAAAATTTGAGAATTATTTATGACAAGCAAAGACAAAAAAACTCTCTCAGAGACCGGTTTACGAAAAGGATTAACCAGCTACGGAGACAAGGGTTTCTCTTTGTTTTTGCGTAAGGCATTTATTAAAGGTGCCGGCTATACCAATAGCGCCTTAGATCGCCCTGTCATTGGCATCATCAACACTGGTAGTGCCTATAACCCCTGTCACGGCAATATGCCGCAACTGATTGAAGCCGTAAAGCGCGGTGTGATGCTAGCGGGTGGTTTGCCGATGGACTTTCCAACGATTTCCATTCACGAAAGCTTTGCTGCTCCCACCAGTATGTACTTGCGCAACCTGATGTCGATGGACACTGAGGAGATGCTACGCGCTCAACCAATGGATGCGGTGGTCATGATTGGTGGTTGCGATAAAACGGTTCCAGCCCAAATGATGGGTGCCGCTTCTGCAGGTTTGCCTGCGATTCAATTAATTACTGGCTCGATGTTGACGGGCTCACATCGTAGCGAGCGTGTAGGCGCATGCACTGACTGTCGTCGCTATTGGGGAAAGTTTCGCGCTGGTGAAATTGATGAAGTTGAAAAAGATGAGGTCAATGATCAGCTGGTAGCCAGTGTGGGAACCTGTTCTGTAATGGGTACGGCTAGCACCATGGCATGTATCTCAGAGGCTCTGGGCATGACTGTTCCAGGTGGTGCTACTCCACCTGCAGTGACTGCTGACCGTATTCGGATTGCGGAGGAGACTGGTACACGTGCCGTCCAAATGGCAAAAGATGGCTTAACCATTGATAAGGTATTAACAGCAGACGCTTTTGAAAATGCGATGCGTGTTTTATTGGCCATTGGTGGATCAACTAACGGCATCGTTCACTTGGCTGCGATTGCTGGTCGCATGGGTTTAGAAATTGATTTAGACGCGCTCGATAAGATGGGTGATGAGACGCCGGTGCTAGTTGATCTGAAGCCATCTGGTGATCACTACATGGAGAACTTCCATGATGCCGGAGGCATGACAACCTTGTTGCGTGAGTTAAAGCCTTTGCTCAAGCTAGATGCGATGACAGTAACGGGTCGCACCTTAGGTGAAGAGATCGATGCAGCTCCACCAAGCTTTAAGCAGGATGTGGTTCGTCAGTTCGATAACCCAATTTATCCACGTGGCAGTATTGCGGTCTTGCATGGCAACTTAGCCCCTGGCGGCGCCATCATCAAACAATCAGCTGCTAATGAAAAACTGATGGAGCATGAAGGTCGCGCGGTTGTCTTTGAAAACAGCGAGGATCTAGCTAATCGTATTGATAGCCCGGACTTAGATGTCACGGCGGATGATATTTTGGTGCTGAAGAATATTGGCCCTAAGGGCGCTCCCGGCATGCCTGAGGCCGGCTATATTCCGATTCCAATGAAGCTTGCACGTGCTGGCGTAAAAGATATCGTGCGTATTTCTGATGGACGGATGAGCGGTACGGCGTTTGGAACAATAGTGTTGCACGTGACTCCAGAAGCTGCAGTCGGCGGTCCACTCGCATATGTGCAAAATGGAGATCGCATTCGCTTAAGCGTCAAGAATCGTGAGATTAGTTTATTAATCTCAGAGGAAGAGTTGGCCAAGCGTGCAACAGAAAATCCAGTGATCGAGCCCACTGCAGAACGTGGTTACTTAAAACTATTTTTAGACACGGTTACTCAAGCTGACAAAGGTGTCGACTTTGATTTCTTGAGAGCGGTAAAGATGGTTGGTAAGACGCCTAAGCGCTAATCCAACTCATACGAAGTAAAAAATAGATGAAAAGAAAAACGCCACCCATTGAGGTGGCGTTTGACTGTTGAGTAAATCAATTTACTTCAAAATGGTGGAGTCGGCGGGAATCGAACCCGCGTCCGCAAATCCTCTACAACAAGTTCTACATACTTAGTCATATCATTTAATTTAGCTAGCTAGTCACAGACTGACATGTTCCACGCTGGCGATTCACTAGGTTTTCGAATCATTCCCCGTGACATGAAATGATCTTATCTCTTGTAAATGACCCTGATCTAGCTTGCGCTAGCTGACCCAAGAGAGAATCAGTTCAGGGGCAACCGCAATTAAGCGGCTAGTGCGAAACGTTCGTCGTTTGCAGTTATTACATTCCCATTGATTTACGAGATAACGGGTCCTCGGTATGCCCTTGATGCTTTGTAATCCACGTCGAAACCATGTCGACCCCGGAGTTCATGCATTGGAAGCTCTATTTTAAGGCTCTTAGCCTTAAATTGCTTGTTATCTTTTGATTTCCCTACTGCGGGAAGATGATTTCTAGTAATTCCTTTGGGTGACGTACCAAGTAATCAGCGCCCCAGGCCTCCGGAGGCTCTTCACAGCCGCAATAGCCATAGGCTGCTGCAATCGTCTTCATGCCTGCCGCTTTGCCTGCCACGATATCCCTAATGTCATCTCCCACATAGACGGCATGTTTCGGGTCAATATTGGCAACTCTAGCTGCATGCAAGATGGGCTCAGGGTGTGGTTTTGAGTATGGTGTCGTGTCGCCAGAGACGGTTGATGCTGCTCTTTGGCGTAGGCCCATGAGCTCCGTGAGGGGGTGAGTAAAGCGCTCGCTCTTATTGGTCACAATGCCCCAAGGAAGATTTGCGCTATCCAGCTGCTCCAATAAATGATCGACACCCTCAAAAAGCACGCTGTTTACTAATAAGGCCTTCTCATAGTTCGCAAAGAACTCGTCCCGCAAGGGAATGAAGTCCGGATGCTCGGTGTTGATTCCAAAGGCCCCGCCAATAAGTCCTCGAGCTCCAGCAGATGCGCAAGGTCGTAATACTTCGTATTGCTTGGGCGGGAGATCTCTGGCGATGAGAAGTTGATTGGCTGCCGCCACTAGGTCTGGGGCGGTGTCAGCAAGTGTGCCATCTAGATCAAAAAAGACGCCCTTGTAAGGGCTTGCTAACCCGCTACTCATTTGCGCACCACAATCATGTAGTTCACATCTACATCTTCACCCAGGCTGTAGACCTGAGTAATGGGGTTGTAGCTCATAGCCTTCATGCCAATCATCTCGAGTCCTGCTTGGCGTGTAAATGCAACTAATTCAGAAGGTTTGATGAATTTAGCGTATTCGTGAGTACCTTTAGGGAGAAGGCGAAGGATGTATTCCGCGCCAATAATGGCAAATAAGTAGGACTTAGGGCTGCGATTCAAGGTGCTAAAAAAGAGGGTGCCGCCCGGTTTGCATAGCTTGGCGCACGCTCGAACTACTGAGGCGGGATCTGGAACGTGTTCTAGCATCTCCATGCAGGTCACAACGTCATACTGCTCTGGCTCTTCTTCAGCTAGTGCTTCCGCAGAAATAGATCGGTATTGAAGGGTGGCGCCTACCTCGAGAGCATGTAATTCAGCAACTTTCAGGGCTTTTTCAGATAAATCAATGCCGCAGGTGTCAGCTCCAGATTGTGCGATCGACTCAGCCAAAATGCCGCCGCCACAACCGACGTCGAGTACTTTCTTGCCGTTCAAGTCAACAAATGACTTAATCCAATTCAGACGCAGGGGATTAATGGCATGCAAAGGCTTGAATTCACTATTGGGATCCCACCAGCGATGGGCTAGAGCACTAAATTTAGCGATTTCAGATTGATCGACATTCATAGGGTGAGGGCGCAAAGTGCGCTGGAAATAAAGGAATTACGAATATAGCGGAAATAAAAAAGCCCGGCAGAACCGGGCTTTTTTACAAGTAAGAAGAATTACTTAACTGCAGCTGTACCAACAACTTCGATGTCAGTACGGCGGTTCTTAGCGCGGCCTTCAGCAGTTGCATTTGACGCAACTGGATTGCTCTTGCCTTTTGATTCTGTGTAGATACGGCTACCGTCAACACCTTTGCTTACCAAGTAAGCTTTAACGGACTGAGCACGACGCTGGCCGAGAGCCATGTTGTAAGCATCAGTACCAACGCTATCAGTGTTACCAACAGCAATAATTACTTCTAATTTGATCTTGCTTAAGTCTTTAGCGATTTTGTCTAAAGTTGCTTTACCTTCTGGCTTCAAGTCAGATTTATTGAAGTCATAGAGCGTATCAGCTTGCAAAGTGATCTTGCTTTGGCTTACACCAGCACCAGCTTTCTTAGGTGTCAAGTAGCCATCGCAACCAGGGGCTGCAGTTGCTGGAGTCCAGTTGTTGTCACGCCAGCACAATGTGCCATCACCGTTTTTCCAATTCAAGCCAGCGCTGTTTTCCCAGTTATCAGAAGCCATTGCTGCAGAAGCAGAAACAGTAACAACAGAAGCTAACAACACTTTTAGGGTTTTGTTCATTTTTAGTCCTCAAAAATCTCTTTTTTAATTAAAGTCAAACTTAAATGTAATTCGCCCTACTTTGAAGCAAAAAACCGCAAAGCGACACATCTCAATTTCGTACAAACTGACAGAATCTTAGCATAGGGGCTATCAGTCATCAAAATGATATTATTTCTAAATGGAACAAGCCGCTAAAGAAACACTACCAATATCCCTAGAAGACGAAATGCGGCGGTCCTATTTGGACTACGCAATGAGCGTCATTGTCGGCAGAGCCCTGCCAGACGTGCGTGACGGACTCAAACCGGTTCATCGCCGGGTCTTATTTGCGATGTATGAATTAAACAACGATTGGAACCGTGCTTACAAAAAATCTGCCCGTATAGTTGGCGATGTGATCGGTAAATACCATCCGCATGGCGATTCTGCGGTGTATGACACCATTGTTCGTATGGCCCAGGACTTCTCTCTGCGCTATATGCTGGTTGACGGACAGGGTAACTTCGGCTCTGTGGACGGCGATAACGCTGCTGCAATGCGATATACCGAGATCCGCCTTCGCAAGATTGCCCATGAGTTATTGGCCGATTTGGACAAGGAAACCGTCGATTTCGGGCCAAATTACGATGGCAGCGAGAAAGAACCGCTGATTCTTCCTGCAAAAGTGCCTAATTTGCTCATAAACGGCAGCTCAGGCATTGCGGTAGGTATGGCGACCAATATCCCTCCTCATAACCTAGATGAGGTGGTTACAGCCTGTTTACACGTCCTGCACAACCCAGAATGCACGATTGATGAGCTGATTGAGATCATTCCTGCGCCAGATTTCCCGACCGCCGGCATTATTTATGGCGTTCAAGGGGTTCGCGAAGGCTATCGCACCGGTCGCGGTCGTGTGGTCATGCGTGCCAAGACCCATTTTGAGGACCTTGATAAGGGTGCTCGTCAGGCCATCATCGTTGATGAGTTGCCTTACCAGGTAAATAAAAAGAACTTGCTCGAGCGCATTGCTGAGTTGGTGAATGAGAAAAAAGTAGAGGGTATTTCTGATCTACGTGATGAGTCCGACAAGTCGGGTATGCGCGTTGTGATCGAGCTCAAGCGTGGTGAGGTGCCTGAAGTCGTTCTCAATAATTTGTACAAGAGCACCCAACTGCAAGATAACTTCGGTATGAATATGGTGGCGCTGGTGGATAACCAGCCACGCCTGTTGAACTTGAAGCAAATGCTGGAGTACTTCTTGCAGCATCGTCGCGAAGTGGTGACACGTCGCACGATTTTTGAATTACGTAAAGCGCGTGAGCGTGGTCATGTCTTAGAAGGTTTAGCGGTTGCATTAGCAAATATTGATGAATTTATTGCCATCATTAAAGCTGCTGCAAATCCAGTGGTTGCTAAGTCAGAATTGATGAGCAAAGCATGGGATTCTTCCATGGTGCGTGAGATGTTGGCGCGCGCGGAGACAGATACCCCAGGCGGTCGCAATGCTTACCGTCCAGAGGGCTTATTGCCAGAGTACGGCATGCAAACGACTGGCCTCTATCGCCTGTCTGATAGTCAAGCACAAGAAATTTTGCAGATGCGTTTGCAGCGCTTGACTGGCCTTGAGCAAGACAAGATTGTGAATGAGTACAAAGATGTGATGGCGGAGATTTCTGACTTACTCGACTTACTTGCTAAGCCAGAGCGCGTTACTCAAGTCATTGAATCTGAATTGAAAGAAGTGCAAGCTGAGTTTGGTATTGCAGGCGGTGACACTGGTCGTCGTTCATTTATTGAAATGAATGCAACTGAGTTGTTCACGGAAGATTTGATCACTCCGCAAGATATGGTGGTCACACTTTCTAACACTGGTTACATGAAGAGCCAGCCTCTGAGTGAGTACCGTGCGCAAAAACGTGGTGGTCGCGGCAAACAAGCTGCTGCTACTAAGAATGAAGATTGGATTGAAACACTCTTCGTTGCGAACACGCATGACATCATTCTGTGCTTCTCTGATCGTGGACGTATGTACTGGCTCAAAGTGTGGGAAGTTCCACAAGGTAGCCGCAATTCACGCGGTAAGCCAATCGTCAATATGTTCCCGCTGATTGAAGGCGAAAAGATTACGGTGATTCTCCCAATTAAGGGGTATCAAGATGATCATTACGTCTTTATGGCAACGAGCTTGGGTACAGTGAAGAAGACACGTTTGTCTGACTTCTCTAATCCACGTAAAGCCGGAATTATTGCTGTTGACTTAAATGAAAACGACTTCTTGGTTGGTGCAGCCATCACTGATGGTCAGCATGACGTGATGCTGTTCTCTGATGCCGGTAAAGCGGTGCGTTTTGATGAGAACGATGTGCGCCCAATGGGTCGTACAGCGCGCGGTGTGCGCGGCATGAACTTAGGCGAAGGTCATCAAGTGATCGCGATGTTGGTTGCTCCAGCCGAAGCTGCTGAAGGTGCTGAAGCCGCTGTTGTTGATGCTAACGGCCTTGCAATCCCAAGCAGCGTGTTAACCGCGACAGAAAATGGTTTTGGTAAACGCACTCCGATTGGTGAATACACCCGTCATGGTCGTGGCACAAAAGGCATGATCGCAATTCAGACAACTGAGCGTAACGGTAAAGTAGTTGCTGCCGCCTTGGTATCTCCTGAAGATCAAATTATGTTGATCACTACTGGCGGTATCTTGGTGCGCACACGTGTTTCAGAGATTCGTGAGATGGGGCGCGCAACACAAGGCGTCACTTTGATCAACGTCGATGAAGGTACGCGTTTGTCTGGCTTGCAGCGTATTGCTGAAAGTGATTCGGATGATGAGAATGATTTGGATGATGGTGAAGACGGTGAAGGTGGAGATGTTTCCGCTGATCCAGCAGTTGACTCCAATTCTGATGAAGCTGGTGATGCCTAATTGGCATTCATACAAGGTTAATTAATCCATCATGACGTTTGACCGCCGCATTTTCAATTTCGCTGCGGGGCCTGCTACCTTGCCCGAAGAGGTATTAAAGCAGGCTGCTGCAGAGATGTTGAATTGGCAGGGCTTAGGCGCAAGCGTGATGGAAGTCAGTCATCGCGGCAAAGAGTTCATGGCCCTTTATGAAGAGGTGCTTCAAGACTTACGTACTCTCATGGGTATTCCAGATTCCTATGAAATATTGATGCTTCAAGGTGGTGGCTTAGGGCAGAATGCAGCCATTCCAATGAACCTCATGCCCTTGGCTAAGAATGGCCCTAAGGCAGATTTTTTGGTCACTGGTATCTGGTCTGAAAAGTCATTTAAAGAAGCTGAAAAATATGGTGTGGCTCATTTAGCCGCATCTTCAGCATCTGAAAAATTCAATACGATTCCAGAAAGATCTTCTTGGCAACTATCGGACGATGCTGCTTACGTTCACTACTGCGCCAATGAAACTATTGGTGGCGTAGAGTTTGCAGATGTGCCAGATGTGAATGGCAAGCTATTAGTTGCAGATATTTCTAGCAACATCCTTTCCAAAGAAATGGATGTCACAAAATGCGGCGTCTGGTTTGGTGGTGCACAAAAAAATATTGGTCCATCTGGCGTGACGATTGTGATCGTGCGCAAGGACCTGATGGGTCACAGTATGAAGATCACTCCCTCGATTTGGGATTGGTCTAAGCAAGCAGCGACTGACTCGATGCTCAATACGCCACCAACTTTTTCAATTTATATGGCTGGGTTGGGCTTTAAGTGGTTACTCAAGCAGGGTGGTGTAAAGGCGATCGAGAAACGTAATCAAGAAAAAGCGGACCTGCTCTACAACTTCTTAGATCAAAGCAGTCTTTACGAGAATCGCATTCCTAAAGAATATCGCTCAAGAATGAATGTCACCTTCTTTTTGAAGAATGAGAATTTAAATGCTCAATTCTTAGAGCAATCCAATGCAGCGGGCTTAGTCGCCTTGCGTGGTCACAAGGCCGCCGGCGGTATGCGCGCCAGTATTTACAACGCAATGCCGATTGAAGGCGTTAAGGCCTTAGTGGAATTTATGCGTGACTTTGAAAGGCGTGCTTAATGAGCTCCAAAGACCAGGGTACCGAAGAGCAGCGCTTAGCGCCAATTCGGGACAAGATCGATGCGCTGGATGCGCAGATTTTGGATTTGTTGTCGCAGCGTGCAAAAGCGGCTCAAGAGGTGGGTCATATCAAAGGTGGTTTTTCATCGCCGGTATTTAGACCAGAGCGTGAGCGTCAAGTTGTTGCGCGCTTACAAGAACTCAGCAAGGGCCCACTCTTGCCTGATGGAATTGCGGCAATTTGGCGTGAAGTAATGTCCGCTTGTCGCACCTTAGAGGCTCGTCAGACGATTGCGTATCTCGGACCAGTTGGAACATTTTCAGAGCAAGCGGCGCAAACCTATTTCGGTCATTCGATTGCAGGCCTCCCTTGCAATAGTCTCGATGAGGTATTCAAAGCGGTAGAGAAGGGTGCGGCGCAGTTTGGTGTTGTCCCAGTAGAAAATTCCAGTGAAGGCGCTATCTCTCGTACTTTGGATTTGCTGCTAGATTCTCCAATGCGCATTAGCGGTGAAGTAGTGCTACCCATTCGTCACCATCTCTTAACGAAGAGTGGCAAGCTAGATGGCGTCACAACCGTATGTGCACATGCCCAAGCTTTGGCCCAATGTCAGCAATGGTTGAGTTTACATGCTCCCCATTTAAAGCGTCAGGCAGTGAGTAGCAATGCCGAAGCTGCCCGGATGGCATCTATTGATCCAAGTTTGGCAGCAATTGCTGGTGATCCTGCACAAGAAGCTTATGGATTACAGGCGGTCGCTGCGCAGATTCAGGATGATCCGCATAACCGAACACGTTTTGTTGTGGTTGGCACTTACGAATGTCAGCCCACCGGCAAAGATCAAACCTCTTTAGTCTTGTCAGTGGATAACCAGCCTGGCGCGGTACATCGCTTGTTAGAGCCCTTGGCGAAGCATGGGGTTTCCATGAATCGCTTTGAGTCTCGTCCTGCTCGTAAAGGCACTTGGGAGTATCACTTTTATATCGATGTGTCTGGACACGCTGAAGATGCCAAAGTGGCTAAAGCATTAGAGGAGTTAAAAACGACGGCTGCTTTTTACAAAAATCTTGGCTCATATCCTCATTCAGCATGACATCAAAATCCAATATCGGTTTAAAGCATATTCATGCCATCGCGCCTTATGTTGGCGGTCGACCTATTAGTGAAGTTGCACGTGAATACGGCCTTGATGAAAACAAGATTGTGAAACTTGCATCCAATGAGAATCCATTGGGCATGCCCAAGTCGGCACAAGATGCGATGCTCAAGGCTGCGAGTGACTTGGGTCGTTACCCAGACTCCAACGGCTTTGAATTAAAGAATGTCTTGTCAGCCCGCTTAGGGGTTCCAACTGATTGGATTACCTTGGGCAATGGCAGTAATGATATTTTGGAGTTGGCTGCCCGCGCAGTGGCTCAAGCTGGCGACGAAGTCATTTTTTCTAAACATGCTTTTGCTGTTTATCCGCTGGCGACACAAGCTGTTGGCGCCAAAGCGGTGGAAGTGGCCGCCACGGAAATATATGGCCATGATTTGCCTGCCATGCTTGCAGCGGTAAAAGCTGCAGGTGATAAAGCCAAGTTGGTATTTGTGGCGAACCCAAACAATCCTACTGGTAGCTACTTAACTGCAAAAGAGATCGAAGATTTCTTGACTGCATTGCCACCTCACGTAGTGGTGGTCTTAGATGAGGCTTATAACGAGTACCTCACTCCAGAGCAGCGCTATGACGCAATTGCTTGGGTGAAGCGTTTCCCGAATATGATTTTGTCGCGTAGCTTTTCTAAGGCATATGGTTTAGCAGGTTTACGCATTGGCTACGGGGTAGCTCAACCAGCTTTGACCGATTTACTGAATCGCATCCGTCAGCCCTTTAACGTCAACAGCCTGGCGCAAGCTGCGGCGATTGCGGCGTTTCAGGATTCCGCTTTCTTGCAACAAGGCTTTGAGCTCAATCGCGCTGGCTTTACTCAATTAACCCAAGCATTTGACGCACTTGATCTGACTTATCTTCCATCGGCTGGTAATTTTGTATTGGTGAAAGTGGGCGAGGATGATGGCGCTGGCGCTCGCATCAATCTAGAGCTGCTAAAGCGCGGCATTATTGTCCGTCCAGTTGGTAATTACGGTTTGCCACAATGGTTACGCATTTCTATCGGCTTGCCTGAAGAGAATGCAGCCTTTATTGCTGCGCTTAAAGATATTTTGGCGAAGCAGTAATTCAATAGCAATTAGACAAATTTCATCAAGCAATGGCCATCATTAATCCATCTAGTAATTACGGCACCGTCACTATTGTTGGTGTTGGCTTGATTGGTGCCTCACTAGGTTTGGCATTAAAAAAAGCGGGCGTAGTCAATAAGGTCTTAGGTGTTGGTCGTAGTGCTGCAAATTTAGACCAAGCGCTAAAGATGGGCGCGATTGATGCTGTGGTGGATTTAGTTGAGGCAGCAAAACAATCCGATGTGATCGTGTTGTGTGTGCCGGTGGCGCAGATGCGTGCTGCCTTTGAAGTCATTGAGCCGCACCTAGAATCTCGCACTATGTTGACAGATGCTGGCAGTACTAAGGGTGATGTGATTTTGGCTGCCAAGGAAGTCTTGGGTAAAAAAGCATGTCAGTTTGTGCCAGCGCACCCGATAGCGGGTGGCGCGCAACATGGCGCGAGCGCTGCTAAAGCCGATCTCTTTGTTGGTAAGCAAACTATTCTTTGCCCACTACAAGAAAATTCGCCACAAGATACGGATCTCATCGAAGGCTTTTGGCAGTCGGTTGGCTCTGTAGTGAAAAAGATCTCTTGTGTACAGCATGATGCGATTTACGCAGCGGTTTCTCATCTGCCACATATTCTCTCTTACGCACTGATGGCTAGTGTTGTGAACTCAGAAGATGCTGAGCAAAAGCTCAGTCATGTTGGCGCAGGCTTTAAAGATTTCACGCGCATCGCTGCCTCTAGTCCCGAGATGTGGCGTGATATTTGCTTGGGCAATCGCGCCGCAGTTCTGAAGGAGCTTGATCAATACTTGCTCATCGTTAATCACATGCGTAAATTGATTGCTGATAATGATGGTGCAGGCTTAGAGAAATTATTTAATAAAGCCAGTAAAGCGCGTCAAGATTTGGATGTGCTTTGATGAGTGGGCTGCCAGATATCAAAATTGGATCATTCAAGCGAGCACAAGGCTCAATTGTTTTGCCTGGATCAAAAAGCATTTCAAATCGTGCCTTATTGTTGGCCGCCTTGTCTTCAGGTACAACAACTCTCAAAAACCTACTAGATGCTGACGATACTCAGGTCATGCGCAATGCGCTTCGCCAGTTGGGTTTATCCGTAACCGATCAAGCGGATAAAGTCTGCGTGGTTGAAGGCTGCGGTGGTAAGTTCCCAGTCCAAAACGCAGATCTCTTTATGGGTAATGCGGGTACAGCTATTCGCCCCTTAACGGCGGCTTTGGCAATGCAGGGCGGTAATTACCGCTTGTCTGGTGTGCCGCGTATGCATGAGCGCCCTATTCGGGATCTGGTGGATGGCTTACGACAAGTCGGCGCAAAGATTGATTACGAATTACAAGAAGGTTATCCACCCATCAAGATTCTTGCTGCTGATATTGAAATCAACGATGTTGTGAAGGTGCGCGGCGATGTTTCTAGTCAGTTCTTGACTGCCTTATTGATGGCTTTGCCTTTGGTGGCAAAAGAGCCTGTCAAGATCGAAGTGATTGGTGAGTTGATTTCTCGCCCTTATATCGACATCACACTCAAGCTCATGGCACGCTTTGGCGTCAAAGTTGCTTGTCCGGATATGCAGACTTTTGTGATTCCTGCAAAGACTTCTGACGCTGTATATCAAAGTCCTGGCGCCTTATCTGTTGAGGGTGATGCATCCTCCGCTTCTTACTTCTTGGCGCTTGGCGCTATTGGTGGTGGGCCGGTACGCGTCTTGGGTGTTGGCAGCGAGAGTATTCAGGGTGATGTGGCTTTTGCTGATGCGCTTGCATTAATGGGCGCAAAGATTTCTTCCGGGGAAGATTGGATTGAAGTTACTGGTGTTGCGAATGCGAATGGCAAACTCAAGGGCATCACGATTGATTGCACAGAAATTCCAGATGCAGCGATGACGCTCGCTGTTGCGGCATTGTTTGCTGAGGGCTCAACTCGCTTAAACAATATTGCCAGTTGGCGCGTGAAAGAAACCGATCGCATTGCAGCGATGTCGAAAGAGTTGAAAAAAGTTGGTGCCATCGTTGAGGAGGGTGCCGACTACATCGTTGTGCAAGCCCCTCAATCACTTGCTGACTGGAAGTCTCCTGCCGAGGGGATTGATACATACGATGACCACCGCATGGCGATGTGTTTCTCATTGGCCGCCTTTGGCCCTAATGCGCTTCAGATCAATGATCCTAATTGCGTTGCTAAAACCTTTCCCACCTACTTTGCAGAGTTTGCAAAGATCGCCTCCTAGAAGTTCATGAATTTGCCTCCAGTCATCGCTATTGATGGGCCTACCGCCTCTGGCAAAGGGACGGTTGCCTCTCTAGTAGCTGAAAAACTGGGTTTTCATTACCTGGATAGCGGAGCACTTTATCGCCTCGTTGCTTTAGGCAGTCAAAAAGCATCTGTTGATCCTCAAAATGGCCCAGAACTGGGTATTTTGGCCAAAAAACTGGTGATTTCCTTCAAAAATGGCCAGATTCTGCTCAATTCTGAAGATGTGACCGATGCCATTCGCACCGAAAGTATTGGTTTGCGCGCCTCAGCAATTGCAGTTCATCCTGAGGTTAGACAAGCTTTGGTGGGTGTTCAGCATGGCTTTAGGGTAGCCCCAGGCTTGGTTGCCGATGGTCGGGATATGGCTAGTGTGATATTTCCCGATGCGGTTTTGAAGGTTTTTCTCACTGCAACGGCCCAAGCTAGGGCCGAGCGTCGGTATAAGCAATTGATAGCTAAGGGAATTTCTGCTAAACTCGAGAACTTGCTGCATGATTTGCAGGAGCGCGATGCTAGAGACAGTAGTCGAGGCGCCGCACCCTTGCTAGTTGCAGACGGCGCCAAAGTGCTGGAAACATCGGAATTATCGATAGATCAAGCAGTTAAGACGGTTTTGGATTGGTATCAATCAAAAGTAGCTTAATTTTTGGTGGGCAGTAAACAGTAGTTGAAGTTGTTTTGGCGTCTTAAGAAACTCTACAACGCGATTTTCTAATTTAGCGTGTTTCTTGAGGCTTTTTTAACCTAACCCGTCAGGCCTTCTGGCGGCACAAAGTGAATATATAAATGTCTGAATCATTTGCAGAACTATTTGAAGAATCATTAACCCGATCGAATATGAAGACCGGCCAAGTTATTTCGGCTGAAGTACTTCGCATCGACCATAACTTCGTCGTTGTTAACGCTGGATTGAAATCCGAAGCGTTTATTCCTGTTGAAGAATTCCATAACGACGCTGGCGAGATTGAAGTAGCTCCTGGCGATTTCGTTTCTGTAGCTATTGACGCTCTTGAGAACGGCTATGGCGACACAATCCTCTCCCGTGACAAAGCTAAGCGCTTGGCATCATGGATGAACTTGGAAAAAGCTCTCGAGCAAGCTGAGATCGTTACCGGTACTGTTACTGGTAAGGTTAAAGGCGGCTTGACAGTCATGGTTAACGGTATCCGCGCATTCTTGCCTGGATCACTCGTTGATACACGCCCAATCAAGGACACCAGCCCTTACGAAGGTAAGACGATGGAGTTCAAGGTTATCAAGCTTGACCGTAAGCGTAACAACGTCGTGTTGTCACGTCGTGCTGTTGTTGAGGCTAGCCAAGGTGAAGAGCGCGCGAAGTTGATGTCTAACCTCAAAGAAGGTAGCGTTGTTCAAGGTATCGTTAAGAACATCACTGACTACGGCGCATTCGTGGACCTCGGTGGTATCGATGGCCTCTTGCACATTACCGATTTGGCATGGCGTCGTGTGCGTCACCCAAGCGAGATGTTGACTGTTGGTCAAGAAGTTACAGCAAAGATTTTGAAGTTCGATCAAGAGAAGAATCGTGTTTCACTCGGCGTGAAACAACTTGGTGATGATCCATGGGTTGGTATCGCTCGTCGTTACCCACCAAACACCCGTTTATTCGGTAAGGTAACTAACCTGACTGACTACGGCGCATTCGTGGAAATCGAATCTGGTATCGAAGGTTTGGTACACGTTTCCGAAATGGACTGGACTAACAAGAACGTTGCTCCAAGCAAGGCTACTGCATTAGGAACCGAAGTTGAAGTCATGGTTCTGGATATTGATGAAGACAAGCGTCGTATCAGCTTGGGTATCAAGCAGTGCAAAGCTAATCCATGGGAAGAGTTCTCACGTGGCCAACAAAAAGGCGACAAGCTGACTGGCGCAATCAAGTCTATTACTGACTTTGGTGTGTTCATTGGTTTGCCTGGCGGTATCGACGGTTTAGTTCACCTCTCAGACCTCTCATGGAATGAGCCAGGAGAAGAAGCTGTTAAGAAATACAAAAAAGGCGACGAAGTTGAAGCTACTGTATTGGCAATTGATGTTGAGAAAGAGCGTATCTCTCTTGGTATCAAGCAATTGTCTGGTGACCCATTCAATAACTACACATCCGTAAGCGACAAGGGTAGCCTTGTAACTGGTACTGTGAAAGCTGTTGATGCTAAGGGTGCAACTATTCACTTGGCTGATGAAGTTGAGGCTTACTTACGTGCTTCTGAGATCTCAACAGATCGCGTTGAAGATGCACGCAATGTATTGAAAGAAGGCGACACTGTAACTGCAATGATCATCAACATTGATCGTAAGTCACGTGCAATCAATCTTTCAATCAAGGCTAAAGACAGCTCTGACCAACAAGACGCTATGAGCAAACTCCAAGGTGATGCGCAGTCTGGCACAACCAACTTGGGTGCTTTGTTGAAAGCGAAGTTGGACAATCAAGGCTAAATCAATATCGCCGCTTTCCATTAGGGGAGCGGCGGTTTTTTATTGATAGATCATGTCAGATCAAGAGCAACAAGCAATTACTCGCTCCGAACTCGTGGAGAGCTTGGCGGAACAGTTTCCCCAGCTATTACCAAGAGATGTGGAGTTGGCAGTCAAGACATTGCTAGACACCATGACTCACGCTTTAGCCGAAGGCAAGCGGATTGAGTTGCGCGGTGTTGGTAGCTTTGTTTTGCATCACCGTCCTGCGCGTACTGGTCGTAATCCAAAATCTGGTGAGAAAGTATTGATCCCAGAAAAACGGGTGCCCCATTTTAAGCCTGGAAAAGAATTACGTGAGCGTGTGGATTACAAGCCTCTGAAGCAAGTGAGCCCTAAAGAGGGTTCTGGTGCCTAGTCACATAGCGCATATCCAGTGGTCCATTCGGACCATTTTTTTATTTAAGATCTGCACAGCATGATTCAGATTGCAACCTCCTGGCTGCTGTTATTACCAGTCATGTTTGGTATTGGTTGGTTGGCTTCGCGCTGGGATTTGCGTCTTGAGAATCGCATGGATGAGCGCGAGCGGATGCGTCAGCAACGCTCTACCTTTAAGGGTTTAAGTCTGTTATTGAATGAGCAGCCAGATCAAGCGATTGAAACCTTGGTCAAGATTGCTCAGCTCGATCCTGAGACGATTGAACTTCATTTTGCCTTAGGGAATTTATTCCGTCGCCGCGGTGAGACTGAGCGTGCAATTCGAGTTCACCAGCATTTAGCTAACCGTGATGACTTGAAGCCGCGCGATCGAGATCATGCCGCTTATGAATTGGGTCGTGATTTTCTCCGCGCTGGTTTATTAGACCGTGCCGAAGCCTCATTAAATCGCGTAGGTGAAGGCAAGTTTGCGGCGCCTGCAAAAGAGAGTCTGCTCGAAATGTATCAGATTGAGCGGGATTGGAAAAAAGCCATCATTGCAGCTAGTGAGCTTGAGGGCTTACAAGGAAAATCTCATCACACTGAGATTGCGCAATTTCATTGCGAGCTAGGTCAAGAGGCATTGCGCCGTAAGGATTTGTCCGAGGTTGAGCAATCAGTTCAATTGGCCTTGCAAGCAGTGCCGCATCATGCACGTGCGCTGATTTTGCAGGGAGATTATTTAATTGCCATGGATCGCCCAGCCCAGGCTATCGAAGTGTGGGCTGTGATTGCAAAGACACATCCTGCCTATATGCACTTACTTGCAGATCGTTGGATGGCAGCGCACACTGCGCTGAATAAAGCGGATGAAGGTTTAACTGCGCTTTGTGAATTATTAAAAACCCAGGCTTCTGGTGAGTTGCTCGACATTGTGCAAAAGCACATGACTCAAATTCGTGGCGCACAAGCTGCTGAAGTGATGCTCGTTGAAGTGATGCAGCATTCACCAAGCTTGAGCGCGCTCTCGAAGTTGGCGGAGACCCGTTTGGCTTTGGCGGAGAGCAATGGTACGCCAGAACGAGTGGCGGACTTGCAGGCAACACTCAGTTTATTAAAGCAGCGCACAACCAGTTTGGCCCGTTATACCTGTGGCAATTGCGGATTCCGTGCGCGACGTTTTTACTGGCAGTGTCCAGGTTGCAATCATTGGGAGGCGTACTCCCCAAGACGCAGTGAGGGAGCCGTTCCTAGTGGCCCTTCAATGTAGTCTGAGTTGCGATTACTAATCTAATACGAATTATTTGGAGCTATCTTGAAAGTCACCATCATCGGCAGCGGTTACGTTGGTCTTGTTACTGGAGCTTGCCTCGCAGAGCAGGGCAATAGCGTTTTTTGCGTTGACGTAGATCCTAAGAAGATTGAGATCCTCAACTCTGGTGGCGTACCCATTTATGAGCCAGGCCTCAAAGAGATGATTGAGCGCAATCGTGCTGCTGGCCGTTTGCAGTTCTCTACCGATATTGCCGCTTCTGTCGCGCATGGCGACATTCAATTTATCGCCGTTGGCACCCCTCCTGATGAAGATGGCTCAGCCGATCTACAGTACGTTGTCGCGGCGGCTCGCAACATTGGCCGTCATATGACCACCCCTAAGGTGATTGTCGATAAGTCGACTGTGCCAGTGGGTACTGCTGATAAGGTTTCTGCTGCGATTACTGAGGAATTAGAAAAGCGCGGCCTCTCACCAGAGCTGTGCTCGGTAGTTTCCAATCCCGAGTTCCTTAAAGAGGGCGCGGCCGTAGAAGACTTTATGCGCCCAGACCGAATTGTGATTGGTACACAAAATACGCCAGCTGGCTTGCGTGCCAAAGAACAGATGCGCAAACTCTATGCTCCATTTAATCGCCATCACGAGCGCACCTACTACATGGATGTGAAGAGCGCTGAGCTCACTAAATACGCAGCCAATGCGATGTTAGCTACCCGCATCTCTTTTATGAACGAGTTAGCCAATTTAGCGGACTTAGTGGGTGCTGATATTGAAGCGGTGCGCCAGGGCATTGGTTCAGACTCTCGTATTGGTTATGGCTTTTTGTACTCTGGTACCGGCTATGGTGGTTCTTGCTTTCCGAAGGATGTTTCCGCCCTATCAAAGACTGCGATTGAGTATGGCCGTGATCTGAAGATTCTCGATGCCGTAGAAGCAGTCAATGAAGCCCAAAAATACATCTTGGTGGAAAAGATTGAAAAACGCTTTGGTTCTGATCTTAAGGGTAAGAAGTTCGCTATGTGGGGTTTGGCATTTAAACCCAATACTGACGATATGCGTGAAGCCCCAAGTCGAGTAATTATTCAAGAGCTGGTTAAGCGCGGAGCCCAGATTGTGGCTCACGATCCAGTAGCGATGCCAGAAACCAAACACTGCCTCGAGATGGACTTTAAAGGCAATCCAGAAGGCCTTAAACAAGTTACGTTGGTGGATGACCCGATGGCAGCAACCCAAGATGCGGATGCCTTGGTAATCGTTACTGAGTGGAAAGCCTTCCGTAGCCCCGATTTTGATCTTCTCAAAGCCAATTTGAAGAACCCGATTATCTTTGATGGCCGTAATCTGTATGAGCCACAAGCTATGCAAGAATTAGGCATTGAGTACCAAGGTATTGGCCGTCATAATTAATAACAATTACAAAAGAATCTATTTGAAAGATTAGAGAGATTAGTTACATCGTGGAAAAAGCCAACCGAGAACAATTTTCTAAAGCCCGCTTATTGGTAGTGGGCGATGTCATGCTGGATCGCTATTGGTTTGGCGATACAAATCGGATTTCTCCTGAGGCGCCAGTTCCGGTGGTTCAGGTAGGCAAGATTGATGAGCGTTTAGGCGGTGCTGCCAACGTGGCTCGTAACGTAGCCGCTCTTGGTGCAAAGACAACCATCTTGGGTGTGATTGGTGATGATGAGCCAGGGAACCGCGTGACCGAGTTGCTCAAGTCAAGCGGCGTTGATAGCCAGCTTGAAATCGATAGCAAAGTGCCGACTACTGTGAAGTTGCGCGTCATTGCAAGACAACAACAATTGATTCGTTTGGACTTTGAAGAAACCCCAAGTGAAGCTGCTCTCGCTCATAAACTGGAGCGTTATGAAAAGCTCGTTGGCGATGCTGATGTAGTGATTTTGTCTGATTATGGCAAAGGCGCATTAGGCCAAGTGGCTTTGATGATTGAGCAGGCACGCGCTCAAAAGAAAATGATCCTAGTTGATCCTAAGGGTGATGACTACGCTAAATATCGTGGTGCTACTGTACTTACTCCAAACCGAAGTGAACTGCGTCAAGTAGTTGGTCAGTGGACTAGCGAAGAAGATCTCACAAAGAGGGCACAGGATCTCAGAAAATCTTTAGATCTCGAGGCACTTCTGCTTACTCGCTCTGAAGAGGGTATGAGTTTATTTACCGATGCTGGAGTGAGTCACGTTAAGGCGCAGGCACGTGAAGTATTTGATGTGTCTGGTGCGGGTGATACGGTTATTGGCACACTCGCTGTAGCATTGGCAGCTGGTTGGCCACTTGAAAGAGCGATGGCTTTGGCTAACCGAGCTGGTGGCATAGTGGTAGGCAAATTAGGTACGGCCACCGTTACTTCTGAGGAATTGCAATGACGATTATCGTAACTGGCGCTGCTGGGTTTATTGGCGCTAATATTGTTCAGGCGCTCAATGCGCGTGGCGAGAAAAATATTATTGCAGTCGATGATTTACGTCCCGCTGATAAGTACCGCAATCTTGCAGACTTAGACATCATTGACTATCTTGATAAAGACGAGTTTCTGGAGGCATTTAGAAGTGGTCGCTTTGGCAAGGTCAGGGCAGTGTTTCATGAGGGTGCTTGCTCGGATACGATGGAAACTGACGGCATCTTTATGATGGCGAATAATTTCCGCTACACCATGGACTTGCTTGATATCTGTACAGAGCAAAAAGTGCAGTTGCTCTACGCCTCTTCAGCTGCTACTTATGGTGGCTCTGATGTATTTGTGGAGAGTCGCGAGCATGAGAAGCCGTTAAATATTTATGGCTACTCCAAGTTTTTATTTGATCAAGTGATGCGTAAGCGTTTTGCTGAAAAATCTAATACTGCACAGGTAGTTGGATTCAGGTACTTCAATGTCTACGGACCACGTGAATCCCACAAAGGTCGCATGGCTTCAGTAGCCTTTCACCAATATCACCAGTACAAAGCCAATGGCAAAGTAAAGCTTTTTGGTGAATATGGTGGTTATGCAGCGGGCGAGCAAAGCCGTGATTTTGTCTCGGTAGAAGACGTAGTAAAGGTGAATTTGTATTTCTTGGACCATCCAGAAATCAGCGGTATCTTTAATTTGGGTAGCGGTCGTGCACAACCATTTAATGATGTTGCTCATGCGGTAGCCAATGCCATGCGCAAAATTGATAACGCTAATCCTGCTAGCTTAGAAGAGTTGGTCAAAGAAAAAGCGATTGAGTACATTCCATTCCCGGACGCACTTAAGGGCAAGTACCAGTGCTTTACGCAAGCGGATTTAACCAAGCTACGCGCCGCTGGATACTCAGAACCTTTCCTAAATGTAGAGCAGGGTGTCAGCCGTTACATCGCATGGCTATCAGCCAATGCAGATTTCTTGGCAAGCCCGCTATAAGTAGTTAAAAACAGTCAACCGACTGAATCTTCATTCGTTGTAACTGATCCACTTGCACTTCGTGCGAGTGGATTTTTTATTAACCGATGGAGATTAAATGAATCAATTATTAAAGTCTTTGGTATTTTCAGTATTTGTAGCTGTTTCGGGATTGGCTGCTGCCTCACCAGTCAACGTCAATACTGCCACTCAGTCTGAGTTAGAAAGCATTAAAGGAATCGGGCCATCAAAAGCAAAAACAATTATTGCTGAGCGTTTGGATGGCGGGCATTTTCAGGATGCCAATGACCTACAAAAGCGCGTTCGTGGCATTGGTATGAAATCGGTTGAAAAGATGGTAGATAACGGCTTAACCATTGAGGCGCCCAGTTCTTTTCGTGAGCCTCATGGCAGAACCAACAAAGAGGGCTCCAAGGCTAGCAGACGTGGCTCACGCGGCCAAAGTGGTTCTCGCCATAATCAGGATCGTGCGGAAGCAAATCGCCGAAATTAAACCCTTTTACGTCTAGCCTAGCTTATGGCTAAAATGGTTTCATGAGCACACCTTCCTACTTAACTATTTCACAGACCGTGGGTAATACACCCCTGGTTCGTTTGCAACGCATTCCTGGCGCTGAGAACGATTCGAAAAATAATCTGATACTAGGAAAGTTGGAAGGTAATAATCCAGCGGGGTCGGTGAAAGACCGACCCGCGCTGTCGATGATCCTGCGTGCACAAGAGCGTGGTGAAATTAAACCTGGCGATACCCTCATCGAAGCGACTAGCGGTAACACAGGTATTGCTTTGGCAATGACTGCCGCGATGTTGGGCTACAAGATGGTTTTGGTGATGCCTGAAAATCAAAGTATTGAACGCCGTCAAAGTATGGCTGCTTATGGTGCTGAGCTCATTCTGACGGCAGCTTCTGGTGGCATGGAATTTGCTCGTGACTATGCTCTGCAATTGCAGAAAGAGGGTCGCGGTAGATTGCTTGATCAATTTGCAAACCCAGATAATCCGCGTGCTCATATTGAGACCACTGGCCCCGAAATCTGGCGTGATACGGATGGCCAGGTTACCCACTTCATTTCAGCAATGGGAACCACTGGCACCATCACCGGTGTTTCTACTTATCTGAAGTCCATGAATCCCAATATTCAGATTATTGGTGCGCAGCCGGAGGAGGGTTCACAGATTCCCGGAATTCGTAAATGGGCTCCAGAGTATCTGCCGAAGATTTATCAAGGTGATAAGGTCGATCGCATTGAGTATGTGAGCCAAGCAGATGCTGAAGAGATGGCTCGCCGCCTAGCGGCTGAAGAAGGTATCTTCTGCGGCATTTCAGCTGGTGGTGCTTTAGTGGTTGCCTTGCGAATCGCTCGCCAGGTTGAGAATGCGACGATTGTATTTATCGTTTGCGACCGTGGTGACCGTTATCTTTCTACTGGAGTTTTCCCAGCGTAAGACATTCAGTCTGAGTGCATTAAGTCTGCTTTTGTTTTTTCTTATTAGTAGGCTTCTTCGGTTTAGATTTAACCGACTCTCCTGATTTTGTTTCAGACTTTGCTTTGGTTCCGGCAGTAGGAACTACACTTTGATTTTTATATCCTAGCGCTTCTGCAAACTCAGCGACACTTTGTGCGTAAAAGTAACTGCGGTTGTACTGCACAATCGTCAAGAAATTATTTAAACCAACTACATATCTAACCTGATCATTTCCATCCTTATCAGGGTAGGGAAGATCGACAATGAGTGCCTTGCTTTGCGGTTCAACCCCACCCGCCTGAAGGTCGCCTTGCTCTTTAGTCAAGATGCCTTTTGAGATGAGTTCTTGAGCTGAGTATTTCAACTGAGGTTCGCCATCAGCTAGGGATCTCGCTTCACTAATAGCCCCTTCCTGTACGGGGAAGTAAATAGGCATTCCCGGTTGCCAGCCATGCTTTCTCATGAAATTGGCCACACTAGCAATCGCATCTTTAGGGCTTTGCTTGAGGTCAATACGCCCATCACCATCACCATCTACTGCAAAGCTGCGAATGCTACTAGGCATGAATTGAGGCAAACCAATTGCGCCAGCATAGGAACTGTTCTGATTCAGGCAGGCATTAAAGCGAGTTTGATTCAATCCTTGCTGACTATTATTCGCAGGCAAGCTGCCACCCCCTTCAGTCCAGCACATGAGAATGAGTTCTTGAAGCTGATCTTTAAAAAGTTGCTCTCGACTTGTCTTGTTAGGTGTATCTGGATAACTGAAGGCAAGGGTAGACAGCACATCCTTTACCCGGAAATTTCCAGTTTGACGGCCATAGATGGTTTCGATCCCAATAATGGAGACGATGACTTCAGCCGGAACCCCTGATTCCTGCTCAACCTTGCTCAAGAACGCCTGGTTTTGCTCCCAAAAGGCCTTACCAGCCTTCAGGCGAACCGGTTCAATAAAACGCTTGCGGTAGGCCACCCAATTCTTTTTAAAGGTGCCCGATGGGGGTAACACCAATTTGCGTATGGACGGAATCGTTTTAGCATCTGAGAAGCCTGATTCAAGGGTTGCCTGAGGGATTCCCTGGGTTTGGGCAATCTGGGTGATTAATTGATTGAGGTTTTGGCTAAAACGGGCTTCTGTTGCGGCATCCTCAGACTGGTTTACGATAGTCTCTGTAGGGCTAACTTGCTGAGTAGGTGTACTGGAGCAAGCACCAAGCAATAGCGCTATGAACAGTGTTGAAGCAAGGTAGGAGACGCGAAAATTCATGGATAAGAAAATGGGTTTTTGAGAAGTTGATAGGTTTTATTAGATTATAAAAATTATAGTTTTGCTATTGAGGATTGCTAGTAATGACAACAGGATACATAACTCATCCAGATTTTCTAAAACATGAGATGGGCAGTCATCATCCAGAGTGCCCAGAGCGCATTCAGGCGATCAATGATCAACTCATTCGTAGCGGCATCGATCGATTTCTGCACCATCTCGATGCGCCACTAGCAACTGAAGATCAACTGGAGTTGGTTCACAGTCCAGATCACATTGCTTTTGTTAAAGAGCGCTCACCAGCCAGCGGTTATTTCATGCTCGATGGTGACACTATCATGAACCCCCATACTTGGAGTGCTGCGCTACGTGCAGCAGGTGCTGCTATTGCGGGTGTTGATGCGGTGATGAAGGGTGAGGTTGAGAATGTATTTTGTGCAGTTCGCCCTCCTGGTCACCATGCAGAGCCAACTCGCTCCATGGGATTTTGTGTTTTTGATAACGTTGCCGTAGCTGCGCGCTATGCGATGGAGACATACGGCATCGAACGTGTGGCCATCATCGATTTTGATGTACATCATGGCAATGGCACTGAAGCAGCTTTTTTTAATGATCCCAATGTGCTGATGTGCAGCTTCTTCCAGCATCCGTTTTATCCATACAGCGGCTTGGACGGAGCTAATAATATGGTGAATGTCCCCTTGCCAGCCTCCACTCGAGGAGATGTAGTGCGCTCGATAGTTGAGGAGCAATGGTTGCCGCGTCTACGGGATTTTGAGCCAGAGCTCATCATTATCTCCGCAGGCTTTGATGCTCACCGTGAGGATGATTTAGGGCAGATGGGCTTGGTAGAAGATGACTATGCCTGGATCACCAAGCAACTTAAGGTCGTAGCGAATCAATATGCCCAAGGCCGCATCGTGAGCTGCCTAGAGGGGGGTTATAACCTTTCCGCATTAGGGCGAAGTGTGGTGGCGCATGTCAAAGCACTTGCCGACATTTAAATGCTATCGAAATACAGAATAAAAAAGATCAATATCCAAGGAACGCATGGCTAATATTTTTGAACAGGGTTTAGATCGCAACCCAGCGAACTTCACTCCGATCACCCCACTATTATTTCTTGAGCGATCAGCAGAGGTGTATCCAGATCGCTTAGCAATTATCCATGGGAATTTACGTCAGACTTGGAGTCAGACTTATGACCGTTGCCGTCGCCTTGCGAGCGCGCTGCAAAAGCATGGCATTGGTTTGGGGGATACGGTTGCCGTGATGTTGCCCAATACGCCGCCCATGGTTGAGGCGCATTTTGGTATTCCGATGGCTGGCGCAGTATTAAATGCCTTAAATACACGCCTTGATCCAGAGTCAGTTGCCTTTATGTTGAATCACGGCGAAGCAAAAGTCGTGATCGTGGATCCGGAATTTTCTGGGGTGATGAAGAAAGCCCTCGAGATTGCCAAGAAAGAAAGTGGGCGCGAGTTTTTGGTGATTGATGTTGAGGAAAAAGAATTTGATGTTCCTGGTGAGAAGCTTGGAAAACTTACTTATGAAAAGCTCTTGTCCGAGGGTGATCCTCAATTTCCATGGCAAGTCCCTGCAGATGAATGGCAAGCCATTTGTTTGAACTACACCTCCGGAACAACCGGTAATCCAAAGGGCGTGGTGTATCACCATCGTGGCGCAGCGATCAACGCAGTCTCCAATATCTTGGATTGGGATATTAATAAGCACCCCATTTACCTCTGGACACTTCCAATGTTCCATTGCAATGGCTGGTGTTTCCCATGGACAGTAGCTGCACGCGCTGGTATTAATGTGTGTTTGCGCCGTGTTGATGCCCAGCATATATTCGCTGCCATTAAGAATCATGGCGTTACACATTACTGCGCTGCCCCGATTGTGCACAACCTATTAGTCAATGCTCCTGATGAGTTAAAAGAGGGTGTTCCCGCTGGTGTGAAAGGCCTGATTGCAGGTGCTGCACCTCCAGCTTCGATCATTGAGGGTATGGAAAAGCTTGGCTTTGATTTGACACACGTCTACGGATTAACTGAAGTCTATGGTCCTGCAGCAGTTTGCGTGAAGCAGGATGAGTGGAATGAAGTAGATATTGGTGAGAGAGCTCGCCTCAATGCTCGCCAAGGTGTTCGTTATCACATGCAACAAGCGATTGCAGTTCTTGATCCTGAAACTCTTGAGCCCGTGCCCGCCGATGGCGAGACCATGGGTGAGATTATGTTTAAAGGCAATATCGCCATGAAGGGGTATCTGAAGAATGAGAAGGCAACCAAAGAGGCTTTTGAGGGAGGTTGGTTTCATTCGGGGGACTTAGCCGTGCTGAATCCCGATGGCTATGTGAAGATGAAAGATCGCAGTAAGGACATCATCATTTCTGGTGGCGAAAACATTTCTTCCGTGGAGGTTGAAGATGTTCTCTATCGTCACCCTGCAGTAATAGCTGCTGCCGTCGTTGCAAAGCCGGATCCCAAGTGGGGCGAGACTCCTTGCGCCTTCTTAGAAATTAAGCCTGGCATGGAAGTCACCCCTGCCGACATCATTGCTCATTGCAAGCAGCATCTGGCTGGATTTAAGGTTCCAAGAGCCATTGTGTTCTGTGAACTTCCAAAAACCTCAACTGGCAAGATCCAGAAGTTTGAACTTCGGAAGCAGGCTGGCTCGGCTTCGGCAATCGATGTCTAGTCCTAGTTGGGGCTAGACGGATAAAATAGAAAAGTTATTCAAAAATAGAGAATTCAGCATGAAAATCTTAGTAGCAGTAAAGCGTGTCGTTGATTACAACGTCAAAATTCGGGTGAAGTCAGATAACTCTGGTGTCGATCTGGCAAACGTCAAAATGAGCATGAACCCATTTGATGAGA
>JBEGSZ010000003.1:0-6351 GCA_041179645.1 Pseudomonadota bacterium
GTAAGTTGTTGTATTTCAAGGGCTTTTTCAGACTTTGGCAAGTTTATTGCACTCTCTGAGCCAATGCTTAAGTCTGGCGGGATATTGTGGGCGATGAAAGCTCGAGCCTTGGAAGATGATTTAAAAACCATTCCTAGCTCGTGGAAGATTGAAAAAGACTATTTGTTCAATGTCCCGGGTCTTGATGCTGAAAGACGGCTTTACGAGTTGGCTCGCGTGAGAGAATTGAAGGCTTAATTAAAAGAAGACATTTATGGCAAAAATATTTTGCGTGGCAAATCAAAAAGGTGGTGTTGGCAAAACCACCACCACGGTTAATTTGGCTGCAAGCTTGGCTGCTCAAAACCAACGAGTCTTGGTTGTTGATCTTGATCCGCAGGGCAATGCCAGTATGGGTTCAGGCATTGATAAGATGGGCTTACAGCACAGTGTTTATCACGTCTTAATTGGCATGTCTGATGTTTTAACTGCAAGAGTTAAATCAGAAACGGGGGGATATGACGTTCTCCCAGCGAACCGAGAGCTTGCAGGCGCTGAAGTCGAATTGGTAGAGTTTGATCAACGTGAAGAGCGGCTTAAAAATGCTCTAGCACCAGTGCTGAATCAGTACGACTTTATTTTGATTGACTGTCCCCCTGCTCTTTCACTGTTAACTTTGAACGGTCTTTGTGCGGCCAATGGCGTGATTGTGCCAACGCAATGTGAATACTTCGCCCTCGAAGGCTTGTCAGACCTTGTTAATACCATCAAACAAGTGCACGCCAATCTCAATCCAAGTTTAACGATCATTGGTTTATTGAGGGTCATGTTTGACCCGAGAACAACCCTACAGCAGCAGGTTTCTGACCAGTTAATGGAACACTTTGGAGACAAAGTTTTTAACACCATCATTCCTAGGAATGTTCGTTTGGCTGAGGCACCTTCTTACGGTATGCCTGGAGTGACTTTTGATAAAAGCTCCCGCGGTGCACAGGCTTATATGCAATTCGGCGCAGAGATGATTCAGCGCATAAAAACAATGTAATGGATAAGAAAAAATTATGACGACAATGAAAAAAAAGGGTTTGGGGCGAGGCTTGGAAGCCCTCTTGGGCGCCAACGATAAGGCTAGCGGCAATGCTGGCGGTGTTGCAATGCTTCAGATCACACAATTACAAGCTGGCAAGTATCAGCCTCGCAAAAATATGGTGGATTCATCATTGCAGGAGCTCTCTGAAAGCATCAAAGAACAAGGCATCATGCAGCCCCTCTTGGTGAGAAGTGTTGCATCAGGTAAGTACGAAATCATTGCTGGTGAACGCCGTTTTCGTGCGGCCACCATGGCGGGCCTTAAAGAAGTTCCTGTATTAATCAAACAGGCCAACGATCAGGCCACTGCTGCAATGGCTTTGATCGAAAACATGCAACGAGAAGATTTGAATGCTTTGGAAGAGGCAAACGGCCTTGCGCGATTGATCGAAGAGTTTGGTTATACCCACGATAAGGCGGCACAGGCCGTTGGAAAATCTCGCAGTGCGGTTTCAAATCTATTGAGATTAATTCAGTTGGCCAAGCCCGTTCAGCTCATGTTGGCCAAAGGCGAGATAGACATGGGTCATGCCCGCGCCCTATTGCCGCTTGAAGCGGCGGCGCAGGTAAGCCTTGCCCAGAAAATTGTGATTCAAAAGCTCTCAGTGCGCGAAGCAGAGCAAATGGCCACTAAGTTGGTTTTGAATAAAACTCAAGTTGGCGGTTCTAAAAAGGCGAAAATCAAGGCTGACCCCGACTTAAGGCAGCTCCAAGAAAAGCTATCGGATCAACTGAATTTGGCAGTTGAAATCAAGCAAAAACGACGCGGCGGTGAAATCAGCATTAAATTCAGCCAATTTGATGAATTAGACGTATTTTTAAAGCGTCTAGGCATCGAGTAAATGTGAAATTTTTATGAATAGCATTGACCCAAAGCCCACAGATTCTGTAAAATCTCAAGGCTTTGTACCTGGAGTTGAGCAAAAAGCTGAAGTTAACAAAAATGCTAATTGGAACAATGAGTTAGATGATTCTGAAGAGTTGTCGAAACCGTTGACAAGGGCTGAACTAGAAGTAATTTTGGGTTCAGAGGCGCTTAAGCCAAGCAGAATTTCAGTCAAGCGGTTATTTCTACTTCAGGCGCTGGTAACGCTGCTCTCCTGTTTGGCTTGGGCTTGGTCAGTAAAGGGTAAGCCGTATGGCTTAGACTCTTCCGCCATATCCTCATTGCTGGGCGGTTTAATAGCAATCATCCCTGCGGGGCTGTTTGCTTTAAGAGCAAGGTTGCTGGCAACAACAGCGAATGGGTCAAAGGTTGTTGGATCTTCAATAGTGGGTCTTGTAACCGGGGAATTAATAAAAATCATTGCAACTGTTGCAATGTTTTTTTTGGTAATAGTTTTTTATCCAGAATTGGATTGGTTACCGTTGTTGTTAACTTATGTACTAGCGCTGAAGTGTTACCTACTAGCGTGGTTTTTTAAGTAAACAAGCGGTTTGAAAAGAACAGAAGGAAGTAACAATGGCGACTGAAGCAACCGGCAAGGCTTTAACCCCTACCGAATATATTGCAGAGCATTTGCAAAACTTAAACACTTTGCATGCCAAGCAAGAGGCTATCGTTGATTTCTCAGTACTTAACTTAGACACTGTGTTTTGGTCTTTGATGATGGGTTTGATTGTTGTGGGCTTTTTGCTCATGGCCGCTCGTCGCGCGACGGCTGGTGTTCCAGGTCGTTTTCAGGCATTGGTAGAGTTGTTGGTGGAGATGGTTGAAAGCCAATCGAAGAGCATCGTTCATGGTGACCGTTCTTACATTGCGCCACTAGCCTTATTTGTTTTCTGTTGGATTATTTTGCTCAACACACTTGACTTGGTTCCAGTGGATTGGGTTCACGGCATTAATGGCTTCTTGGGAATTTTTGGAGACATCCACGTTCCTCATCACAAGCTTGTGCCAACAACTGATTTGAACGGCACACTTGGCTTGTCAATGTCAGTTTTAGTTTTGATGATTTTCTATAGCTTCAAAGCAAAAGGTGCTGGTGGCTTTGTTCACGAACTTCTATCTGCACCGTTTGGAGCCAAATGGTATTTGGCTCCATTTAATTTGGTTTTGAACATCATTGAATTTATTGCTAAAGCAGTCTCACTAGGTATGCGATTGTTTGGCAACATGTATGCAGGCGAATTGGTATTTTTGCTGATCGCTCTGTTAGGCGGCATCTGGCATTTTGGTGTCGACTTATCGTTCCTAGGTTTTGTGGGTCACGTGATTGCGGGCTCCGCTTGGGCGATTTTCCATATTTTGGTGATCTTGTTGCAGGCCTTCATTTTCATGATGTTGACCTTGGTTTACATCGGGCAAGCACATAGCCACCACTAATTTTTTTTACTAACTGTTTTTTTATTTAGGAGTCAACATGCAAGAATTTCTAGCCCACATTCAAGGTTTAACAGCAATCGGTATCGGCATCATCATCGGCCTAGGCGCGATCGGTGCTTGTTTGGGTATCGCGTTGATGGGTGGTAAGTACATCGAAGCATGTGCGCGCCAGCCAGAATTGATGGAGCCACTACAAACTAAGATGTTCTTGTTGGCTGGTTTGATCGACGCTGCTTTCTTGATCGGTGTTGGTGTTGCGATGTTGTTCGCGTTCGCAAACCCATTGCTTGCTGTAATTAAGTAATAGGCGTAGTTATTGACGGGCGCAAATTGAGCGCCCGTGGATATTTGTCATTGTGACCGAAAGGAACTAAACGTGAACCTAAACGCGACGCTATTCGCGCAGATGGTCGTCTTCTTTATTTTGTGGTGGGTTGTAGCCAAATTTGTTTGGCCACCATTGGTAAAGGCATTGGACGAGCGAGCCACAAAAGTGGCTGATGGTTTGGCTGCCGCTGAGCGCGGTAAGGCTGATCTTGAGTCTGCAAAAAAACGTGCTGAACAAGCATTGTCAGAAGCTCGCAATGAAGGCACTCAGCGTATTGCTGATGCTGAAAAGCGCGCACAACTATCAGCTGAAGAAATCAAAGCAAATGCGCAGGCAGAAGCTGCCCGCATCATTGCTCAAGCTAAAGCCGAAGCCGAACAACAGGTAACTCGTGCAAGAGATGCTTTGCGTGCTGAAGTAGCTGCATTAGCAGTAAAAGGTGCCGAGCAGATTTTGCGTCGTGAAGTTGATGCAAAAGCACATGCTGGTTTATTAGATCAGCTTAAGGCAGAGCTTTAATATGGCAGACTTAGCTACTATTGCCCGCCCTTATGCTGAGGCTCTTTTTAGAAGTGCAAAGCCTGCAGATTTATCTGTATGGGCAGAGCAGCTAGAAGAGTTGGCACAAATTGCTAGCAATCCTGATTTGCTAGAGGTGGCCAATAATCCAAAGCTAGCCACAGCAGAGTTGCAACAAATTTTATTGAGCGGCGTTAAAACAAAGCCAGCAGATGTTGTTAAGAATTTTGTGGAAGTACTAACGCAAAATCATCGTCTACTAGCTTTGCCAGAAATCTCTGCTCAATTTACAGCTTTGAAAAATGCTCAAGAAGGCGCTGCAGAAGTTTTGATCACAAGTGCATTCCCGTTGCAAGGCGAGGAATTAAAAAGCTTGTTATCAACATTGAAGAAGCGCTTTGGTGGAAGAGAGCTACGTCCTACAGTAAATGTAGACCCAGAATTGATTGGCGGAGTGTGCGTACAGGTTGGCGATGAAGTGTTAGACACTTCAGTAAAAGCCCGCTTGGTATCGATGCAAACCGCTCTTAGCGCATAACCGAATAAGATCCCAGGAGTAAGCAAATGCAACTCAACCCATCAGAGATCAGTGAACTGATCAAGAGCCGAATTAGCGGTGTAGGCGTTGGTGCCGAAGTCCGTAATCAAGGCACCGTAATTTCAGTAACAGACGGTATTTGCCGTGTTCATGGCCTTTCAGGCGTGATGCAAGGTGAAATGCTTGAATTCCCAAACAACACGCTTGGTCTTGCGCTTAACTTAGAGCGTGATTCAGTAGGTGCTGTTATTTTGGGTGAATATGAGCACATCAGTGAAGGCGATCCAGTTAAATGTACTGGTCGTATTCTTGAGGTTCCAGTAGGTCCAGAATTATTGGGTCGTGTTGTAAATGCTTTGGGTCAGCCGATTGATGGCAAAGGTCCAATCAATGCAAAAATGACAGACTTTATTGAAAAGGTTGCTCCTGGCGTTATTGATCGTCAGTCAGTTAGCCAGCCTCTTCAAACAGGTTTAAAGTCAATTGACGCGATGGTGCCAATTGGCCGTGGTCAGCGTGAGTTGATCATTGGCGACCGTCAAACTGGTAAGACAGCTGTTGCTGTTGATGCCATCATCAATCAAAAAGGCAAAGGCATTCGTTGCGTATACGTGGCGATTGGTCAAAAAGCTTCTACGATTTCAAACGTATTGCGCAAATTGGAAGAGAACGGCGCAATGGAGTACACAGTGATTGTTGCTGCTTCTGCTTCTGAGTCAGCAGCGATGCAGTACTTGTCAGCTTATGCTGGCTGCACAATGGGTGAGTATTTCCGTGACCGCGGTGAAGATGCTTTGATTGTTTATGATGACTTAACTAAACAAGCGGTTGCATACCGTCAAGTATCACTATTGTTGCGTCGCCCACCAGGACGTGAAGCTTATCCTGGCGACGTATTCTATTTGCACTCACGTTTGCTTGAGCGCGCAGCTCGCGTGAACGAAGTGTATGTTGAGAAATTCACAAACGGTGCAGTTAAAGGTAAGACAGGTTCATTGACCTCATTGCCAATCATTGAAACTCAAGCGGGTGACGTTTCTGCTTTCGTTCCAACCAACGTGATTTCTATTACAGACGGTCAAATCTTCTTGGAAACAGACTTGTTTAACGCGGGCGTACGTCCAGCGATTAACGCGGGTATTTCTGTTTCACGTGTGGGTGGTGCCGCTCAAACTAAAGTTATTAAGAAATTATCTGGCGGTATTCGTACTGACTTAGCGCAATATCGTGAATTGGCAGCGTTTGCTCAGTTCGCTTCAGATTTGGACGAGGCAACTCGTAAGCAGTTGGAGCGCGGTCGCCGCGTTACTGAATTGCTCAAGCAACCTCAGTATCAACCACAACAAGTTTGGCAGTTGGCGGCATCATTGTATGCAGCTAACAACGGCTTCTTGGATGATTTAGATGTGAAACATGTTTTAGCCTTCGAAAAAGGTTTGCATGATCACCTCAAGAGCAAGTTTGCTGATTTGATCGGCCGTATTGAAGACACCAAGGATCTCTCGAAAGAAGACGAAGCTGCATTGCGCGCTGCGATCGAGGACTTTAAACGTTCGGCTTCTTTCTAAGAAG
>JBEGSZ010000004.1:0-36254 GCA_041179645.1 Pseudomonadota bacterium
GCGCCTAAATTGGAGGCAATATTGAGGCACTTGGCGGGAGCTGCAGATCGTAAGAAATCAAATCCCAATACGCGGGTATAGAAGAGCTTGTAAAAGGCGCCAGCTCCAGGCCCCAGAAAGCCATCATAAAAACCAATCACTCCAGCACCAGCAGAGGCAATCGCTTTTTGTTTGTGGTGTTGGTGTTTAGGTGCATGAACTAGACCAGCACTAGATTTGATATTAAATATGAGTAGTGCCAGCAACAAAAATGGCAGGGCGCCTCTGAGCCATTCAGTTGGTAATTGGGTAACAAGATATGCCCCTGCAACGGAAGCGAAAAAAGCAAATGATGAAGAGATGATGACTAGACTCCAGGGGCTCTTGTTGGCGCGGCTGTACTGAATGGCGGAACCAATCGTGCCCACGATCGAGCCAAACTTATTGACGGAGAGTAGGGTGGCTGGTGGAAAGCCTGGCAAGACTGCAAAAAGGGCTGGCACTTGAATCATTCCGCCACCACCAATAATGGAGTCAACCAATCCCGCAAATAATGCGCAGGCTAGCAATAAGCCAAGGTCGAATGTGGAGAGTTCAAGCATGTTGTCTATTTATTTTCTAGTTCTTATGGGTGCTGCTGGCCTATTTTAGAGGGGTTTTTGTCAAGAGATGGTGTGTTGACAAAGCGTACGTTTTTACGTACCATAAGCCAATTGGAGGAAGTGATGGATGCAATAACTGCAAGTGAGGCGCGGGCCGGTTTGTATCGACTGATTGATCAAGCTGCTGACTCGCATCAGCCGGTATTAATTTCTGGGAAGAGGGCGAATGCGGTTTTGGTTTCAGCTGAAGACTGGAGTGCTATTCAAGAAACTCTTTACCTAATGGCAGTTCCAGGTATGCGTGAATCTATAAAAGATGCCATGACAGAACCTTTGGCTAAATCTAAGCGGACTCTGAAGTGGTGAGTTGGGATTTAGCCTACTCCAAATATGCCCTAAAGGATGCAAAAAAAATATCAGCCGCAGGTTTAAGAGATAAAGCTCAAGCCTTATTGGATATTTTGGAGGCAGACCCCTTGCAAAATCCACCCCCTTATGAAAAGCTGGTTGGTGATCTTGCTGGAGCCTACTCGAGGCGTATCAATATTCAACACCGATTAGTTTATGAGATCTTCAAGAAAGAGAAGACGGTGCGCATCTTGAGAATGTGGAGTCACTATGAGTGATTCACAAACTTGGATTCACTGCTTATGAGAGTTAATTCCGAAGGCGTCTCCTCATCCAAGGTGTATTTGCCTATTGGGCAGGACCATGCTTGTTTACTGGATTTCTTTATTGCCAATTTCCCGCACATTGATAGAAGTGAGTGGGAAGCTCGTTTTGCAGATGGCCTGGTATTTAATCAAGAGGGTGAGGCACTTGCTGCAGAGGATGTCTATCTCCCGAATACACATTTACTGTATTTCAGGCGCTTGGCCAGAGAACCGGAAATTCCTTTTAAGGAAAGCATCTTATTTCAGGATGAACATATTCTGGTGGCAGATAAACCCCATTTTTTACCGGTGACACCAAGCGGTCTTTATTTGCATCAAACCCTATTGAATCGCCTAAAGAAAAAAACGGGCATTCAAGAGCTGAGTCCCATTCATCGGATTGATCGCGACACAGCAGGTCTAGTCATTTTTTCGGTCAATCCGAAAGAGCGAGCGCAATATCAGAATCTGTTTAGAGATCGCGTAGTCAAAAAAGTCTATGAGGCTGTCGCACCATACTCAGAAGCGCTCATCCAGAAATTACCGATGACTTACCAAAGTAGGCTAGAAGAATCAGAACACTTTCTGCAAATGCAAGAAGTGGATGGTGAGGTTAATGCCGACACATTGATTGAATTGCTTGAAGTTAATAAGCCCTGGGCTACATATCGACTCACCCCCGGCAGTGGCAAGAAGCACCAATTGCGTTGTCATCTCAATAGTCTGGGTATTCCCATTCAGCATGACCAGATCTATCCCATCCTAACGCCTTATCAAGAGTATGATTTGGATTTTTCCAAACCCTTGCAGCTCTTGGCAAAAGAGATTGAATTCAAAGACCCAATAACGGGGCAGGAGAGACGCTTTACTTCTCAAAGAGTATTAGGTTGATATCCGTATGACTGTAAAAACACCCAAGCGCTTAGCTGTTGCACCGATGATGGAGTGGACTGATCGTCACTGCCGCTCTTTTCACCGCACGCTCACTAAAGAAGCGGTTCTCTATACTGAGATGGTTACCACTGGCGCCCTTATTCATGGGGATGTGCCGCGTCATTTAGATTATTCACAAGATCAGCATCCCGTTGTTCTCCAGTTAGGTGGATCGGAGCCATCTGATTTAGCTAAGGCTGCAGAGTTAGCTCAGCAATGGGGCTACGACGAGATTGACCTCAATTGCGGCTGTCCATCAGAGCGTGTACAACGTGGCGCCTTTGGTGCTTGCCTCATGGCTGAGCCTAAGTTGGTTGCTGATTGCGTTAAGGCAATGAAGGCTGCGGTCGATACTCCGATCACCGTAAAGCATCGACTTGGTTTAGATTCCATGGATGCTGCCAATTCGGCGGCCGACTATCAATTTGCTTTGAACTTTATTCTTGCCGTAGCTGATGCTGGTGCAAGTCAGGTAACAATCCATGCGCGCAATGCTGTGCTAAAGGGTTTGTCTCCCAAAGAAAATCGCAGCAAACCACCGCTACGTTATGAGGTTGCTGCAAAGCTTCGTCTAGATGCGCAAAAGCAGTTTCCGAATCTTAAAGTACTGCTGAATGGCGGACTGGAAACTAATGACCAAATTGCAGGCCATTGGGATGACTTTGATGGCTTTATGGTCGGCAGGGCGGCCTATCATTTTCCAGCACTTCTCTTGGGTTGGGATGACATGATCAATACGGATGGCGACGCTGCTGGCTACCTCTTTAGCGAGACCGAATGGCATCGTATTCAGATTGCATTGGTGAAGCAGGTCCAGGCTTGGTTTGATGAATGTCAGGCCAAAGGAAAGCCTTTTTATATCGGCGCATTCACTCGCCATATTCTGGGCTTGGCTCACGGGAGGGCAGGCTCGCGTTACTGGCGCCAGCGCCTTTCTGATCACCATGCCCTGGCTAAAGTTCAAAGCAAAGCGGCCATTTTGGATTTCTTTATCGATGCGAGCTTATGCCTTGGGGATTGGGCTGCCTTTGAGTTTGAAGGTGCCTAAAACCCCGCATCTAAGCCATTTTTGACAGGGTTTTGGCTCAAAAGCTATAATCTAAGTCTTCAGTGGCGGACGTAGCTCAGTTGGTAGAGTCCCAGATTGTGATTCTGGTTGTCGCGGGTTCGAGCCCCGTCGTTCGCCCCACCGAATACTGCAGTATCCTAAGGCTCCCTTTGCGGAGCTTTTTTATTTTTCTCGATTTCACCCATGAAAAAATTCGATCTTTTATCCATTCTTTTTGGCTTACTTCTCTCTGTAATTGCGCTGTATTTCATGTTGCGCCCATCTACTGCGACCAGTGCACCTGCTTCGACTAGTCCCACCGTAAAAGTCGGCACTGTATCTTGGGATCAAACTGAGATGACGATTGCCGATGTCAACACATTTGCACAAGCCACTGGCTTTGTAAGCCAGGCCGAGAAAAACGGTGGCGGTCTTTCATACGAAGCAGGCTTTGTGAAAAAACCCGGTTGGACATGGAAGACTCCTTATGGCGTTCCTGCAAAATCAACTGAACCAGCAGTGCATCTAAATCAAGCTGAGGCGGCCTCTGTTTGCCGCTTTTATGGCAAGCGTTTACCTACTGAATCTGAGTGGACTTCAGCCGCCTTTCTGGAGCAAAGAGATACTCCTCCAACGGGCTTCACCAAAGGTCAGCGTTATCCGTTTCCAGGTGGAGCTACTCCAGAGGTATCTCATTGCTTAAGCGGATGTGGTGACTACAAGGGTGTGGCACCAGCGGGTGCATTAAACCGCGGTACTGGCCATGTGCCTGTAGGCGCTACCAAGCCTGGAGTCAATGGATTATTTGATATGGGTGGCAATGTTTGGGAGTGGACTGCTACTGAGCGCAATGGTGGCTTCATTACTCGCGGTGCTTCTTGGTGGTATGGCCCAGATCGGCAAAAAGAGTCTGATGTCGAGTCTAAGTCTGCCGATATTGGCGTGGTTTATATAGGCTTTCGCTGCGTTAGCTAATCCCATGAAACAATAGGGGATGACCAATCCTGTTGTCGACCCATCCGCTATTGAAATCACCCCTGAATACCAGGACGTAATCGACGCTATCGAGCGTCATGATCCTTATATTTTCGTAAGCGGCAAGGCTGGCACTGGTAAGACCACTTTAATTGGTTATCTACGTGAGCATATTCATGGCAATGTAGTAGTGGTTGCACCAACTGGCGTAGCTGCACTACAAGTGAAAGGGGTGACGATTCACTCTTTCTTTCGCTTGCCCCCGCGCTTGATCTTTCCAGAGGAGGATATCAAGCCCCTAAAAGATAAGCGCCTCTATAAAGATATTCGTCTACTCATCATTGATGAGATCTCGATGGTGAGAGCAGATGTGGTCGATGCGATGGATTTATTCCTTCGCGCCAACGGCCCACACAAGAGTCAGCCCTTTGGCGGTATTCAAGTAATGTTTGTGGGGGACTTGTTTCAGTTGCCCCCAGTGGTTTCTAATGCTGATATGCAAGTGCTGTCTGAGCGTGGCTATGAAGGACCTTATTTCTTCTGCGCTATGGCGCTCCATCGCAAAGATGTCACGATGGTAGAACTGTCGAAGATCTTCCGTCAGAAGGATGCGCACTTCGCAGGCCTTCTTAATCAGATTCGCATCAATCAAGATATTGATGAGGCACTCGACACCTTAAATGCCGTTTGTTACGAAACCAAAAAAGAGGCTGATGAGCAAACCATTACCTTAACCACAACTAATGCGCGCGCAGACCAAATTAATGGCGCAGGCTTGCGAGCATTAACAACCGATGCCAAGGTCTATACCGGCAATAGCACAGGTAAGTTCAATGTGGATGATCGTAATTTGCCATCGCCAAATCACCTCACGCTGAAAGTTGGCGCAAAGGTCATGTTTACAGCAACGGATAGCAACTTCCCTAAGCGTTGGGTTAATGGCACGATTGGGGTGGTGCGTGAGTTGCTACCCAATACCGTCAAAGTGA
Source organism: Pseudomonadota bacterium (assembly GCA_041179645.1). GTDB lineage: Bacteria > Pseudomonadota > Gammaproteobacteria > Burkholderiales > Burkholderiaceae > Polynucleobacter. The sequence continues at coordinate 5,180 of JBEGSZ010000004.1, forward strand.
TGGTGCAAAACGGTCCTTACTCAAATACAGTTGAAGTCAAAGGCCACCAGTGGGAATCTTATCGCTATGACCACGACATGATGTCCGGAAAGATTTCACCAAACATCATCGGCACCTTTGTACAGATTCCGCTCATGCTAGCTTGGGCTGTCACTATTCATAAGAGTCAGGGTAAGACCCTCGATAAGATCAAAGTCGATTTATCTTCAGGGGCGTTTGCGTCGGGGCAGGTCTATGTAGCCCTGAGTCGCTGCACCTCAATTGAAGGCATCACCCTGGAGCGACCAATACAACCCAAAGATGTAAGCTGCGACCAAGAGGTGAAGCGTTTCTACCTCAATTGCTTGCCAGGCTAAGCTGCCTTTGCCATTTTTTTGCCGGTCTTTTGTTTCTCGGCACGCTGCTTTTCCAGTGCTTCGCTTGCAATCAACTTAAACTCACCCTCAACGAATCTTTTTAAGGCCTCTCGCATGAGAGGTTGGTAGCCCATATCGTATTTAGTGCCCAAGAGCTTAAAAGACTCAATTAAGTCCTGCTCCAGTCTGATGGAGATCATTTGTAGCCCCAGCGCCTCATCAATTTGAGATCCAATTTTTTTATCAACAGCTATCGCATGTTTAATGTCGCTACCTAGTTGACCGCTCTCCCAGGCCTCAGCAGAATTCTCAATTTTTACCTTCTTATTTTTTGCGATCATCACTTTTCCTCATTTTTGAGTTTTAACATTTCGTCACTTTTATAGGAATGACATTTTTAGTAAGGTGTAGATATTATATTGTATATACGTATTTCTGTTAAATTTGGAGGAAATGCGCTTTTTAAATAAATAAGCCCATCATCAAATATAAAAACCACTTTTATCAGCATCCCTCGATCATTTTCCGAGATAAACCACTCTGTAGGAGGCTCTGTTTGGTGATCAAGCCTATTATCTAGAAGGTAAGATCGAGTTCTATTAATAAAGCATTGCTCAACATCTTGTCGGCTAATTTGGTGTTTGAGGGTTATCTTTCCTTCGATTGCTGGACTAATGACCAGATTTTTCATACTCTTTTCCCCGTATTGTATATACAGATTTTATCAAAAGGATGGGCTCAAAAAGTGATGGGGTTGATTAACCCATGATTGAAAGAGTGAGATATATTTCAGCGGTAGTGAACAGCAGAACCCCATTAAAATTTTTCGTGTTGCTGCTCTGTTTTATCAATATGCAAAAAGATCTTACCGATTACGATGAACTCGCTGATTCGCAGGGCGGCATTTCAAAGATGCTTCCTTCGGAGAGGGTGACACCTAGAATGAGCTGGAGAGAAAGCTCAAAAGCCATCGCCAGGGACGGCGACGACTATTTACGTTTGGGTGAGCTACCGAATCTAGAAGATCGGGAGTTGGAGTGGTGAGCTATTTAGAATCCGGATGCTAATCCATCACGACGATGATCGCTACCAGCAATGTAAGCGTCTTTAGTTTCTTCACCCAATAAGGCAATGGCTTGGGCGCTGCCAAAGTCCAGACTGTTGGCTGGCATCACAGTGACTTCATGTCCCATCGCCTTTAAGCCCTCAACTACTGCAGTTGGCATGGAAGCCTCAACAGTTAGCTTGCCCACATCATCAATTCTCCAGCGGGGTGCATCTGAGCAGGCTTGTGGATTGAGATACTCATCTACAAAGCGCATCACAAACTGGATATGGCCTTGTGGTTGCATATTGCCGCCCATTACACCAAACGCCATTGCCGGCTGACTACCTTTGGTGAGGAATGCTGGAATGATCGTATGGAAAGGGCGCTTACCTGGAGCCACTTGATTAGGGTGACCATTAACCAGGCTAAAGCTCATGCCACGGTTATGGAATGCAATTCCACCCGGAGCAATAACACCAGAACCAAAGCCTTTAAAGTTCGACTGAATGTAAGAAATCATCATGCCGGATTGATCGGCGGCACAAAGATAAACAGTGCCACCAGCGTGTGGATCTCCCGCACCATATGATCCCGCTTGATTGTGATTAATCAGTGCAGCACGGCTGGCTAAATACTCTCTATCCAATAAGGCGCTTGTAGGCACTCTCATTGTGCTGGCATCCGATACGTGTGCATAAGCATCGGCAAAGGCAATGCGCATTGCTTCTACTTGCAAATGAATGCGTTGCGCAGAATTGGCTGGATATTGTTTGACCTTAGCTGCTTGCAAGATGCCGAGCGCCATCTGCGCAACAATGCCTGAGCCATTTGGTGGAATCTCATGCAGAGTGTAGTCACCATAGTCAAAAGCTAAAGGCTCAACCCACTCGGTTTGATTATTTGCAAAGTCAGCCATGGTGAAGCAGCCGCCCGTACTTTGGGCAAAGTCAACCATGCTCTGCGCTAATTTACCGTTGTAAAAAGATTCACCTTCAGTCTCAGCAATCTCGCGGAGTGTTTTCGCTTGAGCAGGGTAACGCCAGATTTGACCAGCCGCAGGCGACTTACCTTCAATTAAAAATGACTCACTAAAGCCAGGTTGATTTTTGAGAATCGGAATCGCTTCACGCCATTGGCGTGCGATTACTGGCGAAACAGGAAAGCCATTCTCGGCATAGTCAATTGCGCGCTTAAAGAGTTGCGCAAAAGGCAACTTACCAAATTTGCGAGATAACTCAATCCACCCTGAAACCATGCCCGGCACTGTTACGGTGTTCCAGCCAATTAAATCCATGGCTGCTTTGCCAGCAAAATACTCTGGTGTCCAAGCGGCGGGTGCGCGGCCTGAGGCATTCATGCCATGCAGTTTTTTACCATCCCAAATCAATGCAAAGCCATCACCCCCTAAGCCATTCATGGTGGGCTCAACCACGGTAAGTGTGATTGCGGTAGCTAGTGCTGCGTCGACAGCATTGCCGCCGTTTTGTAAGGCCTCAATACCAGCCTGTGTGGCTAATGGTTGAGAGCTTGCAACAGCATTCTTTGCTAAGACTGGGGCGCGGCCGCCACCAAAAGGGGGTGATATCAACATGGATCTAATCTATTCAATAAATGGGTGTGCAAAAAATGAGCGGTTAATCAATTTTAACGTTTGCCGCCTTAACTGCCTTGGCCCACTTGTCATGTTCGCTCTGTGTAATTACTGTTAATTGTTCAGAGTTTGCGAATTGCGGATGAATTCCCTGTGTAGCAAGACGTGCCTTGAAATCAGGGTTGGTAAGAATTTTGCGAATTTCTCTTTCTAGCTTTGCAATGATTGCTGGCGGCGTTCCTTTTGGAGCATAGATTGCATAAAAATTCTCAACATCAAATTGCTTCATGCCGTCTTGACCAAGTGTGGGCACATTTGGCATGAGTGGTGAACGATCACTAGCAGCAATAGCGATTGGGCGTAACTTACCACTCTGAATATGGGGCAAAGAAGCAGTGACGCTATCAAACATCATGAGGGTATTGCCAGCAATTAAATCTGGTAACGCAAAAGAGCTACCCTTGTATGGAATATGAGTACCGGTTGCACCAATGCGCTGCATGAACAAGGTTGACTCTAGGTGAGAGAGACTGCCGTTACCTTGTGAGGCGTAATTAAAGTCACCCTTTTTAGATTTAATAAAGGCAATGAGTTCCGGCAAATTTTTAGCGGGAACTGAAGGATTAATCACAATTAAATGGGGTACGGTACCAATAAGGGCAACAGGAGCGAAGTCTTTCGTTAAATCTGCAGGGGGATTTTTGAAGATGGCCTGTGAAATAGACTGGTTAGTCATCGCGCTAATATGGATCGTATAGCCATCCGGGGCAGCCTTTGCGGCAGCGCCTAAACCAATCATGCCGCCAGCACCGGGTTTGTTTTCAATCACAACCGGCTGTCCAAGGGCCTCACCAAGTGGAACGGCTACTGCACGTGCGAATACATCAGTAGAGCCGCCGGCAGGGAATGACAGGATAGCAACAACCGGTTTTTTCGGCCAATCCGTATCTGGAGCTGCTATGACTTGTCCAGATAGCCCGCTGAGCAGCAAGAGCCCGAAGAATGTTTTTGAGAGGCAACGTAAAGTATTCATTTCAGTATCCAGTTGGTTAATGAGTAATATAGTATTAGAAAACTCACCCTAAGGTATGAGACATATTAAAAACAACATCGAGACAAACATGACAGCAGCTGCAAAAACTCCTAGCGCGATTGATATGTCGGCTTATTGGCTCCCATACACGCCCAATCGTTACTTTCACCAAAATCCCAAAGTCATGCAGTCCGCCAAAGGAGCTTACTACTTTGACGATCATGGTCGAAAATTATTTGATGGTCTTTCAGGGCTATGGTGCTCCCCATTAGGGCATGCTGATCCACGTATTGGTGCAGCCATTCAAAAACAGTATGAAACGATGGATTACTGCCCTGCATTTCAAATGGCAAGTGAGGCTACTTTTACTTTAGCAAGTCGCATTGTTGAGATGGCGCCAGTAGGTTTAGATAAGGTCTTCTTCACTAATTCGGGATCTGAGGCGGTGGATACCGCTCTCAAGATTGCGATTGCGTACCACCGATCAATGGGGAATGCATCTCGCTTTCGCATGATTGGTCGTGAGCGCGCCTATCACGGAGTTGGAATAGGTGGCATTTCTGTCGGTGGGATTGTTGCCAATCGCAAAGCATTCGCCAATATGATGATGAATGGGGTTGATCATCTCCCGCATACGTTTAATCTTTCTCAAATGGCTTTCTCTAAAGGTCAGCCGACTTGGGGTGCGCACCTAGCTGATGAGTTGGAAAATATTGTCACTTTGCATGATGCCAATACGATTGCTGCTGTTATCTTGGAGCCCGTACAAGGATCGACGGGAGTCATTGTTCCTCCACAAGGTTACTTGCAAAAGATTCGCGACATTTGTACAAAGCATGGCATCTTGCTGATTTTTGATGAAGTTATTACAGGCTTCGGTCGCTTGGGGGCAAACTTTGGCGCAGATCGATTTGGTGTAACACCAGACATGATCACCTTTGCTAAAGCCATTACCAATGGTGTGATTCCAATGGGAGGTGTATTGGTGCGTGGAGATATTTACGATGCCATCATGTCGCAAGGCGGGCAAGAGCAGGTTATTGAATTCTTCCATGGCTACACTTATTCAGGCCATCCAATTCCAACGGCTGCCGCCCATGCAGTCTTGGATATTTTTGAGTCTGACGATCTAGTGAATCGTGCTAAAGACTTAGAGCCCGTCTTGGAAAATTCTTTGCACGCTCTTAAGGGAAAAACAGGCTTGCTCGATATTCGTAACTTTGGCCTTTCGGGTGCAGTGGATTTAGTTCCAATTGCTGGGAAGCCGGGATTAAGAGCAATGAAAACTTTGGAAGCTTGTATTGAAAGAGGTGCATTGGTACGCATTACGAACGACACGATTGCAGTCGGCCCTCCGTTTATTTCAACATCTGCAGAGGTAGAGTTTTTAGTCGGTGTATTAAGCGATGCGATTGATGATGCGATGAAGATCGGCTAATACCATCAAGTGGTCAGTGAAGTCTTAATTGAATAGGTGATACAGAATGGGGATGGCTACTGCGCTAATCACCCCATTCATTCCCATCGCTAGACTGGCATAAGTCCCGGCTTCTGGGTGAATGCTAAATGCACGTGAGGTTCCAATGCCGTGAGCGCCAATGCCAATTGCAAAGCCACGCTGCCACCACGCTTTCATTCCGAGCGCGTTCAGAATGAAGGGAGCCAAAATAGCGCCTAGTATCCCGGTGGTGACGGCAAAGATGGCTGTCAAGGTTGGGGATACGCTAATACGTTCGGCAATACCCATAGCGATTGGTGCAGTTACAGACTTAGGGTACATTGCCCCCGTAATGCTGGAGTCAGCACCGAATAATTTAGCGATATTGACCGCACTGATAATAGATACCAGCCCACCTGCAAGCAAGGATGCCAGTAAAGGAAGGGATCGACCCTTTAGGCTGCTTAAGCCTCTGTAGATAGGTATAGCCAAAGAGACAGTTGCTGAGCCTAATAAAAAGTGAATAAATTGCGCACCTTCAAAATAGGTGGAATAGGGCATCTCAATAAATTGAATCATACTGGCCACTAAGACGATGGCAATTGCTACGGGGTTAGCTAAGGGATTCTGTTTTGTGGCTTTATAAATCGAAAGACCAATTTGATAGGCTGCCAAAGTAATGAAGAGCGCAAATAAAGGGCTGCCCGATAAGTAAACCCATATCTCGACGATGGAGTGCTTTTCACTCATTGATCCGCCTCATTTGGCTTCGCACTCAAAAAGCGGACAACGATTGCACTGGTTGCAATGGTCAAAATGACGCTACCGACTAAGGCGGTCACAATAGCCAGTGCATTGGCTTTGAGTTGGGGTAGAAATAGCACTACGCCAACAGCTGCTGGCACAAACAAGAGTCCGAGATACTGGCTAAATCCATCTGCCACCATAGCGAGCTCCTGATTGATTCCCTTGCGTAGCACCAACCAAATAATCAGTAAAACTAATCCAATAACGGGGCCAGGCAGGGTGGGCAAGGCAAACTTGGAGACAAGCTCACCCAGGCTTTGAAATAGGAGGATTTGGACGAGGCCTGAGATCATAGATAAAGCCTCAGAAACTCAGCTCAATCGGAGAAAACTACGGAGGTTGCGCCGTTAATCAAGACACGGTCATGCAAGTAGTAGCGTAGAGCGCGTGATAGGACGGTACGCTCTAAATCTCGGCCTTTACGAACCAAGTCTTCAGGCGTATCACCATGAGTAACCCGAGTAACGTCCTGCTCAATAATTGGGCCTTCATCCAAATCGCTGGTAACAAAGTGCGCTGTAGCGCCAATCAATTTGATACCACGGGCATGAGCCTGATGGTAAGGTTTGGCACCTTTAAAGCTTGGCAAGAATGAGTGATGAACGTTAATGCAGCGACCAGATAATTTAGTGGATAAGTCATCTGACAGAATTTGCATATAACGTGCCAAGATCACCATATCTACTTTTGAATCTGCAACGATCTCTAAAAGTTTTGCTTCTTGTGCTGGCTTAGTCTCGGGTGTTACTGGGAGGTGATAAAAGGGAATGTCAGCAAAATCAATGCTGGAGTACACCTCACGAGGGTGGTTGGAAACGATTCCACAAATAATCATTGGCAATTCACCGATACGCCAGCGATAGAGTAGATCTACCAGGCAATGGTCTAGTTTAGATGCCATGATCAATACGCGTTTTAAATTTTTGACCGCACGCAAGTCCCAGGTGAGATCAAAGCGTTTTGCGATCTCTACAAAGCCGGCTCTCAAAGTATTGCTATCTGCACTGCAGCTAAAGCTCACGCGCATGAAGAAGCGCTTGGAGGCTTTGTCATCGAATTGTTGAGCTTCTTCAATATCACCACCCAACTCAAAGATGTAGGTTGAAACTGCGGCAACAATGCCTGGTCGATTAGGGCAGGTGAGTGTGAGGTAGTAATTTTCTGTAGTCATGGCTTCAATAAAGGGGGGGGGATTGCTAATAAGTCGTAATTTTAGACTGCTTATTTAGAAGTGCTCAGGCTGTCTGCTGGTCCTGGGTAGGGCTCGCTCATATCTTTGATTGTGGGAACCGGAATATCGCTACAAATAGGTTTAGGCCCTAAGGCATTGAGGAAGTTGCAGTCTTGTTTGGTGGCTGCTGAGGCTGCGTGCTCAAGGGGGGATTTTCCGGTAGTAGCAGTTGAGATAGCGCTAGCCGCAGTTGAGGGGTTCGCTACCGCTACCGAAACGGCTGCAGAACCAGCGGAGCTCGCTACACTGGTGGCTGAACTTCCAAGGGCTAGAAGAGGGGCTGCACAGCCAGTCAGATTGAGGCAAAGGGTGATGCTCAGATAAAAGCAAAAAGCAGACCAGCCCGATAGGTTTGGTCTGCTTAGGCAGGTATTCAAAGTGAAGTGTTTATTTGCGCTGGCAGACAACGTTAAATACCCCTGCTGCCCAAGATTCACTTACAACAGGCTCAAATTCGCTATTAGGAGTTTTGTTATCGGACACTACTTTGCCTGTGCCTTTATTACCAGCAAACTCTTTGTATTCGATTGGGCGATAGCTAATTGCTGGACAGTTGTATTCATTGATGCCGATGATTGAGCTAACTGGCTGCTTTGTTTTTGGGTTCACACCCGGCTTTTTAAAATCCAGCATTGACATGATTTGCGCTTTTTCGCCAGAAGCACTAACGGTATCCAGGTCGACATAAACCACCATAAGTTCATTGGAGCCCAATTCTTTCCATTCAGCAAAACTGCTCGAGAAAGGTAGCAAGGAGAGGGCGGTAAAAATAGTGAGTGCGTATATTTTTTTCATAATTAATAGCGTTGTCGATTAATCGGTTAAACCTGAATCTAGTCTGCAGTTCTTATTCTAAACTCCCCAGCTTATTTTTCCTTAATATTCAGATCCAGTTGTCGACTGATCTTTATGGGCTTCATTTGCAAAGGAAGGTATTCATTGTGAGCCCATAGCCCACTCATATTGCGGTAGAGCCTGTTCTGCACCCAGCCAGATTGTCCTGATTGATAAATGAATAGGGATTGCTCCAGGTCAGAGAGATCGAAGATGGTTCGAAGGCTAGGCGCCTGCTTGGTTTCAAAGGGGTTATCAGCCCTCAGCAATTCGAGGCGTCCTACATTGATGCTAAAGCTATCACCTGGAAAGGGTTGGGTCAAATTAAAGAGGCCGCCAAGAAAAGGAACTTTGCTTAATGGGCGGTGCTCTGAGACTGCTATGTGCGCATTACCCCATGTCCAATTTTTAGGGTTATTGCCAAATTGCGCGCTCAGTTGCTCTAGCGCTTTATCAAACGCTGCATTTGAAGCATCGGCACAGCTTTCAGTTTGCTCAGTTTTTGGATCGTTACACCAGGGGCTATTGGGATTTTGCAATTGCAGTATTAGCGGATGTCTAAAGTTACGAGCGCCATAATTTTCTGTAAATAAATAACCTAGGCGTGAAAAAAGTTTGCGTGAGAGTTGATCAGCCCAAGCATTAAATATCAGTGCGCCAGTACTATCGACTTTCATATCACCATCAAAGTTTCTGCTGAGCTCAATAGCTGGTTGCGCCAAAGGATGTTTTGATTGGGTGGATTTAAATAACTCCAATAATGGTGTGGCGCCCAAAGACAGGGTATCGGCTTGCATGGATTTCATGGAGGTGAGATCGTGCACTGACTTGCCCTTAATCAATTCCACAATTCGGTCGTAGCGTGTTGGTAAATCCCAGTCACCAGTCAGTGGGTTTGGATCATTGCTAGCTAATATTTTTTGGTTGGCTGTGGCGATCCAGTTTGTATCCGGGTTATTGCTGCTTGGTAGCAGATCAAATGGGATATACCCAGCCCAGTCATACTGCTTCTCCCAGCCTAAGGCTGGTGCAACACCATACAAGCCTTGGTGTAGGGTGCGCTTGGGTGCGACACCGGCCGCTTGAAAAGCAATATTTCCATCTACATCTGCCATCACGACGTTTTGCATGGGTGCATAGTTTTTGCGTAAGGCTTGCTTGAATGCATCCAAATCTTTGGCCTGATTCATATCGAGCAAACCAGCAACAGACTGGTTTTCAACATCTAGGGCAGTCCAACGCAATGCCAAGACAAAGCGATCGGTATCGATTGCGCGTTTTGCTCTTGCATAGGATTCGGAGATGACTGGACCATGTCGAGTCTCTTTGACTAAAAAGCGCAAGGGGGATTCGCCTTTGATGTCGATGATTTCTTGGCGAACCTTAAAAGATAGCGGACCTTCCGGACCTCGATATACGCCGGGATTTTTTGGATCTAACTGCTCAATATATAAATCTTGAACATCAGGGCCGGTATTGGTGAAGCTCCAAGCGAATTTATCGGTTCGACCCAGCACTACTGCTGGAATGCCGGGGAGGGTGGCGCCAATAACATTGAGCCCCGGCGCCTCCAAGTGGGCCATATACCAAATCGCTGGGGCTGATAGACCTAGATGCGGATCATTAGCGAGCAATGGCTTGCCGGAAGTGGATAGTTTCCCGCTAAGCGCCCAATTATTCGAGCCAATGCCGTCTTTGCCACCTGGCACTTCATTGATGGCCAGCTCGGTTGATGGTAACTTTTTCGACTTTTGATCTCGGGCGAGTGGGTTGGGATTAAAGACCTTGATGTCCTGATACATTTTGGCAAAGTCAACGTTACTTACGGGCTCGCCAGGTGTGTATGCCGGCATGACTTCCCATACTTCTTTGGTCGTCAAAAATTGTGACAGCTCCAGGCGTTGTAATTCTTTATGCCAATTACCACCAAGATCAAGTGCCATCATCAACATCCAAGCCACGCTATCAGTGGGCGACCAATGCCCTGGCTTGGAGCCGGTTAAAAGGTATTCAACTGGTAGCGCCCAACCCAAGTGAGCATTACTAGCATTGACACCATCTGCATAGGATTGCAGCAATCGCTTGGTAGCAATAGGGTAATGATCGAATTGTTTTTCGGCAGCATGTTTAATGCCTAGCGTACGAATAAAACGATCAATTGCGACAGTTTCTTTTCCGAGAATTTCTGAGAGGCGCCCGCTGGATAGTCGGCGATTAATTTCCATTTGCCAGGAGCGTTCGCTCGCATGCAAATAACCCAAAGCAAAGAGCGCATCAGTAGGGCTTTTTGCCTGAATGTGGGGGATATCACTTTCATCAAAGGTGATGGCAACCGAATCCCCGAGAGATTTAATAATCCGCTTACCTGAGGGGCTGGTTTGAGCTGAAGTTAAGTAGAAGACTCCAGCTGCGATGATCAATACCAATGTCGCAGAACCAAGCCAAAAGATGGCTTTAAATAGGGCTTTAAGACCAGGGCTGAGCGTAGATATTTTCATGGGAATAGTTTAGTAGGTTTGCCGTGGCTGCTAGCTTAGGCTTGATGAATGCAGGCTTCCCGCCTCCAATAGCTCTCGCATGCTAAAATTTTGCTTGTCTTGATTTATTTAGTACGGCTTTATTGCTCGTGCGAGCCCGAGTGGTGAAATCGGTAGACACAGCAGATTTAAAATCTGCCGACTCAAAAAAGTCGTGCCGGTTCGATTCCGGCCTCGGGCACCAATCGATTGATTTCAGGCATCCTTGAAATACCTTCATATTCTTTTCCTGCTTTTATATGCCACCCCTAGTTTGGCTGCAGACCCTTTAGTGTTTACTTGCGAACGTTCAGAAAAGAATTACACCGAAATCTACGAATTCAAGGTGTTTCCTGCTTCAAAAAATCAGAAAGCTAAAGTCTTTGTGGATGACCGAGATTTAGATCAATCTGATGAGTCGGGTCGACAAACAATTAAGAATGTCCTGATTACTGAATCCACAGTCCTGATTTCGATGGAGGCGCATTTCCCGTCAGAGAATTTTGATGGTATTCAGTATGGAGCTGGTTCAGTAATGACGGCGATTGCGATTAATCGATCTACTGGTCAGCTTAGAAAAGCAGAGACCATTAAAGGCGGCATTCTCTCGGTAACCCTCGGTGAAGGTACGAAGACCTATCAAGAGCAATGCACCGCCCCTAAAAAACCTTAGTTCGGTTCGGTCACAAAGCCCAGCTTCGTTAAACCGGCGCGACGGGATGCGGCTAATACCTGAGCAACATATTCATACTTCACTGCCTTATCGGCACGCAAATTGATTTCTGGTTGCGGCTCTTTTTGAGCAGCCTTTTCTGCATAACCATCAAAAGTTTTTAAGTCAATCGGTGTGCTATTCCAGAATATTTGACCCTGGGCATCAATCGAGAGTTGAACTGACTCTGGCTTCACTTCATTACGCACGCTATTGGCTTTGGGTAACTCAACCTTTACCGCCTGTTGAATAACCGGCAAGGTAATAATAAAAATAATGAGAAGCACCAACATGACATCCACCATCGGTGTCATGTTGATTTCGGCCATGATGCTGCTTTCCTCTTGATCGTTCTGAAGATTAAAAGACATATTTATTCTCCGGACTTCACGCGGGCACCGGTTACAAAGTAAGCGAGGAGATCATTGCCAAAGCGATTGAGGTCAGCAACCAATAATTTATTGGCGCGATTAATGGCATTAAAGCCCAGTACCGCTGGAATTGCTACCGCCAAGCCCAAGGCAGTCATGATGAGTGCTTCGCCAATTGGGCCTGCAACTTGATCAATCTGGGCGCTACCTGAACTACTAATAGAAATCAAAGCGTGATAGATGCCCCATACAGTTCCAAACAAACCAATAAATGGTGCAGTTGCCCCAGTTGAGCCGAGGAAAGTAAGACCTTTTTGGAGTTGGGCGGCAACCCCATCAATGCTGTTCTTCAGACTTCTTGCCATCCACTCTGAGTAGTTCAGTGTTTGTAAAAGTTCGCGATGATTGGTTGATTGGCTTTGGTGATGTGCGGAGGCACCACTCGCAGCCTTAGCAATTTGATAATACGGGTTGCTTGCATGGCTAGTGAATGCATTGAGGCCTTGGTCATACGAAGTAGCACGCCAAAATTGATCAAGCTCAGGTTTGAGTTTGCGCAGATTGCGCAAATCCCAAAAGCGGGAGAGCAAAATCACCCAAGTCACAATTGAGCATGTGAGAAGTGCTAGTGCAACAAAGCGAGTAATAGCATCGCCCTCAAGCCACAAATTTGCTAAGCCAAATGGTGTATTCATAATGTTTAATTCTTTAAATTAAATTTGATTAAAAGGTTGGTAGAAATTCTTTGGGGCGAGCCATTCACCAGAAATGGTTTAAAGCGATAACGACGACCAATTTCCGTTGCTGCACGATCTAAGCGGGGAAATGAGCTGGAGCGTAATAAAGCCACATCCTCAACACTTCCCGATTCATCAATAATCAGCCTCACCACCACTTCACCTTGCTCTCCTGATCTTTTGGAGAAAGAGGGGTAGTAGGCATCAGCATCCGGCTGATATACGACGATCAGTTTACCAATGTCAGTCTGAATCGGGGTGCCGCTTGACCCAGAGCTTGTGGCAGGTGCCACTGTGGCATTTGGGGTTTGCGACTCACTCTTGGACTGCTGTGGTGTTGGCGGGGTTGCTGTCTGCTGTTGCGTTTGTGGCGGGCTTGGAGCCTGGGTGGATTTCTCATCCACGGTTTTCTTCTTCTGTTCCTGCTTCGGTTTTGGTGGTGGTGCGGCCGGAGCCGCTTGGGGCTGTTTAGCTGCCTCAGGACTTACCAGATTAGCCATCACTCGCGCATCATCTAAATTATTTTCATTATCGGGTTTCATGCCACTCTGAAAGCCAATCAAAAATAGTAGGTGTAATGCCACTACGATGCCGATGATGATGCGCTCGGTTTTATCGAATGGCAGGCGTGCATTCAATTGGTTTAAGAAGGCGCTCATTTAAATGTGCTCACCAGTTGAGATTCAATGCTGTGCCCATCTAAATCCGATTGCATCAACTCTTGTGCCATTTGATGTAGCGTCTCTGCATCTTTACTGCTGATGAATTTAATGGAACCATGTTCACCATTATCTAATTCCTTGCCCTGTGCTTCTAATTTCCTTTTGAGTTGGCGCACCACTGCATCGCTCGTATCGATGAGGTTAATTGAGTCCCCTAATAATTTGCGAATGGCTTTGCGTAAGAAAGGGTAGTGCGTGCATCCAAGAACAAGGGTATCAGCACCTGCATCCTGAATGGGTTCAAGATGTTCAGCTAGCAACTCTAATGTTTCTTCGCCATTGGCTTGGCCTGCTTCAATTAGAGGTACTAAACCGGCGCCAGCTTGTTTAATAAATTGACAGTTGGGAAGGGTGGCTAATAGGGCGGTGAATTTATCGCTCTTGAGCGTGGCCTCGGTTGCTAGTACACCAACAATGCCATTGGTGGACTGCATTGCTGCAGGTTTAATCCCAGGCTCTACGCCGATGATCGGAATGTTGCAAAGTTCATCGCGAATATGTGCAATTGCTTCAGCGGTAGCCGTGTTACATGCAACCATAATGGCATCGCATCCCTGCGCTGCTAGATATTGGCATAACTCCATGCTGCGTGATGCAATCCACTCGCCGGATTTTTCGCCATAGGGTGCATTGATGGAGTCTGCTAAATAAATATAGTCATGCTCGGGAAGCTGGCGCAGAGCCTCATCCAAAATGGATAAGCCTCCTACGCCAGAATCAAAAACCCCGATGAGTGCCAAGTAAGGTCGCTTAACTAATGGTCGTTGATTTAATGAATAAATGACGCACTAAATGTCTCAAGCAATCTTGACTGGAATACCAGCAATCTTCGCTTGCCACTCTTTTGGACCAGTCTCATGCATGGAGATACCAGCAGAGCTCACGGCTACGGTTACTGGCATGTCTTTGACATCGAATTCATAAATGGCTTCCATGCCTAGGTCAGCAAAGCCAACTACCTTCGCCGTCTGAATCGCTTTAGAAACTAAGTAAGCAGCACCACCAACAGCCATGAGATAAGCGGACTTGTGTTTCTTGATCGCTTCAATTGCAATAGGACCACGCTCCGCCTTTCCAATCATAGAGATCAAGCCAGTTTGAGCCAGCATCATCTCAGTGAACTTATCCATGCGGGTTGAGGTTGTTGGGCCTGCTGGACCAACTGCTTCGCCACCCACTGGATCGACTGGACCAACGTAATAGATCACGCGGTTCTTAAAGCTCACTGGCAATTCTTCGCCTTTAGAGAGCATGTCTTGAATGCGCTTATGCGCCGCATCACGACCAGTCAAAATTTTGCCGTTGAGGAGTAGTGTTTCGCCTTCCTTCCAGCCAGCCACTTCTTCAGCCGTCAAGGTATCTAGGTTTACGCGCTTCGATTTCTTGGTATCAGGTGTCCAAGTCACATCTGGCCAATCGGATAAGGAAGGTTTTTCTAAAACCGCTGGGCCATCGCCATGCAAGTGGAAATGCACGTGTCGAGTTGCGGCACAGTTTGGAATCATCGCTACTGGCAATGACGCCGCATGCGTTGGGTATTCCATGATCTTGATGTCAAGAACGGTAGCTAAACCACCAAGACCTTGTGCGCCAATACCGAGCTTATTAACTTTTTCATATAGCTCTAAGCGGAGTTCTTCAGCACGAGTCTTTGCGCCGCGTGCGATCAGTTCTTGAATATCCACGGGACCCATTAAGGACTCTTTGGCCATCAACATGGCTTTTTCTGGAGTTCCGCCAATACCGATGCCGAGGATGCCAGGAGGACACCAGCCTGCACCCATGGTTGGGACGGTTTTGAGTACCCAGTCCACGATGGAATCTGAAGGATTGAGCATGACCATCTTGGCCTTGTTCTCAGAGCCTCCACCTTTAGCAGCACAAATTACTTCCACATCATCGCCAGGGACGATTTCGTAATGAACAACGGCAGGGGTGTTATCACCTGTATTTTTTCGTTTACCGGCGGGATCAGTCAAAACTGAAGCACGTAATGGGTTATCTGGGTTCATATAAGCCCGACGAACCCCTTCATTGACCATCTCGGTCACGCTCATCGTGGCATCGCCCCATTGGACGTTCATACCAATTTTGAGGAAAACGACAGCAATACCCGTGTCCTGACACATAGGGCGGTGGCCTTCAGCACACATACGGCTATTGGTCAAAATCTGAGCAATCGCATCTTTGGCTGCAGCACCTTGTTCTAGCTCGTAAGCCTTACCCATGGCTGAGATGAAGTCTTTTGGGTGGTAATAAGAGATGAACTGGAATGCGTCTGCAACGCTTTGAATAAGGTCGTTTTGTTTGATATTTGTCATGGTTTTAGGCTGAATTGTGTAAGGTTTCTTCTATTTTAAGGGTTTGCCATAGAGCAAATCTAGCGTGTTTTCACTTATCTTATTAGCTCTTGGGGATGCGTTTCCCTAACACTGCGCTATTTTTGCAGGAAAAGACGACTGATTATTGAATAGAAGGGCTGTAAAGCATGGAACCATTGATGCAAGAAAACCGCGTATTTAACCCACCTGCAGACTTCGTTAAATCTGCTGCCATTCCTGGAATGGAAGCTTACAACAAGCTTTGCGCTGAAGCGAATCAAGATTATGACGGTTTCTGGGGTCGTCTTGCTAAAGAAAACATCTTCTGGAAAAAGCCCTTTACTAAAGTTCTGGATGAATCTAAAGCCCCTTTTTATAAGTGGTTTGAAGATGGCACAACGAACGCGTCATACAACTGTTTAGATCGCCAAGTTGAAAACGGACTTGGTGACAAAGTGGCCATCATCTTTGAAGCGGATGATGGCACAGTTACTAAAGTTACCTATAAAGAGATGCTTGAGCGTGTTTGCAAAATGGCAAACGCACTGCGTAAGATGGGCATCAAGTCTGGTGACAGCGTCATCATCTATATGGCAATGACTATCGAAGGTATTGTTGCAATGCAAGCTTGTGCTCGTATTGGTGCAATTCACTCTGTCGTGTTTGGTGGATTCTCTGCTCAAGCATTGCGCGATCGCATCGTTGACGTAGGTGCTGTTGCCGTGATCACGGCTGACGGCCAATTCCGTGGCGGCAAATCTTTACCTTTGAAGGCTATTTGCGATGAAGCTCTCTCCACCGGTGAGTGCGGCAATGTAAAACATGTCATCGTGAGCAAGCGCACTGGTTCTGAAGTCACAATGACTGCAGGTCGTGATGTGTGGATGCAAGAAATCGTCGCCAATGAATCCACTACTTGCGAGCCAGAGTGGGTAAGCGCTGAGCACCCATTATTTATTCTTTACACATCAGGGTCTACTGGCAAGCCAAAAGGCGTTCAGCATTCCACTGGTGGTTACCTCTTGTGGGCAATTCTCACAATGAAGTGGACTTTTGACATTAAGCCAAATGATGTGTTCTGGTGTACCGCTGACATTGGTTGGGTAACAGGCCACTCTTACATTACTTATGGCCCACTCGCAGTTGGCGCTACTGAGATCGTATTTGAAGGTGTTCCGACTTATCCAAATGCCGGTCGTTTCTGGGACATGATCCAAAAACACAAAGCAACGATTTTCTACACAGCCCCAACAGCGATTCGCTCATTGATTAAAGCATCTAGCAACGATGCAGCAGTGCATCCGAATAGCTACGACTTGTCTTCATTGCGCCTCTTGGGTTCAGTGGGTGAGCCGATTAATCCAGAAGCTTGGATGTGGTACTACGAGAATGTCGGTGGTTCACGCTGCCCAATCGCCGACACCTTCTGGCAAACTGAAACTGGTGGCCATATGATTTCACCATTGCCGGGTGCAACACCAATGATTCCAGGTTCATGCACATTGCCATTGCCAGGTATTCAAGCTGCGATTGTGGACGAAGCTGGCGCAGATGTTCCAAATGGCCAGGGCGGTATCTTGGTTGTCAAACGTCCATGGCCATCAATGATTCGCACCATTTGGAATGATCCTGATCGTTTTGTGAAGTCGTATTTCCCAGAAGAGTTGGGTGGCACTTTGTATCTTGCTGGTGACGGTGCAATCCGTAACAAAGAGACTGGCTACTTCACCATTACTGGTCGTATCGATGACGTGTTGAACGTTTCTGGTCACCGTATGGGCACAATGGAAATCGAATCTTGCTTAGTTGCCAATCCATTGGTTGCTGAAGCTGCAGTGGTTGGTCGTCCTGATGATATGACTGGCGAAGCAATTTGCGTATTCGTGGTTCTCAAAGGCGGTCGTCCAACAGGCGATGAAGCTAAGAAGATCGCTACTGAATTGCGTAACTGGGTTGGTAAAGAGATTGGTCCGATCGCCAAGCCTAAGGACGTACGCTTTGGAGATAACTTACCGAAGACCCGTTCCGGCAAGATCATGCGCCGTTTGTTGCGTGTGATTGCTAAAGGTGAAGAGGTTACCCAAGACACTTCAACTCTAGAGAATCCAGCGATTTTGGAGCAGCTCAAAGAGTCTGTATAAGTAGCTAATCACGTTTTTACAGGCAAACCCTTCCGGCAAACGTATAATCAATGGCTGTACGGAAGGGTGGATGAGCGGTTTAAGTCACACGCCTGGAAAGCGTGCGTAGGTTAATAGCCTACCGCGGGTTCGAATCCCGCCTCTTCCGCCAGTAGTTTGAAACCACCTTCGGGTGGTTTTTTTCATTGTTTCTGCCGAATTTTTCCCTTAAATCGACCCCAATCACCAAATTATTTTGGCCCTCAATCCCCTGTTTTTAATCAAATAAAGGGGTTTTTGATCATTTTGTTGCATTGCCGCAAATAATTCTTGCAGTGCAACAAAAAACTTTTTACAATGGTGCATCGCAATAAATTTCATCAATTTAAAAAGTTAGGAAAAATCATGTTCCAGAATCAATTAAACGACCAAATCTCACAAGCTCAAGCTAAAGCTGTTGAAAACGCTAAGTACTTGGCTCAAGTTGCTGTTGAAAGCGCAAAAGAATTAGCTGAAATCAACCAAGCTGCAGCTAAAGATGCTTTAGTTGCTGCTCAAGACACAAGCGCACAATTGTTAGCAATCAAAGATGCTCAACAGTTGGCAAAATTGGCTCAGCCAGAAACTGCTCAAGAAGCTGCTAAGTACGCTGCTGCTTACCAAGCTAAAGTAAACAAGGTTGTACGTAAGGGTAACAAAGAAGTTGCGCAAGTAGTTGACGCTTCTATTGATGACGCACGTGCTGATATGGTTAAGTTTGTTAAAGAAGCTACTAAGACAGCTCCTGCTGGTTCAGAGGCATTTGTATCTGCATTCAAAACTGCTTTTGAAACTTCACTCCAACAGTTTGACCAAGTTCGCGCTTCAGCAACTGACGCTTTCGCAAACTTTGAGAAAAGTGTTGATGCTGCATTGGCTAACATTCAAGGTCAATACGCTGTAGCTAAGCCAGCTGCTAAAAGCCGTAAGTCAGCCTAATACCGCTGCTTAATTCGTTTTAATAGCTTTGTGTGAGAAACCGCCTTCGGGCGGTTTTTCTTTTTCCGCTTGCCGTAAGATCTAGGTATGAGAGATAAATAGGAGAGAACATGATCTTTGCAATCCTTTTAATGGATCGACCTGGCACTGCAGAATTGCGCATTCAAGTGCGACCAGAGCACCGTGCCTATTTGGGTAAGCTCGCAGACAAAATGGCTTTTGCTGGCCCGCTCACATCAGAAGATGGCAAAACAACTGTGGGTAGTTTGTTGGTGATGGATTTTCCAAGCAAGGCAGATGTTGAGGCTTGGTTAGCAGATGAGCCATTCACCAAGGCGGGTGTCTATGAAAAGCCCATCATTCATGTATTTAATAACAGTTGGCAGCAAAAGGTAGGATTTCCTCCCGCATAGAAATCTTGATTAGTACGTAGCGCCCCGGATACTAGTGGGGTTGATACTTTTGATATATCATTAGTTGATATATTTAGGTAATGAAATCACCGGGTAAGAATGTTTTATTAGATCTACATGAGCAGATCCTGGATCAGGAAGATGGTTATTGGGTAAAGATTGAGGCGTGGGAGGTAGATGTAACTTTGTCCATTCCACATGGAATTCGATATTCCTTAACTTTGCACAACCCGCAAGGAGTTCGAATTCTGGGTTATGACAATGCGCATTCAACAAAAAATTCTGGCTATGCAAATCGTAGGCTTCCTTATGATCACAAGCATCGATGCGCAACAGACCTTGGAATAAGTTATCAGTTTAAGAATGCCTATCAGTTGCTAAAAGATTTTTTTGAAGATGTCGATAGAGTGTTGAGTTTGGCGAGGGATAAATGAAAGTTATTAAGATAGGAATTGCGTCTCAACAACAAATGCGTCAGCGTGTACTGATGATTGCTAAGGGTCAGCTACGGGCTCACCCAAGCGATCCCAAGATATGGTTTACGTCAATGCGCTCATTGGCTCAAGTTTTAAGTGATGAAAATCGTGCGTTACTCAACGTCATTCGGGAATCAAAGCCAATTTCTATCTCTGAGTTAGCTGAATTAACTGGGCGAAAGCAGGGTAATCTATCCCGAACCCTCAAGACAATGTCCAATTATGGAATAGTAAAGATGCAAAAGCATGCCAGAGCTTTGCGCCCAATTGTGTGCGCAGATAGATATGAAATTTTTGTCTAGGAGCTCTAAGTTGATTCAATCTATCTTGCCTAAGACTGTATTTCTCCGTCTTTGGCTGGTTCGGGTCATTGTGGCATTTGCTGTTTTGATCTCATTATTCTGGGGTGCAGCACATCTTTGGGTGCCGGGCGCCATCAACAATGCGGTAGAGGCTTATGGCAAAAAGATTGGTTACGCAATTACCTACCAAGACCTCAGCATTTCTCCTTTACGATTGCGTATCGAGATTGATGGCCTTCGATTGGCTGATAACCATCAAGGTAAGTTGCTAACACTTAAGAAATCCGTAGTAATGCTGAAGTGGTCGCGCCTCATCATTGGTGAGGTGGGGTTCGATGAGATTCTGTTTGATGAGCCCAGTGTATTGCTTGAAAAACATGACGCCAAAGGTAAATCGGCTCTATGGAATTGGCAGGAATTGATTGCTGCGATTACACGCAATTTACCGCCATCAGATCCGGCTGAGCCCAAAAAGAATGTCAAAATTTCTGTAGATGATTTTAAGATCTCGAATGCTGCTGTAGAGATTTCAGATCCCAGCAAACAAGTGCATGAGCAACTGAAGTCACTTTCTATCGAGCTATTTGACATTGCAAACTACGATAAAGAAGGTGATGTGAATGGTGTGCGTGGTCAGTACGGAGTAAACCTAGGCGCACTGCGTTTTACCATCCCAGGGATGAGTCAGAAGCTTGCCTTTAAGCATTTTGCAATCAAAGGTGCGTTAGATAATCCTGCTCCAGATGCAATCGGTGCTCTGATTAACTTGGAGATTGATGATGGGCGCATTCACTCCCGCTGGGATTTAAAGTCAGATAAATCGATTGCCGGAAGAGTCGAAGTGGAAAATATTTCGATTGTGCCGTTTATCGGCTTACTCCCTGCTAATAAAGAGTTGCAGGCTCAGGGCGGGCTAATACAGTCCGCTGTTGATATCGGCTTCAAGGGTGATGAGCTGACCGTATCCGGGGATTTGCATTTGCTAGATTTGGATTTACTGGAGCAAGGACAAAAACAATCTCTCGTGAGCTGGAAGTCAGCAGATGTAAATCAATTTAACTATCAGAGTTCAAAGAATTCCAGATCCAGTTTGCTTATTCATGAGGTATCGGTCAATCAACCGGTTCTTCGATTTGAGATTGATGAAAAGGGCTTCTCTAATTTCAGGCGCTTATTTTCCAAGCCAAGCGCAGAGACTGCTGATGCGGAGAAGTTGCCGCCAGTAGAAAAAGAAAAATCATCTTTTGCTCTAGATATCAAGACATTGAGATTGCGTGAAGCTGAAATGCAATTTTCCGACCTGGCTATGAAGCCCAACTTTAAGGTCAATCTCAGAAAGCTCAATGTCGGTTTTATAAATATTAATAATCTCCCAGGGCATTCATCGGTCATGACTCTGGATGGTGTGCTGGCTGAATCCGGATCGCTGCGAGGCAAGGGTCAGATTTCATTTGATGACCCGCGCCGCAATAACGACGTCACGCTCAATTTCAAGAATGTTCCACTTAATGCATTTAATCCCGCCGTCATGACGTTTGCGGGTTACCAAATTGCTAGCGGTCGAGTCAATTTGAATTTGCATTACAGCGCCAAGGATGGCGATCTGAAGGGAAGCAATCAAATCGTTATTAAGAAGATTGAGCTTGGCGAAGAGGTGGCTGACTTTCAAGGAAAAAAATTACCACTGGGTTTAGCAATCGCACTGCTAGAAGATTCTGACGACACGATTGACGTCACCATCAATATTGCTGGCAATGTCGATTCACCAGAGTTCAGCGCAAGCGGTTTGGTATGGCAGGCGATTAGCAATGTGCTTACCAATGTAGCTACTGCGCCATTTAGGGCTTTAGGCGCACTCTTGGGAATGGGTGCTAATGAAGGTGTGAACGCAGTGCTGGGTGAGGCGGTGTACTTGCCACCAGATCAGGATCGCCTAGAAAAGTTTGGCGATTTTCTCGCCAAGAAACCGAATGCCACTCTGGAGCTCGCTGGCACTTATGACCCCAACGCTGACAAACTTGCCTTGGCTCGTGCCACTGCAGATTTGGCTATTCTGAAAGCGGCTGGAATGAATATCTCCCCTAATGACCCCATCCCCGTGCCTGATTTCTCAGATACCAAGGTGCAATCTGGCTTGAAGTCGGCCTATGCGCAATACGTTGGCAGAATTAAATTGGGTCAACGTTTGATTACTCTGCCCGACGGAGCGGAGCGCAATGAACAACTACACGCAGAGCTGATTGCTGGCATTCCCGTGACTGAGGATGATCTGAAGAGTTTGGCCAAAAATCGGGCCAAGCTGGCGCAAAGCCTGATGGTCAAAAGTAACCCAGGGCTAAATGATCGAATTAGCCTGGGTGAGGTAAAGGGTGTCAGCGCAGGGCGGGAGGGTGTTCCCCTCGAAGTGGAAGTCAGAATCAAGTAGACTTGAGGTATGAATTCAACTACATTGCGCCCCTTAGCTATTCTTGCCGCTATTACTGCGATTGCCTTATCTGGATGCGGCTCCATTGAGTCGGCAGCTCAAGATGATTGCACCTCTATTGGTTGGCAAATAGGCAGCAAAGGCTACAACGAGTGCTTCAAAGCTCGTGTTTATGAGCGTAAGCTGGATTACTCACTCCCGCCTGGCGACAAGCCGTCCCCATCAGTTATTTAAACTAGGGTTTACCCTTAATAAATTCACTTGAGCTCCGTCAAGGACTTGGGTGCAGAAATAACCCAAAATCGATCGTGATTTTGGGAATTCCCTATATAAGGTGAGGCAAAGTATTTCTCGCCACTTCAGGTGTTCTCAAGCAGGGCTTAAGACATATAAAAACAGCATCATTATTGCGATTAGAAATTAGAGACTATTACTATGAATCACCCAAAACCCTCTGGAGAAATCAAGGCTGTTGCTGTGGCAACTGCAGATGATTTAAGGGAAACCATTCGTCGCAAAAGTAAGCTTAAAGGACGTCAAGCAGATGATGCGTCCTTGGCAGAGGTTCGCCAGTTAATTGGTGCTGCTCCTCATCGTCGTGATTTGCTGATTGAAAATTTACATAAACTCAATGATGAATACCGTGCTTTGCATGATCGTCATTTAGTTGCCCTCGCAAAAGAAATGAATTTGCCGATGGCTGAAGTCTATGAAGTTGCGACTTTCTACCATCACTTCGAAGTGGTGCGTGGTAATGATCCTGTTGCGGATATCACCGTACGCGTATGTGATGGCATCGCTTGTGAATTAGCGGGCGCACAAAACCTTTTGTCAAAGTTGCCAGCCATCTTAGGCAATCCAAACGTAAAAGTTGTGGCCGCACCTTGCGTAGGCCGTTGTGAGCAGGCACCAGTAGCGGTGGTGCATCAGTACCCAGTCTTGTTCGCTACCGCCGATAAGGTCAGCGCTACCGTCAAGAATAATCTCACCACGCAGCCAATGGCCAAAGATAGTGCGAACTTTGATCCAGCTGCTTTGGCGGAGAAGGGTGTTTCTCCTCAGGGCGAAAATCAAGCTGTCTCGCCAGACTATGTTGGCTATGAGTCATATCGCGAGCAAGGTGGTTATGCCTTGGCTAAAGAAATTATTGATGGCAAAAAAGATGCTGAGAGCATTATCAAGGCCATGGAAAACTCAGGCCTTCGTGGTCTCGGTGGCGCAGGCTTTCCAGCGGGTCGTAAGTGGCGCATTGTGAAGGATCAAACTGCTCCTAAGTTAATGGCTGTGAATATTGACGAAGGCGAGCCAGGTACATTTAAAGATCGTACTTATTTAGAGCGTGATCCACATCGTTTCTTAGAGGGCTTGCTGATTGCTGCCAATGTTGTTGGCATTGATGCTTGCTATATTTATTTGCGTGATGAGTATCACGGCTGCCGTGAATTGCTCGAAGCAGAGTTAGCTAAGCTCAAAGCCAATCCCCCATTCAAATTACCTCTGATTGAATTGCGTCGTGGCGCTGGTGCGTATATTTGCGGTGAAGAATCCGCCATGATTGAAAGTATTGAAGGTAAGCGCGGCGAACCCCGTATGCGCCCTCCATACATTGCGCAAGTAGGACTATTTGGTCGTCCAACGCTAGAGCACAATTTTGAAACCCTTTATTGGGTGCGCGATATTGTTCAGCGCGGTCCAGAATGGTTTAGCTCTTTTGGTCGCCATGATCGCAAAGGCTTGCGTAGCTATAGCGTCAGCGGCCGAGTTAAGAACCCTGGTGTGAAGTTGGCACCTGCCGGCATTACTATTCAAGAATTGATAGATGAATACTGTGGAGGCATGCAAGATGGCCACAAGTTTTATGGTTACTTGCCTGGTGGCGCATCTGGCGGCATCTTGCCAGCAACGATGAATGACATCCCACTCGACTTTGATACTTTGCAACCTTACGGTTGTTTCATTGGCTCTGCTGCTGTCATGGTGTTTGGCGATAAAGACAAGGCACGCGATATGGCACTCAACGTCATGCACTTCTTTGAGCATGAGAGTTGTGGTCAATGTACGCCATGTCGTGTTGGTACCAGCAAGGCTGCGAAGCTCATGCAGTCCAAATCCTGGGATCAAGATACGCTAGAAGACTTAGCAACTGTCATGGTGGATGCCTCCATCTGTGGTCTAGGCCAGGCTGCACCAAACCCCATTCGCTGTATTGCTAAATATTTCCCAGAAGAAGTTGCTTAATCAGCAAGCAATCACTAAGGGAAAAACGAGACAAATATGAACGCACCAGTAAATCCTAAAGAACTTGAATTGCAAACCGTTGAGTTCAAGCTAGACGGGAAAACCATTGTATCTTACGAAGGTGAGACGATTCTCAAGGCGGCTAAACGCCACGGTATCGATATTCCACATCTGTGTTTTAAAGACGGCTATCGCCCTGATGGCAACTGCCGCGCTTGCGTTGTTGAGATCAACGGTGAACGCACGCTAGCACCAAGCTGCTGCCGTAGCGCTACCCCAGGCATGGATGTCAAAGCCAATAGTGAGCGCGCATTGAAGAGTCAAAAGCTCGTATTGGAGATGTTGCTGTCCGATATGCCTGACGAAGGATTTAAATGGGTAGGTGACAGTAAAGAAGAAGAGCAGAAGAATCAACATGGTGAGCTCAGCACTTGGGCTGCTCGCATGGATGTCACAGTACGTCCAGAGTTAAAAGCTTTGCGCCGTGAAAAAGTCGGTAATGACGTGTCTCACCCAGCGATGGCTGTGAACTTGGATGCGTGTATTCAATGTAATCGTTGCGTGCGTGCTTGTCGTGAAGAGCAGGTCAACGATGTGATCGGCTACGCGATGCGTGGCGCACATAGTGAGATCGTATTTGACCTCAATGATCCAATGGGTGATAGCACTTGCGTTGCCTGTGGTGAATGTGTACAGGCTTGCCCAACAGGCGCATTAATGCCTAAGGGTTTAATTGGTTCACAAACAGTGGATCGCAAAGTTGATTCAGTATGTCCTTTCTGCGGCGTAGGTTGTCAAATCACTTACAACGTTAAAGATGAAAAGATTGTGAGTGTTGAGGGTCGCGATGGTCCAGCCAACCACAATCGTCTTTGCGTTAAGGGTCGATTTGGTATGGATTACATCCACAATCCACAGCGCTTAACTAAACCACTGATTCGTAAAGCAGGTGTTGCTAAAGATGAGGCCTTGCTTGAAGGTAAGCAAGATTGGTCCAATATCTTCCGTGAAGCAACTTGGGAAGAGGCGCTTGAAGTTGCCGGCGGTGGCTTGAAGAAGCTCAAAGATCAATACGGTAATAAGGTCTTAGCGGGCTTTGGTTCTGCTAAAGGTAGCAATGAAGAGGCTTACCTGTTCCAAAAACTCGTACGTACAGGTTTTGGTAGTAACAACGTCGACCACTGCACACGTCTTTGCCATGCTTCATCCGTTGCCGCTCTTTTAGAGGGTGTTGGTTCAGGCGCGGTAAGCAATCAAGTGAATGATGTTGAGCACTCCAGTTTGATCATGTTGATTGGATCCAATCCAACGGCCAACCATCCTGTTGCTGCTACTTGGTTCAAGAACGCAGCTAAACGTGGCGCTAAGATTGTCTTGTGCGATCCACGCAAAACCGATATCAGTAAGCATGCTTGGCGCACGATGCAGTTCAAGCCAGACACTGATGTGGCGATGCTCAATGCCATGATCTTCACCATTATTGAAGAAGGCTTGGTTGATAAAGACTTTATCAAGAACCGCTCTAATAATTTTGAAGCACTCAAAGAAAACATCAAGGGCTATAGCCCAGAAGCAATGGCACCAATCTGCGGTATTCCGGCAGAGACTTTACGTGAAGTTGCGCGTGAGTTTGCCACTACCAAATCAGCGATGATTTTGTGGGGCATGGGTGTCAGCCAGCACGTTCATGGAACTGACAACGCTCGTTGCTTAATTGCTTTGGTCAGTATTACTGGCCAAATTGGTAAGCCAGGCTCTGGCTTACATCCACTACGTGGGCAAAATAACGTTCAAGGCGCTAGTGATGCTGGCTTGATTCCGATGATGTTCCCGAACTACCAACGCGTTGATAATCCAGAAGCACACGCGTGGTTTGAAAAGTTCTGGGATACTCCATTAGATAAGAAACCTGGCTATACCGTTGTAGAGATCATGCATAAGATCACTGCGCCGGATAGTGATCCAGATAAGATTCGCGGTATGTATGTCGAGGGCGAGAATCCAGCGATGAGTGACCCTGATTTAAATCATGCTCGTCATGCTTTGGCGTCCCTAGACCTGCTAGTCGTACAAGATATCTTCATGACTGAGACCGCACTCTTGGCAGACGTAGTATTGCCAGCAAGTGCATGGCCAGAGAAGGTGGGTACTGCTAGCAATACCGATCGTATGGTGCAGATGGGCAAGAAAGCCATCAATCCTCCTGGAGATGCCAAACCTGATCTATGGATCATTCAGCAAATTGCGAAGCGTATGGGCTTGAACTGGAATTACCAGGGTGCAGATGATGGTGTTGCAGAGGTGTATGACGAGATGCGCCAAGCAATGCATGCCGCCATCAACGGTATTACTTGGGAGCGCTTAGAGAAGGAATCTAGCGTGACATACCCATGTTTATCTGCTGAAGACCCAGGTCGTCCAATCGTATTTGATGACAAGTTTGCTACGACAGACGGCAAGGTCAAGTTGGTTCCTGCCGACATCATTCCTGCGAATGAGCGCCCTGATGCGGAGTATCCATTTGTGTTGATTACAGGCCGTCAGTTAGAGCATTGGCATACCGGCAGTATGACTCGCCGTGCAACCGTCTTGGATGCAATTGAGCCAATGGCTACCGTCTCCATGAATGGTGAAGATATGACTCAGCTGGGTGTTTCAGCTGGCGATGTGATTACAGTTCAGTCACGTCGCGGCGAAGTAGGAATTCATGTGCGTAGAGATGATGGTACTCCACGTGGCGTGATCTTTATTCCGTTTGCTTACTATGAGGCTGCAGCTAACTTAATCACGAACTCCGCCTTAGATCCTTTTGGCAAGATTCCGGAATTTAAGTACTGTGCAGTCAAGCTCGCTAAAGGTGGTCATGCGGCCCCGGTAATGGGCTACGGCACTAATGATCCGAAGGGGCAGAAAGATGAATCGACTCACTGATCATTGGTTCACTTGAGAAAAGGCCGCCTTCGGGCGGTTTTTTCTTGGAAATGACCTTATTTTCTATCTTGCTACTTTTGTAGTAGAATGGACTGAACAGGAGATTTTTGATGGGCATGCCAGTCAGAATTGATGACAATCTATATGAAGCAGCGAAATCAGAGGCTAAGACTGAGCATCGGACTATTGCCGGCCAGCTTGAGTTTTGGGCCACCGTAGGCAGGGCTGCAATTGATAACCCCGATCTCCCAATTTCATTTATTACCGCCTCTTTGGCATCACTAGCTGAGCCGAGGACAGATGGTACGCCTTTCATTCCCCGCTCTAAGAAGGTTTGATGGCGCATTCAGTTATTCAAACGCGCCGATTCGCCAGACAATATAAAAAGCTAAATGACAATATCGCCAAGGATGTAGATGGCGCTGTAGGAATTGTTTCAAATAAACCTTCAATCGGCGAAAGAAAGAAGGGTGATTTAGCTGCATTGTTGGTATACAAGTTCAAAAGTAATGGCCAACTCTACTTGCTTGGTTACTCGCTTGATGACGGTTTGAGGCTGATATATCTCGAGGCAATCGGCTCTCATGAAAACTTCTATCGAGACATCAAGAGATAATCAACACAATATTCCATTGCCCTTTAGAATTAACCCTCCATGGCCAGTTCAAAACCCCAAACTTCAGCAGCTAACCCTAAAGCAGAGTTGCCCGTCCTGATTATCGGAGCGGGCTTGGCAGGGTTAACTGTTGCTCTGCATATGGCAGAGACGCAGCCAGTTATTGTGATGGCTAAACGCGGCCTAGGTGAGGCTGCAACTGCTTGGGCGCAGGGCGGCATTGTTGGGGTGGTTGATAAAGAGCACGACAGCATTGATGCGCATGTGAACGACACCTTAGAGGCTGGAGCAGGCCTTGTGGTGGAGTCTACTGCTCGATACATTGCTGAAGAGAGTGCTGAAGCCATTCGTTGGTTGGTCGAGCAGGGCGTTCCTTTTACTTCTGATGAGACTGGCCCAATGGGTTTGCATCTCACGCGTGAAGGCGGTCATAGCCAACGTCGGATTGCGCACGTAGCTGATGCAACTGGTAAAGCTATTCATGAGGTATTGCTTGATAAGGCAAGAGCCCATAAAAATATTCAACTGCTAGAGCACTGGATTGCTTTAGACCTCATCACTAATCGCCACTTGGATGCGAAGACGCAACGCACTAAGCCCAATCGTTGCTATGGTGTGTATGCCCTCGATATTAAGAACAATTGTGTAGAAACAATTGAGGCTAAGTCAGTAGTATTGGCAACTGGCGGCGTTGGTAAAGTCTACAGATACACCAGTAACCCCGACACCGCTACAGGCGATGGCATTGCGATGGCTTGGCGAGCAGGCTGCCGCGTCGGCAATATGGAATTTATTCAGTTTCATCCAACATGTTTGTATCACCCAAGTGATCGCACTTTCCTCATTACAGAGGCGATGCGAGGTGAGGGTGGTTTACTCAAGCTTCCAAACGGCACCCGCTTTATGCCAGAGCATGATGAGCGCAATGAGTTAGCTCCTCGTGATATTGTTGCCCGAGCAATCGACTTTGAGATGAAGAAGCACGGCTTAGATTACGTGCATTTGGACGCTACTCATTTGGGCGAAGCCTTTATTAAAGAGCATTTCCCAATGATCTATGCACGTTGTATGAGCCTAGGTTTGGACATCACTAAAGAGCCTATT
This sequence comes from Pseudomonadota bacterium, assembly GCA_041179645.1. Classification (GTDB taxonomy): domain Bacteria; phylum Pseudomonadota; class Gammaproteobacteria; order Burkholderiales; family Burkholderiaceae; genus Polynucleobacter. The sequence continues at coordinate 34,500 of JBEGSZ010000004.1, forward strand.
CCGGTAGTGCCAGCAGCGCATTACACCTGTGGCGGAGTCGTAACTGATCTCAAAGGGCGTACGGATTTGGCTGGCTTATATGCGGTAGGTGAAGCCACTTATACCGGTTTGCATGGTGCTAATCGCTTGGCTAGTAACTCACTATTGGAGTGTGTAGTCATTGGTAAAGCTGCTGCCCAAGATATCTCTTCACTCAAGACTCCCGTTATGCCCAATTTACCTTTATGGGATGAGAGCCAGGTTGAGGATGCAGATGAGCAAGTGGTGATTGCCCATAACTGGGATGAGCTACGTTCATTAATGTGGAATTACGTTGGTATTGTCAGAACCAACCGCCGCTTAGAGCGGGCCTTACACCGCATAAAACTCCTCAGATACGAAGTACAAGAGTATTACGCGAACTTTAAAGTAACGCGTGACTTAATTGAGCTTCGCAATCTATTGGAATGCGCAGAGCTGATCGTGAGATCAGCGCTCATGCGCAGAGAGAGCAGGGGATTGCACTACAGTCGCGATTACCCAGGTACTTGGGCAGTTTCTTATCCGACTATTCTGACGCCTCAAGCTGAGGGAAATTCCGAAAGCACTGAAACCTAAAGATTGAGTTTTATGCGGATATTCTCATTGAGAAATCCACCGCCTTAATGTCTTTAGTCAGCTTTCCGAGGGAGATGCGATCAACGCCAGTAGCAGCAATTGCGCGCATCTGATCGAGGTCGATACCGCCAGAGGCCTCCAATAAGGCGCGGCCATTAGTAAACGCAACAGCTTCTTTCATTTGCTCGGTGGTGAAGTTATCAATCAAGATGCTCTTTGCTCCAGCATCCAAAGCTTCTTTTAATTCAGCAAAGTTTTCCACTTCTACTTGAATATCCACCCCTGAATTCAATGCCTGGGCAGCCTTGACTGCAGCAGCAACACCACCTGCAGCAGCGATGTGATTCTCTTTAATCAAGATGCCATGCCAGAGTGCAAGACGTTGGTTTTGGCCGCCACCCACACGTACTGCGTATTTCTGCGCCTGACGTAAGCCCGGAATCGTTTTGCGGGTATCGAGTACTGCACAACCCTTTGGATTGGGGCTGACACCCGCAATTGCATCCACATGCTGACGCGCAATGCTGGCAGTCCAAGAGAGGGTTTGTAAGAAGTTAATGCAGGGGCGCTCAGCAGAGAGTAGGGCGCGAGAATTGGCTTCAATATCGCAAACTTTAGTATCGGGTTTCATCAAGTCACCCTCTAGGTAGTGCCAGGTCACCTTTGCTGCAGGATCTAATTTCTTGAGTGTGCCTTCAAACCAATCTACCCCACACAGCACAGCCTGCTCACGAACAATAAGTTGTGCATGAACAGGCTTGCTGGAAACTAGCATTGCAGTCCAGTCACCTGTACCAATATCTTCCATTAGCGCATCAGTAATATTGCGTTGGCGGGCTTGCTCTAAGGTCTCGTTGTACTCAAACATGAATGAATCGATCTAAATTAAGAAAAAACAAAAGACAAAATAAATAATTAAGCCACACCAATATTTTTGACAAAGCCATGCTGTGCTTTGGCAAGCAGATCAGGATGATTCTGGGTGAAGTCCAGCATGCGTTCGATGCAGCCTAACGCCTTCACTCGAATATCTTCCTCGATAAAGATTTCACCGGAAGCATTCTCAAGACAATTCAGTATCCCTTGTAAACCATTCATGGCCATCCAAGGGCAGTGAGCACAGCTCTTGCAGGTGGCACTATTGCCAGCCGTAGGAGC
>JBEGSZ010000005.1:0-13836 GCA_041179645.1 Pseudomonadota bacterium
TATCGGATGCATCATCGGCTACTTTTTTACGAATACCTTGCATCACTTGTTCGCGCTGATCTGAGATGATTTCTCTAACCGTGCGCTTAGTGAACTCTTCATTCAATGCCGAGCGTACTAACTGTGTAAGACGATCTTGCGCTAAACGTTCATCACCCTTAAAGCTCACAAAGAACTTACGGGGATCAACAATGCGCCATTTAACGTAAGAATCCACCAGGAGATTTTTCTTCTCTGAGGTAATAAAGCGCTCTGCTTCAGGAGTGTCAATTGTCAAAATGCGACGATCAAAGAAGCGGACATTTTCAAAAGGGGCTGGTAGCTTTACTTGCAAACCAGGCTGCTCAATCACGCGCACAATTTGCCCAAATGAAAACACTACAGCAAAGTTGCGCTGATCAACAACAAAAATACTAGATGCCAGAATATAGACCAGAGCAAGCAGACCAGCGATGGCGACTAAGAGACGATTTGCATTCATTATCTTGAATCCCCTCTATCACGACTTCTGAGTCCGTCGCGTTTATCGGAAGCGCCAGTGCTAGGGGTATTGCTACTGCTTGAGCTACTTGCATTGTTGCTAAATGGAGCGGCTGGGTTACCCGTTGCACCACCCACCGTTACAGAGCCAGTAGGCGTGGAGGTTGAAGCTTGACCGGTAGCCACTTGCGCACTTTCCGCACTCACCTGCGCAATGATCTTATCGAGAGGTAAATAGAGCATGCTATTGCTCTTAGTAGTGTCTACCAATACTTTGGATACATTGTTGTACATCTCACGCATGCTATCAATGTACATACGATCACGAGTCACGCCAGGCGCTTTTGCATACTCAGTCAGAACTTGCTTGAAGCGATTTGCATCACCCTCTGCAGTTGCAACCACTCTCGCCTTATAACCTTCAGCTTCTTGAATGAGTCGATCGGCCGTACCTTTTGCACGCGGAATGATGTCATTAGCATAGGCCTGGCCCTCACTCTTCAAGCGCTCTTGGTCTTGACCTGCCTTTACAGCATCATCAAACGCCGCTTGCACCTGCTCTGGTGGTTGAACGTTTTGCACAGTTACGCTCGTGACATAGATACCTGTTTTATAGCTATCCAGAATTTTTTGTATCGAAGCTGCCAAATCAATTGCAATCTTTTCGCGGCCTTCATACAAAACAGTATCCATCTTGCTACGCGCAACAATTTCACGCACTGCAGTTTCTGCAGCTTGCACCACAGTCGTATCAGGATCGCGATTATTAAATAAATAATCTGTTGGATCTTTTAGGCGGTACTGAACGGCAAAGCGCACATCAATAATGTTTTCATCTTCAGTCAGCATTGAAGTGTCTTTTTGATTAGTTGCCTTAATCAAAATGGAGCGCCCCACCTCTACAGAACGCACTCCTGAAACATTGACCGTTTGCTCAGCCTGGACTGGCCAAGGCATACGCCAATTAATACCAGGACCCGCGGTGTAAGAGTACTTACCAAAGGTAGTCACCACACCAGACTGACCCTCTTGAATAATGTAGAAGCCACTGAACATCCAAATTAATGCCACGCCACCAGCAGCCAATATCACTGTGGCTTTGGAGCCAAAAGGATTTGTGAAGTTGAAGTTGGGTGCATTCAAACCACCGCCGCCATTGCCGCCATTGCCGCCACCGTTGCCACGCTGAGACGGCGGAGGAATATCAGTGCTGCTCGGCTTATTCACAGGCTTACTGGATGATGCGCCAGGTTTTTTCTTGCCGCCAAAAATGCCGCTGAGACGATCGTTGAAATCGCGCCACAACTCATCTAAATCGGGTGGGCCATCCGGCTTAGCAGGTTGATTGTTTGGTCTTGGGGTATTTGGTTGAACTTCCACTGGTTTATCAGTGTCTAGATTACCAGGTTCCGCCTGAGGAGATTGCTCACTACCCTGCCCGCTTTTGGCATCCTTAGATCCGCTACCTGGGTGACTATTACCCCAGCCCGGATCATTGACCGAGAACAGCTCGAGAAATTTACGCATCGTTTGGTGAATATTTTCGGTTGGGAATCGGGTTAAATTCAGAAGTCTCTGGTCGTTCGGGTAAAGGAGCTAAAAACTCGTCCGGGTCCATCTGGACTTTGGCACGATTCTGCTCGACCCTTATTCTATCAGTCATTTGAGAGCATTCGGCCAGCGCTGAACGCAATAAATCCAGGCCTAAGCCAGTCTTGGCGGAAAGGAAAACCTGGCTCGGAATTCCTTCGGAATCGCGGACCAGGACAGCCCCTTCCGTAAAGGTCTGAGGCATCTGGTCAATCTTATTCATGATCTCAATACGAGGGATGTCATCAGCCCCGATTTCGCGCAAAACGGCCTCTACTTCAGCCTTTTGCTCCCTAGCTACCGGGCTACAGGCGTCAATCACATGCAAAATCAAGTCCGCATGGATGGTTTCATCCAAAGTGGCCCTAAAAGCCTCTACCAACTGGTGAGGCAATTCACGGATAAAACCGACCGTATCGGAGACCACAATGGACCCCACACCATCCAAATGAACCTTTCTGGAGGTGGTATCTAGGGTTGCAAATAGCTGATCTGCGGCATATGTCCCTGCTTTTGTAAGGGCATTAAATAAGGTCGATTTACCAGCATTGGTGTACCCAACCAGTGAAACCGAGAAAACATCCTTGCGATTTCGAGCTCTTCTTTGGGTTCTTTGTTGGCGCTGAAGCTTCTCCAACTCGGTTTCTAGGCGCTTCGCCTTGGTAGCCAGCATCCGCCGGTCCAACTCCATCTGGGTTTCACCCGGACCGCCTCGCACACCAATACCCCCGCGTTGACGCTCTAGGTGACTCCAAGCCCGCACCAGCCTAGACATGCGATATCGCACCTGGGCTAGCTCAACCTGAGTTTTACCAATATGGCTTTGCGCTCTTTGACTAAATATATCCAAAATCAGGCCGGTACGGTCCATGACATGAAAGCCAATATGGCGTTCTAGATTGCGTTGCTGTGTTGGGGATAGCGGATGGTTGAAGATGGCCAATTCAGCACCTTGCTCTTCCATTACTTTTTTAACTTCATTCGCCTTACCTGAGCCAATGAATAAAGCGGGATCGGTTTTGCCCTTTCGGGCAATCACACTCGCTGTAGGAATAGAGCCGGCACTATCAGCCAATAGGCTGAGCTCTGCCATGCTGTCCGCAAAATCTTCGCGACCGGTATCAACTCCAACTAGAACGGCGCGTGCCGCATCTACACCTGTTTTATACAGAGCTAACTTCTTCCGTACGGAACTCCACTGCTCGAGCAGGGACGATTGTAGAAATGGCGTGTTTGTAAACCATCTGTGTCACGGTATTGCGCAATAGGACTACATATTGATCGAATGATTCAATATTGCCTTGCAGCTTGATACCGTTAACAAGGTAGATGGATACAGGAACATGCTCTTTGCGCAAGGCATTGAGGAAGGGATCCTGTAGTAATTGGACTTTGCTGTTATTCATACTGCTCCTTATTGATTTTTATACGCTGCTTCTATTTTTGGGAGTCTTGCTTTTTTTATTGATTAATCTACTGCCTACTGCTGCTTACTGCTGCCGTCTACCTCCAACATAAGGGGGTCTGATATTCAAAAATCAAGCCCCTCCACCTAAAACATAATTCAAACACAATTAAAACTGTATCGCCAATTCCATCTTTTTACTTCTTTTTCCCTTTTTTGCCCTTGTCCGCATCAACGTAGGGGTTTTTGGCTGTATTCATCTGAATACGCAATGGCGTGCCGCGTAACTTGAAGACATCCCTAAAGCGACCTTCTAAATAGCGTTTATAGCTATCTGTTACACCACTTAATGAAGTTCCATGAATCACCACAATCGGGGGGTTCATACCACCTTGGTGGGCATAGCGCAATTTTGGACGACCCATACCCACGCGCTTAGGCTGCTGATGCTCAATGGCCTCTTGCAAAATACGGGTGAGTTTAGGTGTTGGTAATTTAGCCATCGCTGCTGCATAGGCCAAATCAACGTCCTTGAATAACTCTTTGAGGCCTGTACCTTTTTTGGCTGATATTGGATGTACGTTTGCAAAATCGAGGAAGCGCAGTTTTTGGGCAATCTCTAAACGTGCACGCTCTTTAACGTAGGCGTCCAAACCATCCCATTTATTGACGGCAACAACCAATGCACGCCCTGCTTCCACAATAAAGCCGGCGATATGGGCATCTTGCTCGGAGATATCTTGTTGTGCATCGAGCATCAAGATAACCACGTTGCAATCGGCAATGGCTTGCAAAGTTTTAACAACGGAGAACTTCTCAATCGCCTCAAATACTTTGCCACGACGACGCAGGCCCGCAGTATCAATCAAGATATAAGGCTTGCCGTTACGTTCAAAAGGAACTTCGATCGCATCACGCGTTGTGCCTGGCATATCAAATGCAATCACGCGCTCTTCCCCGATCAATTTATTGATCAAAGTAGATTTACCAACGTTCGGACGACCCACTACCGCAATCTTCATTGGGCGATTAGGATCGTTTTCTAGCTCTTCCGGCTCTGGCTCCGGAATACCTAAAGAATCCAAAGCATCATCAATCAAACCGCGTACACCATCACCATGCGCAGATGAAATCGGGAATGGCTCACCAAGACCTAGCTCATGAAAGTCTGCAGTGACCACGCCAGCTTGCATGCCTTCAGTTTTATTCACCGCCAGGATGACTGGTCTGCCCGTCTTCCGCAAGAAATCTGCAATCACGCGATCTTGTGGCGCCATACCTAAGCGGCCATCCACCAAGAAAATAACAATGTCAGACTCAGCAACTGCTTGCTTAGTTTGCTTGGCCATCTCAGCAACGATACCGGTCTTGGCTACTGGCTCAAAACCACCGGTGTCTACGCAAATAAATGCGCGCTCACCAATGCGACCTTTACCATAGTGACGATCTCGGGTAAGGCCCGAGAAGTCAGCCACCAAAGCATCACGTGAACGCGTTAGGCGATTAAAGAGCGTCGATTTACCAACGTTAGGACGACCGACAATAGTAATTACTGGATTCATTTTGGACTGTACGCCGCTAGTTTTCCACCTTGAGACTGAACCAAGATGAGGCCGTTCACCGCAATCGGTGCGGCTGTGATTGGACTACTGTCATGGCGAATACGTGCCAGCATGTCACCATTCGCTTGTGAGAGTGCATGCACATAACCTTGGGCATCGCCAAGGAGTAGTACCTTACCAACTGCCATCGGCTCACCAACATCCCTAAATGTCAGCTGGGTGTTTTCCCAGACTTGTGAGCCGTCTTTCACTGCGAATGCAGTGACATAAGACTTTTCATTTGACGAGAAAACCAGATCAGGACTCTGCGCTGTACCGGTGTAGCTTGAGTAATCTTTAAACCACAATAAATTGCCCGTACGCGCTTGACCGCAACCTACGCGACCCTGATAAGAAACGGCACAAATAATTTCGCCTTCCATGCTTGGCTTAGCAGTGACGTCATTGAGGCGCTCAATTTCAGAGAAGCCTTTTGGGAAAGAAACTGGGGTCTCCCAAACTAAACCACCGTTTGCAATGGCAATCATGCCAAAACGACCACCAGCAAAGCCAGTAACGATGACTTCATTGCCAATGGCGAGCATCCCGTAGCCAACACGTAATGACAAAGCAGATTGTTGACGCTGGTAAGTCCACTTGCGGACACCTGTCAGCGCGTCTAGACCAACAAAGCGACTGTCTAACGTACGAATAATCACTACACCGCCGGCTACTACTGGCTCTGACAATACTTCGCTACCAACACTCACATTCCAAATGGCCTTACCAGTGTCGTCATAGGCATAGACGGTGCCCTTAGTGGTCACAACAGCTGTAGTGCGTCCATCTGATCCAGGTCCAATCGACAAGCGGTCAGGCACAGAGACTTCCCATACTTTTTTTCCGGTCATCAGATCAATCTTGGTGAGATTGCCGCGATGAGAGGCTGCGTACACTGAGTCACCCACTACCGCAGGATGAAAGTTAAATGACTCAGATGAACCAACGCTAGTTGACCATACTGGTGCTAACTCAAACTGATTATTAACTTGCACGAGTTCAGCAGGCTTGCGGACACGTGAGCTACCAGAGCAGGCTGCCAAGGCAAATACGACAGAGCCCATTACAAGGGCTGTGCTTGCTAGTTTTGCTACACGTTTGCAATCCATCATCACTGAGCTACTCCTCCGACGGCATCCAATTTAACCTTCAAGAGACGACGTGCCTCTTCAGGGAATTCTTTTGCATCATTTAACTGTTTCCAAGCAGCTTCGTAACTCTTACGTGCATCAGCATTATTCTTTTGAGCCAAATACCAATCACCACGACGCTCTAACCACAAAGCCTCAAATCCAGCGACTGACTTGTCTTTCAGAATGGCATCAGCTTCCGCTAAATCTTTTTCAGAGCCCTGCTCTATTAACTGAGCAGTTAATCGCAATTTTGCCAAAGCCAAATATCCTTGATCAGATGCATTCTTAGCAGCCCAACGCAAATAGTCCATCGCTTTTGCAGAGTCGCCCGCATCAGAAGCAATTTTTGCAGCCACTAGACTCGACATTGCCGCATAAGTAGTGCCAGAAAACTGCTTTTGCAAATCATCGGCAGCGCGCAAGGTTTGATCTTTATCACCCTTACCAATAGCAGTAATCATCGTCTCGTATAGCTGTGATGCTGCTGAAGCCTGGCTAGTACGCCACCATTGATATCCACTATAGGCTGCATAGGCAAATAAAGCCGCCGTCACTACACCAGTAATGAGGTTGCGATACTTTTGCCAAAATGCTTTAAGTTGATCTAATTGTTCTTGTTCTTCTAGGTCTAAAGGCATGTCAATCCAAGCTAATAAATACAGTATTAATAATTAATGTCTTAATTCTATTCGGTGGCGCCAACTATGGCATCAATTACCGCTTCCACGACGCCGTCAAGGTCTACCGCCTTCTGAACGCCAGTACTACGCAAATCCTTGAGTTGAGCCTCATTTTTAGCTAACTCGTCCGGTCCAATAATGACAGCATAGGCGGCCCCACTGGCATCCGCCTTCTTCATTTGGGACTTAAAGCTGGCAGATTGACCATCTGGAGGGCAAAACAGAATGACATCGATACCTGCATTACGCAGGCGTTCGGCAATAATCATCGCGGCAGTGAGGGTTTCACCACCCTGATGAATCACAAAGGCATCGCACTGAGCTTGCGGTTCTGGCAAAGAACCAGAAACTATCATTAATTCTAGAACGCGCTCCATGCCCATCGCCCAACCACAAGCAGGAGCAGCTTTACCGCCCATGCGCTCAATTAAGGGATCATAGCGACCACCACCAGCGATCGTGCCCTGCGCTCCCAACTCTTCGGTAATCCACTCAAAAACAGTCAGGTTGTAGTAATCCAAACCGCGCACTAATCGTGGATTAATCTTGCAGGGAATGTTATTCGCCTTGAGCAATGCCTGAACCGCCTCGAAATGCTTGAGCGACTCTTCACCCAAGAAATCCAATAGCTTCGGTGCGCCTTCAATCAAATCCTGCATTGCTGGATTTTTAGAATCCAAGATACGCAATGGGTTAGTCAGCAAGCGACGCTGTGAATCCTCATCGAGCTGTTCTTTATTTTTCTCAAAATAAGTCACTAAGGCAGCACGATGCTCTGCACGCTCATTTGCCTGCCCTAAGGAATTAATCTCTAGACGTACACCTTTCAGACCAAGTTCATCCCAAAGGCGTTGACCCATCAAAATGATTTCTGCATCAATGTCTGGACCAGCAAAACCCATCGCTTCAATACCAAATTGATGGAACTGGCGATAGCGGCCGCGCTGTGGACGCTCATGACGGAACATTGGGCCCGTGTACCAAAGACGCTTTGGTCCTTCATACAGAAGATTGTTCTCAACTACAGCGCGAACTACAGCGGCAGTACCTTCTGGACGCAATGTCAGCTGCTCACCATTGAGACGATCCTCAAAGGAATACATTTCCTTTTCAACGATATCGGTTACTTCACCAATGCCTCGCTGAAATACGGCAGTCGCTTCCACAATCGGAGTGCGCAAGAACTCATAGCCATAGGCGCGAGTGAGATCACGCAAGACATGCTCCAAATGGGTCCACTGCGCAGCATCAGCTGGCAAGAGATCATTCATGCCGCGAACGCCATTAATTTTCTGGATCTTTTGTGTTTTAGCTGGATTAGCTTGCTTAGCCTGGTCAGTCATGTTGTGCGCTTCAGTTATTTTTTGTTGTTCTTGTTGGTTGTTCTTGTTGGTTGTTTTTATTTCTTGTTCTTGTTTTGCTGAATTTATTTCGGTGCGTAATGTTGATTCACATACTCATCCACGATCACCTGAAACTCTTGAGCAATATTCTCGCCACGTAAAGTTTTCACCTTGACGCCATCTACAAAGACGGGTGCCGCAGGAGTCTCGCCAGTGCCGGGTAATGAGATACCAATATTCGCGTGCTTACTTTCACCTGGGCCATTCACAATACAGCCCATGACGGCGACATTCATTGCCTCAACACCAGGGTGAGTTTTTTTCCAAACTGGCATTTGTTGGCGTAGGTAGGACTGAATATTGGCAGCCAATTCTTGGAAGGTCGTGCTTGTCGTTCTACCGCAGCCAGGGCAAGCAATCACCATCGGTGTGAAATTACGCAATCCCATGGTTTGTAAGATCTCTTGCGCCACAATAATTTCATTCTCGCGTGGGGCGCCTGGATCAGGAGTTAGCGAGACCCGAATGGTGTCGCCAATGCCCTCTTGCAACAAGATGCCCATAGCAGCTGTTGAAGACACAATACCTTTACTGCCCATGCCTGCTTCTGTGAGACCCAAATGCAATGGGTAATCAGAGCGACGGGAAAGATCGCGATACACGGCTACTAAATCTTGCACATTACTCACCTTGCAAGATAGCAAAATTTGATTGGGGTTCATGCCGAACTCAACAGCTTTTTCTGCAGACTGCAATGCGGATTGAATCAATGCCTCAATCATGACCTCTTGCGCAGTCTTGGGAATAGGCAAAGCTGCATTGCTATCCATAATGCTAGCAAGCAAGTCTTGATCCAAACTACCCCAGTTCACACCAATCCGAATCGGCTTGTCATATTTACAAGCGGCTTCAATCATTTGTGCAAATTGCGGATCGCGCTTAGCGCCCTTACCTACATTACCTGGATTAATGCGATATTTGGATAAAGCTTTGGCGCACTCTGGATAGTCATTCAATAAAGTGTGGCCGTTGTAATGGAAATCACCAATCAATGGCACCAAAACATCCATCTTGTCCAGTTGCTCACGAATGTATGGCACCGCTTCAGCAGCAGCTGGCGTATCTACTGTGATGCGAACCATCTCTGAGCCAGCACGAGCTAACTCTTTAACTTGAATTGCAGTACCGACCGCATCAGCGGTATCGGTATTGGTCATGGATTGGACGCGCACTGGCGCATCGCCACCAATCGTAATGATGTTGGTTTTCCAGGCAACCGTTGCTTGACGTGTCGCCCTCTTAGGCGATGGGCCTAAAGGCAACTTTGGAAGATTGTTAGATGAATTGCTCATTGGACTTGTATTGTGAAATCAGTCGTCTAATCTTTTGAGCCATTGCACTGAGTGCTCGGGCTGATACTCTTGCTCATCTTCTTCATCATCCAGACTCTCAACATCATCGTCTTGAGCGAGATTGATCTGCTTCTCATGCACGGCACGCTCGCGCACTCTAGTGCGATCAACTACATCACCTGCTAGTTGACCACAGGCAGCAGCGATATCATCACCGCGCGTTTTACGCACAGTAGCCACCATACCAGCATCCAGCAGAATGCTGGCGAATGCATGAACACGTTGAGCTGATGAGCGCTTTAATCCAGACTCAGGGAATGGATTAAAAGGAATGAGGTTGATCTTGCACTTGATGTTTGCCAATAAACGCACCAGTTCTTTTGCCTGAATGTCAGAGTCATTGACACCATCGAGCATGCAGTATTCAAAGGTTAAGAAATCCCTTGGGGCAAACGGTAGATAGCGTTCGCACGCAGCAAGCAATTCTCTTAAAGGGTATTTTTGATTGAGCGGAACGAGTTGATCGCGCAGCTTGTCATTTGGCGCATGAAGCGATACCGCCAATGCCACTGGGCAATCTTGCGCCAGGCGATCAATCATTGGGACTACGCCCGAGGTAGAGACGGTTACACGGCGACGTGATAAACCATACGCTCTGTCATCGAGCATTAAACGTAAAGCAGTCACGACGTTGTCGTAGTTGAGCAAGGGCTCACCCATACCCATCAAGACCACATTGGAGATCACACGACCTGTGTGTTCCCAGCCCGGCGTTGGATATTTCTCAATACGGCGAACCGCATTCGGATCGGTGCGGAGTAAATGCTCTGCAAACCAGAGTTGACCAATGATTTCACCGGCGGTGAGGTTGCGTGAGAAGCCTTGATGTCCTGTTGAACAAAAACGGCAATTGACCGCACAACCAGCCTGAGAGGAGATGCACAAGGTGCCGCGATCATCCTCAGGAATAAATACCGACTCCACAGCATTACCAGCTCCAACGTCTAGCAGCCACTTACGGGTGCCATCTGCTGCATGCTCATCTTTGATTACCGGGAGAGAAAGGACCTCTGCTTTTTCGAGCAGAGTTGCTCTAAAGCTTTTTGCTAAGTCACTCATGTCGTTGATGTCAGAAACACCACGTTGGTGTATCCACTGCATGAGTTGCTTCGCCCGAAAGGGCTTTTCATTCAACCCCGCGACATACGCTGCCATTTGGTCAGCGTCAAAATCTAAGAGATTTACGCGCGGGGAAGTCAATGCGCCTACTTATGTATTAAATAGGTTGTTCGTAAGCAATCGTGAATTAACGATTGAAAACGTTCATGCCAGCGAAGAAGAATGCAACTTCGACAGCAGCAGTTTCAGGAGCATCAGAGCCATGAACAGCGTTTGCATCGATGCTGTCAGCAAAATCAGCACGGATCGTACCCTTGTCTGCCTTCTTAGGATCAGTAGCACCCATCAAGTCACGGTTCTTAGCAATTGCGCCTTCGCCTTCTAATACCTGAATCATGACAGGACCAGAAATCATGAAGCTCACCAAATCTTTAAAGAAAGGACGTGCAGCGTGCACAGCGTAGAACTGCTCAGCTTCAGCTTGTGACAAATGCGCCATTCTGGACGCAACAATCTTCAAACCAGCAGATTCGAAACGGTCATAGATCTTGCCGATTACGTTTTTTGCAACAGCATCAGGTTTGATAATTGAAAGGGTGCGTTCGATAGCCATGTAAAACTCCAATAGTGATTTCAAAGATTTTGCTGAAATTAGCGCCAATTTGGACCCAGAGTGAACTTCTGCCCTATTTCCTACAAGGCGCCAGGAATTCAGCGACCCCCGAATTATACATCGCCTGACCGTATTTACCCTGATCTAGGCATAGCTAAGCCATTGAATTTACAGGGCATAACCCTTTGATTTGTAGTCTTTTTCATGAGGGGCTTGAAATTACCCCATTTTGTCTATACTTACTGTCAACAGCCCCTGGTGGGCTCGTGTATTAACTATGAAAAAGGAGTCAATATGAGTGATCTCAACTCTTACGGCTTTGGGCAAACAGGCTCGATTAGCACCCCTCAAGTACGCAACCGCGTACTGCGCAACACTTACGCCCTTTTGGCGCTCTCAATGGTTCCCACTGTCATTGGCGCATGGCTTGGCGTTGCATTTGGGCTTAACTTTATGGCGGGCAGTCCTTTTATGGGCTTCATCGTCTTTATGGCAATCGCTTTTGGCTTTTTCTGGGCGATTGAGAAAAACAAAGACACCGGAGCCGGTGTTCTGTTGCTATTAGGTTTCACCTTCTTTATGGGCATCATGATGTCCGGCTTGGTGGGCTACACCCTCAATAGCTACAGCAACGGCGCTACTTTGATCATGTTGGCCTTTGGCGGTACTGCAGCGATCTTTGCTGTGATGGCCTCTATTGCTAGCGTAAGCAAGAGCGATTTCTCCGGCATGGGCAAATGGTTGATGGTTGGCGTACTGCTCTTGATCGTGGCTTCATTGGCCAATATCTGGCTGCAGTTACCTGCTTTGATGTTGACTGTGATGGTTTTGGCAATCGCGATCTTCTCAGCCTTCATCTTGGTTGATGTACAGCGCATCATTAACGGCGGTGAGACCAACTACATCATGGCTACTTTAGCCATCTACTTGGATGTCTATAACGTCTTCACCAATTTGCTCGCACTCTTGGGCATTGTGGGTGGCGACAGAGACTAAGTCTTATTCTCCAGCTTCAACAGAAAAGGCACCTGCGGGTGCCTTTTTTTATCTTGGTATTCTGATTTACTGTTCGGTTGAATTATTAATCATCAGGGTCTTTCGAACACCGCCATCGACTCCACATGCGATGTATGCGGGAACATATTGACAATGCCCGCACTCTTGAGAACATAGCCCGCTTGATGGCAAAGGATGTCGGCATCTCTGGCTAGCGTCTTTGGATTGCACGACACATACACAATCCGTTGCGGTAGTAGATCACCGCCCTGCTCATGTAGTTGAGCTAAAGCCTGGCAGATCTCCATGGCACCTTCACGTGGAGGATCCATTAGCCAGCGTTCAGCCTTACTCCATGAAGCAATTGTTTCTGTAGTCACTTCAAACAAATTGCTTTGCATGAAGCTGACTTTATCCGCGAGCTGATTGTGCTCCGCATTGGCTTTGGCTCGAGTAGTCAGGCTTTCTAGACCCTCAATGCCTAAAACAGTTTTTGCACGTCTAGCCAGTGGCAGCGTGAAGTTACCAATGCCACAGAACAAATCGAGCACACGATCACTTGACTTCACTTCCAGCAAGCGAATCGCCCTACTGACTAAAGCACGGTTCATCATGTGATTGACTTGCGTGAAATCCGCCGGCTTAAATGGCATCTCGATTTCAAACTCAGGCAGGCGATAACAAAGCTTGCCTGTTAAGGGATAGAACGGTGCAACAGTCTCAATACCCTTAGGTTGCAACCAAACCCAGACTTGATGTGTATCTGCAAAGCTTCTCAGCAACTGTTCGTCGGCTGGTGTTAAAGGCAGGAGATTTCTGAATACCAATGCCGTGACGGGCTTTGATTTTTTGGGGTCATCCGAATTGGGATCTTCGGGCTCACCAACCGCAATTTCAATTTGGGGCATGCGATCGACAATGGATAAGCCCATGACCAATTTACGCATCTCTGGCAGTAAGTCGGAAACGTGCCTAGGCAAAATCTCGCAAGCAGTCATGTCAGCAACATAGCCACTCTTGCCCTCATGAAATCCAATCAGTACGGTACCTTTTTTGATCGAGCGATTGACTGCACTTAAGCGTGCACGATGGCGATACTCCCAAGCGGGGCCACCCATGGGGCGAAGAATTTCTTCGGGGGCGACTTTTGCTATGTGCTTTAGATCGTCTTCCAGCACGCGTTGCTTCATCGCAACCTGTGCCCGAATATCTAAGTGCTGCATGGTGCAACCACCGCAGACACCAAAGGCTTTGCATTTAGGCTCAGCTCGAAATACTGCAGGCTTGAGGATATCGAGCACCTTGGCTTTACTAAAGCGGGCTTTATCACGTGTAATGACATAAGTGACGAGCTCAGTTGGCAGTGCGCCCTGAATGAAAACCACCTTACCACTATGGCCTTGATTGAGCTCTTCCTCATTCGGCGCTAAGCGCGCAATGCCTTGGGCATCGAGATCAAGGGAATCAACTCGTACCGGCTCGGTCACAACGATATGGACCGGCTTTTCTCCTCTACGCATCGGG
>JBEGSZ010000006.1:0-17198 GCA_041179645.1 Pseudomonadota bacterium
ACGTTACAAATCGCCAGAGTATATTGATGACCCAAAGACTGCGCATGGCGCAAAGCTGCCAAAGTATCTGCAGTCTCTCCGGATTGCGATACCACCACAATTAATGTATTCGGATTAGGAACAGTCGTGCGATAACGGTATTCACTAGCAATCTCTACTTGAGTTGGAATACCTGCCAAATCTTCTAACCAGTATTTAGCAACGCAAGCAGAGTAGTAACTAGTGCCACAAGCTAAGATCAAAATTTGATCAAACTTTTTCCACTGCTCGGGATCCGCATTAAAGAGTTCTGGGCCAAAGCTAGCAATATTGGCAAGCGTGTCACCAAGGGCCCTTGGCTGCTCAAAAATCTCTTTTTGCATGTAATGCTGATAAGGGCCTAGATCCACGGAATCAGCTTGAGCTGGCATGGGCTTTTGCTCGCGCTGTGCAGTCCTGCCAAATTGATCAATGATCTCAACGCTCTCCGCTTTGAGGACGGCAACGTCACCTTCCTCCAAATACATCATCGAGCTCGCTCGACCGGCAAGCGCTAGTGCATCAGACGCAAGGAAGTTTTCATTTTCACCAAGCGCAACAACCAGTGGAGAGCCAACGCGCGCGCCCACCAAAATATCCGGACGATCTTGCGCAATCACACCAATCGCATAAGCACCATGCAGGCGAGGGAGTACAGATCGTACTGAAGCAACTAAATCTGCTTGCTTGCTTGCTACATATGCCTGATGAATTAAATGCGCAATGACTTCAGTATCTGTTTCTGAGGTGAATACATAGCCTGCAGATTTCAATTCCGTACGCAGAGATTCGTAATTTTCAATAATGCCGTTATGCACTACAGCGATTAATCCACCAGAGATATGGGGATGTGCATTTTGCGTATCGGGTTTACCGTGAGTCGCCCAACGGGTATGCGCAATACCTAAGGTGCCATGGAAATCTTTACCCTGCTCCGCCAACTCAGAAACACGCGCGGTAGTACGGGCACGCTCAATGGGATGCTTGGCATCTTCACCATTGATAACAGCAAAACCACAAGAATCATATCCACGATACTCAAGGCGACGCAGCCCTTCGATTAATACTTCAACAATATTCTTACGCGATGCTGCGCCAACGATTCCGCACATTATTTTTTAGCCTTCACGGATTTTTTGCTGGCTACTTTCTTGACCGCTACTTTCTTTTCCGTCTTTACTGGGCGCTGCCACTGTAAAGAGATTTGCTTCGCACGCGACACAGTAAGTTGATTGGGGGGCGCATCTTTAGTCAAGGTTGTACCAGCACCTAATGTGGCGCCACGGCCAACACGTACTGGAGCAACCAATTGAGTATCCGAACCAATGAAGACATCATCTTCAATAATGGTTTGATGTTTATTAACACCGTCGTAGTTGCAGGTAATGGTACCTGCACCGATATTCACTCTTGATCCAACGATCGAATCACCTACGTAAGCCAAGTGATTGGCTTTGCTATTGGCGGCAATCTTGCTATTTTTCACTTCTACAAAATTACCAATGTGCACATCATTCGCTAAATCAGCACCTGGGCGCAAGCGAGCATAGGGCCCGATCAGTGAACTTGCGCCAACTTTTGCACCGTCTATATGGCTGTATGGGTGAATGGTGATATTCTTACCAATCACGCTATTGCGAATAATGCAGTACGGACCAACTTTTGTACCAGCAGCTAAAGTTACGCAACCTTCGAATACACAACCCACATCAATAAAGACATCAGTGCCGCACTCTAGCGTTCCACGGATATCGATGCGCGCTGGATCAGCCAAAGAAACGCCAGCATCCATTAATACATTCGCCTGATTGAGTTGATGTACTCGCTCTAATGCAGCCAACTGATCACGACTGTTAACACCAACAGTCTCATATTCAGCATCAGCTTGTGCAGTACGAATGGGCACACCATCTTTAACCGCCATCGCGATGACATCAGTTAAATAGTATTCGCCCTGGGCATTACTGGCTCGCAAAGACTTCAACCATTTCTTCAGTGAATTGGTCGGCAGAATCATGATGCCAGTATTGATTTCTTGAATACGCTTTTGCTCAGGCAATGCATCTTTTTCCTCAACAATCGCCATTACCGAACCATCGATATCTCGCACGATGCGGCCATAGCCTGTTGGATTGCTGAGATTTTGAGTCAGGAGCGCTAAAGCGGAATCTTGACCACGCACGCCATCAGCCAATTTAGCTAATTTAGATAGCGTCTTTTTACTTGTAAGGGGTACATCGCCATAGAGAACCAAAGTAGGTTCATTTACATCTAGCTTAGGCAGTGCTTGCAATAAAGCGTGGCCCGTTCCCTTTTGCTCAGCCTGCAATGCAGTGCCAACTTTGCCAAAGCGAGAATCTTGTTCGCTGGCAACCTGAAGAAACTCTTTAACATCGGCTGCGCCGTGACCAACCACAACGATGGGGCCAGCTTTAGCGCTTTTTCCCTGTAGGTCGAGGGCTGTATTGAGAACATGCTGGAGAAGGGGTCTCCCAGCCAAGGTTTGGAGAACCTTGGGTAACGCGGACTTCATCCGCTTTCCCTGCCCAGCAGCCAAAATAACGATGTTCATAAAGAGGGATTATAAGACCCCTGAATGAGGGTTCCACAGGCTATTTCATCGATTTCAGTCTCATCAATTGCCTTATCGCCAGCGGATCTTGCGGCAATACCTGATAGTTCTGTAGAAATCTCAAGATTCTTAAAATCAAAGGCCTCGCCATCCATTAAGTGGGATGGCACGATGTGGTGCATTGAGCGGAATAGATTCTCGATGCGCCCTGGGTGCTTTTTCTCCCACTCGCGCAACATCTCTTTCATAGCACCGCGTTGTAAATTTGGCTGACTGCCACAGAGATTGCACGGAATAATTGGGAAGCTCATATCCACCGCGTAACGTTCAAGTAACTTTTCAGGAACGTATGCAAGCGGACGAATGACAATATGCTTACCATCATCCGAGCGTAGTTTTGGCGGCATACCTTTAAGCTTGCCAGCAAAAAACATATTCAGCATTAATGTTTCTAAGATGTCATCACGATGGTGACCCAAAGCAATCTTAGTTGCACCTAGCTCATCTGCCACACGATACAAAATGCCACGACGCAATCGAGAGCAAAGGCCGCATGTAGTCTTTCCTTCTGGAACCACACGCTTAACGATGCTGTAGGTATCTTGGTTTTCAATATGGTACTGAACACCTAAGGCCTTTAAATAGTTCGGCAAAATTTCTGCCGGAAATCCCGGTTGCTTCTGATCTAAATTAACAGCAACGATTTCAAAATTAATTGGGGCACGCTCGCGTAACTTCAAAAGAATGTCCAGCATGGCATAACTATCCTTACCACCCGATAAGCACACCATCACTTTATCGCCGTCTTCAATCATGCCAAAGTCACCAATCGCTTGGCCAACTAAGCGACATAGCTTTTTCTCCAGCTTGTTTTCTTCAAAGACAACTTTACGAATATCACTCATAGCCACTGAACTCTTTTCTGGAGTTTATTTAAGCCCGCTTCATCCGAAACACTTCAACGCCAACGGAGTGACAATCTGGATAGACATCAGGCTTAGCTGTACTAACACGAGCCGCAATCACCTTGGGATGCAAGAGCATCGCAGTCACGATGTCGTCGCAGAAGGTTTCCTGTAAATGGATATGGCCCTGAGAAGACCGTGCCTTAATGGTTTCACGCATGAAGTCGTAATCTACAACCTCTTCCAACAAGTCCTTAGAAGGTGTATTCATGTTCAAAGGAATATAGAGATCTACATTGAGAATGACGCGTTGCTCGGCCTTCTTCTCAAAATCATGCACACCGATATTGATATAGATTTCATAGTCACGCAAAAATAAGCGGCGGCAATCAGCAAGCGCTGGATGAGAAAGAATGGCGTGCATAATTTTTTAACTCTTTTTAAGTTTTTTATTCTGTGTTAATTTGTTTTAAACATCACATCGCGTAATGATGGCAGCAGATGTTGTCCACCATCTACATATAAGGTAGTACCAGTGATCGCATTTGAGCTAGCTAAAAATACGGCTGCTTTTGCAATATCGCTTGGTGTTGATGACTTACCTAATGGCGTCATCTGGTGCGCCTTAGTAAAACCCGATTCAGTTTGATCGCCTGAGGTCAGCGTAATGCCTGGGGCTAAACCAATCACCCGTAAGTGCGGAGCAAAATCTACCGCTAACACCTCAACTGAAGTGAGCAGTGCCGCTTTAGATAATGTGTAAGACAAGTAATCTGGATTGAGATTAATTAATTTTTGATCGAGCAACTGAATCACGGAGGGGATTGGTAAATTACTCTCGCTTGCATTCTTTTTCTGACTCTTTTGATACTCAAACATCAACTGAGACAGCAAAATAGGCGCAGCTAAGTTAACTTGCATGTGGTCTTGCAAACTTTTACCACTGAGTGGGGTATCCGAATTGGCGCGATCATATTCAAAGATCGAAGCGCCATTAACTAGACATTGCAAATTACTGAACTCAGCTACAACAGCGGGAAACAGAGAATGAATTTCTGCCTCGCTAGCGAAGTCAGCCTTAAATGCCACGGCCTTACGCCCTAGGCTTTGGATTTTTGCAATGGTAGCCTGGGCATCTGATGCAGACTGGCCATAATGAATCGCTATATCCCAGCCCTGACGAGCAAATTCCAAGGCGATTTCTCGGCCAAGACGCTTCGCAGCGCCGGTCACTAAAACCGCTTTATTTTGCTGAGGTGATGGGTTTGAACTCAAGTTCACTTAAATTCTCTTAGACTAGCGAGCTATGGATATTACCTTGACCAGCCTAGAAACGGCTCATACCGAGCTTCTTAGCCAAAAAATAATGACTGAAATCGCCTCCAAAGGCGGCTGGATACCCTTTTCAAGGTACATGGAAATGGCCTTATATGAGCCAGGCATGGGTTATTACAGCGCTGGAGCCCATAAATTGGGCGCGGGCGGGGATTTCACGACCGCGCCTGAGCTGTCCCCCTTGTTTGGTGCTGCCATTGTGGAAACGTTTCTACCCATTCTGGAGGGACTTCAGATTCAAGGGCTTCCCACCCAGATTCTGGAGTTTGGCGCCGGCACCGGGAAACTTGCTGAATCCATTCTCACCCGACTGCACGATCTGGGCTTTTCCTTAGATCACTACGACATCATCGAGATCTCGCCAGACCTGGCTCAAAGACAAGAAGAACGCCTCAAGCAACTTACAGAGAAATTAGACCTGTCCACTCAATGCAATTGGTTAAGTTCTTTACCCAGCGACTTTAGAGGCATCATTCTGGCTAACGAGGTAATAGACGCCATTCCTTGTGAGGCCATCATTTTTCAAAATGGCTTTTGGTATCAACAAGGGGTCGCGGTAATTGATGGCAAGCTTGCTTGGTCGACAGGAAAGCCCGTTGAGCAGTCTTTGCTTCCAGAGACCCTGCTAACTGGAAACTTTTCTGAAGGTTACGTTACAGAATTACATGCGCCTGCAAATGCTTGGATGCGCCAAGTGGCCAAGCAGATCGATACCGGACTCTTCCTCACATTTGATTATGGATTTCCGGAGAGCGAGTACTACCACGCACAACGCCTAGAAGGCACACTCATGGCACACCATCGCCATCATGCCATTCAAGATCCATTTCACCTTCCGGGACTATGTGATTTAACAACGCATGTGGAATGGTCACAGATTGCACGCAGTGCACTCGAGGAAGAAGTGGATGATGTCTATCTCAGCAATCAAGCAAGTTACTTACTTGATGCAGGTATTGGCGACATTGCATTAGAGGTTGGGGACCCTAGCAACCCAGAAACTTTCTTACCGATTTCGAACTCGCTGCAAAAACTATTGTCTGAAGCTGAAATGGGTGAACTCTTTAAAGTCTTTGCATTCTCAAAAAAACTGTCTGAAGTATTGCCGGACCATTCCTTAGAGGACTTACCAGGCCTGCGAGGCAGAAATCGACTGTAAGCTTTTAGATACTCACCGCTGTAGTAATGGCTAAGAGTCGCGCAGCATCTACCGCACTACGAATTCTTTCGCCATTGGTTCTCTGGTCTGCGGGAACACTTTCGATAATTTCGGCCGTGTTGAGCGATTGAGCATTTTGCATTGCCGAAATTAAAACGCTGACATTCAAGCCAATACGCTTTGCTAAATTCAACAAAGCATTTCCACGCTCAGGCTTACGCCAAACATCTGCACGATTAAACCAGGCCAATATATCTGCAGGCTGATAGCTAATACCTCCATCGTTGACTGATTTCTCGATGAGTACATAGAGCTCACTAAATATTTCACTGAAATCACGCACCTCATTTGGCATCTTGACGCACTCCGCCCATGAGCGAATTTCGCTGGCAGGCAAATGCATGAGAGTGGCAGCGCACCGATCTTCTAGGCGACTACCTGCTGCATGCAAATGTGCAATGAGCTGCTCGCGGAATTCTTCTTTAGCTAAATTAAATGTGAGTGCCGACGGCAGTAATACTTTTGCTGCATCAGCATCCAGTAAGACCTGAAACATGCGCATTGGCTTACTTGCAGTAAAGCCTCTAGCTAACTCCTGCCAGATTCTCTCAGCCGAGAGTGCTGATAATTCATTCGATTGAACAATCGCCTGCAAGGCGGCCATAGTTTCTGGCGCAACCGTAAACTCAGGGAAGCGCGCTGCAAAACGAGCAATGCGCAATAAGCGCAAAGGATCTTCTGCAAAAGCATCCGAGACATGGCGAAATACCCTAGCTGCTAAATCTTGCTGACCGTTGTAGGGATCCAAAATAGGCCCAACCCATTTGCCATCAGCGCCAACCTCTTGTGCCATTGCATTAATGGTCAGATCTCGGCGCTCTAAGTCCTGCTCTAGTGTCACAGTCGGGTCAGCATAAAACATAAAGCCTTTATAGCCCTTGCCTGTTTTACGCTCTGTGCGCGCCAAGGCATATTCAGCCTGGGTCTCTGGATGCAAGAACACTGGAAAATCTTTGCCCACCGGACGATAGCCCAGGGCAAGCATTTCTTCTACGCTAGAACCAACCACCACATAATCGATGTCATGCACTGGCAAACCCATAAGGGTGTCACGAATGGCGCCACCAACAGCGTAGATCTTCATGAGCTTATTTCATGCCTTCTAGGGTGCGGCGACTGATACCAAAAACTTTAGTCAAAGCATCCACACCATTCAGTGGCAAGATATTTGGCAACTGCATTGAAGCAATATTGTCACGCGACATTAAAGTGGGGACAGGCAGGAACTCAAAAGCCAAAGCCTGAAGATAACCAACAAAATCCGGCACTGGAATAATGGCGCATCTTGTATTGACCTTACGGGCAGCAAATTCCACAATCTCTTTCATGGTGTAAACCGTAGGTCCCACTAAATCATAGGATTGATGAATAGTTGATGGCATTTTCAGAGATTTAGTAAATGCAGTGGCTACATCATCTACGCTCACCGGCTGAAACTGTGCCCCAGAGTTTGCTAAAGGCATTGCCGGAAATAATTTCGTTAACTTGGCAAATAAATTAATAAATTGATCTTGAGCACCAAAAATGACTGAAGGTCTAAAAATAGTCCAATCGAGATTGCTAGCTTTTACAGCAGCCTCGCCATCACCCTTGCTACGCTGATACATCGATGGACCATTAGCATCTGCACCTAATGCGCTCATGTGCAGGTAACGCTTGAGGCCATGTAACTGCATCGCTGTCATGATGTTCTTTGGGAGCTCGACGTGAGCCGCTTCAAACACTTTGCCATAGGGCTGAGCAGGCTTGTCGTGCAACACGCCCACTAAATTAATGACTGCGCCCCCAGACTTGATTCGTGAGCAAAGCTCTTGCAAAGAATCAAACTCATGCACATCAGCATCTTCTAAGTGCACTTTTGGCAACATACGTAATTCCCGTGCAGATGCTAGGTGCCTGGTCGGCAGCAAAACGGAATAACCCTCTGCTTGCAACTGGGCAGCTAAGACTCTACCTACAAAACCGTTACCGCCAATTAGCAGAATGTCATATTTCATAAAACTCCAATGTAGTTGAAATACTAAGGTAGCTCAGATGCATTTGCCGCTTTAGGAGAGATCACACCTAAGCGTTGTTTTAAGGACTGTGTCTGCCCATGCATCACCGATGAATAATACGTTGCATTGGCCAAAACGTTTTTGACATAAGTTCGCGTTTCATTAAACGGAATAGTTTCTGCAAAGATCGCGCCCTCAGTAGGGCTAGTGAGTTTTTCACGCCATGTTTTAGATCGTGATGGGCCAGCGTTATAAGCTGCGGAAGCTAATACCCAAGAACCATCTAAATCTACTAAGACCATATTCAAGTAATTACTACCCAAAGTGAGATTGGTATTGGTATCAGCAAGTTTGTCATTGGTATAGGAGGTCATGCCAATTTTCTTGGCTACATACTTTGCTGTATTGGGCATCACCTGCATCAAGCCTGAGGCGCCAACCGATGAAGAGGCATTCATAATGAAGCGGGACTCTTGACGAATGAGTCCATAAGCCCAAGCCAAATTCAAATCAATTTGCTTAGCAATAGGTGATAGCTCATCACGATATGGCGTTGGGTAGCGCAAACTAAAGTCATGCTCTTGCTTGGTGCGGTCTGCGGTATTCACTACGCGGTCATATAGGCCGATGCGCTTGGCATACTCAGCAGCTGCGAGCAACTGCTTATCGCTCATATTGCGCAATTCCCAATTCCAGTCGCGGTTTCCTTCAAAGCGTAAATTCATGGCATAGAAGCGCTCGCCCCTAATAAAACCTTTACGTTGAGACATGGCTTCGATTTCAGCATCACTCACTTTGGTGCGGGCAGGCGCATGATTAGACCTGCCCAAATCTTCGCGCGCTAGTTGTCCATAAAAGTTGTACTGGTCAGCAACAAGCTCGAGATTCTCGCGTGCTTTGTCATTTTGTCCATCCACCTTCAGCGCACGCGCATACCAATAAGTCCAAGCAGGATCCCTACTACGAACTGCTGGATTCATACCCTCAATTGCATTCCTTACCAAGGTCCAATCCTTGGCACGTAAGCCTGCACGCACTTTCCATTCCTGACCTTCAGTGGAGAGTAGCTCGTTATAGCCCAGCTCTTGTTGTAGCCGATATGCATCATCCGCATTGGGGTCTAATTTCTTTGCGAGAAATTGACCAATCACACCCCAAGCTACTGCCTGATTCTCTTTGCTATAACGAGATGCATTTTGGGAAAAATCTCTAAATGCCTTTGCAGGATCTGCTTTGGCTACTTTCACAATATCCGCAATGGGATCTTCGCCGCCCAAGCGACGCGACATCGTGTCAAAGCCCATCTCGCTAGCTTCGCGACCAATGGCCTTTGCTTCGCTTGACGTCATACCACCGGCGCCAACTAAAGCGGGTACCAGCTCTTGGCAAGCCTGACCGAAATAACGTGGATCTAATAATATTGCGCGCGCATCGATCGCTACTTTTGTTGGGTTCTCACCTTGAGCCAATTTTGACTGCAGTGAATAGCACTTCACCTGAGTGTCGTCATCCAAAACAAACTTAGGATATTCAACGTCAAAACGTGACCAATCTTTTCGCTTACCCAAAACGAGCAACCAATCATTGCGCATCCGATCAGCCAGCGCAGTGCCTTGGTATTGATTCAGAAAAGCCGTCACCTGAGAGTCCGCATTACTATCGGCACGGGCAACACCAGCGCTATCAAATAATTGAGGCTTAATCCGGAAATAGGCTACGTAGTCCTCATACGGGTAATTAGAGAGGCTGGCAGCCAATGTTTGTGCGCGGCTTACATCGTTTCTTTTGGCAGCCTCACGCAATTCAATAAAAGTGCGATCACCCTCAGTAATTTCAAAGGCTGAGATTCTGCTTTCTTTGGTGGGAGTAGCTTTCTTGGCTTTTTCTGCAGAAACGCTAGGCACAGAAACTGCCAGAGCCAGAAATACAATTCCGCCCACTGTTTTTTGCCAGCCACTAAAAACATCAAACCTCTTTTTCACCGTATTGCCTTATCGATTTACTATATCTCTTAATTTTCGCCTGATAATGGTCGATATGCACGGCAATTCTCCAAAATCGCTACGGCAGGACTTACTAGCCCAAAGGAAACAGTTTGTGGCTAGCGCAAGCTATTCGATTGCTCAAGAAGCCATTTTGGCTGACCTAGCTAGATTCCTGATTGACCATGACAGCTCAGTTCAATCCATTGCCCTCTATTGCCCTATACAAGATGAACTTGACCTACGACCTGCTCTATTAGCCTGGGCAGAGAGCAAGGAGGGCAAAACGCTGTCCCTCCCTTTTGCACGCCCTGATAAACATTTGGATTTTTATGCCTGGCAAGAAGGTGATCTATTAATTCCAAGTCGCCACGGCGTACCAGAGCCAGATCCCAATAACCCCCGTAGACCACAAGTCACCCCCGACTGCATCTTGATCCCCTGCGTGGGCTGGTCAGAATCGAGGGTAGGCGATAAAACGCGTTATTGGCGGCTTGGGTATGGGGGCGGCTACTTTGACCGCACCTTAGCCCAATTACGTCAAGCTAAACCAAGCCTTCTGTGCGTAGGCATTGGCTTTGATTGGCAAAAATTAGATGATGCTCAATGGCAGACTCAAACACATGATGAGCCTTTGGATGCCATGCTAACTGAGTCAGGCTTACTTATTCAGACTTAGATTGTCTGCAATCGCTAAAACAGCATCCGCCTGATTTAGCGAATAGAAATGTAATCCTGGGGCGCCAGCAGTTAAGAGTTGGTCGCAAAGATCAGTCACCACCTCTTCACCAAACGCACGAATCGAAGCAGTGTCATCGCCATAAGACTGCAAACGCAAACGAATCCAACGTGGAATCTCTGCGCCGCAAGCATCTGAAAATCGTAGCAACTGAGTGCTGTTGGTGATCGGCATGATGCCAGCAATGACTGGCTGAGTAACGCCCAAATCATAGGCCTCATCCACAAAGCGGAAGTAGGCATCACTGTTATAAAAATACTGTGTCACTGCTGAATTGGCTCCAGCCTTCATCTTCTGAACGAAGAAATCTACATCAGTTGCTGGCGACTTAGCCTGAGGATGACTTTCTGGATAGGCGGCTACATCAATGTGAAACCAGTCACCAGTTTCTGCACGAATAAATTCGACTAATTCATTGGCGTGATGGAACTCACCATACTGACCCATGCCAGATGGTAAGTCGCCACGTAAAGCTACGATACGTTTAACACCTAAAGCTTGGTATTGCTTCAACATCTCGCGCACGCTTTCACGTGAGCTGCCAACACAAGATAAGTGGGGAGCAACCGCTGCACCTGCAGCATGAATATCGCTCACCACCTTTAATGTGCCAGATTGTGTAGAGCCACCAGCACCAAAGGTCACAGAATAAAAAGCGGGCTTGAGCGTTTCACTAAAACGCTCGCGCACGAGATGCAGCTTGCTCTCACCTTCAGGTGTTTTTGGAGGGAAGAATTCAACGCTTAATTCCATGATCTTGGGCCTGTATCTCTATTTCTCTATTGAACAATATCTAGCAAGGAGCAGATTAATAACGATAGTGGTCAGCCTTATAAGGACCTTCCTTCGTTACACCAATGTAAGAAGCTTGCTGATCTGACAATACAGTTAACTGTGCATTCAATGTCTTGAGTTGCAAACGAGCAACCTTCTCATCCAAATGCTTAGGCAAGGTATAAACACCGACTGGATATTTATCTGTCCCAACTGCATTCCACAATTCGATCTGCGCAATCACTTGGTTCGCAAATGAAGAGCTCATGACATAAGATGGGTGACCTGTACCGCAGCCAAGATTAACTAAACGGCCTTTAGCCAAGATAATGATGCGCTTCTCAGGGTTGCCATTCGCTGCCGGGAAAATCACGTGATCTACTTGTGGCTTGATTTCTTCCCACTTGTACTTCTCAATACCAGCAACATCAATCTCGTTATCGAAGTGACCGATATTACAAACGATGGCTTGGTTCTTCATCTTGATC
The DNA here is from genome assembly GCA_041179645.1 of Pseudomonadota bacterium. Classification (GTDB taxonomy): domain Bacteria; phylum Pseudomonadota; class Gammaproteobacteria; order Burkholderiales; family Burkholderiaceae; genus Polynucleobacter. Next base: position 12,030 of record JBEGSZ010000006.1, read on the forward strand.
ATATGATCATGTGTAATCACATGGTAGTTACCTGTTGCAGATACAAAGATGTCTGCCTTATCTGCGGCGTAATCCATTGTGACAACACGGTAGCCTTCCATGGCCGCTTGCAATGCACAGATTGGGTCTACTTCAGTAACCCAAACTTGAGCAGACAAAGCACGTAGAGCTTGGGCTGAACCTTTACCCACATCGCCGTAACCACAAACCACTGCAACCTTACCGGCAACCATCACATCAGTAGCGCGCTTGATCGCATCAACTAAAGATTCGCGGCAACCATAGAGGTTATCGAACTTGCTTTTAGTAACAGAGTCGTTCACGTTAATTGCTGGGAACTTCAGGTCACCCTTTGCGAACATCTGATAGAGACGATGTACACCAGTAGTGGTTTCTTCAGTTACGCCTTTTACTTTTTCTAAACGTGTGGAATACCAAGTTGGATCTTGCGCCAATTTCTTTTTAATGGCCGCAAACAAAATTGTTTCTTCTTCGCTTGTTGGATGATTCAAGCAAGCTTGATCTTTCTCAGCGCGTGCGCCGAGGTGCAACAACAAAGTCGCATCGCCACCGTCATCCAAAATCATATTGGTGAAGCCGCCATCAGCCCACTCAAAAATACGGTGGGTGTAATCCCAGTACTGCTCAAGGGTTTCGCCCTTGATAGCAAACACTGGTGTGCCATTAGCGGCAATTGCTGCAGCAGCGTGATCTTGTGTAGAGAAAATATTGCAAGATGCCCACTGCACTTCGGCGCCGAGGGCTTCAAGCGTCTCGATCAATACTGCAGTTTGAATGGTCATGTGCAATGAGCCAGTGATACGCGCGCCACGCAACGGCTGCTGTGATGCGAACTCGTCGCGAATCGCGATGAGGCCTGGCATTTCAGTTTCAGCAATCGCGATTTCTTTACGGCCAAAGTCAGCCAACGAAATATCGGCAATCGCGCAACGAGTTGCTACAAAGTTGTTTAAATCGGAAACGGTACTCATGAATGCTCCAGCTAAAGACGATCCAATGCTGGAGTAGAAACTCGCTAGCCATTGAATCATGGGTTAGCGAGCGCAGTTGCAATTAGCAAACTCTGGGGTTACCTAGGAGTCCACTCCCTTCAAGCCTGGGGAAACACTGGTTCTCAGCATTCCTTGCAACGCTCCTTGAAGGTATGGCGAAATTGTAATCAATTTCGCCATATTTCGCCTCAATACAACAATATACTGCCAATTTACTAGCTAGAAAGCAGATTACAAGCCTGCGGCTGCGCGTAATGCAGGTGCTTTATCGCACTGTTCCCAAGTAAATTCAGGCTCTTCACGACCAAAGTGGCCATAAGCAGCAGTCTTGCGATAAATCGGACGCAAGAGGTTCAACATCTTCACGATGCCTTTTGGACGCAAGTCAAAATGCTCAGATACCAATTGCGCAATCTTCTCGTCAGAAATCTTGCCAGTACCAAAGGTGCTCACCATCACTGAAGTTGGCTTAGCCACACCAATCGCGTAAGAGATCTGAATCAAGCACTTGCTTGCCAAACCTGCAGCAACGACGTTCTTGGCCACGTAACGACCAGCATAGGCAGCGGAACGGTCAACCTTGGATGGATCCTTACCGGAGAACGCGCCACCACCGTGAGGAGCCGCACCGCCGTAAGTATCCACAATGATCTTGCGACCTGTCAGACCACAATCGCCTTGCGGGCCACCGATAACAAATCGACCTGTTGGGTTTACCAGGAAGTTAATCGCACCTTTGATCAAATGCTTAGGCAATACTGGTTTGATGATTTCTTCGATCACTGCCTCGCGCAATTTCTCAAGAGAAATGTCTTCATCATGTTGTGTAGAGAGAACTACGGTGTCGATTGAGTCAGGCTTGCCATCGACGTAACGCAGGGTCACTTGAGACTTCGCATCTGGGCGCAACCAATTCAAACGACCATCACGGCGCAGTTGAGACTGACGCTCAACCAAGCGGTGTGACAAATGAATAGGCAAAGGCATCAGCTCTGCAGTTTCGTCACAGGCGTAACCAAACATCAAACCTTGGTCACCAGCGCCTTGATCTAAGCCGTCGTCATGTGCTTTATCAACACCCTGAGCGATGTCAGGACTTTGCTTGTCATAAGCAACCAATACGGCACAACCTTTGTAATCAATACCGTAGTCAGTGTTGTCGTAACCAATTTCACGCAACGTGTTGCGAGCTACTTGGATGTAATCCACATTGGCGTTCGTTGTGATCTCACCAGCCAAAACTACCAAGCCGGTATTACACAAAGTTTCCGCAGCAACACGTGCAGTTGGGTCCTGAGCCAGGATTGAATCCAGGATGGCATCAGAGATTTGGTCTGCTACTTTATCGGGGTGACCTTCAGAAACCGATTCTGAGGTAAAGAAGTAATCATTTGCCATTGCATATTCCTTTAAAAATTAACACGATCTATGGGACAACTCGACGTGCCTGGAACTTCAACGGCGACGCTTTAGCAGAATTTATGAATCGCCCTGCAAGTTGCCTTAACTCAGCGATGGGTGAATTCTATCCGAAAAATGCCTTATTCATCAAGCGACATAGGAAATTTGGCCCTAGCGCTAGCATTGAATATCATTAGGGGGTGCGCAAACTCCTTCTCAAGCTAACCCTCGCTGCAATTGCAGTGTTGCCCTTATTCCTAGTTCAGGTAATTGGGGGTGTTCTAGGAATTTTGGCGTATGTAGGCTCAAAGCAATATCGATCACTTTTTCGCCCGCAATATGAGGCTGTTGTGAAAAGTCATCATTTGCCCCTGCAAATCTGGCGTGCGGCAGCTGCCTCTGGACAACTCTTCTCAGACAGTCTTTGGATTTGGCGTAACCCAGCAAAGGCGCTCAAGCTCGTTGAAGTACAAGACTGGGATCTAGTCGAGTCAGCCATTAACGAAGGTCATGGCCTGGTCATGCTCACACCACACCTCGGTGGCTTTGAAATCATTCCCCGAGTCTTAGCTCAGCACTTCCCAGCCACAATCCTATATCGCCCATCACGCCAAGAATGGCTCAACGAAGTAGTGGAAGAGGGTCGCGCCTACCCCAATATGCATTTCGTACCAACCAACCTGAATGGTGTTCGGCAAATGACACGAGCACTCACTCGCGGTGAGGCTATAGGCATTCTTCCAGATCAAGTACCTAGTGGAGGCGAAGGCGTATGGGTGCCATTTTTTGGCCGCTTCGCTTACACAACTCCACTTCCAGCTCGCCTAGCCAATCGCAACAACACACCTGTTGTGATGTTCACCGCCAAACGCAAAGGGCTAGGAAAAGGCTGGCTTATGCAAGCCAAGAGATTAGAACCTCTCTCCGAAGATTCCGCCCTAGCAGCCGCCGAACTCAATATTGCAATTGAGAATGCGATCCTAGTAGCGCCCAATCAATTCATCTGGGCCTATAACCGCTACAAACACCCCAGCGGAGCGGAATTACCACCAAGCAATTAGTTAATAAATTTATAATTTATTTAACATGACCTGGTTACAAAACGTTTTTAATTTTCTGGCGCTGAACTTACTGCGTCTTTTTGCCTTTCTGCCCTACACCCTCACCATTTATATTGGCTATGGCCTGGGCTGGCTAGCCGCCCATATTCCTAACGAACGTGCCAAGGTTGTGAAAACGAATTTGCGCCTGTGCTTCCCCAATTTGAGTGAAGAGGAAATTGATTCGCTTGCACTAGAGCATTGGAAATTATTTGGGCGCAGCGTAATTGAGAGAAGCCGAATTTGGCTCGGTAGCGGAAAACAGATTACCGACATCGTCACCATCAACTCCGCAATTACGCTGGGTGATCGCAAGCCACGGCTTTTAATTAACCCTCACTTTGTAGGTCTTGAAGGCGGCTTCATGGCGCTGTCCGTTTTAGCAAGTCAGCATGATTGGCCTCGTGGCGCAGGACTCTATCAAAATATGAAGAATCCCTTCTTTAATCAAAAAATGATTGAGTGGAGAAATCGTTTTGGAGGCAAATCGATTGAGAGACAAAGTCGCTTGCGCGATTTGATTCGTGAAATTCAAACAGGTAACTTTATTTTTATTGCGCCTGATATTGATCTTGGTCCACGTGACTCTGTTTTTGTTCCCTTCTTTGGAATCCAAACCAATACGATCACTTCAGTATCACGTCTAGCCAGACTCAGTGGTGCAGAAGTCTGCCTCATGACCACCACATTAAATCCCGATCGCATGGGGTATACCTGCAATATCAGCGCACCACTCCCCAATTTTCCAACAGATGATGTTGAAGCGGATACTGCGCGATTGAACAAATACATCGAAGACCTTGTTCGAGAAAGGCCGGCGGAGTACTATTGGGTACATAAACGCTTTAAACATCGGCCACCTGGCGAGCCAAGTCTTTACAAATAATTGGGATTCTTTTGAGCACGAATTTAAACAAGCCTGCACGCACATTACGCTTCACCAAAATGCATGGTGCTGGCAATGATTTCATTGTGCTTAACGGTATTGATCAAGACCTCAGCGATATCACTCGCCAGCAATGGCAAAAATTAGCCCATCGCCAATTTGGCATTGGTGCCGATCAAATTCTGCTCGTTGAAAAAGCCACGCGTCCGGATGCAGATTTTCGTTATCGCATTTTCAATGCGGATGGTGGCGAAGTTGAGCAATGCGGCAACGGTTCACGTTGCTTTGTTCGCTTTGTGCTCGACCAAGGTCTTTCTACAAAGAACCCATTGTGCGTAGAAGTGGCGCATACCGTCCTCACCTTAAGATCGCATGATGATGGTCAGGTGGAGGTGGATATGGGCGCGCCAATTTTTGAGCATAGCCAAATTCCTTTTAACGCGAGCGGCTTAGCAAGCAAGCAAGAGTTTCATGAAATACTCTACGCACTACCTATTGCTAAGCCTGCCACACACGACAGCTGGATCGGCGTCGTATCGATGGGCAATCCCCACGCAGTGCAAGTAGTAGGTGACGTTGATAGCGCACCCGTTCTCGAAGAAGGCCCATCCATCGAAAAGGATGCAGCATTCCCCAAAAGGGTAAATGCAGGCTACATGCAAATCCTCAATCGCAATGAAATTAAGTTGCGCGTCTATGAGCGCGGCGCTGGTGAGACTCTTGCTTGTGGTACTGGAGCATGTGCCGCAGTAGTCTCCGGCATTCGTCG
>JBEGSZ010000007.1:0-3868 GCA_041179645.1 Pseudomonadota bacterium
AAAAGAGCGTTATTTTTAAGGTTTTTACATATACTGTATAAACATACAGTATATTAATACCTATGACGACTCAGATGACCTCCCAAAAAGTGACCTTAAGCCAGGCTCCACAAGCCTTAGCTGCCCATGGCGCCTATGAGTTCAAGCTTCTTAGCCATCGCATTTCAGCGGGATTTCCGAGCCCAGCAGCGGATTATGCGGAGGAGGGTCTCGATTTAAACCACTATTTAGTCCAAAACAAGCCGGCTACATTCATGTTCACTGTAAAAGGCGATTCGATGATGGGTGCGGGTATTTGTGACGGCGATAAGGTGGTGGTCGATAAAGCTCTCAAGCCAAAACATAAAGACATCGTTGTTGCCGTAGTAGATGACGAGTACACCATCAAGCGCCTCTATCAATTGCGCGGCAAAACTGAGCTCCAGCCAGAGAACCCAAATTACGAGCCGATTACCTTTAATGAGAACAGCGAACTCCAGATCTGGGGTGTAGTGGTTGGGGTAGTGCGCAAGTACAGCCACGCAAGCAGCAGAAACGGGAGGTCAGCATGAACCAAGCCGGACAAACCAATCAACTCTTCGCGCTCGTAGATGTGAACAACTTCTATGTATCTTGCGAGCGCGTATTTGCTCCCAAGTTGGAAGATGTACCAATGGTGGTGCTCTCCAATAACGATGGTTGCACCGTAGCGCGTAGTGCTGAAGTTAAAGCGCTGGGCGTGAAGATGGGTACACCCTGGTTTCAGATGAAAGACCTGGCTAAGCAGCATGGCATCCAAGCCTATTCCTCAAACTACACCTTGTATGGTGATATGAGCAGCAGGGTAGTCGAAGTCTTAAGAAAGTTCACGCCCAATTTAGAGGTCTACAGTATTGATGAGAGCTTTCTGCAAATCGAGACCGTACTCAAGCAATATGCTGACCCGACCAACTTGGGTCAAATTATCAAGCAGGACGTTAAAGACACCACAGGCTTGCCTGTATGTGTTGGTATTGGCGCTAGCAAGACTCTTGCTAAGTTGGCCAACCACTTAGCTAAAAAGCATCCTCAGTTTGCTGGCGTGTGTGATATCAGCTCCATGTCCAAAGAAGCGCTTTATCAATGGATGGCAGAGACAGCGGTAGGTGAGGTGTGGGGCATTGGCGGCAAGACTGCCAAGAAACTCAAAGAGCTCAAGATCAATAGCGTACTTGATCTAGTGCAAATATCACCACAAGCGATACGCCAACAATTTGGCGTGGTAATTGAACGTATTTGCTACGAGTTGCGCGGCGTATCTTGCTTGCAGCTCGAAGAAGTGGCCCCAGCTAAACAGCAGATTATTTCTTCAAGAAGTTTCGGTAAGCCGGTAACTTTAATGGAAGAGTTAGCTGAATCTGTTGCTACGCATGCTGCTAGAGGTGCTGAGAAGCTCAGAGGCCAAAAGTCAGTTACGGGCGCGCTCACTATTTTTGTACAAACCAACCCACATAAGCCGTTTGAGCCACAACACCATCAAAGCATCACTGTAGTTTTGAGTGATCCGAGTGATAACACTTTAACGCTCACCAGCGCTGCATTAAAAGGCTTGAAGCAAATCTACAAGACCGGCTTTAAGTACAAGAAGGCGGGCGTCATTCTCAATCTCTTGGCTGATAAACCCATGATGCAGCAATCGCTCTTTGATGACATGGAAGTCAAAGGAAAATCTGCTGGACTCATGAAGGCTATGGACTCGATCAACAGTCGTTTTGGTAACGCTGCCATTAAAACAGCGGCATCTGGCACCAAGCAAGACTGGCAAATGAGGTCAAGCAATAGATCACCAAACTACACCACGCAGTGGGATGAGTTACCCATAGCACGATAAAAAATTAACCAAGTAACAATCAAGCAAAAAGTAAATAAGGAGAAATCAAATGGAACTATTAAATAACTTCAACGGCATCTCACTCGCAATCATCATGGTTTTGTCTTACTGCGCAGTACTGAAAAACACAAAGCGCAACGAGCGTAGCAATGCCCAAGTATTTAGCCGCAAGTATCAGTAAGAAAAAAGAGAATAAGCAGCTGCTTGGAAGGGGAATAAGGAAATCACGGATTCCTTATTCCCTAGTAAAGGCGAGAAGTAGAGGGATAAATACCCTTACATTAGTTGGGTCAATAATGTTATAAAAATGTCATAAATGTGGATAAAATCCAAATATGACCGATGACAAGCAAACCTACATAGATAAAAAACTACGTCCACTGCCACGCTGGATATTTATGTCCCGCTGGTTGCAGGCACCTTTATATCTTGGCTTGATTGTTGCCCAAGGCGTCTATGTTTGGCAGTTCTGGATAGAGCTCGTTCACCTCATTACTATGATGGCAGACAAGTCCATGACTGAAACTGCCCTGATGTTGGTAGTGCTGGGATTAATCGATGTAGTGATGATCTCCAATCTATTGGTAATGGTCATTGTTGGCGGATGGGAAACCTTTGTCTCCCGCCTTGAGCTAGAAAATCATCCAGATCAACCCGAGTGGTTATCGCATGTCAATGCAGGCGTGCTAAAGGTTAAGCTAGCAACAGCCATCATCGGTATCTCATCGATTCATTTGCTGAAGACTTTCATCAATGCAGCGTCCTATGATGAAAAAACCTTGATGTGGCAAACCTTAATCCACATTACCTTTGTGTTGTCAGCGGTAGCGATTGCTTATACAGAAAAGCTAGTCACCTCAGCACATAAGCAGCACTAAAAGATTAGTTTTGTAAGGCTTTGCGCAGATATTCAGAGACGTTATCTTGACGCAGCATCCACTGCTTATAGTCAGATGGAACCATGCTGATCAACTCACCTTTGTGCTTACCAAAAGGCATAACGGTTGGAATGCGAGCTTTCTCGGACATTTCCCATAAAGCATCTAAAGAAGATGGCTTAAGTTTCTCAATAATCTGCCCAAGAATCTTGGAGCAGATCCATACGTCAGCTAACGCGCTATGCGCATCACGAAGTTGTTCTCTAGCGGTAGCCCTTTCAAAATAATAGAGAAGGGCGCTTTGAGTATGACTATCTAAGTCAGGCCAAAGACTGCGAGCGAGAGCAAGGGTGCAAATGCGTTTTACTTCAGGCTTGCCAATAGCCTCCCAGTCAAAATCAACACTATGACCGATGATGTATTTAGTGCCAGCAGGCAATCTAAATGAGTTGCTAGAGGGGCAATTAACTAGCTCCTCATCCATGATGTGGTGAGTAGCTAAAGCGCCCAAGCTAATCGGTTTACCGGGGTTGTAACGCTGTACCCAAGGATTGCCAACGGCCAGAGGATTAATAGAGGTGACGTCTAAAGAAGCGGCCTCAATAATAACGGCATTGTTCTTGTCAGTTGCTTCTACATCAAAAATAATGGCTTGGGGCATTAGAGTTTCTCAAGGTAATGGATTTGGCTAGATAGACATTGTGCCCTGAAGTTTTTGATTTTATTAATCCATCAAAAGTTGTCCACTTTCTCCTACGACTAAATCATCTCGAATCCCTGTTCTTTGTCTTCTCAAGCCTCTACGCTGAATCTTTCTGACTACTGGGGGATTGGGAATGCACGTTTCTATTGAATGCTCACACAAGCAACAGCGCTTATTTAGACTGGTGATGGATTCCCGAGTAGTGCTCGTTTTACTGATTATTTGGATGATTTGGGGAATCTTCAGGGTCTTAAAGATCCTGTAATTGGGCTAAATCTAGCATGGGGGAGGTGGACGAGCCCGACCCCCGGCACTGGCAGAATTGGGTTTGGCTGCTTCGTTCCCGACCTGACCAGGTTATCCAAACCGCCATGCGGGGAGGCCCGTCCAATTCCATTTTAGCTTGTTAGAATGTAATACATGACAGCATTGGCTTTA
>JBEGSZ010000008.1:0-20762 GCA_041179645.1 Pseudomonadota bacterium
GGTGACACTGAAGCAGCTTGGGCAGAAAATCGCCGTGCTGACATTGTTTACATTACCAACTAATGCGCGCCCTTACACACTCTTTTAAACAAACGCTCTCACGAGCGTTTTGTTTAAGTGCCGCCGCTCTTTGCTTCAGCGCCTCCAGTAATGCGTGGGCACTCTTTGCCGATGATGACGCGCGCAAAGCCATCTTAGATTTACGTAAATCATTTGCTACAGCACAGATGGATTTGCAAAATCAGATTGAGAAACTCAAGACTGATAATGCAGAGCTTCGTGGCAAGATTGAAAACCTAGAAAAGCAGGGCGAAGATATCAGCACTAGCCAGAAGACTTACTACGAAGATCTGGATACTCGCTTGGGCAATTTTGAGCCTCGTACTGCAACTATCGAAGGGGTGAGCGGCACAGTTCAACCTGGTGAAAAGAAAGCGTACGATGATGCTTTAAAAGCCTTCCAGGCAGGCAATCTCAAGAAGGCGGACGAAGGCTTCTCAGCCTTTGTCAATCGCTACTCTAAGAGCCCTTACGTACCACTAGCACTCTTTTGGAGTGGTAACAGCAAATATGCAAATAAGGATTACACCGGCGCGATTGCTCAGCTTCAAAGCCTGATTAAGCGATACCCAACACATCCCCGCATTCCATCAGCCATGCTGACTCTGGGCAATGCGCAATTGGAGAGTGGTAACAAAGCAGCTGCCAAGAAAACCTTTGGCGAGATCATCAGCAAGTATCCAGATACTGAGGCAGCAAAAGACGCGCAGCAACTGATCTCTGCTACGAAGTAATTCAATAAGCTAAGTAAAGAAACGTTTCGACATGTCATCGCTGTCTGCCGCATTTCAGAATATCGCCCCACGCAAACCGAATGCACCGGCGGTGATTTTGTTTTCTGGCGGGTTAGATTCCAGCACGATTCTGGCTTTAGCAAAAGATCTCGGTTATGCACCTTATGTCTTGTCGGTAGGCTATGGTCAACGTCATTCTTCTGAGTTAGCAGCAGCAAAACACATTGCCAAGAAAATGGGTGTTGTGCGTCACGAAGTGGTGAATTTAGATCTCACGCGCTTTGGTGGCTCAGCTCTAACTGACTCATCGATCGATATCCCAATTACCCCGGGCAAAGATCTAGAAATCCCCGTTACTTATGTTCCTGCTCGCAATACGATCTTGCTATCACTTGCTTTAGGCTGGGCAGAGTCATTGGGTGGATTAGATATTTTTTATGGCGCTAATGCCGTTGACTACTCAGGCTATCCTGACTGCCGCCCAGAATACGTTGCCTCATTTGAGACTATGGCGAACTTAGCCACTAAAGCTGGTGTAGAGGCCATCAATAATGAGAACCGCTTTCGGGTGCACGCACCCATCATTAGCATGAGCAAAGCGGAAATCATTCAACTAGGCACGACTTTAGGCGTCGATTACTCACAAACCGTATCTTGCTATCAGGCAAATGATTTAGGTGAAGCTTGTGGTGAGTGTGAATCTTGCCGTTTGAGACAAGCAGGCTTCAAACAAGCCAACTTAAGCGATCCAACGCGCTACCGTAGAAATTAAGTCCCATAAGAGTGATTCCCCACTCAGCAAAGGGTTTGACTTTTTGTAAAATACACATAATAATGCACTAAATTATGGGTATTTTATTATGACAATTACACAAACCATTCATGCCAAAACTACAGTCAGCATGACTGATCTTAGGCGTAACCCGAGCAAAATTTTGGAGATTGCTGGGGACCTACCTGTGGCCGTCCTGAATCACAACAAACCCGAAGCCTATCTATTGTCAGCAAAAGCATATGAAGCACTTCTTGACTTAGTTGATGATCTCTCGCTCATCAAAGTCATTAAGGCACGCAGTACTGGAAAAACTGTGAAAGTAAAACTTGAAGACATATAGTCTTGAGTTCAATGTACTTGCTTTAAAAGAGTGGCAAAAATTAGATAACTCAGTTCGTAGCCAGTTTAAAAAACAGCTTGAAAAACGAATCCAAAATCCTAGAATCGCTTCCGCCAAGCTACATGGTGACCTAGATAATTTCTATAAGATAAAACTAGCAGCTCTTGGCTACAGACTGGTTTATGAAGTCATAGACCATAGACTTGTCGTTCTTATTATTGCGGTTGGCAAGCGAAATCAGTCAGCCGTTTACAAAGAAGCTGGAAAAAGAAAATAGTTACTTAGTTTGGGTTTCCAGCATCCGCGCAACATAACGCGCAATTAAATCTACCTCTAGGTTCACTGCATCACCCTGCTTTAGCTTACCCAGAGTCGTATTCTCGAGCGTGTGGGGAATGATGTTGATATCGACCAAGCAAGCGTCTTGGCTGTCTTGCGTTTTATTTACCGTTAATGAAACGCCATTAACAACAATTGATCCCTTGTAGGCCAAGAATGGCGCTAATGCCTTTGGGGCTTCAATTTGCAGAAGCCAAGAACCATAGGCATCGTCAACGACAGTTGCAAAGTGCGCAACCTTGCCAACACCATCCACATGCCCGCTCACTAAATGACCACCCAAGCGATCATTTAATCGCAAGGCTTTCTCTAAGTTGACTGGGCCCACTTTATCTAAGCCAACCGTCTTGTTTAAAGACTCGCGTGAAATGTCCAAAGCAAAAGTCTTGTCAGTAAATTGGGTGGCAGTCATACATGCACCCTGAATAGCAATGCTGTCACCCAATGCAACATCATCAAGGTATCCAGAAGGCACCTCAACCACCAAGTGCAGGCCATCGCCCTTAGCTTGGGCGCTTTTGATTTGGCCAACTGCCGTAATAATTCCAGTAAACATAGTGAGATCTTAAATGGGTATTTGTAGTTTTATTAAATCGTAATTTTTTTATTGCTTCTTGTTGCCTCTTACTTATTACTTCTTGCTCAAGCGCAAACGAAGATCAGACCCAAATAGGCTTTGATCAATGATTTGCCAATCTTGACGTTGATCCAAAGCTGTCAATGGAGAGATGTTAGCCATGCCAATGCCATCCCCCATAAAGAAGGGTGCGTAATAGAGTAAGAGTTCATCAACACAATCTTCTCTCAGCAAAGATCCGTTTAACTTAAATCCAGCCTCGACATGGATTTCATTCATGTGGCGCTCTTTTGCTAAATACGCAAAGAGTTTTGGTAAATCCACCTTGCCATTAGCGTTAGCCATCGCAATAACTTCAACACCAAGAACCTCAAATGCTTTTGCCTTAGCCTGACTCTCCTCAGAATCCAATGAGGCGCAAACTAAGATGACACCTGATGCTTTAGGGTCATTCAACACCTTTGCATTCAGCGGTGTCTCGAGCTTGGAGTCCACAATAATTCTCCAAGGCTGGCGCTCAGTATGAACATCCCTAACGTTCAGGGTGGGGTCATCTTCTTTAACGGTGCCGACACCAGTCAATATGGCACAAGCTTGAGCACGCCAATTATGGCCATCCGCCCTAGCTAAAGGGCCGGTAATCCATTGGCTTTGACCGTTTGGTAAAGCAGTCTTGCCGTCTAAGCTGGCAGCAATCTTCATGCGAACCAAAGGTAAACCTCGGGTCATCCTAGAAATAAATCCCAGGTTTAATGCTTGAGCTTCAGTCTCCAATAAACCGCAACGCACATCAATGCCTGCAGCCTTTAAGCGCTCAAGGCCTTTGCCACCAACCAAGGGGTTGGGGTCTGACATTGCCACAATCACCATAGCTGGCTTGGCTGCAATTAAGGCGTCGACACAAGGTGGTGTTCTACCGGTGTGATTACATGGCTCCAGGGTGACATAGACCGTTGATCCAGCGGGATCTAACCCTTTTGATTTCACATCAGCTAAAGCCTGAACCTCCGCATGGGGGCCGCCCACTCTTTGGGTATGCCCGCGCCCAATCACCTCTCCATCTTTCACAATGACGCATCCGACCCGTGGGTTGGGGTTCGATAGGTAAAGAGCGTGCTGAGCCTGGGCTAATGCCTGGCTCATAAATTGATGGTCGACTGCGGTGTACATGGGTCTATTAAAACCGATTGTGGGCAGAAGCAGCAAATTTACCCAACCTACTTGCAGGCTTTGGAATCCTTATTAGGATCACAAATTCTCCAGCGACCCCCGCTGCCCAGTATGAGATGCCGCTCGAGCCCAGAGTTTCGGTCATGACTCAGTATCAGACGATTCGCTACAAACCCGCCTTGGGCTGTTTTGGCAGCACCGGCTGCATTAAACAAAATTCCCCTCTTAGATGTATGAGGGTCAATAAACTGCTTACCCCCACCCTTGAAATACACCTGCGCAAGATCACCTTGGGAAATCCAATTCCGCTCAATACAAGTTGATTTTGGCTGGCGGCTATCGCAAACATTTTTAACCACCCAGCCCTCCTCCCACAAGCCCCCATTCAATGGCGCAATGCGTACAGGCGCGCCCAATAGAAATGCTTGAGCTCTTGCAAATTGAGCATGCGCAATAAAACGTCTCGCAATGATGTCAATCTCTCGAGCAGCCATTTGCTCATGCAAGAGCGGTAATGTCGATAACGCAATGATGGCGATGATCAACACAACAGCCATCAACTCCAACAAGCTATAGCCCTGATCCTGCTTATTCAAATTTCTGCCGCCAATTTAGTCGAGTAGCGATATTGGTTTTTTCATCTAAGAAAATGAGGGCCTCCAAGCTTGGTTTTGATTTACTTGATATCAACCAAAGATTTTTTCCAACTGACTGTATATGGCAAGTAGGATTTTCTAAGACGGTGATATTAGAAAGATGTTGCTCGCATTCAATAAGAGTTTTTTCTGCAGCAATAAATCCCTTCTGAGTTTCTGCATAAGCATTGACGCTCATGACTTCAAGTGCAGCTAAGCGCTCTAGCTGCATGACTAGCATTGAGAGTAGCGTCAGTAGAGATAAGACCCAAGCAATAATCATCGTAGATTCACAGCAAATTACGAGCAGTAAATGTTCGCTCAAATGTCTGGTGAATGGATACACCATCGGTCATCTCCAGCTTGACTTTATAAGCCTTGCCAGCACTAGCTGGAAGGGCCTCAAAGGAAAGGTGGTGAATGCCATTCATTAAGGTTGTGTTTTGGATACGCCCTTGGCGATCAAGTGATTGGCAGATCAATGAACCCCCATTCACCTTCACTCCTTTTGACACGGATGCTTGTCTATCCACTAAAAATCCTTGCTGCGCTAAATTATTTTTGGTGCGCTCTTTTGACAAGGTGTTGCCAATGCAATCAAAGTCCAAACCTAGAGATATTTCGTGTTTCACCATCAGCGAATCTGATCTTCGATACCCATTATTTTTCTGAATCTGAATATAACTATTTGAAAGAGAATATTTTCCTGCAGACACCATTGCTGAGTTAGCGTTCTGGTAACCAGCCATTCGAATAGCGCGCCCGATTAATTCCAGCGCGCGATCTGCTTCTGCACTAAGAGACTGTGATTTTTCATACTGAATTTGCTTGACGATGAACTCACCACTATTTTTTATGAGTGGTGCGACCAAGACCAAAGATAGGGCGAGGCCGACGAGACACTCCAATAGATTCATCTACTAACTTTCGTGAAACTGGTTTTGAGTTATTTGGTTGCGCAGCAGTCAATATGGCTAGCTCATGCTGGTCTATTTCTTTTCTGAGCTCTACCCTTTTCTTCTGGAGTTGATCTAAGCGCAAAATCAGCCCCTGATACGTATTGCTCAAGCCCATCCAACTGCCTGCAACTAGACTCATTGCCACCAGAACCTCTAATAAGATGAATCCATTGGCCGCCTGATTCAAAACATGAAAGCTTGGGGATTTTTGAATTCGCGAGCGCACAGGGCATTTTCTCGAGACTGGAGCCACAAAAATAGGCCTTTCATGGGTACTCACTGTCAGAAAAACTGGATATTCCTCCAAGATTGACCGCAGCATCCCAGGCTGAAGCCCAAAACCCCCTCCTCAGCTTAAAATAGAGGGCTATGCAAAATAACCTCGCCTCCACAGAAGAAATCGTTGCTGAGCTCAAAGCCGGCAAGATGGTCATTCTGGTCGATGAAGAAGATCGCGAGAATGAAGGTGACTTAGTGCTTGCTGCCGATCATGTCACTCCAGAGGCAGTCAATTTCATGGCCAAGCATGGTCGTGGCTTGATTTGCCTTACTTTGACGCGTGAGCGCTGCCAACAAATCAACCTACCCTTGATGGTGAGAGACAACGGTACCTCGATGGGTACTAACTTCACTGTTTCGATTGAGGCAGCCAGCGGTGTGACTACTGGCATCTCAGCAGCAGATCGTGCCCACACCATCAAGACAGCAGTTGCTGCAAACGCAAAACCTAATGATCTGGTTCAGCCGGGTCATATCTTTCCATTGATGGCACAACCTGGTGGGGTGCTAATCCGCTCTGGTCACACAGAGGCTGGATGTGATTTAGCTGCTATGGCTGGTTGTTCACCCACTGCTGTGATTTGCGAAATCATGAAAGATGACGGCAGCATGGCGCGACTGCCAGACTTGCTCGAGTTTGCAAAAGAACATCAATTAAAAATCGGTAGCATTGCTGATCTCATCCAATACCGTAGCCAACATGAAAGTATTGTGGTGCGTGAGGGTGAACGTGAGTTCGATACTCCTTGGGGCAAGTTTCAGGGGATCATTTATCGCGATACACCAAGCTCATGCATGCATCTAGCACTGGTGCATGGCAAGCCATCGGAAGGTGAAGAAACACTAGTCCGCGTTCATGAGCCCGTCA
Source organism: Pseudomonadota bacterium (assembly GCA_041179645.1). Classification (GTDB taxonomy): domain Bacteria; phylum Pseudomonadota; class Gammaproteobacteria; order Burkholderiales; family Burkholderiaceae; genus Polynucleobacter. The sequence goes on from JBEGSZ010000008.1 coordinate 6,737, forward strand.
CAGTATTAGACTTCCTGGACTCGAATGTCAGCACGCACTCCTGGCCTTTAGCTCAAGCCTTACAAAAATTAGCTGCGGCACCTTCTGGTGTGGCAGTTCTGCTTAATGCTTCTGGCGTTGCAGCCCCCAATGATGCAGACTGGTTGGCTCAATTTCATAAATTGAATGGCACTCATACTGAAGCAGCAGAAAAGCCATTGGCTCGCAAAACTGATTTCCGTAGCTACGGAATTGGCGCACAAATACTTAAGGATATTGGTGTTGGCAAAATGCGCTTACTCGCCAACCCTAGTCCAGTGCCTAGCCTTTCTGGATACAAACTGGAAGTCACCGGCTACACCCCATTTGAATCTCATCAATAAGTAATTTCAGAAAATAATATGAACACAAGCAATGACGAATCTGCAGTAGGCGTGCTCGCTACAGACCTCAACGGCCAAGATCTGCGCGTAGGTATTGTGCAGGCGCGCTTTAACGAAGAGCATTGCGTCGCCCTTACTACCGCCTGCATTGAAGAGCTAATCAAACTGGGTGTGTCGCAATCTGATATCAAATTAGTGACTGTCCCAGGTGCACTTGAAATCCCCTTCGCACTACAAAAGCTAGCCGAAACAGGTGAGTTCGATGGCCTAGTTGCACTAGGCGCCATCATCCGTGGCGAGACTTATCATTTTGAACTCGTATCCAATGAATCTGGTGCTGGCATTACACGCGTTTGCCTTGAGTCTGGACTGCCAATTGCCAATGGTGTTCTCACCTGCGAGACGGATGAGCAAGCTCAGGTACGTGTTCAGGTAAAGGGCGCTGACTGCGCAAGAGCGGTTGTTGAAATGGCTAACCTGGCTTTAGCCCTTACTCCCGACATTGATTTTGAAATCAATCCTTCAGAAGAGTAATGTCCAAAATGAATAAGAATGCCCCCAACCCACAGGTAGCACCTGGCACACCGAGTGCACCCAGCGCACCTAAGCGTTCACTCACACCACGTCGTCGTGCCCGTGAATATGCCTTACAAGGCGTTTATCAAAGCCTAGTTATGCGCCGTGCAGGCAGTCTTCCGAATGCTGCGGCAATCGCCAAGCAACTGGCTGAAGATCCTGGCTTTCGCCGTTGCCAACATGATTTGTTTCAAGGAATTTTTGCTGGCGTACTGGAGCGCACCGATGAGCTAGAGGGCATCATCACCCCAGCTCTCGATCGTCCTATCAATGAACTATCTCCAGTAGAGCATGCCGCCCTCTTAATTGGCACATACGAACTGGCTATTGATTTGGCAGTTCCCTACAAAGTAGCCATTAATGAGGCAGTCGAATTAGCGAAAACCTTTGGTGGTACGGATGGCCATAAATACGTCAATGGCGTATTGGATCTCCTAGCCCAACAGTTACGCAGCACTGAGGTGCAAGCGAGTTAGATCAAAATGTCCTCGAGACTCCACCCCCTGCACTTCTAAGAGGTCCAGGGGGTTTATTTTGTCCATAGTCTTGGGAGTCAATCCAAACTACACTGAGGGATAAAATAAAAATAACTTTTTTACTAAAGAGACGCCATCATGCAGAAAACTGATATTCGCAAATTACTCAAAGATCCAAGTCTATTTAAAGAAGAGGCTTTCATTAATGGCGAGTGGTTTAAAACAAACTCAGGGAAAACTTTTGCGGTTCACAATCCCGCTACCGGCGAGCTTATTGCGAATGTAAGCAATCTTGAACCAAACGATGCCGAGCGAGCGATTGAAGCTGCTGAGCATGCCTTTCAAAGCTGGAAGAGCAAAACCGGAAAAGAACGCGCTCATTTAATGCGCAAGTGGTTTGATCTGATTATTCAGAATACTCAAGACCTAGCCACCCTCATGACCCTAGAGCAAGGCAAGCCACTAACTGAGGCAGCTGGCGAAGTAGCCTATGGCGCGTCTTTTGTAGAGTGGTTTGCCGAGGAAGCAAAACGGGTTGCCGGATCCATTCCAAGCACCACTTGGAGTGACAAGCGCATGATCGTTATGAAACAGCCAATTGGAGTATGCGTTGCCATTACGCCTTGGAATTTCCCAATCGCAATGATTACGCGCAAGATTGCACCCGCAATGGCAGCAGGTTGCACCATAGTGATCAAGCCAGCCGAACTCACACCTCTGAGTGCATTAGCGCTAGCTGAGCTCGCTCAGCGCGCTGGCGTCCCGGCAGGCGTCATTAATATTCTGACGGCAGATGCCAATGAGTCAATTGCAATTGGTAAAACACTCTGTGCATCGCCTACCGTTCGCCACCTATCATTCACAGGCTCAACCGAAGTTGGACGAATCTTAATGGCGCAATGCGCTCCCACGGTCAAGAAATTGGGTCTAGAGCTTGGTGGTCATGCTCCATTCATTGTTTTTGAAGATGCTGATATTGATGCGGCGGTTTCAGGTGCGATGGCTTCTAAATATCGCAACTCCGGTCAAACCTGCGTTTGTGCAAACCGCTTCTATGTCCATAAAAAAGTACAGGATGAGTTTGTCGAAAAATTTGCAAAAGCCATTCAAATCATCAAAGTAGGTAATGGCATGGAGGCCGGTAACACCCAAGGGCCGTTGATTGAGCAGGCTGCCTTAGAGAAAGTGGAGAGGCATGTGGCTGATGCCATTAGTAAGGGTGCAAAACTCATTGCTGGCGGTAAGCCCTCTCCTTTAGGTGGGACATTTTATGAGCCTACTATTTTGTCCAATGTCACTAATGACATGCTGATTACGTATGAAGAGACATTTGGACCAGTCGCCCCGATCATTCCATTTGAAAGTGATGAGGAAGCAATCAGACTAGCTAACAATAGTCAATTTGGATTGGCATCCTATTTTTATAGCCGCGATATTGGCCGCATCTGGAAAGCTGCTGAAGCGCTTGAATATGGCATTGTGGGCGTCAACTCTGGAATAATCTCAAATGAGGTGGGGCCATTTGGCGGGATTAAACAGTCCGGCTTAGGCCGTGAAGGCAGCGTCTACGGTATGGATGAATATCTAGAGCTTAAATATGTTTGTCTAGGCCTTTAAGCCAATATCAGACATCAATAAAGCCACTCTTTTAGGTCAAATGAGTGGCTTTATTTTTTCTTATAGACCAAGTCCCACACACCATGCCCCAACTTAATGCCGCGTGTTTCGAACTTGGTGGTTGGTCTATAAGCAGGTCTCTCGACATATCCAGGATGCTTAGCCTCGAGCTGCTCAAGAGTCGGCTTAAATTCTTTAAAGGACTCTTTAGCAAGCTCACTCTCACTAGCAATATCAGCAACTGAAAAAGTTTCAATACTCATTTGCTCCGAAGAGGTATTTAGGAGACCCGGCTCCGAATTTAAAACCAATAACATTTGCTCGGCGTAGTTATGCCAATCGGTTGCGAGGTGTAAATACGCTCCGGGCTTCAAACGAGAAATCAACAATCTCACGAACTCTGCCTGAATCAAGCGACGTTTGTGGTGACGCTTCTTGTGCCATGGATCTGCAAAGTAGATATGAATGCCATCCAAGGAGTTTGGAGCAATCATTTTTTCCAGAACCTCAACGGCATCATGGCGAATCAATCGCAAATTAGTGAGCTTATTCTCGCCAATCAATTTCAGTAAAGCGCCCACTCCTGGAGGGTGCACCTCAATTGCCAAGAAATCATCTTCAGAACGCAAAGCGGCAATTTTGGCAGTGGTCTCACCCATCCCAAAACCAATCTCCAATATCTTGGGGCGCGATGAGCCATTGAAGGCCAGGGGAAGATCCAACACAGCCTCTTGAAAGGGCACCAGGAACTGGGGACCCAATTCTTCAATAGCACGCTGCTGACCAGCAGTCGTTCTGCCCGCTCTCAAAACAAAGGAGCGAATGCGATCGGTTCTTGGGATATTCACGAAATACTTATCTTTATGAAGAATTACTTTGGAAAAGGCGTATTCCAGCCGGCCGAACGGTAGGCATAGACCACCTCGCCCAGGACAATGGAAAGAGAGGTCATGAACGACATTAATCCGAGTACAAATGTCCAGATGACATAGGTAGCCTGCAAGGAACGTACGGCCCCAGCTTGGAAGAAAAATAGCTCGAGAACCGTTAGAGAAATAAATACGCCACTCAGTACATCAAAGAAAATTGCAGCCGTACATAGACGCCCTCGCACCTTTGCCTCATTTGCCTCTTTCATCATATGAGCGAGCATTTCTGGATCCTGAATGCCGCCCTCCTGAATGCGATGCTGAATTGCGCGCATACGATCTACTGATCGGGCTAAGCGAGCAGAGATTGCATTAATTAAGGTAGCGACTGCAGTTAATAAAAATACTGGGGCTAATGCCAGTTGAATATTATTCGTGATCGCGTCTATTGATACATCCATATCGATTCCAATTAGTTTTATTACTTAATGAGACCAGGCTACCAGTCCACTATATGAACTTGCCAAGACTAGAATTCCAAAGATGATGCGGTACCATGCAAATGGAATGAAGTTATGTCCCGCAACATAATGAATCAACCAGCGCACGCAAACGAATGCGGAAATAAAAGCGGCGATAAAGCCAATCACAATCGCCCAAACAAAATCACCAGAAAGGGAAACTGGATTCTTCCAAAGCTTGAGTAATTCATATGCAGTTGCCCCACCGATTACTGGAATAGCCAAGAAGAAGGAAAACTCCGTAGCTACTGCTCGCGGCAAGCCAAACAACATACCCCCAATAATGGTCGCACCTGAGCGAGAAGTTCCCGGGATTAAAGCGGCACACTGAGCCAAGCCTACCTTTAAAGCATCGAAAGGGCTTAGGTCATCAACGGACTGAATATAGGATTTACCTGAGTCAATGAATTTAGCTTGGCGGCGTTCCGCCCAAAAAATAATCAGGGCGCCTACGATGAAAGCGCTAGCTACTGGAATGGGGGCAAATAGGACGGCCTTAATATGCTTGCCAAATATGAAAGCCAAACCCATTGCCGGTATGGAGGCGATCAATAGATTAAGAATGAAGCGTCGAGAGATGGCGCTCGAGCGAGCTGTAGAGGCTACCTTCCAGAGCTTTTGACGAAACTCCCAGCAGACTGCCAGAATGGCGCCAAACTGAATAATGACTTCAAATGCCTTCCCGCGCTCATCATTGAAGTTGAGTAAGTCGCCAACTAAAATCAAGTGCCCAGTGCTGGAGATTGGCAAAAACTCGGTTAAGCCCTCCACCACCCCCAGTACTGCCGCTTTAGCTAGCAAAATTAGATCCATAGTCGCAATTTTATAGATAGATGAAGTAGATCTTGGGATTTGCCAAAATAAGCCTTAAATCCAGCGCTTGCGCTAAATAAGCCTTAAACTTCATGGCATATTGAAAAGTATCCGAATTAGATGACATTGACACGCTTTCGCCTCCCTCAGTTAACCGCTTTTGGTTTAATCCTGGGTCAGGCATTAGGACTTGGGGTGAATCCGTCGATAGCGCTAGCCCAAAGCGCTAATGGGGCCAAGCCTTCATTACCAACTCCAGTGAGCGCACAGTCTTTGGTAGGCTTGGATACGCCGCCACAAATGGCACCCCTACCTCGACAGGCAATTCCAAGCAATGCGGCACCATCCAATCTTGGCGCGAATGGGGCAACTGGAAGTAGCCAAACAACTGATTTAATCCGCCTATATCAAGAAGCCGCATTTAGCGATCCCGTATTAAATGCGGCTCGCTTTAATTATCAAGCTAGTAAAGAGCTCTATTGGCAGGGTTTATCACTCTTATTGCCACAAGCTGCAGCCGTTCCTGGTGGAACGCGCTACTACCAACATACAGCAGGCAATCAACCGGCTAATTCGTATACAGGGTCTCGGGTATATGACCAAAAAAACTATACCGTCACCCTGACCCAACCTGTTTTTAATGTAGCGGCATTTGAGGCTTTCAAGCAAGGTGACTTAAATACCAAAATTGCGGACATGCGCTTTTACTTAGCGCAACAAGATTTAATCATTCGCGTATCACAAGCCTACTTTGATGCACTTACTAGCCAAGACAATGTTGAGCTCTATCGCAGCAAAAAAAGTTTAATTAAGCAGCAGCTTGAAATTGCTCAAGCCAAGTTTGATGCTGGGCTGGCAACCATTGTTGATGTCAATACCGCACAGGCTGCCCTGGATTTAGCGAACTCCCAAGAAATCGCTGCTCAAGCAGACCTGATTGTTAAAAGAGGTGTCTTAGAGCAATTAGTGGGTCGCCCTGTAGGCGCCCTAAAGCCACTCGTCAAAGAAGCAAAGATTGATGGGGTTCTCAAAGACCCTCGTTTAAAAACAAAAGATGGCAATGGGATTCCGATTGCTGATAGCGTCAATCCTATACTGCCAAAAGGGCAAACCCTGGAGGATTGGATCAACCAAGCTGAGACTGCAAACTTTAATGTGCTTGCCGGCCAGCTATCCGTCAGTCTAGCTGAGAGCACTTACAAAGCCTCTCAAGCACTGAACTACCCTTCCCTCAATTTTGTAGGTACAGCGGGTTACAACACCTCCAACGGAACGGCCAATAGCTTAACTCCGTCACAGACGAATATCTATAACAACACTATCGCCTTACAGATGACTATCCCCTTGGTCTCCGGTGGTTATAACAGCTCACTTATTCGTCAAAACGCAGCACTGCTTGATGCAGCTAAAGCAAACTATGACAATGCACGCCGTACTGCAGCTCAAAGCACCCGTGCCGCATTTACTGGCTTTTATGGTGGTCTCGCAAGCGTGAAAGCGTATGAAGCTGCAGAGCGTTCCTCCACTTCAGCACTTGAATCTAGTAAGTTAGGATTTCAGGTGGGGACTTTAATTAATATTGATGTATTGATTGCCCTAGACACTCTAATTAGCACGCGCTCGCTATTACACCAAGCACGCTACAACACCATTCTGAATGCCATTAAGTTAAAAGCGCATGCGGCATCACTATCAGATGAAGATCTAATCTCCATCAACACTCTGCTGCGTTAAGAACTAAAGAGGTAAAAAGTTAAGCCTGCTGTAGAAGCTTGAGAGATGCATCAAGAACCTCTTGAATGCTCGGCGGATTTTGAAGATCACCCACGTTACAGATTCGATCAGACCAATAACCCTCGGTCTTCCAAAGCGGCGAATCGCAATAGATCTCTACAGTAGGTTTATTAAGCACTGCTGCCAGATGCGTTAGGCCAGTATCCACCCCGACTGTTAAAGCCGCTCCAGCGATTACTGAAAAAGCTTCTTCAATGGAAAAGGCTGGTGGCACTAGGGCGCCAGGAATCTGCGAGGCAAGCGATTGACTAACTACTTTTTCTGCGGCATTACCCCAAGGGAAAACCAATTGATAGCCTTTGGCAGATAAATCTTTGCCTAGCGTAATCCAATTGTTATTAGACCAACGCTTAGCATCCCTGGCTGTCGAATGAAAACACAAAACATAAGGAGAGCGTAACCCTGCGACAGAACTTTTTGGAATACTCGCAATAAATTCTGAGGTATAAAACTTTGGTGCATCACCTCTCTCTATTAAAGACCAATCCAATGCTGAGCACATCACCCAACGTGAACGATCGACCGCATGGCACTGCGTAGGAACTTGCACAGACTGGTTATAGAAAGATCTAGCCATAGACTCATATCCAGAAAATTCTGTTGCGTTAGCAAGGCCTGCTACCACGGCACTAGAACTTTTGTTGGCTAGAGAACATACGACGGCAGATTTCAGGAGGCCCTGTGTTTCGATCAATACGTCATAAGTAGTAGCTTGAAGTATTTTTCTAAACGCAAAAAACTCTTTCCATGTTGCCAAGAGAAAGAGATTTTTCTTCCAGCGGCGTAGGCCAAAAGGAATGATGCGATCAATTCCTCGAAAACCGTCACGAGATAGTAAGGGCTCAAGCAAGTGGACATAACCCTCTTCCACCACCCAATCAATTTGAGCGTCCGGTAAGCGTGCGCGCAAATCCCACACAATCGGCAAGTTATGCAAGACATCCCCAAGCGAGGAGAGCTTTACCAACAGGATTTTGGGAGAAGTGCTCATGCGAGCATTATCTTATCTTTTGAAAATACCCCTAAATTTAATTAAAACTTAGGAGCAGCATCCCACGATAAACCAGCAGAGTCTTTGGCGTTCATATTCGGCATGATGCCTTGTGGTAAGGGCCAATCGATGCCTACGGCCGGATCATTCCAAGCCAAACAAGCTTCGCTTTGCGGATGGTAGTAGTCGGTTGTTTTATATAAAAACTCCGCCGTCTCGGATAGCACAAGAAAGCCATGTGCCAGACCAGCAGGAATCCAGAGTTGCTTATGATTTTGGGCGCTTAGCTCTAACCCGACCCACTTGCCATACGTTGGCGAATCTTTTCGAATATCCACAGCGACATCAAAAACACTGCCCACTACAACGCGAACCAACTTACCCTGAGTCTGCTCCAATTGATAATGCAAGCCGCGCAGAGTCCATTGGCGAGAAAAAGAATGGTTATCTTGTACAAACTCCACATTCAAGCCCGTAGCTACAGAAAAATCCTGCGCATTGAAGGATTCAGTAAACCAGCCGCGCTCATCACCAAATACCTTTGGCTCAATTACCAATACATCATGAATAGCCGTAGGTGTAACTTGCAACTTCAAAGAGGCGCTCATCCAATCATCTTCTTGTGAGATAGGGAAACGGGCTGGGTAGAAGTATTGAGTTCATTCAATATTTTGCTCAGGTACTGACCATAACTATTCTTACTTAATTGAGTGGCTACCTTTTGCACTGTCTCAGCACTAATCCATCCTTGACGATAAGCGATCTCTTCAGGACAAGCCACCATGAGGCCTTGGCGCTTTTGTAGTGTAGCGATAAAGCCTGCGGCATCTAACAAGGAATCGTGAGTACCAGTATCCAACCAGGCAAAACCACGACCCATGATTTCTACACTAAGCTCATTTTTTTCGAGATAAACACGATTAACATCGGTGATCTCGAGTTCGCCACGTGCGCTAGGCTTAATAGATGAGGCGATATCGCACACCTGGTTGTCATAAAAGTAGAGTCCTGTTACTGCATAACTACTTCGAGGCTTAAGAGGCTTCTCTTCAATAGATAATGCCTTGTAATCTTTATCGAACTCCACTACACCATAACGCTCAGGATCCGTGACGTGATACGCAAAGACGGTCGCACCATCCTTACGAGCATGGGCACTATCAAGTTGATCAACTAATTCATGGCCGTAAAAAATATTGTCACCCAGGACTAATGCGCTTGGGTTGTTGCCAATAAAGTTTTTACCTAAAGTAAACGCCTGCGCTAAACCATCGGGAGAGGGCTGAACGCAATACTCAATGTTTAAACCCCATTGCGAACCATCGCCCAACAGCTCTGCAAAACGTGGCGTGTCATGCGGCGTAGAAATCAACAAAATATCCCGAATGCCTGCAAGCATCAAGGTTGTCAAAGGGTAATACACCATCGGCTTGTCATAGACGGGCATCAGCTGCTTAGAAACAGCTTGAGTCACTGGATACAAACGAGTTCCTGAGCCTCCTGCCAAAATAATGCCTTTGCGATTCATCTGATTTGCTGCCATAGCACTCTCTTTAGATAAGTCCATCTTTAGCCAAATTGTGGACATAAGAGCAAACGGCTCCATCCCAGGGCTGGTTTAATAGCGCTAATTTTGACATATCGCCCCTACTCTCCAAAACCTTCCGAAGCTTATCTGTCGACATCCGTGAATTCATGGGCCTTGGGGCTGGTAAAGGGTACTCCACCGCAGGAATTGGCTTGATTGCACCCGGCACTGCTTTCAAAGTCACCCCAGCTTCTAATGCTGCCTGTACTGCTAAGGCTGCCAAACCATGCCAGGTAGCTTCACCAGCAGGTACAGCATGGTAAATACCAGAAGGGAATTCTTTGATCTTTAGCTGCTTATCTGCGACGAAATCCAAACTCACTTGCGCTAACCAGGTGGCACTAGTTGGAGCGCCATACTGATCGTCAATGATCTTGAGCTCCTCACGATCCTTAGCCAGTCGCAAGATGGTCCGAATAAAATTGCCGCCATCTCCATATACCCAACTGGTTCTGAAGATGGCATATTGACCACTACCATTATTGCTAGCAAATATTCTGGCAATTACCTCTTCACCAGCAGCTTTACTTTTTCCATAAACCCCTAAAGGGTTACGTATATCGTCTTCCAGGTAATAGCCGTATTTCTCACCATCAAAGACATAGTCTGTCGAGTAGTGCAACAAGGTGGCGCCATGGCTTGAGGCATATTGCGCCATGATTTCAGGGGCTTTTGCATTAATGGCAAAGGCTTGATCCATATCGGTCTCAGCCTTATCAACCGCCGTATATGCTGAAGCATTAATAATCAGCTTGGGTTGCAATTGATTTAAGAGGGTGCTTAATGCAGTCGCATTAGCAAGATCGCAGTCAGGGCGGCCTAAGTATTGGATATTTGGCTTATCTGCCAAAGCAGGCAAGAGTGAATCTAGCAAAACATGAAACGCTTTACCTAGCTGACCATCCTTACCGAACACCAGAATATTCATAGAGATGAAAGCGGTCTTAGTTGTACTGCTTTTGCAGCCAGTCGCGATAAGAGCCGCTGACGACGCCCTCTACCCAAGCTGGATTATCTAAATACCATTGCACTGTTTTACGAATACCGGTATCGAAAGTCTCAGCAGGTCGCCAGCCGAGCTCACGCTCAACTTTACTTGCATCAATAGCATAGCGACGATCATGCCCAGGGCGATCTTTAACGTAGGTAATTTGATCGACATATGATTTACCATCGGCACGCGGCTTCAGTTCATCCAGAATTGCGCAGATAGTTTTAACAACATCAATATTGGCTTTTTCATTCCAGCCACCAATGTTGTAGGTCTCGCCCAGTGTGCCTTTAGCTAACACCTCACGAATCGCGGAACAATGATCGCCTACATAAAGCCAATCACGAATTTGCTGACCATCGCCATAAATAGGCAATGGCTTGCTATTAAGCGCATTAAGAATCACCAAAGGAATCAACTTCTCTGGGAAATGATATGGGCCATAGTTATTGGAGCAATTGGTTGTGACAACCGGGAAACCATAGGTATGAAACCAGGCGCGCACTAAGTGATCAGAGGCCGCCTTGGATGCGGAGTATGGGCTATTCGGTTCGTAGGAATTGGTTTCCGTAAAAGCAGGGTCAGTGGCAGACAGCGAGCCATAAACCTCATCAGTTGATACATGATGAAAGCGGAAGGCTGTCTTAGAGGATTCTGATAAACCATTCCAATACTCGCGAGCACACTCAAGTAAATTGAAAGTGCCGACAATATTAGTAGTAACAAATTCAGCGGGCCCATGAATAGATCTATCTACATGGCTCTCGGCAGCAAAATTCACAATCGCGCGAGGTTGATGCTCTTTAAGTAATCTAGCAACCAACTCTTTGTCGCCAATATCGCCATGCACAAAAACATGGCGCGGATCATCATTTAAGGATTCTAGCGTGGCTAAATTACCAGCATACGTCAGTTTATCGAGATTGATGATGCCCTCATTACCAGAGGCTTCTAACCAATCGAGCACAAAGTTTCCGCCAATAAAGCCTGCACCACCGGTTACTAAGATCATTGTGCGCCGTTATATTAAAGTTAATCCGAAATTGATACCAAAAAGTTTTATCAATTTTAGATTAAAAACTGCATAAAATAAGGCCTAAACACTAAAAAGTTAAATACCGTGAATCCGAATAAATATAGTCTTACGTTTGCCTGCTACAACTCAGTTGAGTACACAAAAATGTGCATTGACAGTATGGTGAAGCACGGCACCCCGTTAGACAGGCTCATCGTGGTGGATAACCACTCGACCGATGGGACACGTGACTATCTTTCTACCCTACCTTTAGGCGGAAGAATCTTTAATTCCAGCAATTTAGGGTGTGGAACCGCTTGGAATCAAGGGGCACTCGCGCTACAAAGCGAATGGAGCATCATCATGAACAATGATGTTCTGGTATCGCCCCTGTGGATTGAGAACCTCATTCATGCTGCGGAATCTAAAAATCTCAAGGTTATTAGCCCAGCATTAATTGAGGGGCCATTGGACTACGACTTTGAGGCATTCAATCTACAAGCCACTGCGGAAATGAAGAATGTACATCGCCTTGGCAGCAAGCACGCGGTGTGCCTTGCTATCCATAACTCAGTCTGGATGGATGTGGGTTATTTTCAGCCAATCCCCAAACTGCTTGGCTATGAAGACACCTTGTTCTTTAATGAACTGAAGAAGTCCAATATTCAAACCTCGATTACTGGTGCGTCGTGGTTACACCACTTTGGCTCGATTACCCAAACTGCTATGAAGCAAGAAAGAGGTCTTGCAGAAAAAGATGGGCTAGCCAATCGATATAACTACAAACTACTAAATCAGAGTTGGATGCAAAGAAAGTTGGCAAAGATACAAGCCAAACAACATCAGTCAAACTCTTGTCGCGATGAAGTAAAAGAACATGGCATGTCGATACACGGGCTCAGAAAAAATAATGCTTTTGAGTGGATCTAATTAATTCTTTTCGAACAGATCTATTAGAGCGCTGGTATTAGCATTTAAAGAAAATTTCTCAATAACCATTTTTTTTCCTGCTTTTGCCATCTGCTTTGCAGACTCTGAATTTAATAGCATCCAAACGATAGCATTGGCCCACTGCTTAACATTGCCGGGCTCAATCATCAAACCAGTCTCCTGATCCAGCATCGTTTCCGGAATACCGCCCACCCTGCTTGCAATGGTCGGCACTTCTAAATATTGCGCTTCAATTTGGAACATGCCCAAGGGCTCAACCAAAGATGGCAAAACAGCCAGATCGCTCTTTCTAAGCAATGGCGCTATCTTTTTCAATATGCCTGTCAACAACACGTTCTCACCAAGACCAAGTGTCGCAATCTCCGCCTCGAGTAGTGGCTTGTCCTGACCTTCCCCCGCAATTAAATAGCGCACATTTGGAATCGCCTTTTTAACCTCAACAAGCGCCTTCAAAATAGTGCTATGCCCTTTTTCACCCCTCAGAATCGCACCGTGCGATATCACCGGACCAGGATGAGAGGCAAGCCAACTCAGGACATGATCTGGTAACTGTTCTGATACGCTGTCGAGCGCTGAAAAATCAATCCCTGGATAAACCACCCGGAGCTTATTGGGGTTGATGGCAGGATTTGCCAAAAAACGTGAGCGTAGATAGTGGCTAGGAATAACCGTTCCTGAAAACAAATAGTTATATGCAAAAGATAGCGGATAACCATGCTGGAAAGTTTTTACCCGGAAAACAGGAATGCGCTTACGACCAAGAAGTTCTTGCACCATGCCCACTAGCGCACAAATCAAAGCGTCATGACTGCCATGACAAAACATGGCTATAGGCTGTCTTGCTTTCACCAAACCAAGCAGCTTCATCAGACTCGGTATATGAAAAGCATTTCGGAAAGGAATTTCCTGAACTGCAATACCATCGCTTCTTGCGCGAATAGAAATTGCACTCTTAGGCTTGCAAAGCAAAATCGTTTCATACCCAAGCATATTGAGTGAGCGCATTTGTTGCAGAGCCTGCAACTCTTGACCACCAATATTCATAGAAGAGTCAGAAAATAGAATAACTTTTGCGTCAGCCATGGTTCAAAGCCACGTTAATTTATGCGGCCCACTGAAGGCCTATGAAGCACCTGAGCCAATAGCACAGCAATCATCAGCCCATAAAAAGTACATAAGTACTTAAGGGATAACTGCTCATTAGATAGCCCTGCAATAAATATGCCGGTGATATAAAAAAGGCCAATTCTAGCGGCTTGCTTTACGCTGAAATCAAGTACATTGCGATGCTTCCAAAAAATGGAAAATGGCACGAGCAGGAGGCTTAAATAAGCACCCAATCCAAAGAGACCTGCGGATAAGAGCTTGCTCAGAATATCGCTGTGTGGGCCAGTAAATGCCATTGTTCCAATAGCGAGCTTATTTATTGGTGTATTAAGCGCGCTATTTTGCAATGACTGAA
>JBEGSZ010000009.1:0-19848 GCA_041179645.1 Pseudomonadota bacterium
GAAGATGATGAGTTTTACGGCTTGTACTTCGCCAAATCAACCAACAAAGGTTTAGTCGAAGTAAAACCCTGCACCTTCTCACTGATGTACTGGTGGAAAGGCCTGCTTGGCTACCCTGACATGATTGAAATCTCCAAAGATAGTAATACAGCGATGTTGCAATTTGAGTCTACCTTTGGTGGCGGCGATTCTGGCGAAACTGAGTTGACAGAAAAAGATGTGTTTGATGTTGACCACATTATTGAGGTCGATGAACAAGAGCAATTGGTCTCCCTCTACTCTTATGTTCCGATTCCCGTTCCAGAAAAGCTCATTGGCGCATTAGGCCTTTCTATTCTGAACGTCAACCCAGAAACCCGTTATGGCAGCCTTGAAATCTGCTCAACAGATAACGAAGAAGGTGAGAATGAACACTTTCTACGCTATCGCGCAGCAACGTATTTGCGTGGCGTGAAATCGGGCAAGGTTGAAGCCATTGAGAGCATGGTTACTAATGGCTCAGAGTTCTTTGGATTAGCCTTAGATGCAATGTGTGTAAACAAGTCAATTAAGAAATGGTTGCTTAGCTAAGCAGCTGTAACTTAATAGACGGTACATACAAAAATGTAGGTCATAGGAAAGCGGTCGTTCACTGTTTTACGAGTTTCAACGATAGTGGCGCCTCGCTTTCCTAGCTTTTTACACTCTTCTGCTGCGGCTGCCTGAGCTTCAGTATCTTTAGCGGATTTTGGGGCATGCACCCCAACCGTTCCATCAGACTGTCGATAGACCCCAAACTCACTCGGTGGTGTTGCACAAGCAACCATCGCCATTGAGATAGGCAGGGCTAAAGCCAGCAAGACGTTTTTCATATTGGATCCAGGTCTATTGAAGAATGGAACCATTCTAGCTATCTTTTAAGCCTAGAAAATGGATTTCACTTATATCCAACTCGATCAAGCAATCGCTGTGCAGCAATTTGGTTCTTGCCAATCGAAGCAACAGAAACGTTTTCCGCCTTAAATGACCCCAACATTTTGAGCCCTTCATTGTCGATCTTGACTGACTTCACCGCCGGCCATTCGTTATTACCGTTAGCAAAGTACTCTTGAGCGGAATCACTAGCTAAGTATTCGAGAAACTGAACCGCGGCTTGTGAATGCGGCGCATTCTTTGCTACACCACCACCTGCAATATTGATATGTGTGCCACTTGTCTGTTGATTTGGCCAAACAAAGCCAATCTTAGAAACAATAGCTTGATCTTCTGGTTTAGTTGAGCGCAAGAGTCTCACTAAGTAATAAGAGTTTGTTAAAGCCACGCCGCACTCACCAGATGCAACTGCTTTGATTTGATCGGTATCGCCGCCTCTTGGAGGACGCGCCATATTTGCCACCATACCCTTGGCCCACTCTTCTGTAGCAGCCTCTCCACGACGCTCAATCATGGCGCCGATCAATGACAGCATGTAAGGATGAGCGCCTGAGCGTGTACATACCTTGCCCTTATTCATAGGCTCAGCTAGCTTCTCATAAGTATCGACATCCTGTGAATTTACTTTTGCTTTGTTGTAAACCACGAGACGGGCTCTAGTCGAAAATCCAAACCAAGTTGATCCCTCTGGATCAGGCTTAGAGCGCAGGTTTGCTGGAATGCGACTCTCTAAATACTTTGAGTGAATGGGTTTAAAGAATCCATCAATTTGTGCGCGCCATAAGCGCGCTGCATCCACCATCAAAATGACATCTGCTGGGCTATTGGCGCCTTCACTTTTAAGCCTCTCAGCCAAAGCATTGTCATCGGCCTCAATACGATTTACCTTAATGCCCGTCTTCTTGGTGAAATCGCTATAAAGCGCCTCATCAGTTTGGTAGTGACGAGCAGAATAGAGATTTAATTCTTTTGTTTCTTGGGCATGCAATGGCAAGACCAAAGAGCTACTGATCACCAATGTAGTGGCGACTAAGAATTTACGTATTGATTGACTTGTCATTGCTGTATTTGCGTTCAGTATTGGATTAAATCCAATGTATCACAAATACGAATGATTATCAATTAAGACTTAGAGATCACTCTGGAGAGCAGTAAAACAGGCAAAAGCCCAACTAAAACAATCGTTAAGGATGGCAAGGCCAGTTCGGCTAAGCGCTCATCTGCAGCCAGCTGGTATGTGGCAACAGCCAAAGTATCAAAGTTAAATGGGCGCAACAGGAGTGTTGCCGGTAACTCTTTCATGACATCCACAAAAACGAAGAGTCCAGCAGTGATGAGACTGCGTTTTAACAAAGGGACATGAACACGCTTCAGAATCTGTGGCCTAGAAAGACCTAATAGAGCTGCTGAGGCATCCATAGATGGCGTGATGCGTGCTAGCCCTGCTTCTACACTTTGCAAACTAGAGGAAAGGAAGCGTACCAAGTAAGCGTAGATCAGCACCAATATGCTGGCAGACATCCACCAAGCCAGCTGAAAGATTTCTAAAAATGAGAGGATGCCAATGGCCAATACCGCACCAGGTAGCGCATAACCAAAACCGAGCAATCGATTAACCCAGTCTAGGCGTGAATTCATTCGAACGCAATAAGCAAAAAATACTGCAAGGACAACTGAAATAAGCGCCGTGATAATCGAAACGGATAGAGAGTTACTCAACCAATCTAGATATCGAATATCGATTGTGAGGCCTTGCTTGATCAGCAGTTGCAATAGCGCAAATGCTGGCAGCAAAAAACCACACAATAAGGTGAAGCCACAAAATACAAAAGCAAAAAAGGCTTTATTGCCCTTTAGAGTCTTGGCTAATGGCTTGCCACGTGATGAGGAGGCATAACGCAATTTTGATCGACTACTTTGTTCAATAAAGAAGATTAACAAGACAAAACCTAATAGGCCTAAGGCAAGCTCCACAGCAGCCACACGGTCACCAAATGAAAGCCAGGCCTTAAAAATGCCGGTTGCAAAAGTCTGCACACCAAAATAAGACACCGCTCCAAAATCCGCTAAAACCTCCATGAGGGCTAAAGCCATGCCAGCGAAAATTGCTGGTCTTGCCATTGGCAATACCAATTTTATAAATCCCTGAAGTGGGCTATAGCCCAGCGTTTCTGAAACCTCAATCAATCGACCGCTACGCTCTAAAAATGCAGTGCGTGTAATCAAATAAACATAAGGAAAAAGACAGAAGGAGAAAGACCAAATGGCGCCACTCAAAGATCTCGGGTCTGGAAAGAACCATAGCGAGTCCATCCCCAGTAAAGTGCGAAGTGTGGTCTGTATTGGGCCTGAAAATTGCAATAGATCAACAAACAGATAAGCCATGACATAGGTGGGAACAGCTAAAGGCAGAATTAAGGCCCACTCAAATATTTTCTTGCCGGGAAAGTCGTAACTTGCAATGATCCAGGCATTACCTACACCCAGGATGAATACCCCCACTCCAACACCCAGAATAAGGGCCAAGGTTGAGGCGATGTATCCACCAAGCACAAAGTTCCATAAATGACTGAGAGTGCCTGTAGCTAGCTGATCATTCCCGGGAAATAGGAATGGCGCTGCCAAGCCAAATAAAGGCAAAAATAACAACAGGGCAAGTGGAACCACAATACGATTCATGAAATCGACAATCCGTTTAGACTCTAGCTATGCATTAAACCACTTAGCATTAATGAGAAAATTATAGGGATGAACTCCGCTCGCGTACTGCTTTCGATCCAACAACTAGAAATTGACTACCCCAGTCGGGACGGTCAAGGACGTGTAACAGCCGTCAAAGACCTCAATCTGGATCTCGCTCAAGGTGAGATCGGCTGCCTATTGGGCTCCTCAGGCTGCGGAAAATCTACGGTTCTCAGAGCTATTTGTGGATTTGAGCCCGTAAAAGCAGGGGAAATCCTCCTCCGAAACCAAGTAGTGAGCTCTGCCTCCATCCACATCCCACCCAACCAAAGAAAAATTGGCATGGTCTTTCAGGACTTCGCCCTCTTCCCCCATCTGAACGTTTTAGAGAACATTGCCTTTGGCTTAAAAGACTTGCCAAGTAAGCAAAGAGCTTCAGTGGCAACAGAATGGCTCAAGCGAGTGTCACTCGCAGATAAAGCGGATGCTTACCCTCATGAGCTCAGCGGTGGCCAGCAGCAGCGTGTAGCACTAGCTAGAGCCATGGCACCAGAACCTGATTTAATTCTGCTGGACGAGCCCTTCTCCAGCTTAGATATTGAACTCAGGGAGCGCCTCGCAAGCGAAATGCGAGAAATCCTCAAGGCAAATAATATTACCGCCCTACTGGTGACCCACGATCAATTTGAAGCGTTTGCAATCGCCGATAAGGTCGGTGTAATGACAGAAGGCAAAGTGCTTCAGTGGGACGTTCCATATGAGCTTTATCACAAGCCCGCCAATCGTTACATTGCTGACTTCATCGGGCGTGGTGTATTTGTTAAAGGGATTGTGCAAGCCAACAATAAAGTGAAGATTGAGTTAGGTGAACTTGATCTAGAAGAAGATCGCAGCAAGGAAGTTGGAAATGAAATTGATGTTCTCTTGCGCGCTGACGATATTCAGCATGATGACCACAGCACCTTGCAAGCTGAGGTAGTGCGCAAGACCTTTAGAGGTGCCGACTTCCTATACACACTCAAACTATCATCCGGCACTGAAATATATGCTTTTGTACCCAGCCACCACGATCATGCGATAGGCGAAAAGATTGGCATCCACTTAGTAGCTGATCACGTGGTGACCTTTAGCAACTAAGTGGTATTAACTCATTAGTAGTATGTCAGCGCTGTAGCCTTGCCTTTGAATATTCGATAAGAAAATAGCGTGTAGCCCAAGATGGTTGGCAGCACCACAATCGCGCCCCAGAAAATAACCCAGAGGGACTCTGTTGCAGCGGCAGCTTGCCACAAGGTCATTTTTCCAATAATGACATATGGAAAAATACTGTAGGCGATACCAAAAAACGATAGCCAAAATATAGCAACGACACTTGCAAATGGCAGCCACTCGGTCTTACTCGAGCCAAGCTCAAGAGCAACAATAAATCGATAAGTAAGAATAAATAAAACCGCTGTAGCAATGGGTACTGGAGAGAGCCAGATGATTTGCGGCCAAGCAAACCATTTATGCATGATCTCTGGACTGAAATACGGGGTTGCAATAGAAACCAGAGCGACACCAAATCCAGTTAACCATAAGCTGGTCTTTGCCCATCGAAATGCTTTTTTCTGGAGATCTCCCTCGGCTTTTAAAATTAACCAAGTAGAGCCGAGTAGTACATAGCCAGCAGGTAAACACAGACCCACCAATAGTGAAAATAACCACCCCAGCGCGCCAGAATCAAAGCCCACGATCAAGCGTCCAATCATGATTCCTTGAGATACGGAAGCAACTAGGCTGCCGATATAAAACAGCAAGTTCCACAATGGTTTTTGCTCGATATTCACCTTGACCCTAAAGTCAAACGATACCCCCCTCAGAATCAACCCAAGCAACATGGCGGTAACCGGCAAATACAGCTCGGTCAAAATCACACCATGCGCCAAAGGGAAGGCAACTAACAATAGGCCAACACCTAAGACAATCCATGTCTCATTGGCATCCCAAAAAGGACCAATGGATGCAATCATCATGTCTTTCTCAGCATCAGTACCCCGATTGAGAAGCATTCCAATGCCCAAGTCATAGCCATCCAAAACAACATAAGAGAGCATGGCAATACCCATCGCGACAAAGAAAAATAAAGGCAGCCAGACTGCAGATTGAGTAAGGTCGATCGTGTTCATGGATTAGGCGCCAAAGGGGCTAAAAGAGGAGTCTGATTTCTTAGGGGTCAATTGACATTGAGTATCCTGACTATCAGCTTGGCGGGCCAAATAAAATACGACCCAAATATAGGCGAGCAGTAGCCCCACATAAAGAGTGAGATAAGCGAACAGCGTCGAAAAGACCATGCTTGATGGCAAAGTAGTCACTGCTTGAGCAGTGGTCAGCACACCCGTGACAAGGTAGGGTTGTCGCCCAATCTCAGTGACATACCAACCTGCCAATACAGCTACCCAACCAGAGAAGGTCATTAGTACTAGTACTTTTGCCATCAATCTAGGCAGTTGTCGATCTTGCCGCAGCTGCCAACGTGCCAACCACGAAAATATCAACATCAATACACCAACACCAACCATCACCCGAAAAGCAAAGAACACTGGGGCGACTGGTGGAATCTTGTCCCCGAATTGATTCAATCCTTTTACCTCACCATCCCAGCTATGCGTGAGATATAAGGATGCCAACTTCGGAATACTGATCTCGTAATCATTGGTACGAGTTTGTTGATTAGGTATTCCAAAAATGACAGCAGGAACGCCAGTACCACCCTCCCATATACCCTCCATGGCAGCAAGCTTAGCAGGTTGATGGTGAAGCGTATTTAGCCCGTGAGCATCACCTAACACGATCTGAATAGGAATTAAAACGGCGGCTACAGTAAGCGAGATCTTCATCACCAAAAAATTGGCTGGTGAACGACTATTACGTAAATAGCGGTAAGCAGAAATGCCTGCCAAAAAGAATGAGACAGTCAAAAATGAGGCCAGCAACATATGGCCCAAACGGTAAGGCATAGATGGATTAAAAATAATTGCCATCCAATCAACCGCATGCGCCCTGCCATCAATCATGATGAAACCTTGCGGGGTTTGCATCCAAGAATTTAAAGCAATGATCCAAAACGCAGAAAGACTGGTTCCAAAAGCTACTAAAAATGTTGCAATGGTATGCACCAAGGGAGATACCCGCTTAGCACCAAATAGCATGACACCCAAAAAGGTAGCCTCCAGAAAAAATGCTGTTAGCACCTCATAGGCTAGCAATGGTCCTGCAATATTGCCAACGGTCTCCATATAGCCAGGCCAGTTCGTACCAAACTGAAAACTCATCGTGATACCACTCACCACACCCAAGGCAAAGGTCAAGGCAAAAATCTTGACCCAAAACTGATAGGCCTCACGCCAATAGTCCAAGCCAGTTCGGATATGCTGAATCTTAAAAAAGAAGAGAAACCACCCCAGCGCAATCGAAATGGTTGGAAAGAGAATATGAAAAGAAATATTCGCGCCAAACTGAATACGACTAAATAAAAGTGAATCGAGCACGGCTGCTCCTAGTAATTGAATTTTCTACATTCGATTGTGGCACCAATTAAATAATGCTGCTGACCCCCTGCGGTTTAAACACCCTACAATATGCTGATGTTGATACAAATCGCCAACCTCATTCTTCAGGCACTCGTTAGCATTGTTGCGGGAGCTTGCCTTTTACGCTGCTATTTACAGTGGCTTGCCTTCAATTTAGGTGTGGGACAAAGTAAGTCTATTGGTACTTATATTCTGCCTTTAAGCAATTGGATTGTGCTTCCGCTAAGGCGCTTCATACCCAGCATTGGTCGCCTGGATCTGGCGAGTTGTGTTGCGGCCTATCTTTTAATTTTGTGCAAGATTGCGATCCTGCTATTCATCTCTGGCGCCACCTCGATAGATGTCTCTTGGTTAGCACTTGCATTGATTGATTTGCTTGACCTTGCCCTGTCAGGCCTAGTTGGCCTGGTCTTTGCCAGCATCATTCTTTCCTGGGTAGGTGCGGGGACTCAAATTCAGTTCTTAGTGTCACTATTAGTTGACCCCCTGCTCGCCCCAATTAGGAAGGCAATGCCCAACTTTGGCGCCTTAGATTTATCCCCACTCGCTTTACTGCTCATCCTGCAAGTCCTACAAATCATTCTGGGGAACTTAAAGCTTTAGCAGCATATTGTTAACTGTGGCAATATTGATTTGGAATCAACTCGCTTGATTAATCAATTCAAACTAAGGAACAATATGGGCGCCAAACCAGCTAACTTCACAATTGATATCGGCATCGGTGAAAAGGATCGCAAAGCAATTGCCAAGGGCCTCTCTGCCCTGCTAGCAGATAGCTACTCCTTGTACTTGATGACCCATAATTTTCATTGGAACGTAAAAGGTCCGATGTTCAACACACTTCACACTATGTTTATGGCGCAATATACGGAGCAATGGGCCGCTTTAGATTTGATTGCAGAACGCATTCGGGCCTTAGGGGAACCTGCCCCAGGCACCTATAAAGAGTTTTCTAAATTAACCTCCATCGAGGAGGTATCAGGCACTCCCAAGGCGATGGATATGGTGAGGCTGCTAGTTAAGGCGCAGGAAGCTACAGCAAAAACAGCACGCAAATTATTTCCATTGGTAGAAAAGGCCTGCGATCAGCCAACTGCTGATCTACTCACTCAAAGACAGGATGTCCATGAGAAAACCGCTTGGATGTTAAGAAGCCTACTGGAAGAGTAATCTAATCTACAAAAAAGCCTCGCAGTTAGCGGGGCTTTTTTAATGACAAACTCAGATAGATGGATGCTAATTGGCGGAGAGGGAGGGATTCGAACCCTCGGTAGGTTTGACCCTACGCCTGATTTCGAGTCAGGTACATTCGACCACTCTGCCACCTCTCCGAACCGAAGAGCGATTATAGCTTTCGGGGACTCCCTTGAATTTCTAGAGCTCTTAGGCCGGCTTCAATACCTCTAAGCCACCCAAGTAAGGTCGCAAGGCTTTTGGAATGGCAATGCTGCCATCGGCTTGCTGGCAATTTTCTAGCAAAGCCACACCGGTTCTTCCTACCGCAAGACCAGAACCATTCAAGGTGTGCACCAACTCTGGTTTACCTTGCCCTGATTTAAATCTTGCTTGCATACGTCTTGCTTGGAAGTCGCCCATATTGGAGCAAGAGCTAATCTCACGATAGGCATTTTGTGACGGGATCCAAACTTCTAAGTCATAGGTCTTGGTGCTGCCAAAACCCATATCACCGGTACAGAGCAATACTTTTCGGTACGGCAACTCAAGCAACTCTAAAACCTTTTCTGCGTGCGAAGTTAATTCTTCAAGCAACTGCATGGATTCTTCTGGCTTAGCAATTTGAACGAGCTCCACCTTTTCAAACTGGTGCTGGCGAATCATGCCGCGCACATCGCGACCATAACTTCCTGCCTCAGATCTAAAGCATGGGGTATGAGCAGCAAATTTCAATGGCAACTCTTCAGCTGCCGTAATGGTGTCACGCACTAAATTCGTCACCGGGACTTCTGCTGTCGGTATCAAATAGAAGTTTTCAATTTTTGCTTCGCCTGCCCCATCCTCGCCACCCATTTGGCGAGGAACTTTAAATAGATCCTCCTCAAACTTAGGCAACTGGCCAGTGCCACGCATGGAAGCAGAGTTCACCATGAGAGGGACGTAAAGCTCTTCGTAACCATGCTGAGTTGTATGCAAGTCAATCATGAATTGCGCTAAGGCACGATGCAATCTGGCAACAGGTCCCTTGAGAACTACAAAACGTGAACCGCTAATCTTGGCAGCAGATTCGAAGTCGAGACCTAATGGCGCGCCCAAATCGACATGATCCTTGACCGGAAATGAAAACTCAGGGATCGTACCCCAACGCTTTACTTCTTTATTTTCAGTTTCGTCTTTACCCACTGGAACTGCTTCATCCGGCAAGTTCGGAATACCCATTAAGAAATCCGCAATCTCTGCCTGCAAGATTGTTAAGCGAGCCGCGCCTGATTCCATATCCACGTTAATCTGTGTTGCCTCCGCCATTTCTGCAGAAGCATCTTCACCCTTGCCCTTTTTCATACCAATGGCTTTAGCCAATTGGTTACGCTTGGCTTGCAACTCTTCAGTACGCGTTTGCAAAGATTTACGCTCGGACTCTAATGTGTTGAACTTCTCAACATCCAATTGAAATTTGCGAGTAGCTAAACGGGCAGCAACGGCTGCGATATCTTTGCGGAGTAATTGCGGATCAATCATGTAATGCTCTACTGGTTAGGGTGCGGTGAATACGAATTTATTACTAATTTAGCTCTAGTTTAAGCGTAAGACTTCTGCCCCGGCAGGCGGGTTAAAAGTAAAGCGATTGGCGGGTAGGTTCACGTTGAGCTGGATCTTATCCAGAGTGACCAACACCACACTTCCTAAGCCATCTATGAGTTCTAGCGCTTTAGGGAGGCCATTGGCCATGCCCACTGAGATTTTGGTGTACGGCAAGTCGTTGCCATTTTTTGCATTCGGGTTTTTCTTGGGCACGAGGGCAACCCACTTCATACCCAGACGATCTTCGCCCTCTACTAAATCAAAATGCTGATCTAGTGAAGTCTCACCAAATAGGATTGCGGCTGGCGTAGCTGCTAAAGCCTGACCGGCAGGCCTGAAAGTGGCTTGATTTAAATCCTTGTCCCACAAAATGAGTTGTTTTCCATCGGCAATCAGCTTTTGCTCATATGGTTTTTGAGTATCCCAAATAAATCGGCCCGGACGCTGAAACACAAAACGCCCTTGAGTTTGGCGAACTACTTTTAAGCCTTTGTCTTGCGGTTCATTTGCTTTAGGTGCACGCAACTGCTGCTGCACAAAATCACCCTCCGCGGTTTTGGAATTACGTACAAACTGACGCAACTGCTCGGCACCACTTTCACCCTCAGCAAATGTAGAACTTGAAAATGCAAAGGACGCAAGGCTAAGAAAGATGGTTGTTGCTACCGATAAAAATCTACGCAAGGGGGTCGCCTTATTCTGAAGGACGATGAAGTATTTCGCGATTGCCGCCATTACCCATCTTTGAAACTAAACCGGCTTTTTCCATATCCTCGAGCAAGCGTGCTGCACGGTTATAACCAATGCGCAAGTGACGCTGTACTAAGGAAATTGATGGACGCTTGTTTTCCAGAACGATGGCTACTGCTTGATCGTACAAAGGATCGGCTTCACCACCACTCTCACCAGTCAGCGCATCAATTGTGGATTCGTCAGCACCTTCAAGAACGCCATCAATGTAATTGGCTTCGCCCTTCTCTTTGAGCCACTCCACCACGCGATGCACTTCATCATCAGAAACAAAGGCGCCATGAACACGAACCGGCAAACCAGTACCCGGCGCCATATAAAGCATGTCACCCATACCGAGTAGTGCTTCAGCACCTTGTTGATCTAGGATGGTGCGACTATCAATTTTTGAACTTACTTGGAATGAAATACGGGTTGGCACGTTAGCCTTAATCAGACCAGTAATCACATCCACGCTTGGGCGCTGTGTAGCTAACACCAAGTGGATACCAGCGGCACGAGCCTTCTGTGCAATACGCGCAATCAACTCTTCAATCTTCTTGCCAGAAACCATCATCAAGTCAGCCAACTCATCGATCACGATAACGATGACAGGTGCTTTGTAGATTGGCTCTGGATCATCCGGAGTCAAGCTAAATGGATTGGTGAGCTTCTCACCTTTTTCTTCCGCTTCTAAAATCTTTTTATTAAACCCTGCAAGATTACGCACGCCAAACTTACTCATCAACTTGTAGCGGCGCTCCATCTCATTTACAGCCCAATTGAGCGCGTTAAACGCCTGCTTCATATCGGTCACGACTGGGCACAGGAGATGGGGAATCTTGTCGTACATCGCCATTTCAAGCATCTTCGGATCAATCATGATCAGACGCACTTCATCAGGCTTCGCCTTGAAGAGGATAGAAAGAATCATGGCGTTGATACCAACCGACTTACCAGCACCAGTAGTACCAGCAACTAAGCAGTGTGGCATCTTCGCTAAGTCTGCAACGATTGGGCTACCAGAAATATCTTTACCCAATGACAGAGTCAAATTGGAATGACTGTCGTTGTAAACCTGTGAACTCAAAATCTCGGAGAGGTAAACCGATTGACGCGTTGGGTTTGGTAACTCCAAGGCCATACAAGTCTTACCCGGAATGGTTTCCACTACACGCATACTCACTACGCCCAACGAGCGCGCCAAGTCACGTGAGAGGTTCACAATCTGACTACCCTTCACGCCAACCGCAGGATCAATCTCGTAACGAGTGACTACTGGGCCTGGGTAGGCTGCAATGACTTTTACTTCCACATTGAACTCAGCTAACTTGCGCTCAATGAGGCGGGATGTAAATTCCAATACATCCGCTGAAATAGTTTCTTTTGCTTCTGGCACCGGATCAAGTAAAGCCAAAGGAGGTAGCTCTGAATCCGGAATATCTACAAATAATGGTTGTTGCTTCTCGCGCTCTACTCGAGCACTTTTCGGAATCTCTACTGGTGCCCGAACAATCTGTACCGGCTTAGCAATTTCAACACGCCCACGAAACTCTTCAACAAACTCTTCCCTCTCTTCAGCGGCTGCTTCACCTAGCTTGCGATCTTCTTCACTATCTCGACGCTCACGCAAACGGCTGTATGCAAGCTCAAGGGATCGACCCACTTTTTCTGCAACATCTAACCAAGAAAAGTGAAGAAATAAGGACAAGCCGGCGCAAAGGGTAAACAGCAAAACCAGGGTTGAGCCAGTAAAGCCCAGGGTCATTTGTAGCGGGTCACCAATAAGTTCGCCCAAAATGCCACCAGGAGGCCTTGGAAGCTCCCAGGTCAACGAATGCAAGCGAATGGACTCAAGACCCATGCTACTTAATAAAGTCAGCCCAAAGCCCATCCAACGCATCAATAAGGAGTCAGGCTTAGCATCTGGATCCAGGGGCAAATGAATGCTCCAGAGTTCGCGCCAGCCACTGAGGACGCGGCGGCCAAAGAGGACTACCCACCAAAAAGCCGAGATACCGAATATATAGAGCAATAAATCAGCCAAATAGGCCCCAAAACGGCCACCTAGGTTCTTGGGAGCCTCAAAACTGGCATGTGACCAAGCTGGATCAGCCTTGGAATAGGTCACCAAAATGGCAAATAAGCCCAAACAAAGGCCGAAAGAGATAAACCAACGGGCCTCTAGAAGGAGGCGAGGCATCCTACCCTGCCCTTGATTCTCAGGGGGTTGGGGGTTTAAAGGGGTTTTGGACTTCGGGTATGCGGTTCTAGCCATGTTCTACCGATTGTAATCAAGCAATCCTATAATTTGGAGATGACTACAAATACCCCAAAACACTCTAAAGTCCTAATCCTAGGTTCTGGCCCTGCCGGCTACACAGCCGCTGTATATGCAGCCCGCGCCAATTTAAACCCAACCCTCATTACTGGCATGGCACAGGGTGGTCAATTAATGACCACCACTGATGTAGAAAACTGGCCAGCCGACCCGGATGGCGTCCAAGGCCCAGAATTAATGGATCGTTTTTTAAAGCACGCAGAGCGCTTTAACACCAACATCATCTTTGATCATATTCATACTGCGGCTTTGACTGAAAAGCCTATTCGCCTAGTTGGCGACTCCGGTACTTATACCTGTGACGCCTTAATTATTTCAACGGGTGCTTCCGCTCAATATATTGGCCTTCCTAGTGAAGAAGCATTTATGGGTCGCGGCGTTTCTGGATGCGCGACATGCGATGGCTTCTTCTATCGCAATCAAGATGTTTGCGTAGTGGGTGGCGGTAACACCGCTGTTGAAGAGGCGCTCTATCTGACAGGCATTGCTAAGAAAGTAACAGTGATTCATCGTCGCGATAAGTTCCGCGCAGAGCCAATTCTCAATGACCGCCTCATGGCAAAAGTTGCTGAAGGCAAAGTTGAACTTAAGCTGAACTCGACTCTTGACGAAGTGCTTGGCGATGACAAAGGTGTTACTGGTGTGCGCATTAAAAAAGCAGATGGCAGCACAGAGGATATTGCTGTCACTGGCGCCTTTATTGCAATTGGTCACAAACCCAATACCGAGTTATTTGTTGGTCAGCTAGATATGAATAACGGCTACCTAAAGACTCACTCTGGTTTGGAAGGCAATGCTACCGCTACTAATATCCCCGGGGTATTTGCAGCGGGCGATGTGCAGGACCACATCTATCGTCAAGCTATTACCAGTGCTGGTACAGGCTGTATGGCCGCATTAGATGCACAGCGTTACCTGGAGACCTTGGATTAATTCAAGTTAAGTAAGGGGAATCAAATAAAAATGCCTAGCAATGCTAGGCATTTTTATTTCTAAGGTAGCTATCAAACGCTAAGGGCTAATAATGCAATCTCAGGCGCCCTATCCAAAATCTTCAATAAAGCTTTGGCCGCACCAGTAGGACTTCGCTTTCCCTGCTCCCAATTTCGAATGGTTTCTAAAGACACTTCGATCCGTTTGGAAAACTCCTGCTGAGATAAACCAATTCTTTCTCGTACGCCTTTTGCATATTTAGCAGCATCCAACATTGCCTCTGCATCATCTTGCCGCTGATGCAATTTAATCAAACGCTCTGATGTCGCATCCAGTAATTTTTTATCGACGAATCCTTTAGGGAAGCTACTAGGATCATTTAGATCCACGCTAACTCGAACGGTTTTCTTCATAACGCCTCACCTCCCTACGATTTGCCCGTCTAGCTGAAATAATCCTAATGGCTGCAGGCCTTTTTGTATAAATCACTACAAATACTTTTTCGTCTAACAAGCCCAATGCCCGAAATCGCTCCTCCCCATAATCCCAGCGCTGATCTTTTTCTATCAACAAATTCGGATCTATGAAAACTGATATCACATATGTGAAATCGAAATTTCGAGAGATCTGGCATAAATCACTTTTAGCCATATCCCATTCAAAATCCATTGACTCTATTGTAGGCCATTGGCCTACTATTAGTCAAGCAACCTAGGGCACCTATCTATAGGCATTGCTACAGAAAGCCTTAAACTAGAGGCCATAAAGCATTCATGGCTTTAATTGCAGGAAATAAATTCAATCTTCAGCAGCATGGCCCTGCCTCTTTGCTAAGATCGAACGCACATCAATCACTAACCGGAGTATTTATGAGTTACGACAAGGTCAGCCCAGGTAAGAAAATCCCAGAATCATTCAACGTCATTATTGAGATCCCAATGAATGCGGATCCGGTGAAGTATGAAGTAGATAAAGAAACTGGCTGCCTCTTCGTAGATCGCTTCATGGGCACAGCTATGCACTACCCATGCAACTACGGTTACATCCCTAAAACGATTGCTGGCGACGGTGATCCTGTTGACGTTCTCGTGATTACTCCATTTGCATTGGTTCCAGGTTCAGTAGTGAGCTGCCGTGCAATTGGCATGCTCGAGATGGAAGATGAAGGCGGCCAAGATGCGAAGTTGTTGGCTGTTCCAGAAGATAAGATTCTGCCAATCTACAAGCACTTGCAAAAACCTGAAGACGTCAACGAGTTACTCCTCGCCCAAATTCAGCACTTCTTCGAGCACTACAAAGATCTCGAAAAAGGTAAGTGGGTCAAAGTTAAAGGTTGGACTGGTGTTGCTGGTGCCCATAAAGAAATCTTGGACGGCATCGAAGGCTACGCTAAGTCACAGAAGTAATTTCGCAGTCATTGGGAGTGAGCTCGCAAACAATCGCCCTAGCGCAAATCAACCCTCTTTTGGGTGATTTGCCTGGCAACGCGCAGCTCATTTCTCAAGCCGCCGCAGATGCTTATGCACAAGGGGCTACACTAGTTCTCACGCCAGAGCTCTCGCTCACCGGCTACCCCCCAGAAGATTTGTTGTTGCGCCCTGCTTTTATTGAGGCCGCCGATCGTGAGCTCAGTTGTTTAATGCTAGAGCTCCAAAAATTTCCAGGGTTGACTGTCATTGTTGGCCACCCCAAAAAGACTGCCGCTGGTTTGCAAAACTACGCCTCCGTTATTCGTGATGGCAAAGTCATTGCTGGCTATGCCAAACAAGAATTACCGAATCATGAAGTATTTGATGAGGTACGTTATTTCACACCAGGCAATCAAGCTTGTGTGTTTGAAAATGCCGGCATTCAGTACGGGCTCATTCTTTGTGAAGATGCTTGGCATGAGGGCCCCGCTAAGCAGGCTCATGCTGCCGGCGCCCAAGTATTACTAGCTCTCAATGCTTCACCTTATCACCTCCAGAAAGAAGCTCTTCGCATTGATGTACTGCGCAAACAGATTGCCGTAAGCAAAATGCCTTTGGTCTATGTGAACGCCGTAGGCGGTCAAGATGAGCTGGTATTTGATGGTGGATCATTTGCATTAAACGGTGCAGGCAAAGTAGTCATGACTATGCCGCAGTTTGAAACCGCTCTTGGCTATGTCGATGTCAATGCTGCGGCTGATTTGGAGCCAGGAGCTCTAGTTGCCACATCTAGCGTAGAAGCTCAGGCTTACCAAGCACTTGTTTTGGGTGTGCGTGACTATGTTCAAAAGAATCGTTTTCCAGGCGTCATCATTGGCTTGTCTGGTGGAGTAGATTCAGCATTGGTACTAGCGATTGCAGTAGATGCCTTAGGCGCAGACAAAGTACGCACCGTCATGATGGCTTCACGGTATACCGCTGACATCTCCTGGATCGATGCCAGGGAGATGGCGAAGAATCTCAATGTTCAATACGATGAGATTCCAATTAGCGAACCTGTAGACGCTTTAGAGCATGTATTAGCCGAGCAATTCAAAGGCCTGAAGCTCGACGCTACTGAAGAGAACATTCAGGCACGAGTACGAGGTACTTTACTGATGGCGCTCTCCAATAAAACTGGCCGCCTAGTTTTAACAACCGGCAACAAGAGTGAAATGGCTGTTGGCTACTGCACCCTATACGGAGATATGGCTGGTGGATTTGCCGTCATCAAGGATATTGCCAAGACTTTGGTTTATCGCCTGTGCGCCTATCGCAATAGCATTGCCCCAATCATTCCGGAACGGATTTTGACGCGCGCTCCATCCGCAGAATTGCGCCCCGATCAAACCGACCAGGACAGCTTGCCATCCTACG
This sequence comes from Pseudomonadota bacterium, assembly GCA_041179645.1. Taxonomy (GTDB): domain Bacteria; phylum Pseudomonadota; class Gammaproteobacteria; order Burkholderiales; family Burkholderiaceae; genus Polynucleobacter. Next base: position 16,755 of record JBEGSZ010000009.1, read on the forward strand.
AGGTTTTGGATGGGATTGTAGAGCGCTATATGGAGCAAAACCAATCCATCGCCGAGATTATTGCTGCCGGCTTTGATGCCGAAAGCGTAGAAAAAGTAACTCGCCTCATTAAGCTCAACGAGTACAAGCGTCGCCAAGCACCCCCAGGCGTTCGCGTGACCACCCGAGCCTTTGGGCGTGACTGGCGCTACCCGATTACATCCCAATTTAGGGCGTAACTGGGCATTGATTTTCAGTTCTAGGTATGATTACCGTATTAAGGGGAATATATGAAGCTAATCACATCCATTATTAAGCCGTTCAAACTTGACGAAGTTCGTGAAGCCTTAGCTGAAGTAGGCGTTACCGGGCTCACCGTTACTGAAGTCAAAGGCTTTGGTCGCCAAAAAGGTCACACTGAGCTCTATCGCGGTGCCGAGTATGTAGTCGACTTTTTGCCTAAAGTAAAAGTAGAAGTAGTTGTTGCTAATGACCGCGTAGACTCAGCAATAGAAGCAATCACTAAAGCTGCACGCACTGGCAAGATTGGTGACGGTAAGATTTTTGTTAGCCCAATCGAGCAGGCTATTCGCATTCGCACTGGCGAAACTAACGATTCAGCAGTTTAAAAACTGCTTTCCAAAACGCTAACTCCAAGTGAGTTAGCGTAACTGAGAGTCCGTCCGGTCTGCAGCTGGAGCCAGAACCTCGGCAGCTTCCAAGATTAATGTTTTTGAATTTGAGTTTGCCGGGCGCACCTTCGCACCCTGAAAAAATACATCCACCTGACTCAAGCTAGCAGTAAGCACTTTAAATGGCGGCTTGCCATAAAAAGATGCGCCGACACCAGGTTCAACCATCTTGTTTTGCATCTTTCCAGAAGCATCGCTCACGCAGATAACCTGCTTCGATTTAACTTGCACATAGACCATATCCGCAGCCTTACGGGGTGCATCTGGCTTATAACTAATAATGCCCTCCTCAGCAGGACAGGCTGTTGAGGGTTCAGCACTAGCCACAGGAACTGCTGCTGGGGCAGCTGCGGCGGGGACAACCGGCGCAGGCTCTGCAGGAGTTGCCGCAGGAGCGGGCTCAATAATTTCCGCTTTTACAAGCACGATTTCTTCTGGCTTATCCGCAAAAAAGAGTGGGCGTAAGTTAATTGCCGAGAACACCAGCGCAGCTAATACGCTTAGCCAAAGAAACAACTTCTTTGATGAGGCAGGCTTTGAGCTTGCTGAAGTCGCGGAAAAAGGAGCTTGTTTTAAGATAACTTTTACAGAATCTACATTTGTTGTTTCTGATTTTTGGACTGGCTCATTTTTTTCTTCGCCAATTACCGATGCTGGAACCGGTGTCTCCTCTACTATCTCTTTGACTGCAACAGCTTCTTTTTTTGACTGCACTTTTTTTGCTGGAGCTTTAATAGACTCTTCTACTTTTGGCACTTCAACAATTTTTACTGGGGCTTGAGAGCCATAGTCGAATGCTTCCTCATCACTTAAGTTCAATAGCTTTGCTACTTTTTTCGCAGCAGTAAATTTGTTCTGGGACCCGTAGAAAAAGCTGGACTCACCATTTTCAATTTGAGATATTTGATGGTGCGAAAGACAAGCCATGCCACCAAGATCTTTAGTACTTAAACTCAGCTTTTCGCGAGCTTTAACAAAAGCTTCTTTGCGAATCTCAGGAAGTTTGGAATTGGAATTCACAAAAGCGCTTTAAGTGTTTTATCTATCAAATGTTGCCCCATCATAGTGCTGATTCAGTAACAGGGAAATTAGCCCAAGAGCTAGCTATTTTGGATATTTTCAAGATCAGACCCAAGGTACTTTGCAACTAATAATTGAACTGAATCTACATTCATCTTATCCATCACCCTAGCCTTATGGACCTTAATCGTAGCATCGGTTGTCCCCAGTTTGACGGCAATATCCTTATTAAGCAATCCCTTAACTAGCCAAAAGCAGACTTCCTTTTCTCTAGGAGTGAGGGTTGCATAGTCTTTCTTGGTTTCAACCTCTTTAGAGACCCGCCTGAGCTGACGTCTATCAAACTCCAAAGCATCGGCGACAGCCTTCAGTAAATCCTCCAAATTAAAGGGTTTAAAGAGGAAATCAACAGCGCCGCGCTTCAGGCTTTTAACGATTTGATGGGGATGACTCTGGCCACTGACAAACACAATCGGGGTTTTACGACCTAGCTGGACTAATTTTTCCTGCAAATCCAGCCCGGTCATGTCAGGCATCTGCATGTCCAGCAAGATGACTGCCGGCGCCACAGGAACTGAATGCTCTAAAAATGTCACTGCAGAGGAAAAATCGTCCACCATATAGCCCACGTCCTTCAGCATCCTACTCAAAGAGGTGCGCATGGATTCATCGTCGTCGATTAGGTAGATGTGGCCGACTTTAGTCATTGAATTTAAAAGAAAAAGTAATAGATAAAGCAATGTACCGTAGCTTTTTGACCAAGGATATTAGCTCTCAAGCTAATAATGAGCCCCAATCACCAAATACAATAGAGAAATCTACTTGTTGCAGTGCATAACAAGAACATAGGCAAGTCTTCACAAACCCCTGCGTTCACTGTTGTCTCACGGCACAATAGAGCTTTTCGACAAATTCTTTTCTGGAGTCCATATCAGCATGAAACGCCTCAATGAACGCTCGCGCAATGTCACCGAAGGGGTTGCTCGCGCACCCAATCGCTCAATGTATTACGCGATGGGCTACCAAGAGAAGGATTTTGTTAAACCAATGGTGGGTGTTGCAAATGGCCATTCGACTATTACTCCCTGCAACAGCGGTTTACAAAAACTGGCAGATGCAGCGGTAACCGCACTTGAAGAAGCGGGTGCAAAAGCGCAAATGTTTGGAACCCCTACCGTCTCTGATGGCATTGGTATGGGTACCGAGGGCATGAAATACTCCCTTATCTCCCGTGAAGTGATTGCCGACAGTATTGAAACTTGTGTGAACGGTTTATGGCAAGACGGTGTTGTTGTCATCGGTGGCTGCGACAAGAACATGCCAGGCGGCATGATGGCAATGGCCCGCACCAATGTACCAAGCATCTATGTTTATGGCGGAACAATTAAGCCAGGCCATTTCAA
>JBEGSZ010000010.1:0-149530 GCA_041179645.1 Pseudomonadota bacterium
TATAGTTTTTAAATAATTTCATAGGATCAATTTGCTTATTCAGGTAACAGGCCAAGCGCCTGGCGTAGATTTGAGACGGCTACTGCGTAATTAATTTTTGCAACTGCCGCTTGTCGATTGGCGTCTACTGCTTCAATCTCAATACGCAATCTTGTGGGCAGGTCTGTTTCTCCGAAGCGGAACGATTTTTCAAAAAATTGCCGGGTTTCATTGGCTAAGGTCGATCTTTTATCGGCAGCGCTAAGTTTCAATTGGGCTGATTTGACCAATGCCATATTTGATTCCACATTACTTAAGGCAGACTCGCGCTCATAAGCTAAGCGCGCCTCGGAATCCACCATCTCGGCCGTAGCACTCGCCAATCTATTGGTATTTCGGGCGTCCGAACCAAATGGAATTCTCAAGCCAATCGCAACGGATTGCTGATACGGAACTCCGTAAACTTCGCGACCCTTAGTAGTCCATATTTGCAACTCAGGAGAAGCCCTCGTTTGAGACTTTGCCAAATCAAGCGCCTTTCTGGCCACCTCCAACTGATCTACAAGCGCGGCAACAATTGGTAAGCTGGAATCTAGGGCTGATAAATTTTCAAGAACCTTAGGTACTGGTTCAATATTTTTAGTGGCGTCGCCAAATTGAATTTTCTTTAGATTCTCACTACCCAATAAAGAGCGCACCCTTTGCTCAGCATTAATCACATTGGCTTGCGCCTCAACCAAAAAGGCCTCTGAGGATGCGAGTGCTCCATTAGCTTGATGTAGATCAGCGCGAGATAGATCACCGGCCTTAAACCTTTTTTCAACATCCATAGCCAACGTCTTTGCGTTCTCAAACCGACGTAGTGCCAAGTCAGATTCAATCTTGGATCTTTGGTAATTCCAATAGGTATCTCTTACTTCAGCTGCAATCTTTAATTGGGCAAGATAGTATTGAGACATAAGTTTTTTATATTCAGCATCAGCTAAATTAATTGAGCTTGACCGCTCATTCCAAAGCCAAAGTGGAATACCCAGACCGAGGATAGTCTCGCTAGCGCCCTGGTTACTATTTGCTCTATCTGTTTTTTGGGAGACCTCTACTGATGCTGGACTCACCAAAAGACTGCTAGCAATTTTTTGCTTAGCAAGCGCTGCCTCTACCTTATATTGATAGGTTCTGTAGTCAGGCTGGCGCTCCCATGATGACTCATAGAAAGACTTTAAAGCTGATTCACCTTTGCGCTCTCCATTGGCTAGCGCTATTGGTGAGCCCAATAGGAAAATTAATCCTGTAAGTTGAATGACACAGCGACAAACTGCGTCCAAATGCTCTCGCGACATAAAAACTCCATTTGTTTATACAAAACAGAGTTAGCGAGAAGGTTAGATTGGTGCTCTCGCTAACTTAGGCGAGAGCCATCCAATTAGGTTTTTCAGGTGGGGTGGGAGAAAAATCGACCAAAAATTCTACTTGAGCACCTTCGTAATGAAAGGCGGTGGCAGCAATTGAAACACTAAAAGACGACTTTAATGCTGGCGAGTGCGCCAAATGGCAGACTCCGCAATCGGAATCAGCGGCTACAGGATCGCTAGCAGAGACAGCGGCAGCGACTGCCTCATGCTCGTGATGGGCAACATGCATGGCTGAACCCTGCTCTTCTTGGCAGTAGCCTGCAATAGTTGCATAGGAGGTTTGAATTGATAAAGCTAGCAATGCTAGAGCTATCAGAATTTTTTTCATACTTTGAATTAAAGCATATTTTCTTCTTGTGTGTACTCTACTAGAACTTGACACCCTAATTTGAGGGTTTTAAGGTGGATTGAAATTAGCTGGTAAACATGTATAATTGAGCCAAGGACTGGGGATTCTCGGTCGACATTAAGCTCCGGTTTTCCGGGGCTTTTTGTTTTTTAGATTAGGGAAATCTCTTTAGGCCCCATCCCTCAACTTTGCCACCTCTTTTTAATAGCTTATGTTTAAGCACCTCAACTGCCCTATTAGATTGTGTTGGCTTCAAGATAGAAACACCCACTGGCCTAGCCACCAAGTCTGCAATTTGAAGTCCGACAGAATTCGACTTTTTGTCAGCAAAGATGATTTCGAAATTCAGCTTTTCTCGACTATAGTTTTCGCCATCACAAATACGTCTGAACTCTAGCTCCAACTCATTGTCTTCAGCATTTCCCCGTTTCTCAACAATGATATGAAGAGACGGATTAACAATCGGTCTTGATGGATCAGTATCCACCCATTCGCCTTCCTGAATCAAAAATGCTTTAACTCTCTCTAGACCAAATTCCAAGCCTAAATGGTATGGGTTTGCCGGGTTGACATACTGTTTCTTATGCCCATCTTTGTTGATAACGACACAAACCAAATGAAATGGAAGATCTTTAATAATGTCAGTCAGCTCATCTAAAAAAGATTGCTTTAAGACAGGATTCTTTAGGAATGAAAAACTTCCACTATCTCTTCTAATTTCACGCTCATGCAGAATAATTTGGTCATGGCCAAAATGCTTAAATTTGAATTGCTGGATAGCAGGAGTTACTGTAGAAACGTAGTCGGCTTTTTTCACAATCAAAAAAGCCAAGACAAATAGCGGGTATTCAGGATCAATATTACCCATCGACGGAGAACCACTTTCGTCAACAAATACCAAATACTCACTCAAGCGTGTAGCCATCTAAATAACCCTACTTAAATGGGCATTTTAGGTTACTTGAATGATTTAATAAACCCCTGGAAATGCCGAGAAAGTAGTTTTGATAAAAAATTCTTATGGTTCACCTAATTGCTTAAGTAAGGCTCTTAATTTTTATTACTGAGACTTTTGCCTATCCTAAAAACAAAGAAAAGAGTGGAAATGTTAGGTTTCTGGCCAATAAGAATCTACTAATTGCCATTCATACGGGCGCTCACTAGATTCACTATGCGCTCGAATTCTTTAATGTCATCCCCAAAATCTACGGGCGATGGAATCGGCATATTTTTGGCTGAAGACTGATCATGAGCTTCGGTAACATCACAGCATTTGTGATGCAGACGGTCAATAGCCTTAAATTCTTCACCATTAAAACCCACCACCTTATTTAGGCTACCAACCTTAATCCAATCCCTATATCTCTCAATAACACCATTAAATACCCTCTCTTCGATAAATCTTTCTATAGTTGCCCTAAGATTTGAGTATCGCTCCCTCATACGACTAATTAAGATTTCATCAGGGTATGGAGTCCAATCCCTTCTTAATTCAGCATAAAACTGTTTTAACTTATCTAAGCGAGCATTAAATTTCATATGATCCCAGGGCAGACCAGAAAGAACTTTTCCAGAACTTGATCCACTCCATCTTAAATTTTGGACTAAGAGCTCTATATTTGAATTTTCAACTTCATGCGACAGAAGGCTTAAAAAAACTGTGTCATGAGTAAAAATAATTACCTGGCGATTCTTGGCCTCGCGAACCAATCTTTTGGCAACTTGCGTTCTGCGAAAATGATCCAAAGAAGATACGGGATCATCAAAAACGATTCCCCCGGAATGCCCAGCAGCTCTTAATTCCGCTAAAAAGGCAGCTATTGCTATTGCCCTTTGCTCACCTTCACTAAGAACATCCCTAAGAATAACTTCAGATTTAGCATCCAGCTCAAGCCTATGCTTCATCCTGCCCTTTTCAACTCTTTCCTCAATTTTGGTCTTAAGCGCAGAAACCCCCAAATCCTTCAACTCTTCTTTCAATGCCGCCCTCAATGGAGAGGTAACTGCAGCAGTAGCCAGTGCTTTGGCCTTCTCAGATATATGTCTTGTTTTTAAATCTGCCTTACATTTTTCTAATGCGGCTTTAATTTTTAGGCGATTTACCAAATCACATACAGACTGCTGACATTCAAATAATTGCCTTCTTGCCTGCAACTCATTAAATTCTGAAATTAATTTTTCCTTTTCGGATTGGCTTGCTGCCTTAATAAATTCCTGCCTTCTGCCGTCTAAATCTGAGACAATTTTTTTAATTGATGAAATTGCAGAATTGTTAATTGCTGGCGGTGCATTAGATTGATTGGGCTGATCGATTGCTAGCAACCATTTTCTTCTCGCATCTAATGAGCTATTAAGGTCAGATATCTCTTGTCCTATAAGCTCATTAAATTGCACCAATTCAAGCAAAGTTTCCTCTGAAACGTTTACAGGTACACCCAGGCCATTAATAGCATTAAATTTTTCTTGGTGTAATTTTCTCTTGCTGGCTACCGCTTTAGCCACATCTGCTTCAATATATTTTTTGAATCTTTCAAGCCTCTCTGCGGTAGATTGATCGATTTTTTGCTGACAAAAAACGCATTGGGAAACTGGGTCGATATGCGGAAATTCGCAATCTGGATACGCAATTTCTAAAGAGTAGTTTTTAGCAGACTCATACAAAGTCTTCCAAAGAAGATCACCTGTACCTGGAAGCGATGACTCTTCGGACCTCAATTCCTTGGAGGCTAATAATTCAGCATCTATTGCAGCTTTAAGCTCATTACTAGACTTTCTATAACTTAATATCGAATCATCATTTAAGCCTAAAATTACAGCAGCAAATTGATTATCGGCTAAAGTGAACCGCCTAATTTGGAGGGCGCAATTTTGCGCCTTCTGCAACGGATCGAGCTCATGAATAATTTTGTTTAATTCTTCAATGCGATTTAAATCATCCGATGTTAAGTTTGCTAGCTTAGAGACTTGAGTCAAGTCCGTATTAGCACTTAACCCCTCAAGAAGTTTTCCAACCTCGGTGTTTCCAAGCAGATGTTTCAAATGATTGGATGTTGTTGATATTTGCCCAATCTCTAGATCAAGCCTCTCTTCAATCTCAGGAATAACCACCCGCGCTAAATTTTCAACAATATCGAGCCCAAATGGCACATAAACAACCTCCTGGTCTTCATCTAGATGAGCACGAGCTGAATGGGTATCAAATACAGCAATCCCAGCCAACTCCTCTGGAGATGGTTTATCAGACGCCCACTTTAGATCAAGAGTCTTACCTTCAACTTCGACCTCAAAGGTTGCCGACGGAATACCTAATGTTTCGGGATCTTGAGTTACATCAGGCATAACAACCTCATAGCCATCTCTAGATCTACAAGCTCGCTTCAATATTCTTGTATATCCAGACTTTCCAGCGCCATTCTCACCGTATATCAGAGTAATGCCGGTTGCCCCAAACTCCAACCTCTCTCCTGCCAATAACTTGTTAACGCTAGATACTTCTTTTATAGCCCTGATAACTGGCGTCTTACCCGTATTTGCTATTACAGGAATATGAGCCCTAGATAAGGGAATGGGTGACGTGATGCTTGGAACTGCAATGCCATGTGACGCCTTTAGCATTAGATACAGCTCATCCAGAGCTTCAGAATTTAAGGAATTTTGGAATAGTCTTCTTATCGCGTCTCGCTGCCATAAAGCTAGACTCTGATCTGACCAACTAACTATTTCATCCAATAACGCCAAAGTTATCCCCATTAATGCTGGTAATTAATATCAAAACATGCTTATCTACCACTCTATCTTGTAAAGAGCCTTTACGCTTAATATTTTTAAAAATTTGCACCATTTACTTGACGCTCTAATTGATTATTTTTAGCGCACTTTTTAGCGCACTTACTTTTTACCTATATAACCTATTGAATTTACATGGTTTTCTAAGACCTGCCGTTGCTGTTAATCTGTAGACTCCACCCACCAACCGTTACTTAAGTAACGCTCAAAAGCTCGAAATCCGGTCCACAGATTCGAACTTTGCACCAAAAAGCAATCGCACAGTCAATCGCACGGTCGTTTTAGCCGACCGCTAAGCCAATAGGTATATAGGTCTACGAAGAGCCACGACTTCTTTTAATCCGTTGGTCGCGAGTTCGAATCTCGCCCGACCCACCAGTTATACAAAGGGATCACAGCAATGTGGTCCCTTTTCTTTTGGTGATGCGGAATGTTGCTGTGACTGTTTGAAACAATTCGGAAACTTGGGAGACGTTTCGAGTGGGGGATAGAAGGCGCTAGTCGAGGCTGTGCGCCTCTGAAGTGTCGTGTTTCAGGACACTTGTAGCTTAACTTCAAACTGGGGTTTGGGAGACCACTATGATTGTCGGTTAACCCGACAAGTCATATTTGGCTGGCTGACAGGCAGCTATGACTTATATCGGACGTCCAAAGAAAAAACAACATAAGGTGGTCCAAAATAACCTAGGGTAGTTGTTACTGCTTGAATGGCTCTAGATCACCAGGCTTGCGAAGCATCTTGTTGACCTCATCTAAATGGAGCTCCTCTTGTACGATCATTTCTCTGGCGTATTCCTCAAGCAATACCGAATGAATTTCCTCTGCCACTTTAAGAAGCTCGTAGTACGCGGATAAAGCCACCCTCTCATGGGCAAGACTTTCACGCAGAATGTCACCAATATCATGCTGCTCGGTTTCGAGCAAGGAACCAATCTTTAGCGAAGGATGTCCACCCAATAAGGTGACCAACTCGCCCGCCTTGTGCGCATGTGCAAGACTTTCATCAGCATTACCCTTTAACCAAGAAACAATCGGAATGCGGTTGTAGCCATAAACCATTAAAGAGTAATGGGTATATTTCACAACCCCAGCCAACTCCAATTCCATGATTTTGTTTAAAGCCTTAATTGCTATTTCATTACTCATAACTAATCCTTTTCATAATAATTTTTAGACTCTAATCTACATAACTTATTAAGATTAGATTGCCCAAGCGTTAAAGGCAATGAAAATATTGATGTATCTACCTCCAACCACCGTACCCCATCGGCATACCACCCATCTCAACAGAGGTGGCAACGTTGTTAATTGCCTGGGCCTCTCGCCTCCTCGCCAATACATCCTCTCTTTGATTTGCTGCTTCAAGATCCTTTTGTAGGTCCGGGGCATCTGTGGGTCTTCGTATCAAAATTTGATAATTTCCATCAAGTCCCTTGCATAAAGGGGTTACTGGAGATGACGCAACAGCCCCACTCGCCCAATGCGCTGTAAATGAAGGTGCCCCGTAGCAACCGTTGTCTGCCAAAGGCAGTGTTTTACTGATTTCTGGATTCAAATGAATTACGTAGGGCGAAACACCTAATGTTTGCTTATCACTACTAATTAATGCGCCCTCTGGCGTCGAATGGACAACGATTGTGCCTGTGCAGGCTCCAAGTAGGGATATAGCTGCAATATTGAGTGTGAGGGTTTTTAGCATTTGATTTCCCAAGGGATTGAAGTAGCTTCTGAAAGCTTTATACATCTGACCACATTCGCATGAGGTTGTGATACACCCCAGTCAAGCGAATAACCTCTGGAGTGCCGTCTTTTACTTTGCGCAATTGATAAATAGCGTTATCCAGGTCATACAGTACTCGACGCTGATCATCTCCACGAATCATGCTCTCGGTCCAGAAAAAACAAGATATCCGAGCACCACTAGTTACTGGCTCTACCCTATGAACAGATGATCCTGGATACATCACCATATCACCCGCTGCGAACTTAATTCTTTGTTCGCCAAAAGTATCCTCAACCACTAACTGACCGCCCCCATATTCATTTGGATCGGTCAGAAATAAGGTGCAGGAAATGTCTGTTCGAACATGCTTTCCACTCGCAGCATGAGTTCTCACGGCATTATCAATATGGTTGCCAAATTGATTATTTGAACCTTCATACTTATTGAACAATGGAGGGTAAATCTTCTTAGGAAGAGCGCCAGTAAGATATTCCGCATTTCCTGATAAGGCCTCTAAAACAATAGTGCGAGCCTTTTGAGACTCAATGCCATCTTCGGGTAACTGGAAATTCTTCTTAGCTTTAGCCGACTGCGTACCCGCAGTAATTGATCCATCAGCCCAATTGGCGCCATCAATAATTTTGCGAACTTCAGATAGCTGGGGCTTAGACAACACCTTAGGCACATGCAGCAACATATTCTCTCCGAGATAAATTAAAAACGAACAACTGCCTGTAGCTGATACGACCTTAAGGTGCCAGGAATTGCAAAGCCGCCATTGACATATACAGACTCATAGTTGGTCGTATTTAATAAGTTCATCACATTTAGCTTTAAAGAGTAGTCTTTGATGTCATACTGCAACATCGCATCTACACGAGCATAAGCAGGAACTTGACTTGCTGTAATGGGCCCCGTACCGGTGCTCAAACCATAAACCTGTCTTTGACCAACCCCAAAAACACCGCCCCCAACTTTCCAATTTTGAGCAACTTTATAGGTTGTCCAAATATTGTAAGTGTAGGCAGGCGCATTGCGGGCCCTCATTCCAACTAGATTCGGATTTTGGCGAGTCGTTCCACTGTAACCCTGATCATCAATAATGGAACTCATTAATGCTGCGCCACTAAAAATATCCCATTTATCGGTAAGGTTGCCTGTAAGCTCCAGCTCAAATCCATTGGTGTGTCTTTTAACGGAGTCAATCGAGCTAGTACTATTCAGGTCGGTATTACGCTCCCATTTTTTTACCGCCTGATAAAGGGCCGCCCTTAGCGCCAAACCATCGTCCGTAACATTCCATTTGGCCCCTAGTTCGGTAACAGCGCTTCTCTCAGCAGGATATCCCGTGCCTGCAGATAGTTGATAGAGGTCAGCTGTTGGATTGAAAGAGTCACTCCAGGTGAGGTAATAAGCGGCATTTAAATTAGGTTGATGCAGCAAACCTGCGCGATAACTTTGCTCCCCAAAATTGAGTGAAGCCTGACGAGATGGGCCAAACGTGGTGGCGCTGCCTGGAGCCTGGTAATTAGCCCTCAAAGAGTCATACCGAATGCCACCCAAGACTTTCCAGCCGGTGTAAACCTCGACCATATCTTGAGCATAAATAGAGGCGGTATTACCCTTGTAATTTACTTGACTTGATGGCGTCTTTACTTGATTACCATAACCATATGTACAGGTATCACGAACAATGACATTGTTGCGAATCACATCCGCATTGCAGCCAGTGGTGTTATAGGAGTATCGCTCGGCATTCTCGTTATATATCTCAACGCCAGTCAATAACTCATGGCCGATCGACCCAGTTGTGAACCGCTTATTAAAGTCGGACTGGAAAGCAAATGTGGATTCTTCACCACCACGCGGATTGGCTAGGGCAAGAGCTGTTACCGGAAGAACCGAGCGACCCTTATTAGACCAAAGCGAGCGGTCATAATGAGAGTAACGAATCTTAGTATTTAGGGATGTATCTTTATCAAAAGTGTATTGCTGGGACAAAGTAGTCAACTGGGTTGTGTTTTTCTCGTAGTCTTGGTTCGTGCCACTAAAACCTGTAGCGGTATTTAAGGGTTTGCCATTGACAAATCCAACACCAAAGTCTGGAGTATTGTTGGTATCGAGATAGTAGTAACTTAGGGAAACCTGATTATCAGTACCAATACCGTACGTAACTGTTGGAGCAAAACCGAGTGTTTTGTTTTGAACTACATCCCGCGAACTCTTGGCATCTTGAGCAACTGCATTTAGTCGAAATGCAGTACTACTTTCTTGATTCAGTACAACGTTCATATCAGCAGTCCCGCGATAGTAGTCATAACTACCAGCTGTCACTGCGGCATTACTCTTATTCATCAGAAATGGTGTTTTAGTCACCTCATTGATAACCCCACCAGCTTGACCGCGACCGAACAACATGGAGGCCGCACCCCTGAGTACATCAACCTGAGTGACGTTGAAGAGGTCACGGTTGTATTGGGCTGTGTCTCTAATTCCATCAACATATAAGTCTCCAAAGCTATAAAAACCACGGATATTCATGTTGTCACCAATACGGCCGCCCTCACCCGCATTGAACGTTAATCCCGGTACGTTTCGTAAGCCATCTTTTAAGGTAGTTGCATTTTGATCTTCCAGCAATCCTTCTGGAATAACGGTAATGGCCTGTGGAATATCAGATATTTCCTGAGTAATCTTTCCAATGTTGCTGTAATTTCGGTTGTAGCGATTTGACTCTTCATCATATTTTGCCTTTACTTCAACCTGTCCCATAGACTTGGTTTCTGGAATGACCGTCTGCGTAAAAGCTACTTGACTTGAGCTCACCATAATCATTGCTACCGCAGCGCCTAGAGTTGCTCGAGATGATTGTGGCTCATTTAAGCGTTGATTTCTTTTGACGTTCTTTTTTCTCACAACAAATCCAATCTAATAAACATTAGTTAATTTCAATTGGCTTGCTGCATCGCGTGGGATTTACCCCATGTACGGCTGGCTACTCGTTTTAATTAATTCAACTACAAAAACTATCGACTCATCCCAGGAACATTTCTATAAACTTCGCTAGGGGTTACTGCATTTTGCTCATTCATCAACTTTTGATTAATTACCGTACTTGCATCAACGCTAATTTCATCCCTACTTAAATTGCCTCCTGATCCCAGCTGCTTAGAAGAGGTGCATCCGCTAAGACCCCACATAAGCACTAATGCAAATGGATAGATTCTGACTATGGTCATTTCCCGTTTATTTGGTAATTAAAAGCTTGCCAAATTTCGTTGCACGCAAGCAGTAAGTTGTGCCCTCATGCTCAATTAGCAAACTTTGAGCATCTCCAAATAACTCTTTGCTATTTACCTTCCGAGTAGCCACCTCTGGATCTTGTCTATCTAGCCGAATAATTCTTGGGGCTAGACTGGATGGGAGATTATCTTTTTTAATGCTAGCCATTATTTACCTGGGCTGGTTACAAAGCCCACTTTCTCAATTCCAGCACCATTGGCAAGGCTCATTGCTTTAGCAACATAGTCGTACTCCACCTTCTTATCACCATAAATATGTAAGACTGGTTGTGGGCTGGCCTTAGATGCTTGCTGTAACTGTTCGTTAAGCTCTTTTTCGCTTAGCTTTTTCTTATCCAGGATATAACCCCCAGATTGATCAATATTTAAACTTAAAATCTCTGGCTTATTCACTTGAGGCTTACTGGACGCTTGAGGTAAATTCACCTCAACAGCATGTTTTAGAACTGGTGCGGTAATCATGAAAATAATCAGGAGAACCAGCATGACATCCACAAATGGTGTCATATTGATCTCGCTCATAAAGTGCTCTTCTTGGCTATCAAAGGATCCAAAGCTCATTTCAATTCTCCAAAATTACTCTGCAAAGGCTTTGTCAGAATTTGAGCGCTGAAATCCAGCAACATAAAATGCCCGTAAGTCATACGCGAATCTATTTAATCTATTTAAGATAAATTGATTGCCGCGAAGCAGTGCGTTGTAACCCAATACCGCTGGAATAGCTACCGCTAAGCCGAAGGCAGTCATTACAAGTGCCTCGCCCACTGGGCCAGCCACCCTATCAATACTAGACATACCGCTATCGCTAATTGTGATCAGCGCTTGGTAAATTCCCCATACCGTTCCAAATAAACCAACAAAAGGCGCCGTAGATCCAATAGAGGCCAACACGATTAATCCAGAACCAAAGCACTCCTTTACATCGTCAATCGCATTTCGCAAGCTACTGGTAATCCAATCATTTAAATCCAAAGAGTCATGCAAATGCTTCTCGGTATTACGATGGTGACGCATGGCATTTTGCCCCTCCAGAGCAAGGGATTTAAAGGGATTGGCATCCTGGTCACTAGACTCAAGAGCCTCAAGAGCATTATTGAGATTGGGGCTATGCCAAAAGTCATGCAATTGCTTAGCCTGCTGTTTTGCTTTGTAAATCATCATTGCTTTTACGACCATCACCGTCCAAGAGGCAATCGACATCCCCAGCAAAATGATTGCCGTTAACTGAATGACGAATCCGCCCTCAACCCATAAATTAACCAAACTCAAACCTGAATTCATATCACTACTCCAAAATAAATTTAACTGGTAACTCGTAGCACATCGGTATTGGGGTGCCACCCTTTTTTGCTGGAATAAATTTCCATTGCTTTACTGTCTGTAGTGCAACTTGGTCAAGCCGCGAGAAACCTGATCCTTGTTTCAAATCGAGGCTATCTAAAGATCCATTGGCACCAATACAAGCCTTTAAAAGAACTAAACCCTGTTCCCGCAGTTTTTTGCTAATTGCTGGGTAAGGTGGCTTCGGATTATTTAATTCAGAGGCGTCAGAGTTGGGCATGGAAACCGGTGCAGATGCTAACGTCCCTTCTGATTTCGCTTCGCTTGTTTTTTCTTTTACAAGATCACTATCCTTGCTTGTTTTTTCCTTATCCAATTTTTTATCTTTGGGCTTTACGTGAACCGATGGGGTAATGGCCATTGATTCTCGGTCCATTATTTGCGCCATCATTAAAATAGGCTCTGCTTTTCTCGAGTAATTGAATGCCAACATAATTAGCACCAGTGGAATAACGGTATGCATCACCGCCACCCCAATCCCGGCCTTCTTATAGGTAATTTCGCCTAAAGATATAAACATGACGTTGATTACTTGTAACCAACCTGGTCCAAGAGTTTCTGAGCAGCAATTTGATTCTTACCAATTGCCGATACAGAAACCTTCTCCGACTGAAAGCTGCCCAAGGCTTTGAGCGCTGAATTGTCCACCTTGACCGATTGGACTGCTGGCCACTCGTTATTACCATTAGCGAAGTACTCTTGAGCCGAGTCACTCGCTAAATATTCCAGAAATTGAATCGCCTCTTTTGGGTGCGGGGCATTACGAGCCATGCCGCCGCCAGAGATATTAATATGCACCCCGCCGCCGCCCTGGTTTGGCCAAACAAAGCCCACCTTAGAGATGGCAGTCATGTCATCAGGCTTATCAGATTGCATCATGCGAGCAAAGTAGTATGAGTTTGTCAAAGCAATGCCACACTCTCCTGAGGCTACTGCTTTAATTTGATCGGTATCACCACCCCTTGGAGACCGAGCCATATTGGCTACCATGCCTTTTGCCCAAGTCTCGGTCGCTGCCAGGCCATCTCTTTCAATTAATGCGCCCACAAGCGAAAGCATATATGGATGCGCTCCAGATCGGGTGCAGACCTTCCCTTTGTTATTCGGGTCTGCTAGCTTTTCGTAAGTATCAACATCAGCCTTTTTGACGGTGGCCTTGTTATAAACAATAACTCGGGCACGGGTAGAGAATCCATACCAAGGCGTTCCGCCCGCCTCAGCAGTAGCCCTTAAGTTTGAAGGGATCCGCTCATCAAGGTACTTTGACTTTGTGGGCGCAAACATATTGTGCATTTGAGCCCTCCACAAGCGAGCAGCATCAACGAGCAATATGACATCAGCTTGACTTTTATCGCCCTCGCTCTTTAAGCGCTCCAAAATACCGTTGTCATCCGCTTCGATGCGATTAATCTTGATCCCAGTCTTCTTAGTGAAGTCGCTATATAAAGCCTCATCAGTTTGGTAATGACGAGCTGAATATAGATTTAATTCTTTGACAGGCTCTGCGGCATACACATTCGCGCCAAAGATACCAAGCAACAACAAGCTACCTAGCAATAGTTTTCTTGAATTCATCATTTTTTGCCTTTTTTAGATATGGATCATTATTTTTGTTGAATTTGATGAATTCTACATCATAATGAGAATCATTATCAATAAGAAATAATTCTCAACTAGAGATGGAGATCCAAATGAAGTCAAATCAATTAACCCTAGGAGCGCTAGCAATGGTCTTGAATTACCAGAAAACAGGCTGCGAAATGGCGGCAAAGCAAGCGATTATTGCCCTCAATGCCCTCATCCAGTCCAAGGAAATTCCCGTTGAACTAATTGAACAAGCGCTGGTGACTATTGAAGATCTGGACAGAGCACACTGCTAGAGTTAGAAAATTTTGACCGTTAGCGGCATAAACTGGGCTTCAGATAGCGGCCCTAGGATGGACTGTTTATGGCCGAAAGCAGCCAGCCACAAACTCTTACAGCGCTACTGTATGAGCCAATTAGACCTCTTTAAGCCCGTTGGTCGCGAGTTCGAATCTCGCCCGACCCACCAGTATCAAGAAACCCTCACTAGCAATAGTGGGGGTTTTGTCTTTGTGGGCTGGTCGAATGTGGCAACTGCGTGGAACAATACTGAACTTAGTGCACGTTTTGAGTGGGGATGTTGGGCGCTAGGTGACCGTGAGCGACCGTGCGCGACTATTGGAAGATTTGGGTGGCTAAGTAGTTGCATTGTGAATATGATCTAGCAATTGCACTAAAAGTATTTCACTATCAATCTGCTCGCCCTCCAACTTCAAAGTTTCAACGCAACCCCTCTCCATTGCAACAGTCAATGCTTGAGCATTGCGAATCAATGAATTGAAGGTTTTGGAATCTTTCGGCTTAATTGATTTATCCGAATGGAAGTAATCTAAATCAATATCCAAGACATATTGCGATTGTTTAAATGCCCCTAATCCAGATGTCTCTGACATTTGACTCACTACTGCAAGTTGATAATTTAAGTAATCTGACTCAATAGCATCTGCATAAAGGCGAATTAGACACTCATCATCATGTGGCATCTTGTTGCAACCAAGATAACAATCTGAAGCAATGGTAAACATTCCATTCCGTGGCTTTTCATAAGTGTACGGACCTTTAGACTTGGGAATTTCTTTTAATGGAATGCCTTCATCTAACATTCTTCTAAATTGAATACTAATCAAATTTTGATGCATTTGCTCCTCAATGGATGGCGTTTGATCAGAATAATTTATCGAAAAAGAATGAGTAAAAATACCGCCTAAAATTGCTGTATGAATTTGTTCGTCATATCTTAATTTATTGATTGCCCTGATTACACTCCCATCATCTTGATAATTAAAATCAGAAAGTAGAGAATCGAGCATCTGTTCATATTTAACATCATCTGACTTGCTCTGAATACATCTATGTGCATTAAATGCAGGCATGCAATCAGTATGGTGATCCAAACTAATAAGTATTAGATGGCCATCAACCTCCCTTTTTATATGACTCCATGGCAATAAAGCATGATGATGGGACTCAACAATGAAAACCTTCTTTCCATTTACATCCTTTAGTTGATACATACTCTCATCATCCAATCTAATCATGAGTTAACAGAAGAAATACAAATATCAACTATCTCCACTTTCTCTCGTAAAGTTTTTTAACTTTAGTCATGATGAAGCTATTAAGTCCGAAGCCATTATTGGCCAATATTTTCATTTGGTTTACATTTGCAAAACCCGCACTCATGTTTGAATACGAATAAAACCACCCATCATTAAACAAGATGATGACTGATTCATCATCAATCTGATATGCATAAATATTCGATTTGCTACTTAAGTTTTTGTATCTTTCCATTGCGTTCCGCCAAAATTTGAAGTGATTATTTTCAAAAAATTAAATGAGGGGGGTTAACCCCCTCACCCACCTTAACGTTTATTGTTTGGTGTTGTTGCGACTGGCTTCCATGTATGCCCCGGCTTAGTAGTCGGAGGCAATGGGCGATGATCAGGCACAGCTACATAATTACCAACAGGCTTCCCTGTTGGCGTAACTTGCTGAAAGATACCGCCTTGGTTACCAGTGTTTTGACCAGGCTTAATTCCCATGGCAAAACCCTTTCTAACAAAATTGTTAGCCTAGGTTGACGGGCAAGAAGAAGATACTGTTAAACTAAATGTGCTTATCTAGCAAAACCGTTGGCACCTCACCAGGTAGTCGACACCAAAGTGGTCGGAGCTCGAATTCCGGCCACTTTTTCTTTTTGCAGGCTCCCAACTACTCCAGAGTAAAACACTACATCTAGTACTTAGATTGATAACCCACACTAAGTATAGGGGACAAATTCTTGTTTGGTAAGGCTTTTCTACCAAAATTTACTAGTATTTTTACTCAGAATTTGAGCTATTTTGTGGGTCATTTTGGTGCCAAAACTTTAGACCTATATCGAACGATGGTTCCACGGTAAGCGATTGCTTACACGTAACATTTGCAATGTGTCGCGAAACGTGACGCTTGAGTACGCGGAATGTCGGGTAACCCGACAAAACAGAACCTTGATGTAGCATAAATCCATGAAATTCTCTCTAGTCAACGGTCTACGTCAGGAAGCTCAACCAAAGCTAAGAGGCATATGTCCTGCTTGCGGCACTTTTATGACTGCAAGATGTGGAAGAGTTCGTGTTCATCACTGGGCCCATAAAAATCAAGGTCGTTGTGACCCATGGTGGGAAACAGAATCAGAATGGCATCGTAGCTGGAAAAATCAGTTCCCCGCCGAATGGCAAGAATTTATACAACGCGGCGATACAGGCGAAAAGCATATTGCCGACGTCAAAACTAAGGATGGCTGGGTAATTGAATTTCAACATTCCGTGATTGATTTTTCTGAACGAATCTCACGAGAGCGTTTTTACCAAAAGCTCATTTGGATAGTAGATGGTACAAAACGTAAGAGCGACATAGAACCATTTAAAAAGGGATTTGTTTATGGACAATCTCCCGACCCACTATCACCCAACAAATACCGCACATTTTTCCCCAAAGGGAATCTTCTGAAAAATTGGGCAGAAAGCTCAGGTCACGTATTTTTTGATTTTGACGAGGAACATCCACTTTGGTGGATTTACCCCGGAAGCAATGAAACTTATGCATATATTCAGAGCATTGCAAGAGATCAGTTAATTCAAAGTCTCCAAGAAAATAATACTGGCAGTCCAAATGGGTTTGATGCACTAATCCATGACTTTGAGAGCTTTATAAAGAGATGCGAAACAGATCCAGAACTGCCTCGAATTCAAAGACTTAAAGATATTCAAAAGGGTTAAATCCAAAGAAATGGTTTGCAAGCGTGACGTATCTATACACTTTTACAGATATAGTTGCATAGCTAACCAATATGGATTAAACTAACCCCATGTTTGAACAATGCCTCTATTTCAATACCACCAGCCTAGCTAGGCAGCTAGAGCGGGAATGGACTAATGCATTTAAGCCTTTTGGACTTACCCCTTCCCAAGCCTTCATGCTGAGAGTTGTTCTAGATAAAGCCCCCTTATTACAAAGCGAACTGGCTTTAGAAATGAACATCAGCCGCCCTACTGCGACTAGAGGCTTAGATGGTCTGGAGCGCTTGGCCTTAATTAAAAGGGTTGCTTCAGAAAAGGATGGTCGCGAGCAAGAGATTCACCCGACTAAAAAGGCTGTTGAAATGAAAGATGCCATTAACGCAGCTAGTGGCGCTGTCACCAAACGCCTTAAGAAAGTATTGGGCACTGGTCATTTTGAAGAAGTTGTAGGGCAACTAAGAGGGATTAGCTCTGCCCTGAAGTAATTGGGCTCTTTTTATTTTCTTAATAGTTGCATAGCTAATTATTTTTTGTTTTATTAACCACCAAGGAGAATCACATGCCTATCTTGAACGTCAAAGTCAGTGGTCAAAAGAATGCCGCTACCACAAAGACTATTCATGAACTATTGCTAGACCTCACTCACCGTATTCTAGGTAAGAAGAAAGAAGTTACAGCGATTGCTATTGACTACGCAGATCCCGAGTGCTGGATGGTTGGCGGGAAGTTATTAAGCGAGCAAGAAAAAAATAGCTTTTACTTTGATATCAAGATTACCGATGAGACCAATACAAAAGATGAAAAGGCTCAGTACATCAAGGAAGCTTTTGCTGGGTTTGAACGCATCCTAGGCAATCTTCACGAAGAGAGTTATATCTATGTCCAAGATGTTAGGGCTGCTAGCTATGGCTATGGGGGGAAGACCCAGGAATATCGATACCATCAATAATCCCCCCCAGAATACAGCCATAACCCCTTGAAATAGCTTGGGTTTATGGCTAGATTATTAATGAAAATTTCCTAGGAAATCAGCGTTAAATCCATTAAAATGAAACCATGCCAACGAAGTTCGCCACCCAATCTCAAGCTCGCCAATACAGCGTTTCTAACGCCGTAGCTTCTGCTCGAATTGAGGGCATTGTTCCCACTAAACAGTTAGAACAAAACCTCACGGATTACGTTGCCGGCAAAAAAACTATCGCGCAATTAATAGAAGAAACCAAACAACGGTATGTCACGCTACGACGCGGATGACACTTACTGCTACCCAGGTACAGATGTACTTCGAAATAAAGCAGGAATAACTAACGCAAATGAATTAGACGCCTACGAAGGTGAACTATCTACTTTGCGCTCAATTGAAATCATTGAGAGCCCTATATTGGGGAACTTTGACTTAGCCCATCTGCAGAGCATCCATTTGGCACTTTTCCAAGACATATACGACTGGGCTGGAAAGATTCGTACCGTAGATATTAGTCGTGGAAATAGTCGTTTTGCCAATGTGCGCTTTATTGAATCTGCAGCAAGCGATATCCTTAATAAGCTCGCGCGAGAAAATCACTTAAAGGCCCTGGATGCCAGCCCTCTATCAAAAAGATTGGCCCACTATCTATCCGAGGTAAATGCCCTTCACCCTTTCCGAGAAGGAAATGGTCGCGTACAACGCATATTCATCTCCAAACTAAGTGAGCAGGCTGGCTATAAGCTTGATTACTCAGATTTAGGACAAGAGCAAATTTATCGAGCAATGGAATTAGCCTTCAATGGTGATGAATCGATTCTTGCCAATCTCATTTTGGAACGCTTGGATAGCAATAAGTAGGTTTGGGTAATGTCCCTACCTGTCTGAAACCAATCTCCATTCTTTAGGCCCGTTGGTCGCGAGTTCGAATCTCGCCCGACCCACCAGTTATACGAAGGGATCACAGCGATGTGGTCCCTTTTCTTTTGGTTGCACGGAATGTGTTGGTGACTGTGAGCAACAATACTGAGTCTGTTGGGCATTAGTTGGGTCAGGATGGAAGGCGCTGGAAGACCGATGAAACTATAAACGTCTCAAGAGAGGCTCAAGCGTCACTTAACGCGACACTTTGGCATGGGAAATGTCGGGTTACCCGACAAATCACTTACTTCACCTCTACTCGATCAAGCCCAGAATTGCTTTAGCTTAGCCGCCTCAGTCTTGCCGCGCTCATAGCCGTACTTCATGAATGGAGAAATGAGCTCAGGATTCATTACGTTATCTACCCTTATCATTCCAGGAGGTATTCCAGCAGTAATATGCATAACCTGAGTTCCTTGTGATCTCAAATCCTTCAATTCCTGCAAAAGGCTATCCGGAAATCCAGTAGTTCTTAAATTGTATTTTTTCTCGTCTGCATCATTGCCATTGGCTAATGAGAAAACAATAGCTTTTTTAACACCAGCAATCACATCACAATGAGTACTGCTGGCACACATCCCACCATCCATACATAGACGATCTTTCAAGAAAGTGGGGCCAGCACCACCTGGAAGAGATGAGCTGGCAGCACAAGCCACATAGTTAGGTATATTGCTCGACTCTGAAACAACAATTCTTTCTCCGGTATAGCAATCATTTGCAGTGGTGTATAAATTCTTTGATGGCCAAGTTGTAATGCCTACCAATTTCTCAATCGTCTTTTGATATTGAGTTTCGCCAGTAGTATTACGTGCCGCCATAGCCGCGCGCCCAAGCTCCTGAATAGATGCGGGACTGGCATCTTTTACATTGGTGCCAATTTCTTTTGCACGCATTTGACTGGGATTGAATTTAGTCTCAGGAACTAACTTCGCTAATACCTTAGGAAAGTCATTAAATAAATCCATCTCCTCACGAATTCGCCATAGATTGCCATTCATCAGCATAGAGGAAAATATTGATCCAGCAGATGTTCCCACAACAATATTGGTATTGCTCAAATCCACACCCTGCTCTTTGAGTGCATGAAAGTACCCAACATACCAAGAAATCAGAACAATCCCTCCGCCGCCAAATGCAAGGCCGCGTTCCTTGCCAAGGCCGGGCATAGGCGTATAGGGAATTGGGTGAGCAAGCCCATCATTCCAGTTAGCCGTAGTAGCCGAAATCTTTTTTGCTTGAAGTGCATCAACCTGTGCAATGGTTTTTGGATTAATTACAGAAGACTGGGCAATAGCTTGTGAGCTGGTGGCAATAGTGGCAACGCCAAGAGCCGACCCTTTTAAAAACTGACGGCGAGATGAACTAGACATGTTTTCTCCTGAATGGAATTTATGTGGCAAATAGCTAGTAAGCAGGCTATCACACTCGATGAGTTTTCCTGACTAATCGGAACCAAGAGTATCAATAACGACTAATCCGTTGGTCGCGAGTTCGAATCTCGCCCGACCCACCAAGCATTACAAAGGGATCACAGCAATGTGGTCCCTTTTCTTTTGGTTGGATGGAATGCGGTGGTCACTGTGCGAAACAATCCGGAACTTATCGGACGTTTCGAGTGGGGATGGCGGACGCTAGGTGACAGTTGGCGACTTCTAAGAGTCGTATTTCAGGACACTTATATTGATTTTTCGGGTTAACCGACAAATCAATATTGAATCTATACCACTCTAAAAATACTCCACTAAAGTCCATAAACGCATCCTAGAGGCAATACTTAATTAATCAGAACTGCTGGCGAAGGAGGGATGGAGCCAGGCACTTTACTGAGTGTAAGAATTTCAGAGAGCAAAATAAGCACTTCACGCGATCTACTTGCTCGGTCAGCGGGAATTGAATATGTATTACCACGATAGTTGACAACGGAAATTGGTCGAGTGGAATTATTATTTTTTAACACTTCAAATAATGGCACCGAAGAAGCATCATCATTTAAATCCTGAACTGTGCTTGGGTTAGCTGGAAAATAGTCTGAATTTTTGATTTTGATTACCCTAGGATTTGGTTGAAGCTGCAGCGAAGCAATACTACCTAAAAAGGAGTATATATTTCTGGGGGAGCGTAGCTTAATGGCAAGAGTATGCTTTCCATCGTGAGTAGCGCCGGGATTGGAAAGGTCACCAATAATATTCTGTGGGCGATCAGCATTTGCGTAATGTGGATTACAAAATGCAGAATCAGTAAATTGTTTCTGCAAGTTTTCCTCTTTTTGGTTTTTTATCAAACACATTCTAGTAATGGGTGTAAAGCGGACAAACTCATACATGCGCGACTTATTCTTACCATCGGCAGGAACTAGCATGACATTAGGCATTTCGTAGAAAGGGGCAACCTTATCCAGGTTTTGCGATATGAAATCAAGATTCATGGGGCCAGATAAGACCTCCCTTCGAGTCACTACCTCAGTTCTGAGGCCGCTATCGATCAGACGATAGAGAGTGCGTTGAAACTCAGCATATTGGGGGCTCGTCGGATCATTATTCCAGCTCTGTATTACATTTCCATTACGATCACGAATCTGGACGTTTTCGATGACTAGAGAATACAAGATAGACTTTGGACCCGCATTGTTATTGGTAAGGTTGTTAATATCCTCCGGCTTTAGATCGCTTAAAAAAGACTGCATAAAAGACTGATTATCGAGCGATGATTGCGTAAAGTTAAAACTATTATTGACCCCCAAGCTGGCGTTTGGAGCATAGTATGTCCCTGCGTTCGCTGCAGAGGATGAGAAAAAACCTGAAACACTGGCAGGATTTGTACTCATGATGTTGGTCCCAATGCCTACCGATGCGCTAACTGAACCCGTTCCAATCACAGAAGGCATATCCAAAAAGCTCATTGGCAACTGCTCGGATGCTCTGATGACATTAATCAAAATATTATCGTTAGCATAGCTTTCTAATACCTCACGATATGAATTGGACATAGCCTGAAATGAAACTGACCCCGTCCCCGTCATGCCGCAACCAGTTACCAATATAGGTAGAGCTAATGCCAAACAAAATGACTTAATTGAGTAATTATTTCGTTGGATAGAATTCATAAAAACTCCTGAAATTTAATCTGATACATCCTTACAGCACAAAAAAATAGTAGGTAATTAGAAATGGCGGCTATTTATAACCTTCAGCTTGTATGTCAAACATTTCTTTATACAAACCACCTCGCTGCATTAGCTCTTCATGACTTCCAAAATCAATGATTGCCCCCTCGTCCAGAACGATAATGATGTCTGCCGTCCGAACCGTACTAAATCTATGGCTCACGATGACTGTTGCCTTGCCCCGGTGCCCATCGAAAACATTGTTAAAAAATTCCATCTCTCCTTTTGCATCAATCGCAGAAGTTGGCTCATCGAGAATTAGGAGATCGGATTGCCTGACAAGCGCTCTAGCAAGAGAGATGCGTTGCGACTCTCCGCCAGATAACTCAGAGCCATCTTCATACACATTGAGCATTCGCTGGTCGTATCCATGACGCAATTTATTAATGAAATTGTCTGCTCCAGCTTTTTTGGATGCCTCGCGAATGTCATCTATAGACAAAGCTTTATTGGTGCCAAGACGGATATTTTCAGCAATACTTAAGTGCTCAATAAGGCTGAAATTTTGCATTAAGGTACTAATGCGATCATAAAAAGAGTTAATTTCTAACGTTTGAATATCGTGACCATTTATTAAAATCTGACCACTGGTTGGTAAATACTGGCGGAGCAGGAGCTTCAAAATAGTAGACTTTCCGGCACCATTTTTACCAACAAGAGCAATTCTGCTATCGCTCTTGATATCAAAGCTCACATTATTTAATAATGCTTTTTTTTCGTTCGGGTAATGAAAACATACATTTTTAAATTGAATATGCAAACTCTCTGAGGATGGCAACTCAACAGTTCCATCCAAGATTAATGGTTTTGATTCTAGAATTACCCTTAAATTTTTAACCTCGATAAAGTTTTTATGGACGCTTTGAATAGTAGAAGCTAGCGTATTTCCTGAGGATGTGCTTTGTTGCAACAGTCCACGCAAGAATAGAAAGGCTTCTAAGCTGAAGGCCCCACTAATCGCCATACCCAAAAACCAGATATTAGAAAATAATTCGCCCGCAAGGCTTACAGACTCAGCTAGCGACAAACTAACAACGGAAACTTTAGTGGTCTGCAGTTCCTTGTTAAAAATTCTCTCTTTGTGATACTTCCAGATTTCAATGAGCTTAGTGTAGGAGCCTAGTAATCTAATTTCTGGCATGCGAGTTGGGTCAGTCAAAACCCAGCCTGTTCTTGACATAATGCGCCAGTCTTTATCATTTTGTGTTTCGTCATTATCTCGACGATGATTGATTTTTATCTGAACAATCAACAATGGCAAAAGCGCCACTATCATCACAAAACCAACAATGGGCGCTTTGACCGTTATTGTGATGATTGATATGAAAAAACCAAATGAAGAGGAAATAATATCTAAAAACTTACGCAGGATATCAATCACAGAGTCCTTGCCCATCATTGCCTTAGAAAGCTTTTTATTAAAAAGCTCTTCGTCAAACTGTGGTTGGCTAAGGGCATACACTTTTTCAGTCAGGCTTTGTTCGACAAATAACTGAAGAAGAAATTCGTACTTTGAGTTAACCAGCGCATTCAAACGACGAAAAATGATAGAAAAAAGCGTGAGAGCCACCATCAGTCCCAACCAGAAAAAAGCGGATGACTCTACGCCCCCTTCTTTAGAGATCAGCTTTGCCAATTCAGAGATAAAGTTGGCGGCTAAAAAAACTTGGGCAATAGGTTCGATACCCCTTATAACTGCGTCAAATACTTGCCAGACAATGAATCGTCGACCAGGTACAAGAGCTGTTCTAAAAGCCCATATATAAAAATCCAGTTTTTTTGACCCCAACACTTGAACCGTCGTCATATTACTTACTGCAATTACAGACATGAATATTGGGGAAATGGTTAAAACTTAACGCCCATTTCACATGAGAAAGAATCTTCACCATAAGTTTTCGAATCCAGTCAAAACCCAGTTACACCCCACATCTTTTGTTGCGGCAACAGCAGATTCACTTAATATCTTTTCATTTGAAGTATCAGATCTAACTTTCGCACGAGGCCCTTTCTGTTCACCAATCCAAGAAACTGCTGCTACTGCCGTATACCGTCCACTTTCTTTTCTTATCATGGATAAATTGAGGCTGCCCTCTACAACTGCAAGCAAATGTCGATGTACACGTATCCAGTTTTTCACTTCTTCTAAATTTCTATAGCCCGGATCAAAAAGCATAAGCGCTCTTTCGGGATCATCTGACTTAAGTAGATTTGTAAAATCTATGAAGATGTTGGTAACAATCTCAAGTTCCGCGACGAGAGACTCATCTTCTGAATCGCCCCGGAGACTACTTTGACGACTGATATCCCACTCCCTAATGACAGATGACTCTCCACTAGGGCGCCCCGCAAGATTTTGCCGGGCAAAGGATTGCTCTATTAAAAAGATATCTTCAATTTCATCCGTTACAGGACCCCAATGATGATTTGGAGCCCAGGATCTCAATAAATCCGCCATATGTTCCGCCGGCAAAATAGGAGGGATATGCGAGGATCGATTTTTATATTTACTGACAAGGCCATCACGCTGAGCGCGCACAGTCGTCATATGATGCATGATCACTTGATCATCTAATCGATGTGGATTATTTGTCGGTAATTTTCGCGTGGTATCTGCAATACAAAAGTAATGTTCGTGATGCTTTTCGGCGGTAAAAGTAATATTGGGGCGAATTTTATAGATCAATGGAACATATAGATAATCGCCCCACGCCTGAGCCAACCCCCTTACTTGAAACCGTGGTGAAATCCAATAATCGATCAGCTTACATGCTGTTGCATCATAGTCATGCTCAATTACCTGCTGCTTAGCATAGGCCATTGCATCAGGGAGGATAAACTCATCCGCATCCATAGTAATGAAGTGAGTAGCACCGAATTTTCGAGCTAACTCCAATCCACGAGTACGCTTATCCGCCTCAAAAACCTGTGGGTTAGCGAAAGGATCAGGCTCAAATTCGTACTCCAATACCTCATCTACCAACCCTTCTTGCAATAAGTAGTCAAGCGTGCCTAATAACAAAGGTGAACAGGGATTGCCAGCATATGAGCGTTTCTGATAGACGATTGAAATGTGATCAATCTCACATCGCAAAGCCCGGAGTTTGGCATCAAGCAACTCCTCGCCATCAAATAAGTTAATTGAAGCAGACAGAATCATATGACATGCGACTCCGAAAGCTCCCAAAGTCGCTCGACATAAACACCCTCCTTTTCGGATAGCTTCTCGGCATACTCCAGAACATCCCATGCGATATCAGCGGCAACATATTGAGAGCGATATATGGAAATCCCGGTTGCTTTTTGGGTGGGATCTATTGTGACAATTACGGGCTTGAGATTATTAAAGTCGTTTAACCGATCGGCTAATGCTGCTTGATCGTATTGACAGTAAGGCAAGTCTTCATAAAACATAACACGCGTTGCGGGGGCTTTTTTTAGCAAATCCGGCAAGATAGACTGAAGAGCTTGATGGGTAGCCGCGTGATCGCTGTGCGCCCCTACCGCTAGTGGCGCCAGTATCACATCTGGAGTATGGTTTTCAAAGTATGCTTTTAGCCCAGATATATACTGATTCAGCCGAAAGATGTCAGGCTTATCCATGATGCGCTCCGACCAACGAGATCCGCTTGCATCCACATACATTTCTACATCATGAATATTTGCGCATTCCACTTTAGCCGCGATAAATTCACCATATAGATCATCCTCGGCCGTGCGAATTTTTGTGACGACTTCAACATCACCATAAAGTGGCGCACAAGTTCCGGCACAGCGTGAAGGCCCGATCATGGTCAATAGGGATATCTCGACCGAGCCGTTTAACTGAGCTAGGGTGCCCCCTATCGAAAGTGCCGCATCATCTGAGTGTGGGCTAATTACGGACCACCTTTCAGTTGGAGATGTCAATTCACGATTGGCAATCCGACTAGGCGCTAATATAAGGATGTCTTGCTCAATCAGCTGATTGACTATGCGCATATCTATCCCAAGAGCAGCGAGGTCGCTTAGACTTTTAATACCATCGATTAACGATGCAATCGCGGGCATTTCATCAGTTAGCTTTCCCTTAATTATATTGGGCTTCCACTCGAGGCATTGCCAGCCAATTGAGCGAAACAGAGGTAAAAGATGAGGCGTTTGATTTAAGCTCACTGCAAACCAGCTCCATCGAATTGATGCGAAGCGACATATCTAGAGTAACGGTTAAGGTTGGAATTTTTCCAACCCATGGATGCAGTTCTCAATGCTCGAGTCTGCAAGTCAGATAGAGGCTCATCTTCCCCAAGAACCTTGACAACCCCCTTAAGAGATTCAATATGGCTCATTGAGTATTCGGTGAAAATTTTGGCTAACTTATGGTTATGTCTAAATAACGATTGTGTGAGATGCAGTATGCTTTCCAAACAATCATGCACGACCTTACAAGAATTCCCGCGCTCCAATGACATCTCAAGTGAGGCTGTGATTTCGGCTATTTCACACAATATAGCCACTGTAACTGCATCGGAAACGGGACGCAGCAGGAGCATTGCCAATGCTCCTGCCAATAAACCTTCATCAGTAATCTGGAGATTAAGAACAGTCTCTTGAGGAACGCGCCAGCTATCACCAGATGCTCCAAAGAACACAGTCACGCAGTTGACTTTACTGATCGTATTTATATGTGCCGTAAATGTGTCGAGGCCCAAAATAATGTCGTGACTTAATGCTGTTTTGATGATTTCATCCAGCCCAGACTTCGGAAGCACCGTTACTTGAATATTTGGACTATCAAGCAAGTCCGCAATAGTACATGAAAATTGCTGATTAGCCTCATTGAGGCCGGCAACAATAGTGATTTCAATGGGATACTCATAACTCAGATGATGGACGGCATCGGCCCACCACTGTGCAGTTACCGCGCTCTTTTCCTTGGATGAATGAGGATTCAGAAACACACGAAAACCTGATTTTTTATCCACAACTCTGTGGGGCTTGATTAATGATCCTAGCTTTGGCGTATCCATGCCAATAGAGCTGAGTAGATCCTTAAGTGCGTCATAAATTGTCAAGCCATCATCGCTGCATTCGTATTCGGTAATGTAACCCTCAGCCTGATTGACCATGCGGACCAACCTTGAGCCTATATCTAAATAGAAAAATCGCTCAAAACCGGGGACGGTTTCAAGCTCTCTATATATCTTGTCTGATGCGAAATCGCAAAATGCAATTAATGCATTAGGCTCTTCTTTTAGTAATTCTTGCGCACGTACAAAAGGTACTAAGGCATCTGTATCTATGTGATAAGCGCTGATTTTCGGGTTCCATCTCCAAAGATCTTTTGAATGAGACCAGACCTCAACGCTGATACCTGGGAACTTTCTCATAAAAGCCTCGACCGCAAGAAATAGAATCATTTCATCGCCAATACCAATATGGGGCCCAAAGGCAAAATACAATTTACTAGGTGCTGGCCACTCTTGCAAAAATGTTTTTTTTACTGGTCGCAGGCTTGACCAAGAGCGATCATAGCGTTTGAAGTGGTAGTGACTCAAAGTTTCAATGGCACCTGCAATATTTCCAGATCTACTCTTTAAACTCTGAGCAACAATTGCAGTGATTTTAGTAATACCCTGCTCGACGGTTGGCTCAGCCATTTCCCAACCAGGCTCGGACAAGCGCTTGAGGAGCCGATCCGCAAATCGGGCTCGACTAAAAAACCATGACTCATACTCACGATTAATCGGCCGAACCGCTGAGGACCAAAGAATCACAAGTAAAAAATTCAGGATGAAATGTCGTGCCTCAACGCTCTTCCAGGTGTCATGACTAGTCAAAGCATCTTCATTAAGCAGGGTCTGTTCGACCCCATCAAAATCTTTTTCAACCGCAGTTATGAACATAATTAGAAATGAGTATTAATTACTGATTAAAATTTAATTTTCTAGAAAGCTTCAATAGAAAACTGTTTTTGAAAGCCTCAAAATATTCTCAATGCAGATGTTTTAATATTTTTGTACTCTGTACTCATAACGACCCCATCTGCGAAGAGAATAATGTGATTGCTTGCTAATTAAGCGCAATAAATTGCTACATCACAGACTCTACTTAAATTTGATCTAAATGTTTGTAAGGTTTTGTAATGAGGGTCAGCGAACGACATGGTCAGAGCTTGTTCTCTGTTAGGATGACTCTATGTCAATGAATCCGACTCCCGTTATACCCCGCATTTTGGTAGTAGATGACGATACTCGCTTACGCGACCTTCTTATTTCCTTCTTAGGAAAAAATGGGATGATCGTCTTGGGTGCAAATGATGGCGACGAAATGGGAGCAATATTAAAAAACGATATCTTTTCCCTATATATCTTGGATATTAATTTGCCTGGTAAAAATGGTTGGGAGCTTTGTCGGTCTTTGCGTAATAGCGGCAATAACACGCCCATCATCATGCTAACAGCGCGCAGCGAAGATCATGATCGAATACATGGCCTTGAATTAGGCGCCGATGACTACCTACCCAAACCATTTAATACGCGCGAATTATTAGCTCGTATACGCGCAGTTCTACGCAGGTTTAGCCCAGACTCTATCAACTTATCCATTGATGCGCCCGTTGAATTTGATAATTTTTCGCTCGATATGTCTCGCAACCAACTGCTTCATCACGGAAAGCCCGTTTCACAAACCGCAACGGAGCTGGCTTTACTCAAGCTACTATTTAAATATCGTGGCCATGCCATTTCGAGAGACTTTATCTGCTTTCAATTACATGGGAGAAACTATCAATCTGATGATCGCTCCATAGATGTCTTGATATCAAGATTGCGTAAACAACTTGGACAACGTCCAGATGGAATGGGCTACATACAAACCATTCGTGGTCAGGGCTACATATTTTTACCCTAAAATTAATGAAACCTATGAGGGCACTTCAATTTACGCAACATCGTATTTTTAGCAGTTTTTGGTTGTGGTTTGTTGCAATTCTAGTTATCAATCAACTACTGCTAATTATCGCAATTCGCTTTTTTCTCTTGAAGCCGCCGGCAGAAATTTTTGCCGATTCTATATTGATGATGAATGATGCCATACACCAAATTCGCATAGATCAGGGTGACAGAGCAATAGAAAAATTATCACTTAAAGCGAAAATGTACAGCAGCACGGTTGAATTAGTTGATAGAGTTCCTGAAAAAATTACAAGTACCCGTTGGTATCCAGGCATATCAATAATCCAAGATTTTATCGCTAAGAAATCAAATGGAAAATTATCTATTGATTTTGAGCCTATACCCGATCTCTCGATCTGGCTTACCAATAGCGACTATCCAGGTCTAATATTAAAATTTAGCTACAAGGGGCAGCCTTTTACTAGGAACTATCTTGGTTGGGCATTTTTATTGACAATGGTATTAAGCTTGCTCGCCGCTTGGTGGATTGCGCGGAGAATAACCAGACCCTTATATCAACTGTCTGACCAAGCTCAAAATCTTGTTATTAGCAAAGAATTTAATGCTATCAAAATAGATCCAAACGCTTCCCCTGAAATCAAAATTTTAACCAGAGCAATCAATGATATGCGCTCCGAATTGGATCGAACTATTAATGACAGGGAAAACTTACTAGCCACAGTAACGCACGATTTACGGACCCCGCTAAGTCGGCTACAAATCGCCCTCGAGATGTTGGAGCCAACACAGCCCGATGCCATTAAATCAACCCTTGAAGATGTATCTGAAATACGGATGATCTTGGAGCAATTTGTCGAGCTATCAAAGTTAAATGTGGAGACAAATGAGTCATGGTCTTTGGAGGATTTAAATTCTTTTGTCGCAAAATTACGAGACCAATATCGTCGCGTAGGAGTTAATTTGCGAGCTATTCTGGAGGATAGCCCGGCCCCCATCTTGTGTAAACCAATAGCTCTTACTCGCCTGCTATATAACCTTATTGATAATGCATATCGTCATGGAGCTGGAAGCATTGAAGTTTCGGTAATTCGTGATGATCAGGATTTTCTGTTACGAGTGAGCAATCATTTTGATAGCATGCATCAGGAAACCGGACTCACGCATGCATTCGCCGAAAATACTGGCAAGATGCCTGTCACTGGCTTAGGGTTACGAATTATTCATCAATTCGCCAAGGTACATCAAGCTGAGCTCGAAGAATCCCAACAGAATGGTATGAAAATATTTACTCTGCGTTTCAAGCCATCACTTGCAGAAGGCTTGCCAGCAACTAAGAATGATGTCGCTGAATGATTGCCTGCACCTCAAAATGATAATTTTATAAGGATCAGATAATCATTTTTCCACCAGCTAATTCAATAGATATTAAGAAAAAGAAGGCTCAGGACTTTTTTAATCCGTTGGTCGCGAGTTCGAATCTCGCCCAACCTACCAGTAATACCAAAAGCCACCTTCGGGTGGCTTTTTCACTTCTAGACTCCCATGTTTGAATAAGTGGGTATCAACGCATAAATACAATTGAACTTATTTTTAGTGATTCTGAGCAATCCAGTGCAGGGCTGATTCAGTTAATAGGATTCTCTTTAGATATTGATTTACTAGATCAACAAAATCAGATTAATTCATTAGACAGATCAACTGCCAAGGAACAAGATAGGCCCATCGCAACATACAACACGAAGGGAGTTAAAAATGAAAATCCAAAATCGCTTAGCTGGAATTGCAGAGAGCTTGTACTTCCTTAACCATCATTATGAAAGGGATTTGGCAGCCATTTTGAAGTCAGAACCTATCAAGACTGGCAAATCATGAGCATTCTCATCCTATTTATGGCGGGTGAATAGAAAACGCGCCCTTACACACTGACCAAAGTTGTTTTTTCAGTTAACCTGTTTTGGTCAGGTTACTAAACCAAAAATGATTTACCTACAAGGAGATCTATATGACATCACAAGGAATGTGCCCGATTGCTCACGGCGCCAATACTGAATCTAGCAACACCCCTATGGCATGGTGGCCAAAATCACTCAATCTCGACATCCTCCATCAGCAAGATGCCAAGACAAACCCAATGGGCCCGTCTTTTAACTATCGAGATGAACTTAAGAAACTCGATGTAAGCGCACTCAAGCAGGATATGAAAGCACTTCTGCTCAATAGCCAAGACTGGTGGCCAGCAGACTGGGGTCACTACGGTGGACTGATGATTCGTATGGCATGGCACTCTGCTGGTAGCTACCGCATTGCGGATGGTCGCGGTGGAGCCGGTACAGGCAATCAACGCTTTGCCCCATTAAATTCTTGGCCGGATAACGCGAATCTGGATAAAGCGCGTCGCCTCTTGTGGCCTATCAAAAAGAAATATGGCAACAAAGTCAGCTGGGCTGACCTCATGATCTTAGCTGGCACTATTGCTTATGAATCCATGGGGCTAAAAACATTTGGCTTCTCATTTGGCCGCGAGGATATTTGGCATCCAGAAAAAGACATCTATTGGGGCTCTGAAAAAGAATGGCTCCAAAAAAGTGGTGGTGAAGGAAGCCGCTACTCGGGTGAGCGCGATTTAGCTAACCCGCTTGCTGCCGTCATGATGGGTTTAATTTATGTCAACCCAGAAGGAGTGGATGGCAACCCAGACCCTTTGAAAACCGCTCAGGACATTCGGGTAACTTTTGCTCGCATGGCCATGAATGATGAAGAGACTGTTGCGCTCACCGCGGGTGGACACACTGTTGGCAAAGCACACGGTAATGGCAATGCATCCAATCTTGGACCAGCTCCAGAAGGCGCCCCAATTGATGAGCAAGGACTTGGCTGGATGAATCACAAGACTCGTGGGATTGGCAGAGATACCGTCACCAGCGGAATTGAAGGTGCCTGGACCACAAACCCAACCCAGTGGGATAACGGCTATTTCCACTTACTGCTTAACTACGAATGGAAGCTCACCAAGAGCCTAGCTGGCGCCTGGCAATATGAACCCATCAATATCAAAGAAGAAGATAAGCCAGTCGATGTTGAGGACCCCTCGATTCGTTGCATGCCGATGATGACGGATGCAGATATGGCGATGAAGATGGATCCAGAATATCGCAAGATTTCAGAGAAGTTCCACAAGGATCAGGCCTATTTCTCTGAAACCTTTGCTAGAGCTTGGTTTAAGTTAACCCACCGTGACATGGGGCCTAAAGCAAGATACTTTGGTCCCGATGTTCCTAAGGAAGATTTAATCTGGCAAGACCCCGTCCCAGCGGGATCAAAAGACTATGGCATTGAGGCCGTAAAAACCAAGATCAAAGCTAGTAGACTATCTATTAGCGATCTTGTGACCACCGCTTGGGATAGCGCTCGTACTTATCGCGGCTCAGATAAA
Source organism: Pseudomonadota bacterium (assembly GCA_041179645.1). Classification (GTDB taxonomy): domain Bacteria; phylum Pseudomonadota; class Gammaproteobacteria; order Burkholderiales; family Burkholderiaceae; genus Polynucleobacter. Next base: position 32,141 of record JBEGSZ010000010.1, read on the forward strand.
CGTGGTGGCGCTAATGGTGCACGCATTCGTTTGGCACCTCAAAAGGACTGGGTTGGAAATGAGCCTGAGCGTTTAGCAAGAGTACTGTCGGTTTACGAAAAAATTGCCAAAGAATCCGGCATCAGCATTGCTGACACCATCGTACTGGGCGGCAATATCGGCATTGAGCAGGCTGCTAAGGCTGGAGGATTTGATGTCAAAGTACCATTCACTCCGGGCCGCGGGGATGCCACTCAAGACATGACCGATATTGAATCATTTGAGGTGCTTGAGCCGCTTGCAGATGGCTATCGAAATTGGTTAAAAGAAAACTATGTTGTGATGCCAGAAGAAATGTTGCTAGATCGAACACAGTTGATGGGGCTCACCGCTCAAGAGATGACCGTACTGGTTGGCGGTATGCGTGTTCTTGGAAGCAACTATGGTGGATCTAAACATGGTGTTCTGACAGAAAGAGAAGGCACATTAAGCAATGACTTCTTCGCCAATCTCACTGATATGAACTACCAGTGGAAACCTACCGGCAGAAATAGCTACGACATTGTTGAGCGTAATACAGGCGATACCAAATGGACTGCTACTCGAGTTGACTTGGTGTTTGGCTCTAACTCTATCCTACGTGCCTACGCTGAAGTGTACGCACAGGATGACAATAAAGGGAAGTTTTTGAATGACTTTGTCGCCGCCTGGACTAAGGTCATGAATGCAGACTTGTTTTAATGAAAATGGAGTTGGGGTGAACTCAATATCACCCTAAACTCCAGCAATACCAAAGCCACCTTCGGGTGGCTTTTTCATTTCCTTGAACCAACTTTGTAAGAGGTCATTCAGTCCAAGTTGGATGCTTATTCATGACCGAATGAAACAACTCCGACTCAAGGTGCAGATTGAGCCATTTCTTTAGCGCAGGAAATGGCAACGCTTCAAATTGTTGAGGATTCACTGCAGCAAACTGTCTAATAAACGGAAAGATAGCAACATCTACCCAGGACAGTCTGTTACCCAGTAAATACGGAGTAGATTGGAGTGTATTTTCCAAGGGATTTAGCATCAGATCGATAGCACTGTTCAGCACATCTTCAGGATTTTGATCTGGGAATCGATTTGGGTATTTATATTGATCCAATGCCGCCTTAAATGGGCCATCATTTTTCTCAACCCATACTTGAGAAGCCTGCTCATCGACCTCGATCCAACCATCGGGATCGGATTTATCCAAAGCCCAATGCATGATATCGAGACTCTGATCCAAGATCAGACCGTCAACACATAAGACTGGAACCGTTCCCTTGGGCGATACAAGCAACATGGATTGCGGCTTGTTTCTAAAGTCGATCTCCCTCTGCTCAACCTGAATACCAGCGTATTTCAGGGCTATACGGGCCCGCATTGCATATGGGCATCTTCTGTAAGAGTACAAAACTGGGGTCATAGGAAGAGTTTATAACGCGTACTGATACCCGATAACCAAGAACTCAATCAAATCAGGACTCCTAAAGCCTGTAATTGAGGCATAAATTCAGCGCTCATTGATTATCTAATAAATAGATCATTAATATCTAAATTATTCATTATGCAAATAAATAATTAGTCTCTAGAATAGCTCCTGTTGTGAATCAATTATTTCTTTATTTACAGGAGAACCCCTATGTCATTAATTAACACACCAGTAATCCCATTCAAAACCCAAGCTTTCCACAATGGCAAGTTTGTGACTATTTCCGATGAGTCCCTCAAAGGTAAATGGTCTGTATTGATTTTTATGCCAGCAGCTTTCACATTTAACTGCCCAACAGAGATTGAAGATGCGGCTGACAACTATGCTGAGTTCCAAAAGATGGGTGCAGAGGTATACATCATCACTACCGATACACATTTCTCACACAAAGTGTGGCACGAGACTTCACCTGCAGTAGGTAAAGCAAAGTTCCCATTGGTTGGCGATCCAACGCACACATTGACACGTGGTTTTGACGTACATATTGACGAAGAAGGCCTTGCACTGCGCGGCACATTCATCATCAATCCAGAAGGCGTTATCAAAACAGCTGAGATCCACTCAAACGAAATCGCTCGCGATATCTCTGAGACATTGCGCAAGCTCAAGGCTGCTCAATACACAGCTGCTCACCCAGGTGAAGTTTGCCCAGCTAAGTGGAAAGAAGGCGCAGCAACATTGACTCCATCTTTAGACCTCGTAGGCAAGATCTAATAGTTCAAGTCAGTATTTAGTAGTAATCAATAGACTCTCTTCGGAGAGTCTATTGGGCAGGATTATTAACAGCAGCCCTGCCCAATAGACTCATCAAGATTAAATACCAAGGAACACATCATGTTAGACGCAAATATCAAGGCTCAGCTCAAGACCTATTTTGAAAAAATTGAGAGCCCGATTGTTTTAGAGGCCACTTTGGACGACAGTCCTCAGTCAGCTCAGATGTTGGAGTTGTTAAATGAGGTTGCTGAGCAATCTACCAAGATCACTGTAAAGACTGCTGGTAGCAGCAAAAACATTCCTAGCTTCACTGTAGCTAAGGTTGATGATGTTGCCCGTACTGCATTCTCAGGCTTGCCCATGGGTCACGAAATGACTTCTTTCATCCTGGCAATCTTGCAAACCAGCGGCTACCCACCAAAAGTGGAGCAAGACGTAATCGATAGCATTAAGGGTTTAGCAGGCAAGAAGCGTTTTCAGACGTTTATCTCTTTGTCATGCCATAACTGCCCTGATGTCGTTCAGGCGCTGAATCTCATGGCCGCACTGAATCCTGAAATTGAACATGAAATGATTGATGGTGCCCTCTTTCAGGGCTTGGTAGATCAATACCAGATCATGGCCGTGCCTACAGTCATTCTGAATGGCGAAGTCTTTGGCCAAGGCCGTATGAGCGTAGAAGAGATTGCTGCCAAGCTCGATACCAACTCGTCAGCACGCGATGCAGAAAAATTGAACGCTAAAGCTGCATATGATTCTTTAATCATCGGCGGTGGTCCAGCCGGCGCTTCAGCTGCGATCTACTCTGCTCGAAAGGGCATTAGAACTGGTGTGGTAGCTCAGAAATTTGGTGGCCAGGTTGCCGATACTGTAGGTATTGAAAACTTCATCTCCGTTAAAGAAACTGAAGGCCCTAAGCTAGTAATGGCTCTTGAGCAGCACGTAAAAGAATACGACGTTGATGTCATGAACTTACAAACCGCCAAAAGCTTAAGCAAGACTGGTGATGAAATTGCAATCACCCTAGAAAATGGCGCTGTTTTGAAAAGTAAGACCGTTATTTTGAGCACTGGCGCACGCTGGCGCGAAATGAATGTGCCAGGCGAGCAAGAGTACCGCGGTAAAGGCGTGGCTTACTGCCCTCACTGTGATGGCCCCCTTTATAAAGGCAAGCGCGTAGCGGTAATCGGCGGAGGCAACTCTGGGGTTGAGGCAGCAATTGATTTGGCTGGCATTGTGAGCCATGTTACTTTGGTTGAATTCGACACCAAACTACGTGCTGATGCGGTCCTGCAAAAGAAATTAAATAGCATGCCAAACGTCACCATCATTACCAATGCTTTGAGTAAAGAGGTCTTGGGTGCTAATGGCAAGGTCACCACCTTGAGATATGAAGATCGTGCCAATAACCAAATGCATGACATTGCGCTTGAAGGTATCTTTGTTCAGATTGGCTTGCTACCCAATACCGATTGGCTCAAAGGCGTGATTGAACTATCTCCTCGTGGCGAAATCATAATTGATGCCAAGGGCGAGACTTCTATGCCAGGCGTATTTGCTGCTGGTGACTGCACTACCGTGCCTTATAAGCAAATCATCATCGCTATGGGTGAAGGCGCTAAAGCATCGCTCTCTGCCTTTGATTACTTGATTCGCTCATAGGTCACATCTTTAGCACCATTAAGCCCATGAATTGATCTTCATGGGCTTTTTTCTTTATGATGGGTCAATCGGGCACAACTCCTTTCCTTCTCACCGAACAGAATTACAAATGAAAGATAGAGTCTTGGAATCTCCCATCACCATCAAGAATGTAGAGGCGTTTGTCTTGCGCGCGCCCATTAGCAATCCAGTCAAAACCTCTTTTGGAGTCATGACGAACAGGCCGGCCGTGTTTGTTCGCCTAGAGGACACTGATGGCGAGATTGGATGGGGCGAAATATGGTGCAACTTTCCCAACTGCGGGGCTGAGCATCGCGCAAACCTCTTAAACGAGAACTTTAAGCACTTACTGATAAATCAGCCCTTTAATACTCCCGAGGAAATCTATCAAACTATTAGCGATAAAACAGCAGTGCTAGCAATCCAGTCGGGGGAATATGGGCCAATTGCTCAAACTATAGCTGGCATTGATTTAGCAGCATGGGATCTTTTCTCAAAAAAATCCACACAACCTCTCTGGAAATATCTTGGTGGAAGCAGTCCCAATATCAAGACTTATGCCAGCGGTATTAATCCAGACGGGCCAGAAAGGATCATTGATCAGCTGTTGACTGATGGTTACACGGCGTTTAAGCTCAAGGTCGGTTTTAATGAAGCCCTGGATTACGAGAATCTCAGCAATATTCGCAAACTTATTCCAGGCCACCTTCTCATGGTCGATGCAAACCAAGCATGGGATTTACCCACCGCCATGCAAAGAATAAAGTCGTTGGCGCAATTTGACTTAAATTGGATTGAAGAACCCATTAGGGCGGATAGCCCAATGTCTCATTGGCAAGAGCTAGCTAGCAATTCACAAGTGCGACTTGCAGCCGGGGAAAATATGGTTGGTGAAAAGTCGTTCGATGAAGCAATTGCATCCAAGGCATTTCGAATAATTCAGCCAGATATTGCGAAGTGGGGTGGGATTTCAGCCTGCCTTCCTATCATCAAAAAAATGGGGCAACATCGCATCGAATACTGTCCCCACTATCTTGGAGGTGGCATTGGTTTGATGGCATCCGCCCATCTGTTGGCAGCATCTTCATCTACCGGAATGCTGGAGATTGACTCAAACTTCAATCCCCTGAGATCGTTGCTTGCCCCATCACTAAACCACATCTCTGATGGCGGGGTCACCCTATCAGATAAACCAGGAATTGGCATTGACCCTGATTTAGGCGCCCTCTCCCAGTTTCTAATACACTGAAGTTCAAGCCTTACTCACCAACCTTCCACTCAATAAAGAATATGCGCCTAAAAAATACCATTACCAGCTTGGCATCAATACTTCTTCTGACCCTCTGCAGCCTTGTTTCCGCGCAGTCATGGCCCGACCGCCCCGTTAAAGTCATCGTTCCTTATGCGCCTGGTGGTGGCGTGGACCCCGTAGCGCGTCTAGTAAGCCTGAAATTGGCCGATATTTGGAAGCAACCAGTCGTGGTTGAAAATAAGGCGGGTGGTAGTGGAACTATCGGCGCTAATTTTGTCGCTAAAGCTCCTTCTGATGGATTGACTATTTTGATGTCAGCTACTGCAGAGGTGGTTATCAACCAACACTTCATGCAAAAGATGTCTTACAACCCAGATGCCGACTTGAAGCCAGTGACGCTTCTGGTGAAACTCCCCTTTGTTTTGGTTGCGAACCCCTCTAAGCCCTATTCAACAGCCGCAGAATTAATTGCCTACGCTAAAAAGAATCCCAACACGGTCACTTATGCCTCATCCGGCCCAGGAACAGCTCAACACCTCTCAGCCGTCATGCTCGAAGAGCAAGCCAACATTAAATTGATTCACGTACCCTATAAAGGTGTAGCACCATCTGTTTCTGACCTATTGGCTGGACATGTAGACGTAGGTTTTGCAGGCCTACCAACGGTATTGCCACACATTCAATCAGGTGCACTAAAGGCGCTTGGGTTGTCATCCAAGACGCCTTCTATTGCCGCACCTAATATTCCGCCACTAGCAAAAACACCTGGCCTACAAAACTTTGATTTGACTCAGTGGTTTGGCGTATATGTCCCGAGTGGTACCCCAAATGCTATTAGTCAGAAGATTCAGAAAGATATTGTTGATGTCCTCAAGATGCCTGAAGTAAAAGAAGCGCTTGAGAAGCAAGGTGCTCAACCTGGAAATATGACGATGTCTGAATTTCAAGCCTTCTCTAATAGTGAGAGCAAGAAATTCGGTGCTATTGTGAAAAGCGCGAAGATCGAACAAAACTAATTTGGCCGTAAGTTAAAAAAAGCCCCGAGAGATCGGGGCTTTTTCTTTTCCTGCTACAAGGGATTTTGCATTACACCTTTTCCGCTTGGGCTTGGTGTGCCATCAGCAGCAACTCCGCCAAATGCTTTACCTTGCGTCCGGTCTCTTGCTCGATCTGCTCTCTGCAACTAAAGCCGTTGGTGAGAATGATGGTCTCCTGATCAGCCGACCGAATAGCGGGCAGCAATACCAACTCGCCAACTGCTTTAGATATCTCAACATGTTCTGGATTAAATCCAAATGAACCTGCCATGCCACAGCAACCACTATCAATGTAATCTGCCTTAGCACCCAAGGCAGCCAATAAAGCTACATCACCTTTGGTGCCAAACAAAGACTTTTGGTGGCAATGTGAGTGAACCAAAATGTTACGATCTAAAGGTGGCGGGGTGTAACCCTGCTCGTGCAAAAAATCTCCCAGTAAATACGTGCTAGATGCCAAGAGTTTCGCTCTTGGATCATTAGGGAAGAACTTGAGTAACTCATCCTTAAATACCGACATGCAGCCTGGCTCAAGACCTACAACTGCGATAGGTGCATTTGGGTTTGCCTGAATTTCACTACCGATTGCATCCAAAATCTTCTCGAGTTTTTGCTTAGCAAGATCCAGATAACCAAAGTCGTATAAAGGACGGCCGCAACATAGAGGCGTCTTCGGCAATGTTGCCTCAAAACCAGCATGTGCCAGCACCTCAACCGCTGCATTCGCAACCTCAGGATGAAAATGTTCACAGAAAGTATCCACCCAAAGAATGACCTTCTTATGACCAACACTTGGACCCTTGGATTGCTGAAATTGTTTTCTAAAGGACTGGTTTGCAAACTTCGGTAGGCTACGCTCTTGCGCTACGCCACCAACCCATTTGGCAATACTAGAAAGAATAGGTGTTTGCATGACCCCGTTCACGAGCCAAGAAAACTTGCTAGCTAAGGGGGCCCAGTCACCAATACGCCCCATAGTCAAAGCTTGGCGAGGTCTACTGTTAGTCTCGTGATAGTGAGATAGGAACTCTGCTTTATAGGAGGCCATATCAACGTGGGCAGGACAATCACTCTTGCAACCTTTGCAAGATAGGCAGGTATCGAGCGCCTCCTTAAGCTCTTTACTTTCCCAGCCATCTTTAATCACTTCACCCTGGAGCATTTCCCAGAAGAGACGTGATCGTCCACGGGTAGAAAAGCGCTCTTCTTTAGTGGCGCGATAGCTTGGACACATCGTGCCGACTTTTTCACTGCGGCACTTACCCATGCCAACACAACGCTCCACCGCTCTCTGGAATCCATTGCCTTCTTGACTCAAGAAATTGAGGCGCGTCTTCATATTGACAACTTTGTACTCCGGACCCATGCGGAGGTTTTCATCTACGCGATAAGGATGAACTACTTTTCCTGGATTGAGTTTGTTCTGTGGATCCCAGATGCGCTTGAATTCATGCATTGCACCCATCAACTCTTCGCCGAACATAATCGGGAGGAATTCTGCTCTAGCCTGACCATCACCATGCTCACCCGTGAGTGAACCGCCAAACTCCACAACTAAGGTTGCAGCATCCCGAATAAAGGATCTGAATTTAGCAACACCTTCTACAGACCGCAAGTTAAAGGTAATGCGCGCATGGATACATCCATCGCCAAAGTGCCCATACAGCGAAGTTTCATACTCGTATGAATCAACCAAGGCCTGAAAGGAACGGAGATACTCACCTAAACGAGCCGGATCAACTGCAGCATCTTCCCAACCAACTACTGGGTCCGGGGAATTGGGATCAATCGATAAATGAGTAGCAGATGCCCCATTCTCGCGAATCGACCAAATACGCTTTTGGATGGAGGGGTCCGGCACCAGCCATGTTGAAGGCTGTGGGCCTTTCGTCCTTGATTTGAAATACTGCTCCGCCTTTTCAGCCTGAGCAATTGCACCTTCGAGGGTGTCATCACCAAACTCAACAACTACCCAGGCATTGCCTGGGGGGAGCAAATCGATTTCTGCTTTTGCCAAATTACGCTGTTGTAAGCCGCGAATGATTTTGTAATCCAGGCCTTCGATCGCGATAGGGTTGAAGGATTGGTATTCAGGTACGGCATCACCTGCTACATATATATCGTCAAAGCCCAATACCAACACTACCCGCTTAGCAGGACTCTTTACCAATCGCACTTTGGCAGCCAAGGTAAGAGCACAAGTACCCTCTGTACCCACTAAAGCGCGCGCGACGTTAAAGCCATTCTCCGGTAATAGCTGATCTAAGTTGTAACCAGAAACACGACGTTTAATATTCGGAAAACGCGCCCGAATCAAATCGGCATATCGATCACGCAAACTCAGGAGGTCTTGATAAATCTGGCCTTTACGCCCACCAGCAGCAATAATGTCCTGCAACTCTTGATCAGAAGTTGGACCAACCCAAAAGCGCTCGCCGTCATAGGTCAAGATCTCCAGCGCTTCAGTATTCTCCAGCGTCTTACCCGCCATCACGGAATGGGCACCACAAGAATTATTGGCAACCATGCCGCCTAAAGTACAACGGCTATGCGTAGAGGGATCTGGCGCAAAAGTTAAACCATGCAGCTCAGCAGCATCACGCAATGAGTCGCAAATCACGCCTGGCTCAACAATGGCATTGCCAGCACCTGGATCCAGGTCAAGAATATGGTTACAGTACTTCGAGATATCAAACACTACGGCGTTATTGACTGTTTGACCATTCATAGAGGTGCCAGCACCGCGCATCAGAACTGGCGCCTTATTGCGATGGCAGATCTCGATGCCTTTTACAAATTCTTCGGTATTTTTAGGGGTAACAACTCCGATCGGAATTTGGCGATAGTTAGAGGCTTCAGAGGCGTAGACAGCCTGATGGGCTGAATCAAAATGAACAGAGCTTCTAAGAGCTGCTGTTAGCTCAACATTCAGTTTCTCCCACTGAGAAATACCACCCATGATTGTGTCCCTTATTCGTTCTAGCGCCCTTTTTGGGTCTTTGCCATTCTAGCAATTCTTTTCAATGTATGACTTGTATGACCTCATCTTCAGCAGAATAATTTCCAGCAAAATTGTTCAAGCTAATGAATAATCTACCCATGAATACAAAACCAAAAGTTCTTGCATTTGATGTGTTTGGCACAGTGGTTGACTGGCATGGCTCCATCGCAGCTGAGGTCTCTCGGCTAGGACTGCAGGCTGATCCCGATGCTTTTGCGACAGCTTGGCGACAAGGCTACAGGCCAGCTATGGCTCGGGTACGCTCTGGAGAATTGCCCTGGACCAAAATTGACGATCTGCACCGCATGATCCTAGATGACGTTCTCAAGACCTTCAAAATTAATTCCTTATCTGAAGCCCAAATGCAGCATCTCAATCTAGTTTGGCATCGACTTAACCCCTGGCCAGAGGCTGTAGAAGGCTTATCCAAGCTCAAAAGGCAGTTTACGATTGTGACCCTCTCTAACGGCAACATGGGTTTATTGGCCAATATGGCTAAAAATGCCGGCTTACCTTGGGACCTCATTCTTTCGGCCGAGGTTTTCCGTCACTACAAACCAGACCCTGAAACTTACTTGGGGGTAGCGGAGATCTTTAATCTGTCTGCCCAAGAGGTGATGCTAGTTGCAGCACACAAGGATGATCTCGAAGCTGCCCACGCCTGTGGCTTACAAACAGCTTTTATTGAGCGTCCATTGGAATTCGGCAAAAACCATTTGCGCGATGATTTGCATGTAGAACCATTTACCAATTACCACGCTAAAGACTTTCTGGATCTTGCGCGCCAGTTAGGTTGTTAAAGCTCGATATCGCTTAGACGTATTCCGCAACCTCTACAAGGTTGCTGTCTGGGTCACGCAGGTAGACCGAACGAATTGGCCCAAGCGCGCCTCGTCTAGGTACAGGACCGACATCGATGGCAATGCCATGCTTCTGAAGATGCGCAATAAAGTCATCTAGAGGAATTGCCGAAATCAAACAAAAGTCGCCTGAACCAATCGTAGGTACCTTAGCCTTTGTAGGCGTTTCTGTATCTTTATCTTGAAGATTGATTTTTAATTGCCCAAAGCGCAATGAATAACGTGGCTGACCTTCTGGCCCAGTAAAAAACTCTCGCTCAAACCCCAAGGCTTTTTCATACCACTGTGTAGTGAGCTCGATATCAGTCACCGTCAAAACAATGTGGTCAATACGATCGATCATATTCTTCAAAGCAGCCTCCAAAATAATTGGCAATAATTTAGTAATGATTCAAATCATCATACAGAAGAATTGATGGGCATGCCTAGGCAGATGTCTTAGAGATAAAGAAAGCTTTAGGAACCTCTGTACACCAAACCACACCATCGCCAACTTGACCTGTTTGGCAAATAGTGACAATGCGGTCCATGAAAACCTCCGCAATCTCATCATTACAAACAATTTCAATCTTCACTTTTGCTGAGTAATCAGTAAGCTCATCTTTGATATTAAATTTAGCTGTTCGATTGGGGGCGCTACAACCCTCAACCTTGGTCACGGTCATCCCTGGAAACCCTGGAGTTTCCAACAATGCTGTTCTGAGAGCAGCTAATTTATTTGGGCGAATAACCGCCTTCACTTCCATCATGCTTCCACCTCTTTATCTTCAAACCATCTATATAAGACGGGGAGTACTAGCAATGTTAATGCGGTTGAGGTAATTAGTCCCGAAATCACCACCGCGGCTAGCGGACGCGTCACCTCAGAGCCTGGGCCGCCAGAAAAGAGCATAGGCACTAAAGCCAGCATCGCGACTGAAGCAGTCATCATGACCGGCCTAAAGCGATGGCCGCAGCCATGTAATAGGGCATCTTCCATGGAATAACCATCTTCGCGTAATTGCTTAATGAACGAGATCAGCACCACACCATTGAGTACGGCAATACCCCAGAGGTTAATGAAGCCAACCGCTGCTGGAACGGACAAATACTCCCCAGATATAAATAAGCCGAAGACACCACCAATCGAAGCAAAAGGTAATACCAAGATAATCAGCCCAGCCAAACGCAGTGACTTAAAGAGCATAAATAACAGGAAATAAATTGCCAGAATCGTTAATGGGATGATGATCATCAAACGCGCCATCGCGCGTTGCATATTTTCAAATTGACCACCCCACTGCAATGAATAGCCTTGCGGAAGTTCCACTTGCTTAGCAATTAACTCTTGCGCCTCTTTAACAAAGCCACCGAGATCTCGCCCGTCAACGTTCACACCCACCACTAAACGTCGCTTGCCAGACTCTCTAGAGATCTGCGCTGGACCATCGACAAGAGAAATATCCGCTAGATCGCGTAATAGCACTTGGGCCCCATCTGGAGAATGCAAAATAATATTGCTGATTGCATCTACGTTGTCTCGGTAAGGCGCTGGATAACGCAATAACAATGGGAATCTTCTCTCCCCTTCGTAAACAATGCTGGCTTGTTTACCACCAATAGCAGTTTCAATGACATCATTTACATCAGAAACGTTAATGCCATAGCGGGCGATTGCATCTCGATTAATAGTGATGTTTAAATAATTTTGTCCGGAGGCCTGCTCAATACGCAAGTCATTGCTGCCCTTCATTTTGGTTAGAATCTGACTAATCTGTCCGCCTAACTTTTGCAGGGTAACCAGATCATCTCCAAAAATTTTGATTGCCACCTGTGATCGTACGCCGGAGACCATTTCATCTACACGCGCAGCAATTGGCTGTGAAATAGAGAGCTCGATACCAGGTAAAGTTTTTAACTTGTCACGGATCTGCTGTGCAATTTCTTCCTGACTAAACTTACGATCGCCAATGGGCTTGAGTGTCACAATCGGATCAGATTCATTTGGCTGCCCAGGGTCAGCCGGTGACTCACCCTTGCCTAAGCGGGAGACCGCCATCTTTACATCTGGGATAGTCATGATGCGCTTGATTGCCTCAAACTCCAACCTAATAGATTCGTCTAGGGAAATGTTGGGGGCACGCACAATGACTGGCGTTATAGAGCCTTCTTGCATCACTGGAATAAAGGCTTTTCCAAGCAAGGCAAATCCAATGATGCTGGCAACCAATCCTATCAAAGATCTTTTGACAACCAACTTTGGATTGGCAAGGCACCAATGCAACCAACGCTCATAGGGAGTGCGCAAACGGGCCACAATCTTGGTGTCATCCTCACTACCGCCTTTTAGGATGTAAGAGCACAAGACTGGTGACAAGGTAAATGAAAGAATCAATGAAATAGTGAGCGCAATAGCAATCGTAATCGCCATTGGTGCAAACATTTTTCCTTCCATGCCCTCTAAAGAAAGCAGCGGCATGAAAACCAAAATAATGATGCCAACGCCAAACAGCACCGGTGTACCAACCTCAGTAGCGGCCTCCAAAATAATACGGATCTTTGACTCACCGGTTTTAAGCCGTTCACCCAACTTGGCAAAGGTGTTTTCCACCACCACGACCGAGCCATCCACCATGATTCCAATCGCAATAGCGAGACCGCCAAGCGACATCAAGTTGGCAGAGATGCCATAGCGATTCATTACCAGGAAGGTTAATAGCGGCGTCAGGATTAAGGTCGCAACCACAATAAGAGAGGATCGGACATCACCCAAGAACAGAAACAAAAGGATCACGACGAGAATGACACCTTCAATCAAAACCTTGGCCACGTTAAACATTGCGGCATTTACCAGATCTGTACGATCATAAAAAGGAATGATTTGGAGGCCATCCGGCAATAACTTACCCTCATTAATCTCAGCTACTTTGAGCTTGATACGATTGACCACTTCACGCGCATTACCGCCACGAATCATTTGAATAATGCCGGCTACGCTTTCGGTATAGCCGTTCTTGATAGCAGCGCCTTGTCGAATTTCACTGCCAATGGTGACTTCGGCCACATTCTTGACGTAGACCGGAATGCCTTTTACTTCCTTGAGAATAATTTTTCCGATGTCTTCAGGCTTAGTAACCAGACCCACCCCACGAATAAGATAGCGCTCTGCATAACTCGGTAGCTGCCCGCCCCCAGAGTTCGCATTGTTTCTAGCGAGGGCTTCATAAATATCACGAAGATCCACTTGATAGTGACGCAATCTTTCTGGATTAACTAATACCTGGTACTGGCGTGCATAACCGCCCTGCGTATTAATCTCGGCAACGCCAGGAATGGAACGCAACATCGGACGAACAATCCAATCCTGAATCGTGCGACGCTCTTCCAGCTCCTCAACCGTTAGCTGCCTATCTCCATCCGAAGGGTGATCGATCGTATATTGATAGATTTCACCCAGACCAGTCGATGGAGGGGCCATCACTGGAGTGATACCCACTGGCATAGCAGAAGCCACCTCAATCAAACGCTCGGTAACCAGCTGCCTTGCAAAGTAGAGATCAGTCTTTTCTGTGAACACTAAAGTAATGACTGATAGACCATTGCGATTCAGTGAGCGCATTTCAATTAAACCGGGCAAGCCCGTCATACCCAACTCGATTGGCACGGTTACAAATCGCTCAACCTCTTCTGGAGATCTGCCTGGTGCCTCTGCTGCAATTTGAATTTGAACGTTAGTTACATCCGGGAATGCGTCTACTGAGAGACGTTTGGTTGCCAGTAATCCGGCAACGAATAGCACCAGCGCAATGATGACAACTAATAAGCGCTGCTGCAGTGAGAGGCGAACAATTTTTTCAATCATAGTGACTAGCCGCCGCTCAACTGTCGCTTACGTTCGGTATTTAAGTGAAACGCGCCATTAATAGCGATTTCCTGACCATCTTTCAAGCCAGAGATCACGGGACGATAACCCTTGCCCTCTGGTCCCAATTTCACGGTGACCATGCGATAAGTTTCATCATCCTCACGAATAAAGACATGGTCATGATTGTCTTCACGAATAACAGCGCTAGATGGAACTAATAATCTTTCGGTAGGCTGACTTTCAATCATCATCGTCGCCAACATTCCAGGTTTAATAAGACCGTCTTTATTGGGCACTTCCATTCTGACAACCACAGTACGAGTTTGCGGATTCACGATGGAATCTACGTGAGCAACGATGCCCTCAATCTCGGCGTTTCTGAGAGAAGGAATGATTAGGGTAATTTTTTGACCCTTATGAATCAAATAAGCATTACTCTCGGGGATTTCTGAGACAGCCCATAGAGAGCCCAAGTCAGCAACAGTAAACAGGGCATCAGCAGGCTGAACCACCTGCCCTTTATTGATCTTGCGCTCAACAATCTCACCAGGAATCGTTGCAATAACATTATTGGTTGACTCAATCACACCCGATTTTGCTAAGCGATCAATACTCGGTTGATCCATCCCCTGAACGCGCAACTGATCATTGGCCGCCCGATACTCTGCTTTTGCGCTACTGGCTTCTGCTTCGCGCTTTTGCAATTCCGCCAAAGCAATCACGTCTTCTTTGTACAAAATTCTGGCACGATTAGCAGCCTGATCCGCCAACTGACTTGCACTCTTTGCCTTTAAAAAAGATAGCTGTGATTGCGTCAATTCTGTAGAAGTAATTTTTGCCAGGATGTCACCCTGCTTCACAATCTGACCTGGAATTGCCAAGATGTCAGAAACACGACCTGTCACGTTTGCACCAATCCGCGATAGGAACAATTCATTGAAATCAATACGTCCAGATGCGCGCAGCTCTTCAACAAAGGATCCGGTGTAAATTCGCCCATCCGTAATCATGTTGCGCAAATCATTATTGACAATCACGATGTTGGGATCTTGCACAGACTTAATGGTGGGGCTACGATCAAATACATTGAAGTAATTCAGAATGATCAGAAATAGGCAAAACCAAGGAAAGTAAAAAAGTCCCTTCTGCGTCCACTGAGGACTTTTATCGTATTGCTTCGCCACACGAGGCAAATGAGCAGTAAACCAATCGTGAGTCAGCATATAAAAATCATGCTGTCCTTTAATCACGATAGCTACCCACTCCTGCACGTAGACTTTTGCAATCGCTAAATAGTGAGAGTACAAACTCTTTACTTTATCCTTCATTTCCGTGAACTCTTGCTTCATTACTTTCCACTCTCAATTTTTGCAATCCACTCTGGAGTTGCCCTTAAACGCTGAATCTCAGTAACGACAGAAGCCAGATCAAAACGAGCCTTGATCAAATCATTACGAGCCACTCTAAAAGTTCTTTGCGCATCCAAATACTCGAGCATTCCACGCTCTCCATAGCGGTAGGAGACCTCCGCAATTCGGCGCGCACTAGATGCCAACTGAACCACCTCTTGATCCAACACTTTCACCTGATAACTAGTCATCTGATAAAGCTTGTAAGCGGTCTCTAGCTGTTGTTCGAGACTTTGGCTTTGCGCATTCAGTTGATTCTTAGCTTTTGATGCATTGGCCTCTGCCTCCGCAATCTGACCACCCTTGAAGTCCCAAATAGGAATACTTACCACCAAGCCATAAAGGCGGTCCGTGAAGTTAGGATCGTTATATTGCTGAGCCTTGATGGATAGTTTTGGCAAGCGAGAGTTTTGCTCAAAGCTCAGCTTGGATTCAGTTGCCTCAACCTCTGCTTTTGCTCTCTGCAACTCAGGACTTTGGGCATGCAACTCGCTGAGCAAGATTGGTAAAGTAGGCAAGGGTTCAATCTTGACAGGCTGCGTAACCACCTCATAATCGGCAGGCAAGTTATGCCCCACCACCTGCCTAAGCTGACCTTTCGCCTGCTCTACTCTGAGCTTGCTAGATTCAGTATTAATTTGCGCATTCAAAAATTCTGTTTGTGCACGAATCAATTCAAATCGAGCGGTCTCACCAACGTCATAACGAATTTGCATGCGATCCCGAATTTGCTTGGTTAAACCCAAGTCCTCTTCTGCAGCTTTTAATTCTGCTTCACGACGCATTAATTCATAAAAGCGTTGCTGCACCCGAGAAATCATTTCAATTTCGAAGGCAATGCGTGTAGCCTCTGCAGCACGCACATTCGCCTCTGCGGCATTAACTCTAGGAAAGCGGGTATAAGGCATATCCAGAGGCTGTGTCACCGACCACGATGAAACGTTCCCCGTAGTCAATGGACCTGACACAGACTTCTGCTGCCCTGTATTGACTTCAAAATCAGGATTTGGAATAGCCCTGGCTGTAGAAAGTTGCCCCCTGACCGCTTTCGCTTGATCTCGCGCCGCCAGAACTTGAGGGCTCGACTCTAAGGCAATTGCAATCAGTTCATTGACCGTCAGTGGCTTTTGACTTTGCGCACTGACTCCGCCCACGAACAGGATGCAGCCAGCAAGTATTGACAATGACTTTAAATGATTCATTCGGTCAATTTTAGGGAATAAATAGGATTTATCATTATCCCGCTCAGCAAAGGCAAAAATACGAGAAATTCCCCAAATAAGGGATCTCAGCACGGTTTTGAGGGGGTAAATCAGGGTTTGGAGCTGCAAATTCAAAAGATAACCATTTATAAAAATTTAAATGGTCTTGCCTTGATATTGACTCACCCCTATACCGGACCCAAAGGTCGAACTGTCGGCATAGGAGACCCGGTGGACCGAGCAGGCTACTCCCCATATGTACAGTCCTAATTAGATCATACTTATGACAAATATATTGAGCTGATAGAGAATTGCCCATTGGTAGATTCATTTAAAAAAATGCCCTCCGTAGAGGGCAAAAGAGAACTGCTGGATTAAAGTTAATCGATCACTACCGCCATTAAGGCAGTTGCTGCGCCAGCACCCAGGGCCGGAATGCCCCAACGCTCAAGAGCAGGCAAGGAGCTGCCAGTTACAACCTCCACCGGAATGTCGCTGATTTCCAGTAACTTGGCAGTAGTAGAGTTTTCGAACAATCTGCTTAAAGAGTTTTTCTTTGAGGTGCCGATCACAATGCGATCGCATTCAAGTCGAATGGCCTCATCACGAATGGCGTTGCCCTTGTCACCACAAACAAAAGTAAAGGAAAAGTTCAGACCCTGCTTTTCCAAATAGCTAGATGCAGATGCCGCTGCCTGACTTGCCCGCTCGGCATGCCACTCATGAATATTTTGCTTACTCAAAAATTTACTGATATGGCGATATAAGGTGGGTTGCACATTGCATAGATGAAAATGCGCATTTGGATCTTTTCCATAAGTCCTAACGGCATGCTTTACTGCCATATCTGAGTTTTTTGAACCGTCTACTGGAATCAGAATGTTGTTCATTTTATTTCCTCCAAAATTAGTGGACTGCTGTGGTGAAACAATATTTGCAGACCCCGGAATAACAACCGAAGGGGCAATGACATCTTCAAGCGCACGTCTACTTCTAATAAAGCCACTAGTTAATACACCCAATACAACTACCACTTGAATTACGTATTCCAAAGCCGAACTGTGAGACGCAAGCCACTCTTGAGAGATGGGCTCAGAGACCATCATTTTTGCCGCCGTCCATGCCAGTACACCAGCGCCCAAGTAAGTCACAGAAGGGTAGCGCTCGACGAGCTTGAGTATTTGTGTAGAGCCCCAAATCACGACGGGAATGCTAATCAATAAACCAAGGACAACCAACACATAACTGCCGTGTGATGCGCCAGCCACTGCGAGAACGTTGTCTAGACCCATGATGGCATCGGCAATCACAATGGTTTTCATGGCACCCCAAAAGGTTGTAGAGGCTTGGCCATGCTCATCATTCTCTTGCTCAGGATTGAGTAAGCGATAAGCAATCCAAACGAGCAACAATCCACCTATCAGCATTAATCCAG
The DNA here is from genome assembly GCA_041179645.1 of Pseudomonadota bacterium. GTDB lineage: Bacteria > Pseudomonadota > Gammaproteobacteria > Burkholderiales > Burkholderiaceae > Polynucleobacter. Next base: position 50,058 of record JBEGSZ010000010.1, read on the forward strand.
GGATCTTGAGCAGGTACACCACCAATAGCGTCATAGCACTTCTGACAGCAATGGCGCCTACAGCACCCCATATGATTGCCTTTTTTTGCAGATGAGCTGGCAAGTTTCTGGCAGCCATCGCAATAACAATTGCGTTGTCGCCTGCTAGCACTAAGTCAATCACAATAATTGCCAGTAGTGCAGAGAAAAATTCCGGACTAAATAGTTCCACTTTCGTCTCCTAAAAAATCACCCATGAATTCCATGGATCTCTATGGGGCTAATGTAGGCCGGTTTGCACTTAAGAAAAAGCAGATATATATTGATAATAATTTCGTAAAAACCTGATAGTTAAAATGCTCTATAGCTACCGTCACCTCTACTATTTCTGGGTGGTTGCCAAGGAAGGCAGCATGTCCAAGGCGGCAGAGCGCCTCAATATTGCTATTCAGACGATTAGCGCTCAAGTACATGAATTAGAAAAATCACTGGGATACCTACTATTCAAGCCGGCCGGCAGGGGGATTGCCCTAACGGAATCTGGATTTGCCGCCCTAGAAATTGCTGATCAAATTTTTCTATTGGGTGAGCGATTACCTGAAGCAGTAAGAGAAGCTGCAAGCTCTAAAAAAATAAAAATTACGGTTGGTGTATCAGATGGTCTACCAAAGCTGGTCACCAGGCAGCTATTGGAACCAATCCTGAGAAAAAAAGACGTGCAACTTATCGCACACGAAGGCGAATTTGAAGACCTCTTGGCAGATTTAGCCTTACATCGACTGGATATTGTCCTGGCTGACAGGCCCGCTCCTAGTAATAAAAATCTTCAGGTCTACAGTGAGGAACTAGTCAAATCATCGATAGCTTGGTTTGGCCCCAAAAAACTACTTAAGCAATCTAAGAAAGCATTTCCTGAATGCCTTAGCGAACTACCAATCCTATTACCCACTGCACACTCTAAAGTTCGCCACCTCATCGATCAATGGTTCGCTCAAAATGGAATCAGCCCGAATATTGCAGGGGAGTTTGAGGATAGCGCGCTACTCAAAACCTTTGCAGCGAGTGGCTTAGGAGTGTTTCCAGCTGGGGAGATTATTAAAAAAGATTTAAAGGAAACCTATCACATAGAAATGATGGGTAAATGTAAAGATATTCACGAATATTTTTATGCCATCCGCTCAGAGAAGAAGATCCAGCACCCCCTAGTAGAAGCCATTATCAGGGGGTAAAGTCTTTACAGTAGACCTCTAAAACAAAGCGCACAAGCAAGATGTGCTTACGATGATTTTTTCCTTGATTTTGAGTTTGAAGATGTCTGGGTGCCAGAAAACTTACTCATGTTTTCAACGTTTTTCTCAAAGCTCGAAAATGAGTCTGCCATTGCTGCACGTATCAATTCAAAATTCTGCAGGGCATTATTGAAGGAAGCTTTAAATACAGAGGTGTAAGGCTCGGTTCCCGCTGGCGCATTTTGTGTGGCTTCATTCACAAAATGAATTAAATCATGCTGTGATTCTTTAATCATAGCCTCTGCAATTTTTGCCAACTCCTTGTTACCGCTTGCTAAAGCTTGAAAAAGTTGTGCTTGATACTCGGCAACTTCTTTTGCGGCATCCTGCAACACTTCAGCATGTACATAATCAAATACCGCTTTAGGGTCTTGTGTTTTCATGAGATCCGCTACTTTGGCCTGCAATCGCGATGAAAGCTCTTGAGCAGCTCGCTGATTTAACTGAGCAATCTCCTGCGCGCTAGTCAGAGCGGCTTGGCCTGCTGCCTGAGCAGCTTTCATGCCCTTGGCTTGATTTGCCATTGAACCTAAATCAAATGGATTCTTGCTCATTTATGCCCCCTTATTTAATCAGTAATTTTTTCAATCTACTCCTGAATACGGGCTATTGAGATAGAGAAATACCACTAGAGCCGACTGGCAATGCAAAAGGGCGCCCCCAGGCACCCTTTTTCAAACCAAATGGATTTCTCTTGGCTTAACGTACGACGATATTCGCGCCCTGACGCAATTGGGATAAGAACTCAAACTGCTTCTTCTGCATCAGGCCATTGCGAATGGCTGCTTTGGCCTGCTCATAAGTTGGAGGCTTGCTAGATTTCTTATCTTCCAATTTAATCAAATACCAACCCTGGGGCATCTGAATCGGCGCAGGAGAAACCTGGCCTTTGGACAAGGTGATCAATACGCTAGCGATCTGCGGAAGAGTCTGCCCCGCTTGTACCCAGCCTACAGCACCACCCTGAACCTTATTTGGTGCGAGTGAAACACTCTTAGCCACCTTATCGAAAGACTCACCTTTTTTAATTCTGGCTAGAGCGGCCTGTGCATCAGCCTCGGTAGCAACAGCAATATCACTTACCTTGTATTCCACAATCATGCCCTGCGATCCCAGCGAAGCAATTTCACGGTTGTACTCCGCCTGGACATCTGCATCGCTCACTGGATTTTTTGACATGTAAGTAGATAACTCCAGGTCTGCTAAATAATTTTGGCGAATCAGGGCTAACTGAGTATTGGCCCGATCAGAATTTGCGAGACCATCTTTATCCGCTTGCTGCGATAAGAGGGCAATTTCAATCATCTTCCCCAAGACTGCCTTGCGAAGCTCTGGAGAATCCTTTTGACCTTGCGACAATGCCGCCTGAATACCTTGCTCAACCGCATCATTCGAGATGATGACGCCATTGACAGAAGCAGCAGCATTGATTGGTAGTGCATCTTGGGCTTGCAAAGAACCTGCAAAGCCGATTGCCATTAAGGCGCTAGCCAGAAAACGAATGGTATGGGATTTCATGGTTACTCTTTTCTAAAATATTGGAGCAATCTTAACAGCTAGGTATTGCTAGAAGGTAAAGGTTGCTGGGATTGGCTCAAAGGGTGCGACTGATTCAGAACCCTGCCCTTCAGCCTGCTCCTCACCATCGGGATTTTTGATGTAACGAGAATCAAAAGGGGTATTTGGCTTCTGACTTACAGGGGTGGGCTCTAAGTACACCGGGCCTGCAGGGGTTTCTACAGGCGCAATAGGTTGATTATTAAACTCTTGGATTTGCTCGGCAGTGTAGGGCGAGAATGTCTGCGCCATTACAGTCATTGGAAATGCAAAAATAACAATTGCTTTAAGTCCAGTAGGAATATTCATAAGTCTTTCTTAGATTTACTTAGGCAAGTAAACCATCAGTAATTAATTTAATACTCGCAAGCAATAGGAAAAATTGAACGATGATGTAATACCACTTTGCTGAAATCTTTCCAGCCAAATAAAAACCTAAATAGACACCCACCGGAACCAAGGGTAACAAGAGGATTGATGTGGCTAACTGATCGAAGTTCAGCAAGTCAAGGTAAGCATAAGGTGCTATCTTGCCAAAATTCATTACTGCAAAAAATATACCCAGTGTAGAGGTATAGATCATCGGAGAAACTTTCTCTCTCAGCATATAAATCGTAATTGGAGGGCCCCCTATATGCGCAACAAAAGAGGTGAAGCCAGACACACCCCCCATTAACCTTCCAAGCCATGGAAATGGTTTAGCTTCCTTTAGATCCAAGCGCGATATCACCAAGCTTTGAATTAAAAACAGCAAGGTAAAAATACCGATCGAGAGAGAAAGAATTCTAGGGGTAATGACGGAAAAGAAGAGATAGCCTAATAGCATTCCGAATGCAGCCGGCAATAAAACCAACTTCAGTATTCGCCAATCGGCATTTTTCAAAAACCGCCTTAAACCCACCAGATCAATTGCAATTAAGAGCGGCAATAAGATGGCCAAGGCTTCATGGATACTTGACTGGCTCGCCATCAGCGGTAATGATAAGACTCCCAAGCCAGCACCAAATCCACTTTTAGAAATTCCAACGACAACAACGCTGATGGATGCCAATACAAAAAAGGCTAAAGAGTGGTCGTTAAAAGCCTGAGCCAAAGAAATCATGAAGGGCTTACCAGCGTGAAATGAATAGAGATCTATTTTAGAGCTAAAAGGGTTTGAGCAAATACATAAAAAGGGTATTCTGAAACATCAAGACTTGCATATCTCAATCCATGAACCGATCGAACTCATTTACCAATAAGACTTTTCCGCTTGGCGATGGAAATGATTATCTGATTCGCCCTATTCAACCGGACGATCGCGAGCGCATTATTGAGTTATTCAATCACCTCTCACCTGAAAGTCGCTACCTCCGATTTGCTCATGCAATCTCCAAACTTCCAGACGACTTTCTGGAAGACATCCTGCATCTAGACTACAAGAAAGAAATGGCTTTGCTTGCAGTCATGTCAAACCCGTCTGGCGCTGAGGAAGTTATCGGAATTGCTCGGTACGTGACTCCGCCTAAGCAGAATATTGGTGAGTTTTCTCTTAGCGTAAGTGATCTCCATACTACGCATGGCGTCGGTACGCATCTGATGCTTGACCTCATAGAACATGCAAAAGAAAATGGATTACAAGAAATGCTTGGATATGTCTTGAGTAAGAATTTGAGAATGCTCAATTTAGTTTCTGATCTGGGCTTTCAGATAACCAACCTTGATGATGACCCTGACTTTAAAACTGTGAGCCTGCTACTGTGAGCAAATCCAACCAAATTCACCCGGAAACCTCAATCCTCATTTTGATCGATTTACAGGGGCGTTTGATGCCAGCCATTGAGCAAGGCGAGGCTGTTCTCAAGCAATGTATCCGTACCGCTCAAATTGCCCAACTACTGGGGATTCCAATTATTGGCACGGAGCAAAGCCAAAATAGCTTGGGGAGCAATATTGAATCCATTAAGTCTTTTTGCAGCAAAACTATTTGCAAAGATCATTTCAATGCCTGTGCCGATGGCTTAATTCAATCCATCCCCAGCAATCGTCAGCAATGCATTCTGATGGGATGCGAAACGCATGTGTGCCTCATGCAAACAGCACTCAAACTCATCGATGAAGGCTACGATGTATCGGTGGTGGTAGACGGAGTTGGCTCACGCAGAGCACTCGATAAGCAAATCGCCTTAGACCGGCTGCAAATTGCTGGGGCCAGACTTATCACTGGAGAGATGCTCGGGTTTGAATGGCTTCGGACAGCTAAAAATCCAGTCTTCAAAGAAGTTCTTGCGCTACTGAAATAATAGGACTGGGCGAGCAGGACTTTATTTGCTATCCTGCAGCATCACTTAAAGGATTCTTATGACGAATGACACTCAAACCCAAAACGACGAAGATTTTGACTATGGGTGCGAATGCGCCATGACTCTCTTAAATGAGCCAACAGAAGATTGCTTAAATGATCTCATTGATGAGCTTGATGAAGACGGCATGATCGCCACTGAGGTTGTCTATGGCCTTCTGGCAACGATCCTCATGAGCATTACCTCAGAAGATGAGGATGACGAGGAAGTTCAGTAAGGCAAACTAAGGCGAGACTTGCAGAGCAAATTGATCCATGGCCTTTGCCATGGTGATATCGAGTTCAGTCAAGGCCTTCATTGAATGGGTGCTCAAGCGCACCGACACCCTATTCCAAGAATTAGACCAATCTGGATGATGATCAAGCTCTTCAGCAAAGTTTGCGCACAGGGTCATAAATTGAAATGCGATCTTGAAATCCCCAAATATAAATACCCGCTCTAACTCTTGGGTCAGTAGATTCACCTGCCACTCTGGCAGTATTTTTTCAAAATCAAAATCGCTTGGAACTAGCTTTGGCTTAGGCACTGGGGGCATCCACACTCTTAGACAGCTTCTGCAAATCTTCTGGATAAAGCCAACGCCACTCGCCTTCCAATAAATCAGCAGGCATTAGGTATTGCCCGATTTCAGTGCGGTGCAGCTTGGCAACGTGATTGCCTACTGCAGCCATCATTCGCTTCACTTGATGGTATCGACCCTCAACAATAGTCATTGCCAATACATTCTCACTAAGCTGTTTGCATGCCGTAGCAAAACAGGGCTTTGGATCATCGTCAAGCACAACGCCACTTAACAAGTGGTCTATCTGTTTTTGGGTAATGGGCTCAGGTGTGGTGATCTCATACACCTTGCCAATATTCTTCTTTGGCGTAGTCATCTTATGAATAAACTGGCCATCATCCGAGATCAAAATTAATCCGGTCGTATCAAAGTCCAAACGTCCGACACATTGCAAGCCTCGCTCTACAAAAGGTTTGGGCAGCAAGCTGTAGACACTAGGGTGATGGGTAGTTTTGTGAGAGCACTCATAGTTTGGTGGCTTATTAAAAGCAATATAGGCTTTTTCATGAAATTCCCAGTCTTGACCCTCCACATTGAGCATCAAGCCCTCTGTCGCAATGCGCTCTTCTGGATCCTCTGCCAAAACACCATTGACCTTCACTAGGTCGGCATAGACTAAATCGCTGCAATAGCGTCTGGTGCCAAATCCTTGGCTAAATAATATTTTTTCGAGAGAGATTGGTTTGGCCATATGTTGCGAAGAATACTACAAAGCCAGTAGATTCAGCGACTGTAAAATGAAGCCGTTATGATTGCTATATACCGCTTCTTAGCTTTTTACCGACTGTTGCCATGCTCTCAAACCCAGTAACTAGAAATCCACTTCATACCCGTGAAATCACCTTTCAGGGATATGCGCGGGAAGATGGTTTATGGGATATTGAAGCGCATTTGCGGGACTTCAAATTTCACCCTTTTACTACCGGTGGAAAAACCTGGGAGCCAGGTCAAGCGTTTCACGATATGCGGGTTCGAATCACCGTCAATACTGAATTAGTGATTCAAGGCATTGAAGTAGCAATGGATAGCCACCCTCACCCAGAATGCCCGCAAGTGATACCCCCAATGGATGCCCTGATTGGTGCCCGTCTTGGCAAGGGTTGGCGCAAAACCATTAATGAGCATCTTGGAGGCATCAAGGGTTGCACTCACCTGCGAGAGCTTCTCGGCAATATTGCTACTGCTGCTTTTCAGTCTATCCCGGGAGCGCTATTTGATCCGGATGACAATAAACCGCCACTCTATTTGGGAACTTGTAAATCCTGGGACTTTGACGGGCCTGTAGTAATGCGCGTCTATCCCAAGTTTTACAAATGGAAACCGACAATCTAGATTTCCTTAAAACTCACCACGGTGAATGTTAAAGGGATTAAATGCCTGCTGTACCGGCATCAGCTCTACTAAATTAATATTCATATGGCTTGGCAAATTAGCAGACCAGTAAATAGCCTCCGCCACATCATCCGCACTCAATGCTTTCACGCCGGAATAGACTTTGCCCGCTTTATCGTCATCACCCTTAAAGCGCACATTTGAAAACTCAGTTCCAGAACACATTCCCGGCTCAACACAGGTAACGCGTACTGGCGTACCAACCAAATCTGCCCTCAGGTTCAAACTAAATTGCTGCACAAATGCTTTGGTACCGCCGTACACATTGCCACCCGGATAGGGATAGCTTGCCGCCACAGAACCTAGATTGATAATGTGACCGCATTTACGCTCCACCATTCCCGGCAAAAAAGCACGCGTCATATGTACCAAGCCCTTGATATTGGTATCAATCATTTGATCCCAATCTGTGAGAAAGGCTTGATGTGCCGGCTCTAAACCCAAAGCCAATCCAGCGTTATTGACTAGCACTGTCACCTTGGCAAACTCAGTCGGCAAAGTGGCTGCAAGACCGTCCACAATAGAGCTATCGCAAACATCAACCGCTAAGGTAAGCAGCCTTTTTTGCTGATCGATAGGAAGAGATGTCTTCAAAGCCTCTAGACGCTCCACCCTTCTACCTAAAGCAATTACTTTATGGCCATTTGCCAAAAATCTTCTAGCAGTTGCTTCTCCAAAGCCAGCAGTTGCGCCGGTTACTAAAACTGTATGTTCCATATTTTTCTGCTTATTTTTTGTAATTGACCAAGTCATTTATATTACTGCGTATATGGCATTGTTGCGAATTTTCAACTACATCCTGACTTCATTGATTCTGCTGGGATCAATGGGAGGAGCCTTGGCTGATGAAAGCAAGTTCTCTGGAGGCTTTTTAAACCTAGAGAAAGCATCCGATCAGTATTCAAGTCAGCGAGTACTGGAATTTTGGGGGTATCACGATACATTTGGGGAACAAACCCAAAGCGATACCCTGAAATTAAGGTACTACCAACCCCTCCACTTTGATCAGTGGCGAGGCACCATGCGACTGGATACTTCCTACGTATCAACTTATGGGCCCACTCTTTCGGAGCAATCTTCTGGCACCTACAATGCTGGCAATACGATGCTAACCGTCTGGGGCAATCATCCTAGTGTTCTGAAAAACTGGGAAGGAACCCTAGGCGGTCGAATTGTCTTTCCCTTTGGTAATTACGGGCAATGGGCAGTAGGCCCTCAGATTGGCACCGTCTATGTACCACGCCAAGGAAGCAAGTCACCCCTCTCGGACTTTTCACCCCTTCTGAGATACATGTATGGATTTGATACTAAGAGCAATTCATTTGCGAATAACCCCAATCAACCACCCTTAGCTCGTAATCTCAATATTTTCCCGACGCTAGGATTTAATCTCTCTCCCAATACCCAACTTCGATTGTGGGATGAGAATGGGATCGCTTGGAACACGGGTGGAGGTGGTGGCTGGTTCGTCCCGCTAGATGCCATGGTGACCCATCGCCTGAATAAAAGCTTCTTATTCGCAGTAGGTGCTAGTAAGCAGGTGGTACAAAGCTACCCTATTTACGACTGGTCTTTTTATGGAAAGCTGTCGTTTAATTTCTGAAGAGCGCTTTAGTCAAGATTAACTAAATGATCTTTCTCGATGATTGCCGCCTTTGATTTCACCAAAGCATCTACCAACCAGACCTGGAAATCTTCACTACCCAGATTGAGCTGCTTGCAAATCTTTTCTAATGCAGGCGTACTCGCAATCCACTGATTGACCTCTACTAGATTCCGACTCCGCCATTCCAATAGCTTGTACTTAAGCAGCACCTTAGCGCCATGGCGTGCATTACGGTCAGCATCGCTAGAGAGGTAATCAAGGCGTGATTTTGCAGTCTCAATTGACTGCTTTACATTTGTAAAAGGTTTTCCATGTCCAGGAATAACCAAGGCGACTGAGAGTCCCTCAATAAGCTCTAGCGTCTGCGCGACCTCTTCAAAACCGCCCTCACCCCAGAGCTCAGGAAAGATGACTCCAAAGCCCTCCTCCCAAAGTGCATCGGCCGAGATCAAGATTTGATGCTGTTCTTGATACAACATGATGGAATGATTGTCATGGCCCGGTGCAGCAAGAATTTGCCAATAGTAAGGGCCCAAGATAATTTCTTCTCCGGGAATAAGGAGAGATTGATAAGTAAAGCGCGGGCACTCTTGCCCCAACTGCTCAAAGCTTAGCAAATGCTCATCCCAGCCCTCTACAGCAGTGGCCTCCGCTTGCGGTATCCAGATCTTGCAATCAAATACTTCTGATAAAGCAGCGTTGCCACCACAATGATCGGAATGTAGGTGCGTATTGACTACTTTATTAAGGGTTTTTAAGCCATGTCGTTTCAGTGAATTAGAAACTAAATCCATAGTCATCTGCTGATGAGCGCAGTACCCAGTATCAACCAAGGAAACATCTTGTTGATCAAAAAGTAAAACATTGTTTGCCGATAACCATCCGCGCTCGAAAACTTCAATTCCGGGCGGAAGTAAATAATTGCCAATGCGCTTTTCAGACACCTTAATTCTTCTGGGAAGTCAGTTCAAGTTTTTGGATATCAAACTGCTGCAACTTTAGACGCTGCAATAAATCGGCATAGACCTTAGGATCGAGTTGAGGTGTTCTTGATAAAACCCAAAGGTACTCTCTTCTAGGATCGCTCACAGCCGCCACCTGATATTGCGGATCCAAATCAATCACCCAGTAATCACCCCAAACCATTGGTAGAAATGAAAGCCACTCAGGGGCAAAGCGCACTTCTAATTTAGGAGAATCTTTTGCACCCATTTGGCGAGCCAAACCCTCTGCCTCTGAAGTCTCTCCAGTAGCAGTTTTGCAGCTATTGAGCACTCGTAGATTGCCATCTGGTTTAGCGGTATAGACAGCCTTGGTATTCGAAACGCATTTTTTCTGAAACCAGTTTGGGAACTTAGCAATCTCGTACCAAGTTCCCAAGTAGCGAGGGACATCCAAGGTGGCTATAGTTTTCACACTCTGATCACCCTGTTGCGCCATGACTTGAGACGATCCAAGGCAAATTAGCAATAAACCCAAGATGGAGATAAGTGAAGCACGAGAGTATGAAAACAAGGTCATTAGCGGAATGTCTTTAGGTGGTGGCTCGCTTGCTCAACAGCTTACGAATATAGGGAATCCTACAACATAACAGCAATAACAAAACAAGAGCGTAAATTGTTACGGCATCCAAGTCGTTCTTTCCCGCCTTATGCCACCAATAATGCAGTATCGCGGTGCAGGCAATCAGATAAATCAACCGATGCAATTGCGCCCAGCGGCGACCTAATTTTCTTTGAGCCCAATGTGTGGAGGTCAAGGCTAGCGGGGTCAACAAAACAAGGCTGATAAATCCCATCGTGATAAATGGTCGCTTCAGCACATCCCTCAGCATTTCAGTGAGATCAAAATCCTGATCCAGCCAAAGCCAAATACCAAAATGCAGACAGGCATAGAAAAAGCTAAAGAGCCCCAACATTCTGCGATACCGAATCCATGCTGTTGCCTTGGTCAGCAAACGCAATGGCGTCATCGCTAGAGTTAAGCACAAAAATACTAGAGCCCATGTACCTGTTGAGCGTGTGATGAACTCAATCGGATTGGCGCTCAAGCTATCGGTAAAGCCTAGCCAAATCAAGCGGTCCAAAGGCAATAGCGCTAACAGGAAAATCAATAACTTCATCACGCCTTACTTATCGCTGAGCCTCAATAAAACTTCTTCAGATCCATCCCGGAATACATGCTTGCTACTTGATCGCCATAGCCGTTAAACAGTTCCGTTTTAATCTTGGGAGCAAACACTCCCTTAGAGTCACCAATCCGGCGCTCCGAAGCTTGACTCCAGCGCGGGTGATCAACCAAAGGATTTACATTGGAGTAAAAACCGTATTCACGAGGGGCAATTCTGCCCCAACTGGTTTTCGGCATCTCTTCTGTTACGCGAATTTTGACAATGGACTTAGCGCTCTTAAAGCCATACTTCCAAGGAACTACAAGCCGCACTGGGGCACCGTTTTGCTTTGGCAGCATTTCGCCATATAGACCAAAAGTGAGCAAGGTTAGTGGGTTCATAGCTTCATCCAAACGTAAGCCTTCACGGTAAGGCCAATCAATAATATTGCCCCCAAGCCCCGGCATCTGTTTTTTATCTGCCAAGGAAATAAATTCCACATACTTTGCTGAGCCTAGTGGCTGAACATAATTGAAGAGCTTAGATAAAGAGTAGCCATCCCAAGGAATGACCATCGACCAACCCTCAACACAACGCATACGATAGATGCGCTCCTCCATCGGAGCCAACTTAAGCAATGCATCGATATCCAAAGTGACAGGCTTTTTTACCAAACCCTCAATACTCACTGTCCATGGCCGCGTTTGCAGGGTATGGGCATAAGCAGCTGGATCGGACTTATCGGTTCCGAATTCATAAAAGTTGTTGTAGGTAGTGACGTACTTATAACTAGTGAGCTCATCTTTTGCCATAAAGGCAGGATTTGGAGTGGCGGCCAACTTCTGGGGATTTGCTGCTATAGCCTCACGAGAAAACCAAGGCGCTAAAGCACATCCAAACGCCCCTGCTGCTGCAGACTTAATTAATTGACGGCGATTCTCAAAAAATGCTTTAGGGGTGATTTCTTGGGAGAGTCGCTTCGGGTCATTTGTAAACATATCAATATCTCTTTGATGGACATCAAACTACATGATGAATATCTTTATTCTCCTACGCTTAAGGATTTATTGCTGAACCACGCTAAAGGCAATAGGGTTAAATCTGATACCTGAAGCCTACATTAAGCAGTTAAATATTACTTTTGACACCCTTGAGAGATGAATATGGCTTGGATTTTCTTGGCATGCGCCATTTTCTTGTTAGGCGTCTTTAAAAGTCGGGATAGCGCACTTTTACAACCCCGTCTTCGAAACCTCTTTATTTCCTGCATTGTCCTCTTGGCGATTGCCTGGAATATTCGCGCCCATATGCCCAACAGCAATCTTCAAAATTTCGTTGATTTATCCTTCCACTTTTTTGGCGCCTCTCTCCTGGTAGCTCTTTTTGGCTTTTGGAGTGCCATCACCCTGCTCTTTATAGTTGCCTTGGCGGGCATCTTTACTTTCAGCGGAGATTTGGTAGAGGCCACTAGTCACTACATCATGGTGAGCGTAATTCCAGCAATCTTTGCCTATCTAGTCATAAGGGCAGTGGATCGATTTTTGCCAAAGCATCTATTTATTCTTATTCTCGGCAACGGCTACCTTGCCGGCTTTATCAGTACATTTGCAACCGGTCTACTGATTTATGGATTGCAGCAGATCTTCCACATTAGTTCATTTGGATCTAGCGATCCCTTAGGCTGGTTTTTGGGCTTGATAGTTCTCTCCTTTATGGAGGGCTCACTTTCAGGGATGTTGCTGGCTATTCTCCTGGTATACAGGCCACAGTGGGTTAGCACCTACCAAGAAGAACAATATATGAGTGCTTAAGCATTTCAACTCTACATAAGAAAAAAGGCAAACCGTTTGGCTTGCCTTTTTTGTGAAGCTCAGTCAGTTTATGCTGCTGCTTTTTTCAAGATGTCATTGAGTGTAGTGCTTGGGCACATCACTGCCTTGAACTTAGCTTGATCAGGCATAAAGTAGCCACCGATGTCAGCTGGCTTGCCTTGAACAGCTTTGAACTCTTCAACGATCTTCTTCTCATTCTCAGTCAAAGCTTTTGCAATCGGAGCAAAGTGAGCTTGTAGCTCTTTGTCTTCAGTTTGCGCGGCTAAGGCTTGAGCCCAGTACATCGCCAAGTAGAACTGGCTACCACGATTATCCAACTCACCAGTGCGTGGTGATGGTGAGTTGTTGTTATCCAACAATGTGCCAGTTGCTTCATCCAGGGTACGAGCCAAAATCTTCACTTTTGGATTATTGGTCTTGTCACCAATATCTTCCAGTGAAACGGCCAAGGCCAAAAACTCACCCAGGGAATCCCAACGCAAATGGTTCTCTTCAACCAACTGTTGTACGTGCTTTGGAGCGGAACCACCTGCACCAGTTTCAAAGAGGCCGCCACCCGCCATCAACGGCACGATAGACAACATCTTGGCACTGGTACCGAGCTCCATAATCGGGAACAAGTCAGTGAGGTAGTCACGCAAAATATTACCTGTCACAGAGATCGTATCTTTGCCACGAATGATGCGCTCTAAGGTGTAGCGCATTGCGCGAGTCTGAGACATGATCTGAATATCTACACCAGTCAAGTCATGATCTTTCAAATAGGTTTGCACCTTTTTAATCAACTCAGCTTCATGTGGACGGTACTCATCCAACCAGAACACGGCTGGAGTATGTGACAAACGGGCACGGTTAACTGCCAACTTCACCCAGTCACGAATTGGCGCATCTTTAACCTGACACATACGCCAGATATCACCCTCTTCCACATTTTGCTCGAGCAATACTGTGCCGTCATCCGCAACAATACGGGCCACGCCAGCCTCAGGGATCTCAAAGGTCTTGTCGTGTGAGCCGTACTCTTCTGCCTGCTGAGCCATCAAGCCCACGTTTGGCACTGTACCCATCGTAGTTGGATCAAAATTACCGTGCGTCTTACAGAAGTTAATCATCTCTTGATAGATGCGAGCGAAAGTACTTTCTGGAATAACTGCTTTGGTGTCATGCAAACGGCCATCCGCACCCCACATCTTGCCACCAACACGAATCATCGCTGGCATAGAAGCATCAACAATCACATCGCTTGGTGAATGCAGGTTAGTAATGCCTTTGGCGGAGTCAACCATCGCCAATGCTGGACGATGTTCATGGCACGCATGCAAGTCTTGAATGATTTCTTCGCGCTTAGATTCTGGCAAAGTTTTGATCTTGTCATACAAGCTGCTCATACCGTTGTTCGGATTTACGCCTAACTCTTCAAACAACTTGCCATGCTTCTCAAATGCATCTTTGTAGAAAATCTTGACAGCGTGACCAAACACGATGGGGTGTGACACCTTCATCATGGTTGCTTTCACGTGCAAAGACAACATCATGCCAGTCTTGTAAGCATCTTCGATTTCTTTTTCGTAAAACTCGCAGAGTGCTTTCTTGCTCATGTACATGCTGTCAATAATTTCACCAGCAAGCAAAGAGACCTTTGGCTTAAGAAGAATTGTCTTGCCGCTGTTTGTTACTAAATCCATCTTCACATCGCATGCCTTGGTCATGGTCATTGACTTCTCACCTGCGTAGAAGTCACCTCCATGCATATGGGATACGTGCGTACGGGAAGCTTGACTCCACTCACCCATCGAGTGTGGGTTCTTACGGGCATAGCGCTTAACCGCATTTGGTGCGCGGCGATCAGAGTTACCTTCGCGTAATACTGGATTTACTGCACTACCCAAGCACTTGGAGTAACGAGCGCGAATTGCTTTTTCAGCATCATCCTTAGGATCGTCTGGGAAATCGGGGATCTTGTAGCCCTTAGATTGCAATTCTTTAATAGCAGCAAGCAACTGTGGAACTGAAGCGCTGATATTTGGCAACTTGATGATGTTGGTATCAGGCAATAAAGTCATGCGGCCAAGTTCGGCCAAATTATCAGGAACCTTCTGCTCAGCAGTTAAGCAATCAGAGAACTCTGCCAAGATACGCGCCGCAACAGAAATGTCGCTTTCTACAACCTGCACCCCAGCTGGCGCTGTAAAAGTGCGAATGATTGGTAAAAATGCACAGGTCGCCAATAAGGGCGCTTCGTCTGTCAGCGTGTAAATGATCTTTGATTTCTCTGAAGCCATTGATGTTTCCTCGATATGGATAAATATTAGGGTCCGGCCTTATACCGAACCACTCTCGCATTCCGCACGCAACACTTCAGGCGCTTTTGACTGTCTTGGGTGTAATTTCACGCACTGGACCGAGACGTCTATTTTAAATCATCGACCTTGGCAATTTAAGGGCTTTTAGGCACCAAATTGGCTGAACTTGGTCAATTTAAGGGAATCCACCGAGCTAATCCTGCACTTGCTTACATCGTAAACTGCGATACATGACTAACAAGCACCCACTGCTCAATAAAAACCTCCTACTGTTGATCCTCTGTCAGGGCTTGTTTTTAACCAATAATGTGACTTTTATCGCCATTAATGGCCTAGTTGGCCTTAGCCTGAGCCCTGTTGCTTGGATGGCCACCTTACCCGTGATGGGCTACGTTGTAGGGGGTGCATTCTCGACCTCGATTGTGGCCAAAACCCAAAATTACTTTGGTCGCAAGATTTCTTTTCAGCTGGGCCTCTTGGTGGCTGTCTTTTCAGCCCTCCTGTGCGCCTATGCCGCTATCTCCAAGAACTTCTGGCTTTTGGTGCTCGGCACCTTTATTGCAGGCTATTACAGTGCAAACGGGCAACTCTATCGATTTGCAGCTGCCGAACTAACGGTTGCTAGCCAAAGGGATAAGGCGGTCTCTTGGGTACTCGCTGGCGGCATCCTCGGTGCGGTGATTGGCCCCAATTTGGCCTCATGGACTAAGGATTTTTTTGATACAGCGTTCTTGGGGGCCTACCTCACCCTCTCGATTGCAGGCTTTATCGGGATCATCGTGATGCAGTTCATCCACTTCCCAGAAGAGTTCAAAACCCAACACACACTTTCTGATGGCAGGGATCTCAAGACCATTCTTCGTCAACCCGTCTTTATGGTTGCCGTAATCGGCGCCTCTTTGGGTTATGGCGTCATGAACCTGCTCATGGCGGCAACTCCGCTTGCTATGCAAATTTGTGGACTACCCTTTTCCGAGACAGCGCTGGTATTGGAATGGCATGTCATTGGCATGTTCGCGCCCGGGTTTTTTACTGGTTCACTCATTCAGCGCTTTGGCACACTGAAAATTATGGGTGTTGGAGTGATCCTCAATCTCCTGTGCATTGCAATTGCACTATCCGGAACCGACTTACATCAATTCTTAATCGCACTATTTTTGTTAGGCGTTGGTTGGAACTTTTTATTTACTGGCTCGACATCTTTGGCAATGACTGCCTATCGACCAGAAGAGCGTGACAAAGCTCAAGCAGCCATTAACTTCTTTGTGTTTGGCACCATGGCCTTCACTTCATTTGGATCTGGTGCACTCATTACCTCCCAGGGCTGGAATATCCTGAATTTCGGATCACTGCTTCCCGTTGCAATTACAGCGGGCGCCTTGATGTGGCTCAGCGCCAATCGCAAGAAGACCAACGCCTCCTCCGCGACTTAGGACGCTTTAGCTAGAGGTAGATTGAAAAGTAAGTTTTGCGGCTTTAGTTTGAGTTGCTTTTCATCATTCATGGCAATACCCATGTATACCGGCTTTCCAGCCTGAGATTGGGTAACAGCAGCCTCATCAACAAAGTCTAAGCGGAATAAACAAATCACCTTCTCAAGCTCGTCAGAATCGACCGACTCTTTGTTGTAAAGCTTGTTGAGGATATCGGTCGCAGCAGCATCGAGGCCAACATGCCAAGACCACTTAGGATCACTGATTTGCTGCATTGGAGTGATGCGTACCTGGGCGCCTAAAAAGTGTTGCACCCATTTTTCGAGGACACGGCAAAAATGATTGATGGGTGGCTGACCAAAATTGAGCTGAACTGCAAAGTCATAATCTTCATTCTTATTCCAGTAAAGATCAGCATTTTCTTCATGCAATACATCCAAATCGATCGAGCGCATGGACATCGACTTGCTCTTGAGAAGATCGAGAATGTTTCCCGTCTCACCAGCCTGCGCATTGCGAGTGACCACCTCATCATCCGCGCCCATCACGACACCATCTTCTAGCACGGTAATTTTTTGAACTCGAAAGAATAGCTCGCCTATACGAGCATCCAATGGATGGCAATCTTCACCCAAAATATGACGAATAAATATTTGCGCCAACTGAGAGATAAATAAAGGCGGTACGTCAACACCATCACCCTTAAATAAGCTCATGTAAAAGTTTTCTAAAGAGCTAGCAGCCAATAACTTGGCGCGATACCTCAGCCAAACTTGATAGTTAACCTGAATATCCGGATCTGCCATTGCAGTAATTTCTTGATCCGAAATGACTGCTCGAGGGTTATCGTTTAATCGCTGATGCAGGGCGCGCTCAGCATTACAGGATTCCGGGACGAGATTTAATTCGGGGCGCAGCAAGTAGGTGCGCAAAAAATCATCCGTTACCAACAATTGCTTGTCAGGCCCGACCGTAAGGGTTTTATACGCAGAATGTGGCCAGAAGTTTGTCATGTTAGTTTGCTCGAACAAAAAGATTACGCTCAGAATATACTAGCCCTTCAATTTCAGCCAAAGAGGAAGATAAACGTGAGCGAACTCCAAAAAATAGATACCGTTGTTGGTGATGGCAAAGAAGCGACTGCCGGCAATCATGTAGACGTGCATTACACCGGGTGGTTATTTGACGACAAGGCGCCTGACAACAAAGGTCAGAAGTTTGATAGCTCTCTTGATCGTGGCCAACTGTTCAGCTTTCCTTTGGGCGCTGGCCATGTCATTAAAGGCTGGGATCAAGGCGTACAAGGCATGAAGATCGGCGGCAAACGCACCCTGATCATCCCTTCAGAGATGGGTTACGGCCCTCGTGGTGCCGGCGGCGTAATTCCCCCTAATGCAACATTGGTATTTGATGTAGAGCTACACGGAGTGAATTAATTCCGAACCTGTATCTGCAAGTAATAAGGCCACTCAATGAGTGGCCTTTATTTTGTCCCGAAGAAAAAGCATCAATCTTACGAACGTAAATCTTTGCCGTTCAGCGTTAATTTATTTTGCGTTGCTGGCTGACATAGACCAATCAAACGGTTTCTTTCTGCCATAACCTTATCAGCATAGCCACCATCATTTTCCGCGTTTGCAGCGCCAACATAGTATTTCAAGCCATTGCGCAATGAGCCACTAGTGGCAATCAAATACTTCAAGATATACGCGCCTACGCGAATATTGACTTCAGGCTTAACCGCATCTGTAGCGCCGCCATACAAAGCGTATTTATCTTTATGAATAGCGGTCATTACTTGCATCAAGCCTTCAGCACCCGCATGACTTTTAATCACTGGATTAAAGTTTGACTCCACGGAAATCACGGCAAGCAATAAGACTGGATCAATATTGACTTCTTTTGCAATCAACACTGTGTTGGAAACATATTCTTCAATCTTGGCGCGATCCAACTTGTACTTCTTCTCAAAGAAGTCGGCAACAGCACGTTGATTTTGAATGGACACCATCAACTTGGAATCCAAGGCCTGAGGGTCAATCTTTGAAGTGGGAATGCGATCTGAGAGATGCGAAATCGGTTTGACCTGGGCATGAGCTACTGAGGGCATCAAGAGGGCGACCGTTTGTTGCTTGGCGCTCACTAGGCCAGCAGTACTAGAGCTCGGCGCTGCCTTGCCGTAGATAACATTGGCTATCTCTTTATCGACAACCGCTCTTGGAGCCCCCTCTTGATACTGATCGAGCATTCCAAAACCGTTTTGCCACACCATATGACGGGCTTCGTCCGGAACCAGGATACGAGCCAAATCAAATGCACCTGCTTGAGTTCCATTTCCGGAAAGCCAGAGCCCCACGATCATGAAAACGGTCACGATCAATAGGCCATTCATCACCCGATATACAGGAGATAGTGCGTGAGCTAACAACTCTTTATTGCTTGCCTTTGCAGGCTGCACTAGTTGCATGTCACTCAAATTGGCAGAAAAACATTTAATCATTCATAGTCTTGCAGCACCCCAAAAATCTAAACTCTGATTTATGTTGCAATGCAATAAGTAAAAAACATGAGCCATCCTAAGAAGGTTCTTATATCAAGTCAAGAATAAAGGGGTCTGTTTCGATAACTTTTAGGTCTTAAAATAAGGATGATCCCTAATAAAGATCCTTAATTTGATATTTAATCTATTAATTTCAATAACTTATAGAAGTTAGTGGGGACTTATTTCATATAATAAAAAAGTGCCCAAAATCCAACTTTTTTACTATTTTTGAACTTTAAAAGGACTAGCTGACCCGTACATCTAGTACCTAGACGTCTTAAATTTTCTACCGGTAGTGTTATTTGGATCATCACCTCAAGTTGCGTATCTACTGCTCTTCACGCTTGGCACTTTAATCAATCGTCGCGATCAACAGCTCTCAAACCCTGATAAATACTAGCTCTAGAGCTAACGTGATCAACTAATGTGCACAAAACTTTGACTCCCTCATAAGGACACTCATTACACTGACATGCAATGAAATTCCTAGGCAAACCCCTCCTACTAAGCTTGCTTTGGCTGCCACTAAGTGCATCCGCTCTATTTGATCAGTGCAAGGATCTATTCCCGGCCCAGCAAGTGCCGAGTACGGCCAAGTTAGGGCGAGACCTTTGCTTTGATGATTTCGCAATCTACTACTCCCCTTCTGACAAGAAGCCGATCTTCACCGTTGAGCGCCTTAATGGCGAGCAACTACAAGCGCCTCACCCACGACGCACTAATCAGTTTTATGAAGAGGCTAGGCTTCCAGCCCATGAACGCGCCCTACTAGGAGACTATCGTGGCAGTGGGTACGATCGCGGTCATAACGTTCCAGCAGGCGACATGACACGGGAACGCGGAATGGCCCAGTCATTTTCCTTAGCAAACATGATGCCGCAAGCCAGACAAAACAATCAGGGTATCTGGGCAAAACGAGTTGAAGAACCCACCAGGATGTACATCAAGCGCGCAGAAGGCGACGTGTATGTATTTACTGGCTCAGTTGGGAATGCAGGCAGCATTGGCAAAAGCAAGGTTACCATACCGAGCCATCTTTACAAGCTGGTGTACGACCCTAATAAAAAATTAGCTTGGGCTTATTGGGTTGAGAACACGGATGATGCACAAATGAGTGCGCCGATCTCGTATGCTGAGCTGGTTCAGAAGACCGGTATCGACTTTCATCTACCTTTAGAGGCAAATGACAGTGCGGCCAGCAAACCAAGCGCAAGGGATTCATCAGCTCCTAAGCAACTAGTTGGTGGCTGGTATCCCATCTTTTTCGACCAATATTCGCCTGAGAAGGTGGCAGCCATCATCTCGAACATTAAAGCGGGCAAGGTTGCTAGCGTACAACTCCAATACGATCGTAATTCAGAGCTCGCTCAAAGGCTGGCACACGAGATTCAGGCGCAAAGCCTGATACAGGTCAGCCTTTCTCAAAGCAGCCCACCAGATTCACCTAATGTGAGTTACGAACGCAATCGCGTCATAGCGATAGTACGCACCAAATAAATTGCTACCCCCGAGTGCGGGGAGCAATTCCATGAGCCCGCTGAATGGGCGCCAACAAACCTCGTAATCCATTGTGATCTAGGGTGTGCATCAACTCTAGCAACTGACCAAGCTCGCCCTTAGGAAAACCTTCGCGAGCAAACCATGCTAAGTAATTGCCTGGCAAGTCTGCAAGCGCACGCCCAGCATGCTTACCAAAAGGCATTTTCATTGTGACCAGCTTCACAAGGGCTTCTGAATCCATAGATATGGATCTTACAAGCTCAACAGGCCTCCCTGATAAATCCCAACACCAAATCCAATAGGGGTAATTTAACTATTGAGAATCATTCTTATTTACTGTATATTGAGAATCATTCTCATTTACTTTTATTAACCAACCCCCATCGCCATGAAACTGACCATCAAAAGAATTGTTGCCTTCACCATCCTGTTAGCCACTGCCTTGCACTTCTCATTCGCCAATGCGGGTGAAGGCGCATTTGGGTGGATTTACACCCTAGACCTCCAGCCCAAGGGCAAGCTCGAGTTTGAGCAACGTCTCCAACTAAATAAGCAACAGGCAGCCGGCACCTACGATGCCTGGACCGCCAGAACTGAGTTGGAGTATGGCCTTACCAATGATTTACAAGTTGCCGGTTACATCAACTCCTATTACACCAACGCCAATCAGAACTACACCAATCCAGAAGCCTGTGGTGATAGCTCAAGCTGTACGGGTGGCTACGGGGTGCCATCTAGTCATGACCCTGCCACTCCTTACAGAAAAAGCGGTATTGAAGGCGGCTCCTTAGAAGCCATTTATCGGCTGACCAATCCAGTGACATCACCCGTGGGTGTTGGTTTGTATTTAGAGCCCACCTGGGGAAGAAACAAAGATGAAATTGAAGCTCGCCTACTCTTGCAATCTAATTTCATTGACGATCGATTGGTCTTGGCAGGTAACGTAGTTGTAGCAAATGAACGCTTAAAGTTTATTGAGAATGGCAATGTACCTGAATCGATGCTCGACTTTTTGGTCGGAGCTAGCTATCGATTTGCGCCCAAATGGTCTGCTGGTGTTGAAGCCCGCTTCCATAACGACTACTCAGAATTGAATTTACGCAATCAAGTGCAACGTGCAACTTTTATTGGTCCCAATATGCACTATGCCGCAAAGGACTGGTGGGTCACCGGCGCCTGGCGTTACCAACTCAAAGGCGGTAGCTGTATGGGTGGTGGTGAAGCCGAATGCTCTAACGCGCGAGTTTGGGATAGTCACTCAGTAAATGAATTCATTGTCAAAGTTGGATTTCCGTTGAACTAAAGAAAACAATGAGCTGGAAACTAAACCCCCTATTCATGATTGGTCTAGCTGCAACAACAGTACCGATCATTGCACACGCCAAGATTTATGTATCGATTGAGCAAGCTCAAAAGATGCTCATACCCAATAAATCACTCACTAAAAATCCCATCATCATTACAGATGATCTACAGGACAAAATGCGCTCCGCTTCAAGCATTCGCCACCCCTTTCAGGGGGATCGAATATGGAGAGCGGCTGACGGAAGTTGGTTCATTGTTGATGAGGTGGTTGGTAAACATGAAATGATTACTTACGCAGTAGCACTAAGTCCGGCAGGTGCAGTAATTGGAATCGAGATTCTGGAATATGTTGAATCTTACGGTTACGAAGTAGCAGAAGCTAAGTGGCGTCAGCAGTTTATTGGAAAAGTAGCATCAGACCCCATCAAACTCAACCAAGATATCCAAAACATTGGCGGCGCTACCCTCTCTTGCAAGCACCTCACTGATGGCGTCAAACGGGTTGCAGTTTTATATGACCTTGCCCTAAAAAGTCAGAGCACCATTCCAAAAGCCAGATGATTCGTTGTAAGCCGCTCCTAGGCACCTTCGTAGAAATCAGTATTGAAGATAAAGCGCCATCTTTTAAGGCTCTGGACGAGGCCTTTTTGGCTATTGAACAAGTGCAATCTTTGATGTGCTTTCATGATCCAGAGAGTGAGCTCTCCCAAATTAATGCCAGGTCTTATCTAGAACCTGTTGCCATTCACCCCTGGACAGCCAAGGTACTGACAATTGCGAAGGATATTCACCTTCAGTCACAGGGAATATTTAACTGTGGAATTGGTCATCTGCTGGTAGAGGCGGCTCTACTACCTAGACATTTGAAACTTGTCGATCACCAATTTGGAGGCATAGAAGATCTCCTATTGATTGAACCCTTGCTGGTTCGATCACATCTTCCGCTTTGCCTTGATCTTGGCGGTATTGCCAAAGGCTATGCAGTAGATAAAGCGATTGAAGCTTTGATCACAAATGGCGTTCAATCTGGATCCGTCAATGCCGGTGGAGATATGCGAGTTTTTGGAAACTATTCTCGGGATATTGAAATTAGAAACCCCTCCAGGCCAAATGAGTTGATCCAGGTTGGCAGCATGAAAGTAGGTGCAATTGCTACAAGCGGTCTCTACTTTGCAAAACGTGATGCCAATGCAACAAGTTTTATAGTTAATCCGCTCAAGCAAGAGCACATGGAGTTTTCAGAATCTTATTCAGTAGTCGCAGCTGAATGCGTCTATGCAGATGCCTTGACCAAGGTAGTGAGTATTACTGGAAATACACAACATCCCTGCTTGGGTCATTTTTCTGCTCAAGCCATCAGCATACCCAATACCCTCACCCCATGAAAAATATGAGTCGCCTTGGTAAGATGCCGGCATGGCAAAGAAATTTTGTACTGATTGCTGTGTTAAGTTGTTTACTCACTGGCACAGCCTATTTACTGGGTCATGTATTCCACATTGAGCGCTCTATATTGGGTGCTCATTCGGTATTGGCGTGGCACGGCATGGCTGCCATGGCAGCCACAATGGCTCTGGGTTCAGTCTTGCCATTTCACCTGAAGGCGGGCCTCAAGTCTAGAAGGAAGTTGTGGAGTGGTTTGAGCCAGTTAGCTTTTTTAAGCGCCCTATTAGTTTCAGGCGCACTCCTGTACTACGGTCCTGAAGAAATTCGAGATTCAGTTATCGCAACTCACTGGATGACTGGTATTGCTTTTTTTGCCATCTTTTTGCAACATGGCGTTTACGCTAAAAAATTGGCTGACTTAAATACAAATAAGGCGCATTGATTTTTACTTCTCAATACGCCTTATTCAAGCTAAAGAAGACTTACTTACAGCAAGAATCTTTTCCGCAAGATGTTCCACAAGAATTGATTCCCAGCAATGGATAAGCTGGGCAGAAACGGAAAATTCCAGTAGCTAAGGGAACGAATCCGAGCCAACCCCACCAACCTACGATACCGTTGGCTGCAAGTGCAACGAGCACAATACCTACTGAGGCTCTTAAAATACGATCGATACCACCGACGTTACATTTCATCTTGGACTCCCTTTAAAAGCGATTAGACGATTCTTTGCAACTACTTCTTACAGTAATGCTTGAAGAGCAGGCTCATTACCGATACAGCAACCTGGCTTGATAGAGAGTAGTAAATTTGCTTACCCTCTCTACGTGTTTTAACTAGCTTTTCCTTGCGCAATACAGTGAGTTGCTGCGAGAGAGTGGGCTGATGCAAATCTAGTGCGGCCTCCAACTCACCAACACATTTTTCAGCTTGACCGATTTCGCATAAAAGCATCATACGATCCCGGTTGGATAAGACCTTCATGAGCTTGCAGGCATCATCTGCGGACGACTGCATCTTCTTCAACTCTGCTTTAGTAATAGGCATATTCATTGTCTTTATCCAATCAGAGCGCATTCAATGGAATTTTTAAATAAGCAACCCCATTGCTATCGGCCTCAGGAAAATGACCAGCTCGTATATTGACCTGAATAGAAGGCAAAATTAATGTTGGCATATCTAAAGTTTTATCTCGTGCGGTGCGCATCTGCACAAATTGTTCCTCAGTTACACCATCATGCACATGAATATTATTGGCTTTCTCATCGGCAACAGTACTCATACCAGTTGCAGGTCGATTATTTGGGGGATAGTCATGACACATATACAGCTTAGTCTGACCTGGGTAAGACAAAATCTTTTGAATAGAGCGATAGAGCGTCTTCGCATCACCGCCCGGAAAATCACAACGGGCTGTGCCCACATCCGGCATAAACAAGGTATCACCTACAAAGATCGCATCGCCGATCTCATAGGCCATACAGGCAGGCGTATGGCCTGGCACAAAGAGCGCCTTTAAAGATAGATTGCCAAAGGCAAGTGACTCACCCTCTTTTAGCAAATAGTCAAATTGAGTACCGTCTACCTTAAAGTGATCATCTAGATTGAAGACACCTTTAAATACGGTCTGCACATTCTTGATGTGATCTCCAATCACCAACTTACCACCCAGGTGACTTTGCAAGTAAGGGGCAGCCGTTAAATGGTCTGCATGGGCATGAGTCTCCAAAATCCAAGTTACCTGGAGCTGGTGTGCCTTGACAAAGGCAATAACCTCATCAGCTGACTTGGTGGTGGTTCTGCCCGACTTAGGGTCATAGTTCATTACTGAATCAATAATGACACACGGGCTACCTTCACCCTCGTAAACCACATAGGTGTAGGTCCAGGTTTCTGGGTCAAAAAAGTCTTTAATCAGCGGATTGTGCTTTACAGTCAACATATTTCCTCGGATGCGTAAATATTGTAAATATTATATATATTTATATACTATATTAATCTAAAATAAATTGCAATGGACTACTCAACCCTCATCAGCCCAGCACTAGGCATCCTAGTTGGCATCCTCATGGGCCTTACTGGCGCAGGTGGTGGGATTTTGTCTGTGCCACTATTGGTCTTCTTTCTGGGACTGTCCATTGCAGAGGCAGCACCAATTGCACTATGTGCAGTCGCTCTTGCTTCTAGCGTTGGCGCAATTCTGGGTCTCAAAAATAAGATCTTGCGTTATAAAGCAGCCATTTTCATGGCGATCTTTGGCCTAATCCTCTCTCCTGTAGGGCTCTGGCTTGCACCGCAGATTCCGAATGCGCCATTACAAATTCTATTTAGCTTCGTCCTCCTGTATGTAGCTGTGCGCTTATTGATTCAAGCGCGCAACGAGCTGAAAGGCATCCCCGAGGAAAATAGAAAACCCCCGCCTTGCTTAGTTAACCCCGCCATTGGAAAACTCCAGTGGACTGTGCCTTGTGCGCGCGCCCTCATGTTCGCCGGTAGCATTGCAGGCTTTTTATCCGGCCTGCTGGGTGTTGGCGGCGGCTTCATCATCGTGCCAGCGCTAAAACGTTATACCGACTTGCCAGTGAAATCCATTGTCGCCACCTCTCTTGGAGTGCTAGCCATCATCACTGGTGGCGGAGCTATTTTCTCGGCGGTGAGCGGTAGCTTAAATATCTTTTTTGCAGCTCCTTTTGCACTGGCCGCCCTAGGTGGATTATTGATTGGACTGCTTCTAGGGAAAAAATTAAGTGGTCCACATACTCAACTTATATTCTCGATCTTTACCTTAGTGATTGCGATTAGCTTACTCATTAAAGGCGTACTCATTTTAAATTCGTGAAACGCCCGACAGCTTCCTTTCTTCTCATTTTTTCTCTCGTGCTATTGGGAGCCCTACTTATGTCTCTTAAACCCAGCTCTCTTTTAAGCAGCTCAATTAGCAGAATCTCTGGAACCGTTAGCAATCTGAATAATGGGCTCTTGGAATATGTGAATCCAGAAAAGCCGACTCACGATCATTCTTCGGTGTATTACCAGCGCTTCTTTATCTCGACATTTAATTTAAATGATCAAACTATTGAAGCTAAATTTTCCACACCGATGATCGTGAATAATGGCGATGCCATCACAGTCTCCGGCTATCAAAAGGGGAGTGGATTTCAGGTGCTCGCCTACACCAACAAAACCCAGCAAGTCAGCAAACATGAAAACTGGATTGTTCTAGGCTTAGGGGCGCTATTCTTCTTGGCCGTTGCCCTGGGACTTCTGAATTCAGAATTGGTGGCTGAGGGCGCTTTAGTTCCTAAGCTATTTCTGATTGGATTTGTGGGTGTTGCCTTCTATATGGGTTATCGCGCCCTGCTCATTCGCGAGGCGATTGCACTACTTTCACCCTAATAGAAAAAGCCCTCTTTCGAGGGCTTTTTAACAAACAGGGCTCTACTAAATCTTAGTGACCGCCAGCACCACCCAAATAAGCCGCTTTCACGGCAGGATCATGCTTCAACTTCTCAGCCGGACCATGGGTTGCAATCTTACCGTTCTCAAGCACATAGCCATAGTCAGCAACGTTCAGGGCTGCGGCAGCGAACTGCTCCACCAACAACATGGTCACGCCTTGAGATTTGAGGTTAGAAATAATCTTAAATACTTCCTCAACCAAAATTGGTGCCAGACCCATCGATGGCTCATCCAACAGAATGATCTCTGGGTTCAGCATCACAGCTCGTGCCATCGCCAACATCTGCTGCTCACCACCCGACAATGTTCCAGCCAGTTGGTTGCGACGCTCTTTTAAGCGTGGGAACATCTCTAGAGCACGCTCTAGATCGTTCTTGATATCGCCTTTTGGACGGCTACCTGTAAAGCGTGGAAATGCGCCTAATAAGAGGTTGTCGTTCACAGACATCGTCGTAAATACACGGCGACCCTCTGGGCTGTGCGCTAAACCAAGGCGGGCAATTTTATGAGAGTCGTAACCATCAATTTTTTCACCGCCCAAGGTCACTTCACCAGCTGTAGGCTTAATCATGCCGGTAATAGCACGCATGGTGGTTGTTTTACCAGCGCCGTTTGAGCCGATCAAAGTAATAACTTGTCCCTTAGGAACATCAATATTGATGCCGTGCAGAACTTTTACTTTGCCGTAGCCTGCTTCAAGATTCTTAATAGATAACATGGTATTTACCGATTCAATATGGTTCTAGTGATTAAGTACCCAAGTAGGCATGAATCACCTTCTCGTCTGCCTGAACTTCAGCTGGTTTACCTTCTGCAATCTTCTGACCGAAGTCCAATACAGAAACGGTATCGCACACTGACATCACCACATCCATATGGTGCTCAATCAGGATGAAGGTAATACCGCTATCGCGGATCTTACGAATAATGCGCAAGAGTTCTTTAATGTCTGGAGCCGTCAAACCAGCAGCCGGCTCATCCAACAAGAGCAACTCTGGATCCAAGGCCAAGGCACGAGCGATCTCTAAGAGACGCTGCTTACCGTATGGCAAGTTACGCGCTTCTTCGTTTGCCAAATCATCTAAACCAACGAATTTCAAGAGCGCCATTGCACGAGCATGTGCTTCAGCCTCTTCCTTCTTATAACGCGACAGATTCAACGCAATCTCAACCATGTTGGACTTGAAGGTGTGATGCAATCCAACCAAAATGTTTTGGATAGCAGTCATTTCACCGAAGAGCTGTACGTTTTGGAAGGTACGAGCGATGCCAGAAAGTGCGATATCTGATGAAGTACGGCCAACTACGCTTTGACCAGCATAGAGAACGTTACCTGCTGTAGGCACGTAAATACCTGTCAACACGTTCATCATCGTGCTCTTACCGGAACCGTTAGGGCCGATCAGACCATGAATAGTGCCGCGCTTGATGCTCAGATCAACATTGTTCAAGGCCTTTAATCCGCCGAACTGCATCAATACAGAATCAACCTTCAAGAGCTCAGCACCGGTATTTTGATCGCTGACTTTGCTAATAAAGCTGATGGAATCATCCACCACCTCAGCATCACCGCCACGAGTCGTTTTGGCCTTGCCAGCGATTGATTGGTAGAAGCTCTTCGCAAAACCAACAATACCGTTTTGAAGGTAGTACACCACCAACAAAATCATGAAGCCAAAAATACTCAAGCGCCAATCTGAAATGCTATTGAGCCAGAATGAGAATGCAGCTAAACCTACAACGCCAGCAATCGGAACTGACACACGTTTAAGGGTAGTGACCTTCTTGGAGAGTGCCATTGCAGCGCCAACCACCACTACGATTGCGATGACGGAAGCAACGATACGGAACAAGAAGATATCGTCCAAAAGTTTTGGCAATAACACAATAATGGCTGCACCAATTACTGCACCCAAGCGTGACTTGCGCCCACCCATGATGATGCCGAGGAGGAATAAAACAGCGAGTTCGTTGTTATAAGTGTTTGGTGAAATATATTGCTCTGAGTAGGCATATAAACAACCAGCCAAGCCAGCAAAACCGGCGCTAATCACAAATGCAATCACCTTAAAGCGATATACGGATACACCCATGCAATCACAAGCGATTGGGCTATCACGCAAAGCTTCGAAGGCACGACCGATTTGTGATTTTACAAAACGATCAACGATGATCATGGAGAGAATCAAGATGATGCCAACCATCCAGAAGTACTCTGCCTTGGTCATAGGCACCCCCATTAAGTCAGGCTTAGGAATCTTGATGCCCAATGGGCCCTCAGTCAACCAAGTCATCTCGTTAATTAGAATCTGTGCAATCGTTCCGAAAGCCAAGGTCACCATCGCTAAATAAGGTCCAATTACCTTCAATGCAGGCAATGCCAAGATACCGCCGAAGATGGAAGTCACGACGATAGATGCAGGCAGTGTTCCCCAAATAGTCCAACCAAAGTGGAAGTACAGCACACCAGCGGTATATGAACCGATACCAAACAACGCTGCGTGACCCAAAGAAACCTGACCAACATAACCCACCACGATATCCAAACCAAATAACAAAATGGTGTAGATCAGAATGGTTTCAACTAAGTGAATGTAATATGGGTTGTGAATAAACAGGGGTAATACAAACAGCCCCGCAATCGCAATTAATAGAGGTATTAGAGACTTCTTCATCGTTAAACTTTCTTAATTGCAGATTTACCAAAGAGGCCAGATGGTTTGTATGCAAGCACTAGCAAGAGCAAGATCAAACCTGGCACATCTTTATAGCCAGTAGAAATATAGAAACCGGTTGCAGTCTCAACGATACCCAGAATCAAACCACCCACAATGATTCCCATACCGCTTGAGAGGCCGCCAATAATCGCTACCGCAAAAGCCTTTAAGCCTAAGGCGCCGCCCATACTCGCACCAGTCAATGTCAGAGGTGCAATCAATACGCCGGCAAAGGCAGCTGTTAGTGAAGATAGGGCATAGGAAAATGTAATTACCAGGCTGGTATTGATACCCATCAAACCTGCTGCATCGCGATCGTTTGCTGTGGCAACCACCGCTTTGCCGTAAATTGTTTTACGGTTAAAAAATTCTACTAACAACATCATGACTAGTGCACCTACTACTACCAAGATTTCCATTGGCAAAATGTTTGCCCCGAGAAATTCCATTGGCTCCATAGGTAGCGGGGATGGAAATGGCAATGCATCACGTCCCCAGATATTTTCAGCTACGTTCTTAAAAATAATTCCGAGCGCGATCGTAGACATAATCCAGCCAAACTCAGATTTAATTTTGATAGCTGGACGCACACCGATGAGCTCAACAAAACCACCCTGCAACATGCCAAATAAGCAAACTACGGGAATCATGACCCAATAGTTCATGCCAAAAGTGTCTACGCAGGTTAAACCTACTAGGGCACCTAGCATCAGCGCTTCACCTTGACCGAAGTTCAAAGTGCCTGATGTGGCAAAAGTTAGCTGGAAACCGAAAGCGATCACCGCATAGATCATCCCCACAGCGATACCGCTTGAGAGGATTTGTGCAAGCATGTCCATTGTTTTGGCCTAAAAGAAAATACTTAAAACTGTTTTATTAACGAATCCGACATTGTAAGCAAAACGCCGCCTTTTGGGCGGCGCTTTGGTCCAACAAATGTTGCAGTGCAAAATAAATAGTACTCTTGCCTGCAGACTTAAATCTAATTACTTCTTCTTAGCTGTTGCATCTTCAGCGTTCAAGAACTCAACGCGACCATTTTCAACAACACCCATCACTACGTCTTTCATCTTGATAGCGTCGTGATCAGTTGCAGAGAATGGCTTGTTGTAAGTAATCACAACGCCATCAACTGGAGTCTTCAGATCTTGCAATGCTGCAACAATCTTAGGTCCTTCTGTGCTATTTGCTTGCTTGATCGCTGCCGCCAAGAGGTAAACAGAGTCATATCCTTGCGCTGCTGAAACTGGAGAAGCAATGTTGTTGTTCTTAGGCTTGAACTCGGCCAAGTAAGCTGCTTGGAAAGCTTTACGCTTAGCAGTTGTAGATGGGGTTTGAATATAAGTTTGTGGCATTGTTGCGCCGTTACCATTCTTACCAGCTGTGTCAATGAAGCTAGCCATAGACAATGTCCATGAACCGATCATTGGCTTTTTCCAACCCAACTTCGCCATACCGTTAGCAATTTGCGCCAACTCAGGTCCAATTGCGTAAGTCAAAATCACATCTGCACCAGCATTTTTTGCTTTGAGCAACTGTGAAGTCATATCAACGTCACCGATGTTGAATTTCTCAACTGCTACTGGTGTTACGCCATAACCCTTCAATGCCTTCTCTAAGTCTTCGCGACCCAACTGACCGTAGTTTGTGGAGTCAGCCAAAATTGCCACTCGCTTCAAGCCACGCTTCTCAACCGCTTCTTTAGCGATTAATGGAGCTTGGATATTGTCAGGAGCAGCATTACGGAAAACATAGTTTTCAGCTGCGTTAGGGAATTGCTTGGTCAAGATTGAGCCAGTAGCAACGTTGTTCATTACTGGAATCTTGGCATCTTGATAGAAACGCTGTGAGGCCAATGCCACACCAGTGTTGATGTAACCCAAAGTAGCAACTACTTTTTCGTTATTGATCAATTCTTGTGCAATTTGAACGCCACGCTCATTTTTTGCTTCGTCATCGCGCTCAACCAAAACGATTTTGTTGCCGTTAATACCACCAGCAGCATTAATTTCTTTTGCAGCTAAGCGCACACCATCACGCATACTCACACCCATGGATGCAGAGCCGCCAGTGAATGGGCCTGAAACACCCAATTTGATATCGGCAGCGTAAGCGCCAGTTGTAAACATTGCCGCAGCAGCTACAGCAAAAATGTGATGACGAATATTCATAAAGTCTCCATGACTAAAAATGCTAATTAAGTAAATTCTTTTTTAAGTACAACTTGAAACGAATAGCCATCTTACAGTTAATGTTGGGGCAAAAAAAGAGCTACGTATTAGGGTTTTACATTAGCCCTACTGATAAAAGTAGTTTTAAAAAAACTTACGACTTTGTTCTCTTAATGTGGGCCAGAAAAGATTGACGACTAAACCGACAATGACCAAACTTGCGGCCTCGACTTTCCAAGCTGGCAAAGCCTCACCCAAAAAGAAAGCAGAGGCCCCCATGCCGAAGATGGGGACCAGTAAGGGTGCGGGAGCCACTACAGCTGCTGGATGCTTCGAGAGGAGCCAACCCCAAGCAGCATATCCAAATAGGGTGTTAGCCCAGGACTGCCACAGCACACCCACCCAAGCCCCCATAGGGGCTGCCAGGGTTATTCCCCATAATTGTTTGCTACCACCCTCAAACAGGATGGCAACAAGCAGCAAGGGGGGTATCGAGAATGCGCTTGCCCACACTACGTAAGACAGCATATTGATGGCACCTGCCCTGCGGCTCACGGTATTCGCAACCCCCCAAGAGAGGCCGGCAAACACAACTAAGGCCAGACCCAAGAAAGTGGTTGTGGCATCTGTGTGCAGTGCAATAATTCCAAGACCAGTCATGGCGATTGCAACTGCCACTGCTTGATAAGATTTGAGCCCCTCTTTAGCGAAGAGCATTGCAAAGCCAATCGTAAAGAAAACTTGCGTTTGAACTACCAATGAAGCCAGCCCTGGAGAAATCTGACTATTGACTGCGTAATACATCACCCCAAACTGCCCTACCCCCGTAGCCAAACCATAGATACACAAATTAACCAATGACACTTTGGGTCTACGTAGAAAAAATACAAAGGGCAACAAAACGAAGATGTAGCGTAATGCAGCAAAGTAGAACGGCGGAAAAGACGCCAGGCTATTTTTAATAACTACAAAGTTAGTACCCCATACCGCCACAATGCCTAAAGCCAGCAGTAAATGACTGACTGGCAATTGATTGTGAGGGTGTTGATCGCGCAGGGCTTGTGAACTATTCACCAGTCAGTAATTCAGCGGCGCGTTGCGCAATCATCATCGTAGGTGCCGCAGTATTGCCCGAAGTAATTGTTGGCATCGCAGATGCATCAACCACTCTCAGATGATGAATACCCCTCACTCGTAATTGAGAATCGAGCACTGCCATAGGATCATCATCGCGCCCCATCTTGCAGGTGCCTACTGGATGAAAAATCGTTGTACCAATATCTCCAGCAGCTTTGACGAGTTCTTCATCGCTTTGATATTGTTTGCCTGGCTTGTACTCATCTGGCGTGTATGGCTTGAGCGCAGGACTTTCCACAATCTTGCGTGTGAGACGCAATGAGTCGGCGGCTACTTTGCGATCTTCATCGGTCGATAAATAATTGGGCGCAATCACTGGAGGCGCCTCAGGATCGATCGAACTGATATGCACACTACCGCGAGATGTCGGTCGCAAGTTGCAAACGCTCGCAGTAATCGCATTAAAGGAATGCAAATCTTCGCCAAACTTCTCTAGTGATAATGGTTGTACGTGATATTCCACATTGGCTGATGGCTGATCAGGTGAGCTGTATGCAAAAGCACCTAGTTGTGATGGTGCCATCGACATCGGGCCAGAGCGCTTGAACACATACTCCATGCCAATTAAGAGCTTGCCAAGTAAAGAGTTCGCTTGGGTATTGAGAGTCTTAATGCCACTAACCTTGTAGATCATGCGCAATTGCAAATGGTCTTGTAAGTTCTCGCCCACACCCGGTAAATCTGCGATGACGGGAATGCCTAGCTTGTTGAGATGCGCAGCTGATCCAATGCCCGAGCGCTCTAGAACCTGCACACTACCAATGGCACCTGCACTCAAAATCACTTCGCCTTGATTGCTAGGCTCGGAAGCGGTGCAATGTACATCTACAGTTCTGCCATCCTTGATGTATTGAACTCCATAGCAATTTTTAGAGGCATCATCAATTAATAATTTATTGACCATCGCTTCAGTAACCACAGTGAGGTTAGATCTCTTAGCCGCATCACGCAAAAATGCTTTGGAGGTATTTAGGCGCCAACCTTTGCGCTGACTAACATCAAAATAACCCACTCCAAAGTTATCGCCTTGGTTAAAGTCATCTGATGCTGGGATGCCAGCTTGCACTGCAGCCTCTTTAAAAACATCCATGATGGGCCAACGCAAACGCTGTTTAGATACAGTCCACTCCCCGCCTTTGCCATGCCACTGATTGGCGGCGCCGTGGTAATCCTCAAATGATTTGTAACGGCGTAATGCGTTTTGCCAAGACCAGGATTCATCACCAGTTGCTTGAACCCAAGATGCGTAATCACCCTCTTGGCCACGCATATAGATCATGCCGTTGATAGACGAGCAGCCACCCAATACCCTACCGCGCGGATACAGCAGTGAGCGTCCGTTTAGGCCTTTTTCAGCAGCAGTCTTAAAGCGCCAATCAGCCCTTGGGTTATCGATGCAATATAAATAGCCAACTGGCACATGGATCCAGATGTAGTTGTCGTTCTTGCCAGCTTCAATCAGGAGCACGCGTTTAACGGGATTCTCAGTCAAACGCTTGGCCAACATGCAGCCGGCGCTACCGGCGCCAATGATGATGTAGTCGTAGGTGTTTTGTGAAGAGGCTTGAGTCATGTCTCTGTATTTATATGTATGTGGAGTACTGCACCCATTATTCACCATCCCGACGAATCAAGTAATTCTTGTTACTTTTGTTGATTTGATATAGAATCAATATTGATCTAACATTAGATCATGAGAACTACCTTTAAAAAAGCTTTTACCCAGTTTGTAAAAAAGGCTCCCAAGCCTTTGCAGTTAGCAATTGAAATCAGGGTTGCGGAAGTTTGCGATAACCCTAGGATAGGTCAACAAAAGCTAGGGGACCTTCAGGGTGTATTTGTTTATAAATTTCGCTTTAACGCACAAGAATATTTAATGGCATACCAATTTGATCATTTTGCAGGTGCAATAGAAATAACTTGGATTAAATTTTGCCAAATAGGACCTCATGAAAATTTTTACATTCAATTAAAAAAATCAATTCGATTTAAATGACAACTTCAAGCCATTCCAATATAGAAAGTTAGGTCTATATATGACTCAATTAATGAACGCAGAGGATCTTTTTGCTAATGTGCAAAAAATGTCTTCGAAAGAACGCATTAAATTTTTCTCTTTAGTTGCAATAAATGCCTTCCAAGAGACTGAATATACGCATGAGCAAGTATTTGGACATCTTAGAAATGCTACATTTTCAGCAGAAGAGGCCGCGGAGTTTTTAGAAATTTCACTTCCCACTTTACGAAGATATGTACAGTCCGGCAGATTAAAGCCTACATCAATCGTTGGAAGAAGCCAGTTATTTTCCAGCACCGATCTGAAGCTACTAAAACAGAAAATCAATAAAGAATAATTAAAGTTCAATATCCGTCTAAAATAACAACATGCATGTCAATGAAAAGAACCGTACCCCCAAGAAGGAAGATCTTGATGAGGGGCCAAGCAAATCCGAGCTAAAGCGCCAGATGACTGAGCGCCAAAAGCTGGCCGAGGTTCTGGCAGCACTCAGTAGCGATGCTTTAAAGACCATTCCTCTGGATGAGGCTATCAAAGCTGCCATTGCAGAAACCAACAAGATCAAAAGTTTTGAGGCGATTCGTCGTCATAAGCAATACCTTGGCAAACTCATGCGTTTTTTGGATGAGGAAGAGTTGGATGCTATTCAGAAGCGCTTAGATGCGATTCAGGGTGTTAGCAAAGCAGAGACTGCAAAGCTGCACCATCTAGAGTCTTATCGCGATCGCCTAATTGCGGATGATGAAACCTTTACTAAGATGATTGAGCAATATCCCGATATGGATATTCAGAATATGCGCACCCTCATCCGTAATGCTCGTAAAGAAAAAGAAAGCAATAAACCCCCTAAGGCTTATCGAGAGATCTTCCGCGTCCTAAAGGATATGGGGATTTAAGTTGTTGTTTTAGATCTTCAACTTCGCCGAGGGAATTTCAACCCAGCGATACATGTAGTTAGCAGCAATAGTGCTACACACCACGACTCCCAGCATTAAGCCAATTGCGATAAGACCGCTCTCGTGAGAATGCACTCCAGAAGCAATGTAAAGCGTATTTGCCAGCAAGATAAAGGCAAAGTGAATTAAGAAGGCGCAGTATGAGCGTGGACTTGCCCATGCAATCGCTCGCAGTACCGACGCTTTCAATCCATGAGCCACAGAGCTTGTACTAGGGTAAGCAGCATTACCCCATACCAATAACGCAATAGCCACAAACCAAGCCAAGAAATTTCGTAGCCAAAATTGATGTAATGTGGAAATGGCAATCATCACCCCAATAGCAATGAGCATCAATTTGGCTAGACCCCGAATCTTCTTATCCCCAAAGTTCTTGGCAAGGTAAGCCAATACACCAAGGCCGTATGAGCCAATAAAGTAAATAAAGTAGGCCTCGTATTGATTTGAGCGATTGAAGTACAACAAAGAACAAGTCGCAATAATGCTGATGAACCAAATCAAAGCTTGATAAGAAGAAAAAGTAATTAGCAACACTGCTAGCACTGAATACAACTGCCAATCAATCGCTACATACCAAACGCCAGCAGAGATCGAATCTAAGCCTAAGATGCCTTGCAAGAAAAATAGATGTGCCAAGAATTGACTGAGCGTTTCTTGCTCGCCAACGAACTCATCATTTACCCAAAAGCGCGCAATCCAAGCGCAAATCATGGTGAAAATCAAAGCAGCAAGATAAGGCGAAAACAAACGCAAATAGCGATTGATGATGACTCGCAGTAAATTTTGACTACTGAATTTCGCATTCGCAAATCGCGTCAGAGACTGGGTTGCAAGGTAACCCGCCATGACTAAGAAAATCTGTACGGCATAGCGACCATGCTCAAACAAGAAATTCATGACACTCGGCAAGAATGCTCGTGCATCTTCTGCAATCTGACCGTAACTAGATAGGTGATGCAGAATAATCAGCAGTGCCGCAAAGACCTTTAGAAGGTCTATCAAGAAAAGGGGTTGGGTGTGCTTCAAAACGGAAATAGACCAACACTCAAATTAATACAGAGTGATTATTTAGATTTCTCTGACTTTGTCTTACCCATCAAAGAGGCGAGCATAGGATTACTGCTGGCAAGCTCTTTTTTGGTTTTCGCAATACTCTCTGCAGCGCCAGGCTTTGGGGTCTTAGCAGCATTTTTCATCCGCTGAGCCGTTGTCAGTGCTAGGTTTTTATACAGATCTGTTTTTTTCATTGACATAGTAATTAAATTTCTAAATAGAACCCACGATTACTTCGTCAATGAGCGGGCAGCTAAGCCCAAGAAGAGTAATGACCAACCTTGCAAGAGCAATTCAATTGCAATGAGTAAGCCAGGTAACCACAAACTGCTTTCTGGGTAGCCATTCATGATGAGTACGCCCATCAAGATAGAAATCGCAGAAGACAATATCAACCAAAACCATTCACGGAAATGACGATGCTGGAATGCAGAGATCAAGCGCAGAAAGCCGGTTACAAAAAAGATTGCGGCAAGCCAGAGAGTAATGGCCTCTAGAGCTGGGATCGGAAAGGCCCAAGTGTAGATGCCTGCAGCGACATACAAAACAGCCAGCAGCACTTGAATGCCGACACTCTTCCAGCCAGCGGATTTGAGGGCATGAGCAAATTGCACTGCGCCACCAAAAATCAGGAATGCGCCCAGCACATTAATGGTTACAAATGAAAATAATGTCTGGCCAGCTACGCCAATCATTCCCAAAGCAATAAACAGAATGCCCATACCAATGAGCGCACCAGGCACTTTTGCAGCAGCGCCTAAAACAGCAGTGCGGATTTCTTTAATTTGAGATACGGATAATTCAGTCATGTTGATTCCTACAAAGTGTTATCTACTGTATCAATAAATTCACGGACAGTGCGATTAAATGCTGCCGGCTGCTCGATGTTGGAGAGATGTGCTGCATCCTCCAGTAGGACTAACTTTGAGCCATCAATCATCCGATTAAGCACAATTGCTTGATCTACCGTACAGGCTGGATCCTGACGCCCAGTCAAAATGAGTGTTGGAGCCTTGATTTTTAAGAGCATGGTGGTTTGCGCCATATCTCTTACCGCACTTGCGCAACCCAAATATCCCTCAACTCCGGTACCTAAAATCATCTCACGCACTTTAGCGATATCTTGAGGCGCGCGAGCAATAAATGGGGCAGTAAACCAACGCTTAATGGTGCCATCCACCAAACCAGCAATTCCTTCTTTGCGCGCAAGCTCAAAACGCTCCTCCCACAAACTACGTGGAGGCATTTCACTTGCAGTATCACAAAGAGACAGGGAGTAGATGCGCTCCGGATAACGAGCACCCAATTGCTGGCCAATCATGCCACCCATCGAGAGTCCAATGAAATGCACCTTATCAATTTTCAGCGCATCCAATAATGCAAGCGCATCATCGGCCAATTGGGGCATGCTGTAAGGGGCAGGGGTAGTCTCTGAGTCGCCGTGCCCACGCTTATCAAAGCGCAGCACTCGATAACGATCGCTTAATTCAGGCACATTCCAGTCCCACATACTGCAGTCAGACATTAAGCTGTTAGCCATCATCACCACATGGCCATCACTAGGGCCATCAAAACGATAGGCAATATCGATTCCATTGGCCTTAATGATCTGTTTTTCTAGTTTTTGGCTCATTTATATGCACTTTCTGGCTGATCTAGCAATTTTTAAATATCCCGTCTTAATCATGGAGATCTGGAAAGGAGCATGGTAGATTATCCAACGAAACAATAAAAATACTAAGGAGACATGATGCAAAAGATATTGCAATCCCCTCGCTCACTAAAGCGCAACTTGATGGTCAGCTTATTCATTGGCTTAGGGCTTAGCCTCAACCTCATTTCCACGGCTGCCAGCGCGCAAAGCTACCCCAATAGAACAGTCAAGATGATTGTGCCCCTGACCGCTGGGTCTGGTGCAGATATCGCGGGCAGAATCGTTGCCAAGAGCCTGGCTGAAACCTGGAAACAATCCGTCATTATTGAAAATCGTCCTGGTGCTGGTGGCTTAATAGGCACTGGTGCGGTTGTCGGCGCAGAGCCGGATGGCTACACTCTTCTGGTGCAATCAGCCTCATATGCGGCTAATCCTGCAATCTACAAAAAACTACCTTATGACCCACTGAAGAGTTTGGTTGATGTCGATATCCTTGGACAAACTCCTTACGTCTTAATCACGTCTGCAGAAGGCCCATACCAATCCATTAGAGATCTGGTTATCGCGGCAAAATCCAAACCCAGTGAAATTACTTTTGCATCTGCCGGCGTTGGCAGCTCAACCCACCTTGCTGCCGAATACTTTAATCAAATGATGGGCATCAAGCTCATACATGTTCCTTACAAAGGATCTCCAGAAGCCATTCAAGATACGATGGCCGGTCGTACTGCTTTCTACATGGCCCCACTTGATACCGCCATCGGGCAACTCAAAGGTGGCAAAGTAAGAGCGCTTGGAGTTACCAGCAAAGCACGTAATGCCGCCGTTCCTGATATCCCAAGTATTGCTGAGTTGGGTTACCCCAACTTTGAAATTGGCCTTTGGTTTGGCGTCTGGGCACCTGCCGGCACACCAGCAGCAATTGTGAAAAAGATTAATCAAGATATCAATTTGGCCATGCAAACTCCTGAGGTGAAGGCTGCTTATGAAGCCAAAGGAATTAAAGCAACGCCAATGAGCCCACAAGAATTCAGTAAATTTGTGCGCGATGAGATGGCGAAGTATCAAAAGATTGCTAAAGATGCCAATATCGAACTTCAGTAATCTAGCCATAGCAAATTGAACTCAACCCACGCTGCACCACTCTGCCAAGCCCCAGATCCAGAAATTCGATCACCCAAGATTCAGTTTCCCCCTGGGGCGGTAGATTGTCATGCCCATATCTGCGGTCCAGCCCTTGCGTTTCCTTATGCTGGGGAGCGTATCTACACCCCGCCTGATGCCACACTGCCTCAATACGAATCTCTATTGAATAGCTTGGGTGTTGATCGCGCCGTCTTAGTTCAGCCTAGCGTATACGGCACTGATAATCGAGCCATGCTTGCTGCACTCTCCGCAAACCCCAACAAGTTTCGCGGGGTTGCAGTCATCGACAGCAATATTGCAGATGCCGAACTGGAGAGACTTCATCAAGCTGGTGTGAGAGGCATTCGTTGCAATGTTGTTGATGTTGCCGATAAATCAAAGGGTTTACCGATCGATGAATTAACTGCAATCGCTAGGCGCATCAAACCCTTTGGTTGGCATTTAGAGTTACTTGCCCATGTCAATGAGTATCCTGATCTTGCTCGAACATTTACAGATTTCCCAGTGGACTTGGTATTTGGTCACTTTGGCTACTCCCACGTAAAAAATGGCGTGAATGACAAAGGCTTTCAGGGTCTACTTGAGCTCCTTCGAAATCAAAAGGCTTGGGTCAAAATGACGGGTCCCTATCGGATTTGTGATGGGGACTTTCCCTATGCGGATATGCAAGTCTTTAATGATGAGGTGATTAAGGCTAATAGCAAGCGATTAATCTGGGGTAGCGATTGGCCGCATGTCATGGTCAAAAAGCAAATGCCGCATGATGCTGATCTCTGCGATTTGTTTGGCTCTTGGGTATCCGATCCAGGGCTTAGAAAAGCCATCCTGTCCGATAATCCCTGTATGCTATATGACTTCCCTGCCTTTACTGGCAACTATTAGATACAAATAAGCAATTCGCAAGAAAGAATACAAACTCCATGGATAACACGCTTACTATTATTCTCGGCATTGTTGCCATGCTACTTCCACTAGTAGTGGGCCGCCTAGTATGGAAACGCTTTGATCAATACTTTGGTCGTAATGATGAAGCTTATATGGATACCTTGGAGTATTTCCTCAAGAAGATTGGCTTCACCATTTTGGTTGCCTTCATCCTCTTGTGGATTGGCATCAGCCTGGTATTCAGCGGCAGCCCCAATTACTAATAGAAGTAAAAATTAGGAAGACTCCGCCATCATGAATGCTCAACTTCTCACCATTCTCAAGAAAGCAAAACTTAACTTTGCGGTACTAGGCAGCATTCTGGTGCTCGCAGTTGTTGGGAAGCTGACTAACCCTGAGTTTACTAATGGGATCTTCTTAATGGCAGATCAACTGGTTTCTGAACTGATTCTGTTGTTCGTTGCTATTACTCTGGGTGCATTTATTCCAAACTTCAAGCTGGTGGTGTTCGGTGCAATCGCCGCCTTTATTGCCGCTGCTATTGCCATTCAGGCTGGCATTTTTACCTATCTGACGACTGACTACCTTTTTGCCGTTCTGATTGTTGTTTTGGGCTT
Organism: Pseudomonadota bacterium; assembly: GCA_041179645.1. Classification (GTDB taxonomy): domain Bacteria; phylum Pseudomonadota; class Gammaproteobacteria; order Burkholderiales; family Burkholderiaceae; genus Polynucleobacter. Next base: position 91,008 of record JBEGSZ010000010.1, read on the forward strand.
TGCATCGATTGCCAATCTCTATAGGCATTACAGAGAATTTAGCTTCTAAGCATTAGCGCTAGCAATAACATTAAAAGATAAAGCCCCAGCAAATTGGGGCTTTATCTTTTTAAGCAGCTACCATTTGGAAGACTCCAATGCGCGGCTCTATTTCTTTTTGCAAGGTTCTTTTAGCAACCCTGATGTCATATTCCATCTGAAGGCTTAACCAGAACTTTGGATCCATCCTAAAAAATAGGTCTAGCCGTATTGCAGTATCTGCAGTAATTGGTCGAGCGCCGTGAACAATTTCGCTGATTCTGCTTGGTGAAACATCGATATCAGCGGCAATTTGGCGCGCAGTGATGCTCATCGGCTTCATAAAGTCCTCTAGCAATATTTCGCCAGGATGAATTTCATCTAATAGTTCTGACATCATATTCCTCTCAGTGGTAATCCACTATCTCCACCTCATAAGCTCCATCGGTTTTCCAAACGAAACAGATGCGCCACTGCTAATTGATACGAATGCTATTACAAACTTTTCTATCGCCACTCAATATCTCTAGTCTATTCTCTGGCGGGATCCGCAAACTTTGCAATTCAGTTGCAGCATGTAATTGCAACAACTTACGCCTAGCTACTCTTTCTACACTTTTAAATCTTTGGGATAGATGGCTATAAAAGAGGGATTGAGTTTCCGCACATGAGAACGAATGGATCATGAGCTTTTATATGGAAATTTTGTTACTCTTATTGAGTTACGCCCCATATACAAACATCTGATCCATATATAGAAATTGATATATAGATTCAATATTTAAGTATTTGTAGTTATGGTTATAGCCCCAGATAATACGGGTCTATGTACAAATATGACCATATTGACCAAACCCTTGTAGATCAACGGGTTATCCAATTCCGAGACCAGGTTGAGCGTCGCCTTAACGGCACCCTAGCTGAAGAAGAATTCCGCCCCCTTCGCTTACAGAATGGTCTCTACCATCAGCGCCATGCTTATATGCTGCGTGTTGCCATTCCTTATGGCTTGTTGAGTGCCAAGCAATTACGTACGCTCGCCTTCATTGCGGATAAATACGATCGTGGTTATGGACACTTCACTACCCGTCAAAACATTCAGTTCAACTGGGTAGAGCTAGAGCAGACTCCGGATATCTTGGCTGAATTAGCCAAAGTAGAGATGCATGCGATTCAGACATCAGGCAACTGTATTCGCAATATCACCAGCGATGCTTTTGCAGGTGTTGCTGCAGACGAATACATCGATCCTCGCCCGGTTTGCGAACTACTACGCCAATGGTCAACCCTACATCCTGAGTTTGCTCATCTACCGCGTAAATTTAAGTTTGCGATTAATGGTGCTAAAGAAGATCGCACGGTATTGCTTTGCCATGACGTTGGCATTGAGCTCAAGAAAAATCCAGCCATTAATAATGGTGAATTGACTGCGGACATTTATGCAGGCGGTGGCATGGGTCGCACCCCCATACTGGGATCATTGATTAAACAAGGTTTGCCATGGCAAGTTCTGCCAAGTTACTTGACTGCCCTCTTGCGGGTATATAACCGCTTTGGTAGAAGAGACAACCTCTATAAAGCGCGCATCAAGATTTTAGTAAAGGCTTTGGGTCCTGAAGAGTTTGCGCGCCAAGTTGAAGGTGAATGGGCAGATCTTCACAATGAAGCAAAACAGAGCAAGGATAATTTCACGCCAGCTGAATGGGAGCGTGTGGCTAAACACTTTACTAAGCCTACATATCAAAAGTTAAATGTATTAAGTAATGAAACCATCCTAACTACCGCGCCTGAGACTGAGAGAGCCGCCTTTGCTCGTTGGTTAGAGCGTAACGTCAAACCCCATCAAGTAGCAGGCTATGCCAGCGTAATTCTGTCACTCAAGCCTCATGGTACCGTTGCTCCAGGCGATGCAACTAGCGCGCAGATGAATGCCATTGCCGATTTAGCAGATCAATATAGCTTTGGTGAACTGCGTGTAACACATGAACAAAACTTAGTACTAGCCGATGTTGAACAAACGCAGTTACTCAATCTTTGGCGCGCGGCTAAGAATCACAACCTAGCCCTACCTAATATTGGATTGCTTACCGACATCATTGCTTGTCCTGGCGGCGATTTCTGCTCACTGGCCAATGCGAAATCGCTCCCAATTGCAAAAGGGATTCAGGAACGCTTTGATGATTTGGATTACTTATTTGATTTAGGTGATATCAGCTTAAATATTTCAGGATGTATCAATTCCTGCGGGCATCATCACGTTGGCAATATTGGTGTACTGGGTGTCGATAAGGATGGTGAGGAGTGGTATCAAATCACCTTAGGTGGAGAGCAAGGTAATAACGCCTCTATTGGCAAAGTAATTGGTCCATCTTTCTATGCGAATGAAATCCCTGACGTTATGACCAGTCTGATCAACACCTACGTTGATCAACGTACAGGCGATGAGCCGTTTATCGAAACCTATCGTCGCCTTGGTGTAACCCCCTTTAAAGAAGCTGCTTACAGGAATAATGGGAAACACTCAAAGGGAGTCACAGCCTAATCATGGAAAAACTATGAACCAGCAAATTATCTCCTTTCCAAAAGACGGCAAACCCACTCTAATTGCTAATGAATGGCAAGTGTGGGATGGCGAACGTGATGAAGGTGGCATTCCCGATTTGGAACATGGTCTTCATAAGGTCTTGGTGCCATTCCACTGGTGGATTACGCATCATAAGAATGCCGATGTAATTGAGCGTGCAAATAAAGGTGAGATTGGCGTATGGTTTGCTGCCGATGATGACATCCTCAAGCATGCCGACATCATTGAGGAAGGTAAAAGCCTCTGGCCAGTGATAGGCGCACATTTCCCAATATTTAGAGATGGCAGAAGTTTTAGCACTGCAGCACTACTGAGAGATCGCTTTGACTGGCAAGGCGAAGTCCGTGCGATTGGTGACGTCCTTATTGATCAGCTTTTGCAAGGTGCACGAGTAGGATTTGATGCATTTGAATTGCGTCCCGATCAAAACCTAGATATCGGACTCAAGCAGTTTGATCTCTTTAGTGTGACAACCCAGAATAGTTGGCGCGATCAGCGCGCAACTACTGCAGCCTAATTAATAGATATAGCACCATGACATCAACTCTCGGTAAAGTCTATTTGGTTGGCGCAGGCCCTGGTGCAGCGGATCTCATTACTGTGCGCGGTGCAAGGATTTTGGAGAAAGCAGATATTGTTTTTCATGATGCACTGGTAGATCCAGCCATGCTGGAGCTCTGTCCTCAAGCGATTAAAGAACCTGTTGGCAAGCGTTGCGGCAAACTTTCTTCGGCCCAACACTTCATTAACAAGCGGTTGGTTGATGCAGCTCATAAATATGATGTGATCGTTCGCCTTAAAGGTGGAGACCCTATGATGTTTGGTCGCGCCGATGAAGAGATTCAGGCCCTCAAAAAACATCACATTGAAGTTGAAGTGGTTCCGGGAATTACTGCTGCGCTAGCAGGAGCTGCAGCCATTCAGCAGTCGCTGACATTGCGAGGTGTTAGCAGAAGTGTTGCTTTTGTGACTTTGGCTCAAGCCAATGAGACTGAAAATAACATCATTAGCGATGCTCAAGAAAGTAAAAATCAAGCTTTGCAAAACCCAAGCGCGGATACTTTGGTGTATTACATGGGGCGTAAAGATGCCACCAATATCGCCAAGCAATTGATTGGGAACAACTCCCAACATACCAATAAAACTCCGGTTCACATCCTAGAAGCGGTCAGCACCAAGAATGAGCGTCACTGGTCAAGCACCCTAGGTGAGTTAGCTAACGGCAAAGCCAATGACTGGTTTGATAGTGCATCCCCCGCACTAATCATGGTTGGCGAAGCGCTGAGAGAACATCAGCAAGCCACTGCGCAAACCCAGGAATTAGAGGGCTCTAGCGCCAAAATCAATGATGGCTTGCAAGACAGCAGCATCCTCCCCGACAGCAGGCGTAGCGCTTAGCTGAATCCCGGGAAATTTATCCTGGCAGGCAGTTAGCAGCGCAGGGAAATCATTGCGTAAATGACCACCCTGACCAAAAAATACAGGGACTACCACCACTTCTGTTGCGCCAGCAGTCCCCAAGGATGAGATGGCCTCCTCAAGACTAGGTTGCATGAGTTCCAAAAAGGCTAATTCCACCCGAACATTGGGATATTGAGCCTTCCATAGCGCAACCAAACGATCAAACGGCTCACGCCAACGAGCATCACGGGCGCCATGGCCAAATAAGACGATTGCCTTCGTATTCATATCTGTGTAAACCTTTTAAACTATCAGTGTTAACTACCCCTTAGCTTACCCTGAAATTAAGCACCCCACCCCCTAGATAAATGACAAATCTTCTTAGCCAAACTTGGTTCATCGTCTTAATGGGCATCACCCTTTTTGGCGCGGTACTCTCAGCCGTTCATCACGCAGAAGTGATTGCCCATAAAACAGGTGAGCCCTATGGAACTCTGGTGCTCTCGATTAGCGTCACGATTATTGAAGTCTCCCTCATCATTGCCATGATGTTATCGGGTCATGAGGGCTCTGAATTTATTGCCCGTGATGCCGTCTTTGCTACGGTCATGATCGTAGTTAATGGAGTGATTGGTCTATGCATCTTTATGGGTGGATTTAAGCATCACGAGATGTCTTTCCGTAATGAAGGCACCAATTCAGCATTGGCCGTACTGACTGCTATGGCCACCTTTATCTTGGTCATGCCGATTGTCACAACTAGCACACCAGGGCCAGATTTCACTAGGAGTCAGCTTGCCTTTGCAGGTATTGCCTGTTTTGCACTTTATATCGCCTTCTTATTCTTCCAGACAGTCAGTCATCGCGACTACTACCTTCCGAAGAATGAGGGAAATAAAACTAACTGTGAGGCGCATGCTGATAAACCCAGCAATCTCAAAACAGCTGTCAGTGCAGCTTTGTTATTAATCTCACTCATCGTAGTGGTGGGATTAGCTGAAGCACTCAACCCAGCAATTGAGGCCGGAGTTAAAGCGGCTGGTGCGCCCAAAACGGTAGTGGGTATCGCTATTGCTATGTTGGTACTGCTACCAGAAGGCTATGCAGCAGTTAGAGCAGCTAGAGCTAACAGGTTGCAAGGCAGTTTGAATTTGGCGCTAGGGTCCGCATTAGCAAGTATTGGACTCACCATCCCCACAGTAGCAATCATTGCCATTATTTTTAACCTACCCCTAAGCCTAGGCATCAGTAGCCTGAATATGACCCTAATGTATCTGTCATTCTTCATTGGAGCACTAACCCTGGCGATTGGCAGAACCACCCTATTGCAGGGTGTAGTGCACTTGATTATCTTCTTTGAGTTTTTGTTTTTGAGTTTGGTGCCTTAGGGCCCAAACCGAACAACACAAAGCGCAAAGTACATCCTCAGCGGCTAACCACCACCTCGGATCCGAATCCAATCCGGCACCTTAAAGCGCACAATACTCCAATAGATCCAGATATAAGTAATTGCGAATAGCACTGCGAAAGCTTTTAAGACGAGGTGATAGCGCCAAAAGAGAATGGCTGGAATAACAGATAAGGCAGCTAGTACCCACAGATAAGGAGATGTCATAGCATTACGCTGAGTAGTTGGCACACCATCATCACCTCCTATTGACCAGCGCACGATTCGCATGTAAATCAATTGGTGTAAGTGAGAGGCGTCTGGCATACCTGGATGAACTCTTTTGAGGATAATGCGACGATAGATCGTAAACAGGGTTTCAAAGATCGGGTAGAAACATAGTAATAGTGGAAACCACTTTGAGACCTCAGGGTGTCGAGAAGTCAGCAAGACTGAGAGCTCTGCAATCCAAAACCCTACAAAGTAAGCTCCGCCATCTCCCAAGAATATGAGTCCGCGCGGGTAATTCCACACCAAGAAGCCTAGAAGAGAACCGATCATTGCTAATGCAGCAATCATGATAGGGTAATCACTCACTTGAAACGCTACATAAGAAATACCGGACAGAATGATCACCGCCACCATTGCTGACAAGCCGTTGTAACCATCGATGATATTAAATGCATTAGCAACACCACCAACAGCAAAGCAAGTAATGGCAACTGCTAAAAATGGATATGCCAGCATTAAGCTATCAATACCCAGAATCTGAACGCTACTAAGCCACGCATTTAAAAATATGCCAGCACACCCCGCAGAAGCAACTGTGGCTAATAGGCGCAGACGAACACCTACTTTTTTGGTAAGGTCCTCAATAAGACCCGATAAGAATGCAGGGAGAGAAGCGGCAATGAGAAGCAAGCCAAATGTACCGACCTCAGTATTCTGAAAATAACGCATTGAGAGAGCTAGCAAGATACCAATGAAGATACCTACGCCGCCCACGCGAGGAACGGCAACAGTATGAAACTTTTGCACCCCAGATAAATCCGAGTCAGCAGTAAAACGAGCGTGCAAATGGCTGTAACGGACAACCCATAAAGCAGTCAATAATGAAACCAGAAAAGATAGCGCTAAAACAGACATAATTCTATTTTAGGCTAGACCAGGGATTTAACCCAAAAGGAAGCTGCGCCTTAATTACATTCAATATGATTATTAAATTTAATGGTCTAGTGGATATATTAGTTGTGATTGCCATAATTACCACTGCCCCTTATTACCATTTCATTTGGAATCTAAGTCTTGTTGGGAATGCTATTTTTTGATATTTGCAGCTTATTTAGTCGAATCAATAGAACCCCCCAGAGAAAAAAGGAGAGAATTCCTGGATAGGGCTGACGAAATCCCACTTTAAGCAAGTTATCCAGGATAAGGAATATGACTATCATTGCGAGAGCAAAAATATGTGGTGAAGTAAAAATCTCCATTATGTGTGAACGAATTTTAACTAGTGTAATTACAATCAATCCCAAAATTATTAACGTTGGGATTGCTCCAAAATTATAAGCAAGATCAAGATAGTAATTATGTGCACTAGGAAATATATTGCGGGCAGGAGGCGCAGAATGTCCAAATAAGAAAACAAATTTATCTGAAATAATCTGGGTTAAATAAAAATCCCAAATGTCAAACCTTTCAGAAAGGTTTACAAGCTTACCCCCTTCAAATTTCTGCGAATATGCTGAAGTTGAGCCTGGAATCCAGACTTTCCTAAGAATTGCTGAACAGACTGCCAAAACAAAAACAGATGATTTAGCAAAGAACTGGCTCCCACCTGGATCATTTTTTATATTTAGAAAAGGAAATATGGCGCAGCCAATCAAAGATAAGAAGCAGGCCATCATTGACCCAGAAGCGTATACATACACTCCGAAAAATGGAGAAATTATAAGGATAAGCATTCTCCATTTAGGGGTACTCCAAAGGCTATATAAGCCCATCAAAAATAAACTAGCCATTAGGATGGGCACATACTGAAGGTGCTGATAAATGCTAATTAGATAAATATAGGGCGTAAGTAGAGAGGTGCCCAGTATAAATGTAGATAATAATTCTGCTGGCACTATACAAAGAAATACAAAGAACATAGTCTTTGCTAGATGATGTTTATGATCTTCATTCCATCCGTAAATCATGCCAAGAACTAAACCGAAAGTTGGTACAAGATATTGCACCAAAAGCAAAAGCTTTGCCTTCTCTAACTGCGGATTAAAAGATGAGGTCAAAACTGTCGACACCATCATAGCCATATAAAACAAAAAGATTACTGTCAGCGCTAAAGTGGCGCGATGAAAATTACCAAGTAATATTATTGCCAAATAGCAAAAGAATAACGACACTGGTAATGGAAGCTTTAAAAGGGAGGACATTGAATCGTAAACAAATTGATCACTTCTAAACAATCCAGCTTCTAGCGTAAAGAATATCGGTACGGCTATAAAAAAAGCAACGATAATGTTAAAGGAATCTGAAAATCCCTTTTTTGAGCTCCATGTAACGCGCAATGGATCCGAGATTCGATAAACTAATAGTGACAATATCCCGCTACATAAATATAAAAAAGAAAACCCATTTTGGCCAAACAAGAAATAAACGCCCGGCACAAAAAGCACGATCAACATATTCACCAAAGCATCCGCTGCAAATACATCTCGATGACTATCATGCTGAATGTTACGTAAACGAATTAAATGAGCCCACAGCATTAGAAGCCCGCCCATTAAAGATAATCCAAGCGCCTGCCAAAAAATAGTAGGCTTACCAAATAATATTGACTGGTTGATTGGCAATTGTGCAACCCCTACAATCAGCAAACCTGACAGAGCTATCAGCCAAAGACCGATTCGCAGCCAATTAGGAGTAGCATAATTATTTGATCGCTGTTGATGCAGGGTTAGACTTTGTCCAAATCCCTGGATAAATATGGAGGTAAATACACCACCAATAGCAAATGCCGTATACATATCACTCGCTAAACTAGCTCCAGCTAGTAATAGTATTGAAATTCGAAATACATAAACGCCTAGACCAACAGCTGCAGTTGATCCAAAATGAGGAATCAACATACTTAATGAATTTTTTTGAGAGGGTCCCTTTAAAATTCGAGTTAATACTTGAAGGCTTAAGAAAATTGGGGAAGCTGCCCAGATACAGAGAATGAAAAAAAGATACGGGCTATCACTTGCGACACCAATCATCACAATCGAAAGCAATAAAGATTCAATAAATAAATGCTTATAAGCACTCGCCTTATCAACCAACCTTTCTGACTCCGCTAAATAGATCTCCATGATCCATTCAACTAGTTTTCTGACGACTAAAACTGCTGCAATCTTTTGATCAATACCTCCCATCATCGAACTTAGATAGTAAACAGCTATGCCAAGCGGTATAAAAAGTATGAATCTAGCAATGGTAATAGTTTTAACAATTGCAACATCGCTAGAAAGGAGTATTAGATTTCGTGCATTAGCAGAGAAGGACAGAAGTACGGCTGCCGCAGCTGCTTGAACTATCGCAACGCCTACAGCCAAATAAGTATGATTAGTTAGCCCCAAGAAAACCAATAAGACTGTCATACTTAGTTGGCTGGATAAATAAGATAAGGGAAAAATAGCTTGCATTAGGGCTGATTAATTTTAGCTTTATTCACACTTTATTGTAAATCTTATTAACAATCATCCAATCCAAATCTCATTCTCTTGGGCTAAAAAGCCCTTCATTACTGGAAGATCTGTTATAAATATCAATTAAATTTGTTGCAACCTGCTTGAAAAATTAGTCTTCAATTTGGATATTTGATAACTCATTCAAGCATCTCTGCTTGAGGGCCTCTAAATATTGGGGAGCATCTTCGCCCCCTTCCTCAGGGGCCCAGAGTGCAAATTCTTTAGCAAGGCTTGGATCAAACGGGCCACTTTTAACCTCAAATAGAATTGACTCGTCCATCAACGAAACTACTGTGTGCCAAGCGCCTGAAGGTAACTCTAGACCCGACGGGATTGAGAGTTTTTCTGAATATTTTTCACTGCCGAACAAGATCACGGACTCTATCAAGCCCTGCTCGGTGAACATGATAAATCCAAATAATCCCTTAATCGCAATCAAGCATTCATTCTTGGGATCCAAAGAGTGTCGATGTGGGCGAATGTAGCTATTTATTTGAATAGCATTAAAGAGTTTTTGGCAATGCTCTTCATACGAGCGATGCACATTAGCATGCTCCCTCAATCTTTGCGTTTGGGAGGCAGTACTACGCAACTGTTCGAAGTACTGACTTGAAAATACCTTCATTTCACAGAAATTAATGCATGGGCTATTTGCTTTACAGCCGCCTCAGATGAAAATAGTTGAGTCGCGAGATTTTTACAGCGGTCACTCATTTCGCCAGCTTGCAAGGATATTTCTTCAAGAAGAGATTCTGCTAGCAACTGCAAATTCTTTTGACTTCGATCGCTTGTAACACGTCACACCTGATTTTTTTAAGCATCAAATGTTAGTCATTTCCAGGACTGGTAACTACTCTTACCAATCATTACAACAAATGGAATACAAACCCTATTGGCACGGATCCCTATGAATCAAACGGATTTCATCAATTCTATCCATTAATTCTTGACTGATTTTTATATTCATTGCTCTCAGATTTTCATGCAACTGAGCCACTGATGTCACTCCAACAATGGTGCTGGCGACTTGCCATTTATTTAAACAAAATGCTAAAGCCATCTGAGTTGGACTTAAATTACTTTCTTTTGCTAGTTTATTATAAAGGCACGCTGCAATTAGTGCAGACTTTCTACCCCAACGCTGACGCCTCAAGGAATCAAACTTTATCATGCGCGCAGCAGCGGGAACATGTGTACCACTAAATCCATCCCGATCATACTTGCCGGTCAATAAACCAAATGCCAATGGTGAATAAGCCAGTAATGGAATATTCAATCTATGCAATGTTTCATCCATTGCATTTTCAACACTTCGATTTAGAAGGCAATAGGGATTTTGAACACTTGCGATTTTGGGAAGGTCATACTCTTTTGCAATTCGAAGAAATTCATGTACGCCGTATGGTGTCTCATTTGAAAGGCCAATAGCCCTTACCTTTCCGGCTTTTACTAAAGAATTCAAAGCCGTGAGCTGCTCATGAATTGACATCATATTTAATTCATCTTTAGATGGATCAAAGTAGATTTGTCCAAATGAAGGCACATGCCTCATGGGCCAATGAATTTGATATAGATCGATTACATCAGTTTGGAGATGCTTAAGGCTAGCATTACAGGCCTCTTCAAAATCGCTTGCCTTGATCTTATTGCCCCCACGTATCCAATCCAGATTGCGGGCAGGCCCAGAAATTTTGGTGGCACAGATAAGGCTAGAACGTTTCTTTGGATTCTTTTTAAACCAACTGCCAATAATTTTTTCACAAAGCCCAAATGTTTCACGCTGAGCTGGAATGGGATACATCTCAGCCGTATCAATCAGGTTGATTCCTTGATCAAATGCCAAATCAAGAATTCGATGGCTATCAGCCTCTTTGACTTGCTCACCAAATGTCATTGTCCCCAATGTAAATTTGGATATTGGCTTATTTAATAATTGATCTAACGTGGTTACCATATAAGCACTACTGAAGATCAAGCCGAATAAAGAAAATAGCTTTATTAGTTGGGATGAATATGAGCTTAATTTTCAATTAAAAATCACCTCATTTGACTAAGCAAATGAGGTGTTGACCCATCATTTACGCCTCAAGAGCTGCATAAAAAGTAATGCCGCCACTCCACTGTTCAGAGACCTGTGTAGTTGTCTTAGACAGCATTTGTGTCATGCACCAAAATTCCATATGCGGCCCATAAGACTTCATCAAGAGAACTAATCTTGGATCAGCGTGAACATAGGCTGATAAGCAAAGTATTGGTGCATATGCCTCGTCATTTATCAGGAGACTTGGCGAACCAATCAGCGCAGCCAACACATCTACACCGCCACTCAAGCAAACATTCTTTAGCTTTGGCAATTCAGCCATTTGCTTTCGCTGAGATTCGATATCAAACTCTTGTAAGGCTTGGGGGAAATACCATCCTATTACGGAGCCTTTTGTACTGGCTTCAAGAAAACCATCGTACCTAGAACGAGGGTCCAAGGTAACACTGCCAGGTAACTTGGAGTTACTCTGCAATACCGCTTTGAAGTGATTATCGGGAAACTTTGAATTGAATGACTTTTGAAAATTAGGCAACTCAATGTCTTCTAAATCTTTACCTAAATCTTCAATAGATTCTATTTTTTTAGCTATAAATGGGATATGAACGCCATTTAAAAGATTCTTATATTCTGGATTACTTGCAATTTCGTTCTTTAGTTTGATGCAAGCACTCTCAAATGCTGCAACAGATGTACTTGGATCGACTCCACCAAATTTAATTGAGTTTGAAAGAACTTCAGAGTAACTCAGTTCGGGATTCTTAATTTGGTAGTAGTTTCGCGCTTCTTCATCAAAAACACGCAATCCTTTTGATGGAGCTCGACGACCATCTTCATTGAAGTAAACCATTAATACTCCTGATGTTATTTAGTAATTGACTTATTGCGACCAAAGCCATATTCATAAGGAACAGGCAATAGCGGGCTTACATCCAAATAGTCATTCACCGCATCATTGTGGAATTTAATGAATTCTTTATGCTCGCCAATAATGCACTCATCACGATATGGTCCTAGCCAACTATTCATCATCCCTCGCTCAAGAATGGCGGCTAAAGGTTCTTTAGTTACATTGCCAATAGATAAGTCCATATATGGACATGGAATGATTTCACCATCGTGATTCACCGTATTGATACCTTTAACGGTAATGCAACGTCCAGGCTGACCATAAGAAGGAGTCATGTGAGTGAATATATTGTACTTATCTTCCAAGTACTTGAGTTGATCAACATCTTTTTTTGTGCATACCCATGTATCTTGCTCGCGCGCTGTGCCAACAGGCTTAGCTAACGTCACATACAAAGGGATTTCCTCAACCTTGCAAAAATTACATAAGTCTTCAAATTCCTTTGTGAAAACTCTATCTTTGATGATGCATGTAGAAATCAAGAGTTCTAAATCAGCCTTCTTAGAAGCCTCTAGAGCGCGCATTACCCTCTTATAAGACCCCTTTTTACTTCTGAAGGCATCGTGCTCTGATTCAATAAAGCTATCCAAAGAAATTTGCGCCTTATAACCACCCAAGCCTGCAAACCACTTTGCTTTTTCTTCATCAAATGTCCAACCATTAGTATCCAAAATAACGAGGTGCTTCATTGGGTCGATCGCTTCAATGAGCTTATCGAGGCTTTTGTCTAAAAGAGCTTCACCGCCCGTAAGAACAAATCGAAATATTCCGCACTCATCTGCCTGCCTAGAAAGCTCTCTGTAATCATCTAATGACATTTGAGGACGAGGATCGGGCATACCAGTACGTTTTTTTAAATCCCGAGTCATGTAGGGTTCTTCACAACAATGTGCGCAATTAAAATTACACAGAGATCGATTGATCTTTAATCTCAAAATTGGACTGATGTCGCCATCAAGCATATTTTTAAAATAGTCTTGAATTTTTTGATGTACTCTTGGACGCTTTTGGCTTTGATCTTTTCTCTTATTTTTTTCAATCAGCGATAACGCTTCTTGATCGGCCAAAATTTGTAATGAATTGCTCATAAAGTATCCTTTTAGACAAAAAAGTCTATTTTGATTGTGTTATGCCATTTTAACTCAGTCAAGCATTCTTGATATGGCCCGTACTTACTGAGCGGAATATCCTCTAGCCCACTTCTGTATACCCTGGCTCAATGAAGTCCACTCCGAAAGATCAAATTTACGACATATTTTGCTGCAATTTGGGACATAGGAATTCCTATTAAAGTTCCCTACATCATGAGTAGCGCCCAATATTTTGACCTCTTTATCTGGGGCCAAGGTATCGCGCACTAGATGTGCCAGCTCACTGATTGATAGTGCTTTAGATGATCCAACGTTATAAACCTGATTATCTGCATTGATCAGCATGGATAGCATCCATACCCATGCATCTGCAATATACAGATATGAACGTAAATCACGTCCGCTACCCTTAACTATCAACTCTGGGTTTACAAGGGCATCATTCACAAAATTTCCAATTGCATAGTGAATATCTAGCGGCAAAAAAGGGCCGAAAAAGGAAAAGCAGCGCGCAATTGAATAATCGAATCCAAATTTTTCTGCGTAATAAGAAATTAGATATTCTGCTAACCGCTTACCTTCACCTAAGGCAGAAGTAGTTAATGTTGTCTGTGGTGCAAGCAATGTATCTTCTGAATAACTCTCGCTAGAAGATGGTCCATAGACTACGCCTGACGATGTAAAGAGAACTTTCTTAACGCCTCTTTTCACAGCCTGATCTAGGGTATGTTTTGTCCCGCCGTAAAGAAGATCCAACTTCTTTAACTGATCCTCGCCTGCAAATGTCTCTGCAGCAGCAGTAGTTGCCATATGAATTAAATAATCTAACTCAATCTCAGGGAGGGTAAAAGATGTAACATCGCCCAGCACAAACTGTATGTATTTTTCAAAAGGGTAATCAGAATTTTCGGATAAAAACTTCTGCGGATTTCTGCTGAGAACATAAATATCAATAGCGTAACCCTTATTGACAACTAGGCTACATAGAATCTGTAATAGCCATCGACCAAAAAAACCAGTACCGCCTGTTATAAGAATTTTTGTGTTATTAAAATGCTCAAGCTCCCCATTAAGACGGGTCAATATTGAGTGAACATCCTCGGTAATATCAAATTTATAATGGGGGTGTTTCATCAATATATTTTCTAAATGCTTCATGAACTTTTAGCAAATTACTAGGGGCCTTATCGTGCCATGCCCACTCGCCTTGCTTAGGGTCGCCCTCTTTATATTCCTTTTCCTGAGTTAAATCCGAACTAAGCTCACATATAAATAGTAGAGAAATAAAATGCCCACGAACATCGCGCTCTTGATTTATAAGGCCACGAATATGGATTGGTTCTGGGGAAAAATTTACTGTTGCGCCCAATTCTAATAATGCAACCTTTTGAATTCTATCCTCAATTTTTTCCTTGAATCGAATGATTCCTCCAGGAATATGCCATGCAGGTCCATAAAATCTATCGTCTCTCCACGTAAGCAATACTTGACCTTGCTTATTTTTAATTAAAAGATCTACGTTGATTAACGGCGTTAACTGGCTGACAAAATAAAATACATCCAAAGGAAGGCCATCCTTTGCATTCTGAATGTATTCTAAAATCTTATCTAGGTGAAATTTAAGATCTTCACTCATTCAGTGATTTCCAACCTATCTTCTCTCAGGATCGCGATGTTAGCGATATGGGGATAGCTCTTCTTTAGGGTCCCTACAATTTCATTTGAGTAGCCCGCCGCCATGACTATGATGGCCTGGGGCGGATCTACTAATAGCGATTCGGGTGAATTGATAGGCAAATGAGTTGCTGGAGTATATTTTCCCTGCTTAAATGGCGCAGAATCTATTACATATTTAATAGATGACGCTACTCCTGCCATTGCAATGACAGCTAATGCCTGATGACCCGCCCCCCAGATAGCAACTGATTTATCACTAAATTGATTAATAAAAGTATTTAATTGATTTTTAATGCTCAATTGAATTTTCAAAAAATTGCTTACATCTAAGGGAGATTTTTTTCTTACCTCAGCTGACAAAATATAGTCATACCAAATAGACTTAATTGAAATTACCTCAAACCCATTTTTTTCTAACAAAAATGAGAAGCTTTTTTTATCAAAATAAAAAATATGATCGGTTGTAAATTCGGAATACAAGCCCTTTTCAATGATTAAGTCAAAGTTAGGCACCTCAACTAGGCCCACTGCTCCATCAGTTAATGCGGAATGGAGTATGCCAAGCCCTTCATTGGGATTCGGCCAATGCTCTAAAAAGCTAAAAATTGCAAAAGCATCAAATAGAAAATCAGAGGAAGTCTTGAAACTGGAATCTAGATACCCCTTAAAAACTCTATTTCCAGCACCTAGAGCACTTTCTACATTTTTCTCTGAATATTCAATTCCGGCCAATTGAGTAGCACCAGCCTTCTTTAGTAAATCTAAGTACTCTCCTTTTCCACATCCAACCTCAAGAATTTTTTTACTCTGCAGGTGATTTTTTGAGATCCAATCGTGTAACTGCTGCTGCCTAAAGTTACCCATCTCTGGAGAAAATGCGACAGCTCGAATCACTTCTTTGAAGTATGGTACGGGCAAAAGATTATGTTGCACCAAGCCACATTTAGAGCACTGGTAAATAGTCAAATTGACTGAGTCATCGTCTTCGCCGAGCTTAGTTAAAAAACCTTGTGCAGATTTGGGAGAGTTGCTGTATTGCAAAAGTGGCTTAGTAAAAAGCGCACCATCGCAAACCCTACATAAATACTTATTCATGCTCAAGCACGAACCTTTTCGGAAACTGAATCGATGCCCCCCAGCATTTCAGCCTTTAATTGATCCAGGCTTAGTAATGGACTCATATCTTCAAGAGGCATAGAGATAATTGATCCGTCAGGCTGTGGCATAGCAGCAACCTTGGGAGAGAGCACTTCGTCTGTTTTGAGGTGCACATCTAAAAGTCTTGGGCCTAAGTTATTAAAGGCATTGACTAACTCGGTGGGTGAATTAATGTCATGAGCTGGTAAACCTATTCCCTTTGCCACCTCTACAAAGTCAGGTATGAATAAACCCGATGCTGGCCCAGTCCCTAAATACCTCTCCTCAAAATAATTGCGCTGAGTATTTCGAATGGACGCATAGCCGCCGTTATTCATCACTACGACAGTTATCGGTAGATTTAACGCTTTTAGTGTAGCCAACTCTTGAAGATTTAACATCAAGCTTCCATCGCTTTCAACGCAGACCGTGGGGGATCGACCAGCACCAATGCAAGCTCCAATTGAAGCGGCAATTCCATAGCCCATAGAACCTAAACCTGAAGTCAAAAACATTCTTTGGCCAATTTTGTTGCGATAAGCAGTGTAAAAAACTTCTACTGCTAGCCCAGAACTTCCGGTGATTACAAGCTGGTTTTCCGGAATTGCATCAGACAAAGTCTCCACAAACTCATAATGACTCATTGGTCCGCTAGTCTTAAACTGACGACCATCTAACGGTGTATATCTTTTTTTCCAGTCCAAACACTGAGCGCGCCATTCCGCCCAATCAGGCAATACATGCTTAGCATTGTCTAACCATGATTCAATGAAGTGATTTGCATCCGAAAGAATTGGTAAGTCAATCTTCAGCTCATGACGATCCAATTCATTTTGATCAACGTCTACTACAACTTTTTTTGCGTTACGCGCAAATCCCTTGGGGTTGTAAGCTGTAATTACATTATCAAGACGACAACCGATACTGATTAAGCAGTCACAATTTTGAACCGCAAAATTCGGTGACCTTGCTGCAACCACCCCAGGGCGGCCAACATACAGCGGGTTATCCCAAGCTAATAAGTCAGATGCATTCCAAGTAAATACACAAGGAATGCCCAATTTTTCTACTAACTCCTCGAATTTTTTTGCTGCACCTGAAATTCTTACTCCATGTCCAGCTAGGATTAGCGGTCTTTTAGAGGTGGATAACAACTGTTCAAGGGTATTTAATTCCTTAGATAAATCAGGATATTCGTCGCTTACCGGCGGCTCAAAACCAACAAGATTATCGGGGTTGATAGGAGCAGCTTGCACATCCAAGGGAACATCCAACCATACTGGTCCAGGCCTACCATGTTGCATATGCCAAATAGCTTCCTCAAAGCATTTTCGTACATTCTCAGGAGAATCGACAGTAACAGCATACTTAGTGATCGGCTTAACCATTGAGACAACATCAACCTCTTGAACTCCGCTTTGACGCAGTGGTCGACCCCGTAATGCATCCGGACGTTTAACCTGTCCAGATAATATGAATAAAGGTAGTGACTCAATCCATGCGCCCGCGACAGGAGTCAATACATTAGTTGCACCAGGGCCAGTAGTAACCATCGCCACACCAAAACCACTTCGGTGAGTTCTTCCATATGCTTCGGCAGCAATTCCGCACGCTTGTTCATGATGGCATGGAATTGCAGTAATTCGAGTTTCACATGCAAGGGCATCATTCAAATACATGGCCCCACCACCTGGGAGGAAAAATATATCCTCAATGCCAAGATCAGCTAGTCGGTTGAGTAAATAATCCGCAACTCGATAAACCTTTTTTTGATCAACCATTAGTCCACCATCCAATATGTGAGTAAGGATTTACGATTAGGATTCAGATTGATTGATTCATCGGTATAGAAAGAATCATTTTTAAAGTGAGTAGAGGAAATCTCCTCCACTACCGCACCCTTTTGAGATCTAAATTCATGACGAACACCTGGCATTACAGTGACTACATCGCCGGGCTTCAAGATCGAAGCATTTCCATCCAACTTCAGCTCAAGCTCTCCATGTAAAACATGAAATGTTTCTTCCTTCTGATTATGGTACTGCTCTGGATGCATCTGTCCAGGCAAACTTACGAGCAGTTTTTTACAATAATCTCGGTTCACAACGGTGAGCATTACAAGTCCAAATTCGTCAAACTTATCTAATCCGTAGTGGTGGGATATCTCTAGATCAATACCTCCAGGAACTGTAATCTTTCCCTCATGCAATAAATTTTTAACTCGCTTAGCAATCTCGAGGATTTTTTCCCGAGTATTGGTGAGCTTAGTATTTTCAGGTCCAATAGGTTGATTCGGGTTTATATCCTGCTGAGATGTGAACTCTGAGTACTTTGAGTAATCATTGGCAGTAAATTGGGTTTCATTTGGGGGAAATGCAAAATAAAAATTTTCACGTGTGATTCGCTCGCCCGAAACAATTGCTCGCTTGGCAAACATACCCCTTCTCAAGGATCGCAGACTATCTCTTTCAGCCTTATTTTCAGGCAGTCTTTTGGACCCTTCACCACAAACCATTACAGTGTAAGCAGCCGCAGCGAGCCATGCATCAGCCTGCTCAGGGGTAACGGAATAGGCGTTGATTGGATACTTATCCGTAACTAAACCCACATGTTTTTCGAAAATATTGGCGCCCTTAGCAATAGCAATTTTTATTAAGTCGGTGTTGCCTGGATTCTCATGTGTAGAGAATCCGATACGCACATTTGTGTATCTTGCTTTTAAGAAGTCAATTTGGGACAAATGCATTTTTTCGTCGGCCGTTGGATACTCACCAACACAGTGCATGATCGCAAAATCTTTGTTTCTGTTACCTAAAAAACTAACGACTCGATCAATTTCCTCAATAGAAGCGCCTGCAGTTGAGGCAATAATTGGTTTGTTAATCGATGATGCCCTCTCCAATACTGGCCAATCAGTGAATGAGCAACTAGCAATTTTGATAATGTCCAAATTTTGCTCTTCGATCATGTCAAATGATGCTTCATCAAATGAAGTTGACATTGTTAAAAATCCATTTGCCCTTATCTCAGCAATAAGGATATCGAATTGCTCTCTTGAAAGACGAGTTTCTGCAAATCGTTTAATGTACTTAATATCCATTCGATCTTTTAAATCAGGATGGATAAAAGAATCTAGGTCTCGGTATTGAAGCTTGAATGCAAAATTAAATTGTGGATATTTTCTACAGACGACTCCAAAAGCTCTAATCAATTCAATCCCATGATCAAGATCACCCATGTGATTATTAGCCATTTCGAGCACAAATAAATTGTTTGGTAATTTACTCACAATAAAGCCTTTATCAGAAATTTACACCTAAAAACGTTTCAATTTGAGTTGCTGCATAGTCAAGCATCTCTTTAGTTAAAGCGGGCTGCACACCAATCCAAAAAGTATTATTCATTACATTATCAGTATTTGTGAGTTCTCCGCTGACACGATACTTTGCATTCTTCATGTAAGGCTGTCGAGTTAAATTACCTGCAAATAGCAATCTAGTGCCTACTTTATTTTGATCTAAGTAAGTAGTTAAATCTACTCGCGAAACAGGGCAGCCCTCTTTTAGGGTAATTGGAAACCCAAACCAAGATGGATCAGAGCCTTCAGTCGCCTCAGGCAACACCAAGAATTCCTCGCAAGAAGCAAGTCGCTCTTTTAAGAACTTAAAGTTATCTTTTCTTGCCTGAATAAATGCTGGCGCTTTTTCTAATTGCGCCAATGCACAAGCTGCCTGCATATCAGTAATCTTGAGGTTGTACCCCAAATGACTGTATGTGTACTTGTGATCGTAACCATATGGCAGATCGCCTAACTTCCATGCAAAGCGCTTTCCGCAGGTATTATCTTTACCTGGAGGACAATAACAATCGCGACCCCAATCTCTAAAACTTTCTGCAATTTGTTTTAGCTCGTAATTATTGGTAAATACTGCGCCACCTTCACCCATAGTGATGTGATGTGCAGGATAAAAACTCAATGTCCCAATATCACCAAAGGTCCCTACCATTTGACCTTTGTATGTTGTGCCTAAAGCATCGCAGCAATCCTCTATCAGCCAAAGATTATATTTTTTGCAGATCGCTGTCACAACATCTAGATTAAAAGGATTCCCCAAAGAATGGGCAAGCATAATTGCTTTGGTTTTTGGGCTAATTGCTGCCTCAATTTTTGAGGCGTCAATATTATGCGTAATTGGATCAACATCCACAAATACCGGGACGGCCCCAAATTGAACAATTGGATTAACTGTTGTAGGAAATCCTGCAGCTACACCAATAACTTCATCATCTTTTTTGATGGCACGATCCCCGAGTCTTGCGGAGGTTAATGTAGAAAAAGCCACTAAATTTGCTGATGAACCTGAATTAACGGTAATCAGATGCTTTACACCGATAAACTCCGCCAACTTCTTTTCAAAAAGATCGTTGAACCGTCCAGTAGTGAGCCAGCCGTCCAGGGATGCCTCAATCATATTTTCCAGCTCTCTGGAATCAAGTAACTTACCAGAGGGTGGTATGTTGGTCTGACCAGGGATAAATGGTTTTGGAGCAAACTCAAGGGCTGAATATTCTTTCACCAGCCCTAAAATTTGCTTGCGAATTTTATCCTTAGCAAATTGATCGGTGGAGATCTTAATTTCTGTCATATTAGATTTCGTTCATTAAGTATTTTGGTAGCATGCGATTTGCTGCAAACTAAAGTCGTGCATATTTTTTTTGTGCGAATGCGAGCTGTGCCACTGGGAAATTTTATCGATTGCTTGCTCAAGACTCCATTTAGGAACCCAGCTCAGATACTCCTGCGCTTTAGAGCAGTTTAGCTTTAAGGAGTGGGCTTCATGTGGCTGCTCGCTTTGATCCTGCTTCCAGCTTGCTGCAGATTTCCATCTCTCAATAAGAAGATTAACGACTTCCTGAACAGGACGAGCATCCTCATCACGTGGTCCAAAATTCCAAGCACCATTAAACTTGACGCCCTCTTGATACAGGGCTTGAGCCAATATTAAATACCCTGATAAAGGCTCCAATACATGCTGCCAAGGGCGTGTTGCAAAGGGATTGCGAATAATTAGCGGCTCACCCGCTTCAAAAGCCTTGATCGCGTCGGGAATTAATCGATCTTCAGACCAATCGCCGCCGCCAATTACATTGCCTGCGCGCGCTGATGCAACAGCAACTTTATGCTGATTAAATTTACCAGCAGAGAAAAAGGATTGACGATAAGCACTGGTAATTAATTCTGCACAAGCTTTGCTACTACTATAGGGGTCATATCCACCCATTGGCTCGTCTTCGTGGTAGCCAGAATCTTTTCCATTATTTTCATAACATTTATCTGTTGTGACTATTACTACCGCACGAACACCGGTCAAAGATCGAATGCCCTCCAATACATTTATTGTGCCCATAACATTGGTAGCGTAGGTCTCTACAGGATTCAAATAAGAGTAGCGCACCAATGGCTGAGCTGCCATGTGAATCACTATCTCTGGTTTAGCATCAGCCATCGCCTTTTGTAATTTTTCTTGATCGCGAATGTCGGCAATATAAGATTTTTGTAAATCACCCTCAACTTGAGCTTCATTGAAAAAGCTGGGCGTCGTATTTGGAGCAAGCGCATATCCAGTAACCCTTGCACCCATCGAGGCAAGCCAAAGCGACAACCACCCCCCCTTAAACCCAGTATGGCCGGTTAAAAACACACGCTTACCGCTCCAAAAAGATGGGTCAACCGGGGCCCCTAACATTTTCAGGACCACATCTTCCAAGGAGCCTTACCACTTGCCCACAACTCTTCGAGATGCTGCTTGTCTCTCAATGTATCCATTGGCTGCCAAAAACCATTGTGCTTGAAAGCCTGCAATTGCCCAGATTCAGCCAGCGTCTCTAAGGGCTTGCTCTCCCAAATAGCGCTATCACCAGCAATAAGATCAATCACCTTAGGTGAAAGCACAAAAAAACCGCCGTTGATGTACATCCCATCACCATGCGGTTTTTCTATGAAACTCTCTACGGATGTACCATTCATATCCAGCGCACCAAACCGCCCTGGAGGTTGCACAGCTGTAACAGTAGCTTGCTTGCCATGTGCTTTATGAAAGGCAATTAGCTCAGTCAGATCAACATCACCCACACCATCGCCATAAGTAAAACAAAAATCTTCATCATCTAAATATTGACGAACCCTCTTAAGACGACCACCTGTCAGCGTATTGTCGCCAGTATCTATTAAAGTGATTTTCCAAGGTTCAGCATAATGCTGATGTACTTGCATCGAATTGTTATTAGCCATGTTGAAAGTGACATCAGACATATGCAGAAAATAGTTGGCAAAATACTCTTTGATCATGTATCCCTTGTAACCACAGCAGATTACAAAATCATTCACTCCATGAGCTGAATACATTTTCATGATGTGCCATAAGATTGGCTTTCCGCCTATCTCCACCATAGGCTTAGGACGAACTAAGGTTTCTTCCGCAATACGCGTCCCCAATCCCCCGGCCAAAATAACAGCTTTCATAATGCCTTTCGAGCCTCAAAGCTATAGATTTTACTAGAAATAAGAAGGTTAATTCCTACTATGTTGCGTTGCAATAAGATGCGAATTAAGGCTGCAACAGGGAATAATTGGGCTAAAAGATCTAGCAAGCCAAAATATTATTTTGAAAATAGCGAGAGCCTAATGTCACCAAGATGCCCAAAAAGAGTCCCGCACTCCCAATACGCGGCACGGGTACTGAATGAAGTTTTGGACACCAGATAAGTCTGAGTCTGCCGTATATAGTGCGTGTAGGTAGATGTATCGTACGATCCAAAAAAACGATAGAAAAGTACCAAGGAATGAAAAAATTAGCGCTGACTTTAATGCCTAAGAGATTTTATTGTAAATTTCATGATACGCCAATCGACATCTAACCAGCGCCTGAAGTTTACTAAAATAGGTGGCGGCCTCTTGAACACCCTCCTCAGGAGCCCATGGCGCTAATTCCTTAGCAATACTTGGATCAAATGGGCCACTCTTTACCTCGAAGAGAATGGATTTATCAACCAATGCAACAACGGTATGCCAAACCCCTGCAGGTAACTCAACCCCAGCTGCAATCGAGAATTGTTCTGAGTATTTCTCACTGCCAAACAAGGTAATGGACTTAATACTCGCTTGATCATCAAACTCGATCAGTCCAAACAAGCCTCTGACTGCGATTAAGCATTCAACCTTGGGATCCAAAGAATGTCGATGCGGGCGTATATAGCTATCAGTATTAATCGCATTAAATAGCTTCTGACATGGATCGGAATATGAGTCATGGATATTGGCATGCGCTCTTAATCTCTCAGATTGCATGGACGCACTGAGCAGATCCTCGAAATACTGACCTGAAAATACTTTCATTTCACTGAATTTAAGGAATGAGTAATTTGATCGACAGCTGCTTTAGATGAAAATAGTTCAGAAGCTAAGCCTTTACAACGAACACTTATCTCGATTCCATTTGAGGCAAGATCATCAATAAGTGTTGAGGCTAGCCCTCGAAGATTTTCCTTACTGCGATCAGTTGTGACTTTGCCTACTCGATGCTCCTCAATGATTGACTGCAGATCATTGCCATCATTGATGATTGCCATTACAGGTAGACCTGACTGTAAATAGGAAAGAAATTTACCGGGAATATTATGGGTCTTATGGCGCACATCTAAGGCAATTAGACCAACATGACATTGTGCGTACACACCTGGAATTTCATCAGCATTAATTTCGTCGCAAAAAACGGTATTTACTAAACCTCTATTCTTTGCATCGAGCTTTAAGACTTCTACATCACTTCCTCGGCCAATAAATAAGAATCCAATATCACTGCGTGTAAGTAATGCTTCCGCCAGCAATAATAAATCACCCATACCTTGAGCAATACCCATATTGCCGGCGTAAACAAAAATTTTTCGATTTACTATGGGTAGACCTGAAATAGAAACACTGCAATGAGATAAAGACTTGGGAGTAAGCCAATTCTGCAAAACTTCTATTTTTCTATGGGCCGAGCCTGACCAAGATTTAAAGTAGTCCAAATTACCAAGTGCCTGCACACCAATACAGTTAGCAACTGAGTATTGAAATCTTTCAAACATTTTAAAAAAATAGTAAGCAGGTCCTTTACTAATGAGTCCTAAATCTAATGCCCAAGCAGGAAAAATATCCCGCAATATTAGGTAACTAGGGCAAGCATTGCGTCTCTTTAAATAATAGATAAATGGCCCCAGAAAAATTGTGGGCGAATACCAGACAACAGCATCCCACTGAGCATTCTTTAATGCACTTTTTCTAAAATTTATAATCATAAAAAAAGGCATTAGAATTTCTGCTATGGCGCGTCTAATTCTGCCAATATTTTTATGCTCTGGAGTTTTAAGCCGCAAAACACGAATGCCATCTAATTCAGTAATTTCGCCTGAGCCCTGCACTCCAGAATCTGAAGTAATCACAGTTGGGGTAATTCCTTGCCTCAAAAATTCAACTGCAAGATCTCTTAACTGAAGCGCAGCCGATGTTCGGGATGGGGGATAAGCATCCGCAACCAGGACAATAGATTTAATCAACGCTTATTTAGACCACACGGTACGGTTCACATAATCAATGTAGCTAAGAACAATACGTAAAATTTGCTTAGATACTGGACCACCTTCATAATCGGAAACTGGATGCATTACTCGCTTACTCTTATCGTGCTGAGCAATGATCACCTTCACAGCATCGAGTACGCGATCCTTTTTTAAACCGCTCATAATCAGCGTTCCTACATCCATTCCTTCTGGTCGCTCATGGGCATTGCGAATCGTGATTGCTGGTAAGTTCAATAAAGAACCCTCTTCAGAAATAGTGCCACTATCTGAGACTACACACAGGGCCTCCATCTGCAACTTAATGTAATCACAGAAGCCAAAAGGTTTTAAGAACTGAACTAAGGGATCTAACTTCCCAAGCTCCATACTATCGAGTTTTTTCTTAGTCCTCGGATGAGTCGAAACAATTACAGGAACCTTATATTCTTGAGCCAATGCATTGAGAGTTTGAATCATGTCCTGCATATTTTGAGGACTATCAATATTCTCTTCGCGGTGTGCACTGACGATAAAGAATTCATTAGGCTTTAGACCTAACTTATTCAAAATGTCAGATTTTTCAATCTGCGGCATATAGTACTCAAGCACTTCTTGCATATGAGAGCCGGTCTTAATAATTGTCTCTGGAGGAATTCCTTCGGCAATCAGGTAGCGACGTGCGTGCTCAGTTAGCACTAGATTGATATCACTTAAATGGTCTAGTACTTTGCGGTTTAATTCTTCTGGAACCCTTTGATCGAAGCAGCGATTTCCAGCTTCCATATGAAAAACAGGGATCTTTCTTCTTTTGGCTGCAATCACTGCCAGACATGAGTTGGTATCACCGTATAAAAGAACGGCATCTGGCTTTTCTTTTTCCAGGATAGCGTCAGACTTCTCTATCACCCGCGCAATAGTTTGCGCAGCATTTTCACCAACAGCCTCTAAAAAGTAATCTGGCTTTCGAATACCTAAATCTTCAAAAAATAAGCCGTTTAGCTCGTAATCGTAATTTTGACCAGTATGTACCAGCAAGTGATTGACATGTTGATCAAGCTCGGCAATGACCCGGCTCATTTTAATGAGCTCAGGACGCGTACCAACAATAGTCATTACTTTAAACATGCAATTCATCCCGAATAAAGTCCAACTTCAATAGCAATTCTTTAATTTGAGCAACATTAAGGCGCTCAGTATTATGTGATGTGTAATCTTCAAAGCTAGCAATTTTCTCTTCACCCTCAGTGAAGTATTGAGCATAGTTTAGGTCACGGTTATCCGCTGGAACCCTGAAGTAATTTCCCATATCTTCTGCTTTTGCCATCTCTTCGCGAGAAATCAGGGATTCAAAGAGCTTCTCACCATGCCGAGTTCCAATGATATTAATTGGTACGCTGCTATTAAAAAGTTCCTTTAAGGCTTGGGTGAGATCTGCGACAGTAGAGGCTGGCGCTTTCTGTACAAAAAGATCTCCCTGATTGGCATTCGCAAAAGCATATTCAACCAAATCTACTGAATCCTCTAAAGACATCAAAAATCTAGTCATCTCTGGATCAGTCACAGTCAAAGGCTTGCCTGCTTTGATTTGCGATACAAATAAAGGGATAACCGACCCTCTAGATGCCATGACATTTCCATAACGGGTTGCACACAGAATAGCTTCGGTAGCACTTTGGGTTCTAGACTTAGCAATCATTAATTTCTCGGCCATTGCCTTAGAAATACCCATGGCATTAATTGGATATACCGCCTTATCCGTACTCAACACTACAACTCTCTTGATGCCACTAGCTGTTGCAGCGTCTAGAACATTTTGCGTTCCCAATACATTTGTCCTTACAGCTTCCATTGGATAGAACTCACAGGATGGAACCTGTTTGAGTGCAGCAGCATGGAAAACATAATTAACGCCCTTCATAGCCTGAAAGACGCTATCGTAATTTCTGACATCGCCGATGTAGAACTTCAACTTTGGATTGCCTAAGGCAATTCTCATTTCTTCTTGTTTTTTTTCATCTCTACTAAAAATACGGATTTCTTTAACTTCCGAATCCAAAAAGCGTTTTAAAACCGTATTCCCGAATGAGCCGGTCCCGCCGGTAATTAATAGGACTTTGTCTTTAAACATAATTAGTATCTGCTTTGTGATTTTTATACATAGTCTCAATCAGCTCTGGCCATGCGGCAGGTGTATAGCCCGTTGCTGCCTTAAATTTTTCATAATTAAGAGACCTATCAATTGTAAATTCACGATCTTGTTTGATCTCGATTTTTTTGCCGTAAATACTGGCAATGAGCTTTAAAAGCTCATATTTATCAATTGGTTCAGCAGAAACCTGATACAAACCCGCTAAATGGGGGTTAGGGAGCACAAAATCCTTAATAACCTCTGCAAAAACTACGCTTGGAAGGCCCGAAAAAATAGCCTTGGAGAAACCAAGGCATTCTTTATCCTGCGCTAGAAACCACTCTAAAAGACCATAAGTAGTGTGAAGTTCATGACCAATGGTAGATGTACGTAAAGTTAGATGCCCACCATAATTTACTTCCCCAAGAATTTTTGTGCGGCCATATAAATTATCTGCATCAGGAATGTCTTCTTCAGAGTAATTGCCCTTTTCCCCAGAAAAAACACAATCCGTACTAATGTGAATTAATCGTGCAGCATATTCAGTGCATAACTTAGCAAGTTTATGCGGCCACATTGCATTCAACTCAATCATCTGCAATGGGTTAGAGCCTGTCTCAACATGCTTTGTTAGCCCAATACAGTTAATGACAACTTCAGGCTTAACTTTATTAAAAACACTTACCACTTCTACCGCATTAAAAGCATCAGTATTCGGATAGAGATTAGTTTGGTATTTTTGGTTGAAATAGCGAATATCGTGTGGACTTCTTATTGTGCCGAATACATCATGAGTCGTATTGGAGCTTAGAAAATTGAAAATGTAGCTCCCAATTAATCCCGTTGCCCCCATAACTAATATTCGCAAAATATGATCCTCTATGAAGTTTATTTAAAAAACAGTTATGGGCATGCTAGTTAAAAACCTCGTCAATAAATTCTTTACCATTACGGATTTTTTCTATTAACACTACATTACCCATAAAACGCATAACCGCTCGCGAGATTGAAACCTTTGACATGGGGTCAAAAGTCTCTGCTGGGCTAACGACATCTCTAACAAAATCCAGCTCCGAAGCCAAGATAGGTAAACCAAATGCTTGCGCCTCTACAAGAGGGAGTCCAAAAGACTCAAAATAAGATGCGAATATTAGAGCATCCACTTGATCATATAAAGCATGAAGTCCATGCGTATCAAGGTTTCCCATATTTACTATTCTCAAACTATGGAGCCGAATTTTCTCTGAAATCCAAGCTGTCAATTCGGGAAATAGCGAATCATCCAATGTTAAATATAGCGTTGGAAATAAGCCCTCGTTTGCCAACTCAATCCATGCAGCGATTAAATTCACATGATTTTTATGGGGCTCACCAGAAGCTGGATAAATAAATGAGGAAAATGCATCTAGATCTTTAGTGCCTTGAGAGGAATCTGTATCTCGAGTACTTTTTAACTGCGTAAAGGGCAATATTTCTACAGATTTACTATTACCAATATAGGCAATTAATAAATTTTTCATTGTCTTAGTCTGCACAAAAAATTGATTGACGCTTCTATATTGGATTGAAAATATCGCCCTCTCAAGCCATATGCGAACTTTAGTTTTCCACGAAAAACCATCTAGAGCTACAAAATCTATTAAATACCTATTTTGTAAATATACCGATATAAATCCAGTCGGTCTAATTAAGGGCGGCAGATTTCCAAAATATAAAATTTTATTTTCTGCGCTCTTGATAAAAAATAGCTTTAACTCAGCAAGCAGTCGAGACAAGAGGCTGTTTCTAAATACAAATACACTTGCAAACTGGGATGGATCTGCTTTTAATTTATAGCGCTCGCTAAGAAATAAGCAGTACTCACCAGGTTTATCGATACCATTGATAAGCTCATCTAGAAGAGCCTTACCTCCACCTGAGTGCACATTAATGGCATAAATAATTTTCATTTTGGCAATGAATTTCTTAGTTTGTAGGACAGCCATGAAGTGACATTGCCCGCAAAAAGCTCTCTAATGAATTGTTTAGCAATAAAGAATTTTACCGCTGGCTTGCTTAAATACAGATTCTTAATCAGTGAATTTCGATAGTACCTAGCGGTTATAGACAAATGGAGAATAAATCGATATCGATCTACAGTACTGGGGTAATTTTTCTTAAGAAATGCAAGTATAGAAAGTCGATCCTTTAAAGACTCTTGTGCAGAATCACTTAAGCTATGAATGCGATATTCAATCAATTTTTGTGGAAGCCAAGCAATCCCACCGATAGCAAGCGATGCGACTAACCATAAAAAATCAGAGTGCTTTCCAAGCGTTGGTTTCAAGCTAAGCAATAATGGAATCACTTTAGATCTATACATATAACTTGGCCACGGTGCGCATCCGTGACCATCCAAGGAAAAGTATTTAAGAACCAAATCCTCTGCAGTCAAAATCTCAACCAACTCACCATTCGAAAAAAACATTCCCCTTGTACCCACTACCCCATCATTGATGGCAACCCCATTGCAAGCAACGGCAACCTTACCTGGGTTTTTTGTGATGAAAGAAAACAAACTAGAAATAAAACGGGGCCTTGCAACGTCATCATCATGAAAAAGTACGAAATACTCAGAGTCAATTTCATTTAGAACCCGCTTAAAATGATCTTCGGAGCTTAAAGGCGGGTCTCTTTTTATGTAACTAAAGTCAGAAAATTGGGCACATGTATTTTTGGCTATGTGCTCAAATGAGTCATCATCAGAATTATTACTCACTACTAACTTGAATTCAGAAAACTCTTGAGCCACTAGACTTTTTAAGGCCTGAGTAGCTAATACATTCCGATTCCTGGTTAATAGGACAACACTTAATTTATGATTACAAGTCACACAAATTCCAGAATTTTTTTATACATAAAATGGGACTGCCCCTGATAACTATGTCTCGATGAGGCTGGAAGACTTAAGTATTCAGCTCCAGCTTTTTGTATTCGAGTAATATCCTCAAGAGACATATTCTGAATATAGTCAAGTAAGTCGTTCCAATTTGAAAAATTATCCAAATGAATATAGGCATCAGAGGGAATTAATTTTTCAATATCTGGCGCCCCGAAATAAATTGGAATCGTGCCGGCAACAAAACAGTCAACAATTTTCTCTGTCACATATCCAGGCCAACGGACATTTTCAATGCACAAAGCAAATGTGTACCCCCGAAGTACATCAATTTTATTCTTGCATACGCCTAAATAATCGGATGTTGCCATAAGACTTAAATCTTCACGATATTTTTTCGGAATATTTTTTCCTGCTGACCAGCCAGGACCATATATACAAAGCTTTGAATGCTTAGAAAAAAAGAGCATTAGCCTTAATCTAAGCTCATTTAAACTTTGTGTATTTGCATATCTATATTGCTCGTAACGAGCGCGCTTATAAAGTTCATATGCATATTTCAATAATGACTTTGGCCTTATCCAACTGATCATACTGAAATTAAATGGAAGGAATTTATTTGATGCAATTATCACTATTGCTCTACTTCGATCATGATTAGTGATATCAAGATCATTAATATCATATGCAGGGAATACCACCCTCTCCTCCATAGAAGACAACAAGATTTGACTATTTAAAATCGGCTGATAGCAATCAATTACATAAAAATTTTTAACATACTTCAAATATTTTTCATAGAATTTTGGTGCATACAACGGAGACTCATAGCAATTTATATAAAATGCTTTTGCGCCCATTTCAATTAACTGGAGACCTAACTCAGAGTTCATATCCTGCAACACTAAGATAGACTCAGGAACAATTTCTCCAGCAGCTACTTTTTTAAGTAATACATCGCCAGAATGCATGCAAAAGTTGGTTTGTTTAAGTAATTTATTTAGATAATAAATTGTTAAACAGCCTGAAAATTGCCTTGCCCATTCATATGAGAGGAGTCTGTCATTATGAAACTTTGGCTCATCAGAGCAATAGGCAATATATATCAATTCTTTTCTTTAGCATTAGGTTTTAGAAGATTAACTAGGCATATGAAATAAAGATTCTTAAGATTGCCAGCATTTAGGTAAAGCAAAGTCATCCCTATCAGTGAAGTTTGCTACATCCAGTGGATGTGGAAATACTGTATTTGGTTTAGAAGCGCTAATCCTGTCTTTTCTTAAAAAGGTGAACTCCATCGTATTTGGAATTTCAAAGCCATAGACCTTTAAAGGTTTAGATTCGTTGTTAGGATGTATATGAACTATTTCAAAATTTTGTAGCAACTTATTAAATGCAAAATTTATTAGATCAAATCCTGGAATTTGTATTAAGTAGTGTAGGTTGTGAAATTCAATCACAAGCACCCTGAAAGTATTAAGTATATTTTCATCGATTGTATTGATAACTGCATACTCACCACCCTCGATATCCATTTGCAAGATGTAATCTCCAGCCTGAGTTGCATTCTTTTTATACCACTCGTTGATATTTATAAACTGATCATTAGTCTCTAGGCCAATAAATTTTTTTTCAAAACTAATTAAGTCATGTTCTACAGGGGATCCATCTACCGAGTAGTCAGCTAAAAAAGATTTAATATTTCTAGATGCCAACTCTAGCTCAAAATTTGCGGTTCCAGCGACGCCTGGAGAAAAGCAGCCGATGATTCCATCCAAGTCGTTTGGCACCAGATATCCCCCATCGGAGGCTCCTCCAATCCGGATTAGGTTGATATCAGTTATTTTTGGTTGAATGGAATTAAAAAAAGCTTTTAACTTATCCTCTCCCGTAAGCCTCACCAAATTAATTCTAAAAATAAATAAAATAGATCTTATGATTTTAATCATTAAGCTTTCCTTAAAATATAGATGATAGATCTGCCTCTCAAGGCAATTATGTACAATAAACCCATTGACATAGAAAATAAAAAAAATTGAAGGTATTTAACAAATCCCTCATTTGCAAAAAATTTAATTCCCAAGTCCAAAAAATAGTAAAAAATTAGACAAAATATTAGACTAGGTGCAGCAGATTTAATAATTACAATAGTTTCATTGCCAATTACGAACATGTAAATTAGTGAAACTATTGAGCCAAAAATAATCATGGCTACAGGGGTAATAATGATTCCGTAGCTAGTTATGTAAAAAAATATTGTGATATTAGTTCCTAGTGCGAGAAATCCGCTAGGAACAATCATATTAAATGTTTTTAAATTTTGATGAAATTTAAAGCTAAGCGTGCTAATTAAAACTCTAATAGTCTCAGAGACGGCACAAAGTTTGAGAAATAAATAATTTCCTTGATATTGCTCACCCAGAACAATTGAACCTAGAAAATCACTACTTCCAATAATAAAGAAACAAACAGGAATGCTTGAAATGATCATTTTTTCAGCATAAATCTTCCATGCTGAATTATCGTGATCTGCAGACTTATAAAATATAGGATGCAAGATACCTGTTGTAATTTGCTCATATGCCGAAATAATGCCTAGTGCTATAGTAGCCTCAGCCATATACTGGCCCAATATCGCGTAGCCGACAGTTTCTTCGGCTATGAACCTATACCCCATCAGATGGGCCCACAGAAATATTGATGAAAGCAAAATTCCAATACTGAAATTAATATTACTCTTAAAGTTTAAAAATCCTCTAATTTTTTCAACTTTAAAATAGCTCTTCTTAATCGTGAAATAACTAAGCACCGCTGTAATCATATTTCCAGTTGAAATTCCTAATAGCCAATATTGGTATTCTGACCCAAAATTTTCAACTAAAAGATATCCAAGAAAAATTCCAAAAAAAAGATTTAAATTAAGATAAAAATAGAACAATTTCATACTTCCAAATATATTTAAACTTGGTATCAGGGTGTATGAGACAGTGAAAAATAAGAGGTAAGAGAAGATGCAATAGAATTCAAGCAATCTTTTGAATTTAATAGCTTCTAAATAAAAACTTCCAAATAAGCCGCCGATAGCTGAAATGATTATTAGGTAGAAAAAGTAAATATTCAGCACCTTTTTCAAATTACCTTCATTTTTCCAGTTATTTAAATTTCTATTCATCATTAAGCCTATAGGCCCAATAAAAATATAAGAGATAAATGCAATAAAACCCATTGCAATGCCATATTTACCGTACTCTTCTGGCCCTAATATCGTAGTAGATATCTTAATTGCAAGAAACATTAAAATAAATTGAAACAATCTTCCAAAAAAAGTTATTAAGCTAACCTTGAAGTCTTCCCTTTTTATTTTTATCATCAACTATTTATTACTAATATATTGATTTATATCTTCAAGCAATTTATTTTTATCTTGCTTAAATCCAAAAAATTTTTCAAATTTTTCCACACTTATA
The DNA here is from genome assembly GCA_041179645.1 of Pseudomonadota bacterium. Taxonomy (GTDB): domain Bacteria; phylum Pseudomonadota; class Gammaproteobacteria; order Burkholderiales; family Burkholderiaceae; genus Polynucleobacter. The sequence goes on from JBEGSZ010000010.1 coordinate 124,059, forward strand.
TTTGATTCATTAATATTGCGCTCACTAATTAAATTGAATTCAATATTTTTAAGATTTAAGATCTCGCTAACTTTGATTGAATTTGGGTTGCAGATATTGTAAATACCTTCGCCACTTTCTTCGATTATCCTCATTACAGCATTTGAAATATGATCTATATTGAGAGGTCTCAATACGCTATTGATATCAAGAAATATCTTATTTGAACCGAACTTGAGATCATAAAAAATATTTTTTCTTGATAACTCTCCGTACATATATGACAACCTCATAATGCAATATTGTTTAATATGTTTTTTAATGTAAAACTCGTTCAATATTTTATGGGCAGAATATATGCTGGTTTTATCGGAGATACTAAGCTCATCATCCTCCCTGTGGATCTCCTGCTTAGAATTTTCATAAACCGATACTGAAGAAACCAGTATCCAATGGGCATGTTTATATTTTTCAATAGCTGCAAGAAGTGAAACACAGTTTGATTCAAGGCAATCGGCTGGGTTAATGGCTGAATTTCGAGGCGAAGAGTTTCCGGATGCATAAATTATGAAATCATAATTATTTGCAGTTGGTTTAATTTCTCTTGAGCCGACTATTTCGATATCAAAAATTTTTTTTTTGATATTGCGTTAAAGATGCTCTGTCCTACAAAGCCTCTTCCAATGACTAAGATTCTTTTACTCATATACTTTAATCTCCGGTAAAGGGACGACTAACTTATACCCAGGCCTTTCTTGCTTAAATTTATCTATGAAATATTTCGGGTAATTCCAAGTAAGCAAAATTGCCAAAGAAAATGAAATCTTACTGAAATCATCTTCATTTATGACCTCCAAACCAAGCCCAGGGGAATATCTACCAATCTTCTTTTCATTTACCTCGGCTATGTACTGCACTCCGTCAATTGAATCTTCAAACAAGTAATTCAACAAAGTATTACCTTTTGCAGGAGCGCCTATAAATCCAATTTTTCCGCCATTTCCTAATTCATTATTAATAATGCCTAGAAGGTTTTCCTTCCACTTCTTTACATTATTAGAAAAGGAGTCAAATATATTTTGGTCAATCAAATTTTTTTCTTGCTGAAGCATTAAGTCAACATTTTTATTGATCGCTTTTTTTCCATTCCAAGATATGAAGTACCTCACACTCGGTCCTGATGCAGCAACATCAGATTTTTCAACGTTAAAAACACTCAGGCCATACTTTTCAAAAAGTTTTTTTATAGGCATCAGACTTAAATAAGAATAATGCTCATGATAAATAACATCAAAATATCCGCTCTGAAGCATATCAAACAAGTATGGCGCCTCTATAACAAAAATTCCATTTTCATCCAGCAGTATTTTGATGGACTCAACTACTTCATGAATATTATCAATATGCGCAAAAACATTCGTGGCAGTAATAATCTTGAACCTAGACTGCACATCTAAGCAAATATCCTTAGCCAAATCAACATCAATTGGACTTTGATAAGCCTGATAACCCTTTTCTTTGGCTATTAAACATGCGGAAGAAGGGTCAACGCCCACCCTTTGCTCTTTCTTTAAAAATCTCTCATAAGCATCCAGCATGATTCCATCATTGCAACCAATATCCAATACTCGATCATCCGACTGTAGGTCTGAAGCAAGAACTAGCGACTCCACAAGCATTTCGTATTGCTTTACCAAGGGCTTTGATGTGGATGAGTGGTAATAATAGTCAACGTATATCTCACTCCAATGAACCACTGTAGATAGTTGACATAGGTTGCAATTTAAGCAACGAAGAACCTCTAGGTCATATTTTTTTAACCCCTTACTTGCATCGACTGACTCAGTAAATGCATTGGCAAGAGGTTGCATTCCCAAATCAATTAAGCTGCTAAGTTCTGCGGAACCGCAAAACCTACACTTACAAACGTTCATATAAATTTATCCAAATTAACCCGCACCACGTCCTCTTCATAGGAAGAATGACTACGGTTGTTATTTGAAATATTTATAAATGCGCTATCTTCTTCAAAATACATTAGATGCTCAAGCATTTTGGGAGTATGGAATAAGTCTCCAGGATTGATAATCTCAACAGTAGGCTCGGCATTCGAACCCACATCTCGAGTAAGGTAGCGAATTTTTCCATAAATTAAATACGCATAGTGCGAGTCAGTTTTATGAAAATGGTTTGCACGAATGCTGCCTTTAACACTATGAATAATTGCAACATCATTCATTGGCTCCATTACTAAGGCTTGGATCGAACCCCTGGCATCCACAAAGGGAGTTTCTAATTTTAATTTAGCAGACATTTTTTTCCTTTATCTAATACCATCCGATTGTAATGGTTGATTATTGATGTACCAACCGATAGTTTTTCCCAGGCCCTCATCAAGACTAACCTTAGGGGAAAATCCCAGATTTTTGATTTTTGCTATATCCGGACAGCGACGAGAAGTTTCTCCAAGAATCTTATCTCCAGGCTCTATTTTTATTTTTCTGCCGAAAAAGTCACCGATCTTTTCTGCTACATCCTTAATAGTGACTTCATCTATTGTTCCAATGTGATAGGTCTCAAGATGCTTACCCGAATTAAGCAATAAAACTAACGCATCGATAAAATCATCTATATAGATAAATGATCTGGTTTGAGTACCATCGCCATGAATCTTAAATGGGATCACACCTTGTGGGACTGATTTTTGTAACTCGGTTGCTCTTAGTATGAATTGCGGCAACACGTGCTTCCAGCCCATATCAGGCCCATAAACATTGTGAGGTCTAAATGTAAAAGCTCTATCAAATCCAGTTCTACCATAAGTTTGCAGGATTAGTTCCGATGCTATCTTGCTACCACCATATGAATATCTTGGGTTTTCAATGTCAGGAATAATTAAAGGAACATTTTCTGGCGTGGGAATAATTGCTGGAGATTGATAGACTTCAGAAGATGAGGCAAGAACTAATTCTTTAATACCATTGGCTCGACATGCTTCTACGGCAGATAACATTCCGCGAATACCAACATCAAGGACTAACTCAGGATGCTTGTAAAAATTATCAGTTCCATTTATGGCTGCCATATGTATAAACGACGTTGAGTCTTTAGAAGATTCAATTACTTTTACTACATCTCGGATATCGCCTTCAATAAAAATTAAATTTGGATTATCCAAAGGGAGTCTAGCGACATTACCGCGCGCGTTGTTGTCATAAACCGTTACCTTATGACCATCCCCCAACAATCTCTTGACCAATGCTGATCCAATAAAACCACTGCCGCCCGTTATAAAGTAATGCATATTTTCCTTATGAAGAATAAGTCTGATTTCCAAGAGCCATATATGCAGTGTTATTTTGCATAACTAAGTTTTTTCCAACAAACAAACCCCAGTAGTCGTAAACCAAGGCATTTGGCTTCATGGAGCCTGAAAGAGCATCAATTTTTAAACTTTTGAACTGCTCATTATTATTAGCAATCACCACTAAGTTCGAATTATCAAACGCCTCTTTAATTGAACCGGATGGCTCTAAGCCAAAATCTAAAATATCTTGATCACTAACATGCGGGTCAAAACCAAAAAATCTAGAATTTGGAAAGCTCTGCTTAAGACAATACATAATTGACTTAGCAACCGTTCCCCTCAAATCATTTGTTGCGGGAATCCCCTTAAATGCAAGACCTAGAATGGAAATCTTTAAGGCTTGATTTTTATCCGCGCCTTTAGCCAAAAGAAATTTCACGATAGATTCAACTGTTTCAACCGGTTGTCTTTCATTTACACGGCGACTAGCTACAGTAACATCCAAGCTCACTCCATACATTTGAGCGCTTTGGGCAAGAATATGGGGATCCTTCTCTAAGCATGGTCCGCCGACTGGACCAGGCCAAGCCACATTAGTTCTCGGATAGCCAAGCTTCCCAGCTTGAATTACCTGTGATGACGAGACGCCGATAGCATCACATATTCTTGCAACTTCATTTGCAAAACCAAATGTCACGTCCCTATATGTGTTGTCGACAAGCTTAATTAATTCTGCAGTTTCCCATTTATCCACTCTCACAGTGGTTGGCGTCAATCTACTAAAGAGGTGGCTAGCCCTGAAAAGGGTGCCCTCAGTTTCGGCCCCAATGATTTGAGGCAACTGCTTCAACTCATTCATGGCGTTTCCTTCAAGCGTCCTTTCGGGACATACGGCAAGCTCGTAAGAGACACCTGTTTTATCTAAAATTGGCTTCACAACTCTTCTGGCAGTGCCAATTCGAACGGTTGACCGCAATATAACTAAAGCACCATCCTGAAAATTTTCAGCAATCTGATGTGTAGCATTCTGAATCATGTCTAATCTAACTTGACCAGACTCATCAAGCGGCGTCCCTACCGTAATAATGTAAACATCTGATGGGGGTACTGTTTCATAACTTTTTGAAAAACTAAAATTTCCACTTTCAACCACTTTTTTTAGTGTTTCATCTAAATCACGCTCCCAAAAGTGAGCTTTCGATTCCCTTAGCGAATCAAGAATGGAGTCTCGAACTTCAACTCCATGAACTTTAAATCCAGCATCCGCCATAGCCACGCCCAGTGTCAGGCCCACATAACCTAACCCTAAAATACTTACCGCCGAATCTGGAAAAATCTTATTAACAATACTCATTGGAACTCATACCCTCTTATATATATCTTTAAATCTAACAATATCATCTTCGCCCAAGTATTCTCCAGACTGCACCTCAATAATTTCTAAGGGGCCACTTCCTGGATTTGCTAGACGATGAGTCTGGCCTTTTGGGATGTAGGTGCTCTGGTTCTCATTCAAAGTAACTACTTGATCACCATTAGTAATCTCAGCAATTCCTTTGACCACAACCCAGTGTTCAGCACGATGCTGGTGCTTCTGCAAGGATAGGCTGGCCCCAGGATTCACTTGTATGCGCTTCACCTTGAAGCCCTCTCCCTGATCAATGCTGTCATACCAACCCCAGGGTCTAGAAACTTTGCGATGCAAATCTTTAAGCCCATCATTCTTAAGACCTAATTGCGCAACGATATTCTTAACATCTTGACTCTTTGATTTATCCGCAACAAGAATCGCATCTGGAGTTTCAATAATGACAATATTTTCTAGCCCTACTGCGCTTACTAATCGACCACTTGAATACACAAGGCAATTTTTAGAATCTGACAGCATCACATCGCCAGAGGTAACATTCTCGTCTTGGTCTTTGTGGCCAACTTGCCAAACCGCCTCCCAAGCACCGAGGTCATTCCAGCCGGCATCAAGCTCAACCATTTTTACTGTAAACCGAGAGCCCGGGCATTTTTCAATGACAGCATAATCAATAGACTCACTAGGAATATTTTTAAACTCTTCATTACCAGGACGAATAAACTGGTATGAGCTTGCGCTATCTTCAGACTTTGTCTGCCATGCGTTTTTGGAAGCCTCGAATATATCCCCACGAAATTCTTGAAGCGCGGCAAGCCATGTACTTGCCCGTAATACAAACATTCCAGCGTTCCAAAGGTAATTGCCGTCCTTAAGATAAGATTGTGCTGTTTTGGCATCTGGCTTTTCTACAAAACGATCAACGGTATATGAATTATGAACATCCTTAGAGTCAGAGCGTTTTATATAGCCATAGCCAGTTTCAGGTGATGTGGGCTTGATGCCTAAAATGGCAATTGCCTCAGGATTCTCTTGAACAACTTGAATGCAATTTTGCAATGCACTGGTAAATGCAGCTTGATCTTGAATTGTCTGATCTGCAGGAGTTATCACCAGAATGGGATCTTCCTCAGATAATTCAGCTCCATAAAAAGCAGCCATACTTAAGGCGGGCGCTGTGTTTCTGCCAATTGGCTCTAACAATAAGGTGGCGCTGATCGAATCAAGCTCACGTAATTGATCCAAAACTAAAAAGCGATGCTCTTCATTAGTAACGACTAGCGTTGATCCAAGACGAATATCTCCATGAGTTTCTTTAGATTTGCCAATGCTATTTAGTCGTGTAATGGCCTCTTGAAACAGACTTTGATTGCTGCCACTGCCGGATAATACTAAGAATTGCTTTGGAAACCCAGCACGCGATAGAGGCCAAAGTCTGGTGCCAGACCCGCCGCAAAGAATCACCGGAATAACTAGTGCCATGTTATATGAGGATAAGCGTCAGGCTTTATATAAAGAAAACATGATTTTAAAGGGTTTATGAGCCTATTTTTACGAATACTGAAAATTTATTAAAATCATCTCTAGTGCATCATAGAGTCAGCTTTAAACTAAGAATTAAAATCATTTTAAGGAGTCATTCTATGTTTTAAGGAGTCATTCTATGTTTTAAGGAGTCATTCTATGAACAATATCCCCCAAATCAAGCTGCGGAACTCAGTCACAGAATGCGGACAATCGGTACGCAAAGAAAATGCCGGTAAATTCCAAAATTACACTATCAAGGACTGCATTGCCTCTATCGCAGCCAGCAAGATTAAATAAGGTTTTTTAGGGCTTATTGGGGTAGCGTTTGCCAGTGAGGTTGCTGTAGGCGCCCCCAAGCAAAATCAACAATACTGAATCCACCATTACCGGAAAGAATGCATACCGGTAACTACCAACGTGACTCAAAACTGCAATCAGCGCGACTGCCGCTGCCGGCGGGTGCAAGCAGCGCAGCATAAACATCCCCAAAATTGACAGTGATGCAGCCACTGGAATTGCTAGCAAAGACTGATCAATCAGGTGAACGGTGGAGATACCAACTAACGCTGATAGTGTATTGCCTGCAATGACGGCCCAAGGCTGAGCCATGGGACTTTGAGGTAGCGCAAAGACTATTAATGCACTGGCTCCTAGCGATGCCATCAGCCATTCATCAACACCAGAAAATTCACCGAGAAACTTAGCAGCAATAACGACTAGAAGCAGGCCAGTAAAAGCTCCGGTGACCGATCTCAAGCGCTCAGGCCAGGTTACAAAAGGCTGATCACCCCCCAAGTAGAAGGAATAGTATTTTAGGAGCGAGTAAAGTTTAGATCTCAAAATATTGATCTACGTGGAAATAAAAAAGACCGCTATGCGGTCCTCCTTATCAAGCACTTAAGATAAAGAAGTGTTATGCCTTCTTAGCATAAGCTGAACACCAGCCTTTACCAGCAACTTGCTTGCCAGCAAACAATGAGCAACCGCCAGCAGCTGAACCAGCTTTACCTTGGTAAAGGGCGCAGTTATCGCACTGTTGGCCAGCAGCATATTTAGCGTACTTGGCTTTATCTACCTTAGAAGCATCAGCTTTGTAACCCAATGCAGCAGCTTGTGGATCAGTTTCAGCAACCATCGCTTGAGCTTGAACTTTACCGTTCAAAGCCAAGGTGCAAGCACCAGCAGCGGACAAAATCATAAATTGGCGACGACTATTTTTCATATGAACTCCAAAAGGTGAAATGGAACAAAGGTTGCATCTGAGTGGATCATAGAGCAGATCAAATTACTCAACTATAGGTAATCTAAGTAATTGATTTACATAGATATTTTGTTGAGAATTGTTCTCAAGTTGAATTTGACTATAGCAACTAATGCCAGCCCTTCAGATTCATACAAGAAATGCGTTGTTTGATGTGGGCTCCAGAGCTGGATTCGGGGTAAGCCTGCGCGCAATCCAAGGCATCTCGCTGAAAAGAAGCTTTGTTATTTTTAGAGGGATCGCTATTCACATCGGGATATAGAGAACATCCCACCAAAAAACCCAAGACAGCGGCTGGTAAAAGCCAGCTTAATTTAAAAATTGTCATGTACTGACTCTTGCCTACCTTTTCTCAAGAAGAGACAAAAACTCTCTGCGTAGATTGGAGTCTTTTAAGAATGCACCACGCATCACACTGTTGACCATCTTCGAATCACGATCTTTAACGCCACGCCACTGCATACAGAAGTGATCCGCATCCATCACAATCGCAACACCAATCGGCTTGATCTTTTTCTCGAGCATATCGGCCAACTCTACTACCGCCTCTTCCTGAATCTGTGGGCGGCACATCACCCATTCAGTTAAGCGAGAGTACTTTGATAAACCAATGAGAGCGGATTCTTTGCTTGGCAATACGCCAATCCAAATACGACCCATGATTGGACAAAGGTGATGAGAGCAAGCACTACGTACCGTGATTGGGCCAATGATCATCAACTCATTTAGGCGACTGACATTGGGAAACTTGGTCAGTGTTGGCTGCTCGATATAGCGGCCATTAAACACTTCTTTAACAAACATCTTAGCCACACGTTGGCTGGTATTTTTAGTATTGTGATCGCTCTCAGTATCAATGACTAAGCTCTCTAATACCGCCTGCATCTTTTCTGCTACTTCATCTACCAGGCCCTCTAACTCACCAGGCTGAATGAATTTAGAAATATTGTCATTTGCATGAAAGCGCGCTTTTTGCGCCTCAATACGGCGACGAATCACTACAGACAGTGGTGTGCCGGCATCACTCTTTTTTGGAGTAGCTTTCTTTGTAGCTTTCTTTGTAGGCATAACGCTCGTCACTTTTTTAACGGAAGCTTTGCCAGCTGTCTTGGTAGGAATTTTTTTGGTTGCCATAAATATTGATGTCTCGATGTTTTTTATATTACTTTTTAACTTATTAACTTTTTTAGATCTGGAAAAAGATCGCTACAACGCAACCCAGCCCAGCTAGCCATACAACAGATCGAGTGGTTGGCCAATTAGCAACATAGCAAACCAAATAAGCAATGCGTGCTGCAACAAATCCAATTGCTAGTAGATCAACTCTGTTTTGTGGGGCATTGGCTATGGATGCAATGATCACAGCAGCAAAAAAGAATGGAAGCGACTCAAATAGATTGGCTTGAGCAGCATTGGCGCGCGCCCGAAAGCCAGTCTGCTTAGCAAGCCATTGCCTAGGCATGCCGTTGTCGTAACCCTCAAATCCTTTTTTAGCGATCCCTGCTGCCACATAAGGAAATAAGCCCATGAACAGAACACACCAGTAAGCAATAGTCATGACTGGCCTTTTTTCTTGGAGCCAATGCGACTTTCTTTGCCGTTGATGAGATTGTGAATATTGCTGCGATGACGCCAGATTAACAGAAGGCACACCACAAGCAGTGCAATGCCCATGGGCTGAAAGCCAAATAAGAAAACAAAATAGATAGGACCAAAGATAGCCGCTGCTAAAGCAGCCAAAGAGGAATAACGCATAAACATCGCAACGATGATCCAGGTTCCCAGGGTAGCTAAACCCAAAATCCAATTGATACCAAACAAAATGCCGCATGCTGTAGCAACACCCTTACCACCCTTAAAGCCATGGAATATGGGGAATAGATGCCCCAAGAACACCGCGACTACAACGCCACATAACAACCAAGAATTAAGTGTTGATGTCAAAGATTCATCACCGAGCAATACTCTGGCCAACATGACTGCAAGATAGCCCTTTAAGGCATCACCAATCAAAGTGAGCACTGCTGCTAGCTTATTACCTGTTCTAAGTACATTGGTTGCACCTGGATTGCCAGAACCATAAGAATGGGGATCAGGCAAACGCATGCATTTACTCACCACAACCGCGAAAGAAATGGAGCCGATCAGGTAGGCAAGCGGAATGAGTAATAGATCTAAAGTTAAATTCATGGGGTTATCTTAAACACTTATTACATTCTTGATGATTGCTTGGATCGACACGCTCTATGCGCCCCTAGGGTGATGTTGCTGATGGATCGACTTCAGACGCTCTCTAGCGACGTGGGTATAGATCTGAGTAGTCGAGATATCAGCATGGCCCAAGAGGAGCTGCACCACCCTTAAATCAGCCCCGTGATTGAGTAAATGGGTAGCAAAAGCATGGCGCAAGGTGTGCGGAGATAAGGCGACGGGGATATTAGCAATAGTGGCGTAGCGCTTGATCAAGGCCCAAAATGCCTGACGCGTGAGACCAGTGCCAGTGTGACGACCCACAAACACAGCATCCGAAGTCTTGCCTTCAAGCAAGGGGGTTCTGGCATCAGCCAAATAGCGACGCAACCACTGACCCGCTTCGCCACCAAATGGCACTAATCGCTCTTTGCCGCCCTTACCATTGACCACTCTAATAACACCTTCGTTTAATCCTAGGGCTATGGTCTTTAAGGAAACAATTTCTGAGACGCGCAAGCCGCTGGCATACATCAATTCCAACATAGTGCGATCACGCAATCCCAATGATGTCTCCACATCAGGAGCATTGAGCAAAGCTGTAACTTGATCCTCACTCAAAGTCTTGGGAAAACGCAATGCTTGCTTAGCAGCACGCAAACCTATACAGGGATCGCTTTTAACCAAGTTCATGCGCAGGGCATGACGATAAAAGCGTTTGAATACCGTCAACCGACGATTAGCGGTAGTTGCCTTATCAGCCCGGCGATGCGCAATATAGGCAGTGAGATCTTTTTCGGTGACACCGTAGAGATCGATGCCTGAATCTTTCTGAAGCCACTGAGCCAAGAGCAATAGATCTCGACGATAGGCAGACAAACTATTTTGCGCTAATCCATCCTCCAGCCAACAAGCATCACAGAAGCGCTCAATGGCCTCCTGGCTTGCCGGGTGGATTGCTTGTGTAACTACATTAGTCACGGAAGTTGTTAAAGCCTAATGGAGCCTCGCTGACTTCCTTCTTGAGCAATGCCATAGTCTCTTGCAAATCATCGCGCTTAGTACCCGTTACGCGCACAGCATCGCCCTGAATGCTTGCCTGAACTTTGATCTTGCTGTCTTTGATAATGCGCACTACTTTTTTTGCCAACTCTGAAGTAATTCCTTTTTGGATTTTCATGGTTTGCTTACGCTTATCGCTACCAATAGTCTCTTTTTTATCATCCTTGAGATAACGCACATCGACATTGCGTTTAGCCATCTTGCCGTAAAGAACGTCACGAACTTGACCCAACTTAAAGTCGTCATCACCAAACAAGATCAAAGTCTCATCCTTTTGCTCAACTCGGCTATCAGAGCCCTTGAAGTCAAAACGATTGGTAATTTCTTTATTGGATTGCTCGATTGCGTTTTTCAACTCAATCATGTCAGGCTCACACACTACGTCAAATGAGGGCATCTCAAACTCCTTAAATAATCTGGGTAATCAATTCTGCAAATTCAATCATTGCATTGTTACTTTTCAAGTTTTTTCATAAATTACGAACAGAAACTCGAACACGAATAAGATTGTGGCATGAACTCCGCGAAAAATGCGCCCAATCCAGCAAAATTGACCCCCAACTTAGGGCTCAAGCACCGGAATAGCTTTGGCCTAGATTCCAAAGCGGAACTGGCGTACGAGATCACATCCGCGGATCAGTTACCAGTCCTCATGAAAGAGCTCAGGGATAAACAACTCACTTGGCGTGCATTGGGCGGTGGCAGCAATGTCATTCTTCCGGAGTCTTTACCGGGGGCAACACTGCTCATCAATATTTTGGGTCAGGAAGTTATTCGTTCTGATGAAGAAAACTCTTGGCTGTCAGTAGGTGCCGGAGTCAATTGGCATGAATTGGTTTCCTGGACGCTTGAGAACAGTCTCCCAGGATTTGAGAACCTCGCACTCATACCCGGAACAGTTGGTGCCGCGCCCATTCAGAATATTGGGGCATACGGAGTTGAGATAGGCGAATACATCGACAGCATCGAGGCATTTGATTCTGCAGCCCATGCCTTTGTCACTCTCCCACAAAAGGCATGCCAGTTTGCCTATCGCGATAGCTACTTCAAACGAAATCCCAACCGATTTATCGTGACAAAGGTCGTTTTTAAAATCCCCAAGTCCTGGCAGGCACGATTGCAGTACGCCGATTTAGCAAAGCAATTTTCTGAGCCAAACTCCAACCCAAGTGCAAAGCAAATTTTTGATGCAGTGTGCGCTATCCGATCTAAGAAATTGCCAGACCCCAAGGTAATTGGTAACGCCGGAAGCTTCTTTCAGAATCCGATTGTGGGTAACAATCAATATGATCAACTGATTAAGCAATTTCCAGACTTAGTGTCTTACCCCGATGGACCCGAGAAACGTAAGCTAGCAGCCGGTTGGCTAATCGATCAATGCGGCTTTAAGGGCAAGCGCTTTGGCCCTGTTGGCGTTTATGAAAAGCAAGCGCTAGTGCTAGTAAATCATGGTGGTGGAACATTTACTGATATCTTGAATCTAGCAAAAAGTATTCAGAAAGATGTTCAAAATAAGTTTGGGATTCAGTTAGAGATAGAGCCAAATATTTTCTGATAAATATTAAATACCCACGTTTCTATTAAGTTTAAATGTTAGCAGTACTATGGCGTAATAGTTCGATACCCGGCAAGACTTACAAAAGATGACTCTAACATTTTTGTCACATTTAGCGATGTTCCAGTAGCAATTACATTTGGGAAAAATGAAAAATGGGCGCTCGAAAATGCAGTTGATGTACTTGTGACTGGGCTATCATTTTATGTCTATGCGCGTAAAGCCTTACTCAAGCAGAGTAAGGTAAATCGTGAGAAAAAAATGGTTTGTCTATCTCGGCTTGAATCAGTAAAACTCCGCGCCTATCAAGCAATCATAGACAAGGCATCAGAAAGATTAGATTCAAAATTTCCCTCAAATAATTTCTCAAAAAATTAGCTTGGTCATGCAACTAAAGTCTCATCCCATATATTCCGAAAAACAATATTGGGAAATGGTTAGGCTCGCAGACATGCTAAGTGAGGCCATTGGATCATCAGAGAAACATCCTTAATAACTTTCTGATGAGATCGAATTCAATATTTCTCATTAGTTAATACTTAACTTCAGTAGTTCTGGGTACCGCCCTAGCATGGCTAGCTTCCCCTGATTTAGTCGCTTGACCCAACCGGGACCGCGCGACAATGCATCTGTCCACGCATCTCTAACCAAGCCTGCGTTGCCACCCTCAAAAAGGACCTTAAAAATTGCTGCAGCCTGACCTAAATCTTTATTTGCTTTTGAGCGATCGCTGACAGGTCGCTCGCCATAAATAATAAGTTTATGGACTGCATATCTCTCGGGCGCAGGAATATTGACTATGCAGGCCCCCTCTTTGGAGAGCATCACTGCTTGGGTAGTATTAACTAATGAGTACTCCATGAATTTGAGGCACTCCAACGCCAAACCCAACTCAGGGAGAATGACTGGGCCTCCAGTACGAGTCTGGGGCGTAACAAAATCCAAGCGCAACTCAGGATCCTGAGGGTTGCGGTATTGAGCACCGGTCTTTCCAGAAAACTCTGTTATTGGCAGAAGACCCATCTCAAGAGAACTCAATGCGTCGTGAACTGACATTTTGACATTTGCACCTAAGGCTATAGATACATTTTTGCCTGCATGAGCAAAGTCAACATCCATCGTTAAATTGGATGACATCCATCTCACACCCAGCATATTTCCCATAACTAAAAAAGCATGGGTTCCAATCAATATTCCACCAGCGCCAAAGAAACCATATTGCTCCAGGCGATTTACAACCCGGAAATGCTTCGTCAATGTAGTGACACATCCCAACGCTTCAGCAGATTTTGCCTGTGCCTTGATCTTACTGTGCGCATCGCCAACCTTAACTGCGTCATGTTTTTTAATTAACTCGAGAACCCTGCTATCTTCTGGGCCAACATAAGCCATACGGCCCGTACCATCCAGATCTCTGTACCCATAATAAATATAGGGCTTTCCTTTTTGAGTTTGCTTGTGGAAAGCACCGGGCAGCTTTCGAAAACGATCAATTGCTTGAATTCTTAATTGATCCTGCAATTCAGCGTAGGCTGTTTGTGCAGATAAAGACAAAGGGCTATAGAAATCATTTTTCATGCAGTTATTATACAAATAATTATTTGTATAATAACTAAGATTTTATATACCCATTAGCAACACGGGAATACGATAAATCAATTAACTTGCCTAACCTTCGAAAACTCCACCTCTACCCGCCCCTCTGCCAGCCGTACTTCAAATACACTTTCTGTACTGAGCTCGTTGGGGCTGCGCACTGCATGCATTGCTTGCTCTTCCTTGCTCAAGATAACTGCATAACCCCGCTCTAGAGTTCTTTGTGGGTTCAGCATTTCAAGTTGAGACTGGAAATGACCTTGATCGCGTTTCCAATTCTCAACCCTTACTAGCCACGCTTGATTCAGTCTTTTTTGCCAACCACTAATTTGCTCACGCATGCGATCAGGGTTAGGTAAGGCATGACTGAGACGCAAAGCCAATTGATCTAAGGTTTGCGCTTCGCGCTGTACTCGCTGACTCACTCTTTGCAGCAATGCTTGCATGATGGCATCTAACTCTTGCAGCATTTGATCGCGTCGTGGTGCCGCTAATTCTGCCGCGCCCGTTGGGGTTGGTGCTCGCAAGTCAGCAACAAAGTCAGCAATAGTGACATCGGTCTCATGCCCAACACCGCTGACAATCGGTATGGAAGACTGCGCGATAGCGTAAGCCAGTTGCTCATCATTAAATGCCCAGAGATCTTCAATGCTGCCACCGCCCCGTACCAGCAATATGACATCAACTACATTTTCTGTTTCGGCAGCCTTCAGCGCGGCAACAATTCCAGCGGGCGCATCTGGCCCTTGGACCAATGTTGGGTAAATCACAATCGGTATATGCGGCGCTCTTCTAGCTAATGTACTCAGCACATCTTTTAAGGCCGCAGCCTGCGGCGAAGTAATAATGCCGATCGATCTTGGGTGGGTTGGAATGGGGCGCTTGCTCTCAACATCAAATAAGCCCTCTTTGGCGAGTTTTGCCTTGAGCTTTAAAAAGGCTTCATAAAGACCGCCCATGCCAGCGCGGCGCATGCTTTGCACCGTCAGTTGAATATCCCCACGCGGAACATAAAAGCCCAGATTGGCAGCAACTTCTACCAAATCCCCAGATTGAGGCATAAATCCGACTTGCCCATTGCGGCCGCGGAACATCACACAACGGATCTGCCCCTCTTCGTCCTTCAAGGAGAAATACCAGTGCCCACTGTCATATGCCTTGAAATTGGAAATCTCACCGCTAACCCAGACGGTATCAAAGCGCTCTTCTAAAGAGCTAGCAATGGCGCGGTTTAGATCGCCAACACTGAGGATTTCCCTTGATATTTCCGACATTTTTTCTCTTTTTCTACACAAGCATCAGGCCTTGCGACCGATAAATATCCACAGACGCTTATTCGCCCTTAGTCTAGGCTCCATAAGTAAGTAATTACTGACCCATAACGTCTCATAAAACCAACAGATCATTTCTATCTTATTGATTTATATCATGAATTATTAAGCTCAATATTAGACTGAATCCTAGTTATTGGGATGGCATCACCATCAATCAAGGACTTACAAGCTATTTTCTAAAAAGTTTTGCACAGAGTTATCCACAGGATGCCTTTGTGAAAACGGGTTTTTAATTCAGCTAAAGTACTGAGCTTATGTACTCAATCTTACTGTCTGCTGGTTGGCCTATCTGGCCACTTCTTATCATCTCCATTATCGGGCTGGCCATTGTCATTGAGCGTGCCTGGTATTTGCGGCAAATTCACTTATTTCCGAAAGACAGTTTAGAAACGGTATTTGGACTAGCGAATGCTATTTCACAGCAAAAAACAGTCTCAGAAGCTGAAATTAGTGCGATCAGCCAACTTTCTCCTGTGGGTGGCCTCTTTGCCTGCATCCTTCGCGAAAAAGCCTCTGGCAGCTCCGCAGACTCTGCCTTAGAGGAATTACAAGCCAGCGCTCAATCTACCTGGTTAAAGCTAGAGCGCTATCTTGGTATTTTGGCAACCATTGCAACCGTTGCCCCTCTTTTAGGGCTTTTTGGTACGGTTGTCGGCATGATTGAAATCTTTGGCAGTCAAGGTGTCGGCAGCCCTCAACAGTTAGCGCATGGCATCTCTATTGCCTTGTACAACACGGCTTTTGGTTTGTTAATTGCGATTCCCGCTTTAGCTGCATGGCGTGGTCTGCGTGCGATGGCAAATCAACGTCAACATGAGTGCGAAGAATTTACCCGTCAACTATTTAAAAAACTCTATCCACATTCTGCGGATACAAAATGAGTTGGTTAGCAAATAAACTTCAGCATCGAGGTCCATTTTCATTAGGAGTACATACATCTTCGGTAGAGCCCGAGATCAATCTCATTCCTTTTATTGATGTGTTGCTGGTGGTACTGATCTTTTTGATGATCTCCACTACATTTACCCGCTACCAAGAATTAGCCATCACCTTGCCGACCGCCAATGGTGCAGCCAGTCAATCGGAGGTTAAACAAATTTATATTGCAGTCAGTCGTGATGGGCGCTTTGCCATTAATGGCAAAGTGACTGACCGTAGCCAATTAAGTAATGGCCTGAGTGCACTTAACAAAGATAATGCTATCCAAGTCAATATCGATGCCGATGCTAAAGCCCCCCATCAGGCGGTCATGAGCGCCTTAGAGGCAGCGCGTGATGCTAGCCTATCCAATATCGTATTTAGCAGTCAAACTACGAAGAAGTAGTTCAATACACCAGAAACATTGAGCCTAATAAATCGCCTTTAATGTCATCGCCAAAAAAATCTTCTTTCTTTAATAAGGCTCCCCGCTTTTGGGAAAGACGCGGACCAACAAGTCTGGTGCTTTGGCCTTTATCTAAGCTATACGGCTGGGTAAATCAAGCTTTAAATTTGATTGATGAACTAAATTTAGGAAGACGTAAACCAGCACCGGTACCGATCATTATTGTTGGTAATATCCGCGTGGGTGGTACTGGTAAAACTCCTATCGTCATTGCATTAGCTGAGCAACTCGCAAGCATGGGTTGGCAGCCTGGAATTATTAGTAGGGGTTATGGTGCATCTGCATTAAGCGCACCACGCCAAGTAAAAAGCGATTCCGAGCCTGCGGAAGTAGGCGATGAACCTGTCTTAATTGCCAAGCGCACAGGCAACCGGTTTCCGATTTGGGTCCACCCCAAACGAACCCTCAGCATTCAGTCTTTGCTAAAGCAAGATCCCTCAGTAAACGTCATCATCAGTGATGATGGCTTACAGCATCGAAGCCTGCTGCGCTGGCCCGCTCGAGAAGGGGGTCGTGATATTGAATTTGTAGTGCGTGATCAACGAGGTGAAGGCAATGGCTTCTTGCTGCCTGCAGGACCATTACGTGAGCCTGCATCACGCGAGCGCGATGCCACTTTAATGACTGGGGCTATCACTCCCTCCAGCCACATCGATGAATATTTTTTAGGGCGACGCGCTTTTACGCTAAGCAGTCAACTGGGCACACCCTATCAACTAAATAATCCAAGCAATACACAATCCCTATCCAAAATTGCAGATACCTATCTTCCAAATAAGATTACTGCTGTCGCTGCCATTGGTAGTCCACAACGCTTTTTTGACGACTTACTGAAGCAAGGGATTGCGGGTAAGTGCATTGGATTGGCTGACCACGCTAGCTACACCCCAGCATTTTTCTCCGCAATCAATGCTGAGTGCATCCTCATTACTGAAAAGGATGCCGTAAAATGCTCCCCAATCCACGATGAACGCATTTGGGTCGTTCCAATGAGTTTAGAGATTCCAAATACATTAGCAGAATGGTTGCAATCGATTTTGCAAAGACCCGATCCAAATCAATACACTTTATAAAAAATAACAAAGATCAAATATGGACAAGCGCTTATTAGAGATTTTAGTCTGCCCTTTGTGCAAAAGCACTTTGCATTTAGATGCAGAAAAACATGAGCTCATCTGTAAAGCGGATCGCTTAGCCTATCCCATTCGAAATGACATTCCCGTCATGATTGTTGATGAAGCCCGCAGTCTTTCTGCAGATGAAATCAATTAAGCATTGATCAGTTGAAATCCAGTTCATGAGCATTAAGCCTCCCGAATTTTTAGTGGTGATTCCTGCAAGACTGGGATCTACTCGCCTGCCTCGTAAGCCACTCGCCGATATTGGTGGCAAGCCGATGGTAATTCGTGTGGCTGAGCGTGCGCAGCAATCCAATGCCCAAAGCGTTGTAGTTGCAACCGACTCACCAGAAATTCAGGCAGCGTGTGATGAGCATCGGATTGAGTGTTTATTAACTAGCGCAGATCACCCTACCGGCACAGACCGCATTGCAGAAGTAGCGCAACTATTAAAGCTTCCAGCAGATACCTTAGTTGTGAACGTGCAGGGTGATGAGCCACTCATTCCACCAGAGTTGATCAATCAGGTTGCTCAAACTTTGGCGGACAATGCCGCATGCGCAATTTCGACTGTGGCAGTACCGATTGTTGATGCTGCAGAAATTAACAACCCAAATGTAGTCAAAGTAGTCCTCAACCGCTCCAATGAGGCTCTCTACTTCTCTAGATCCACTATTCCGTTTGTACGGGATCCAGACTCACAGCAATCAATCACTTATTTACGTCATTTGGGTATCTACGCCTATCGGGCTGATTTTCTGCAGGCCTACACCCGCCTTGAGCCTGCGCCACCTGAGCAAGCCGAGGCTCTAGAACAGCTTCGCGCCCTCTGGAATGGCTACCGCATTGCAGTCCATACTGCTGGCGAAGCCCCGCCAGCTGGGGTTGATACAGCTGAAGACCTTGAGCGGGTACGCCGCATCTTGGCCGGCTAGCCCAGAATCTGGTTGCCCTGAGCTTCTCGGGGATAATCCTAGGAATTAGTTACAAAGGATCCCGAAAAAATACGGGACAATGAGGGTCTTCTAAGGGGAAAACAATGCGGTTGATTCTGCTCGGTGCACCAGGTGCTGGCAAAGGAACACAAGCTCAGTTCATTTGCGAAAAATTTGCCATTCCACAAATCTCGACAGGCGACATGTTGCGCGCTGCCGTTAAAGCTGGGAGTGAACTTGGCATTGCTGCTAAAAAAATTATGGATGCCGGTGGCCTCGTTTCTGACGACATCATCATTGGATTAGTAAAAGATCGTTTAACCCAACCAGATTGCAGCAAGGGTTACTTGTTTGACGGTTTCCCAAGAACCATTCCCCAAGCACAAGCCATGAAAGATGCTGGCGTGCCAATCGATTACGTTTTAGAAATCGATGTACCGTTTGATGCCATCATTGATCGCATGAGCGGTCGTCGCGTTCACCCAGCTTCAGGTCGCACCTATCACGTTACTTTTAACCCACCAAAAGTGGAAGGTAAAGATGATGTTACTGGTGAAGCCTTGATTCAGCGTGATGATGACAAAGAAGAAACTGTTCGCAAGCGCTTGCAGGTATACAACGATCAGACTCGTCCGCTTGTGGAGTACTACTCTACTTGGGCAACACAAAGCAATGCAGCTGACAAGGTGAAGGCTCCGGCATATCGTAAGGTTAGCGGTACTGGCAGCGTTGATGACATTACTGCCTCAATCTTTGCTGTCTTGAAATAACTTTCATATTTACCAGTTGAAGGGGCTGCTTTTGCAGCCCCTTTTTCTTTGTCAGAAAAAGGGGTATTATTTAACTAACGTACTCAGTGGTATAGTTTTTTATGACCAAAAAACGTACCTTCAAGACAAAAACTTTTAATAAGTGGATGAGAAAAACTGACTTAAAAGATGAAGATCTACTCTTCGCAGTTGCGGAAATGGAGGCTGGTCTCGTTGATGCGGATCTTGGTGGGAATGTGTATAAGAAAAGAATTGCCCTGCCAGGCATGGGTAAAAGAGTGGGAGCAAGAACGCTGGTGGCAGGCAAAATCTTTAGGAAATGGTTTTTTATTTTTGGCTTCGTAAAAAATGAAAAAGATAATATTAATGATGACGAGCTCGTTCATTTACAAGGTGCAGCAAATAGACTGCTACACCTAACTGATAAAGATATCGAAGAAGCAATCCTTGCCGGGGAACTTAAGGAGTTAACAAACAATGCTTAATAAAACAAAAAATCGAATTATTGAAGAGATGACGGATACCGTGAAGGGACTTCATAAAGCCGGTGTCATTACTAAAAAAAGCATGGAAGAATTTGAGGCTTTACGGCACCTAGAGGTAAAGCCAATGACGGCCAAACGCATCAAGCAACTACGAAGTAAAACTCATTTGAGTCAGGCTGTATTTGCATTGGCTATCAATACCAGCCTATCAACCATTCAAAAATGGGAGGCGGGGGATAAAAAGCCGAGCGGGACATCTTTAAAACTTTTATCCTTAATCGAGAGAAAAGGATTGGAAGTTATTTTGTGAGGGACTTACTTCAACTCCTTCAGCGCACTCTCGAAAGATTCAATATCTGCAAAGCTTCTATAGACTGAGGCAAAGCGGATATAAGCTACTTTATCCAAGCGCTTGAGCTCACGCATCACGAGCTCACCAACACGCTCACTTGGGATTTCTTTTTCACCCAGGCTGAGCAACTTCTCTTCAATGCGGGCAATTGATTCATCAACTGAGTCGGAAGAGACTGGGCGCTTGCGCAATGCCAGCTTGACTGAGCTGACTAACTTATCGTGACTGTATTCAACACGGCTACCATTCTTCTTAACGATTGCCGGCAATACGAGCTCAACACGCTCGTAAGTCGTAAATCGTTTATCGCATTTGGCACACCGGCGACGTCGGCGGATGGTATCGCCCTCGTCCGATACCCGGGTATCTAGAACCTGGGTATCGTCGTTGTGGCAGAAAGGGCAGCGCAATGAGGGCTTTCTTTAACCGTAAACCGGAAAACGCTTTGTCAACTCTGCAACTTGCGCACGAACCTTAGCGATATTGTCAGCATCAGTTGGGTTATCCAAAACGTCTGCAATGAAATTACCTACCTGACGCGCTTCAGCTTCTTTGAATCCACGAGTAGTCATTGCTGGTGAGCCCAAACGAATACCACTCGTCACCATTGGCTTTTCTGGATCATTTGGAATGCCATTCTTATTGCAAGTGATGTGCGCTTCGCCCAATACGCGCTCAGCTTCTTTACCAGTCATTTTCTTGGCGCGTAAGTCCACCAACATCACGTGAGAATCTGTACCGCCAGAAACAATACGTAGGCCACGCGCAATCAATGTCTCTGCCAAAGCTTTGGCATTAGCAACCACCTGCTTTTGATAATCAATAAAGCCAGGCTCTTGTGCCTCTTTAAATGCTGCAGCCTTACCAGCGATCACATGCATCAAAGGGCCACCCTGTAGGCCAGGGAATACCGCTGAGTTAATTGCTTTCTCGTGCTCAGCCTTCATCAAGATAATGCCGCCGCGAGGACCACGCAAGCTCTTGTGCGTTGTGGAAGTCACAATATCAGCATGTGGCACTGGGTTTGGATATACGCCAGCAGCAACTAAGCCTGCGTAGTGCGCCATGTCCACCATGAAAATCGCGCCCACTTCTTTTGCCAATTTGCCGATGCGCTCAAAATCAATCTTCTTGGAATACGCAGAGGCGCCAGCAATAATCAATTTTGGTTTGTGCTCACGAGCCAAATGCTCCATCTGCTCGTAATCAATTTCTTCATTTTTATCTAAGCCATAAGCAATTGGGTTAAACCACTTGCCGCTCATATTCAGAGCCATACCGTGAGTCAAGTGACCACCTTCAGCTAAGCTCATGCCCATGAATGTGTCGCCTGGCTTCAAGAAAGCTAAGAATACTGCCTGGTTAGCAGACGCGCCACAATGAGGTTGAACGTTCGCCGCCTCAGCACCAAACAAAGCCTTGACACGATCAATAGCCAATTGCTCAGCGACATCCACAAACTCACAACCACCGTAGTAACGCTTCCCTGGATAGCCTTCAGCGTATTTATTAGTCAACTGAGAGCCCTGAGCCTGCATCACTGCTGGTGAGGTGTAGTTCTCAGAAGCGATAAGCTCAATATGGTCTTCTTGACGCTTATTCTCATTCTGGATCGCTGCCCACAATTCTGGGTCGGTTTTGGCTAAGGTGTTTTGGCGGTCAAACATGGTCATAATCCTGATGAAGTTGTATGGCAGAGTGAATTAACTTAGTAAAATCAACCTACATCATACAAAATCCACCATGAACACCACACAAGACCTCTCATTCCTCTCCCTAGTCCTTAATGCCAGCCTATTAGTACAGTTAGTAATGTTGTTATTACTCAGCATGTCTGTAGCCTCTTGGACCATCATTTTTAAGAAAACTGCCATTCTGCGGGGTGTAAGACAAGATACCGAGCGTTTTGAGCGGGATTTTTGGTCTGGGGGCGATCTCAATACCCTTCTAGAGGCCGCTCAGCGCAATACCTGCAGCGATGCGGTTTTGGAGCACATCTTTGAAGCCGGCATGCAAGAGTTCATGAAAGTCCGTGAAATCGATGCCGCCCGCCGTGCCATGAAAGCGACCTACCAGCGTGAAATGGACATGCTAGAAGCCAATCTGCCCTTCCTAGCATCCGTTGGCTCAGTCTCACCTTATATCGGCCTCTTTGGCACCGTTTGGGGGATCATGCACTCCTTCCGCGGCCTAGCTAACGTCCAGAATGCCACTTTATCTGCAGTAGCCCCAGGTATTGCAGAGGCGCTGATTGCAACTGCTATCGGTTTGTTTGCTGCTATCCCTGCGGTGGTTGCCTATAACCGTGCCGCTACAGATGTGGATCGCCTTGCCATTCGTTTTGAAACCTTCATTGAAGAGTTCACTAACATCTTGCAACGTCAAGCCTCAGGCAAATAAGCATGGCCGGCTCACTCAGAAAATCTTCTAAGCGTCGGGCAATGGCCGACATCAATGTGGTGCCCTACATTGATGTGATGCTGGTGCTGCTCGTGATCTTTATGGTGACAGCTCCGATGGTCAATCCTGGTGTCGTCAATTTGCCAACGGTAGGTGGTGCAAAAGTGCAAACCTTACCGCCTGTCTTTTTAACGATTGATGCCAATGAGAATGTCATCGTGCGTAAAGATGGCGATCCAGTACAGACTTTAAATAAGCTTGAACTCGGCGCATTTGCAAGATCACAAGCAGAAAAGTCTGCTGAGCAACCTGTTGTTCTTGCTGCAGATAAATCCATTAAATATGAAGTCGTGATGGAAGTGATGTCCAAACTGAAAGAGAATGGTGTGAAACGTGTCGGCCTCGCGGTGAAGAGCCAATAAGCCTCTTCGTATTGAGTACATGAATAGCGCGCAAACTTTTCACTCGAATTTCACTCGAGGACGCCCCACTAAAAACGAAAGCACTAAACGTGCTTTTAGTTTTTCACTGGCTGCGCACTTAGGTTTACTCGCCTTCTTAGTCATCGGCATTAACTGGAACAACTCGACACCCTCTGGTGTAGAGGTTGAACTCTGGGATGCGAGCCAGCAAGTTGAAGCGCCTGTCGAGCCTGAAGTGAAAAACGAGATGAAGGAAGAAGCGGCCGATATCGCGATCAAGAAAAAGAAGGTGGAGAAAGAGCCTCCAAAAAAAGAAGTGGTGAAAGAAACTCCAAAACCGGTAAAACCTACTCCACCCAAGGAAAAAGAAAAAGAGAAGCCTAAAAAGGCTGAAGCACCAAAAGCTGCTGCACCAGCAGAAACTAAAGCCAATGCCGCCGCTGAAAAAGTGCGCGCAGACCAGCTGGCACGCTTACGTGCAGCCGCTGGCGCTGAAGGCGGTAGTGGCGGTACTAGCGGAAGTGGTGTTGGCGCAGGCGGTAATGCGCCTCCCGGCTGGACAGATAAAGTCGTCAAGAAAGTCAAACCACTCATCGTATTTAATCCAGAATCGATTAGTGGCAATCCTGCGGCAGTTGTTAAAGTCAATCTGGCGCCGGATGGTGCAATCTTAAGTACAGAGCTTGTGAGCTCTAGCGGCAATTCCGGTTGGGATCGCGCAGTCCTCCTCGCACTGACTCGCGCAGAAAGTCTGCCAAAAGACGACAATGGAAAAATTCCTCAAAGAGAAGTTAAGCTGACCTTTAAACCCAAGGACTAAAGCATGTTGCAAGTAGCTAAAAAGTATTCTTCACTAGTGACATCAATATTCGTAGTGATGTTGTCCATGACTGGCCTGAGTTCTTCAGCGCTAGCGCAAATGAATATTCAAATCACTGGCGTAGGCCAATCCCTCTATCCCATCGCCGTGATGCGTTTTAAGGATGAGAACAAGCTACCGACTAGTGTGACTGACATTATTCGCCAAGACTTAGCGCGCAGTGGTTACTTCAAAAATACTGAAAACGGTAATGCGAGTGAAAGTGACGAGGGCACACCAAACTACAAATCTTGGGCAGCTCGCGGTGCAGATGCTTTAGCTGTAGGTTCTGTAGTGCAGACTGGCACAGGCCAGTTTGAGATTCGCTATAAGCTGTTTGATATTCGTAAGTCTGAAAGTCTTGGCGGCTTGAATATCAACTCCAGTGCAGACAATTTACGTGCAGCAGCTCACAAAATTGCTGATGACATCATCCTCAAACTATTGGGTGAGCGCGGTATTTTTTCAACCCGCCTCTCTTATGTCATTAAAGAAGGTAAGCGCTATCGCCTCGTGATCTCTGATGCGGATGGTCAGAACATTCGCAATGCAATGAATAGCGGTGAACCAATCATCTCCCCATCATGGTCACCTGATGGCAAGAAAGTAGCTTACGTTTCTTTTGAAGATCGCAAACCCGTCATTTACGTTCATGAACTCGCAACTGGTCGCCGCATCTCCCTGTCAAACCAGAAGGGCAATAACAGTGCGCCAGCTTGGTCGCCTGACGGCAAAAAATTGGCGATCTCTCTATCTAAAGATGGCAATACCCAGATCTACAGCATTAATGCTGATGGCACCGGTTTACACCGCATTACGCGCGGCTACACCATTGACACTGAGCCCCAATACTCCGCAGATGGTCGTTACATCTATTTCACGAGTGATCGTGGTGGCAATCCCCAGATTTACAGGATGAGCGCTGAAGGCGAGCAAGTCGAAGGGGCAAAGCGCATTACCTATAAGCAAGGCTTTGTCACCTCGCCACGCATTTCACCAGATGGTAAGTATTTGGCCTATATCGCCAATATTGGCGGGGCATTCCGTCTCTATATCCTCAATCTGGCTACTGGCGATTCCCAAGCGCTTACTGACGGCACTAGCGATGAATCCCCATCTTTTGCAGCAAACGGTCGTTATGTCCTGTATTCCACCAAAGTGGGTGGCAAACGGGTCTTAGCTGCGGTATCGGTCGACGGCAATTCCAAGCAAGTCTTAAGTATTCCAGGGTCTGATGTACGTCAGCCATCTTGGGGTCCATTTATGGACTAAGCCTCGCCAGGCCATAGTTAGGCAGCCAGATCTTTCTGGTGAAATAGCCAATATTGGGCTCTTAGGGGCATAATATTGGCTATTAGCTTATTTAGTAACTCAGTTTGTAGGAAAAAGGAAAGATCATGAAGATTTCTATCGCACGCCGTGCCGCAACCCTCACCCTCGTTGGTGTAACAGCCTTATTTTTGGCAGCTTGCTCAAGCGTCAAATTGGATGATGTTGATGGCGCCAATAGTGGCAGCGGTAACTTTGGCTCACAACCATGGAATGATCCAAGCAGCCCCCTCTTCCAACG
>JBEGSZ010000011.1:0-6246 GCA_041179645.1 Pseudomonadota bacterium
GGAAACCAACGTCCATGATTCCGTATACGGTTACTGATGACTGAGCTTGAGCTGCTGAGGCAAATGCGCCGATTGCTGCAACTGCTAATAGCGATTTTTTCATTCTTTAAATCTCCATAAACTAAGAGATGAAGATTTAAAGAGTGTTTGATGTTGCTGGAGATTAGCGCCTTATTCGTTGATATACATTATTAGAGAGCTTGATAATATATAAAAAGAAAATGGCTCCAGAGATATTGGCAGCCAGGGTGTTAATGATGAGGGCGCTCGAGATTTGATTGTTGATATAGAAAAGATACGAAAACCTGAATAACGCAGTAATGATGCCATTTAAGACAATGAGATAAAAAATCTGACGAGGGCTCACTCCACTAAATGAATCACTCGTGGCGGTTAACTTTTGCCATAGCTTATAAGAAAATAGAGCGGCCGAGGAAGATAGTAGCGCTAACCAAATAGCATCATTTGGATCGTAATCACGCCAAAGAATACTAGAAAATGCATTTCCAAAAAAGATACCAAAAAATCCAACATAGCCAAACAATATCACCGCAAGCAATCTCAGGCCAGCTAAAAAATATATTGAATAAAGAAATTTATCAGATTTAAGAAAATGGAGTGCTTCATGATTAATGAAATCGCAAATACCCCAAACCAATGCTATACAGACAGCAGTTAACGCCTGGATTATTTTTTCTTTATTCATTAATCGATATTATCAGTCAAAAATAATTCTAATTTGAATTGATAAAATGCACAAAAAGAGGTAACTCTTGAAGTAACTTAAAAAACTTTTGAACTTTTTGAGCTTTGGTTTAGAGTATGAGGATAAGAAACCAAAAATAAGCAGCTGGAGACAAACATGCAATCTTCTTTACTCATTGACGCGTATCTTAGATTTACGCAATTACTGGAAGCCTTAGAGGCGTCCCCATCTTTTCCAAAGTTAGATCATATTGAAAAAAGGCTACTCGAATTTATTGTCACTCATGAAAAGCAGGGCAAACCACTCTTAGTTGGGGATGTTATTTATGCAAATGACATAGGGTCTCCAGCCACCCTACATAGGCGTATTGCATATTTAGAAAAGCAGGACCTTATTCGTTATGGTGCTGATACCGATGGCCGTAAAAAATGTATTGAACTGACGCCAAAGGCACGAGACTATTGGGCGAAGCTGGGGAAATGCATTATTAAGGCAGCCTGTAAGTAAGCTCCCCGCTTCTTATCTTTTAAGGCTATCCCGAATTTCTCTTAACAAGACCACATCTTCTGGCGTGGGTGGTGCAGGCGGAGCATCAATAGTACGGATTCTGTTAACCACTTTGACCATCTGGAAGATCACGAAGGCCAACAAGATGAAGTTGATGGAGATGGTGATGAAGTTGCCGTAGGCAAAAATAGGTACCCCAGCCTTTTTGAGTGCATCAAAGGTTCTAGGCACCCCTTCTGGAATATTGCCAAGCACCAAAAAAAGGTTGGTAAAGTCAATATGACCCCCCAAAAGGGTGGAAATCACCGGCATCACGATGTCATTGACTAGGGAATCAACAATCTTTCCAAATGCCCCGCCAATGATGACGCCTACTGCCAAATCGATAACATTGCCCTTGACTGCGAAGTCCCGAAATTCCTTTAAAACAGCCATAAATCCCTCTCTTTTCTAATTCATCGGGATTATCTCAAGATTAACCCCATAACTTTCTTGCATACCCCACTTTTTACTTTAAAATCCTACCTTTAAGCAATTTCCATCTAAAAATGCCCTATCAAGGAATTCTGTAAATGAGTGACAAGCCCTGCATGGATAAGGATCGTCGTAATTGGTTGATCGCGACCTCGGCGGTTGGCGGTGTTGGTGCAGCCGCAGCCCTTTACCCTTTTGTGGACAGTTTTGAGCCTTCTGAGCGTGCAAAAGCCGCTGGAGCCGCTGTTGAGATCGATATTTCTGGCATGCAGCCAGACGAGATGCGTATGGTTGAGTGGCGCGGTAAGCCAGTTTGGGTCGTACGCCGCACACCTGAGCAAGTAGCCGAGCTGTCTAAAATTGATTCCGAGCTCGCAGACCCTGATTCTTTAAGGGATCCAGCCCAATTTACCCCTCCTTATGCCCAGAACCAATGGCGTTCAATTAAGCCCGAATACCTGGTTGTAGTGGGTATTTGCACCCATTTAGGCTGCTCTCCAACTGCGAAGTTTGAGTCAGGCCCACAGCCTTCTTTGCCGAATACTTGGCCAGGCGGCTTCCTATGCCCATGCCATGGCTCTACATTTGATATGGCAGGCCGCGTATTTAAGAACAAACCAGCCCCAGACAATATGGAAGTGCCGCCGCATATGTATTTGAGCGATACCAAGATTCTGGTTGGCGAAGATAAGAAGGCCTAAGGAGAGATAAATGGCATTTCACGAAAAAGAAGTCCCAGCAAACGCCTCTGGCGCACAAAAGCTTATGGCTTGGGTGGATTCACGCTTGCCAGTAACAGAAGCGTTTAAGCGTCACATGAGCGAGTACTACGCTCCTAAAAACCTGAATTTCTTCTATATTTTTGGTGCATTAGCAATTGTTGTATTAGCGATTCAGATCATCACTGGCATTTTCTTGGTAATGAACTACAAACCAGATGCAGCTAAAGCATTTGAATCAGTTGAATACATCATGCGCGAAGTGCCATGGGGCTGGTTGATTCGCTACATGCACTCTACTGGCGCTTCAATGTTCTTTGTTGTGGTCTATATGCACATGTTCCGTGGCCTGATTTACGGTTCCTATCGCAAGCCACGCGAGTTGATTTGGATTTTTGGTTGCGCGATTTTCTTGTGCTTGATGGGTGAGGCGTTCTTTGGTTACTTGCTCCCATGGGGCCAAATGTCCTATTGGGGCGCTCAAGTTATCGTGAACTTGTTCTCTGCTATCCCATTGATTGGCCCAGATCTATCTTTGTGGCTGCGGGGTGATTATGTAGTTGGCGATGCAACCCTGAATCGCTTCTTCGCGTTCCACGTGATTGCTATTCCGTTGGTGTTGATTGGATTGGTTGCAGCCCACATTCTTGCCTTGCATGAAGTTGGCTCAAACAATCCTGACGGTGTAGAAATCAAAGAGACGCTGGATGCAAATGGCCATCCAGTAGACGGCATCCCATTCCATCCGTATTACAGCGTCCATGACGTGATGTATTTGGGTGGATTCCTGATGGTGTTTGCTTGCATTGTTTTCTTTGCACCGGAGATGGGTGGTTACTTCTTAGAGGCAAATAACTTTATCCCTGCAAATCCATTTGTAACTCCAACGCACATTGCGCCGGTTTGGTATTTCACGCCGTTCTATTCCATGTTGCGCGCAACTACTTCTAACTTCTTATTGCCGCTCTGGATTTTCTTGGCAGTGATTTTAGGAATGTTTGCCCTAAAGTCTAAGGACCTCAGAGTCAAAGGCGCATGCGCAACAATTGCACTAGTTTTGGCTGCTGGATTCTATGCATTTGATGCGAAGTTCTGGGGAGTTGTGATCATGGGTGGTTCTGTTGTGATCCTATTCTTCTTGCCATGGTTAGATCACTCTCCAGTGAAGTCTATTCGTTACCGTCCGCAGTTCCATAAATACATCTACGGAGTATTTATCGTGAGCTTCGTGATTTTGGGTTATCTGGGTATCGAGCCACCTTCACCAGTATTTGAAAAGATTTCTCAGATTTGTACTATTTATTATCTGGGCTTCTTCTTAGCGATGCCTTTCTGGAGCAAGCTTGGTACATTCAAGCCAGTTCCAACTCGCGTTACTTTTAAGTCCCATTAATTCAGATACCCGAGAAATTAGGAACTAGTATGAAACGAATTCTGCAAACTTTGATGGGCGTCTGCCAAGCAACTGTTCTAGTTGCTGCCCTGGGCTTTGGCGTAAGCGCTAATGCCAATGAAGGCGGCTTTCCATTGGATACGGCGCCAAATCGCGTTAGTAATAATGCATCTCTACAAAACGGTGCCAAGTTATTTGTGAACTATTGCTTGAACTGTCACTCCGCTACCAGCATGCGTTACAACCGCTTGCGTGATATTGGTCTGACTGATCAGCAAATCAAAGATAACTTGATTTTTACTGATGCTAAGGTTGGCGATCTGATGACGATCTCCATGACGCCAAAAGAAGGAAAAGCGTTCTTTGGCAAAACTCCCCCTGACTTATCTGTAGAGGCTCGAGCACGGGGCACGGATTGGCTCTATACCTATTTCCGCACTTTCTATAAAGACGATACAACCCAAACTGGTTGGAATAACTTGGTATATCCAAACGTTGGTATGCCACACGTTCTATGGCAGTTACAAGGTGAGCGTGCTGCGAAGTTTGAAGAGCGTAAAGACCCGCATGATGAAAGTCGTATGGAAAAGGTATTTGTTGGTTTTGAGCAGTTAACGCCTGGAACCATGAAGCCACAAGAGTATGACGACAATATTGCTGACCTAGTTGCTTTCATGTCATGGATGGCTGAGCCAGTTCAACTCGAGCGTAAGCGTCTGGGTGTGATTGTGCTGATCTTCCTGGCAATTTTTACGCTCTTAGCTTCACGTTTGAATAAGGCTTACTGGAAAGATATTCACTAAGCCAAGGTTTTCGAAGATTTAAAGTCGCAGCTGTTTTTGCGTTTGTTGTATTGAAGTAGATATTTAAGGAAATAAATTTATGATGGTGTTGTACTCGGGCACAAACTGCCCATTCTCGCAACGCTGCCGTTTGGTGCTTTTTGAAAAAGGCATGGACTTTGAGATCCGTGATGTTGACTTGTTTAACAAGCCTGAAGACATCTCGGTGATGAACCCTTATGGCCAAGTTCCAATCTTGGTTGAGCGTGATTTGATTTTGTATGAATCAAACATCATCAATGAATATATTGACGAGCGTTTTCCTCATCCACAATTAATGCCGCCTGATCCAGTTGCTCGCGCTCGCGCACGCCTCTTCCTTTTCAATTTTGAGAAAGAATTGTTCGTGCACGTTGCAGCCCTGGAAAATGAAAAAGGTAAGGCGGCAGAGAAGTCTCACGAAAAAGCGCGTTTGGCTATTCGTGATCGCTTAACTCAGCTTGCACCTATTTTTGTAAAGAATAAGTATATGTTGGGTGAAGAGTTTTCTATGCTGGATGTAGCTATCGCCCCGTTATTGTGGCGTTTAGAGCACTATGGTATAGACCTCTCACGCAATGCAGCTCCTCTCTTGAAGTACGCTGAGCGTATTTTCAGCAGACCCGCCTACATTGAAGCTTTAACTCCCTCAGAAAAGGTAATGCGTCGCTAAGCGGCTCATTGCTCATGCTGGCAAGATAAGCATGTCCGATATTCCAAGTAATAAACCCTACCTAATCCGTGCTCTACATCAGTGGTGCACGGATTTTGGTTTTACGCCTTTTATGGCGGTCTTTGTAGACTCCAATGTTGAAGTGCCTATGGAGTTTGTAAAGAATGATGAGATCGTGCTCAATTTATCTCTTGAGGCATGCCATCAACTGAATCTAGATAATGACTGGATCAGCTTTCAGGCAAGATTTGGCGGAGTTCCACGAAAAATCATGGTTCCAGTAAGTCATGTTTTGGCTATCTATGCCCGAGAAAATGGTCAGGGAATGTCTTTTCCGTTTGATGCTAGCCAGTCAGTCAAGCCTAAAGATACGGGCTCTGAGAATCCTGAAAAGCCAAAAGCTGGCAGACCTTCCTTGACGATTGTGAAATAGGTTAAAATATTATCCGTTGCCCCTTTAGCTCATCTGGTAGAGCAACTGATTTGTAATCAGTAGGTGGTCTGTTCGAGTCGGACAAGGGGCACCAAAATTCAAAACCTAAATTCGCACGAATTTAGGTTTTTTCTTTATAAAACCCACAATGAAGCATATTGCACAGCATTTAATTCTGTAAATTCGTTTTTCTAGTCTCTGGCAAATACAGCATCGCCACAATTGCACCACTGGCCAAGAAAATAGTCGGGTACCAAAGCCCTGCAATATTGCTCTCCCAGTGTTGATTCAACCAAGTCACAATAAGTGGAAGAAGTCCCCCAATCCATCCAGCCGCCAAGTTGTGCGGAAGAGTGGCCGCGCTATTTCTGGTTTTGGCTGGGAATAACTCTGCAAGTAAGGCTGTTTGTGGGCCCACTACTAGTGCAAGGATTGCTGACAAGCCCATTAAAACTAGCGTTATCAATATTATTGAGTTGGCATTATTCTGTAGGAAATGAAATGCCGGCAGTATTAGTGT
>JBEGSZ010000012.1:0-170596 GCA_041179645.1 Pseudomonadota bacterium
TCTCATCAAATGGGTTCATGCTCATTTTGACGTTTGCCAGATCGACACCAGAGTTATCTGACTTCACCCGAATTTTGACGTTGTAATCAACGACACGCTTTACTGCTACTAAGATTTTCATTCCAAGGTCCTAATAGTTATATTGTTTTAGAGCTTTTAAGGTTTGCAATCTTGTCCGCGGAGATACCAAGCCCTTCGAGGATGCTTTCGCTATGCTGACCAACTGCCGGAACTGGGTCCATGCGATAGTCATATTGATCATTTAGGCCCGGAGGCAGCATAGCTGGAATATCACCGACAGGAGAATCCACGTAACGCCATCTATGTCTTGCACCCAATTGTGGGTGGTCCCACAGATCCTTCATCGTATTGACTTGAGCATTTGCGATCTGGGCATCTTCAAGCCTTTCAGTCACAACCTCAATTGACAGCCCAGCAAAGCAATCATCAATGATCTTTTTCAGAGCTTCACGATTTTCATTTCTCTTAAAGTTTGATGAAAATCTCTCATCAACAGCTAGGTCAGGGCTTAATAGAACTTTTTCGCAGAATAATTTCCACTCACGCTCATTTTGCAACCCTAACATTACGGTATTTCCACCAGCCACACCAAATGGGCCATACGGATAGATAGTTGCGTGTGAGGCTCCTGAGCGTTGAGGTGGCTCAGCGCCATCGTATGCGTAATACATCGGATAACTCATCCACTCACCCAATGACTCAAGCATCGAGACATCAATATGGGAACCGACATTCGTTTTATTTCTCAATAGCAACGCACTGAGGATATTTGTATATGCGTACATTCCAGCAGCAATATCCGCAATCGAATTACCAGCCTTACTAGGCGTTTCCTTCGTACCAGTTACCGATAAGAATCCAGCCTCACTCTGTATTAGGAGGTCATAGGCTTTTTTATTTGTATAGGGACCGAAGTTTCCATAACCCGAGATATCGCAAATAATTAACCTTGGGTTTAACTTCTTCAGCTCTTCTACAGATAGGCCCATCCTAGAAGTGGCCCCTGGAGCTAAATTCTGCACAAAGACATCTGCAGTCTTTAAGAGAGATCGCAAAATCTCCAAAGCTTCTGGCTGCTTTAAATCCAGAGCCAAACTCTCCTTTGAACGGTTTGCCCAAACAAAGTGTGATGACATTCCCTTAACTCTTTGATCATAGCCTCTTGCAAAGTCCCCCACTTCCGGGCGCTCAACCTTGATAACGCGAGCACCTAGATCGGCAAGCTGACGGGTGCAAAATGGGGCTGCTACGGCATGCTCAAGAGAAACTACCGTAACACCATCTAATGGACGAATGCTCATAAAGACCCCCCGTTAGAAAGAGCGTGGCAAGCCGAGAATATGCTCAGCAACATAGGAATAAATTAAGTTAGTCGAAATCGGCGCCACTTGGTAGAGGCGAGTCTCGCGGAACTTACGCTCAACGTCATACTCATTGGCAAATCCAAAGCCACCGTGTGTTTGCAAGCAAACGTTAGCAGCTTCCCACGATGCTTTTGCAGCTAGGTACTTGGCCATGTTAGATTCGGCGCCACAAGCTTGCTTGGCATCAAAAAGTTCGCAGGCTTTGAAGCGCATGAGGTTGGCTGCTTCAGTCTCAATATAAGAATCTGCAATCGGAAACTGAATGCCTTGATTCTTGCCAATCGGACGATCAAATACTACGCGCTCATTGGCGTAGCGGCGCGCTTTATCGACAAACCAATAGGCGTCACCGATGCATTCAGCAGCGATGAGAGTCCGCTCTGCATTGAGGCCATCCAGAATGTATTTAAATCCTTTGCCCTCTTCACCAATTAAGTTCTCAGCAGAGATTTCTAGGTTATCAAAGAAGACCTCGTTGGTTTCATGATTCACCATATTGGCGATCGGTTGAATATCCATGCCCTTGCCAATGGCTTCTTTGAGATCAACGATAAAGATCGACATCCCTTCAGACTTTTTAGTGACTTCAGCTAATGGCGTGGTTCTAGCCAGCAGAATCATTAAATCAGAATGCTGAATGCGGGAGATCCAAACCTTTTGACCATTCACCACATACTTATCACCCTTTTTGACGGCAGTCGTTTTGAGCTTGGTGGTATCGGTACCGGTAGTTGGTTCGGTAACAGCCATAGTCTGGAGGCGCAATTCACCGGTTGCAATCTTCGGTAGATAGAGTTTCTTTTGTGCCTCAGATCCGTGACGCAATAAAGTGCCCATGTTGTACATCTGGCCATGGCATGAGCCTGCATTGCCGCCAGAAAAATTAATCTCCTCCATAATCACTGAGGCTTCTGCTAAGCCCAAGCCAGAGCCGCCATATTCTTCTGGGATCAGCGCAGCTAACCAACCCGCCTCTGCCATCGCATCGACAAACGCCTCAGGATAATCGCGCTCATGGTCAATCTTTTGCCAGTAGGCCGAATCAAAGCTGCCACAGAGGTCGCGCAATGCTTCACGCATGTCTTGGTATTGGTCTGGTTTTGGAATTGGATGGTTCATTAAAGTCTCCGTACGATTTAAGCTAACTAAATAATGTTCTTTTGCCCGTAAAAGCGGAATTGGAATTAGCCAAACAGTCCCTTCGAATTATTCGAATACTCCTGATTAACCATATAAAACAGTGTTTTGGGACGTTTAGGCCATCAGCCTGAGATGATTGCCAGAGTTCTTCTTGCCAAAAGCACGACTGGACGGTCAATCATTCGACCATCCAACTTGACCGCGCCTCCGTGGGACTCTTCATCCGCCTGAATAACTCGTTTAGCCCAATTAATTTCTTCCTCTGTTGGCATAAATGCATTACGAACTATTTCTACCTGTTTGGGATGGATGCATAACTTTCCACCAAAACCCATACGTTTTGCTCGCTGAGCATCATCGGCAATTCTCACTACATCATCTGTAGATGGAGTAACCCCATCGATTGGCGGTGCCAATTGAGCTAGACGTGAAGCAACTACCATTCGAAATCTTGCAGGCAAAAGCTCAGATTCCTGTGCATCACAAACCATGCCAAGATCCGCTTGAAGATCAATATTTCCCAGAGCAAGGCGCAACACTGAACTAGCGCCCGCGACCTCTGCAATATTGTCAATGCCGATAGCGCTCTCAATTAGAGGAATTATTGCCACATTTCCCAATGCTTGAGCTACAGCGTTAATTTGATCTCCAGACTCACTTTTTGGAATCATGACGCATGAAATTGCCAACTCTTTTGCTAACACCATATCCTGCAGGTAGTGTTTGCTATTTGGTGCGTTAGTTCTAATAACCAATCGCTTTTTTTGCTCCTGAGTAAACTCGCTCCATGCCATACGAAGAAGATTTCTTGCCACCTCCTTCTCATCCTCAGCAACCGAATCCTCAAGGTCAATAAAAACCCCATCAGTTCCACTTGCCAGGGCTTTAGCAAACCTCTCAGGCCTTGTTCCTGGAACAAACAAAAAATTTGTTCCGTATTGAAGTGTTGAATTGATATCTTTCATTTTTATCCCAAAACAGCCGTAGCTTGCATTGCTAAATAACCCTCGAGATCCTGAGCCCATACGGTGATAGTTTTTCCAGAGGGATCTTTTTCTAAATCAGGTTTAGCGCTAACAATGAATGGATTGATATCGAATGAGGGCTTAACAGCTCGGAACTCAAAGCTCTTGAGCTTACAACCTGGAATACTTTGGCGTACAAGGTCTACGAGGAGGGTCGCAATCAAAGGACCATGCACGATGAGCCCTGGATATCCCTCTACCTCAGTGACATATTTGCGATCATAGTGAATACGGTGGCCATTGAACGTGAGGGCGGAGTAACGAAATAACAAAACCGGATCTGGTGTAATCGTTTTAGACCACTTAGCATCAGTTGGTGCAAGTGTTGGTGGAACTGGCTTATCGTCAGGGCCAGGAGCATCACGATAAACAATATCGTGCTCTTCAATAAGGGCCGAACCATTTTGATTGGATATCTCATGCTTTACCAGCACAAATATGAGGTCGCCTGTACGACCCGCCTTGTGAGAAACTGATTCGATCTTTGAAACACGCCGAATCTCGTCACCCACAGACAGAGGTGCAAGCCACTGCAGCCTACCCCCAGCCCACATCCGGCGCGGTAGTGGCACTGGAGGCAAAAAGCCACCACGCTTTGGGTGCCCATCATCTCCAATTTCTGATTGAGGCGCATGAGGTAAAAAATAGAGCCAATGCCATAACTCAGGCAAATCAGCACCTTTTCCGGGCTTTGGGTCATTCCGATCCAAGGTTGCCGATAAGGCGCTCACTGGAGCTGCTGTAATTGTGTCATTAAGAGTTTCGGTATTTCCGAGCCACTCTTGGAGGTGTGTGATGGTTTGAGGTTCGATTCGCATATTCAGAATGTTCCACTGAATTCATGCAAATATGAATTTGAATTTACCTAACGACATCTTCGAATAATTCGAAGACGCGGCCTCAATACACCATTTTAAAAGTACTTATACTCAGAAGATACTCAAGACTATGTACATCACAACAATACAAAATGAGCCCAAAAAAAGTTAAGGCAGTTATTTTTGATTGTGATGGGACATTGGTTAGCAGTGAAGCACCTACAGCAAGTCTAATTACAGAAATCTTACTTAATAAGGGGTATAAAACTACTTTTGAAGAGATTTTAAACATCTCCCGAGGCGAAAAACTCGCGATCTTAGCTGATAAATTAATGGCCAAATTTGAGGGATTAAATCCCAGCCAATTTATTAAGGCATATAACGACCAAATACTAGATAGGTTGAAATTAGACCTAACGCCAGACCAAGCAAATATTGAAGTCATGCAAAGGCTACCTCTGCCAAAATGCATTGCAACCAATGGTTCTCGCGAAAGGACTGAAATTGCGCTAGAGGCAAGCGGTTTGCTTGGATTTTTTCATGGGCTAATAGTTAGCGGACATGACATCAAGTCCTGGAAGCCAGACCCAGAAATCATCAAACACTCTGCGGCCCTGCTTAATACTGATCCGCAGGAGTGCCTTTTAATTGATGACAGTGTTGACGGCCTTATGGCTGGCCTATCAGCGGGAGCTCAAGTGGCCTCATTTAGAGTTTCCGAAAGAAAACTAGGAGGCCTAAAGGATTCTGTCATTCAAATTCATGAGCTATCTGAAATATTTCAACTCATCTGAAGTATTTAATTTGACCTTCTTAGGTCGCATATTTCTGAAACAATACTTGCGTGCCATTTCGACCGCATCCTTGCGAAACTAGATCCTCATAAAGTTTTTTTGCCAATGTCAGCGCAGGTAAGTCCAATTTAACCTTCTGAGCTTCGTCTAATGCAATTCCCAGATCTTTTAAGAAATGTTCTACGTAAAATCCTGGTGCAAAGTCCCCAGCAATCATCTTCGCTCCAACATTAACCAACTGGAATCCTGAAGCTGCCCCACCGCCAATAGACTCCATGACAGCTTGAGGGTCAAGACCAACAGCTTTGGCATAACCCAAACCTTCGCTGACCCCCATAATAGTTCCAGCAATCACGATTTGGTTGCACATTTTTGTATGCTGTCCAGCACCGGAGGGTCCTTGAAGCACCACGTTTGTGCCCATTATTTTCAGAATCGGAAGTACGGCATCAAAGTGATCTTGTTGACCGCCCACCATGATTGAAAGCTTAGCATTGCGTGCACCGATATCACCGCCAGATACTGGTGCATCCAAACTGTGACAGCCACGCTTTTCTGCCTCATTAGCAATCTTCTTGGCTAAAGATGGGCTAGAAGTTGTCATATCAATGAGATAGGCATTCTTAGCACGATCCAAAATATTGCCAGCACCAAAATAAACCTCTTCAACATCAGATGGATAACCAACCATGGTGATGATGACATCGGACTCAGCTGCGAGATCACCAATCGCGTCAAACCATTTGGCACCTTTAGCAACCAATTGATTAGCCTTAACCTTTGATCGATTAAATACATTAAGAGTATGGCCTGCAGCTAATAAATGACCGGCCATGCTTTGACCCATGATGCCAAGGCCAATAAACCCAATTTTGCGTATTTCATTCATTCGAAAATATTCCTTTGATTGTCCCTATAGAGCAATACTAACGGATCGCCATCACTTATTTGATTGACTCATGCTGGCCTAAAGCAATCCATCCCGATAAGACTACTGTCTAAGCACGCCTCACCCTTAGGGTCTCAAACAAGCAAACCGCTGCTGCAGTAGATACGTTGAGAGATTCAACTCTAGGATCAATTGGAATGGATACACCTTTAGCTTGAGCCATGAGGTCTTCAGAAACGCCCTGCCCTTCGCTTCCCATCACCCAGGCAACGGGATGCATCAACACCTTGGGCATATTGAAGAGATCTAACTCACCGTCAGCAGTAGCAGCTAGTAAAGGCGAGGTTACAGCGCTGAGCGCTTGCTGAGTTGACCAGCCCTCGTAAAGATCTAGTAAGCGATGAGCGCCCATGCCAGCACGCAACACCTTGCTGGACCACAGATGAGCGCAACCGGTTAATGCAACAACTTGAGTAAAACCAGCTGCTGCTGCAGTCCGCAAGATAGAGCCCACATTACCCGCATCCTGAATGCGATCCAAAATAATCACATCACCAGCAATCGTAGCAACCGACTTTTGAGGATTTAAGGCAGTCTCAGGGAGATCTAGCAATCCCGCAATTTGCGGAGCATTCACCAAATCAGATAGCAAATCCCATAAACCTTTGTCTAATTGATAGACGCGAGTCTCGGGACAAATTTCTACATGGTCATAGACAGCTTGAGCTATCTCTGGATTTTGCAACCCCAGCTCTGAGGTAATTAAAGTCTTGAGCGCTGGATTACCCACCCAGGTTTGCACCAAATGAATCCCCTCCAACAAAGCCTGACCACAAGCAAATCTCGCCTTTTGACCTTTAGGGCCAGTAGCTTGCAATTGACGTACCTCCTTAAATAGGGAGTTGTCTTTTGAGCTGATAAATTCCATTTTCATAGTTAGGATTATCGACTATGCAGAGCTAAGACATTGCGAACTGGCGAAAAGCTCCGGCGGTGTTGATCGCAGACACCAAATTCTTTCAGCGCTGCGAAATGCGCTTCTGTGGGGTATCCCATGTGTTGAGCAAAGCCATACTGTGGATGCAATTCATGCAAGACCATCATTTGACGATCACGCGTCACTTTAGCAAGAATCGATGCCGCTGAAATCGCTGGCTCCTTGGTATCGCCCTTCACAATAGCTTCTGCTGAGATCGGGAGCTCGGGGCAACGATTACCATCAATCAAAGCCTTGTCTGGCCAGCCACCGAAACGTGTAGTGAGGTCCTCAATTGCACGGCGCATTGCTAACATCGTTGCCTGCAGAATATTGATCTCATCAATCTCAGCTGGACTCGCCTCACCAATACCCCATGCTTTTGCCTTGAGCTGAATTTGCTCAAACAAAAACTCGCGTCTCGCTGCCGATAACTTCTTAGAA
The DNA here is from genome assembly GCA_041179645.1 of Pseudomonadota bacterium. GTDB lineage: Bacteria > Pseudomonadota > Gammaproteobacteria > Burkholderiales > Burkholderiaceae > Polynucleobacter. The sequence goes on from JBEGSZ010000012.1 coordinate 7,472, forward strand.
TCTTTTAATCCAGTAATGGGGTTTTCAGGGTCGAGAACGACGGCACCAGCGACAACCGCCCCCGCCAATGGACCACGCCCCGCTTCATCAACACCGCATACCCAAATTACACTCACACAGTAGTCCGATTTTTAGCGGCAGTGATCGTTTGTGCGACAGCTTGTGCAACCAATAGACCAGTTGGTCTGCGCAAGGTCTCATGCATCTCTGCAAAACGTGTTTTTAGTTGAGCAACTTTGCTTGGGCTATTTAGCCAAGCTAATAGGCCATCAGCTAAATTTGTTGGGGTTGCATCATCCTGCAAAAGCTCTGGGACAACAAACTCGCCACAGAGGATATTCGGCAAACCAACATAAGGTAAGTAACCCTGTCGCTTCATAATCTGTGCCGTGAGCCAGGGCACCTTATAGGAGATCACCATCGGCTTTTTCCATAGTGCCGCCTGTAATGTTGCTGTACCACTAGCAATCAATACGACATCAGCAGCCTCAAGCACTGCATCTGCTTCGCCATCAATCAAGTAGATGTGGAGCTCTGGGTTTGCCTCAAGAGTATTTTTAAGTAGCGCCTCTAGGAGCGTGCGCAACCGTGGAGTTGCCACAGGGATCACAAAATGTAGAGCTTGCCCTGGCATACGCCTTGCAAGTTCTGCCATAGTTTCAAAAAAGACTGGCGCAATGAGTTCAATCTCTGAACTACGACTACCTGGTAAGACTGAAACCACAATTCCATCGAGCGTTTTAGCTGGGAGGTTTAAGATTTTTTCTATCTTCTGCTTGGCGGTCCCTGGATTTGCCTCCAATGGAATCTCGCTTGCTAATGGATGTCCAACGTAAGTCGCACTGATACCAGCGCGCTCATAGATTTCGGTTTCGAATGGAAAGATACAGAGCATCCGCTCCACCGCCTGCTTAATCTTGGTAATGCGCCCCGCTCGCCATGCCCAAATAGATGGCGAGACAAAATGTAAAGTAGGAATGCCGGCTTTACGCAAAGCCAACTCAACCCCTAAGTTAAAATCCGGCGCATCAATACCGAGATAGACATCCGGCCGTCCTTCGCCAAGTAAATTGGTAATAAGTTCTTTTCGTAGCTTGAGAATAGCCGGCAATTGTTTGATTGCCTCAACATATCCACGAACACTCAAGATCTCCATTGGCCAATCTGATCGTAGGCCTTCTGCCTGCATGCGTGGACCACCAATGCCGTAAACCTCGAGCCGGGAGGTATCGGGAATTTGCTTTAGCGCGCTTAATACTGGCGCTGCCAGCAAGTCACCCGAAGGCTCTCCGGCAACACAAGCAAGTTTGGACACTGATTTACTCTAGCGAATAATGCCGCGCGTAGAGGCGGCAATAAAGTCATGGAACTCTGTCAGCTTTTCTGCAGTAGCAGCATCAGATGCGCTAGCGAGCGCCATCTTCTGAATCTCTACCTTAGCCTCTTCGAAACTCAGGCCATCCTTATAGAGAACCTTATACGCCTGACGCAATGCAGAAATCGTTTCACTGGAGAAACCGCGACGCTTTAAACCTTCCACATTAATGCCGTGTGGAGAAGCCTTGTCTCCAGCCGCAATCACAAATGGGGGAATATCTTGCACTAATGCAGAGGCGCCACCCAACATAGCATGTTGACCAATACGGACAAATTGATGGACGCCAGACATGCCACCCATAATCGCCCAATCACTCACCTTCACGTGACCAGCAATTTGTGCGTTACTCGAGAAAATCGTGTGGTTACCGATTTGGCAATCATGCGCGATGTGCACATAAGCCATGATCCAGTTGTCATCACCAATTCTGGTGATGCCTTCATCTTGGGATGTCCCCGTATGAATTGTGGTGAACTCACGAATCGTATTGCGATCGCCAATGATCAGTTGAGTAGGCTCACCACGGTATTTCATATCTTGGGGGGCGCCACCAATTGCAGCAAAGTGAGCAAAGGTATTTTCTTTGCCAATCGTGGTGCAACCCTCAATCACCGTATGGGAACCAATCTTGCAACCAGCGCCAATTTTGACGTTCGGGCCAATGACAGAGTATGGGCCAATCTCTACGTCGCTAGCGATCTCAGCCTTGCTATCAACTACAGCGGATGCATGAATCCGAGTCATTACGCACCTTTCGTACGAACAGCACAAGTGATATTTGCCTCAGCGGCCAACTCGCCATCGACAGTAGCCTGCACTTGAAACTTATAGATACCGGCACGCTCACGCTCTAACTTGGCTGTCATGATCAGTTGATCACCAGGTAATACCGGCTTTTTGAAGCGAGCACCATCAATACCAGCAAAGTAGTAAATGGCATTCTCTTCACGCACTTCCGAGAAAGTGAGCAATGCTGCAGTTTGGGCAAGCGCCTCAATAATTAAAACGCCAGGCATTACCGGAAAATCTGGGAAGTGCCCCTGAAAGAACGGCTCGTTCATAGTGACATTCTTAAGCGCTGTAATACTTTGACGAGGCTCAATCTCCAACACCCGATCAACTAATAAAAAAGGATAACGGTGTGGCAATAACTTCAAAATTTGATTGATGTCGATAGCGATGGGTTTGCTCATATGTTTACCTGCCGAATAAAGTTTCTAATTTTTAATATGGTGACGAGCTTATTTAGATTTATCTAATAATCGCAAGCGTTGACGTATTTTATCGAGACCGCGCAGAATGGCAGCATTTTTCTCCCAGGCGCTATGGAGCATTGATGGATAAACGCCCGTGTAATGCTGCCCCGGCTCAGTAATCGAACGAATAATCGAGGTATTACCAGAAACCGTTGTTCTGTCTGCAATCGTAAGGTGTCCAGCAAAATTAGCCGCGCCACCAATAATGCAGAAGTTACCAATCTTGGTGCTGCCTGATATCGCGGCACAACCGGCAATCACACAGCAGTTACCCACCACTACGTTGTGAGCAATTTGCACTTGGTTATCAATCTTCGTGCCATTGCCTATGATCGTGTTGCTCATAGCACCACGATCGATCGAAGTGGATGCCCCAATCTCAACATCATTACCGATAGCTACAGCACCAGTTTGAGGAATTTTGACCCACTCACCGCCCGTAGCTGAAAAATCAGGGGCAAAACCAAAACCATCTGCACCAATCACGGCACCACTATGAATGATGCAACGTTCACCAATGGTGGTTTCTGAGTAAATAGAGACATTTGGATAAATCAAAGTGTCACTGCCTAAGTTGGAATTTCTTGCAACTGAAGTGTTACCCAATAAGGTGACACGCTCGCCCAATTTCACGCCAGGGCCGATTTGTACAAATGGTCCGATATGACAGGAGGCGGGAATAACTACTGAAGGATCAATCACAGCACTAGGATGGATTCCTGGGCCATAAACAGGTGCCGAAGCCTTAGCAAAGTGCTGCGCCATTCTGGCAAAAGTGGCATAGGGATTTTTAGAGACAAAATACGCACGCTGTGCAGACTGTGCACTTGGATTTGCCTGAAGAAAATCTAAATCCGCCTTGCTAACAATCAAACCACCTGCAGCGCTTTCACTGGCCTGTTGGCGATATAGCGGATTGGAAAGGAAGGAGATCTGGCTTGCTTGAGCTCGCTCTAGAGGAGCGAGACCCTGAAGCGCGAGGGAGCCGTACCCCACCAAGCTTACTTGAAACTGTTCGGCCAGCTCGATGGCGGTGGGCATAAAAACTTACTTGAGACTATTCAAAGCCTTGATGACATCATCAGTCACATCAACCTTTGGATTGGCATAGGCTGGATCTTGAATAATGACATCAATTTTTCTTTGGTCAGCAATTTGCTTGAGTGCTTGATTGGCTTTTTCAGCAATCTTGGCGCGCTCTTCAAAGTTGCGCTGATTCAGATCTTCTGTGTACTCACGCTGCTTGCGCTGCAGTTCGCGATCCTGGTCTGCCAACTCACGTTGACGACGTAAACGCTCTGCTTCGGACATCACTGCTGAGTCACGATCTAACTTTTCAGCTGCAGCTTTAATCTTTTCAGCGCTACTACGAATTTCATTCTGACGCTTCATAAATTCATTTTGCAACTTAGTCTGACTTGCTTTAGCCATATTCGATTCGTTGAATACCTTTTCAACGTTCACAGCTGCAACTCGTGTTCCAGCATCTTGAGCAAATGCCTGCGGCAAAGCAATCATTGATGACGCAGCAATTAAGCCGTATTGAATCCACTTAGAAGATTGATGAAGCTTCATAAAACTTTCCTTAAACAATTAAAACGCTGTACCCACCTGGAACTGCAAACGCTGCACATTATCCGTTGGCAACGATTTGATCGGAATACCATAGCTGAACTTGAGTGGGCCCAGTGGTGATATCCATGATAAACCTAAGCCATAAGAATATCGCAAGACGAGATTGATGTTTTCGTTATAGACATTACCACCATCCACGAAACCAAATACGCGCAAGGTTTTATCAACACCAGATCCAGGAACTGGGACGGTGTACTCAACGTTGCTGACGATTTTGGACTGGCCACCAGTTGGCTGATTCAGACCAGTATAGGTATTGACGTAAGTTGGACCCAGTGATCCTGGGGCATAACCTCGAACCGATCCAATACCACCAACATAGTAGTTCTTGGTAATTGGGAATGGATACTTTCCATAAGCTTCGCCGTAGCCCACTTCACCATTAAAGGACAAAATATTTCCCTTGGAGAAAGAGTGATATTTTTGGTATTGCCCAAAGAGGCGATAGAACATCATGTTGCCGACTGGAGTTCCCACTTCAGCATTCAATTGCTGCAAGGATCCTGTCGACGGAATCAGTGCGCTATCGCGACCATCACGTGACCAACCGATTGTGATTGGAACGTTGTAAGTATTCAGCGTTGCAGGATAACCAGGGGCAGCAATGCCGTAGTCCTGCATATAGTTTAAATACGGTGTTGGCGTATTAATACTGGATTGAATCTGGAACACCTCAATACCCGAACCAAAGAATACGCGGTCTACTTCGGTGTAGGGAACGCCAAACTTAATGTTTGAGCCAACGGACTTGATCTGGTAATCAGGATCTCCAACGTAGTACAAAGGCTTTGATGAACGATAGAACAAATCGGTATAGCGACTGATGCCGTCTTCCGTAAAGTACGGGTCGTAGTTTGATAAAGCCAAGCTTTGATTAATCTTACCAAGAGAGAAATTCAAGCCTACTGCGGTACCTGTACCAAAGGCATTCTCTTGGTTAATACCGGCAGAGAGAATCAACTTCTCAGTGGAGGAGAAACCAGCTCCTAAGGTAATCGCGCCAGTTGGCTTTTCTGTCACCTTCACGTTCACGTCAACCTGATCTGGAGATCCAGGGACATCTTGCGTAGAAACATCAGTCTCAGTGAAATAACCCAGTCTACCTAAACGTTTTTTAGAGAGGTCAATCTTCTCGCTGTCGAACCAAGAGCTCTCAAACTGGCGCATCTCGCGACGAATCACCATATCTCGAGTCTTGGCATTTCCAGTGACATTCACTTGGCGAACATAAACACGTCGACCTGGATCAACTACCAAAGTCAGGTCTACCTCACTTAATTCACGACGAATGTCCGGCTGCGGATTAATGGTTGCGAACGCATAACCATAAGAACCCAAAATTTCGGCAATTGCCTTAGTACTCTCAGTCAACTTGGCAGAAGAGAAGGTATCCCCCGGCTTGAGACTAACTAACTGAATTAACTCAGCCTCTTTACCCAATAACTCACCAGCCAAGCGGACATCTTTTACAGTGAACTTGTTGCCTTCACGGATGCTAATGGTGAGGTAAATGCCTTTTTTGTCCGGGGTAATAGAAACCTGGGTCGACTCAATCACAAACTCAAGGTAACCACGATTGAGATAGTAAGAGCGGATATTCTCTAAGTCAGCAGTGAGTTTTTGCTTGGAATACAAATTGTCTTTGCTGTACCAAGAAAGCCAGCCACCAGTTTTTAACTGCATCTGGCTTTTGAGAGTGCTCTCGCTAAAGACATTGTTACCGATGAAATTAATCTCTTGGATCTTAGCGACAGGACCTTCATCGATATTGAAATAAATCGCTACTTGATTGCGCTCTACCGGGGTGACGGTTGCGACCACCTCGGCGGCGTACATACCTTTACCAACATACTGGCGCTTAAGCTCTTGCTCAGCTTTATCAATCAAAGCTTTGTCATAGAAGCGTGCTTCTGCCACACCCACTGCTTTTAAAGATTTGCGCACCACTTCCTGGTCAAATTCTTTCATCCCAGTAAATTCGATGCGAGAGATTGTTGGGCGCTCTTCAACGATGACGATCAGAACGTTACCTTGAGCCTGAATTTGTACGTCCCGGAAAAAGCCAGTGCTATACAAAGCCTTGATGGCCTCAGCACTCTTCTCTTCTGTAAAAGAATCCCCTACCTGAACCGGCAAATAACTAAATACAGTACCCGGCTCTACTCGCTGCAAACCTTCGATTCGGATGTCTTTGATGACAAATGGGTCGGCTGCTTGCGCGTTAACGCAGACACCAGCAGCAAGGATGAAAGCGACTTGCGCAACAAATCGAGTTACAGAGCGAAAAGAAAAGGTCAAAAAATTCAAGGTGAAAGGTAGCGTTGCAAATCATTAAACAAGGCCAGCAAGGAAAGGGATATCAGCAGCAAAAAACCCACTTTTTGGAGCTTTTCCTGCATGGATATTGACATTCGCTTACCAACAACCAACTCCCATGCATCATACAGGAGCTGACCCCCGTCTAGCATTGGTAAGGGCACTAAATTCAAGAGCCCAATACTGATACTCATGAGAGCCAAAAACGCCACAAATGGTTGCCAGCCAACCTGGGCAGACTTCCCCGCCATATCCGCAATACTCAATGGCCCACCCAGCTGTTTTAGGGTTGTTTTGCCGGTAAATAAACCCAGCATTAGCCTCATGGAGACCTTTGTTATCAAATAAACCCGCTGACTAGCAAAACCTAGGGCATCCATAGGGCCTAATTTAAGCTCCTTCCACTCTGAGGGTGGGCTAGCTTGAGGTAGTAGGCCTAAAGCCTGAAATGGGTCAGATTCTGGTGCAACTGGAGGTAAATCACCCTGCCTAAAGGATTTAACGTGGCGAGCACCATTTACATCCTGCATCTCCAGGGCAAAACCCTGCTCCCCAGTAAGCGCATCCAGTAAAAGCCAACGTAAGGCATTCCAGCTTGGGACGGCATCAAACTCACCAAGAATTGGGGTGTCACTGTAGTCAGATGAGAGAGATTGCCAGCCAATAACCTGGTCCCCTGCTGCCACTCCAAGTTTTGCAGCAACCGATTGCTCAGGCGGAGCTTGAAGCTTTGCCGGCAACTGAGGTACGCCCGAGACATAAATTACTGAGAACAAGATAACAGCCAGCAGGAAGTTGGCAAAGGGTCCTGCCGCCACGATCAAGGATCGCTGCCAAAGAGGCTTTACATCAAAAGATTCAGAACGTTCTGTTTCCGGAATAGTTTGCTGACTATCGCGACCATCAAGCAACTTAACGTAACCTCCCAAGGGGATAGAGGCAAGCACCCACTCGGTACCATTGAGAGCGCGAAAAGTAAAAATAGGCTTACCAAAACCCAGAGCAAAGCGAAGCACTTTAACCCTACATAAGCGAGCAGCCAGAAAATGGCCGTACTCATGAAAACTTACCAACACACCCAGTGTGACTAAGAATGCGCCAAGAGTGATTAAAGCCTGCACAAATCTACCTATCTATTTTTGAAGTGCGCGAATGAACTGATTCGCAGTTTGACGAGCAAGAGAATCAGCATCAAGAATCATTTCAAGCGAATCAGCTGCTACTGGAGACAAGGCATTTAAGCAGTGCTCCACCACGTTTGGAATGCTTAAATAAGGCAACCCTTCATCCAAGAAAGCGGCCACCGCAACTTCGTTCGCAGCATTTAATACGGCAGGTGCAGTACCCCCTGCTTTTGCGGCAGCAAAGGCCAAACTCAAGCAAGGAAATTGAGCAAAATTCGGCTCAGTGAAGCTCAGACCGCTCAACTGTGTCAGATTTAAAGGGGCGACACCAGCATCAATGCGTTCAGGCCAAGCTAGACCATAAGCAATCGGTGTCCGCATGTCCGGCTGACCCATTTGCGCAAGCACCGAGCCATCGCGATAACGCACCATCGAATGCACTACGCTCTGCGGGTGAATTAAGACCTTAATTTTTTCTAGAGGCAAGCCAAACAACCAAAAGGCCTCGATCACCTCAAGACCTTTATTCATCATCGTTGCCGAATCAACCGAAATCTTTCTACCCATCACCCAGTTTGGATGTGCGCAAGCTTGCTCCGGAGTAATGCCTACTAAATCTGTAATGGATTTATCCCTGAAGGGTCCACCTGAGGCAGTTAACCAAAGCTCTTCAACCCCCAAATGATCAGAAGGATTTTTGGTGAAACGATCTGGCAAACATTGAAAAATGGCATTGTGCTCACTATCGATTGGGAGTAACTCACCACCACCCGCTTTCATAGCCTGCATAAATAAATTACCCGACATTACCAATGCTTCTTTATTGGCGAGCAATACCCGCTTACCTGCTTGCGCTGCAGCCAAGGCTGGAACTAGACCGGCAGCACCCACAATCGCAGCCATGACGGTGTCGCAACCAGATTCAGTAACTGCGCTGACCAAGGCCGAAGACCCATAGAGAACTTGAGTAGCAATCTTTTTTTCTTGCAAAACACGAGCCAACTGGGCTGCGCCATCAGCATCAGCTACAACCGCAATAGCTGGCTTGAACTCAATACATTGCTCAGCGAGACGCTCAATTTGTTTTGCAGCAGTCAGAGCCGTCACTCTAAAGCGCTCAGGATGAGCACGAATCACATCTAAGGTATTGACACCAATCGATCCTGTAGATCCTAGGATGGCAACTTGCTTAACAGACATTAAATTAATCCGGCTAGCAAGGCGGCAATGGGCATTGTTGGGATGAGCGCATCAACCCGATCGAGTACACCACCATGACCAGGCAATAAATGGCTACTATCTTTTACTCCAGCTAGACGCTTTAACTGAGACTCAAACAAATCACCGAAAACGCTAAACGCAGCCAATACGGTAACCATTAAGAACATGGGCACCCAACCAAATCGGATGGCCCAAGCTCCAAATAAGGTATCGCCTAGCGGCAAATATATTACACAAAGGAATGCATATATATAGCAAAGCACAAGACCGCCCAATGCCCCTTCAATCGACTTCCCTGGGCTGATATTCACGGCTAACTTATGTTTACCAAAAGCCTTGCCAACGAAATAGGCACCAATATCAGCAACCCAAACTAAAGCCATGCTGCTCAATAAAAAGACTAGCCCTAGTTCACGTAAAAAGACCAAAGCAAACCAAGTTGCTGGAAGAATAATTAAACCCAGAATGCTATAGAAAGGTTTGAATTTTTGAAGGGATAAGTTCATCCCCTTGGCCAAAATGAATGGCGCCAGAAAGAACCAAAACAAGACTGCCATCATGAGCAAAGAAAATTGCCATGAGATCGCCTGCGTACCCAGCAAAAACAAAATAATGGCCAAGCAAAAAGCGGCGTAGAGCCATGCGGACTTTTTTGCCTCAGGGGCAATCATGCGACTCCATTCCCAAGCAGCTGCAACCAATGCCACTAGAAAAAATCCACCTAAGTAGATCGGGGGCAGTAGGAATAAGACAGGCAATAGCACTGCCATCAAAATAGTGGCAGTAATGATTCGAGTTTTAAGCATATGGGAAAGTGAGGGGCACTTAGACTGCGTCACTCAAAGGCTCGGAAGCCAGCTGAGCACTGGTGCGTCCAAAACGACGCTCGCGCTGACTAAACCAGTCAAACGCTTTATGTAGTTCAGCCTCATCAAAATCAGGCCAAAGGGTATCTGTGAAGTACAACTCGGTGTAGGCTAGTTGCCAGAGCAAGAAGTTGCTGACGCGCTGTTCACCACCGGTACGAATAAACAAATCCGGCTCTGGCGCATAGGACATGGATAAATGTGGCTGAAGTAACTCTTCAGATACCTGCTCTGGCTTCAAGCCAGGGTTAGCGGCCAGACATTGACGCATCGCCTGCAAGATATCCCAGCGGCCCCCATAGTTAGCCGCAATCGTAAAAATGAGCCCTTTGCAACCCGCTGTTTTCTCTTCAGAGAATTGCACCATCTCCTGAATCGCAGAATCAAAGCGACTAAGGTCGCCAATGAGACGCAAAGAGATATCGTTTTCAGCAAGGCGTGAGACTTCGCTTTTTAATGACTTGAGAAACAACTTCATTAAGAAGCCCACCTCTTCGGGTGGGCGACGCCAATTTTCAGAGCTGAACGCGAATACGGTAAGGTATTCAACACCAAGACGGCGGCACTCTTGAACAATCTTACGAACAGCACCCAAGCCTTCGGAATGCCCCGCTACCCGCGGCATGAAACGCTTGCTGGCCCAACGCCCATTGCCGTCCATGATGATGGCAACATGGCGAGGGATAGCACTAACCTCTGGAACAACCAAGGTAGAGCTAGTGTGCTGTGTCATAAAACGAATAATAGAAAATTAACCTGACGATTAAACCGTCATGATCTCTTTTTCTTTTTCAGAAATGATCTTGTCGACATCAACCACCGCACGATCGGTCATCTTCTGAATGTCATCAGTTGCACGACGCTCGTCGTCCTCAGAAATTTCTTTATCCTTAGTAAGGCGCTTGAGATGTTCGTTTGCATCACGACGTAAATTACGTATAGCGATCTTAGTTTCTTCACCTTCGTTTTTGACAACCTTCGTCAGATCACGACGACGCTCTTCAGTCAAAGCTGGCATTGGTACACGAATCACTGTGCCCTGTGATGCTGGATTGAGACCTAAATCAGAATCACGAATCGCTTTCTCGATTGCACCAACCATAGTCTTTTCGAACGGCTGAACGTTAATCGTTCTAGCATCAGCCAAACCCAAGCTAGCAACCTGGCTCAATGGGGTTGGATTACCGTAGTAATCCACCTGGATGTGCTCCAAAATTCCTGGGTTTGCACGGCCAGAACGAATTTTCGCCAAATTGGATTTCAAAGCCTCAAGGGACTTCTGCATCTTTTGATCGGTAGTGGTTTTAATTTCTGCTGCGGACATCAAGCCTCCTATTAAACGTGTACTAAAGTGCCTTCAGATTCACCCTGAACCACGCGCATTAATGCACCTGGTTTGAGAATTGAAAATACCTTGATGGGTAATTTACGATCACGACACAATGCAAAAGCAGTTGCATCCATCACTTGCAAGTTTTTGATGATTGCTTCATCAAAAGTAATTGTTTTGTAAAGCGTGGCTGTTGGGTCTTTCATTGGATCAGCACTGTAAATGCCATCAACCTTAGTAGCCTTTAGGACGATCTCTGCAGCCATCTCAGCACCGCGCAAGGCAGCAGCTGTATCGGTAGTGAAGAATGGGTTACCAGTACCTGCAGCAAAGATCACTACTTTACCTTCGCTCAACGCACGAATCGCACGCGGGCGAATGTAAGGCTCAACTACTTGATCCATTCTTAAAGCAGATTGCACGCGTGCTTCAACACCTTTTTGGCGCAAAGCATCTTGCAGCGCAAGTGAGTTCATCATGGTGGCAAGCATGCCCATGTAATCAGCTGTTGCGCGATCCATGCCAGCCGCACCGCCTGCTACACCTCGGAAAATATTTCCGCCACCAATCACGATAGCCAACTGAACGCCGCTATTCACCACATCGGCAATTTCTTTCACCATGGAATCGATGGTTACTGGATTGATACCAAAAGCATCATCCCCCATAAGGGCTTCACCAGAGAGTTTTAAGAGAACACGTTTGTAGGCTGGCATCGTTTTATTTTCCGTAATTTGCCAAGCAATTTACATGCTTAGCTTATTGATCTTTAAGTACTTTTTAATATCTTGCCCAAATTATAAAGGGCTTGGGACAGATCAAACAAAAGGGCATAGAAACCGAGATTTCTACGCCCTTTTGGGTATTGCAGCCTTACTGGGCAAGCCCAGCAGTTTTGGAGCTAATTAAGCGCCTTTAGCAGCAGCCACTTGTGCAGCAACTTCAGCCGCAAAGTCGTCTTGACGCTTCTCAATGCCCTCACCTACAACAAACATGGTGAAACCCTTGATTGTTGTGTTTGCAGCTTTGAGCATTTGCTCAACAGATTGCTTGTCGTTTTTAACGAAAGTTTGGTTCAACAAAGAAACCTCTTTGAGGTACTTCTGAATGGAACCTTCAACCATCTTCTCAACGATTTCTGGTGGTTTGCCAGATTCAGCAGCTTTTTGAACAGCAACACTACGCTCAACAGCAATTGCTTCAGCAGGAACATCAGCCATCGACAAAGCCACTGGCTTCATTGCAGCAATATGCATTGCTACGTCTTTAGCTGCAGTCTCATCACCTTCGAACTCAACCATAACGCCAATACGAGTACCGTGGAGGTAAGAAACCAACTTGTTGCTACCAGCGAAACGCTTGAAGCGACGTGGCATGATGTTCTCGCCGATCTTACCGATCAAGGCGCTGCGAACTTCATCAACAGTTTGACCGTTCATTGGCAATGCAAGCAATGCAGCAACGTCAGCTGGATTCTTTTCAGAAATCAGATTTGCGCAGGCTTGTGTAAATGCCAAGAAATCATCATTCTTCGAAACGAAGTCAGTCTCGCAGTTCACTTCAAGCAAAGTACCTGTAGTGCCATTGATGGCTGAAGCAACAATACCTTCAGCAGTAACGCGGGATGCCGCCTTACCAGCTTTGCTACCGAGCTTTACACGCAGAATTTCTTCTGCACGAGCCATATCGCCATCAGCTTCAGTCAATGCTTTTTTGCACTCCATCATCGGAGCATCAGTCTTGGCGCGTAACTCGCCAACCATTGCAGCGGTAATAGCGGCCATTATTCAGCTTTCCCTTCTTCAACAAACTCTTCTTCGCCTTCTTTAACGGCAGTCAAGATTTCTTGAACAGAGTTTGATTTACCTTCGAGGATTGCATCAGCAATGCCACGAGCGTAGAGAAGAACAGCTTTACTGGAGTCATCGTTACCAGGGATGATGTAATCAACACCTTCTGGTGAGTGGTTGGTATCAACCACAGCAATAACAGGAATACCAAGCTTGTTAGCTTCGGTAATAGCGATTTTGTGATAGCCAACGTCCACTACGAAAATCGCATCAGGAACGCCGTTCAAATCTTGAATACCGCCAAGCGCTTTTTGCAATTTGTCGAGATCACGATCGTTAGTCAAAGCTTCTTTCTTAGAAAGCTTTTCCCAATCGCCAGCTTCTTTAGCAACCGCCATATCCTTCAAACGCTTGAGGGAACCTTTAACAGTTTTGAAGTTGGTGAGCGTACCGCCCAACCAACGGCTGTCGATGTAAGGCATACCAGCACGAGCAGCTTCTTCAGCAATGATCTCGCGTGATTGACGCTTAGTACCAACGAATAAGATAGTTCCACGATTAGCAGCAACTTGTTTTGCAAATTTCAGGGCGTCCTGAAACATTGGCAATGTTTTTTCTAAGTTGATGATGTGAATTTTGTTGCGATGGCCGAAAATGTAAGGGGCCATTCTTGGGGACCAGAAACGGGTTTGGTGACCAAAATGGCAACCGGCTTCCAGCATTTGACGCATAGTTACTGACATAACTTCTCCTAAGGGTTAGTTTCTAAGATTGAGTCCTAGCTGCGCTAAAAAGCGCCACCCTGGAAGGCTCAACCCGCGATTTCAGATCAAAATTGACCTGAGAACGAAATTATAGCTTAAATATCAATCACCTAGACCGCCTACACCCCGACCAAGCAATCTAAATCCCTTTAGAAATGTCTTCAAATGGGCTATTTGCCCAATTTTTGAGCATTACAGATCTACCAAAAACTGCCAAGTCGTTGATAATCAAGGCATGAATAGTGTATTTACCGCCGAAAAAGACATCCAAGGGATGCGCGAAGCTGGCCGCTTAGCCAGCGAAGTTCTTGACCATGTAGCCCCGCACGTTAAAGCTGGGGTTAGTACAGCTGAATTGGATCGTATCTGCCATGAATATATGCGCGATGTCCAAAAGACCATTCCAGCCCCACTGAACTACCAACCGCCAGGCTACCCGCCCTTTCCAGCATCCATCTGTACCTCCGTTAATGATGTGATTTGCCACGGCATTCCTGGCGAGAAGATTCTGAAAACTGGTGACGTCGTAAATCTCGATATCACTGTCATCACTCCCGATGGTTACTACGGCGATACCAGCCGCATGTTCATGGTGGGCGAAGTTTCAGTATTAGCGAAACGCCTGACTCAAATTACTTTTGAATGCATGTGGCTTGGCATTGCACAAGTGAAGCCTGGTGCATCGCTAGGCGATATTGGCCATGTGATTCAGCAGCATGCTGAAAATGCTGGCTACTCCGTTGTCCGTGAATATTGCGGACATGGCATTGGCAAAGTATTTCATCAAGATCCACAGATTCTTCACTATGGTCGCCCTGGTACCGGTGAGAAATTAAAAGAAGGCATGACCTTCACTATTGAACCAATGATTAATGCTGGCAAGCGCGACATTCGCACCATGCCAGATCAGTGGACAGTGAAGACTAAAGATCGCAGCCTCTCTGCACAATGGGAGCACACGCTCTTGGTAACAGCTACTGGCGTTGAGGTATTAACTTGGTCTGAGGGCAGCAATCCAGCGCCTGATTGCGTTAAAGGCCTTTCATTTAGACCAAGTCTAGTAAACGCATAAATTCATGAATGAGCCCCGGGCAGCCAGCAAGATTACTGATGCAGCTAGCCTGCGTGCAGCTCGCGAAGTTGCATACGACGAGTTTAGAAAAACACAGTCAGTAGGCAGGTTAACTAAACAACTCACCAGGATGAGCGATCAAGTACTCGCCCATCTCTGGAATGGCTGTGGCTTAAATAATCAAGCTAGCTTAATTGCCGTTGGCGGATATGGAAGGAATGCTTTATTTCCCCATTCTGATATTGATATTCTGATTCTGCTCCCAGCCGAAGAAAAACAAGCACTCGCTTTATCAAAACAGGTTGAAGAATTTATTGCCAGTTGCTGGGATATGGGGCTAGAGATAGGCTCTTCAGTGCGGAACACCGCAGAATGCATGTCTGAATCCGAGCAAGATGTCACTGTACGCACATCACTCTTAGAAGCGCGATTCCTATGCGGCAATAAACGATTATTTAAAGACTTTGCAAAAGTCTTTGAAGCGGCTATGGATCCAAAGGCATTCTTTCAGGCCAAGCTTGCCGAGCAAATTCAACGTCACTACAAATACCAAGATACGCCCTACTCGTTAGAACCTAACTGCAAAGAGAGTCCTGGTGGATTGCGTGACCTTCAAGTGATTTCTTGGGTCAGTAAAGCTGCGCATCTAGGCAATACATTTAAAGATCTCAGTCTTGCTGGTCTAGTTACTGAACGCGAGTTAACCGAACTCAATCGTAACCAGCGTTTTTTAGAGACACTACGCGCTAACTTACACCTCCTTGCAAAGCGCAGACAAGATGTATTGGTGTTTGACTTACAGGCGCCTCTTGCTGCAGCAATGGGCATCCAAGAAGAGTCTTCTAGGTTAGCCAGCGAAGCCATTATGCGTCGCTACTATTGGGCCGCGAAAGCGGTCAATCAATTAAATGATGTGCTTCTACAAAATATTGAAGCGCTCCTCTTCCCTCAAGAGTCCAAAACAACTCACGCGATTGCTGGCGAAGGCAATGAATGCTTTATTGAGCGTCAAGGCGTCTTGGATATCACTGACCCTCAACTGTTTCAGAAGCATCCAGAACAAATTCTGCGAACCTTCTTAGTGTTTGCGCAAACAGCTAACGTCAAGAGCTTATCTGCGACGATCTTTAGAGCCCTATACAACGCGCGTCAAAAGATGGATAGCAAATGGCGCAAAGATCCAGTCAACCGCGCACTCTTTATTGAGATCCTGAAAGAGCCCGAGGGAGTTAGTCGCGCTTTCCAACTCATGAACCGCACCAGCGTTCTGGGTCGCTACCTCCCTGCCTTCAGAAAAATCGTTGGTCAGATGCAGCATGACTTATTTCACGTCTACACGGTTGATCAACATATCTTGATGGTGCTGCGTAATGTACGCCGCTTTATGGTGGTTGAGCATACGCATGAGTTTCCTTTTTGCAGCAGCCTGATTGCCCATTTTGAAAAGCCTTGGCTATTAGTCATTGCCGCCCTCTTTCATGACATTGCTAAAGGACGTGGCGGTGACCACTCTGAGCTTGGCAAAGCAGACATGCGCAAGTTTGCAAAAGATCATGGTTTGGATAAAGCAGATACCGAGCTATTGGTTTGGCTGGTTGCAGAGCACTTGAACATGAGCCAAGTTGCCCAGAAACAAGATATTACGGACCCAGAAGTGGTGCAAGCGTTTGCTAAAAAGATGGGTGATGAGCGCCATCTCACCGCTCTGTATCTGTTGACGGTTGCCGATGTACGTGGAACCAGCCCTAAAGTGTGGAATGCCTGGAAAGGTAAGCTGTTAGAGGATCTTTATCGAGTAACGTTGCGAGTATTGGGTGGCGCAAAGCCAGATGCCTCTTCCGAGCTGGCACAGCATCAGGAAGAGTCTCGTGCCAAGCTCCGACTTTATGCAATCGAGGACTCAGCTTATGAGAATCTCTGGAAGCAATTGGATGTCGCCTTCTTCCTACGTCAAGATGCCGCCGATATCGCCTGGCTTACACGTCACCTCTATAACAAGGTCGATAGCGACATTCCTGTCGTACGGGCTCGCCTCTCTCCAGTCGGCGAAGGATTACAGATTGCTGTCTACGTCAAAGACCAAGAAGATCTCTTTGCCAGAATCTGCGCCTACTTTGAACGTCACGGCTTCTCGATTTGGGATGCCCGCATTCATACGACAAAGCATGGCTATGCACTGGATACATTCCAAATCTCTGGCAGTAATTTAGTTGATGAAGGTGGAAGTTACCGTGACCTCATACAGTTAGTGGAGTATGAACTGACGGCCGCGCTGCAAAACAATGATCCACTGCCCTCACCCAGCATGGGCAGACTCTCAAGACAGTCTCGCACCTTCCCTATTCAGCCTCGTGTACATATGATTCCAGATGAACGTGGCCACTACTACGCACTATCTCTTTCAGCAAGTGATCGCACAGGCCTTCTCTATGCCATCTCAAGAGTCTTGGCTAAGCACCACGTCTCATTACATACCGCGCGCATCAACACCTTGGGCGAGCGAGTGGAGGACGTATTCCTATTGGATGCGGCGAACTTGAGTAAGAATCCCAAACTGCAGATCTTGTTGGAAACGGATTTGCTAGAGGCTTTAGGGGCTTAAGCCTGATCTTGTAGCTTTTGTAATGCTCGTTTAATACGCGAGCTAGTAATTTGATCAAAAGGTACCCATGCCTTTTCAATTTCTTCGGGAGATTCTCGCTCCTCAATCACCCGCATTGCAAATAAAAGGTCGATGTGTAAATGTGCACCCTCACCTTTCTTTGGATTCTCGGGTATTTCATGCAAATCAATATCTACAGGGTCTAAGAATTCGCTGAGAGATTCACAAACCACACCAGTCTCTTCAAATACTTCACGAATCGCCGCCTCAATAGGCTCCTCTCCATCATCAATATGACCGCCTGGCTGAAACCATTGCCTAATGTAGGGATGAAAGATAAGAAGAGCTTTGCCATCCTTGATCACAAGACCGCTTGCCGTGATGTGCCCCATCCGATTAGCTCTAGAGAATGGGTTATCTGAGGCCAATATTTTCCGTGAAAGTGCGGCAAAAGCAAATTGGGGATCCATCATAGAATCTCCTTTGTATGGCGACCTATGAGCCTGAGACTTGAAAACCGGTCTAGGCAAGCTAGAGCAACAATCATGACAGCGCCGCATAGCATCAGTAACGAGGTAGAGATCCACGAGGCACTAGAAAAGCTCGAAAGAATAAAACTCGCAAATGCACCAAACATCATCTCAACAGAGTAAAACAATCCCGAAATTAATCCAATATCTGATTTAAATGACCGTGTCACGCCTGCCTGAGTAGCAGGAAAAATTACACCAACTCCGAATAGTGAAAGAAAAATACAAGGCAATAACATCAAGAGTGAGTCTGTATTTAACAAAGAGAGAATCACTAGAAAAGATGTGGAAATTAAAATAATTAATCCCGAAAAATAAACCAAGTCCTTAAGGTCCATGCGATCAATATTGCGACGAATGAAAATTGTTCCAAATATATATCCACAAACTGATAAGGAAAAGATGTAGCTATATTCCAATGGGCTGAATTTATGGATCTTTTGAATCAATCCTGGAGAAGAAGAGGTAAAAGAAAAATACACAGTCCAAGCAAAGCTGATAACTAGCGTATGAAAAATAAATTCATGGTGGGTCAGTAGTTTTAAATACTTCTTGAGAATATTGCCAACCAATAAATCGCCACTAAGCTCGATCGGTCTAGACTCCTTCATAAAAATACAAATAAGCCCAAACGAAATAGATGAAAAAAATGTAAGGGCATAAAATATTGATCTCCAGCCATAGTTATTGGTTAGGTAGGCTCCAATTATTGGCCCCAAAATTGGGGATGCAATTAGACCGGCCGCCAAATAACTTAAAACCCTCACTTGAGATTTGAAATCATACAAATCCCTGACAATTACTCTAGCCAACAGAGTGCTGCACCCACCGCCTAGGGCCTGAAAAAATCGACACCAAGTTAACTGGTCGACTGAAGTTACAAAACAGCTCGCTAGGCTAGCCAAGGCAAATATCAAGATGCCGTAAAGAACAATTACTCTTCGACCATATATATCTGACAGGACGCCTGAAATTAGCAGGCTAATAGAGTAGCCAACCATGTATGAGGTCAAGGTCCACATTATCGCGGAGTGGCTGGCAATAAGATCTTCACCCATAGATGAAATAGCGGGCAAATATATGTCAGTTGCTAGCATGGGGATTACAACCAAAATCATCAGAAGCGGCAATAAAAATGGATGCTTAATTTGCATTTTCCACCCCAAATTGTTTTTCCCTGACAGGCTCCATGGGACTAATTGATCGCCGACAAGAACCAACTAAATCACGAGCCACCCTCTTGGCGCCCATTGAAACCATATCCAAGGAACTGACAAAGTAGTAGGTGCCAGAAGTGAGGTGTCCAATGGCATAAAAATTTTCCACCTTATCCTCACCGCTTTTAACCATCGAAGTTTCATAATCAACCTGAATACCGCCAAATGGGTTGACCATTATTAATCCCGATTTCATAAGATTGTTTAATAGCGTTGATCCGGAGTTGACATCAATAGATCGGGCTGGTCCAGTTGCATTAATAATCCAGTCGCATTCAATTTGGATTTGATCATCTGAACTGTCAATCTTTGAAATTAAGGCAATAAACTTGTTCGAGGCCCTAGCCTCAATGCTAAGCAATGGGGTTTGATGATTTAGGATTCCAGCCTTCAGCAGGGAATATATTTTTAAATAAGTATGTACTGGGAGCGGAACCCTCTTACTCATCCACAGCCGGTGATACTTATGCATAAAAATTCTTTTACTGGAGGTGGATAAGGCGTCCCAATAATTTCCGATAACAGCATCACTTGCAACAGCAAAATGCTGCCATTCTGCATACATGTCTCCGTTGGACAGTAAGTGTCTAATCCAGTCCTCATAGGAATGCTGCGCTGGATTGAAGAATTTATTCCACTTGACTCCAGCCCTTATAAAGTCCTTTCTAGCAAGTCTTAGGGCCTGTCTTAATGAAATTTCACCAAACTGCCTGGATTTGATAGCTTCTAAATTTTTAAGATTGAAATGGATCAACTCGAATTTTTCCTTGGAGCATCTCACTAGCGGGTGATTTGATCCTCTGGTAAAAAAATGAATTGGTCCAGTATGTCCTTGTCGTGCCAACACCACAGCTATATCTGCAGCAGTCAGCTGGCCACCAATGATGCCAACAGAATCATTCCTTCCAATCCCCATAGCATAGCGATTAGTAGGGTATGGGTTATTAACGTACCGGCTTCTTCCCCTTAACTTAAATATGTCATGTGGCTCAATGTTCCCGATGCATAAAATTACATAATCAAACCGGTTAACACGTTCTGCACAATCAGTCACCTCAAAGTATTGATTCCCACACTTAATATCAATCACCTCATGATTTTCCAACTCAACTGAGACATTGATTTTTTTGGCATCAGAAATTGCATCTTGAAGACGATCTTTTAAATACAGGCCAAAGAATTGTCGTGAGATATAACCATCTGGCGAAACCCCAGATCCTGACATGACTTGGCCTGAGCCCATTTGATGACCCTTATCAACAACCCATTCCCAAAAATCAGTTTCTCGATTCTCAAATATGGAAGTGGTTGAGCTAACCATATTCATCAATAAATCATCGCTATCGCATTGATATGCCAGTCCTGATCCAAAGTTTGAATTTTTCTCAAAAATATTTATTTTGTATTTTTGATAATTTGAATTTTTAATATATTCAATTAGGCTTGCTAAAGTCGCAACGCCAGAGGCTCCGCACCCAATTATTGCAATGCTAGTAAGCGATTCGCTTGAATATAGATTGCTCTCGACCCCCAAACAATCCGAGACCCCCAAGAGCTTGCTGACCGTCGTTTGATGCATGCTTCCCTCTCAAAGCCTTAAGCTTATCGACGAGAAACAAAAATGCCTACCTGATGTTTGTGTAGGAAATTACCTACTTAAGGAGACCCACCATAGCCGCTTCATCAATCACTGGAATGCCAAGCTCTTCCGCTTTGGTGAGTTTGCTGCCTGCGTCTGTACCTGCGACAACGTAGTCGGTTTTCTTGGAGACTGATCCAGCGACTTTGGCACCTGCTTTTTCGAGCAAGTCTTTTGCTTCATCTCTTGTCATGGTGGGGAAAGTACCTGTCAGCACAAAGGTTTTTCCCGCTACGGCTGCGCTGATCACTTTTTCTTCTACGGAGAGCTGCATTCCAGAAGCCAGGAGTTGCTCAATCACTTCACGATTATGAGCTTCACCCATAAAGCTGGTGATGGAGTCGGCTACAACAGGGCCCACATCCTTAACCGTTAGCAAGTCTTCGAGGTTGGCATCCATCAGGGCGTACATGGATTGGTAGTGATTGGCCAGATCTTTAGCAGTGGTCTCGCCTACGTGGCGAATACCCAATGCAAATATAAATCGGGCTAAGGTGGTTTTTCTGGATTGATTGATTGCCTGTATGAGGTTATCAGCAGACTTCTCGCCCATGCGCTCTAGGTTCGCAATAGCTGTGAAGCCCAGGCGATAGAGATCGGCCGGCGTTCTGACTAGATTGTGATCAACTAATTGATCAACGATCTTCTCGCCCAAACCTTCAATATCCAATGCTCTTCTATGGGCAAAATGAATTAATGCCTGCTTGCGCTGCGCGCCACAGAATAAGCCGCCACTACAACGTGCAACCGCCTCATCGACCAGGCGCTCAATATGTGAATCGCATACTGGACAATTTTTTGGCATGACAAACTCTTGGACATCATTTGGTCGACGCTCTTTAACTACTGAAACAACTTCCGGAATGACATCCCCCGCTCTTCGCACTGAAACAGTATCGCCAATACGCACATCTTTTCGCTTGACCTCGTCTTCATTGTGCAAAGTAGCATTAGTAACAGTTACTCCGCCTACTTCTACCGGAGCAAGTCTTGCAACTGGAGTGATGGCGCCTGTGCGCCCTACTTGCACATCAATTCCGAGGACGGTTGTTAAGGCTTCCTGCGCTGGGAACTTATGGGCTAAAGCAAAGCGTGGAGCCCTAGATACAAAGCCCAGCTTGGCTTGCTCCGCAAAAGAGTTGACTTTATAAACTACACCATCGATATCGTAAGGAAGTTCATCGCGTTTCGCACCAACCTCGTTATAGAAAGCCAAAATCTCTTCAACTGATTTAAGTACGCGGCGCTCTGAGCAAACTGGCAGACCGAGCTGGACGTAAGTATTGAGTAACTCTTCATGGGTTTTAGGTAGCCAAGACTGTGGCTCTAGCGCTCCTAAGCCATAAGCAAAAAATGACAAGGGTCTTTTGGCGGTGATCTTGGAATCTAATTGACGCAAACTTCCTGCAGCAGCATTGCGCGGGTTAGCGAATTCTTTCTCACCCTGGGCAGCAGCTTGTACATTCATTTTCTGAAAGTCTTTGAGATACATAAAGACTTCACCGCGTACTTCCAATACTGCTGGGATGTTCTCACCTGTCAGCTTTAGTGGAATGGCACGAATGGTTTTAATGTTGGCCGTAACATCTTCACCACTAGCACCATCACCACGGGTGGCCGCTCTGACTAAGGAGCCATGCTCATAGCGTAGTGAGATTGCTAGACCGTCAAACTTGAGTTCGCCTGCGTAATCCACCTGGTCAACATGCAGACCTTCCCGGCAGCGACGATCAAAAGCTATCAGCTCAGCATCTTCAAATGCATTGTTTAAAGAAAGCATTGGTACTGCATGCGTAACCGAATCAAATTCTTTCAGAGCGGTGCCACCGACCCTTTGTGAGAGCGAATCAGCAGTCACCCACTCAGGATGTGTAGCCTCAATGTCGAGTAGTTCACGATAGAGGCGGTCGTACTCACTATCAGGAACGATTGGATTATCAAGAACATAGTAAGCATGCTCTAAGCGAGCTAGCTCTACTTGCAAGAATGCGTAGCGATCCGCTAAATTTGTCGGACTAGAGGACGACAAAGCAATTCCTTAGCTAAAGAGTCGACTAGCAGTAGAAGAGCCGGCTGGAACGCCACCCTTCTCAAGATTGGCATATAAAACATCAAGGTGCTGACGAATACTAATCACAGCAGCTTCTGTCAGATTAATACCGTTGTCATCCACCAAGCGGCCGTGGGCGGCTTGGGCGATCTCAATACCTTCCCCGAGCATGCGCTCAAAAGCACGTTCATCCTGATATACCAAGGGCACTTCAAGCAACAAAGTAACTTGTTTAACAGGTGAATTGGGATCAATTTCTGCGCTAGTAAAGATCAGTGTGCCGTTGCTATAAAACTCATAGGTACGACCATTGCGAGAAAGTCTAAAACCGCGTTTGCGCATCAAAGCATCAAAGTTGGCGCCAGGAGTTACCTCATCGAAAAGCACATTAATGCTTAACTGAATATCGCTCTCAGCGGCCATAGCATCGAGCTCTTTAGCGCTATCTAGCATTGCACTCACGCTTGGCATATCAATTTGAGAACCCAGAGTTTCTGCAAGCGCTTGAGCGCGAGAACAAAAATCAGATAACTCCAAAACGCCAATTGGGCCACGGCGGCTAGCCAATTGAATTGCTAGTTGCAACTCAGAGTAAGACGCTTCTGGACGCAAAGCTTCCCAGTCTTCAGCGGCATCAACATCCGCATTTAAGCCCTCACACATCCAGCGCGCTGTCGAGCTTGCGGGAATGTCATTCCAGGCATTAATTTCTTCTAAGATTTCAGCACCACTAATCCCCTGATCAAAACGCAGGGTAATAACGCAATCGATCCGAGGATCAATAGAAAAACTTTCCGGGACAGAAACTACTGGAATATTTATCTCGCCAAAAGAAGGTTCAGCACGCTCTTCTGAATCTGCAAAGCCCTTTCCAAAAGAAGGCTCTCTTGGAAAGCGATCATCTATAGAGTATTCGCCAGCAGCTTTTGCCTTGCGGCGTGCGCGGGCGTATTTGAGATTGAGAACGGCTACTGAAATCAGAATCAGCAAGCCAATAACAGCCAAAGCGAACTGCAAGTCAGACAAACCTAACACTGTCATGAATTGCTCTAGATCCACTTAAGCTGCCTCCACCATAGATACCGCAGAAGAAATATCCACCGCCACAATACGAGATACACCCTGCTCTTGCATGGTCACACCAATCAACTGATGAGCGATTTCCATAGTGATCTTGTTATGTGAGATGAACACAAATTGAGTCTTATCAGACATTTTGGCAACCATCTGCGCATAACGCAAGGTATTCGCATCATCCAAAGGTGCATCAACCTCATCGAGCAAGCAGAATGGTGCAGGATTAAGGAGGAACAAGGAGAAAACTAAAGCAATTGCAGTTAAGGCCTTTTCACCGCCAGACAGTAAATAGATCGAGCTATTCTTCTTGCCTGGAGGCTGAGCCATCACCTGTACACCGGCATCCAGAATTTCTTCACCGGTCATTACCAACTCTGCATGACCACCACCAAATAACTCAGGGAATAGTTTTCCAAAATGGGTATTAACCTGATCAAAGGTACCCTGCAAGAGATCACGGGTTTCCGCATCAATCTTGGCAATCGCATCTGTCAAAGTCTGCATTGCTTCATTCAAGTCAGCAGACTGTGCATCCAAGAACTGCTTGCGCTCACGTGAACTAGAGAGCTCATCCAATGCAGCCATGTTGACTGGACCTAAAGACTGAATCTCAGAATTCAGACGGTTTACTTCAGTTTGCAATGCGCCCACTTTAAGGTCAGGACTAAAGCTTGCCTCTAATGCAGTTAAGTCGGCCTCAGCGTCTGAGAGTAAGGTTGCAAACTGCTCAAAGTTCAAACGGGCAGCCTGCTCGCGCAACTGCAGATCTACTACCTTGTCACGCATTGGCTGAAGACTGCGCTCAATCTGCATGCGCACTTCATCCGCTTCACGCAATTGGTGCAATAACGCATCTTGCTCAGTGCGGGCATTGGCCAATGCAGCTTCACGAGCACTGCGAGCCAATAAAAGGCCTTGTAATTTATCTTGCGCTTCTTCATCGCTAAGAGTTTCAAGCTCTTGTTCAGAGTTAGCCTGCTTATCCTGAATCTCCATGATCTGGACACGTGCAGTACTTTGATCGCGCTGCAAATCGGCAATGCGCTGTTGTAATGATCGAGTGGCAAATGCTGCTTCTTGAGCAGACATCTCGGATGAGCGCAAAGATTCACGCAGACGATCGCGCTCTTGGGTAGCTAATTCCAGTTTTTCTTGAGCAATCGCAAGACTCTCTTGCAATCCTTGCTTGGATTCTTCTGACTGAGCAAGCTCCTCTGAAGATTGCTCTTGAGTTTGAGTCAATTGCTCCATTTGCTGACGCAGCTCACTTAACTCACCCTGAATTTGTTCAGCGCGTTGACTGTACTTTTCTTCAGCCTGAGTTAATTGCATTCTTTCTACTTCAAAGCCGTGTACCTCTTGGACCGCTTGCTCAGCAGCAATACGAGTTTGCTCAGCAGCTTGGTGGGCAGCCTGATAGTTAGCGACACATTGATCCAGCTCACCTTGCAACTCACTCTGAATTAACTTCTGTGCACGCAATTGCTTCTCGAGACCTTCCATCTCTTGAGCGCGCGCCAACATACCAGCCTGCTCTGAGTCGGCTGCGTATAACTGCACACCTACGCGACTAACTAAGTGGCCTTGTTGAGTAACAAAAGCACCGCCAGCAGGTAACTTGTCGCGACGATGCAATGCATCTTCCAGGCTATTGGCGATATAGATGTTATCTAGCCACTCTTGCAATACCGCAGTAACGCGTGGTGCACCTGCACTTTGAACACGAGTCAACAACGGAATGAAATCCGCTGGCACAGTAGTGTGCGCAGGAGAAATATCTTCCGTTAATAAAATCGCTAAACGACTTGGAGGAGCATCATTAGCTAAAGCTAAAGTTTCTTGAACACTCTTCGCTGTAACGGCAGCTAAGCGCTCACGTAATACGGATTCCAAAGCCGCTTCCCAGCCGCTCTCCACTTTGAGCTCTTGCCATAAGCGCTTGCTCTCTTTTAAGCCCTTACTCTCAAGCCATGGGCCAATCTTTCCTTGGGCCTGAACGCTAGCTTGCAATGCGGTCAGCGCAGTGAGTTTTGCCTCAGTTTGAGCCAACTCTTGGTTAGCTGACTGAATCTGTTGTTGTGCGGTATTACGAGCCTCATCGGCAGCTGGCACACGTTGTTGCGCCTCCCCCGCTTTTTGCCTTGCTTCATCAACTTTACGTTGTGCCATCGCATGACGATCCATTGCCATCTGCAATGCTTCGGCATCGGGTCTACGCATACCAGCAAGCTCTGCCTCAAGACGGGTATCGCGCCCTTTGAGCTCTTCAACTTGTGTGGTGATAGCTTTAACGCGCTCCCCTAAACTGGCTAAGCGCTGATCAATCGTGGCCAAGTTCTCACGGGCATCGTTGAGTTCGCGTGCGTGAACTTGATAAGCCTCTTCACGAGCTGGCATTTGCTCTTGCAAGCCAGATAAATCCGCAATGAGTGTTTGTTCTTTTTCTGCAGCTAAGCCGAGCTCTTGTTCAGCAGTACGTTGCGCTTGCGCAGCATCTGTTTCTTGAACAGTCCAACGTTGAAGTTGGGCTTGCAAATCCTGAGATTGCTGCTGTAGGCGCTGACGTGCTTCTTGCACGTAACGAATCTGTGACTCTACTTGGCTGACATCAGCGTTGGTTTGATACAAATCACCTTGTGCCTGAGAAACCTTGTCTTGCAATGCGTACTGCTCAGTACGCATTGTCTCGAGCTCAGTCTCCACATGACGCATTTTTGCTGTCTGCTCTTCCAAACTAACTTGTGTCTCACGAGCACCGATAGCATGACGCTCTTGCTCTTTACCAGCCTCAGTCTGACGCACAAACCAGAGTAACTGCTGCTGAGATTTCATTGCTGTAGAAAGCTCAGCATGGCGCTCAGCGACAGTGGCCTGCTTCTCTAAGCGTGTTACCTGCTGATCAAGCTCACGCAAAATATCTTCTACGCGAACTAAATTCTCTTTTGTATCTTCAAGACGAGAGGCAGTTTCTTTGCGACGCTCTTTATATTTGGAAACGCCTGCAGCTTCCTCCAAGAACACGCGCAACTCTTCTGGCTTTGCTTCCAAGATGCGGTTGATCGTGCCTTGCCCAATAATGGCGTAGCCTCTTGGACCCATACCCGTGCCCAAGAAAATATCTTGAATGTCTTTACGGCGTACAACTTGATTGTTGACGTAGTAGCTAGAATTACCATCACGCGTCAGAACGCGTTTAATGCCTAATTCTGTAAAAGCACTCCATTGACCTTGAGCGCGTCCTTCTGAATTATCAAAAATGAGTTCTACGCTGGCACGACCAGATGGTTTACGCAAACCAGAACCATTAAAGATCACATCCTGCATCGATTCACCACGCAATTCACTAGCGCGAGACTCACCCAAAACCCAACGTACAGCGTCAATAATGTTCGACTTTCCGCAACCGTTAGGGCCCACAACACCGATCAATTGACCTGGCATTTCGAAATGGGTTGGGTCGACGAAAGACTTAAAGCCGGAAAGTTTGATGGATTTCAGTTGCACGGCGTACTTTGCAGGGAAAAAAGGGGTTCAAATAAGGGGGTAAAAATTATTACTAAAGTGGGAAGATGATAGCAAGCTTAGGGCTCCCCACACGGGTTTTTGCCCCACCGATATAATGATCAATCTACATCCAGGGGCAAAACCCCTTAACAATCTGATAGTTAACTGAAAAGCATGAGCCAATCACCACAAAGCATCATCGAACAAGCCTGGGAAAACCGCGCAAACCTGTCTCCTGAGGCTGTTTCCGGGGAAATCCGTAACGCCGTGAATGCCGTCCTAGAGGGCCTTAATACGGGCAGTATTCGCGTAGCTGAGCGCCGCAGCGTCGGCAAATGGGAAGTAAATCAGTGGGTAAAGAAGGCAGTTTTGTTATCTTTCCGCCTGGAAGACAACAAACCCATGGGTGCTGGCGGCTATACCCAGTTCTACGACAAGGTGCCAAGTAAGTTTGAGCACTACACCGCCGAAGACTTCGCCAATGGCGGTTTCCGCGTTGTTCCCCCTGCAATGGCTCGCCGTGGCTCATTTATTGGCAAAAATGCCGTTTTAATGCCTTCCTACGTCAATATTGGCGCCTATGTTGGTGAAGGCACTATGGTTGACACCTGGGCAACGGTAGGTTCATGCGCCCAAATCGGCAAAAACGTTCACCTTTCTGGTGGCGTTGGTATTGGCGGTGTTTTAGAGCCAATCCAAGCTGGCCCAGTGATTATTGAAGATAACTGCTTTATTGGCGCCCGCTCTGAGGTCGTTGAAGGCGTAGTTATTGAAGAAAATGCCGTTCTCTCGATGGGTGTATACATTGGTCAAAGCACCAAGATCTATGACCGCGAAACCGGTGAGATCCATTACGGTCGCGTACCAGCAGGCTCTGTTGTAGTGCCAGGTTCCTTGCCTTCTGCTTGCGGTAAATATAGCCTGTACGCTGCGATCATCGTGAAGAAGGTCGATGCTCAAACTAGAGCCAAGACTGCAATTAACGAACTCTTGCGCGATTAAGCTAAATCTATGAGCTCCACCCTTGAGTTAACTGAAGCCCTCATCTCCTGCCGCTCGGTAACCCCAGCGGACGGGGGTTGTCAGGAGCTCATCGCCAAGCGCCTTCAGGCGATCGGCTTTCATACTGAGAGTGTGATTAGCGGCCCCGAGAGTTTTCAGGTTACTAATTTGTGGGCAATCAAAAAGGGTACGGCCGGGGATCAAGGCGAAGTTTTGATGTTTGCCGGTCACACCGACGTTGTGCCAACTGGCCCGCTAGAAAAATGGACTAATGATCCATTCACCCCAACCATTCGGGATGGCATGCTCTACGGTCGTGGTGCTGCGGATATGAAAACCTCTCTTGCAGCATTCGTTGTTGCTACAGAAGAATTTGTCATTACCCACCCTAATCACAAAGGCTCTATTGCCTTTTTGATTACAAGTGATGAAGAAGGCCCTGCCAATGATGGCACCGTCATCATGTGCGAGCGTCTACAGAAGCATGGTCAGCGTTTAGATTACTGCGTCATTGGCGAACCAACCTCAGTGGACCAATTGGGCGACATGATTAAGAACGGTCGCCGTGGATCACTCTCAGGCAAACTTCGGGTCAAGGGCATTCAGGCGCATATCGCCTACCCTCACCTTGGCAAGAACCCGATTCATATTTCAGCACCAGCGATTCAATCGCTAGTAGAAACCGAATGGGACAAAGGCAATCAATACTTTCAGCCGACGAGTTTTCAGATTTCCAATATTCATGCGGGTACCGGCGCAAACAATGTCATCCCTGGTGAATTGGCCATTGATTTCAACTTCCGCTTCTCCACCGAGAGCAAGCCAGAAGAATTGCGCAGCCGCTTAGAGGGAATTCTCACTGCAGCAGGTCTCGACTTTGAGATTGATTGGGTTTTAGGCGGCAGTCCATTTATCACTGGTGATGGCGCTCTTGCTGGCGCTCTTCGTAAAGCCATTAAATCAGAAACCAAAATCGATACAGAACTATCCACTACTGGTGGCACAAGTGATGGTCGCTTCATTGCTAAGATCTGCAAAGAGGTAGTCGAGTTTGGCCCACTCAATGCAACCAGTCACAAAATTGATGAGTGCGTAATTGTGGATGATGTTGTGCCACTCAAAAATATCTTCCGCAAGACTCTTGAGCAACTCGTTGCTTAAGACCGCTTAATTAACTCCCGTACAAATTTCTCATGGATCCTGCGCCCCAGCAATCCCTAACGCTTGATCAATGCATTGATCAAATCGCACAACAACTAGAGTCAGCGGATTTGCATTATGGGCATGGTGCGATTGATGCCGGTAGTGAAGCTTTGTGGATCGCCAGCAAACAGTTAGACCTAAGTCCTGCAGATGCACTTGATCACCTAGAGCAAGTCATGACTGCCGAGCAAATTGCTAGGGCATTTGAGGTTGCAGAAACCCGCATCTCCACACGCAAGCCCTTAGCCTATATTTTGGGTGAAGCTTGGTTAATGGGCGTTCCTTTTTACTCCAGCGAGCAAAGCATTGTTCCCCGCTCCTGGATCGCCGAACTCATTGTTGATGGCTCACTAGAGCCTTGGCTACCAGCCGATGGTAAAGCCCTAGACCTTTGCACTGGAAATGGCTCTCTAGCGATTTTGCTAGCCTTAGCTTGCCCCGATATTCATGTGAGTGCTTGTGATATTAGCCTGCCTGCATTAGCGGTTGCGTCTCGCAATCTTGATCGCCATGGCCTCACTTCGCAAGTGGAGCTTTTTGAAGGTGATCTATGGGATGCGCTGCCAGAACCCCATGAAGACAATCTTTTTGATCTCATCATCTGCAACCCACCTTACGTCAATGCTAACTCCATGAATGCTCTGCCCGCTGAATATCATGCGGAGCCTGCTCTCGCATTGGCTGGTGGCGACGACGGCATGGATCTCATCCGTAAGATTATTGCTGGCGCCCCTGACTACCTATCTGAGCGTGGCGCCATTCTGATTGAAATCGGCAATGAGTACGAACACTTTAAAAAAGCGTTTCCGCAGATACCCGTTATTTGGATGGAAGTATCTGCAGGTGACGAGCAAGTATTGCTAATTCAAGCAGAAGACTTACGCTAAATTTTGATTGCCTTAACTTAGCTCTGCTGCAGCTGAGATAGCCTGATCAATACGCTCTACCGGTATCACCCTTAAACCTGGGATTTTTGTCTTAGGCATATTGGCCTTCGGAATAATTGCCACCGTGAAGCCTAGCTTAGCAGCCTCTTTCAAGCGCTCTTGACCACGCGGGCAAGGACGAATCTCTCCGGCCAAACCAACCTCACCAAAAACAATTAACTCTTTAGGCAAGGCTTTATTGCGAATTGAGGATTGGATTGCCAACAATACCGCCAAGTCAGCCGCCGGCTCCGAGATCTTCACGCCACCGACTGCATTTAAGAAGACATCCTGATCAAAGCACGCTACACCAGCATGACGATGCAATACCGCCAAGAGCATTGCTAAACGGGCTTGCTCAAGGCCAACAGCCAAGCGTCGTGGATTAGGAATATGCGCAGTATCAACTAAAGCCTGAATTTCTACCAAGAGTGGGCGACTCCCCTCTTGCGTAACCAGTACGCAGGCACCAGGCACCATCTCCGCATGTTGCGATAAGAAAATCGCTGAAGGATTGGCGACTCCGCGCAGACCTTTTTCGGTCATCGCAAATACGCCAAGCTCATTGACCGCGCCAAAACGGTTTTTTATCGAGCGCACCAATCTAAATGAAGAGTGAGTATCACCCTCAAAGTAGAGAACGGTATCGACAATATGTTCGAGTACACGGGGGCCAGCCAAATGACCATCTTTGGTCACGTGCCCCACCATCAAGACACAGATGCCGCTAGATTTAGCGGCTCTAGTTAGTTGCGCAGCACACTCTCGCACTTGTGCCACTGAACCTGGAGCAGAACTCAGCACTTCTGAATACAAAGTCTGAATAGAGTCGACCACTAAGACCTGTGGCTTCACCGTATCCATAATGGATAAAAGTTTTTCCAACTGAATCTCGGCCAGCACTTCTAATTGAGGAGCATCCAATGCAATCCGCTTTGCTCGCAGTGCAATTTGAGCGGCAGATTCTTCACCGCTACTGTAGAGGACGTTCATACCTGCAGCACTCATCTCAGCGAGTGCTTGTAGCAATAAGGTGGATTTACCAATACCTGGGTCACCGCCCAATAAAACAACTCCGCCAGGAACCAATCCGCCACCCAGCACACGATCAAACTCCTCAACGCCAGTACTAAAACGCGGAAGGTCTTCGGCGCTAATAGCGGAAAGTTTTTGACGGGGAAGTGACTGTGCCAAACCCTGAAAACGCGTATTAGAGCTCACCTCAGGCAAGCCCTCCTCCAGCGTATTCCACGCCTGACATGAAGGGCACTGTCCTTGCCACTTAGCAGAGGTGCCGCCGCATGATTGACAGATATAGATTGTTTTAATCTTGGCCAAAGTATTACCTAGTAATTAATAAGTGGGTGCAGCAGTAAAAATCAATTAATCGAGCTGTGTGCCCGCTTTATTCTCTTGAGCACGCTTAGGCGCATCTTTGCGTCGTTGCTCTACATCTGCTGCACGAGCAGCTGCTGCTTTTTGCTTCTCTTCAAATTCTTTTTGATTGGCTGAACGCTCAGCAGCTTTCTCAGCAGAAGCACGTTCAGCGATCTTAGCGGCATCACGCTGATCCTTAATGCTGGCGCGTAACTTACGCTGCACTTCATGCAACTCCACTTCCTGCGCACGAATCGGATCAATCTCTTTGCGGTACTCGGCACGAGCATCCTTCAGGCAACTGTTCACCCAATACTTTTGATAGCACTCAGAGTTGGTCTTTTCCCACCGGTATTTAGCCCAATCGCGTTGCAACTCCAACTCGCGCTCAATCTTGTCGAGTTGTTCTAACTGAGCTTCTTCAGCGGGGGTAGCATGCACTAAAGTGCTGAAGGAGCATATCAGCAGAAAAGCTCCTAATGAAGCTAAGAAGCGCAAAGAACTTGGCCTTCTCAAATCTCGACCTTTGCACCAAGCTCAACCAAACGATTGGCAGGAATCTTAAAGAAGTCTGATTGACGACCTGCATTCTGATACATCCAGCAGAACAGGCGCTCACGCCACATCGCCATACCCGGAATCGCTGATGGGACGATCGTATCGCGCGATAAGAAGAATGAAGTGTTCATCAGATCAAACTTCATGCCGAAGGTCTTCTCAATCACATCAATAATGGAACCCATATCTGGGGTTTCTTTGAAGCCGTAGATAGCGCGTACTACGTGGATGTTGCCGCCGAGATCCTTCATGGTGATGCGCTCTTCATCGCTGACATAAGGCACATCCCAAATACTGACTTTTAGGAAGAAGACACGCTCATGCAAAACGTGGTTATGTTTGAGGTTATGCAAGAAAGAAACTGGCAAGTAATCAACGTGCGCCGTGAGAAATACCGCAGTACCCTCTACACGATGCGGTGGGTGTTTCAATAATGACTCAATAAAGCTAGCCAGCTGAATACCCTCTTCCATAGCGCGCTGACGCAAAATCTGACGGCCTCTGAACCAAGTGATGAGACAAGTAAAGCAAATCAAGCCAAGTGCTAACGGGTACCAGCCGCCATCCTTGATCTTAATTAAGTTCGCAGTCCAGAAAGCAAGATCCACGATGAAGAATGCGATCGTCACAATGCTGACGAGAATGATGTTCATCTTCCACTCACGGAACATCACTACAGCAAGCAAGATGGTGGTGATCAACATGGTTGAAGTCACCGAGATGCCGTAGGCTGCCGCCAAATTCATGGAACCTTTAAAGGAGACTACGGTCGCTACGACCATAAAGAGTAAAGCCCAGTTCACAATCGGAATATAGATCTGTCCTTGCTCAGAGTCAGACGTATGCAAGATATTCATACGCGGCATAAAGCCGAGCAAGATTGCCTGACTCACCAAGGAATAAGCACCAGAGATAACGGCTTGCGAAGCAATCACAGTGGCAGCTGTGGCCAAACCAACCGTTGGCCACAAAGCCCAATCCGGCACCATCAAATAGAAAGGGTTTTTAATCGCTTCTGGGTTAGACAGAACTAAAGCGCCTTGACCCAAATAATTAATTAATAGGCTAGGCAACACCACGAGTAGCCAGGCATAGCGAACCGGACTCTTCCCGAAGTGACCCATATCCAAGTACAAAGCCTCAACACCCGTAACCACCAATACCACCGCACCCATCACGATGTAAGCAGTGGTTGGATGGTCAATTATGAAATGCACGGCATACCAAGGATTAAATGCTGCAATGATTTGTGGAGCATCACCAATATTGATTGCACCCAAGGTGGCCAGAGTTAAAAACCAGGCCAAGGTGACCGGCCCGAATAATTTACCTACAGCGGCTGTGCCGTATTTCTGTATCAGAAATAGACCCACCAAAATGATTAATGAAATTGGAATGATGAATTTATGCAAAGCAGGTGCCGCAATCTCAATACCCTCTACTGCAGATAAAACCGAAATTGCTGGCGTAATCACAGACTCACCGAGCAACATGCATGCACCGAACATCCCGATGATCATGAAGAAAAAGTAACTCTTTGATTTGCTGTCGAAAGAGCGAAGAGCTAGCGCCATTAATGAGAGAACGCCGCCCTCCCCTTTGTTGTCCGCCCGCATGACGAACAGCACATACTTCACGGTCACCACCAAAATCAAAGCCCAGATCATCATGGAGATCACGCCAAAAAGAGCTTCTGGTGTGAATGCGATTCCGTGCTCCGGATCAAAACACTCCTTCAGCGCATAAAGTGGGCTAGTACCAATGTCACCAAAGACCACCCCAATAGCCGCAAGCATCATTACGCCGAGGCTCTTTTTATGCTCGCCGCCTGTTCCATGAACCTCAACTGGGTTCAAAAGTGTGGAGCTAGAAAATTCTGGATTGCTAATGGACATCTCAAAACCTTAAGGTGATGTTGCACGGCAATATGTTACTCCTTATGCAGCCTGACTCGGGAGTGATATTTGCCCATCAAACCGCTTATTTAAGCTCTATTTACAGGTATATCTCGACAGAGACCCTTAAAAAATGGTAGAATCTCAGCTTCAGACGCGGGGTGGAGCAGTCTGGCAGCTCGTCGGGCTCATAACCCGAAGGTCGTAGGTTCAAATCCTGCCCCCGCAACCAGTAATTCAGTACTAAGCCCTTAATTCTTAAGGGCTTTTTGCTTTTCTGGGGCTCAAAAATACCCAAAAGCATTAAGGTTGTTAGTTTGATTCTTTGAAATCTCCTACTTTCATGGGCCATGACCTAATGTTCTAATTTGAAGAAGCTCAATCAAGGGGTGTGGATGTGACAGACAAATGTAATCCAGAAAACTCAGAAATACTTAAAGCGGAAGATCCTAAGAGACAGTCTATTGATCAGACTTTCTCCGAAAAGCACGAAACTACTCGCACCACAAGAGCGGCTAAGAGTAAGCGTGAAATTATGGAAGAGTTAAGTCGCGAACGATTTCCCTGGGAAGAGTAATTTCTTAATCACCCAATGAAAACCGGTTTTTACTCCTTATTGGGGCCGCCTATGCCACAAGCGCCCGCTCTCTGATCGCAAAAATATAGACGTCTTCTTGTTTAACTCCAATTTAGATGGAAATTCCCAAATCTGTGCACCAGTATTTGGCGTTTGATAAAACGGAATGCCCATACTTTGGTATCTGGCGGTGACCATTGGATGTGGATGTCCATATCGATTGCGATATCCATTTTGCGCAAATGCTTCATCAGGGCTTAATCTTGTTAAGAGCTCTTGTGATGAAGATGTTTTGCTACCGTGATGTGGCGCCATGAAGATCAAAGTTTTATCCTTTAAATGATTAAGAGCTGTTTGAGTTAAGCGCTCAGTGATTTCAGCCTCACCCTGCCTCTCTACATCCCCGGTCAACCAGAATGAAGTTAATTGATTACGAACTTCCAGCACACAACTTACCTCATTAGGTTTTCTGGGATGCTGATCCTCAAAAACCGTTAATTCATTTGGATGCCATATATGAAAGTCCACCTCATCCCATGACCACCGCTGGCCAAAGCGACATGGCAATGCGGGAATTTTTCTATCTTCTAAATTACTAAGCAATGCATTAGTGCTTGGCAAGGAACCCATCATGGAATCGAAGCCAATCTCTTTAAGCAAGCTTGCGGCACCTCCAATATGATCGCTATCGCTATGGCTAATCACCATGCGATCAATATGATTGATTCCCCGACCTCTCAAATAAGGCAAGATAATTCTTTGGCCAGCATTATCCTTGCCCTGAATTGGGCCGGTGTCATATAGCAATCTTTTTGTTTTAGTTTCAATTAGGACTGCCGTCCCTTGGCCGATATCGAATACCGATGCTCGAAACTCGCCTTTTACTAAATTGGAATTCGTAATGGGCCGAACAAACAGAGTTGCGCACAATGCGAGACCAAAAGCTCTTGATACCCAGCTCTCTTTTATAGATCCAGGGCGAATTGCAATAACAATGCCAAAGGTTGATAAGAGTATTGCCCACCAAGCAGGCTGACTAGACCAGGCAATTGCCCATCTCCAATCCGCCATCCAAGCAAGCATAAGCGCTAGGACATCCATCGTCGCATGTGCCGGTATCAACAACCATTTACCAATGAAGTCAGGTAATAATGCGCCAGCAATGGCTAGAGGCGTCACGATATAACTCACTACAGGAATGGCAATAGCATTTGCTAGCGGGGAAACTATCGATACCTGATAAAACCAGTATAGGGTCAATGGCAGAAGTGCAATAGTGACAACAGCCTGAACTCGGCAAGCTTCGCGAAGCGCTTGAGTGACCCTATGCTTCCAGCCAAGCTCCAGCTCTTTGCCAGTAGGCAATCCCAGCAAGCCATCAGATTCTTGCATCGCATACAGAATCGCTGCCACCGCTCCAAATGAAAGCCAGAATCCGGGCGTATATGGCGCCATCGGATCAATCAATAGCACTAGAAATAAAGCCCACCACCAAATATCAAATGCTCTTGGACTTCTACCGGACCATAAGGCAAAGGCAACCACCCCCACCATATACATCGTTCGTTGCGCTGGAATCTGAAAGCCTGCCAACCAGGCGTATACAAATGCAGTCAGAAGTCCCGCAGCTGCTGCAACTTTTCGAACTGGAATTAAAAGCGGCAAAGTATTGCGGCGCCATACAAGACTAGCAAGCATGGCACCAAAGCCAGCCAACATCGTTACATGAAGGCCCGATATGGATATGAGATGACCAATACCAGTGGCATTAAATACACGCCAATCTTCTTGGTCGATTGCATTCTGATCACCCATCACTAGCGCTGCAATCACACCACCATAGCGTGCATCCATTGGTAGTAAGCGCTGAATCTTTTTCCTTAATTTCCAGCGCTGATACTCCATGGCTAAAGCAAATTCAGTAAAGCCAATATCTTTCTCGAGCAATAGCCGCCCCGATCTAACTGATCCGCTGGCACCAAAGTCTTGATGAAAGGACCAGCGCTCAAAATCAAAGGTATAGGGATTAAGAGATCCATAAGGCTTTTTGATCTTGACCTTGAATTCCCAACGCTGACCTGGAATTACTTCTGGTACATCTTGAGGGTTACGCCATGCTGGTTGCCAACTTAAATACACCTGCGGAGGAAATGATGCAATTAACTCTTTACCCAAAAATGCCTGATCTACCTCAAATGAAAACTTCGCGCCACCAGGAGAACTCTGTGGCAAAGCGTTGACTCTGCCCTCGAGAACAAGGTCTTTCCCCTCATACTCGGTTGAAAGGATATGAGCCAGTCGACTTTGTGCGTAATGTGCATTCCAAGCAAATCCCAAGGTAAAACAGCATGCAGTCAGTAATACGCTACTGGCATAGCGATATTGAGTGAATGAGTAATTGATGCAAACGCCAGATAGGGAGACGAAGATGGCTGTGATGCATATCCAGGGCCAATACTCTGGCACAGCAGGCAAAAATAGAAGAAGCGATCCCCCGGCGATGAACGCCGCAATATCAATGCGCAAGCTCTTAAGAAACGGATTGTGGGTTTGAGTTGCTAGTCATTAGGGATGACCAACGGGGTAATGCCTGCATGGCATTTTGCCAAACTGCTTTTGAAAATGCTGCTTCACTGATGCCACGAATATCAGCCAATTGCTGAGCAATTCTGGGGAGCAAAGCAGGCTCATTAAATTTACCACCCTCCTCTTTGAGCCATGCCGGCGGAATATCAGGAGAATCGGTTTCGGTAACAATACAATCTAATGGCATCTCTTGCAGAAGTCGTCGAATCTGTGACGCGCGCTCATAGGTTGCCGCCCCACCAAATCCCAGCTTAAAACCCAGCTCGATAAATTGCTCGGCTTGTTGATGGCTGCCATTGAAGGCATGCGCAATACCGCCCAGCACTTTTCTTTTGCGCAGCGCTTTGAGAATGGCATCTTGTGAACGGCGCACATGCAAAATGACTGGCAGCTGAAATTGTTGAGCCAAATCGAGCTGCTTATGAAAGAAATACTCCTGACGCTGAGGGTCAAGGCCCTCAACAAAATAATCCAACCCGATCTCACCAATACCCACAAAGCGAGGATCGTCTAGTGAGCGCTCAATTTGATGTTTAAGCGCATCGATATCTCCCTCTTGGGCTTGATTGATATAAAGCGGATGAATACCTAGCGTGTAGACCAATCCTGGAATTTGATTGCCGTATTGGCTTGCTAAGTTTTTAGCTTGATCCCAATCAGAGGCTTGAACTGTGGGCAGTAATATGGCTTTCACACCTTTATCCGCCGCCCTTGAAACGATTTCTGAAAGAGCATCCTTGAACTCCGGAGCATCTACATGGCAATGGGTATCAACCCATGCGAGTTCTTTGCTGACTTCGCTCATTTAGCGAAGGTCTTTAGTACTCCGCGCTCTAAATGCAAAATTCGGTCACACCGTTTAGCGCGAATCGGATCATGAGTAACAATCACAAAAGCAGTACCCTGCTCACGAGCAATATCTAACATTAAATCAAATACACCGTCAGCCGTTTCAGTATCGAGATTTCCCGTAGGCTCATCTGCTAAGACACAAGCAGGATTGCCTACTAGCGCTCGAGCAACAGCAACGCGTTGACGCTCACCGCCAGATAGCTCACCCGGAGTATGCTGCATTCGCTTTGATAGGCCAACTGCATGCAACATCGTATTGGCACGTTCCATGGACTCTTCATTGCTTAACCCACGAATGCGCAAAGGTAGCGCCACATTCTCAACAGCACTGAATTCATCTAAGAGGTGATGGAACTGATAAATAAACCCTAGGCTGTGATTGCGCAGTTGATCTAATTTACTTGCTGGTAATTTATGGAGATTCTCTCCAGCCAAAATGACCGTACCTGAGCTCGGAGTATCTAAACCTCCCAATAAATGCAGCAAGGTACTTTTACCTGAACCAGAAGAACCAACGATAGCCACCTTCTCAGAAGCGCTCACTTGCAAATCAATTTCCTTAAGGACATCAACCGCTGTCTGTCCTTTGCCATAGGTCTTTGCTAGGCCTGATGCACTCAGAATGACATCTTTACTTGAGTCATTTTTTACATTATTCATAGCGCAATGCCTCCGCAGGCTGAACTTGGGCGGCTCGTCTGCTGGGGTAAAGGGTGGCTAATACAGAAAGACCAAAAGCCATTAAACCCACAGTAATAACATCGGACAAACGAACGTCCGATGGCAACTCACTAATAAAGTACACATCGCGTGGCAAGAAGCGCACTCGGAAGATCGCCTCAATTGCAGGAACAATCACATCAATATTTAAAGCAATCAGAAGCCCCAAGCCAACACCGGCGAGCGAGCCTAACAAACCAATCGCTAAGCCTTGGACCAAGAAGATCCGCTGAATGAGTCCTGGGCTTGCACCCATTGTTCTCAAAATGGCAATATCAGCCTGCTTCTCGTTCACAGTCATCACTAAAGTAGATACGAGATTAAAAGCGGCTACTGCAATAATGAGTGTGAGGATGATGAACATCATCTTTCTTTCGGTCTGAACAGCAGCAAACCAATTACGATTGGAGCGTGACCAGTCGCTCACCCATAAAGCCTGTGGTACAACTTGGGCCAACTCAGACGCAATCTCTGGCGCACGTTGCATATCATCCACCTTGACCCGTAAACCAGATGGATCTTGCAAGCGCAATAGAGCGGCAGCATCTTTCCAATGCATGATGGCTAATGAACTGTCGTATTCATAATGTCCGCTATCCACAATTCCAAGAACTTGTAGCGTTCGCATTCTGGGCATAGCGCCTGCAGGAGTCAGATCACTCTCTGGGACAATTAAATTCACTCGATCGCCAACACGTGCCCCAACAATATTGGCAAGTTGCGCACCCAGGGCAACACCAAAAGTACCCGGCTTGAGATCCTCAATACTGCCGGCAACAAACTGCTTTGGTAGATCAGAAACCTTACCCTCTTCACTGGGTAGCACCCCACGAATGGCAACGCCACGCATCACACTATCGCGACTCAACAAACCTTGTGAGCTCACCATGGGAGCGACACCAACTACATGGGGTTGAGCAGCCACCTTCAACGCAATCGGCTCCCAATTAGCTAAGCCATCTGGAGCAGTAATCTCAACATGGGAGAGTACGGACAGCATGCGGTCACGCACCTCTTTCTGGAAGCCATTCATCACTGAAAGCACCACAATCAGAGCGGCAACACCCAAGGCAATGCCTGCGGTGGAGATTCCAGAAATAAAGGAAAGGAAGCCATCTCGCTTACCCACGGTCTTACGATGCTTGGAACGGGTGTAACGGAGGCCAATTTCTAGCTCAATAGGAAGTCTCAACATAGGTACAGTTTAGACAATTGAATGGGCAAACTGATGGATTCTGTAAATGCCACCTAAAATCAGGGGAATGACTGCCAATTTGACCCCCCCAGTAAGTACTTTGCGACGTTTTACCCTCATGCTTTCAGGGGAAGATGCCATTGACACTGGATTGGACCAGAATGTGCCACCCAACGGCCTGCCACAGGAACGCTTCCTGTTGGGGGATCGCTTGCCGATTGCTCCAGTATTGTTATTAGGTCAAAGTGATTTATCGGTAGACCCTAATGAAATCATCGCCTGCCTCCAGCCAGTTCATTTTCACGCCACACGAGATCATTTGATTTTGATGGCCCAAAGTCAGATTGATCTGACCAAAAATGAATCCGCCAACTTACTTCAAGTCGCCCTTCCTTTTATTGAGGAAGATTTTGGAGCCAAAGTCTTATTCCAAGGACCGCGTGATTGGTTTATTCCAGCTGGGCCTTTCGCAAGCTTAGCTACTCACTCCATAGACCAGGCGCATGGTCGCAACATTGATTGGTGGATGCCGCGCGATACCAGCGAGCTTGGCATTGCAAAACTCTGGCGCAAACTCCAAAATGAAATTCAGATGCTTTGGCACATTGACTCTGTGAATGCAGAGCGTGAACAACGCGGACTCCCAAGTATTAACTCTTTATGGATTAGCGGCATCGGGAAATTGGCTAACATTCAGACACCCAATCTCTTTAGAAGCACAACTCAAATTTACGGGGGACACCCGCTCTTGCCCGGTTTAGCCAAATACCTTGGGATCTCCCAGCAGCCTGAAATAGATTTCTCGAAACTACAAAATGCATTTGCCTGGATTGACTGCCCTGAAAACATTTGGGGTGAATTAAGCAAGGTTATTTTAAGTAATGGCTTAGATGAAATTGAAATCATTGATTTCCCCAAAGGTCAGGCTCGTCACCGGATATTCACAGCTAAAGACTTAAACAAAAAGTCCTGGGCATTCTGGAAAAAATCAGAACCCTTAACGTGGTCAGAAATCATTTCAGCATGAGTGTATTTTCAAGGCGCCCCTTCTCAGATCGTACGGCTAGCTGGTTGCAGCAAAGTGGCTTGCACCCATTACTGGCTAGACTGTATGCAGCACGCGGCATTGATAAGCCAGATGAACTCTCTTTAGATCTGAAGCAGCTACTCTCACCAGTGGAGCTGAAAAACTGCATCAGCGCTGCCACTCTACTTGCAGACATTCTGGATCGTAAAGAATCCATGCTGGTAGTAGCTGACTATGACTGCGATGGTGCCACTGCTTGCGCTGTTGCCCTCCGCGGTTTGAAGATGTTAGGTGGAGCAGATACCCCCATTCAGTTCTTAGTGCCAAACCGTTTTACGATGGGTTACGGACTCACTCCAGAAGTAGTTGAATTAGCAGCCCAGCAAAATCCTAAGCCCAAATATCTCATCACTGTAGATAACGGTATTGCTAGCGAAGCCGGGGTTGATCGAGCCCGCGAGTTAGGAATGGAAGTGATTGTGACAGACCATCATCTGCCAGGTGATCGACTGCCTAAAGCGACTGCAATCGTCAACCCCAATCAGCCTGGCTGTAGCTTTCCAAGTAAAGCACTTGCAGGCGTGGGAGTGATGTTCTATTTACTAGTTGCTCTACGTGCAGAGCTACGCAAGCGCGGAAAATTTACTACCGAGGCTCAGCCAAAAATTGAGAACCTATTAGACCTTGTGGCTTTAGGTACCGTGGCAGACGTTGCTCAACTCGATCGCAATAACCGCATCTTGGTTTCGAATGGTTTGAAGCGTATTCGTGCCGGTGTTTCGCAAGCGGGTATTCAAGCACTGTTTCAAGCGGCCGTGCGTGATCCTCGCAAGGCCAATACCTTTGACCTAGGTTTTGCCATTGGTCCTCGTCTGAATGCTGCAGGGCGCTTGGCGGATATGACGCTAGGCATTCGCTTGTTACTCAGCGATAAACCCGATGAGGCTATTGAACTAGCTTATGAGCTTGACCGCATTAATCGCGAGCGACGCGTGATTGAGGGGGGCATGCAAGAGGCTGCCCTCGCCCATCTGGCGGAAGATCAATTGGCGGGCACCATGTCCGATCGCTCGAGCATTTGTCTTTGGAATCAAGAATGGCATCAAGGCGTAGTTGGCATTGTGGCCTCGCGTCTGAAAGAGCGCTTTAATCGCCCCGCGATTGTCTTTGCACCCGCAGATGGCGCTAGTGGAGAAGAGTTACGTGGCTCCGGCAGATCATTAACAGGCTTTCATCTGCGAGATGCCTTGGATATTGTTTCTAAACGCGAGCCCGGCCTGATTCTCAAATTTGGCGGTCACGCCATGGCAGCGGGTTTGAGTATTAGAAAAGCAGATTTTGAAAAGTTTGATGCAGTATTTCAGCAAGTTGCCAATGAATTGCTGAACGATGAATTATTGGAGCGTCGCCATATTCATGATGGCTCCCTTGATCTCTCTGAATTCACACCCGAAACCGGTGATCTCCTGGCTGAAGAAATCTGGGGCCAAGGCTTTCCTCAGCCGATTTTTTATGGGGAATTCGAGGTTGGGCAGCAAAGCCTCATGAAAGAAAAACATCTGCGCTTGCAACTTCGCCCTATTGGCCCTGGTCAACTGGCTAGTAAGCCATTTACAGGGGTTTGGTTCAATCGGACCCAGCCCTTGCCAGCCAAGGCCAAGCTAGCCTATCGCCTGGTAACTGACCGCTTCCAAGGGCAGGCACGCGTGCAACTCATGATTGAGGCCCACGACGAGGGTTGAGTCGCAATAACCCCCTTATAATTAGGGGATGGAAGCCGAACAACTCAATATTATTTCAAATACCCTGTCCGATCTGCTCACTCGTGAGCAAGCACTTCGGGGGTATCTTTGACTTCGAAGTAAAGTCACGACGCCTTACTGAAGTTAACTCCATTCTTGAAGATCCCACCATCTGGGATGATCAAAAGAAAGCACAAGCCCTCGGCAAAGAAAAGAAATTGCTCGACGGGGTTGTTGCCACCCTCACCGATTTAAATAGCAATATCACTGGTGCCCTCGAATTATTCGACATGGCTAAAGAAGAAAGTGATTTTGAAACGATTGGCGCTATCGAACAAGACGTTGAGAGCTATAGCAAGATCATTCACGACCTTGAGTTCCGCCGCATGTTCCATAACGAGATGGATTCCTGCAATTGCTTTATCGATATTCAAGCAGGCGCTGGTGGTACAGAGGCTTGCGACTGGGCTAGCATGCTCTTCCGTCAATACCTCAAGTATTGTGAGCGCAAAGGTTACAAAACAGAAATTCTTGAAGAATCTGATGGCGACGTTGCCGGCATTAAGAGCGCCACTATTAAAGTGGATGGCGAGTATGCCTATGGACACCTCCGTTCAGAGACTGGTGTGCACC
The DNA here is from genome assembly GCA_041179645.1 of Pseudomonadota bacterium. Lineage (GTDB taxonomy): Bacteria > Pseudomonadota > Gammaproteobacteria > Burkholderiales > Burkholderiaceae > Polynucleobacter. The sequence goes on from JBEGSZ010000012.1 coordinate 51,136, forward strand.
GCTTGGTACGTAAGTCACCATTTGACTCGTCTAATGGCCGCCACACTTCTTTTGCCAGTATTTATGTGTATCCAGAGATTGATGACTCGATTGAGATTGACGTTAACCCAGCTGATATCCGCACTGATACCTATCGCGCCTCTGGTGCGGGTGGTCAGCACATTAACAAGACCGACTCTGCCGTTCGCTTAACCCACCTTCCAACCGGAATCGTGGTGCAGTGTCAGAATGACCGAAGCCAACACCGCAATAGAGCAGAAGCGATGACGATGTTGAAGTCACGTCTATACGAGCACGAGATGCAAAAACGTCGCGCTGAGCAGGACAAGCTTGAGGCTAGTAAAACCGATGTGGGCTGGGGTCATCAGATCCGCTCCTACGTACTGGATCAAAGCCGCATTAAAGACTTACGCACTAACGTTGAGATCTCCAACACACAAAAAGTTTTGGATGGCGATCTTGATGCCTTTATTGAAGCCAGCCTGAAGCAAGGCGTCTGATTCATTACCCCCATTCCAGTTATTAACCTTCCATATGAACGATCAAGTGAACTCCAATTCCAACCAAGCTGCTGCCACTGAGGCTGTTGATGAAAATCACATCATTGCAGAGCGCCGCGAGAAACTAGCCAAGTTACGCGAAGGCGGAGTAGCTTTTCCAAATGACTTCGTGCCAACCCATCTGGCAGCAGATCTGCATACTCACTACGATAGCCTCACCAAGGAAGAATTAGCTGCCAAGAAGGTGCATGTCAAAGTTGCTGGTCGCATGGTCCTCAAGCGTGTGATGGGTAAAGCGAGCTTTGCCACCATTCAAGATCGCAGCGGTCAAATTCAGTTCTATATCAATGATGAAATCAGCGGTGCAGAAACTCATGGTGCGTTTAAGCACTGGGATATGGGCGACTTTATCTCCGCTGAAGGGAATTTATTCAAGACCAACAAGGGTGAGCTCTCAGTTGAATGTAGCAATCTACGTCTCCTAAGCAAATCTCTGCGCCCTCTTCCAGATAAATTCCATGGCCTCTCAGATTTAGAGACCAAGTACCGTCAACGCTATGTTGATTTGATTGTGAATCCAGAGAGTCGCAATACTTTCAGGGCACGTAGCAGTACGATTGCCTCATTACGTCGCCATATGCTGGATGCCGACTTCATGGAAGTCGAAACACCCATGCTCCACCCCATCCCTGGTGGCGCTACGGCAAAGCCTTTCATCACACACCACAATGCTTTAGATATGCAGATGTTCTTGCGTATTGCGCCAGAACTGTATTTGAAGCGCCTGGTCGTTGGTGGCTTTGAACGTGTCTTTGAAATTAACCGTAACTTCCGCAACGAAGGCGTTAGCCCGCGTCACAATCCAGAATTCACAATGATGGAATTCTATGCGGCATATACAGATTACCGTTGGTTGATGGACTTTACAGAGGGCTTGATTCGTGCAGCAGCAATGGATGCACAAGGAACTGCAGTATTGACCCACCAAGGTCGTGAACTTGATCTCAGTAAGCCATTCCAACGCTTAACTATTACTGAAGCCATCTTGAAATACTGCGGCCAATCCAATAAGAGCTATGAGCCAGCCCAATTGGAAGATGCGGCATTCATTCGCGCTGAGCTGAAAAAAGGTGGTGAGAATCCAGACTCCCCTACTTTGAAGAATGCTGGTATTGGCGCTCTTCAATTAGCCTTATTTGAATTGGTTGCTGAGTCACACCTCTGGGAGCCAACTTACATCATCGATTACCCAATCGAAGTAAGCCCTCTTGCCCGTGAATCCGATACACGTCCTGGCATTACCGAGCGCTTTGAATTGTTTATTACTGGTCGTGAAATCGCCAATGGCTTCTCCGAGTTAAACGATGCTGAAGATCAGGCCAACCGCTTCCGCAAGCAAGTAGAGCAAAAAGAGGCTGGTGATGAAGAGGCCATGTACTTCGACCATGACTTCATTCGTGCGCTTGAGTACGGCATGCCTCCAACAGGCGGTTGCGGTATCGGCATTGACCGCTTAGTCATGCTGTTGACTGACGCACCCAACATTCGTGATGTGATCTTGTTCCCACATCTGCGTCGTGAAGAAGAGTAATTAGCTCAAACTCTATTTCTAGAGATCAAAAAAGCCGCAGGAATTCAATTCTGCGGCTTTTTCTTGTCTGCCTGGCTTTTTTTATTTACTCGCCTGCAGCAATTTTCTTCAAGAACATGCGAACAAAAAATACAGCCATGCCAATAATGAACAGTATTACCGCCAAGCTGAGTTGGCCAGCAAAAGTGCCAAATAATTCTTTAAATAACACCATCTCCATCTCCTTTTGAATTTCCTAGTATCACTTTAGGCTTTTCAAAAGGAGCTTGTTTTGACCCAAATCAAAGGAAAGGCTTATATCGCTGGATATAGCTTCTGATTATTCGAATCGACCACCGTCACATTGACCGGAATTCCAGCGCTCACACTAGAAGATACGGTGCAGAAGTCTTGAAACTGAGCCAATACACGCTCCAAGTGCTCAAGAGTGCTACCAGGAACACCAATACGAATCTCGACTTGAATTGCCAAGATACGTAATCTATTTTCGGCGTTTCTACCTATCTCACAACTGGCTTTAGTTTCTATTGGCTCAGGATTTTGCTTAAACTTTCTTAAAGCGAATAGCAAAGAATCAGATAGGCAATTGGCCACACCTGCCAATAAAAACTGTGATGGTGTAGCGCCTTGAGATCTCCCCAGGGGCGGCGGCTCATCACCATAAATTGGATCGCGTTCTTCGTTGTAATGGATGGCAAACTGATAATCAGCCTGCTGCACTAGGCGTACTGACGGGGATTCACTCATGGGAACTCCTAAATTAAACAGTTTTAATAACAGTAGCGCTTATTCAAACTCTACTGATTCTGGCTTAGCAATCGGATTACCAGCTGCAACCCAAGCATCAAAACCGCCTGCAATGGACACAACATTAAGATAGCCCATCTCGTGCAAAGCCTTTGAAGCTAATGCAGCACGCCCACTTGTCTTGCAATACAACACAATTTTTAGATCGCGAGCGCTCAAAGCTGGATTGCTGCTTAACTTAAATTCCAGCATGCCTCTAGACATATGAATTGCACCAGGAATGTGGCTGTTGGCGTATTCATCTGCTTCGCGGACGTCGAGTAAGAGGTCGGAATTTTTAATAGCTTCTGGAGCATCCGTCAGGCTAACTTCCGTTATCCCACTTTTGGCAAGGGCAACTAAATCATGTGCTGTTTTCATTTGATTCTTTCCTTTAATTTCTGTTCATTTACATTATATATAAATATATACTAATAAAGACCAGGAATCAATTTCTTCACCCTGCACTGATAGTCCTGATAGGCTGGAAAACGCTCTACTAGCCAGAGTTCCTCCCGCCTTGCTTTGACATCAAATAAGAAAAATAAGCCAAGCGAATATGCCAATACATAGAAGCCGGGAAACATAAGTGTCCAAGCAAGCGCGGCTAAGAGAACCCCAAAATAGATGGGGTGGCGGACAAAACGGTATAGCCCATTCTGAATGAGTACGGCATCATCTTTTGGGCAAGGCAAAGGTGTAAGGTTTTTACCTAAATTGATTACAGCTATTGCCATAATCAGGCAGGCCAGAAAACCAATGGCAAGACCACAGGAGTAAAGGATGGTGATCAGCGGCTCAGAGCCCACCAAAGGAAGTCCTCGGGGCCCAAACAGGATGAGACCAATCAGAACTCCCTGAATCACCACATACCATGCACCTCTCGCAAAGATAGATTTGTGGGGTAATGAATTCATGGCGTGACCTTATCGAGATAAGGCCACAGTCTATCTTGATTTAGTAAGTTAAGGCTTTGCTAAAGTGCTCATCAATGCTGTTTTCATCTTGAGTAAGCACATGTTGCGCAATAAGAAACACGCCTGAAATGAAGCTCAGGCAAACCAATACACCAAAGGCATGATATTGATTGAGGCCACTCTGATTAAGGACGTCCAGGTAAAGTCTACTTTCCAAGGCTAGGTGGGTAGACAAGCTCAATAGAGCCAAACCCAAAAATATCTGGATTATGGTCAGAAATAAGGGTTTTTGGGGTGCAGACTTAGTAGACATGGAATTCTTTCGGTTGGGCATGAAAGAATCATAGGGTGCGCATGAATATAAGTAAAAGAATCACTTTTTATAAGCTAAATACTTTTTTGTCTATAAAGACGCTCTCGGAATGAGGATAATTGAGGTTTACACCTCATTATTAAGCTCTTATGGCAGCCTACAACACCGAAACCGTTCTTACCGTTCACCACTGGAACGACACCCTCTTCAGCTTCACCACCACCAGAAATAAGGGCCTGCGCTTCCGTAGCGGCCATTTTTTGATGATTGGCCTAGAGGTTGAGGGCAAGCCCTTGGTACGCGCCTATAGTGTGGCGAGCCCAAATTACGAAGAGCATTTGGAGTTCTTAAGCATTAAGGTTCAAGATGGCCCCCTCACCTCACGCCTTCAGAAAATTCAGGTTGGCGACCCGATTTTGGTGAGCGAGAAATCCGTTGGCACGCTGGTCATTGATGACTTAAATCCAGGGAAGCATCTTTACCTTTTTAGTACCGGCACAGGATTAGCGCCATTCATGAGCATTATTCGCGATCCAGATACTTATGAAAAGTTTGAAAAAGTTGTTCTGATTCATGGTGTGCGCTTAGTCAGCGAGCTAGCGTATGGTGACTATATAAAGAACGAATTGACCCAAGATGAATATATTGGCGAAATCATCCGTGAAAAACTAATCTACTACCCAACGGTGACACGTGAGGCTTTTAAGCATACCGGACGTCTCACAACTGCTATTGAATCTGGGCAACTCTTTAAAGATATCGGCTTGCCTCCATTGGATCCAGCAGTCGATCGCGCTATGATTTGCGGAAGTCCCTCTATGCTGAAAGAAACTGCTGAGATGCTAGATGCCAAAGGCTTCAAGGTCTCGCCCAGCCTAGGCCAATTGGGCGACTACGTCTTTGAACGTGCGTTTGTCGAAAAGTAAATTGAAATCTCTATATAGCCTTAAGTAATTTAGTTATCGCTATATGTTCCTTGTGAAGATATAGACCCCTTGGTAAATTATCCCTAAGAAGATTTTTTACCAAGGAATGCAGATGTCACCCGTGCGCGAACACTACAACCCCATCATTACCCAGCTTCTGCGAGAGCATGATCAGCTACCGCATGAGAATGTGATTGAGCGAAAAAGCTTTCAACGCAGAATTTTATTCTTGATGACCACCATCAAGATGGAAGAGTTTGAGGATTCTTACGCTTAAGAATTACAAAGAACTGGTAATAAAAATTAATCCAATTCCAGCAATAAATAGGGTTTCAACCACCAACATCACAACCGGCTGCCAGCCAAGCTTTGCCAACTCCTGAAAGTTTGTCTTTAAACCAGCCGCACCAATAGCGATAACAAGCATCCAGCGGGATACGCCGCCAATAGTGTGCGTGACAGAACTTGGCAAAATCTGCATGGATGCAATAACTGACAGCGCAACAAAACCCAATAAGAAAGTCGGAATCAGGCGCAAGCTACCCCAGCCTAAGCGTTGGGACGATTTTTCAGCGCCAAAGAAAATAGAAATAAATAGGACCACTGGAAGCAACAGGGCGACCCGGAATAGCTTAACAACTGTCGCCACATCCCCTGCCTCGGGACCAAATAACATTCCAGCAGCCACAACCTGCGCCACATCATGGATAGTTGCACCTAAAAAAATGCCTGCAGGTAATGAGGTAATGTTAAGTAGTTGCAGAGCGAAGGGGTACACCACCATTGCAATAGTTGAAAGGACAGTTACCCCAACCACTACCAACAAAGTAAAGCGCTCATTCTCTTTTGTTTTAGGCAGGACGGAGGCGACTGCCAAAGCTGCAGATGCTCCGCAAATACCGACAGATCCACCGGCGATAAGACCAAAGTCAGGAGATAACTTTAATAGCTTGGCAAGAAAGAAGCCAAGGCATACTGTGGCAGCCACTGCAAACATCACCATTAATCCAGTATTCAAACCAATTGCACCAATATCTGCAAACGTAATACGAATTCCTAGAAATGCCACGCCTAGGCGTAAAACTGTTTTTGCACAGAAATCGATTCCTGGTTTAACCGTTTCATTGAGATATAAAAAATGGAGTGATAAGCCAATCAACAGGGCATATAACAACTGAGGGCCACCGTAGTTCTCAGAAAGAAAGCTGGTTGACATTGCTATCACCAGGCAAACTAATAGCCCTGGAATATTTTTTCGGGCAGTAGAAAACATCAAGACTATGCCACCAACTCACTGAAATACTCATGCTGAGTAGTATTCAGGGTGGAGACACGCCATTCCAATGGCTCATCCTGAATTCCAAGCGCCACCCTACGAATAATCAACACCGGGGAGTCTGGATTTAAGCCCAGCCAATCAGCATGCTGCTTGCCAGCCAGTCCAGCGCGCAAACGTTCGCTGCTGCGTACAACGGTCTGGCCATACTCCATTTGATACATTTGATAAATACTTCCCTTGCGCTCAATAAAATCTGCGCGGGTTAAATTTTTGAACCGCTTTTTATCTAGCGTGATCTGATCAATCATCACGCACTGACCTTCTAATGAAAGTCGATTCGTAATTCTCCAAACTGGCGAACCCTCTTTAATTTGCAGCTTGCTGGCCTCTTCTTTATTGGCGGCTGCAGTATTTAATGAGACTAGCTCAACCTTCGGATAAACCTTTTTTTCAACATCATGCTTAACGACATGAAAAAAATAATACAAAAGTCTTTTGAGATCATGCTCAACAACATAGGTTCCCCTGCCTTGGCGTCGGACCACGATACCTTCCGCAACCAACTCGTCCACCGCCTTGCGCAGGGTTCCTATAGATACATCTAACTCTTTCGATAAGTCCTTTTCAGCAGGCAACGCCTGCCCCATAGGATATCGACCCCTGACCAGATCCTCGGTGATCTTTTGCTTGACTTCTTGATAAGCGGTCAGGTTTCTCATGCTGGAGACTTAAGCTGATTCGTATAAACGAGTTAATACGAACTCACGATGACCGAGAATCTCTGAAGCAGTTAATTCACCATCAGCTGTACGCTTCAAGCAATCTAACAACTTGTTTCCTGCATCATCCATATTCTCTTCACGACGCAACAAGCCAGACACATCAACGTCAATGTGCTCACCCATTGTGCGAACAGTCTTTGGATTTGCGCAAATCTTAATTACAGGAAGAATTGCATTGCCAATCACGTTGCCCTGACCTGTTGGGAAGAAGTGAGCAGTAAAACCAGCTGCTGCGCACAAGGTGACCATTTCAGCTGCGGCTGATGATGAGTCCATAAAATGAAGTCCAGGAATTGTTGGCTCTTCACCCTTATCAAGCACGCTATCCACAATACATTTCTTACCAATTTTTTGGATATTTCCCAGGGCCTTCTCTTCGATAGTTGTTAAACCACCTGCAATATTGCCTTTGGTTGGCTGAGAGTCAGACAGATCGCTCGTCTTGTGACGCTCAATCACATCCTGGTAACGATCGAACATCTCACGGAACTTTTTCTTCACTTCAGGAGTGCGGCAACGCGCTTCAACCAAATGCTCGCCACCAGTCAACTCGGTAGTCTCACCAAATACCAAGGTAGAACCAATGCCATACAGCTTATCAAAGGCATCACCTACAGTTGGGTTTGCACCGCAACCAGAAGTCGTGTCAGACTCACCGCATTTTGTAGAAACCCACAACTCTGAAAGAGGGGCGGAAACACGTTTTTGTTTAGACGCATGCTTCATCATGTTGTAGGCAGCTTTGCTGGCGGAGGCGATTGTAGCTGTATCGCCATTGCCCTCAATCCAGAAGCCCTCAACTGGCTTGCCTGATGCCTTAATCCCATCAACGATAATTTTTGTCCACTGTGGCTCAATACCTATTACAACTACTGCAGCCACGTTAGGATTGCAACCCGTTCCAATCAAGGTGCGGAAATGTAAATCCAAGTCAGCTCCAAACTGCAAACGGCCATAGGAGTGAGGAATCGCCATCGTTCCCTTGATGTTGTTTGCTACTGCTTCACAGGCTGCATTAGACAGGTCGTCTAAAGGCAAAATCAATACGTGATTACGAATACCCATGCGGCCGTTTTCACGGCGATAACCTAAAAAGGTCGCGTCTTTCAAATTAGTCATTTTTTATATCTCTCTCAATGAATAGGTCAATAAGGTGCCGGATTACCAGCGCTTAGTTTTTACGTTTTGGACGTGAAGGTGCTCGCCTTTTTTGATTGGAGCTACCACCTTGCCAATATCAACGCCGTATTTCATTACCGTGTCACCTGGTTTGAAATCGTTCAATGAAATTTTGTGACCAATAGGAATATCACTCTCAGATTTGATATTTAAAGTAAGGTCACCATCCATCACCCAACCAATCAAATCCGTTCCAGCTTTTACACCCTCAACCACTACCACACCAACGCCATCTGCTGGCTCATGCACGACAAAGTGGATCATTACTATCTCCTCAATAATCTCATTTATAAAAAACTACTTAGTCCATGACTGGCGAATACCAGCCTGAATTTCTTCTACAACAACATCAGAAACCGTTACACCACCTTTAAACCCTGAGGCGCGCTGTTGAAAGCGACGCTGGCCAGGAAGGCGAGTTCCAGTATCAGTGCTCAATACCTTCAATAAGTCTTGAATACGACTGGCAAAAATAGTGGGGCCTGCCAAACCAGGATCAATGGTTAATATCAGCTGACCAATACGGGGGCGATTACCCTTGGGGTCAAAAAAGGAATCTGCCTCATAGGAAAATCTACTACCTGATAGCCCAACCACCAGCAATTCAACGATCAAGGCAAGCAATGCCCCTTTATCACCGCCCAAGGGAACCATTAAGCCTTTTAGACCTTCCTCTGGATTGGTAGTTGGCTTACCGTCGGCAGTTAACGCCCACCCCTCTGGAATCTGTTGGCCATTTTTTGCGGCAACCAATAGTTTTCCGCGGGCGACCGCAGAAAGCGACATATCAATTACTAAAGGATCGACTCCGACAATCGGAAAAGCTGCGGCCAAGGGGTTGGTTCCAAAAATTGCTTTTGCACCACCAACCATGGGCATTGCTGCCGGGGTATTACCAAAAAGCAAAGAAATGTAGCCAGCTCGCGCAGCAGCTTCAACATAATGTCCCGCAACACCAAAATGGTGGCTATTAGTAACCGCGACTAAACCGAGCCCATTTTTTGCGGCTAAATTGACCGATAGGTCTGTAGCAAAACGTAGTGCAGGAAAAGCCAAGCCATCGCGCGCATCAACCAAGGCGGCTGACGTCTTAAATGGCCTCACCTTTAACTTGGGGGCTAATTCAATCCGGCCATTTTTAGCATGCCCGGCATATTGAGCGACTCTTGCTAAACCATGCGATGCCAGACCATCTAGTTCAGCTAAAGCCAAAAATTGGGCAGTTTCATATGCTGCCTTGGAATCTATACCAGCAGCCCTAAGACCAGAATCGGCCAAAGCAAGTATTTCAGAGTATGTGAGATTCATGTGTTGTACCTGCAATCATGAGAAAGCAAAACCGGCCCTTCAAAACACAGGGTTTTAGAGGCTTGACTTAGTCGATTGTTAGGGGTCAAAATAGAACACATATCTGAATCATATAGATGATTTAGATATCTTGCAAGAACCAATTCATTGTGCGGTGCAACGAATACAAAGTAGCGTTACATGATGGGTGGGGGAGACGGTAGTGACAAATAAGCATATAACTATTAAATCGCAGTTGAGTATATTTTTTTGATAACTAAGTAGGTAAGATAAAAAGATTAAATTTCCACTGGAGGTCACCGATGTTAAAGATTCAAAAATATAAGTTGAGTAGACGTTTAGTTTTACTGGCCGGAGCACTTACCCTTGCGCTACCCCAATTAGCAACAGCGCAATCCTGGCCAACGAGGCCAATTAAATTAATCATTCCATTTGCAGCCGGCGGAACTACCGACATTCTTGGTCGACTCTTGGCTCAACAACTAACGAAAGATTTAGGCCAAAACGTGATTGTTGAAAACAAGGGCGGAGCAGGTGGCAACATTGCCGCTGAATTTGTAGCTCAATCCCCTGCCGATGGTTACACCATCATGCTTGCATCAGGTAGCATGCTTACCGTAAACCCGAATTTGTATAAGAAGCTGCCTGTCAACTATGCAAAAGATTTTGTTTACATTACCAATGTGGCAAGCGGTCCAATGCTATTGTCAGCAAGTACAAAATTGCCCGTGAAAAATTTCGGGGAATTTATTGCCTACGCAAAAACCAAGGATCTTAACTTTGGTTCAGCGGGAATTGGCAGCCAGGTTCACATGGCAGGAGAGAATCTGACTTATGCGGCCAACATTCCGGCAACTCATGTACCTTATAAAGGTGAATCAGCTGCAATTAATGATTTAGTTTCAGGCCAAATTGACTTCATGGTCGGCAACTTAACTGCTGCCACTGGTTTTGCCAAGAATGGTCAAATTAAGCCATTGGCTGTAACTAGCGCTAAACGTGTCAAACAGTTGCCAGATGTCCCAACTGTTGCAGAAGCTGGCATCCCCGGATTTGAAAGTACTGGTTGGTTTGGATTGGTAGCACCTGCCGCCACCCCTAAGGCTATTACCGACAAAATCTATGATGCGACTGTAAAAGCGGTTAGCTCTGAAGCAATGAAAAAGAGTCTGGACCTTAACGGCTTAACAGCAGTTGTGAATAACCAGAAAGACTTTGAAGCCCAAGTGAAGTCAGAGTCAACCACATGGGAAAAAGTAATTAAGGGTCGCAATATTAGCACCCAATAAGAACTACTAGCGGCAAGTAAAAAGCGAGGATTCGTCCTCGCTTTTTTTCTTATTAAGAGAAAATTTTATGTAATCTGTCTTATTAATAGCATTGAACCTGCAAAGACCAATATAGAGCCATAGGCTATGCGCATCGAAGCATTACTCAGCTTTGTGTGCACATGAGAGCCAGTCCATATTCCCAAGAATGCTAGCGGCATCAAACACAGCGCAAGACCAATCACCTGCCAACTTAAAATTAGCCCAGTAACAAGCATTAAAGTAAGCCGCAAGAATGTCAGCATAAAAATGGCGAACGCCATTGTTGCTCGAAGCACCTTTGGGTCGTTGATTCGCAAACCAAGGTAAGAGACATATACCGGCCCACCCGTTGCAAAAAGAGCCGTAAACGCGCCACCAAAAAATCCAAATGGGACTGCCCACCATTTGTTAATAGGATCTCGAGACTCAACATTCCTCTGAACTAGCACGCGCACGCCGTTAATGGCTGCAAATATCCCAAGAATCAGCAATAAAGGCTCGCTTGGTGCTTTCACTAGCAAGAGGATACCCAAGAGCATGCCAATCAAACTAAAGGGGAATAGCCATTTCAACTCTTGAATGTTGGCATCACCAGACGACTTCCTGCCTACATATAGTGAGGCGCAGATATCAATAAGCACCATCATTGGCACGACTACCTTTAGTGGGTACATCTGAACCAACAAAGGCACGGATACTATTGATGAGCCGAACCCTGAAACTCCAAAGATGAAGAATGCACACAGAACGATTAGAGTTGCTAGCGCAAATGAGGCCGGCTCAATCAATTCAAAAATGATTAGGCCTCTACCAAAATAGTCTCGCCAGGTTTAATCATCGTAAATTGAACTGGTCTATTTTTAATATCCAACCCATTTTTACCCAATTGAACTGCTGTGAAATAAGATTCCTCCAAAGAACCGGGCTGAGGAAAATCATCGCGATAGTGAGCTCCTCGAGAGTTTTCTCGAGATAGAGCCGCCTCGGTTACCGACTTACTTACCAAGATGAGGTTATTTAAATTCATCCAATCCTGCCATGTAATGCTGTATTGCCTTTGAATATCGCCTACGCCAATTTGATGCAACTGTTCACCTAACTGATCAAGCTTGATGCGAGCTCGGAGCAAACTTTCTTTTGTTCTTGAGATGCCTACGTCATCCCACATGCACTCTGCCAAAGCATCGCGGATCGATTCAATATCTCCTGCTGATCTTTCTAATGGGGCCTCATGCGCCTTAATGCTGGCAAGTACCTCATCCATATTGCACTCTTGCAAGCTCTGGGAAATTACCCAATTTGCCATTTCCTCGCCAGCAATGCCACCGAAGACTGTGGAGTTAGCGACACCATTGCCTCCTAGTCGATTTGCCCCGTGCACACCTCCGGTATCCTCGCCTGCTGCAAATAAACCTGGCAACTCGGTACTGCAGTCCGCCTTGAAAATCAAACCACCCATCATGTAGTGGGCAGTTGGAACAACCTCCACAAGGTCGCCCGCCAAATCAAAACCACTATCGGCACATCTCTCGACCATACCTTTAAATTGCTTACGAACGTTATCAGGACCAAGGTGACTCATCTGAATATAGATGCCGCCATTAGGCGTTGCTCTACCCGCCCTAATTTCAGAATTAATGGATCGCGAAACAATATCTCGTGTAGCGCGTTCATTACGGGGATCATAGTTACCCATAAATCGCTCATGATTGCCATTGAGTAAATATCCACCCGCGCCGCGCAAACCTTCCTCGAGAACAGTTCCGGTCATCCTAGTGCCGGGACCCGCCAACAAGCCGGTTGGATGAAATTGCACCATCTCCATGTCACGTAGAGTGAGGCCAGCACGAAGTGCCATAGCCAAGCCATCACAACTCTTGTCGCCTGAGGGGGTGTGATACTTATACATTGTGGGTCCGCCACCAGTAGCCAAAAGAACTGCCTTAGCTCGCACCAATGTGAACTCACCAGACTGCATATTCAGCATGAGCACTCCAGCCAATGACTTACCGTCAGCGCTATGAATTAGCTCAACCGCCCTATGCTCCTCAAGGCGATGAATACCTCTAGACCACACTTGTTCAGCTAAACGACTAATAATCTCAATGCCAGTCAAGTCACCCTTGTGAACTGTGCGATCAAAGGTTTGCCCAGCGAATGCCTTTTGATGCACTGTTCCATCTGGATTGCGATCAAAAAAACAGCCGAGCTCATTCTCAAGCTCATGAATACGTTCGACAGCCTTATTAACCAAGGTCCACGCCAATTCTTGGTCTGACAACCATTTGCCACCTTCGATCGTATCCATAAAGTGACGCTCAACCGAGTCACCTTCGGCCAATGCTACGTTGTAGCCACCCTGAACCATTCGGGTGCAACCGCACTTACCAAGCAGGCCTTTCACAGCAATGGTGATATGAAGATCTGGATTAGTTTGGTGGGCATGCAGAGCAGCAAATAGCCCCGCTCCACCAGAGCCCAAGATCAGGATATCGGTTTCAAGAGTGGTGATACTCATAACGGAATTCCTAAACTCTTGAGTACAGCATCTTTATTGCGAGCAACATCACTTTTTACTTCTTGATAAATACTGCCACCATGACTATCCATCGCCACAAGCAAAGGACCAAAGTCTTTAATCTTAAAACGCCAAAGAGATTCTGGATTGAGATCATCCATATCGACATCTTCAATTTGCTCGATCCAGGTGGTCTCGAGCGCTGCTGTGCCCCCAATGATTGCGAGATAGACGCCGCCAATCTCCTGAAAGGCTGCTGCAGATCCCTCGCGCATACCCCCTTTACCCACAATCATTCGAACGCCATTCTCAGTCATCAAAGGACGAGTAAATCGCTCCATACGATCTGATGTGGTTGTGCCAATACAGATGGGTTGATAGCCGGCAGGAAATTCTTCGCTAACGGGAACCTTGCGCACGTTTGGTGCTGTATGAATCACCGCATGACCACTAAGATCAAAGCGAGTTTTTCGCCCCTTATCAAATAAGTGAATCTGTGTAGCATCTCTAATACCAAACAAAGTATTTTGCAGTGTCACTGTGTCATTAATATGAAGTTTACGAATATCAGCTTCGCTAACAGGAGTTGGAAGGTTGTAGTGGGCCATCTTTATTTCCTAGAATCCGTAAGTCACGCCATCAGGCGTGAAAGTTGCTCGCGCCCTGCGAGCGGAATGGCATTGCATATTGACTGCCACTGGATTTAATGTGATGTGAGTATGGGCAAGCTCTACATGCACAGCAAATGCTGTACCGTCACCCCCCAAGCCTTGAGGACCAATACCCAACTTATTTACTGCTGCAGTTAGCTCTTGCTCCAACTTGGCACCCTCTTCATCACTACATACACTACCCAATGCTCTTGTAGCGGCACGCTTAGCCATCGCAACACATTGCTCAGAAGTGCCACCGATACCAACACCAACAATCGTTGGCGGGCAAGTTTTTCCTCCAGCAGAAACCACACTTTCAATGACAAAAGACTTAACCCCATTAATTCCATCAGCAGGAATGGCCATCTTCAAAAAGGAGTTGTTTTCTGAGCCACTTCCTTTTGGAACCATCTCAATTTCCAGCATTTGGTCATCATCACAAAAATCAATGCTGATTGCAGGCATATCAATGCCGCAAGAGGTGTGATTATTTTTGCGCGTAATTGGATGAACAACTGACGAACGCAGAGGGTATTCGGTGGTTGCACGCTCACAACCCTTGCGAATAGCTGCCTTTAGCTCCATGCCATCAAGTTGTACATTGCGACCAATCTTGACCTTGTAAATTGGTAGGCCGGTATCCTGGCAGAGCAAATTATCCTCACGCTCAGCCACTGAAATATTGGTGATCATGGTTTTTAAAACGACCTGAGCACGTGAATCTGATTCACTTTGATTTAAACGCTCGATACCAGCCTTTACATCATCTGGCAGAACTTTTAATGCGCGGATATAAAGCTCCTTGCAAGCCTCTTCAACTGCTTTCATTTGTAACTGCATCACATTACCCAATCAGTTTGCTAAAAACAAAAATAAGAGACCACAAACTATGCCGAACAAAATGGCTGCCTGTGTCCAAGCCTTACGAAGACCACGCCAAGGGCCAAACTCAATCATGAGTAGTCGAATCCCACCGACCAAATGAATGGCCAGCAAAATAACGAGCGCCCATTCGCCAAATTTGAATACCCAGAAATCAGTCAACCCTAAATAGCGCTCAAAGCCGCTGGCTCCGCGCAAGGACTGAGAAAGCATTAAGAAATGCAAAGGAATGAAGCAGGCTAAGAGCAGCCCCGAGAAGCGATGGCATGCATAGGCAAAATAAGAGAGATGACTCTTTGCGCGCAAGTCAATCTTCGGCCTAGAACTCATAGAGCACCTCCGGTATATACACCCACAACCGCTGTGGTGCCCAGAATTAATATAAGTACAGCGAGGATTGAAGATAAGGTCTTGGAGATAAACCCTTTAGAGAAGGTTTCTTCCAAAATATTGGCCAAGCCAATAGGAGCATGCACAAAGCAAGCCAAGATAAAAATCTCATAAAAAATAGCAAAAGCAATATTGCCTTGGGTGCGCCCCAGGATCTCTTCGGCAGTTAAACCACCTCGGATTGCGTAAAAAATAATAATGAGATGGATTGCCACACACAAACCCAAAACCATGGCGCTAATCCTTTGGGCATACCAAAGTTTGGCTTGCAAAACGGCTTGGCTCATAGCTTGCCCCACTTGCTGCCACGTACCGCAGCTCTGGCTACTAATTTTTTCAGCCCGGCGATGCTGGCAGTTGGTTCAAGTTTTTTCGGGCATCTCTCAGTGCAGGAGCCCTGAGTGTGGCATGCATGGCAGCCCTCATCTCCAGCAATGGCTCGCAATCGATCCAATTGCTGCACATCGCGTATGTCATTTGTTAATGTCCACGCACGATTAAGGGCGGCAGGACCAAGATAATTAGGGCGCTTTTCAACAACCTCACAAGAGGAATAGCAAACCCCACAGCCAATGCACTCAATACCTGCATTTGCTAATTGGCGCTCAGCTGACTCTGGCTCCACTTTTGCAAAATCATCGTGACGGGTTTTGTCACCCTTGAAGAAGCCAACCGCACCCTTCCACTTGTTAAAGAACTCTCGCATATCCGTTGCTAGATCTTTAATGACAGGAAGGTTATTTAAAGGTGCAATTTCTAAGGAGTCACCCTCAACAATCTGAGAAACGTGGGTTCGGCACGTCCATCGAGCGACACCATTCACCGTCATCGCACAAGAGCCACACATACCAACGCGACAAGCAAAACGATAACTTAAGGTTGGGTCGAGCTTGCGCTGAATATAGGTAACGACATCCAGCACCGTTTGATTTGGATTACGAGGCACCAAGTACTCAACAAACTTACCTTCTTGAGCACCGCGCCAGACTTTAACTTTAAGATCTTGAGTAGACATGAAATGATTATATCTATAGATAGTAAAAAATAAATCGAATATAATTTTCTTTGAGATAAATAAATACTTTATATCTAAACCTATGTCTAGCATTCGATTACTGAAAAACTTTTTAGTCATTTCAAGACACAAAAGTGTTGCGGCCGCTGCGCGTGAGATAGGCCTTACCGCTGCTGCCACAGGTCAACAACTGCAACAGCTAGAAGCCGAGATTGGCACTGAGCTTTTTGATCGAACTAAGCGCTCCATGACCCTAAACCACCATGGCAGAGCCCTGGTTGAGCCAATCCAAGAAATCATTGCGCGCTATGAAGCTTTGGGCTCTGGTTTCAAATCCGAACTCAGCGGAACCATTGTTCTGGGCGCACTCGTTTCAACCTTAATGGGTGCATTTGGAAATACATTGAATGAACTCAAACAAAATTACCCAGAACTTGAAATCAAGCTTATTGCAGGACTTTCGAATAACTTTCTAGATCAGGTGATTGAAGGTAGCCTAGACGCAGCGATTGTGACCGAATCTCCCTACACATTACCGCAGCACATTCAATGGACAGAACTATATACAGAGCCAATGGTTCTCATTTCTCCTGCCTATAAAAATAAAAAAGGCGCTACACCCAAAGAGCTTGCAAATGAACTTCCATTTATGCGCTTCGAAAGAAATACCTGGACGGGCCACCTAGTAGATCAAACTATTCGAGCAAACAAACTCAACATTAAAGAAGGTATGGAACTCAATTCAGTTGAGGCGATTATTGAATTGGTAAGACAGGGACTTGGGTACTCGATTGTTCCTAAGCTTGCCAACGTTTCATGGGATAACGACCGCCAACTCAAAATCTCTGCGCTTCCTGGAAAAACGATTTTCCGACGAGTTGGCTTGCTGGAAAAGCGTAAACACTCCCGTGAAAATATCACCCAAGAAATTAAAAAGTACTTCCTTGATGATGTAACTACAAAAAGAAAAACCACCCCGTAGGGTGGCTTGAAAGAAAATCTATGGAGGTATTACTAAAGAATGAACAACAAGTTCATAGTAATCCCCGCCCTAAACCATGAAATCCAAAGATGTGCTCCTTTAGTGCTCAGCGCATCATTTTGGTGCAAATGCTCCGCGTAACCTGACTCAGCCTACTTACAGGGGTACTTAGCCTCAAAGAATCTCATCAAGGTCTTGGCTGCACGCTCTTGGTTGAACTGGGGGTTAGCCTGATTCCACACCAAGAACTCCTGCAGAATGGCTTCTCTTGTGTTGGAGTTGGATGAAAAACAAATGCTTGGCTTTAATTTTGGATTACGACCTCCTAGGTAAGCCTGATAAACGCCCTCACCAAACCCGAAGCAAAAGTTTTGTCCATCAAGGTCGTCCAGGTTCTTACACAGATCAACTAAAGCAGCGGTAGATGCATCCCCCTTTGGCAAATTGGCCTGAGAAAACGCATTTGACTGCATGAGCAAAATTGCGCCCAATAAACACAGGGTAGTTTTAAATAATCTCATCTCTTAGCTCTCTATCTATTAGCGCCTAAATCCACCCATGCGTCCACCACCAAAACCGCCTCGACCACCAAATCGATCATCATTCATGCGGTCGTAACGCGCCTGTTCTCGCATCGCATTTTCTTGAGCAGCCTCACGATAGGCGTTTGGATTTGCCTTATCTTGCTGATAATCATTGCGAGCCTCTTGATTTATGCGATCAGCTTGAGCGCGCTCCTGTGGAGTGGCATTTTTCTGAAAATCACTGCTAGCTCTTTGGCCGGCATTTTTTGCCGCCTGTCTCTCTTGTGGAGTTGCATTATTCTTCCAGTCGCTCAAAAGGCGCTGCTGATTTTGAATGCTACTCGGACCAATCAACCCTCTGGTAGACCTTCCTGAACCATTGATGCCATTATTGTTGACATTAATAGTGCCATCAGACCAGCTGGGGGTCGACCAAAATGCTCCACCAACAGCCATCCCAAGACCAAATGTCATCATTCCCCAAGCAGGGTTATATGCTGGATATGGGGGGTAGTCTGGATATGGCCACGGACCATAAACAACTGTGGGGTTATAACTTGGTACGTAGACCACTTGGGTATTCGCCGGACCAATCAAAACATTTGAATTGGCATCTGTACTTACCGTAATTTGCTGATTGGTTTTAAGGGTTCCAGCCTGAACAGCACGCTTTCTCAAAGCCTGCACTGCCGCCATCGTGTCTGCTGGCTGTAATTTATAAGCATTACCCAAATTTTGAGTCCACTGCAATTTACTCCCCATCATGTCAAATGCCTGTGGAAATGAAATCAATGACTTCACACTGTCATTCCAGGACTGAGCCTTCAGGGCATCTTGCAATCCAGTGCCACTTAGACTTGAGTTACTTCTACGCCAGTTATACGCCTCAGCCACTTCGAGTGGGTAAGTGGATGCCAGAAGCATGAGAGATAAAAGAGAATCTGGGTACAGCGCTATTGGAGAAACCAATGACTGTAATTGCGCAGAAGAAATTAGCTGCGGAGATGCGCTATAGCCACCGCTTTGCGTATAAGCCTGAGGGTAGGCAGCATTTTGATAGGGGTCACTATTATTTGAACAAGCACTTAATAGAGTCGCCAAACCAATGAAATAGCACGCCTTATGTTGAGTATTCATACGATCATTAATCCCCTAAGATTTCTAGAGTTTAATACCGAGTTTGAATTTAGTGATTTTCTTTTGCGTGATTAATGGAATACTTTGGAATCTCAATGACTAAATCCTGGCGAGCAACAATAGCCTGGCAAGACAAACGAGACTGAGGGTTAAGCCCCCACGCGCGATCCAATAAGTCTTCTTCATTCTCATCTGGCTCATTAAGACTCTGATAGCCCTCCTTCACAATCACGTGACAGGTCGTGCAAGCACAAACCATATCGCAAGCATGCTCAATTGGAATGTTGTTTTCTAGTAAGGCTTCACAAACAGAGGTACCTGGAGTTACTTCTAGCACCGCGCCTTCAGGGCAATACTCGCTATGGGGTAGAACAACGATCTGAGTCATTTTAATAATTTTCTTTTCTTAAATTTCAGCAACATTCTTACCAGCTAAAGCCTTCTGGATACTCGCATTCATGCGCTTTTGGGCAAAGTCATCGGTAGCCTTGGCGGCATGATCTACCGCTTTTCTCAAAATATCGCTATCCGTTTCTTCAGTCAGAATCTTTTGTAAGGCGGCCATCTCATGATCAACACTCGCCTGCTCTTGCTCATTCAATAATCCTCGATCAGAATCCAATGCAGTTTGTACGGCATCTAATAGTCGCTGCGCATTAACCTGCTCTTCACGCAAAGATCTCGCCAAAAGATCAACTTTTGCGGAAGCAAAACCGTCTTGCAGCATGCGAGCAATCTCAGCATCGGTCAAACCATAAGAGGGTTTGATATCAATCGAAGCTTGCACACCAGAACCCTGCTCCATCGCACTCACGGAGAGCAAACCATCGGCATCTACCTGGAATGTCACTCGGATACGGGCAGCGCCAGCAGCCATGGGTGGAATGCCGCGTAACTCAAACTTACCAAGGGAACGGCAGTCTTGCGCCAACTCGCGCTCACCCTGCACTACCTGGATAGCTAAAGCTGTTTGACCATCTTTAAAGGTGGTGAAATCCTGCGCACGTGCAACTGGAATCGGTGTATTTCGCGGAATAATTTTTTCTACCAAACCGCCCATGGTTTCAATACCAAGAGAAAGTGGAATGACATCCAACAATAACCACTCATCATCTTTACTTTGATTTCCAGCCAGCAGGTCTGCTTGCATGGCAGCACCTAAAGCAACTACTTGGTCTGGGTTGAGGTTATTCAGGGGTTTGGTACCAAAAAGCTCGCCGACCGCGCGTTGCACATGGGGCATGCGTGTCGCGCCACCCACCATCACCACGCCCTTGACTTCATCAGCCTTGAGATCAGCATCACGTAAAGCTTTTTTTACTGCAGTGAGTGTTTTGCTAATGAGGTTCTGAGTAATCTCAAAGAACTGCGCTTGACTAATGCCGACGTTCACGACAGTACCATCAGTGAGTGTTTCATGAACACGTGCTAGTGGATTGTGACTTAATTGCTCTTTTGCATGTTTGCAGGAGAGCAATAACTTACGATGATCCTGAATCGAGAGTGGTGGAAGTTTGGCCTGCTCAATCACCCAGCAATAGAGGCGATGATCAAAGTCATCGCCACCCAAGGCCGAGTCGCCACCAGTCGAGAGCACTTCAAACACCCCCCTGCTCATACGCAAGATGGAGATATCGAAAGTACCGCCGCCCAAGTCATATACAGCGTAGATGCCTTCAGAGGCATTATCTAAGCCGTAGGCAATTGCAGCTGCAGTAGGCTCATTGAGCAAACGCAAAACTTCAATACCAGCCAATTTAGCTGCGTCTTTGGTGGCCTGGCGCTGAGCATCATCAAAATAAGCGGGCACAGTGATCACTGCGCCAACAATATCGTCGTTTACAGAATCTTCAGCCAACTGCCGCAAGCGCGCCAGAATTTCTGCAGAGACTTCAATGGGGCTCTTGTCACCAGCCACTGTTCTGAGCTTCAACATCCCCGGCTCATCAACAAAGTCGTATGGCGTACTCTCAATATTTTCCACATCGACAATGCCGCGACCCATAAAACGTTTTACAGAAACAATGGTGTTTTTGGGGTCAGAAACAATACTTTCAATAGCCTCAAAACCAGCTTGCGTTCTGCCATTGGGAAGGTAACGCACTACCGAAGGAAGTAATTCACGCCCTTCTGAGTCAGGCAGCACCTTAGGCAAAGCATCTCGCACAATTGCCACCAAAGAGTTGGTAGTACCGAGATCAATACCCACCGCAATTCGACGCTGATGTGGGGCTAGTGATTTACCGGGTTCGGAGATTTGTAATAAGGCCATGGGGACTAGAGTGTAAAGCTATACCAAAGCTGAGATAGCATCATCGAGCTCAAGCGCAAACTTATCGATGAAAAGAAGGCCTCTCAATAACTCAGCGGCGCGCTCGTAATTCTGGGCTGCATCAATGGCTTGAGCAATCTCTGCCAGGGTATCTCGCTTTGCTTGGTCAACCTCTTCAGCCAAAGTCTCTAACGCACCGAGGTCCTCATCTTGATCCTCAAGACTCTCACGCCATTCCATTTGCTTCATGAGAAAAGCAGCCGGCATGGCGGTATTCGTTTCTAGGCGCGCATCTACTCCATTTAATTGACAAAGATAAAGTCCGCGCTGAATAGGATTCTTAAGCGTCTGAAAAGCGGTATTAGCCAATGTGGCCATTTGCATAGCGAGTCGTTGCTCAGTATCACTACCGCGAGCATGGCGATCCGGATGCACCTCTTTTTGAATTGCTAAATAGGCCTGATCTAATGCAGACAAATCCAAATTGAATTGCTGTTCTAAACCAAAGAAACGAAAGTAATCGTCAGACGCGGAAGGATTCACCACAACCACACTCATCTTTTACGTTCGGATTCTGAAACTTAAAACCTTCGTTCAAGCCTTCGCGCACAAAATCCAACTCAGTGCCATCTAAATAAGCCAAACTTTTAGGGTCAACAAAAATAGTGATGCCGTTAGATTCAAACTGCGTATCTTCTGGGGCAGCCTCATCTACGTACTCCAGTTGATAGGCTAAGCCAGAGCAACCAGTAGTACGAACACCCAAGCGCAAGCCGCAACCTTTGCCACGCTTATCTAAATTGCGCTGTACGTGTTTCGCTGCTTTGTCGGTTAAGGTAATTGCCATGATGAACGCCTCTTTATCTTTACTTGGCTGGATGCTTTTCTTTGTAATCAGCCACTGCAGCCTTGATGGCATCTTCAGCCAAAATCGAACAGTGAATTTTTACTGGTGGCAAAGCCAACTCTTCTGCGATTAAAGAGTTCTTAATTTCTAAAGCCTGGTCCAAAGTTTTACCTTTAACCCACTCGGTTACCAATGAAGAGGATGCAATCGCAGAGCCACAACCATAAGTCTTGAACTTAGCGTCTTCAATCACGCCTTGATCATTTACGCGGATTTGTAATTTCATGACGTCACCGCACGCAGGCGCACCGACCATGCCAGTACCCACTTGGTCGTCGCCTTTTTCAAACGAACCTACGTTGCGGGGGTTTTCATAATGATCAATTACTTTGTCGCTATATGCCATGGTATTTCCTCGTTATTTCTTTTGTCTATTGTTTAGCTTAACTATCTTCAATGCTGCTTAGTGTGCTGCCCACTGGATGGTACTGAGATCAATACCATCTTTAAACATTTCCCAAAGCGGTGAGAGCTCGCGTAACTTAGCAATTTTCTCTTTAACCAACTTGATTGTGAAATCCACTTCTTGTTCAGTAGTAAAGCGTCCCAAAGTAAAGCGAATTGAGCTATGAGCCAATTCATCATTGCGCCCAAGCGCGCGCAAAACATAAGAAGGCTCCAGGGATGCAGAAGTACATGCAGATCCAGAAGAGATGGCCAAGTCCTTTAATGCCATCAACATCGATTCACCTTCAACATAGTTAAAGCTGATATTGAGGTTGTGTGGAACACGGTGATCCATATCACCATTCACATAGACCTCTTCAATATCCTTCAAACCTGTCAAAAGACGATCGCGCAATGCACGAATGCGGGCGTTCTCTTCAACCATTTCAACACGGGCAATGCGGAAGGCTTCGCCCATGCCAACAATTTGGTGAACCGCCAATGTGCCAGAACGCATGCCACGCTCATGACCGCCACCATGAATTTGTGCCTCAATACGAATACGTGGCTTACGACGAACAAACAATGCGCCGATGCCTTTAGGTCCATAAGTCTTATGGGCAGAAAAACTCATTAAATCAACTTTGGTTTTTTCTAAATCAATCTCTACCTTACCAGTCGCTTGCGCGGCATCTACGTGGAAAATCACGCCACGGGAACGACATAACTCACCGATGCGAGGGATATCTTGTACTACACCAATCTCGTTATTCACATACATTACTGAAGCCAAGATCGTGCCAGGCTTCATTACCGCTTCAAATTGTGCGAAATCAATTAAGCCATCTGGCAAAACATCTAAATAGGTAACTTCAAAACCTTCGCGCTCGAGCTCACGACAAGTGTCTAAGGTCGCCTTGTGCTCAGTCTTCACGGTAATGATGTGATTACCTCGCTCTTTATAAAAGTGAGCGGCACCCTTAAGGGCCAAGTTAATACTTTCAGTTGCACCACTGGTAAAAACGATCTCTCTTGGATCAGCGTGTACTAGCTGGGCCACCTCTGAACGCGCCCACTCAACCGCTTCTTCTGCAGCCCATCCATAGGCATGACTACGGGATGCCGCATTACCAAACTGCTCACGCAAGTAAGGCAACATCTTTTCGACCACGCGTGGATCAATCGGCGTTGTAGCTGAATAGTCCATGTATACCGGGAAATGCTTAGGGCTAAACATGGGTACTGCCTGCTGAGGAATTTCTTGTGGTGCGTTCATTTTTATTTATCTATCAATGGGCTAAGAAGTTAATTTCCTGACTCAACTTTGCTGAGCCAGGTTAAAAACAGAATTCACTAGAGGTCGCTTTGGAGCGACTTCTTTTGTTGCTGCGACTGCCGCTGTTGGCTTTTCTGCCTTCACGCTATCAGCCTTGATTTTCTTGGGGCGCAAATCGTGCAATACGATTCCGCGGCCAGATTGCTGTTGCACCAAGTCACGCAAAGACACTGAGCTGAGGTACTCCACCATCTTGGCATTGAGGTTTGACCATAAATCATGGGTCATGCAACGACCATGACTTTCTTCATCACTATGGCAATTGCCTTTGCCGCCACACTGGGTTGCATCTAAGGGCTCATCAACAGCCACAATAATGTCAGCCACACTAATTTCTTCTGACTTACGGGCAAGCGTATAACCGCCACCTGGGCCGCGAGTGCTATCAACAATGTTGAAACGGCGCAATTTGCCAAACAACTGCTCTAAGTAAGACAGGGAAATCTTCTGTCTCTGGCTAATTCCAGCCAAAGTCACAGGCCCGTGCGCTTCACGCAGGGCTAAATCAATCATTGCGGTTACTGCAAAACGGCCTTTGGTTGTAAGTCTCATATGTCACCTTGGTAATGGATTGTTATGGACAGCTAACAGTCGGGCGGGTAATACCCGACCATTCCACTCAACTTTACCATATACCCCACTAATCTGCTCAGGATTAAAACAAGCCTAAATTGCGTCCCGTGACCGTGCCCCAAAGGCCATTTCCTTAACCTTTGTAAGGCGATCGCGGGTAGCTGCAGCCTTTTCAAACTCCAAATTCTTAGCCTCAGAGTTCATTTGCTTCTCCAAACGCTTGATTTCGCCCGCCAGGTCCTTCTCACTCATATCCTCATAGCGAGCCCGCTCCTGCTCCACCTGCATCTCCGAGCGCTTCTCTTTGACGTCATAGACCCCATCGATGATGTCCTTAATGCGTTTTTGAACCCCTCTTGGCTCAATCCCATTTGCCTTATTAAAAGCGACCTGCTTTGTACGGCGGCGCTCCGTTTCGCCCATCGCACGCTTCATGGAGTCGGTAATGCGATCGGCATACAAGATTGCCTTACCTTTAACGTTTCGTGCCGCCCTACCAATTGTTTGGATCAAGCTACGCTCAGAGCGCAAGAAGCCCTCTTTGTCCGCATCCAAAATGGCAACTAGTGAGACTTCAGGAATATCCAAGCCCTCACGTAATAAATTGATGCCCACCAAAACATCGAAGGCACCTAAACGTAAATCGCGCAGAATTTCCACCCGCTCAACCGTATCAATATCAGAGTGGACATAGCGCACCTTCACACCGTTATCCGACAAGTAATCAGTCAACTGCTCGGCCATACGTTTTGTTAGTACCGTAACCAAGACACGCTCATGCACTTTGACGCGCTCATGAATCTGATTCAATAAATCATCTACTTGCGTACTTGCTGGTAAAACTTCAATTTCTGGATCAACTAAGCCTGTTGGTCTAGCGACTTGCTCTACCACCTGTCCGGTGTGTGTGTTTTCATATTCAGCTGGTGTAGCAGAAACAAAAACTGTTTGACGCATCTTGGTTTCAAACTCAGTGAACTTCAGCGGTCGGTTATCCATCGCTGAAGGCAAACGGAAACCAAACTCCACCAAGGTATGTTTGCGAGATTTATCGCCGTTGTACATTGCATTGAGTTGCCCAATCAGAACATGGCTCTCATCCAAGAACATCAAGGCATCGTTCGGTAGGTAATCGACCAGGGTGGGCGGCGCCTCACCAGGCATAGCCCCAGAGAGGTGGCGGGAATAGTTCTCAATGCCTTTACAGAAACCCAACTCATTGAGCATCTCTAAATCAAAGCGGGTGCGCTGCTCTAGACGCTGCGCCTCCACTAACTTACCGTCCTTAACAAACTCATCCAAGCGAATGCGCAGTTCAGCCTTAATCGTTTCAATCGCTTTCAGAACCGTGTCACGAGGTGTAACGTAATGTGAACTTGGATAAACAGTAAAGCGTGGAATCTTTTGACGAATTTTTCCAGTCAGCGGATCAAAAAATTGCAAGCTCTCGATGACATCATCAAAAAGTTCAACTCGCACAGCCAACTCATTATGCTCAGCTGGGAAGATGTCAATCGTATCGCCCCGCACTCGGAAAACACCGCGCTTGAAATCGGTTTCGTTACGGTCATACTGCATCGCAATTAAGCGCATCAAAATATCGCGCTGACTCATCTTGTCGCCAGGACGCAAAGTCATCACCATGCTGTGATAGTCGCCTGGATTACCAATGCCGTAAATCGCGGAGACGGTTGCTACGATGATGACATCACGTCTCTCTAATAAGCTCTTGGTCGCGGACAGTCGCATTTGCTCGATATGTTCATTGATTGATGAATCCTTTTCAATGAACAAATCACGTGTCGGGACATAGGCCTCTGGCTGGTAGTAGTCGTAGTAACTGACGAAGTACTCCACCGCATTTTTGGGGAAAAACTCCCGAAATTCACTATAGAGCTGGGCGGCTAGCGTCTTATTGGGGGCAAAAATGATGGCTGGACGACCAGTTCTGGCAATCACATTAGCCATCGTGAAGGTTTTGCCCGAGCCAGTGACCCCTAAAAGGGTCTGAAAGGTCAATCCATCCTCAATTCCAGCCACTAGAGCATCAATTGCGGCTGGCTGATCCCCTGCGGGCGGAAACGGCTGATAGAGCTGAAATGGGGAATCTGGAAAGGAAACGAACTTGGCTGGATCCAGGTCGTGACCTACCTCACCCAAAGGATCGGCTATAGGGCTTTTCTTGCTTTCGGCGACTTTGGAATTTGAGGAACTTTTAGGCAACTTAGGGGGCATCTCAGCTATCATTTCACTTGTGACTTTTAGTTCACAGTGAATTATGTACAAACGTTGATTTTGCCGTTTTTATTTGGAAATAGTTGAATCTAGACTCAAAAACAGTCATTTAAACTAAATTTAGCTGAATTTAACGTCAATTAACACTGAAATAACCCTTTTAACTTACATTACCACCCCATTTCGACCTCCAAATGAACCTCTTTACTTCAGTCCAACTAGCCCCTAAAGACCCTATTTTTGGCCTCACAGAAGCCTATGTCGCCGATCAGCGCGCAGACAAGGTCAACTTAGGCGTTGGCGTCTATTACACCGACGAAGGCAAGGTACCTCTTTTGAAGGCAGTTATTAAAGCTGAGGAAGCTATTGTGGCGAAGCACTCTCCTCGTAGCTACATTCCAATTGAAGGTCCGAACCCATACAACAGTGCAGTACAAAACCTCTTGTTTGGCGCTGACTCCTCACTCATTAAAGATGGTCGCGTTGTAACTGCTGAGTGTCTAGGCGGTACAGGCGCATTGCGTGTTGGCGCAGACTTTATTAAGCGTCTCAATTTGAATGCACCTTGTGCAATCAGCAATCCAACTTGGGAAAACCATCGTGGCATTTTTGAATCCGCAGGATTTGAAGTGCTTGAGTACACCTACTTCGACGGCAAAACTCGTGGCGTTGATTTTGATGGTATGGTGAAGTCTTTAGAGTCTTTCCCTAAGTTCACCACAGTACTACTCCATGCTTGTTGCCACAACCCAACTGGCGCCGATATCACTGAAGCACAGTGGCGCCAAGTCATTGCCATCTGCAAAGCAAAACAACTTATTCCATTTTTGGATATGGCCTACCAAGGCTTTGCGGCCGGCATTGAGCAAGATGGCATTGCGGTTCGCTTGTTCGCTGAATCTGGAATGTCCTTCTTTGTATCCAGCTCTTTCTCCAAATCATTCTCGCTCTATGGTGAGCGCGTTGGTGCTTTGTCTATCGTGACTCAAAGCAAAGATGAATCTACTCGTGTGCTCTCTCAATTAAAGCGCGTGATTCGTACAAACTATTCAAACCCCCCAACTCATGGCGCTGCAATTGCAGCCGCAGTTCTGAATTCACCAGAACTCAGACAGCTTTGGGAAGATGAGTTGGCTCAAATGCGTGATCGCATTAAAGCAATGCGTCATGGACTCGTTGAAAAGTTGGCTGCTGCCGGCGTAAAACAAGACTTTGCTTTTATTGAAGCTCAGCGCGGTATGTTTTCTTACTCAGGATTAACCGCAGAACAAGTAGGTCGTTTACAAAAGGAAGACGGCATTTATGCCCTCTCCACTGGCCGGATTTGTGTGGCTGCTCTCAATACCAAAAATATTGATAAGGTCGCTCAAGCAATCGCCCGCGTATTGGCGTAACAACGTGCAATAAGCGGTTACACTGAATTACCAGGAGGCATCATGCTATATCAGTTACATGAATTTCAAAAAGCTTTACTTCAACCAGTAAGCTCATGGGCTCGAGCAGCATCTGAAGCGTTTATTAATGCCTCCAATCCAGCGTCCAAGGTTCCAGGGTCAGATCGCTTAGCTGCTAGCTATGAACTACTTTACCGCTTGGGTAAGGATTACAAGAAGCCTGAGTTTGGAATTCGATCTGTGCAAGCGCACGGTCGCGAAGTTGCGATTCATGAAAGAACTGTTGTAGCGAAACCATTTTGCAATCTCATTCGCTTCAAACGATTCTCTGATGATCTCGATGTCATCAAGAAACTCAAAGATGATCCAGTGGTATTAGTTGTTGCTCCACTATCCGGACATCACTCTACCTTGCTGCGCGATACCGTACGCACACTCTTGCAAGACCACAAGGTATACATTACCGATTGGATTGATGCTCGTATTGTTCCTGCAGACGCTGGTGATTTTGGTCTAGATGATTATGTGCACTATGTTCAGGATTTCATTCGCGAAATAGGCGCTGAGAACTTGCATGTGATCTCCGTTTGTCAACCTACAGTTCCTACATTAGGTGCAATCTCCTTGATGGCCTCTGCTGGCGAAAAGACACCAGCCTCCATGATCATGATGGGCGGGCCAATTGATGCACGCAAGTCGCCAACTGCTGTTAATAACTTAGCCGATCAAAAATCGTATGACTGGTTTGAAAGTCATGTGATTTATAAAGTACCTCCTAGCTACCCAGGCGCTGGTCGCAAAGTGTATCCAGGCTTCTTGCAACATACTGGCTTTATTGCCATGAATCCTCAGAATCACCTCCAGTCACATTGGGATTACTTTCAAAACTTAGTGCGCGGAGATGAGCAAGATGCTGAGGCACATATCCGCTTCTACGATGAGTACAACGCAGTCTTAGATATGGATGCGAAGTTCTATTTAGACACTATTAAGACGGTATTCCAAGACTACTCATTACCCAACGGCACTTGGGCAGTATCTGGTGATCTAGTGAAACCACAAGACATTAAGCAAACCGCCCTTCTCACTGTTGAAGGTGAATTAGACGACATCTCTGGTAGCGGACAAACGCGTTCAGCACATGCATTGTGTGCAGGCATTCCAAAGGCTGATAAAGACCATTACGAAGTTGCCGGCGCAGGTCACTACGGCATCTTCTCTGGTCGTCGTTGGCGTGAGAAGGTGTATCCAAAAATTAAGTCGTTTATTCGTGAACATCAAGTTGTTCAGAAGAAAACAAAAGCTCGACCCCCAAAGCTGGGAACTAAGAAAGCTGCATAAACCAGCGGCGCGACTTTCGGGTCGCGCTTCTAGTTTCAGGGTGCCCTAATTGCAATGAACATCAAACAGACGAAAGAACTTGTTAATCGTCTCGAGGATATTCTTCCTCAAACCCAATGCACCAAATGTAGCTACCCAGACTGCAGGGCTTATGCAGAGGCTATGGCAACAGGAGAGGCTTTGCCTAACCGCTGCCCTCCTGGAGGCGTAGAGGGCATTCACAGGCTCAGCGCCATCCTAACCCCCATCTTTCCTCAGGATGCTTTTGAGCTGCATCCCACGATCAATCCTGAATGCGGCATCGAGCGTCCTAGGCCAGTCGCTTTTATTGACCCCAAGACTTGCATCGGCTGCACTTTATGCATTCAAGCATGTCCTGTAGATGCGATTATTGGCGCCTCTAAGCAAATGCATGTAGTTCTGAGTGATTGGTGCACTGGTTGCGATCTTTGCATACCGCCCTGCCCAGTAGATTGCATCACCATGATTGATGTCACCGATGGGAAAACTGGCTGGGATGCCTGGTCCCCCGAATTGGCCCGACTGGCGCGCTCACGATATGAAGCGCGCGATCTACGATTGGATCGCGAGCAACGCGACAATGATGATCGATTGGCAAAAAAAGCTGCGGCCAAATTGGTATCTGTCAACGCAGAGAGTCCAGACTCAGAAGAGGCCATCAAAGAGCAAGAGAGAAAGCGCGCCATTATTGCCGCTGCTATTGCGAGAGCCGAGCAAAAACAATGATGAATCTCGAAAAACGTCAGGCTTTCTTCGAACTGCTAAGGGAAAATAATCCCCACCCAGAAACTGAACTGGAATACAGCTCCCCCTTTGAATTACTCATCGCAGTTTTACTATCAGCACAAGCAACTGACATCTCGGTCAACAAAGGTACTCGCAAGCTATTTAAGATTGCAAACACCCCGCAAGCCCTTCTTGACCTGGGCGAGGAAGGTGTTAAGCCCTTCATTCAACATATCGGATTGTTTAACTCTAAAGGCAGGCATATTCAAGAGACCTGTCGCCTCCTCATAGACAAGCACGATGGCGAAGTACCTCAAAATCGCGAAGAGTTAGAAGCGCTTCCAGGTGTCGGTAGAAAAACTGCGAACGTCATTCTCAATACCGCCTTTGGTCAACCCACTATGGCAGTCGATACTCATATATTTAGAGTATCCAATCGGACAGGATTGGCGCCCGGTAAAGATGTTGTAAAAGTTGAAGAGCAATTACTCAAGCGTGTACCAAAGGAGTTTTTGATGGATGCTCACCATTGGCTAATTCTTCATGGTAGGTATACCTGCAAGGCTCGCAACCCTGATTGCGAGCAATGCATTGTTGAACCACTCTGTGAGTTCAAACAAAAAACTGGAAAAGGAAAAGTTCGTGGCAATATTTAACCCCACTCGCGAAGAAGTGCGTCGTTTTTTTTGTGACACATGGAAAAAGAAAAGCGAGGATCACATTCTGACGCCAATGGAAATCATTGCTAGCGACTGGATGGTAGAACATCCTGAATACCATGCCCTCCTTGCCGATCCAGAAGGCGCTGTTGCGCAAGACTACACGCCAGAACGCGGTGAAACAAATCCCTTCCTACATCTTTCGATGCACTTATCGATCAGCGAACAAATCTCAATAGATCAGCCGCCGGGCATTAAAGCAATTTCTGAAAAGCTTGCTAAGAAACTGGGTTCCGAGCATGAGGCACAGCACGCCATGATGGAATGCCTAGGACAGGTGATGTGGGAGGCGCAACGAGAGGGTCAGCCACTCAGCCCGGATAAGTATTTAGAAGCCCTCAAGATGGCTGTTTAAGCATAAAGAGAATTGGGTTCTCAATTGAAGCCTAGGATAGAGATAGTCACACCAGCGCCGCCAGGTAGTCTGCATGGCAATCGCATAACTGCAATGCGGTGGCAGCGCATTTTAAAAGGCTTAGGCTACCAAAGCAGCATTACAGAATCCTGGTCACGAGGCCCTTGTGACTTGCTGATTGCACTGCATGCCAAGAGAAGTCACCAAGCTATTAAAAGATTTAAAAAGTCATACCCCACCCATCCAGTAATACTGGTAATGACCGGCACAGATATTTACCGAGACTTAGGTAAAACGCCGAAGGTGATTGATTCCATGGAAATGGCTGATGCTATCGTTGTCCTACAAAGCAAAGCTTTGGAGTCGTTACCTAAAAGATTTCATAAAAAAGTAACTGTGATCTATCAATCCATTTCAACGGTTGCCAGAAAACCACCACCTAAGAGATATTGGCTGAGCACTCTCATTGGACATCTTCGTCCTGAAAAGGATCCCTTTTGCGCACCCCGTAGCCTTGATTTGGTTCCTACTCAAAGCAAGCTAAAGCTCATTCATCTTGGTAAGGCAATGAGTCCCTTGATGGGGAAACATGCAAATGTAATGATGGAGCATCAATCACGCTATCAATGGCTTGGGGAGTTGTCGCATGGCAAGACTCTTCAGTGGCTCGCCCGCTCCAATGTCATGGTAATTACAAGTCGCATGGAAGGTGGTGCCCATGTTGTATCAGAGGCTATAGCAATTGGAGTGCCGGTCATTGCATCAGATATTCCGGGAAATCGAGGGCTACTTGGGGAGGACTATCCAGGATACTTCCCGGTGGGTGACATCAAGGCATTGAGCGAGCTGCTATATAAGGCTGAGAGCAACCCTAAGTTCCATCAAAAGCTCAATAAAGCACTGCTTGCTAGAAAAAAATTGGTTCAGCCGGAATTGGAGAAAAAGTCTATTCAAGTTTTAGTGAAAAGCTTACTAGCTTAATTTACAGCTCTTTAATCAAAGCTTGCATAAGTGACTAAAAATTGATTGCGGGGATCTGTCCAGGATCGTGTACTCTTAAAGCCTGCAGAAATCAGTAGGGATTCAAAATGTTGTTGTGTGTACTTATAACTATTTTCGGTATGAATCAGTTCACCGTCCTTGAATAAACGTTCACCACCTGGCCAAGCAACTCTCTGATCTTTGATAGCCCGAAGATACATCTGAATGCACCCCAGCCCTTCATTGAAAATTGCGTAATGCTCCCAACAATCCAATTGAAAATTGCTTAAAAGAATCCGATTGATATTGAGCAACACATTTTTATTGAACGCTGCTGTAATGCCTAAAGAGTCGTTATATGCTTTATTCAAGATATCAAGTGGCTTGACTAAATCGACACCAATCAGTAGGCCCCCAGCACCATCGCAGACCTCGGCAAGATTGCGAAATAAATTACTCGCCGCCTGAGGATCAAAATTACCAATAGATGAGCCTGGATAGAAAAAAGTTTTCTTTCGCGTGGCTAGCTCTGGAAATGACAATGGGTTTTGCAAGTCAAATTCTTGTGCAGCCATCAAAATATGGGGGAATTTTGATTGCAGGCCTAAAATTGCTTCCTCAAGAAATTCCTTAGAAATATCGAGCGCCCTATACTCAACTGGCATGAGAGAGTCAAATAGCGCGCTACCTTTTTGACAGTTACCTGCACCTAAATCCAATAAGACGTCGCATTTCCCAATTGCCTTGGCAATTTCCGCAGAATATTGGGACATGATTGCCCCCTCTGTGCGGGTCGGGTAATACTCATCCAATAAGGTGATGATTTCAAAGAGGCGTGAACCGAGACCGTCATAAAAATACTTCGGGGAAATAGATGGATTTTGAGCCAACAATCCACTCAGAATCTCTTCAACCCTTTCCCCGCCTGCTGCACTCACGCTACGGATACTCCAGCACCTTCAACAAACTCACCAATTTGCCTTGCCTGACTGAATCCATCGGCTCTTAAGATTTCCAATACTTGCTCTGTAGACTCCGGTGAGCAAGAAACAAGGAGGCCTCCACTGGTTTGTGGATCCGACAAAATATTTTTCTGCCATTCATTCATATGAGCCCCTAGACTCATTTCATGGCCATAGCCCAACCAATTTCGAGGGGAGGCGCCAGTAAAGATGTCTTGCTTCACCAAGTTAATGGCCTCCTCGATCACTGGAATAGAATCCCAATCCACTTTTGCGGATAACTTAGCACCTCTAGCCATTTCCAATAGATGTCCAGCCAAGCCAAATCCTGTGACATCGGTTAAGGCATGAACTCCTGATAGCTGCGAGAGCGCAACACCTGGCTTATTGAGCTTGGTAGTCAAGGAGATCATCTCCTGATAAGCCGAATCAGAGAGCTGCTGTTTTTTTAGAGCGGCCGACAAAATACCAACTCCCAATGGCTTACTCAAAATGATACTGTCGCCAAGTCGAGCGCCATTATTGCGCTTGAGCTTCTTTGGATCGACTACGCCAATTGCTACTAGACCATAGATTGGTTCAACCGTATCAATCGAATGGCCGCCAGCGATCATAATTCCCGCCTCGGCACATACAGACTCACCTCCGGCTGTAATTTTTTGAATCACATCCAATGGCAACACATTAATCGGCATACCTAAGAGGGCAAGAGCAAACAAAGGTTGTGCACCCATTGCATAAATATCTGAGATGGCATTGGTTGCCGCAATACGACCAAATTCAAATGGATCATCAACGATCGGCATAAAGAAATCCGTTGTCGCTACGATAGCCTGATGCTCGTTGATTTGATAAACGGCTGCATCCTCATTATTGTCAGAGCCAGCTAAGAGCTCAGGAGGAATATTACGAATCGGTGAGGACTTCAAAATATCACTGAGAACTCCTGGTGCAATTTTGCATCCACAGCCGCCGCCATGGGATAAAGAAGTGAGACGACCGTCATAAGACATAGTTAAATACTCTTTTTAAAAGTGGGCGATACATTAAAGACAATCTAGCAAGCTTAATCAATTTAAGGCAAACATGTTCTAAACCCGCAAAAAGGGTCACTTCGAGACGGTAGATAGAAGTTTCTAAATTGTGGACGACGCAAATATTGTGGCGTAAAGATGCTCCAACCCTTTAGCACTCGGTGTTTTCCATCAAACCATGGTTGAGAGTAATCCTCATAAGGGTCAGGACTAAAGCCCTCAAATGGCATAAAGGGACTGCTAGTCCACTCCCACAAGTCAGAAGGTTGCCACCCGATTGGTGAGAGGCTCATGGCCGTAGTCAACTCTGGCTCGGTAGGCAAACGTAATCCACGCCAACTACAGTAAGCATCTGCAGCTTTAGCAGAGATATGTCGCACAGGATGATGCATCTCCATATCGCGCCAACGATCAAAGCACCTCTCCTGCCAAATGTGCCCCACTTTTCTCCAGTGACTTGGGAGCGTCGCTACATGATCCTGCTCTCCTCGAAGGTGGGCTTCAATAAATTCTAAATATTGTTGATTGGTGACTGCTTGGCTGGAAATAGTAAATCCAGGGATATGGAGCTCTTGCTCCCATTTTTCATTATCAAAAATAAAGCCGCTATTACTTTTTGAGCCAATAGAAACTGGGCCCGCTGGAAAATCAATGTATACGGGCTCTGAAAATTCATTTGACTTGGCGACGCTAGCAAGATCAACCGAGATTGGCCAGGAATATCCGAGACCTTGCCACATGTATGCAAATGCCTCGTTATGCATATCCTGATGACAAATGGCTAACTGAATAAAATAATTCTGCTCGGGGCTCAGCGCTTCAGAACCTAATATCTCACAAGTTTTTTGCATGACCTTATCAAAATATGTCAGCAATACATCTAGGGTGGGAAGCCTCGCCGACCAACGATCATCGTGAATAATCTCGGAAGAATTAAAAAGTTGATCGGCTTCAAGCAATATGGAAGGGTTTGAAGTAAGTCCTCCTCTATGAATCCAGAATTCATGAAACCAAACGACGTGCCCGAACTCCCAATGGGGAGGGTTCACGGTACTCGAAAGGGAGACTTTTTCTAGACCCGGCTCCAGACTGGTGATGACTGTTCGCGTTATGCTGATGGCGCCCTTAAGTCGCCGTAACAACTCAAAGGACTCTGGTGGATGGCCGTAACTGAGGTGGTCACCTTGCTTCATTTACCACCTACCATGCTAAAAATTTCATTCTCAGATGCATAACCAATTCTTAGCGCAAATTCGCCCTGATAAAACTCATAATATCGTCGAAGCACTGTTGAATTTTTTTCAAAATCTTCATCAATATGACGACTTAAGAAAGTTGCGCAATGAGATGCTTAATTGCTGTAGCTAGCTCTTGAGCCAACATCTCTCTAGCCTCTAAGTTCGCCGCTGAAGTTTGCTGCGTCTTTTGAGACCAAGCTGAGCCTGGAAAGAATGCATCGTCTTTGTATCTAGGGATCACGTGCCAATGGATATGGGGAACCATATTACCTAGCGTTGCGATATTGACTTTATCTGGATGCATCACTTGGCGAACCGCCTCCTCTACCGCAAAGACTAGTGACATTAAATGCTCTCGCTCACCATAACTCAGATCAGTCATTTCGGCGACATGGCGGTTCCAGATTACGCGGCAAAAACCTGGCAGGTCTGGATCATTCACGAGGATGACACGACAGTCATCCCCACGCCAAATCAATTGTCCCTCTTCGGGTTTGAGCTCTTCTTTACAGAGTATGCAATTAGTCATGGGATGAATGTAAACGAAAACGGCATCTAAGTCACCCTTGTGGGGTAATTTAGATGCCGAGACAGTAAGGATAGATTGATTACTGCACTGCTGCTATGAACTACTTAGGGATTTCTTAGTGGAACTGCTCTTCTTCTGTAGAACCAGTCAATGCTGTTACTGAAGACTTGCCACCTTGAATCACAGTAGTTACATCGTCGAAGTAACCAGTGCCAACTTCTTGCTGATGGGATACGAATGTGTAACCACGATCACGCGCAGCGAATTCTGGCTCTTGTACTTTCTCGATGTAAGCAGTCATACCGCGCTGCATGTAGTCTTGAGCCAAGTCGAACATGTTGTACCACATAGAGTGAATACCAGCCAATGTGATGAACTGATACTTGTAGCCCATTGCGCCTAGTTCACGTTGGAACTTCGCAATTGTTGCGTCATCCAAGTTCTTCTTCCAGTTGAAGGATGGTGAGCAGTTGTAAGCCAACATCTTGCCTGGGAACTTCGCACGAATTGCCTCAGCAAACTTGCGAGCAAACTCGAGATCAGGAGTGCCAGTTTCACACCAAACCATATCAGCGTATGCAGCGTATGCCAAACCACGAGAGATCGCTTGATCCAAGCCCTTACGTGTTTTGTAGAAGCCTTCAGCTGTGCGCTCGCCTGTCAAGAATGGCTTGTCATTTTCATCGTAGTCTGATGTCAATAAGTCAGCAGCTTCAGCATCAGTACGAGCCAAAATAATAGTTGAAACACCCATTACGTCAGCTGCTAAACGTGCAGAGATCAATTTCTGAACAGATTCAGTAGTAGGCAACAATACCTTACCACCCAAGTGACCACACTTCTTAACGGAAGAGAGTTGATCTTCGAAGTGAACGCCAGCAGCGCCCTGCTTGATCAATGCCTTACTTAATTCAAATGCATTCAATACGCCACCGAAACCAGCCTCAGCATCAGCAACGATTGGAGCGAAATACTCGATATAACCAGCGTCGCCTTTGTTGATACCTTTTGCAGTTTGGATTTCATCAGCACGTTGGAATGAGTTATTAATGCGCTCAACCATCTTAGGAACTGAGTCAACTGGATACAAAGATTGATCCGGATACATCGCTGCATATGAGTTACCGTCAGCGGCAACTTGCCAACCTGACAAGTAGATAGCTTGAACGCCAGCTTTAACTTGTTGCATTGCTTGACCACCAGTCAAAGCACCTAAACAGTTAACGTAAGCTTCGTTATTAACCAACTCCCAAAGACGCTCTGCGCCATGCTTAGCCAATGTGTGCTCAATCTTTAATGAGCCACGAAGACGTACAACGTCCTCAGCCGTATAACCACGTGTAATACCTTTCCAGCGTGGATTGGTATCCCAGTCTTTTTGTAGTGCTGCGATTTCTGCTTTGCGATCTGCCATGTTTTTCTCCCTAAGTTAAACAAGTACTTCAAATATTTGGACATTCAAGTCTT
Organism: Pseudomonadota bacterium; assembly: GCA_041179645.1. Classification (GTDB taxonomy): domain Bacteria; phylum Pseudomonadota; class Gammaproteobacteria; order Burkholderiales; family Burkholderiaceae; genus Polynucleobacter. The sequence goes on from JBEGSZ010000012.1 coordinate 88,605, forward strand.
ATGTCTTATATAAGAGTTTAAGTATCTGAGAAAAGCATGCAAGAACTATTTAAGCAATTAATGAAAATAATTAATTCAATATATTCAGTAACTTATAAATCTTATTTTGTATTATGAAATGGCACTCCAAGAGGCGATAGAGAGCCTAAGCGGGAATATTGCACTTCATTTTGCGTACGGGAATGTCTTTTCACATTATGAAAAAACAACTGAACTCTTAAGCAGCTTTAGGTTTGCCGATGGAGGCGACCTTAAATCCTGTCAAGATAATCATGAGCTGTAGAAGCGCCACCCCTACAAAAAGCAGCTTAGGCAAACCAATATCCAAAAAGATCCCGAAGATCAATGGGCTCATCGCTGCTCCAAGATCAATCCCTGAATACACAATGCCATATACCCTACCCGATGAGCCAGAGGGTGTTGCCGATCGAATCATGAGGTCTCGCGATGGTGCAGCAATACCCAAGCCCAGACCAATCACAATGAATGCGATCACAATCAACTCGATTGGAATCAAACCCGTTGCCAATAAAAGCCCCATAACGATATTGACAGTAAAGCAAATTGTAACAATCCGTTCAGGCACTTTTAATTTAGTTGCTAAATAACCACCCAATAGCATGCCACCCGCTCCACCCATAGACATCAGAGTGAGATAGTAATTTCCAGAACTGACGGCGATGTCATAGATTTTAAAAAGTGCAGTTGGTGCAAATGATTGCAAACCAGTAGTTGCAGCCATGCTGAAGAAAAAGAAAATCCAGCAAAGCCAAACAACCGGCAGCTTCAGAAAACCAAAGGTGCTCATGGGCGCACCACCAGGATTGCTTTGAGCATGACTAGCCTGAGATTCCTCGCGCCTTGCATGGACATCGTCAATTAAGCGCGCCCTACCAATCCACAGAGTGAGTAGGATCAAGGCTTCAAGCACTGCCGCAGAGAGAAAAGCAATCCGCCAATCAGCAATACTTGCTACCGCAACCATAAAGGCTGGCGCTGCCGCCCAACCGATATAGCCCGTTACCCCATGAATGGAATAAGCGTAAGGCAAATTCGGCGGTGAAATTTTATGATTGATTAATGTGTAATCGACTGGATGAAAGACGCCATTGCCACAACCTGCAATCACCGCGCCCAGCACCAACATGGCATAGCCATTACTTTGAGAATATGTGAGCGCAGCCAATGCCAGTAGACCCACACCAGCAAACAATACGGGGCGAGCCCCAATACGATCCACCAAAAAACCAGAAGCTGCTTGAACAATGCAGGAGACCACAAAGAAGATGGTCATGAGCAGGCCCAGTTCAGCATAGTTAAAGCCGAACTCCGCCTTCAGCCATGGGAACATAGGCGGCAGGATTAAATGAAAGAAATGGGAGCTGCCGTGAGCCAGGCTAATAAGACCAACAACCCGGACATCACTGGCGCGCCTCATTGCTAGGGCATCAGTCATGTACCGAGTTTACTGGCGCAGGGAAATTCCTGCTGAAATACGGCGGTATTACTTGCTGAAGCTGAAATCGCCGTTCTTATCGACGCCCACAGGAACAGTGTCCGTAGGGCCAAACTTGCCTTCCAAGATCATCTTGGAAACTGGGTTCTCGATATATTGCTGAATCGCACGCTTTAATGGTCTAGCCCCAAATACCGGATCAAAACCAACTTCTGCGATTTTGCTCAGAGCAGCATCGCTGACTTCTAACTGCATATCCACTTTTGCCAAACGATCCGACAAGTTCTTGAGCAAGATCTTCGCAATGTTAGCGATGTTGCCTTTATCTAAACCATGGAACACCACGATCTCATCAATACGATTTAAGAACTCGGGGCGGAAATGATTTTTCAGCTCCTCAAATACCGCATCTTTAATCTCAGACTGTTTCTTATCCGTCATCGACTGGATGAGATGCGAGCCAATATTACTAGTCATCACAATCACCGTGTTTTTGAAATCCACAGTACGGCCTTGACCATCGGTTAAGCGACCATCATCCAATACTTGCAAAAGTACGTTAAAGACATCTGGATGTGCTTTTTCGATTTCATCAAACAAAATGACGCTGTATGGATGGCGACGAACCTGTTCAGTTAAGTAACCACCCTCCTCGTAACCAACATAACCCGGAGGCGCGCCGATTAAACGAGCCACGCTGTGCTTCTCCATGAACTCACTCATGTCGATACGAATTAAATGGTCTTCGCTGTCGAATAAGAAACCAGCTAAGGCTTTGCAAAGCTCAGTCTTACCTACGCCTGTAGGACCCAAGAATAAGAATGAACCATAAGGACGATTCTCTTCAGCAAGACCGGCACGGGAACGACGAATGGCATCTGATACAGCACGAATAGCCTCTTCTTGACCAACCACGCGCTTGTGCAAGAGCTCTTCCATCTTGAGCAGCTTATCGCGCTCACCCTGCATCATCTTGGATACTGGAATGCCTGTAGCACGAGAGACAACCTCTGCAATCTCTTCCGCCCCCACTTGGGTGCGCAAGAGCTTGTTCTTCACCACACCATCTTTATCGCCTTTTGCCTCTGCAGCGGCAGCAGATTTAAGCTTAGCTTCAAGTTCAGGTAATTTGCCGTATTGCAATTCAGCAACTTGCTCCAACTTACCGTCGCGCTGAAGCTTGGCAATATCAGCGCGTACCTTTTCAATCTCTTCCTTGAGGTGAGCGGCACCTAATACAGCGCCCTTTTCCGCCTTCCAGATCTCTTCTAGATCAGCGTACTCAGCACCCAGACGCTTGATCTCGTCTTCAATGAGACCAAGGCGTTTTTGTGATGCTTCGTCTTTTTCTTTCTTAACAGCTTCACGCTCAATCTTGAGCTGAATAAGACGACGCTCAAGCTTATCCATCACCTCTGGTTTGGAGTCAATCTCCATACGAATGCGAGAGCCAGCTTCGTCAATCAGATCAATAGCCTTATCCGGCAAGAAGCGATCGGTAATGTAGCGATGAGACAACTCAGCCGCTGCCACGATGGCAGGATCAGTAATCTCAATTCCATGGTGAAGCTCATAACGCTCTTGCAAACCACGCAAGATGGCAATAGTTGCCTCAACGCTAGGCTCTTCCACCATCACTTTTTGGAAACGGCGCTCAAGCGCTGGATCTTTCTCAATGTACTTACGGTACTCATCTAAGGTTGTTGCGCCGATGCAATGCAATTCACCACGGGCTAATGCAGGCTTGAGCATATTGCCGGCATCCATAGCGCCATCACCCTTGCCAGCGCCCACCATCGTATGAATCTCATCAATAAAGATAATGGTTTGACCCTCGTCTTTGGCGACATCACTCAGAACAGCCTTCAGGCGTTCCTCAAATTCACCGCGGTACTTGGCACCCGCTAATAACAACGCCATATCCAGCACGAGGACGCGCTTGTTCTTCAGGGTCTCAGGAACTTCACCATTAATGATGCGTTGGGCTAAACCCTCCACGATGGCAGTCTTACCAACGCCAGGCTCACCAATGAGCACTGGGTTGTTTTTACCGCGACGCTGCAAGATCTGAATGGTGCGACGAATTTCATCATCACGACCAATGACAGGATCGAGCTTGCCCATGCGAGCACGCTCAGTTAAATCGACAGTGTATTTCTTTAAGGCTTCACGTTGACCTTCAGCATCTGCACTATTCACTGATTCTCCTCCGCGGACTAAATCAATAGCCGCCTCTAGCGATTTACGATTTAAACCATTCTCACGAGCAATCTTGCCCAGCTCGCCTTTATCATCCGCCACCACTAGCAAAAACAACTCACCAGCAATAAATTGATCATTACGCTTATTGGCTTCTTTTTCGCATAAGTTAAGCCAGTTACTTAAATCACGGCCAACCTGAACCTCACCACTAGTGCCCTGCACTTCTGGGAGATTGCTAATAAGCTTCTCGGTTGCTTTCTCAAGACCGGACACATTTACGCCAGCGCGAGTTAATAAACTCTTCGCACCACCATCGGAATCGCGCAACATTGCCAAAAGCAAATGGGCTGGCTCGATGTATTGATTATCTTTTGCCAAAGCAAGGCTTTGCGCCTCGCTGAGCGCCTCTTGAAATTTCGTAGTTAATTTATCTATTCTCATTTTTTAATTCCTATTTACTACAGCTATTTTTTACACATATCTATCTATAGAATATAGGGGCATTCTTGATAATTTCAAGTCTGTTAGACCTCTTTTTAAGCGAATTTATCCCTATTTTGACCTGGCTTGTTTACCTCCTGGAGTGCTCTGATGGCAGCTATTACGCTGGCATTACCAACCGCCTAGAACATCGCTTGGCAGCCCATAATTCAGGGGATGGCGCTCGGTATACGAGGGCTCGCAGACCTGTAATCCTTTTAGCTACTCAAGAGCACCCAGATCGATCTGAGGCCTCTAAGGCGGAGGCTAGATTAAAGAAGTTAGCCAGATCGGAAAAGCTGGGCTTTTTTAAAACCTAGACTTTTAGTGACTGTTTACGCAGTATCTTTGACCGCCAAGGGAATCACCTGACCCCTAAAGCTTCCAGCCAAGGCTTTTTTCAAGATCTTATAAATATCTAGATCAAACTCACCCTCTCCCGAGTCGGCTAATTCATACAGTTCTTCCTCGTTGATTGCTGTGCCCAGATAACGCCAGCGATCGACTACATGCATATGACCTGCCTCTTTGATTGCAATAGGCCCCAAATAAGGCCACACCTGAACCTGGAACAACTCCAAGGCAGTCTTAAGTTGAAGATTGTGTAACTGGATGGGGGAGTGGCCGATACAAGCGCCCCCACATTGCTTTACTTGAAAACCAAAACAAGGCTTGCCTTCAAGACGCTTCTCCAATCCCAGAAGCGCTTCACAAAGGCGATATTTTTTAGCGATTGCCTTGAGGTAAGTATTAGCCTCTCTTTTGCTATAGAACAAGCCAAACAAGTTCTCTTGAACTCCAGGATCTAATTCTCGATGTCCAACGAGTTGCGGGGTTAGCACACCACCCTCATCGAGCTCCAAACTCCAGGCGCAGAGATCTTTAGAGCGACGTAGCTTAATGTTCAGGCTGGGCATACGCTCTTTAATGAGTTGCGATTCTAAAATCAGTGCGCCCAACTCTCCGCTAGTCTCAATCCAATCAATATCCCTGACCTGCATTGAGAGTTTCATTTCCTTGCGCTGGGTGAGCGCCCCCTGAAAATGGCCCATCACTCTACTTCGCAATGAAATACTCTTACCGATGTAAATTGGAACCTGATTCTCACCATAAAAAATATAGCAACCCGGCTTCTCTGGAATAGAGTCCACCAACGCTTTATCGATATTGGGCGGCAAGCTAGGATTTCCAATGAGCTGGTTCATAGCTTTGATGAGGGCTTCACGACCCAGCTTTGCTTCGCATACTCGCCAAAACTGGAGCAATAGGTCCGCATCACCGAGCGCACGATGCCGAGCGCTAATTTTTAGCCCATGAGCGCTAATAATGGTGTCTAGGTTGTGTCTAGCCTGCTCAGGGAATAGCAATCTAGAAAGCTTTACCGTACAAAGCACTTTGGGCTTGAAATCGATGCCCGCTCGCTTAAAAGAGGCTTTCAAAAATCCATAGTCAAAGCGGGCGTTGTGGGCTACAAAAATCTTACCCTCGAGCTCTCTAGCAATCTCTGTTGCAAGACTCCCAAAGTGAGGTTGCTTGCCTACCATATCGGGACGGATGCCAGTCAGGGCTTGTATATTTTGCGGAATAAATGTTTGGGGATTGATGAGACTTTCCCAAGTCTCCACTTGATCATGAATCAGAGACTGGATGCCTATCTCAGTAATACGATCGCGCTCAAAATGGGAGCCCGTTGTCTCAATATCAACAAATGCTAGCGGGGGATACTTAAGGTCACTCGTTGACATCGGAGGTAAAGAATTACTTTTTACCTTGGTACTTTGCAATACTCGCCTTAAGGTCTCTGTACTCTTCACAACTAAAGAAACAAGCCTTATCGAGTCTTGCCAACATAGCCTCAGCTCCAGGCAAATCCTTTTTCATTAAAAGTAACTCACCGTAATATTCCAAAGCAGCCCGATGACTTGGGTCGATCTTGAGAGCTGCCTGGTAATACTTTTCAGATAACGCTAAATCTGGCGGCTGCTTTTTTCGAAGACTGTATCCTATAAGATTGTTCCAGTCAGCCGAATTGACTTCGTTTGCTGACTGCAATTGCTTTAATGCTTGATCGTAGTTATTGGATTTAATACTGGCGCGGGCATCTGTCAGCCATACTGGATCAGATTTAGCTGGGGTACTGTCAGCAGCAACAGAAACTACCCATGGTGCTATTGAGATCACCATAGCAGCAAGTGTTTTTCCCAGTAAATTCCAGTTCATTGCCTTCATCATGCGGGACCTTGTATTTATCCCGCTTTGTGTAAATAGTCGCCGAAACTAAAAATTGAGTTTGGCCCTAAGGGAACATCTTCTACTTTTTTAAATGGCGCTTTGATTACCCTCTGAACCTCACCCTTGGATGGCTTTTCAACTCGCAACTCTGAATAAGAAAAAGTTCGGCGCTCAGGGGCAGTTTTAGCTTCGCTAAATCGGGGTACATAATCCTTGATTGCGTCAGAGAGACTGACGTTGGCCATACAGCTGAGCATATACGTTTCAAGAGACTGATACAGCTCACTAGCGATATCGCAAGCCTCAACCTTACGCTTTTTGATGTAATTCATGGCCAAGACCACGTCTTTAACCGTGATCATTCGCGGATCTTGCAGGAGTGTATAGCCACCGTTACGGCCTTTAGTACCCTTGACGATTCCTGCAGCACGTAATGCGCTAAGCAATAGCTCAATCCTGCTTACTGACAATTTTTGGCGCTGCGCTAACTCTAAGCCAGTAACCGGCTGAACGCTATTCGAGTGAGACGCAATCTCGACCAAGGTATTGAGAGCGGCTTTTACTGCGGTATTGACGTTCATGATGAATTTGGTGGATATGTTGAATTCAGTTGAGTATCGGGTTGAATGGGGATTTTTGCAGGGTCAGAAATTTTAACCCTTATGCGCCAATGGTTGTCATTAGCCTAAATGAGGTCTCAGTTCTGCGAGAAGACCCTTAAATTGCTCGCGCCTAAGGAATTGACCAAGCTCAACTCGCTGCCCTGTCTGCTCTATAAAAAATACTTTTTGATGCTCTTCCGGCCGAGATAGCTTGACCCAGCGAGTATTAAATTCAATCACCGTCTCTTTGTAGGCGATAAATTTCCTCACAATTAAGCGGGTGCCACTAATTTCAATCTCTTCATAATCCAAGGCGTGTCGACAGTAGATCAAGAAACCAGCAGTGACAGCGGTCAACTCAATCGCAGTGAAGATGAGGATGATTTTTACGCCAGCCAACAGGAAGCCTGTAGCCACGGTTAATGAAAGGCAAACCAAGGCAATATAGAACTTGAGCAACTGACCTGGGGTCAGCGCGCAATTTCGTCTCATCTTCCAGATTTTCATCATGGGATACGGATTTACTGAATCTGATGCCTAGTTATTAGCTGCTTTGGCTTGTTTAGCCTTCTCAAGCTGGTCAGTGCTACGCTGCTGAAAATCAACCATCGTGTGATAGCCCATTTGGTAGCAAGGGCAATGCTTACCCAGAATCCAGCGAGCGAGCTTGACTCGTAATTTTTGCATCATGTTGATTCTCCTGTGAACCTTGACAATTTAGCTGAAATCCAGAATTACTGCTGAATGCGACATCTTTTTGAGCGCCCAGCAAACTTAGTTGAAATCCTTTAAATTGAAAGTATGAAAAAGTCCCCAACAAATGCTCTCTGGATTCCCCTTTTTCCACTAGGTACTACCTTATTTCCAGGCGGCGTTATCGCCCTCAAAATCTTTGAGGCACGCTACCTGGACATGATGAAGCGTTGCTTGCGAGAAGATACCGCCTTTGGTGTTGTGAGCATTCTTGATGGCAATTCGAGTGAATCAGATGCTAGCGCATCTGCCCAATTTTCCAATATTGGCACCTTGGCGAAACTAGAGGAGTTCGATGCAGTTCAGCCTGCCCTCTACATGACAAAGTCCTATGGGACACAACGCTTTAAGTTAATCTCTATTAAACAAGAGGTTGATGGCTTATGGATGGGGGAAGTTGAGCTGATAGACCCCGATCCTGAAATGCCGCTACCAAAAGAGCATGAAAAGGTAGCCGCACTACTTCAAGAAATTATTTCAGTCATCAAAAGTGAAGATCTGCTTGGAGATGCTGCATTCAAAATGCCAACGAATCTGGATGATTGTGGGTGGGTTTCCAATCGATTGGCTGAGCTCCTACCGCTACCTCCAGCCCAAAAAAACCACTTGCTTGCTCAAAGCAACCCCAGAATTCGACTCGATTTAATCTCAGAAATCATTGAGGATGATGGCTTACGCAATATCGTGATTCATTAAGAACATGATTGATGAGCTAATCCGTCGGTCAATTCGAGAAATGGTAGGTGGAGGTGGGCCTCCCGTTGCCTTTCTGGAGCCACCGGGCGATAGGGGATTGTTCGGCCCGGAATCAATCGCTTGGAAAGTACATGCGGACTTCATTTCCATGATGATTGGCGGTATTAGCTCATTAGTGCTTCAGGCCCTTCACCCCAAAGCTCTTGCGGGGGTATGGGATCACTCTAGTTTTAGGGAGGATCTCAAAGGCAGACTGGGGAGAACAGCATACTTCATTGCCGCAACCACCTATGGCTCTCAGGAAATGGCTAGTAACGCTATCAGTCGCGTTAATCAGATTCACCAGAAAGTTACTGGGTTTGATGAATTTAACGAGCCTTACAGGGCGGATGATCCCAACTTACTCGCATGGGTTCACCTGACAGAAACTCGAAGCTTTATGCGATCGTATGAGTCATACCGCAGCGAATGTCTTCATAGTGGACAAAAAGATCAATATTTCTCAGAAATGAAAATGCTTGGTGAAAAATTGGGAGCAATTAATCTTCCAGATAGCTATCTCGGCACTGAGCTTGCAATCAAACAATACATACCCCAACTTCACTATGGAGACAGGGCTAAAACTATCATTGCCCTACTGGATCATTTTCCAAGCAATCTAAGCTCCAAACCTTTTGTAAAAATGATTAGTCGCGCAGGCTTTCTAAATCTACCCGATTGGGTTTATCCAATCATTGACAGACCAATTCCAAGTCGACTCGAACGGCTAGCCATCAGCTCCGCCATTCGTATTATGGCAATACCAGTCAGGGAGGCACTGAAAGATGGCGTAGCCGCCCACTCCCTCCGTAGAGTTTACGGATCAATGAAATAAAAAAGGCAAACATGATTACGAACTATCTTATTTCTGGCATGGTGGGAATCATGTTATTTTTTACCGTTGTAGTAGCTCCTACAGTATTTAAGGTATTACCTGTTGAGTGGTCAAGCAAATATGTGAGGAATTTCTTCCCCAAATACTATGCCAGCTTAGGGCTCGTGACTTTGGTTTCTATATTTACTGAGCAAGATTCTGTCAACAGACTTTACCTAATAGTATGCGCAGTCTTATTTACCTTCACCCTATTTTTTCTAACAGGGAAAATCAATGTCGCAAAAGATGAGGGTAAGAACAAACAGTTCCACATACTTCATGGCTTAAGCGTTGTAATTAATATCCTTCAACTGTGTATTTTTATCTATCTACTGACTAGGGCACTATGAAACTATTTAAGAAACTAATGCTCGCCAGTCTACTCATGGGAATCGCCACGATTACCCATGCTCAAGAGCTGAATTCAGAGAGGTTTATTAAAAGCTACAAGGGATCATGCACAAAACAGCAAGCTCAAGTGCATGCAAAGGTGAAAGATATTTCAGCCGAATCGTTTAATGAATATTGCGACTGCACAGTGCGGCAGTTGACAAACAATCTCAGCTCAGACCAAATCAAAGAACTCAATCAAAGTGCAGGTCGCCCAGCCTGGTTCAAGGCCGCTGAACAGCAAGCCAGCAAAGCTTGCCTCAAAGAGGGTCCTGCGATTCGGACTTAGTACTCTCTGGGCCTGGGTCTGCATTCTTGCCCTCGCTTTTTGCCGACATCAGGGGTGGCGCGCTCATTTTCTCGCCATCCCACACTTGGCCACACCAGCACTCCCCCGCTTCATTAATGATGCAAACCCCTGAGCCACAGCAACGTTTATCTGGTGCCTTCATGATTAACCTATTTGTCCTGAACAATTCATAATGAAGTCTATTCTAGAGTTTTTATCGTAATTGCGTACACGCCCCATCAAGATTTACCCAGCATGCAAAACTCCTTATTTAATCAATCAAACTCATCCGATCCAATATGCCTCCTGGATAAAGATGGGCGGGCTGAATATTTCCATCATTTTTATGATGTAGATGAATCTGATCATCTTTATCAATGCCTGCTGAGCTCCCTTCTCTGGGAAGCGGATGAGATCAGGATGTTTGGTAACTTAGTGAGGACCGCAAGAAAAGTTGTTTGGGTAGGCGATCCGGAGTGCGCTTACACCTACTCTGGAATTCAAAAAATACCTCAGGGCTGGACTCAGGAGTTATTGCAAATAAAGCATAAGCTTGAACAACTCACCGGTCATACCTACAACTCTTGCTTGCTTAATCTTTATCACAGCGGTGCTGAGGGCATGGGCTGGCACAGCGACGATGAGAGAGAACTTGATAGTGCGACCCCTATTGCATCAGTTAGCTTAGGCGCTCGACGTAAGTTTGCATTTCGGCATAAGCAAGATAAAACTACTAGTTCATTATTTCTAGAGCATGGGAGCTTGCTCATCATGCATCCCCCCATTCAGGAACATTGGCTTCACAGTCTTCTCAAGACAACAACTGTTACAAGCCCCCGAATTAATCTGACCTTTCGAAAAATACTTCCCCGCATATGAATAGCAATAAAGAAATTAAAAGAGTGGCCATTATTGGCGCAGGAATTGCAGGCCTCTCATGTGCGCAGGAGCTCAAGTTGCACGGGATATCAGTAGATATCTTTGAAAAGAGTCGTGGCCCAAGTGGGCGGATGAGCACTCGTCGCAGTGAAGCGTGGTCGGCAGATCATGGGGCCCAATACTTCACCGCTAGAGATCCCCGCTTTATCCAGGAGGTACAAAAATGGATGCGGGACGGCACCACTGCTATTTGGACACCCAAACTCAAGGTATACGAGACTGGGGTATGGCATGAAAGTAACTCACAAGAGATCCGCTATGTTGGCACCCCCAATATGAACTCCCCGGGAAAGTATCTTGCTGAAGAGTTATCAATTCAATTTGAGGCAACAATCTCACAGTTAGAACGCAGATCTGATAAGTGGCATCTTCGCTGCAATGAGATTGGCGATATTCCAACACCATATGATTTTGTCGTATTGGCCATACCTGCACCTCAAGCAAGCGCCTTAGTGAAGGGCCTTGATATCAGAGCTTCTCATATCGCAGACTCAGCACAGATGAAGGCCTGTTGGACAATGATGGCGAATTTTCCAAATCAGACAACAGCAGATTTTGATGCGGCATTTATCAATCAAGAAATCATTAGCTGGATTTGTCAGAATGGATCTAAGCCAATGCGCCAAGGAAATATGTGGACTATTCATGGCAGTCCAGCGTGGAGTCAAGACAATGTTGAGCTCAGCAAAGAAGATGCTCAAGCCCAGATGGTGCAATGTCTAACAAGGCTTGGATTTAACTGTGAGGGCGCAGAAATTAGCATGCACCGCTGGCGCTATGCCAGCGGAGGCCTAGAAAATCCAATCGGATTTTTTGAGCTACCGGATATTGCCCTAGGACTTTGCGGGGACTGGCTTAATGACGGCAGAGTCGAGGGCGCTTGGTTAAGCGGTCTTGATCTGGCTGTGGCGTTACAAGAGATGTGACGCTAAATTACTTCCAACGCGCCATTGCGGCATTGTCAGTCACGCGAGCATCAACCCATTTACTGCCTTCTGGGGTTTCTTCTTTCTTCCAAAACGGGGCTGCGGTTTTTAGGTAGTCCATGATGAACTCACAAGCTGCAAATGCTTCACCTCTGTGGGCGCTAGTAACAGCTACTAAAACAATTTGATCTTCGGGCAACAGTGGCCCTACTCGATGAATGACCAAGGCCTTATAAATATCCCAGCGGCCTTTAGCCTGCTTGATGATTTCCTCTAAGGATTTTTCTGTCATGCCGGGATAGTGCTCCAGCGTCATACCCTTAACTTGACTACCGTCATTCATATCACGGACAGTACCCACAAAAGTCACTATCGCACCAACACGGGAATCATCTTTGCGCAGCGCCTTAACCTCTGCCGTGAGATCAAAGTCTTGCTCCTGGATACGAATAAAATCGCTCTGCATCTTAGCCACCAGTAACCGGGGGAAAGAATGCTACTTCAGCGCCTTCTACTAGCGCAGTAGAGTCACTCACCATTTCTTGATTTAAGGCGCAACGAATTACCTTGCCGCTTGCCAACACTTCAGACCAAGGATTGCCTCGCTGAGCAAGGTAGCCCCTTAAGTCAGCAATGGTTTTCACTTCCGGCGGTGTAGTGATGCTCTCACCAGAAAGCCCAAGGCCCTCTCTTAATGAGGCAAAGAATCGTAATTCGAGTTTCATATGAGAATCGTAATGCGATTAGGAAAGTAGCGCGCTAAATGGAATGTATTTCACCATCTCACCCGCTTTAAAAGTATGTCCTGGCGGGCAATCCAGTAAGCCATCACCCCATGAAGCGCTTGTAAGTACGCCAGAGCTCTGGTTCGGGAATAGATCCAATCCACCCTGAGCATTGATCTTGACTCTCAGAAACTCGTTACGACGATCACCTTTGAGCCAATCAAAGTCAGCTCGCATTGGATAGGACTGTGGCATGCCTGCATCTCGTCCCTGCAGCCTCAGAATAAATGGACGTACAAATAGGAGGAATGTCACAAAACTAGAAACTGGATTCCCGGGGAGCCCAATAAACCAAGTTTCTCCATCCTGGTTCTCGCTTGACTTGCGCACAGCACCAAAAGCCAAAGGCTTACCCGGCTTAATGGCAATCTGCCAGAGGTCTAATCTGCCTTCAGCAGTGACCGCAGGCTTAATGTGATCCTCTTCACCAACAGACACGCCACCAGAAGTAATAATCAAATCATGATCTTTGCTGGCTTTGCGAAGCGTTTCTTTGGTGGCTTCAAGACTGTCGGGAACAATTCCAAAGTCTGTGGCATCACATCCTAAGGATTTAATGCACGCTAATAAGGTGTCTCGATTGGAGTTATAGATGCCACCTGGTTTAAGTGGTTCACCTGGCAGAGAAAGCTCGTCACCTGTGAAAAATGCTGCAACCCTGACCTTACGTTTTACATTTAAATGCGTAAGGCCGGCTGATGCTGCAACACCCAATTCTTGTGGTCGCAGAAAAGTACCTGCAGTTAACGCTGTTTTACCAGCAGTCAGATCCTCACCTCTTCGACGAATCCATTGACCCGATGTTGGCGCAATATTGACCTGCACTTGATCGGCCACCCCCTCTGGAATGGCGCAATCTTCTTGCATGACAACAGCATCAGCACCTGGAGGGACAGGAGCGCCGGTAAAGATTCTGGCGGCAGTTCCCGGCTCTAGCTCTGTACCCATCGAGCCCGCCGGAATACGTTGTGCAATCTTGAGAGTACTTCCAGCAGTTTGAGTGTCTGCAGTACGCACTGCATAACCATCCATCGAGGTGTTATCAAGTGGCGGCACATCTACTAGGCTGTTCACATTCTCTGCGAGCACTCGGCCCAGAGCAGCTTGCATCGCAAGCATTTCAATCTCATTCACGGGTTTCGCGTGAGAGAGCAGGTGATCCAAAGCCTGTTGAGCAGTCAACATCGGAGGCTTAGTCATGGCGCTTAATTTCTGAATTAATTAACGTGGGTAGTAATGAAGTTTTTCACTTGATTGACGTCAGCATCGATATTTTCAACGCGTTGCGGCTTTGATTTGATATCTTTAAATGCTGGCGGGCATTCTGCTGGACGCCCCAATGCCACCTCAATTGTTTCTTCAAACTTAATTGGCAAGGCTGTCTCCAAAACAATCATCGGAATGCCTGCTTGCAAATGCTCACGAGCAACCTTTACACCATCAGCCGTATGCGTATCGATCATCACGCCATACTGAGAGTCAATATTGCGAATTGTCTCCAGGCGGTTTTCATGGGTGCTGCGACCGGATTGGAATCCGTACTTGGTAATGTCTTTAAATACGGCGTCTTTTGAAATATCAAAGCCGCCAGCTTCATCAACCTGCTTGAACATGCCAGCAGTTACCTTACCGTCTTTGCCCATAAGATCAAATACAAAGCGCTCAAAGTTGCTCGCCTTAGAGATGTCCATAGACGGGCTAGATGTATGCAAAGTCTCTGCAGACTTACGTGCACGGTAAACGCCAGTGCGGAAGAATTCATCGAGTACATCATTTTCGTTGGTGGCAGCAATCAAATGGGCGATTGGCAAACCCATCATGCGGGCAATGTGGCCAGCGCAGATATTGCCAAAGTTGCCAGAAGGCACAGTGAACGAAACTTTTTCTGAGCTCGATTTTGTCGCGAGCAAATAACCTTGAAAGTAGTAAACCACTTGGGCAACCACACGACCCCAGTTAATTGAGTTCACAGTACCTATTTGGTTGCTTGCTTTAAAGGCATGGTCATTGCTGACTGCCTTGACAATATCTTGACAGTCATCAAATACACCAGCAACTGCCAAGTTAAAAATATTGGGATCTTGCAAGGAATACATCTGTGCAGATTGGAAAGCACTCATCTTGCCTCGTGGTGAAAGCATAAATACCTTTACACCCTCTTTGCCACGCATAGCGTATTCAGCAGCACTACCAGTATCACCAGAGGTCGCACCCAAAATATTAAGCTTCTGACCTTTTTTCTTGAGTGCATATTCAAAGAGATTGCCGAGCAACTGCATCGCCATATCCTTAAATGCCAATGTTGGTCCATTAGACAGACTCAATAAGCCAATACGAGTACTCTGCTCTTCGCCTAACCAATGTAATGGAGTAATGTCTTTAGCGTTGTCTTCAGGGCGGCCATTGCAATAGACCTGCTCTGTATAGGTCTTGCGCAACAATGCACGTAAATCCGCCTCAGGAATGTCGTCGCAATAGAGGCTCAAGACCTCATAAGCGAGATCAGCATAAGACAATCCGCGCCAAGAATCTAACTGCTCTTTAGTAACTTGTGGATACTCGGTAGGAAGATACAAGCCACCGTCTGGCGCTAATCCACCGAGCAAGATTTCTAAAAAGGATTGCTGTGGGCTATTGCCCCGTGTTGATTGGTAACGCATGTATTTATCTTAAGAAAGATTTTCTAAACGGATCTTCACCACTTCGCCAGCAACAGTCTTCAAATTCTGTATTTCCTGAATCGCTGCCAGCATGTGCTTTTCTTTAGTCTCGTGAGTTAGCGCGACTAAATCAGTTTGACTTTCACCTTCGTCTGCTTCTTTTTGCAAGAGCGCGTCGATGGAGATGCTATGAGATGCCAAAATCCTAGTGATGTCAGCTAAAACACCGGCCTGATCTGCCACACGCAAACGCAAGTAGTAACTGGTGGTGATTTCACCCATTGGCAATACAGTGATATCGCGCACCGCATCAGGCTGGAATGCCAAATAAGGAACGCGATTCTCAGGACTTGCACCTAACAAACGAGTGATATCTACTAAGTCAGCGATCACAGCAGAAGCGGTTGGCTCTGAGCCCGCACCCTTACCGTAGTAGAGCGTAGTACCAACTGCGTCACCAAATACCTGAACGGCATTCATGGCACCTTCTACGTTTGCAATCAAACGCTTAGTCGGAATCAGGGTTGGGTGCACACGCAACTCAACACCGGTAGTTGTCTTCTTAGCAATACCGAGTAACTTAATGCGATAGCCTAATTGCTCGGCATACTTAATATCGATGGCATCAAGTTTTGTAATGCCTTCAACGTGGGCTTTTTCAAATTGCATTGGAATACCAAATGCAATCGCACTCATGATAGTTGCCTTGTGTGCGGCATCTACACCCTCAATATCAAATGCAGGATCCGCTTCTGCGTAACCTAAACGCTGCGCTTCCTTCAAGACAGTCGCAAAGTCTAGACCTTTGTCGCGCATCTCAGAAAGAATAAAGTTAGTTGTGCCATTGATGATGCCAGCGATCCACTCAATGCGGTTTGCAGTCAAACCTTCGCGGAGTGCTTTGATAATTGGAATGCCGCCAGCAACAGCCGCTTCAAATGCAACCATCACACCCTTCTCATGGGCAGCCTTAAAAATCTCATTGCCATGTACAGCGATCAAAGCCTTGTTGGCAGTGACGACATGTTTGCCAGCAGCGATTGCCTCCATCACCAAATCCTTAGCAATGCCATAACCACCGATCAATTCAACAACGATATCAATCTCAGGATTATTAATAACTGCACGCGCATCACTCACTACTTGGGCGTGATCCTTAACCAACTCTTTGGCACGCTCTACATTGAGGTCAGCAACGGTATTGATACGAATGCCACGACCAGCGCGACGGGTAATTTCATCCTGGTTGCGCTCGAGAACAGTAAATACACCACCACCTACAGTGCCAATACCTAATAGACCAACTTGAATCGGTTTCATGATGCCTTTGTTGCTGTTGAATTAGTCGAATTAGTTACCTTACGACTATGTTTTTGACGATAACGCTCTAGAAAACGTGCCAGACGGCCAATAGCCTCTTTAAGCACATCCTCATGAGGTAAGAACACTACACGGAAGTGGTCTGACTTGCCCCAGTTAAAGCCGGAGCCCTGCACCAACAACACTTTTTCCTCTTTCAAGAGATCAGCTACAAACTGCTGATCATCTTCGATTGGATACATTTCAGGATCAAGCTTTGGAAATAAGTACAAAGCAGACTTCGGCTTAACGCAAGTCACGCCAGGGATTTCTGTAATGAGTTTCCAGGCGAGATCACGTTGCTTAGCCAATCGACCACCTTCGCTGACCAGGTCATTAATGCTTTGATAGCCACCCAAAGCCGTTTGAATGGCGTACTGGCCAGGAACGTTGGCGCACAAGCGCATTGAGGACAACATATTCAGACCTTCGATGTAATCACGAATCATCTCTTTATCGCCAGAAACTACCATCCAGCCTGCACGATAGCCGCAAGAGCGATAGTTCTTAGATAAACCGTTGAAGGTAATTGTGACTACATCAGTGGATAAGGATGCCAAAGAGATATGCTTCTCTTTGTCGTACAACATCTTGTCGTAAATCTCATCAGCAAATAGAATCAATCCATGCTCACGCGCAATTGAAGTTAGCTCAGTCAATACTTCTTTTGAGTAAATTGCGCCTGTTGGGTTGTTGGGGTTGATCACCACAATCGCTTTAGTGCGCGGCGTAATTCGTTTACGTAAATCCGCCAGATCTGGGGCCCACTCTTTTGACTCATCACACAAATAATGAACTGGAGTGCCGCCAGATAGACTAACTGCAGCTGTCCATAGCGGATAGTCAGGAGCTGGCACCAAAACTTCATCGCCGTTATTAAGCAATGCATTCATTGCTAAGACGATTAATTCAGAAACGCCATTGCCGGTATAGATGTCATCCAAAGTAACGCCCTGAATGCCTTTTTCTTGGCAATACTGCATGATGGCTTTGCGCGCTGCAAAAATTCCCTTGGAATCGGAGTACGCTGAGGCATTACCCAAATTACGGATCATGTCCAACTGAATCTCTTCTGGAGGATCAAAGCCAAAAACACCCACATTACCGATGTTTAATTTGATGATTTTGTGACCCTCTTCCTCCATGCGCTGAGCGAGCTCCAGCACGGGTCCACGTATGTCGTAACAGACGTGATTGAGTTTTTCAGACTTTAGGATCGGTTTCACAATAAATTAAAGGGTAAGTTCTTGAAATCTAGGAAAAAACAGCTAGCTATAATCCTCATAATTATGACAGAGAGTCCATGTGAAGCTTCAATCTGACCCCCATTCCGGAGCCAATACGATCACCGGTTACGGCGATGGCTACATCGAGATCAATAAGATCCCCTATAGTCACGCGGTTTTATTGAGCTCAGACGGCGAAATCCTGAAATGGGCCATCGAATCCTTTGAGGATCTGGGCACGGTAGATTTCACTCAAATGGCCTCCCTCAAGCCTGAATTAATCATTATTGGGACTGGTAAGCGCCAGCGCTTCCCAAAGCCTGAGCTTTTAAAAACCCTGATTGAGGCCAAGATTGGCTTCGAGGTGATGGATTCTCAAGCGGCTTGTCGCACCTACAACATTCTTGTCGGCGAAGGTCGCCAGGTTCTTCTCGCCCTCATTGTGGAAGCCGCCTAATGCAGTTTGGCCAAATTCGGCAATCTAGCGCCCTCAACCCAGTCAGCATTTTGATTCTGGTTCTCATCTATGCCTTACTGTGGTTTGGCACCCTTAACTACCGCCATCTCATTCCATCTGACGAAGGCCGTTATGCCGAGATTGCTCGCGAGATGCTCGTCACAGGAGATTGGGTCACCCCACGCTACAACGGTTACAAGTATTTTGAAAAACCACCATTGCAAATTTGGGCTACCGCTACCGCCTTTAATCTTTTTGGCATCGGCGATTGGCAGGCGCGCTTATGGACTGCGCTCACCGGGTTTCTCACAATCGTATTTATTGGGTTTACTGGCGCGCGCATTTATAGCCCACGGGCAGGCTGGTTAGCTGCAATTGCTTTAGCATCCAGCCCAATGTGGGTAATTGGTGGGCACATTAATTCGCTTGATATGGGTTTGTCTGCATTTTTAGTCGCCGCACTCTGCAGTCTTCTATTGGCGCAAACTTCTCGTAACTCGAGTGACACTAGAAAGTGGATGTGGTCCTGCTGGGCCTTCATGGCCTTGGCCACTCTTTCCAAAGGCGTCATCGGAGTCGCCATCCCTGGCATGGTCTTTGCCGTTTATTCCATCAGCGCATGGGACTGGAAAATCTGGAAGCGACTACACATCGTTACTGGCACGATTTTATTTTTAGCAATTACTGCGCCATGGTTTGTTCTGGTGGCACAACGCAATCCAGAATTTCTAGAATTCTTTTTTATTCATGAACACCTGCAACGCTTTACGCAAACAGCGCATAGTAGAACGGGTCCGATTTACTACTTTGTCCCACTACTGCTCCTAGGCTTTTTGCCATGGATTGCACAAACCCCTGGGGCTCTTGTTCAGGCTTGGCGAGAGCGGAATCGTGAATTCTCTAGTGGCTGGTTACTCACCTGCTGGTTTGCTGTGATCATGGGCTTTTTTAGTATGTCTCAATCGAAATTGCCTGGCTATATCATCCCCGTCTTTCCAGCGCTAGCAATGCTTGTTAGTCATCGCTTAGACCGCAATCTGGGTTTTAGTAATTCACTCGGATTGCCTTGGAAATTGCAAGCCCTCTTCTTTGCAATCCTTGGTGGCATTGGATTTTTCTTTTTAGATGCGGTTGGCAAACAAGCTAGGCCAGATGAAATTGAATCCTACGCGCAATACACTTATTGGATTATTGTCGCACTCATTGCTTTGATTTCATTCAGTCTCTTGGCATTCATACAAAGCAAGCGCAATGGCTTGAGCAGTATTACCAGTTTTGCGTCTGGCTTTTTTCTCTGCGCAATCATCGCAGGCACAGGCCATGAAACGCTCGGTCGCGCAGTCTCGGGCATAGATTTAGTTCAACAAGTTAAACCAGGGGTTCCGGAGAAGGTGAACTTCTATTCCGTAAGAATCCTAGATCACACGGTACCCTTTTACTTGGGTAGAACCATGATCATGGTGGAGTCTCCAGACGAGCTTGAGTTTGGCGTGAAGCAAGAACCTGAGTTATGGCTTCCCACCTTTGATGCTTTTATCGAACGCTGGAAGATCGATCAAACGGCATATGCATTAATGGTTCCAGAGCAATTTATTGAGCTGCAAAAACTCAATATCCCAATGCAAGAAGTAGGGAGAGATTCTCGGCGCGTCATTGTTAAACACCCAGAGTCGCCAAGCAACTCTGCACAATAAATTCTTAAGGCTCCTATGTCAGTTACTCAAAATTCCCTGCCTTTTATTCCTTTTACGCGCCCACACTTCAATCAAGAAACGATTGATGCTGTAGCCGAAGTATTGCGTTCTGGCTGGGTGACTTCAGGACCCAAATTAGCGGAATTTGAAGCGGCCTTAAGTGACTATTTTGGCGGTCGCCCTGTGCGCTGTTTTGCCAACGGCACTGCCACCATGAAAATAGCCCTTCAGGTTGCTGGTATTGGGTCAGGTGATGAAGTGATTACCACCCCGATCTCCTGGGTCGCCACTTCTAATGTCATTCTGAGTGTTGGTGCCACGCCCATTTTTGTGGATGTTGATCCCATCACCCGCAATATTGATTTAAACAAGCTGGCCGCTGCGATTACACCGAAGACGCGTGCCATCATGCCCGTCTATTTAGCTGGGTTGCCTGTCAATATGGATCAACTCTATGACATAGCAAAACAATACAAGCTACGCGTGATTGAAGATGCAGCACAAGCATTTGGATCACAGTGGAAAGGTCAAAAGATTGGCAGCATTGGCGATCTCGTGAGCTTTAGTTTTCAGGCAAATAAAAATTTATCTACTGTTGAAGGCGGCTGCCTTGTTCTCAACAATGCTGATGAAGCGAAGCTTTCGGAAAAGTTTCGTCTGCAAGGCCTCACACGCCAAGGAATGGATGGCATGGATGTAGATGTTTTAGGTGGCAAAGATAATTTGACTGATGTGAATGCTGTGATTGGCTTGCATCAACTGAAACAACTACCTGCTTTTCAGGCACGTAGAAGTGCTTTGGCAAGGCAGTACTTTGATGCCATTCGTAGTGAAATGAAATCCGCCGGCCTAACTAATCTCAATTTAGAACTTCCAGTAGAAAACTTCACCGATAGCAACTGGCATATGTTCCAAGTTATTCTGCCGCTTGAGCAATTGAACGTAGATCGAGCACAGGTAATGACCGAGTTAAAAGATTTGGGCATTGGCACAGGCGTTCACTACCCCACCATTACCGGATTTACGCTTTATCAAAAGCTGGGTTATAAAGTTGAAGCCACTCCAATCGCAGATCGTATTGGTCGCTCCATTTTGACCCTACCCCTCTTTCCAGGCATGGCAGATCAAGATATTGGCCGTATAGCTAGTGCTTTGACTGGAATTCTGAAGAAACATCGCAAAAACTAGTGCCGAGAACAGAATCAGGCAAAATTGCAGCATGACTGCAAATTTAGCTACCCAAGCCTGCAATCCCACACTTAGCATTGTTATCCCCGTTTACAACGAGGAAGATGGTCTTCAAGCACTCTTTGATCGCCTATACCCCGCACTAGATATGATGGCCAGCAAGCGCAACATTACTTATGAAGTGGTGTTTGTGAATGATGGCAGTAAAGATCGTTCTGCTGGCATCCTAGCCAAGCAAGTTGAAGTGCGCCCGGACGTAACTCGTGCAGTTTTATTCCATAGCAACTTTGGTCAGCATATGGCGATCATGGCTGGCTTTGAATACTCCCGTGGTGAATACATCATTACCTTAGATGCAGATCTACAAAACCCCCCAGAAGAAATTGATGCCCTAGTCAATGAGTTACTCAAAGGTCATGACTACGTTGGCACTATCCGCGCTGATCGTCGTGATAGCTTCTTCAGAAAATTTGCTTCTCGCGCGATGAATCATTTGCGCGAGAAAATTACTCGTATCACAATGACTGACCAAGGCTGCATGCTTCGCGGCTACAGCCGTCGCATCGTTGACCTCGTTCGTCAGTGCGATGAAAGTAATACCTTTATTCCGGCGCTGGCTTACACCTTCGCTTCAAACCCTACGGAAATCAGCGTCAAGCACGAAGAGCGTTTTGCTGGTGAATCCAAGTACAGCCTCTATCAGCTTATTCGCTTGAACTTCGATTTGGTAACCGGCTTCTCGGTTATGCCTTTGCAGATTTTCTCGATCTTAGGAATGTTGCTGGCAATGGCTGCAGGCAGTTTGTTTATATACCTCTTAGTCCGCCGCTTCGTTCTAGGCGCCGAGGTTGAAGGTGTATTTACGCTATTCGCCCTCACCTTCTTCCTAATTGGCGTAATGCTATTTGGCCTTGGCCTGCTTGGTGAATACATTGGCCGCATCTACCAGCAGGTTCGCGAGCGTCCACGCTATGTTGTGCAAACCGTTTTAGAGAAAAAATAATTGCACGCAGTCGTCTTTGCTTATCACGATGTTGGCGTTAATTGCCTTATGGCATTGCTGGGTGCAGGCATTCAAATTGATCTAGTGGTGACCCATCAAGATGATCCCAATGAGAATGTCTGGTTTGGGAGTGTCGCCAAAGTTTGTGAGGAAAAAAAGATTCCTTACATCACGCCAAATGCAAATCAGTTGCTAGATCTCGTGCCGCAGATTCAAAAGTTGGCGCCCGATTACCTTTTCTCTTTCTACTATCGCCATATGATCCCGGCAGAACTCTTGGCCTGCGCCAAGATTGGCGCCTTGAATATGCATGGCTCATTACTCCCAAAATATCGTGGCCGCGCTCCAGTCAATTGGGCCATCCTCCATGGAGAAACTGAAACTGGTGCCACATTGCATATGATGGAATCCAAGCCAGACGCGGGTGACATTGTGGGGCAATCAGCAGTCTCGATTGGCCCTAATGAAACCGCCACTGATGTCTTTGGCAAAGTCAGTCAAGCAGCTGTTACGGTAATGAACCAGGCCCTCCCGGAACTTGTTCAAGGCCACATCCCCAGAAAACCCAATAATCTGGCTCAAGGGAGCTATTTTGGGGGGCGCAAGCCTGCGGACGGGCAAATTCTGTGGCATCAGACGGCTCGGCAGGTTCATAACCTCGTTAGAGCCGTTGCACCCCCTTATCCCGGAGCTTTTACCGACTGGCAAGGTCAGCGCAGGATTGTGGCTCGTACCGGCCTTGAGGGGCCGTTTCCGGAGCAGCTAGATCTTCAGACTCCGGGCATCCAAGTGGTTGATAATCAGGTATTCGGCGTTTGCGGCGACCAAAAGGTAGTAGCGATACTGGACTGGTTCCCGGCAAGTAGCTAACAAATTAAAAGCAGCACCCTTTAGATTAAATACGAGGCAGTAAAGATGAAAAAAGTACTCATTCTTGGCGTAAACGGTTTTATCGGTCACCACCTTTCAAAGCGCATCCTTGAGACAACCGATTGGGATGTCTATGGCATGGATATGCAAAACGATCGCCTGGGCGATTTAGTAAACCATCCTCGCATGCACTTCTTTGAGGGTGACATCACCATCAACAAGGAATGGGTCGAGTATCACATTCGTAAATGCGATGTCATTCTGCCTTTAGTTGCGATTGCTACGCCAGCAACTTACGTTCAGCAGCCGCTCAAGGTATTTGAGCTCGACTTCGAAGCCAACTTACCCATCGTTCGCTCAGCTGTTAAATACAAAAAGCACTTGGTATTTCCATCCACATCCGAAGTCTATGGCATGTGTGAAGATAGTGAATTTGATCCTGCCAAATCGAATATGGTTTATGGGCCCATCAACAAACCACGCTGGATCTACGCTTGCTCCAAGCAGCTGATGGATCGTGTGATTTGGGGTTATGGCATGGAAGGTTTACGCTTTACCCTCTTCCGTCCATTTAACTGGATTGGCCCTGGACTAGACAGCATCTACACACCAAAAGAAGGTTCCTCACGTGTGGTGACTCAGTTCTTGGGTCATATCGTGCGCGGCGAATCCATCAACGTAGTTGATGGTGGCGCCCAGAAACGCGCCTTTACTTATGTTGACGATGGTATCGACGCTCTAATGCGCATCATTGACAACAAAGATGGTGTTGCTAACGGCAAGATCTACAACATCGGCAATCCAAAGAACAATCACTCCATTCGTGAACTGGCTAATCAGATGCTGGAGATTGCTCGCAGCATTCCTGAGTACGCAAAGACGGCGAATGAAGTAAAGATCGTAGAAACCACTTCTGGTGCTTATTACGGCGAAGGCTATCAAGACGTTCAAAACCGTGTTCCCGCAATTGACAACACGATGAGCGAATTGGGCTGGAAGCCAACTACCAATATGAGCGATGCGCTAAAGAATATTTTCGAAGCCTATCGCGAAGATGTGGAAAAAGCACGTCACTTGGTTGATAACGAATAAATACAGAGGTTCATGGCTAAGATTGCTCTCAAGGTAGATGTTGATACCTTACGCGGTACCAAAGAAGGCGTCCCCAATCTAGCGCATACGCTTGAGCGTTTTGGCCTTAAAGCAACCTTCCTATTTAGCTTAGGCCCCGATCACACAGGTTGGGCTCTCAAGCGGGTATTTAAGCCAGGCTTTCTGAAGAAGGTGAGCCGGACTTCCGTTGTGGAGCACTACGGCATTAAAACCCTGCTCTACGGCGTCCTCTTACCTGGACCTGATATTGGCAAACAAGCTGCTACTGAAATGCGTGCAATTGATTTGGCCGGGCATGAGACTGGTATTCATACTTGGGATCATGTGGCTTGGCAAGACGCCGTGCGTAATCGCGATCCCCAATGGACTAAAGCACAGATGCAAAAAAGCTGGGATCGTTTTGTGGAGATCTTTGGCCACTCGCCGGTTACTTATGGTGCTGCTGGCTGGCAAATGAATGAAGCGGCTTTCGAGCAACTCGATCAGTGGGGCATTAAATATTCTTCCGATGGCAGAGCCGAACCTAACTTAATGCCTTATCGCTTTGACCTGCCTTCTGGCAAAGCCAAACATGTCCAGTACCCAACGACATTGCCAACGTTTGATGAATTAATTGGTATTGATGATGCCGACGAGTTTGGCGCCGTAAAGAAACTCTTGGAAATCACCCAAAGCAATCCAAATGATCAGGTATTTACCTTGCATGCAGAACTAGAAGGCCAAAAGCTACTCCCTGCCTTTGAGCAATTGCTAGCAGGTTGGCTAAACCAAGGTCACGACCTGGTCACCATGGGCGAATTGCATCAATCCTGGGAAGCCACCAAGCAACTCGATAAAATAGCAGTACAGCCAGTCACTTGGGGAGAAATCCCTAACCGCAGCGGTGAACTCATTTTGCAAGCAATTTAAGAATTTCTAGAATACGTAATACACAAAGTTAAACAAGAGAGACCATCATGACAGTAGAAATTGGTAAGCCAATGCCCCAGTGTGCAATCCCAGCAACATCAGGATTAACCTTTACACCAGATTCAGCCAAAGGCAAGAAACTAGTCATCTACTTTTATCCGAAAGATATGACTCCTGGTTGCACCGCAGAGTCTGGTGAATTCCGTGACAATATTGAAGCCTTCACTAAAGCCAATACCTTGATCGTTGGCGTATCTCGGGATAGCCTAAAGTCTCACGACAATTTCCGCAGCAAACTTGAGCTGCCATTTGAGCTCGTTGCCGATACTGAAGAAACCCTTTGCCAACTCTTTGGCGTCATGAAGCTGAAGAATATGTATGGCAAGCAGGTGCGCGGTGTTGAGCGCAGCACCTTCCTCTTTGACTCCTCAGGCAAGCTCGTTAAAGAGTGGCGCGGCCTAAAGGTTCCGGGACATGTGACAGAGGTATTACAAGCAGCCCAAGCCACTAAATAATTTTTTAAATTAATTTAATCCGGGGTACTTGCAAAGCCCAAAATTTGGGGTAAAGTTGTTTATATGCACCGTAAACGACGGGAAAGTCTAACAATCCGTTTGACTCATCAGCCTGAATATTTAAGAACAGGCTCGGTAAACAACCCCCGCCGTTTTACAGATAGTTTTACACCCAGTTTCGTTATAAACCGTCAATGCAATCCGCTTGACGGTTTTTTCTTTTAGGAGAGTCTGCATGCCATTGCCCCCAATCCCAACTCAAATTGCTGGCCAAGTAAAAATTAGCAGTAAAGACACTCCAAATTTAAAGAAGCGTCCTGCACCAGCAAAAACTGTTGTGATTGAAAGCCATGCACCAGATTGGGCAACAGATACTGAGGAGGATCTCTCTGCCGCTGAAGTAGCGCTTGAGAAAATCAAAAGTGATCGCAGTCCAGTTGCACCACGTAATGATCGCAGCGATAAGAGAGCGGCAAGCGTCCCAGAAAAGCCAAAACGTATTATTCGTACAGGACCCCCAAGCTTGTTTGTGCTTGATACCAATGTATTGATGCATGATCCTAGCTCCCTGTTCCGTTTCTCTGAGCATGACCTCTTCCTACCAATGACCACTCTTGAGGAGTTGGATAACCATAAAAAAGGTATGACTGAAGTTGCGCGCAACGCCCGCACAGTCAGCCGCTCATTGGATCAATTGGTTGCCGGCACTAGTGGCACGCTGGATGAAGGTATTCCACTCAACAAGCTAGGTAATCAGGATGTCTCTGGTCGGCTCTTTTTCCAAACCAAACTTACTACCCAGGCATTGCCAGAAGGTTTACCTGAAGGCAAAGGAGATAACCTCATCCTTGCAGTAGTAAGCGAACTCCAAAAGACCCGTAAAGGCCAAGAGGTGGTGTTGGTATCCAAAGATATCAATATGCGCATTAAGGCACGTGCCTTAGGCTTGCCTGCTGAAGATTACTTCAATGACCAAGTTCTAGAAGATCGTGACTTGATGTATTCCGGAGTCATGGCATTACCAGCAGACTTTTGGCCAAAGCATGGCAAAGATATGGAAAGCTGGGCTGATGGTAAATCCGGAACGATGTTCTATCGCGTAACCGGTCCTTCAGTTCCGAGTATGTTAGTCAATGAGTTTGTCTATCAAGAAAATCCAGATGGCTCTACCCCTTTCTACGCGCAAGTAAAAGAGATTAATGGCAAGACTGCCCTCCTCCAAACCTTAAGGGACTTTTCACATCAGAAAAATAATGTGTGGAGCGTGACCGCGCGTAATCGCGAACAGAACTTTGCCATGAACTTACTAATGAACCCTGATGTGGATTTCATCACACTATTGGGTCAAGCAGGTACCGGTAAAACCTTACTAGCATTAGCTGCCGGCCTTGAGCAAGTTCTAGATAGCAAGCGCTATAACGAAATCATCATTACTCGTGCTACGGTTCCCGTTGGTGAAGATATTGGCTTCTTACCAGGCACTGAAGAAGAGAAAATGCAGCCTTGGATGGGTGCGTTTGACGACAACCTTGAGGTATTGCAACGCAATGAGGATGGCGCCGGTGAATGGGGTCGTGCCGCTACACAAGAATTAATTCGCTCACGCATCAAAGTGAAAAGCATGAACTTCATGCGTGGCAGAACCTTTGTAAGCAAGTTTGTGATCATTGACGAAGCGCAAAACTTAACTCCCAAACAAATGAAGACTTTGGTCACCCGTGCAGGCCCGGGAACGAAGATTGTTTGTTTGGGCAATATTGCGCAGATCGATACGCCCTACTTAACCGAAGGCTCTTCTGGTCTTACCTATGTAGTGGATCGCTTTAAGGGCTGGCGTCATGGCGGTCATGTGACCCTAGCTCGCGGCGAGCGTTCACGTCTTGCGGATCATGCTGCTGACGCACTCTAAGCAACTCCTCTCATGCCGCACTCTACTGGGGTGCGGCATTTTTATTTGCGCCCTACTATCACTCTCGGGGTGTGGAAGTTTTGGCTCAAAAAATAATGCAGCTAAAGTTTCTCAATTCAAACAAGATACGAGTGTAGGCACAGAGGACATCTCCATTGCAGCAGTAGGTTTAGTTGGGGTGCCCTATCGCTACGGCGGGAACAATCCCAAGGGTGGCTTTGATTGCAGCGGGCTGATTGCTTACGTCTACCAGAAGTCGGCCAATATAAAGCTCCCCAGAACCATTCAAGAGATGAGCAATCGTGGTCAAAGCGTAGATAACGGACCACCCGCGCCGGGAGACCTTGTCTTTTTCAATACTACCGGCGCGAAGTATTCACATGCTGGTATCTATGTAGGTCAAGGCAGGTTTGTCCATGCTCCTAGCGCAGGAGGCACTGTGCGCCTGGAATACATCACCACTCCATATTGGGCGGCTAGATTTACTGAGGCCAGAAGATTAACGCCTTAGCTATTAGCCTTTCAGTTGATAGCATTAACACCGTATTCCCAAAACACTGAATATTGTTTACATTGATATATGGAACATTTGGTTCTTTAGATTACTCATTTAGGAGTGGCTCGTATGAAGAAAATCATCATCGCTTTAGGCATTGCATTCAGTTTTGCAATTCCGTCTATTGCTTTTGCAGATCAAGCTGCTTGTGAAGCTAAAGCGGTTAGCAAAGAAGGTAAGCCGCTCTATGGCGCAGCCAAAGATGCATCTATTAAAAAATGTATGGGTGATGCCAAGCCCAATGATTGTGAAGCTAAGGCTGTAAGCAAGGATGGTAAGCCACTGTATGGCGCTGCTAAAGCCGCATCGATTAAGAAGTGTGAAGGCGGCAAGTAAATACCTCTCGCATCAAGTTAAAAAGCCTCGCAATGCGAGGCTTTTTTATTCTTATTGTTGTTGCTTATTTATTTCAGTTTTTTTCTTTTAAATTAGAACGGTTCGTATCCACCAGATGAGTAACCCACTGATCCCATCGCCAAGTTATCAAACTTGGTATACGGACCCTGCCAGCTAACACGCACAGTACCAATCGGTCCATTACGCTGCTTACCAATAATAATCTCAGCTATACCCTTATCCTGAGTTGTATCTGGGTGATACACCTCATCACGATAGATGAACATAATTAAGTCAGCATCTTGCTCAATTGCACCTGACTCACGCAAATCAGACATGATTGGGCGCTTATTAGGGCGCTGCTCTAGACCACGGTTTAACTGCGACAAAGCAACTACTGGGCACTGTAATTCTTTTGCGAGTGATTTGAGTGAGCGTGAAATTTCAGAAATCTCAGTAGCACGGTTCTCAGAACCCGAACCGCTCATTAACTGCAGGTAATCAATCACAACGAGACCAAGTGTTCCGCCAAAGTTACGAGCAATACGACGTGCGCGTGCGCGGAGCTCTAGACTCGAAAGGGCACCAGTTTCATCAATCAAAATTTGGGTATTACTCAAGCGTGCAATGGCATCAGTAACACGTGGCCACTCATCGTCTTGAAGCTTTCCGGTGCGCATGCGACTTTGGTCAACGCGCCCTACCGAACCTAGTAAACGAGCTGCCAGTTGCTCACCTGACATCTCCATCGAGAATATAACGACTGGTAAACCTTCTGCCAAGGCAACATTTTCGGCGATGTTTAACGCCATCGCGGTTTTCCCCATTGACGGTCTTCCAGCAATAATAACTAGGTCGCCTTTTTGTAGGCCGCTGGTTTGTTTATCTAAATCAATAAATCCAGTTGCAATACCAGTGATGTCACTTCCGCCTTGACGGTTGTAAAGCTCATCAATACGAGCAACAACGGTTTTAAGTAATGGCTCAATTTCGAGATAATCAGCCTTGCGATTACCTTCTTCGCCAATTTGCAGAATGCGAGATTCTGCTTCATCCAAGAGCGTTCTCACTGAACGGCCCTCTGGAACAAATGCAGAGTTGACAATGTTGTCAGATACTTCAATCAAGCGACGCAGAATGCTGCGGTCACGAACAATGTCGGCATAGCCTTTAATGTTCGCTGCACTTGGAGTGCTTTGCGCTAATGAATTGAGGTAATCAATCCCAACTAAATCACCACCCTGTTCGGACTTAACAGCCTCATGAACGGTAATGACGTCAGCCGGATGATTGTCGCCAACTAAACGCTGAATGACCTTGTAGATCAAAGCATGTTCAGGGCGATAGAAATCTTTATCAGTTAACACGCCACCTAGGCGATCCCAGGCAGTGTTATCGATCAGTAGACCGCCGAGCAAAGATTGCTCGGCTTCTACAGAATGCGGCGGTACTTTTAAAGCCTGCAAGGCTGCATCCCCAGAACCCATCATGCCAGGATTTGACATAAGGGAGCGTGAGCGGGATTCAGCCATGAGGCTAGCTTACAGTCTAAAACTTACGCTTGCTCGCCAACTACACGGATAGTGATGTCAGCCACTACATCGGTATGAACAGCTACCGCTACAGGGTGATCACCAACCATCTTCAACGGGCCAGTAGGCATACGTACAGAAGCTTTTTCAATTACAAAGCCTTTAGCTTTTAAAGCATCAGCGATGTCATGATTAGTTACAGAACCAAACAAACGACCGTCAACACCAGCCTTTTGACCGATTTCGAGAACCAAGTCTTTGAGCTTTGCGCCAACCGCTTCAGCAGCAGCTAATTTTTCAGCGGCCAATTTTTCCAGCTCAGCACGACGTACTGCAAAGTCAGCAATTGCTGTTTCAGTTGCACGACGAGCTTTGCGTTGCGGGATTAGGAAATTACGAGCGTAACCGTCTTTAACACGAACGATGTCACCGAGGTTGCCCAGGTTAATTACTTTTTCTAAAAGAATGATTTGCATTGAGGGCTCCCAATTATTTCTTGTGTTGATCGGAGAATGGCAACAAAGCCAAGTAACGAGCACGCTTAATAGCAGTGTCTAACTGACGCTGATATTTAGCTTTTGTGCCTGTCAAACGTGCAGGAGTAATCTTAGCGTTTTCGCCAATGAAGTCCTTCAATGTGTCTACATCTTTGTAGTCAATCTGTTCTACACCAGCAACAGTGAAACGGCAATAACGCTTACGCTTGAACAATGGGTTCTGAGCTGGTTTCTTTTTGAAATCGGGTTTCTTTCCAAACGCCATGATGATTTCCTCTTTAATTTTTCAATTGAATATGGGTGATATGGAAAACAAGTCTTTGATTACGTAGAGTCTTGGGTGCTAAGAATCCCTCAAACACTGCCTCGGCTCCTAAATCCATTTGCTCTAAGCCCTTTTGTATCGGGCCAATTGCTATGGCTTCAACACTCATCTGAATTTTCCTTGCCACTCCTACCTCGTTTACTTCGCCGCTATGTTCTAGCTGGCAATGCATCACCGGTATTCCTGCTGGTGTAAATCGAATCGCGTCTTTAGCTACCAAGAATGCAGTTAGGGTGAAATGATTCAACGCCGCTCCGTCACTCTGATACGTTTTTTAGTCTGTGTATTCCTCTTCAAATTTCTAACTTAAGCCGCTGCTACTGGAGCGTCGGATTGAGCTGATTTGCGCGCTTCTTCACGTTGCACTTCTTTCATCATGATGGAAGGCTCTGTTTCAGCTTTCTTAGTCTTGATGATGAGGTGACGCAAAACAGCATCGTTAAATTTGAATGCGTGCTCGAGCTCGTCCAGAGTTTTCTGGTCGCACTCAATGTTCATACAAACGTAATGGGCTTTAGCAAGTTTGTCGATCATGTAAGCCATCTGACGACGACCCCAATCTTCCATACGATGAATTTTGCCGCCAGCAGCAGCTAATGTCGCTTTGTAGCGATCGATCATCGCAGGCACTTGCTCGCTTTGGTCCGGGTGGACGATAAAGACGATTTCATAATGACGCATCTAACACTCCTTAAGGATAAAGTCACCTGGGCGTCTTGCTAACTTCCGATGGTTTTAAAGTTAGCGCCAGTGTGACAAGGTAGTAACAAATTGTAGGTAAAACTGACTACAGAAATTTACAGCTTTTAAACCCTTACCGAATTTCAGGTAAGTCCACTATTCTAGCAAAAAAATCCTGCCAAGTCAGGGGTTTACCTGCTTTATTTGCCTGCTTGGCCGCATTTAAAGCCAATTGAAGCCCAATTCTGGCTCTAGGAGCGGTCAATGCCCCTGAAGCGCAACATCCAGCTGGATCCACCTCGGGAGTATTTCTCAAGGTAGCGCCGGCGCCGGTTCTGGTGGTTCTCACCAAAGCAATGCCCTGAGCCATAGCCTGATCAAGCGGCTTTACCCAATCATCATGAAAGCCACCATGTCCTGTTCCGGCCACTACAAAGCCTTGTACAGAGGTTTTGAGCCACTGCGAAATAGTTTCAGGACGTGCGCCTGCATGGCTAGTCAAAATCTCAACCCAAGGCCACTCACCTGCCCCAGGAATCGGTAAATCCTCATTCCAAGCTGCCTGAACGGCCTTCACGCCAGATAACCAAGATGGATTAATGAGGCCCACCGAGCTTGATGGAGCGTCTTGTAACGGTGCATTGAGGGCTGTGGCATGGCGCTTGGCTAAATCGAGCGCCATACATCCGCGCCCGTCCATCACCGCATAAATGCCACCAGGGCAGTTATCAATCGATGTGGAGGCCCAGCGCAAAGCATCAAGCAGATTAGAAGGGCCATCCGCTCCAGGCGCATTACTTGGCAGCATCGCCCCTGTCAAAATGACCCTCTTAGACTGAGTCTGAGCTAACTTTCCGCAAGTTACTTGCAAAAATAAGCCCGTCTCTTCAATCGTATCGGTACCGTGGGTAACCACAATTCCCTTTACAGCAGCATCTAATAGAGCCTCTCTTACGGCAAGCCCAAGACCAGTAAGGTGAGCATCGGTCAAATTGCGACTATTAATATTCTCCAACTGCCGTGAAACCAGCTTGACCCCCTCAGGAACCACGGACTTAACCTGCGCTACTAAGGTATCAACCCCGACCTTGCCAGCTTCGTATTGAAGGGGGTTTTCTTCGGGCTTGGGCGCAAGGCCTGCAATAGTGCCCCCCATGCCTAAGACCAGGAGATGGGGAGTATTTGCAGAAACGTGGGAAATTGTGCTCATTTCTCCTATTATCCGCCTCCAAACTGCTTGAATATTCAAATAGCGCTGTATACAATCCCAGTATGGACATAAATACAGTCGATTTTCCAGAGGAGCTGACTGCCCTCCCCAAACTGACCTCACGTCAAAGTGAGATTTTGGAACTAATCACCAAGGCCATCGATGAAAGCGGCTCACCTCCGACGCGTGCTGAAATCGCCACGCAACTGGGCTTTGCCTCTGCCAACGCTGCTGAAGAGCATTTACGCGCTCTGGCAAAAAAGGGATATATCGAACTGACGCCGGGAACCTCGCGCGGCATTCGTATTCCACAACGCTTTAACCAGACTCACAATCCAAACAAATATCGTCAGATGTCTTTACCTTCTGGCGCACTTCAGCAACTTACGCTGCCACTCATTGGTCGCGTTGCTGCAGGCTCTCCAATCACGGCTATCGAGCATATTGAAAAACAAGTTCCGATTGATCCAAGCTTATTTAGCAAGGGTGCTGATTACTTATTAAAAGTAGTTGGCATGAGCATGCGTGATGCTGGAATTTTGGATGGCGACTATCTTGCCGTAAGAAAAACTTCTGAAGTACGCAACGGCGATATCGTAGTTGCACGCTTAGACGATGAAGTCACAGTGAAGCGCTGGAACCAAAAGAAGACTGCGGATGGCATGGTCATTGAATTACAAGCGGAGAACCCAGACTTCAAAAATATTCTGGTAGATAGACATCAACCGAACTTCGCCGTAGAAGGTCAGGCTGTTGGCCTCATTAGGGCTGGCGGGCTCTAAGCCACCCCGCCCGATAAAGCAAAAGGCCTCGTTTAGAGGCCTTTTTCTATTGCTGACTGATGCAGCTTTTATTATTTCTTGGTCGGCGCAACTACGTTTGCATTCTTTGGTGATGCGGTAATTGTGATGATTGTCTTTGGGCCAGTGAATGGACCTTCATTTAATTCTACGGTTGATGTGCGATCACCTTTAGTAAAAACCAAAATACTGGTTTTTGATTTCACGGCGCTCACAGTAGTCCATCCAGCCTTAGGATATTCAGCTTGGAAGAATGCGTAAATATCGGTTGGAGTTTGCACACCAGATAAAACAACGCGCCCCACCCAGTTATCGCCACGACCAATAATTAAAGAATCTGAACCAATAATTTTTGATGCTGCTGGCAAGGGCATGTCACCCAATAGTTGAGACTGAATTTCTTGAACTTCACTTGGCGTACCAGTCGGAGAGTCTCCAGAAGATGCGCAAGCTGCTAACAGTAGAGATAGCGCTACCACCGATGTAAACGTTTTGAGTCGCTTGAGTTGGATCATCATGTTCTTGCCCTGGTAATCAATCTAAATTACTGGAGGCGCGTGAGGGAATCGAACCCCCGTACGAAGCTTTGCAGGCTCCTGCCTAACCACTCGGCCAACGCGCCATATGCTTGAATCAAAAATGGGAAGCTTTTTAGGGCTTCCCATCGAACTTGGAGCGGGAAAGGAGGTTCGAACTCCCGACCTATACCTTGGCAAGGTATCGCTCTACCAGCTGAGCTATTCCCGCATAACAGGGCAGTAGTTTAACAAACAATTTAAGAGAACGCATTATTTGTGAGTAAGCCTAAAAACTGGTGAGGCTCACGTTTCTACCAAACCCTTATCAGCCATAGGTTTGCGGACTTTATTTAGCCTTATCAACCAGCTGAGGCAAAGCCTTTTTCATGTAATAGAACATAGACCAAAGCGTTAAAAAGGATGCAATCCAGATTAGCCAAGTGCCAACTAGCGCGCAATTGAGCCATCCAAATAAAGTGTCATTTAGTAATAAAAATGGAATGGCTACAAGTTGAGCAGTAGTTTTAAGCTTACCGACCATGTGCACAGCAACGCTTTTTCCAGCACCCAAAAGCGCCATCCACTCCCTTAGCGCTGAGATAGTAATTTCGCGACCAATAATGATCAAAGCCACCCAGACTTGGACGCGATCCATATTGAGCAAAACGAGTAATGAAGCAGCTACGATTAATTTATCTGCCACGGGGTCCAAGAATTGGCCGAATGCCGACTCTTGTTTCATTTTGCGAGCCAAGAAACCATCTAGCCAATCAGTAACAGCCGCAAACACAAAAATGATGGTTGCAGTCAGATTCTGCTCAAAGGGAGTAAGCCAGTTACTGGGCAAGTAGAACACTGCAACCACGAGCGGAATTGCGGCAACGCGCAACCAGGTCAGGGCAATGGGTAGATTAAAAGGCATGGCTCAAGCATAAACCAATGTGAGCGCACTGGGGAATCAATGGAGTTGCTTATAGATTTGCTCAGCCAAAGCGGTGGATATTCCCTCAACACTGGAAAGCTCTTCGATAGTGGCATTAGAAACACCACGCAAACCCCCAAAACGGGCGAGCAATTTTTGACGGCGTTTTGCGCCAATTCCCTCAATCTCCTCCAACTGAGAAACCGTCCTGGCTTTTGCTCGTTTAGCTCGCATGCCAGTGATAGCAAAGCGATGCGCTTCATCACGGATTTGCGCTACCAACAGCAAAGCAGCGCTATCAATACCCAGCTCGAGGAATGGACGTCCATCTGCAAAGATGAGTGTCTCAAGGCCTACCTTGCGACCCTCGCCTTTGGCAACACCAACAATTAACCCGATATCCATACCGAATTCAGAAAGGACTTGTCTTGCCATCTCAACCTGTCCCTTGCCACCGTCGATCAAAATGACTTGCGGCATCTTCTCAACAGGGAGCTCTTGGAAGTTTGCGTAACGGCGTTGCAAGACCTGACGCATGGCTGCGTAGTCATCACCCGGGGTAATGTCATTGATATTGAAGCGGCGGTATTCACTAGGCTGCATTGCGTTTTTGGAGTACACCACACAAGAGGCTTGGGTGGCCTCACCAGAAGTATGGCTAATATCAAAACATTCAATACGTAGTTGCTCAAGACTCTCCAGTTCCAAAGCTAAGACATCAGCCAATGCTCGGGCTCTCGCCAGTTGACCGCCCGTCTCTACCAAACGCTTCGCTATCGCAATCTTGGCATTACCCTCTGCCATCGCCAACCAATGACGTCTCTGACCCTGTGGCTGGTGTAAGAAGGTAATGCGCTTACCAGCTTGCGCATTCAATAAATCATGCAATCCTTCCGGAGCTGATTGCTCAGAAACATCATCAACACCCTCTTCTGGGGCCGCAACATCATCAACCAGCTTTCTCAGGGGATGGTTCAGAATCAGTACAGGTGGAATTAAATTGGTCGTCACCTCACCATCGCCTGACTTCCCCTCCAGATAATGCTGAGCAATAAAGGCCTCCAGAATTTCTGCTGGAGGTGGAAGCTCTCCTGAACTTGAGCGTAGACCCTTAGGGAAGTAGGCGCGATCACCCAAATGGCGACCCCCACGAATCATTGCCAAATTGACGCAGACCACCCCCTCCATTTGGGCGACAGCAATCACATCAACATCACCCTCACCATCAGCAACGGTATCCATAGATTGTTGCTGCAAGACGCTAGAAAGATCCGCAATACGATCTCTTAAGACCGCAGCCATCTCAAATTCCATGGCATCGCTGTAAGCGTGCATTTTCTTTTCAAGTTCAGAAAGCACACGACTATGATCGCCCTCTAAAAAACGGGTTGCCTGGGCTACATCCTGCCCATACTGCTCTGCGTTCAGGCGACCAACACAAGGCGCGCTACAACGATGAATTTGATGTAGCAAACAAGGACGGCTACGATTTTTAAATACAGAGTCCTCACAAGTTCGCAAGCGAAAGACTTTCTGCAAAATCTGCACGCTATTCCGTACCGCCCATGAGTTCGGGAATGGGCCAAAGTAATTGTTACGCTTATCCGTTTTTCCCCTATACGAGGCCAAGCGAGGAAATTGATGCCCCGTCAACATGACGTAGGGATAGGACTTATCATCTCTGAAGAGAATGTTGAATGGAGGAGCCAACTCCTTAATAAGATTGTTCTCTAGAATTAAGGCTTCGGTTTCCGAGCGTGTTACTGTTGTTTCGTAGCGAGCAATTTTTCCCACCATCAGTTCTATGCGTGGTGAAAGCTGGGTTCGCTGAAAGTAACTTGATACACGCTTTTTGAGGTTGCGCGCTTTACCGACATACAGAATATGTCCTGCCTCATCAAAGAAGCGATATACCCCCGGCAATCCGGGTAGCCGTTTAACATCCTGCTGAAGGGTTTCAAAAAGCGAATTGCTCATGCGTTGGGATATTTTCTGTCAAATCGTAGACAACTATGGTGATGCCGGTGTTTGCTGGCGTCTAGCAAGAAGCTTAACAAGTCTTCACGGCCAAGACGTGCGCATTTTCTGCGACGATCTACCAACCCTTAATTTACTCGCTTCTGGAGTTGACCCTGAAATCAAGGGCCGTATTGACATGCAGCCTTGGGAAGCGAGTTATAGCAATAGCCGTCACCCAGTTGAACCTCCTGATGTAGTCATTGAGGCATTTGGATGCGATCTTCCCGAGCGCTACCTTGCGGGCTTGCTGATTGCCTCCCAAAAACCCATCATCATCAATCTAGAGTACTTAAGCGCAGAACCCTGGATTGTGGACTTTCATCAGAAGGCATCCCCACAGGCACACGGCATTCCGAAGTACTTCTTCCTCCCAGGCTTCCAGAGGAATGCGGGCGGTATTTTGATTGACCCAATCCCTAGGGATTCATCACTCACTGAGAAATTTATTCCGGAAAATCTAAAGACTAGCTGGAAGCTCTTGCGACCTAATGCCAAACGTATCAGTATTTTTTGCTACCCAGGTGCACCACTCCTCAAATGGCTGGAAGATCTGGCAAGTCTTGGCGAGAACTTCGATGTCGTGCTGACACACGGTCAACGCGAGCAATTGCAGTTCAGCTCTGCCCACCCCACTCAGCCACTTGCTTTGCCCGACTCCATTCAGTTGATCTCGATTCCGTTTGTTTCTCAAGATGAATATGACTGGGTTCTTTCTCAATGTGACTTCAATATCGTGCGAGGCGAAGATTCATTTATCCGAGCGCAGTTAGCTGGCAAGCCCTTCATTTGGCATATTTACCCGCAAGATGATCGCGCTCACGAAACCAAGTTGGCCGCATTTTTAGAACTCTATCTGGAAGATGCTCCACAGGAGCTTAAACACGCTGTAATAGCTGCGATGACCTGGGCAATGCCTAGCGAGTGGTATCAATCTATGGATGAATGGATCGCCCATTCCAAGGTCTGGCGAGACGATTTACTTCAAAAACAAGCGGATGGTGGCCTGGCTGCCCGTCTATTGGGCTTTGTAGCTTGATCTTCAGCTAAATCAGCCTGCGGGCGGTTACAATCTTGTTTTTGATAAAAACCGCAGAAAATCAGCTCTGCACCCAGGAATAGCAAGATGAAAACAGCACAAGAACTCCGCGTTGGTAACGTAGTAATGATCGGCACTGATGCCATGGTCGTTTTAAAAGCAGAATACAGCCGCTCAGGCCGCAACTCTTCAGTTGTAAAAATGAAATTCAAGAACTTGTTAACTGGCGCACCTAACGAAGGTGTTTATAAAGCTGATGACAAATTCGATGTAGTAATCCTCGACAAGAAAGACTGCACCTACTCTTATTTCGCAGATCCAATGTATGTATTTATGGATGGCGACTACAACCAGTACGAAGTTGAAGCTGAATTCATGGGTGATGCATTGAACTATCTAGAAGAAAGCATGCCTTGCGAAGTGGTGTTCTACGAAGGTAAAGCACTCTCAGTAGCAATGCCAAACTCTTTGGTTCGTGAAATCATTTACACAGAGCCAGCAGTTAAAGGCGACACCAGCTCAGGCAAAGTATTGAAGACTGCAAAATTGGCTACCGGCTATGAATTGCAAGTTCCATTGTTCTGCAACACTGGCGACAAGATCGAGATCGATACTCGTACTGGTGAATATCGTAGCCGCGCTAACTAATTAGCTCACTCGATAGCAAAAGCCCGGCTTGCCGGGCTTTTTTATTACCTGAATTTTTTACTTGTCGTTAACTTCTACCACCTAAGCAATGAGCTTCAACTGCTTCAGCAGGCCTTTGGCATGCTGGTACTGCGCCTCAGAGTGCAACTCATCCCAAGCAGGTGCTGTGGCAGTTGGCATCAAGCGATTTAATCGAATAGCAGACTCCGATTGTTTTGCTTTTGAGACTTTCAACTGACTTAGCAATTGATCCGCAAGATCCGGGCGGTTGCAAATCAACACTGCATCGCATCCCGCCTCAAGCGCCATATCCGCACCCTTCACTACAGATTCAGCAACGCTCGCACCTTCCATTGAAAGATCGTCACTAAAAATCACACCCTCAAAACCCAACTCTTGACGCAAAATGGAATGCAGCCAAACCTTAGAAAATCCGGCCGGGTTCTTATCCACTTTTGGATAAATCACATGGGCTGGCATTACTGCAGTCAAGCTAAGATCCAGCCACTCATAGGGCTTAGCATCATCATTCAGAATTTGTTTCAAGGGACGCTCATCCACTGGAATGGCTACATGAGAATCTGCCTCCGCCCAACCATGACCTGGGAAATGCTTGCCGCAGTTCGCCATACCTGCAAGGCGTAAACCTTCGTTCAAACTCTTTGCCAATGCAAAGGTAATTTGTGGATCACGACTAAAAGCACGATCGCCAATGACACCGCTGCGACCAAAATCCAGATCCAGAACTGGGGTAAAACTAAAGTCCACACCGCAAGCACGCAATTCAGCAGCCAAGACATATCCGCAGGCAGTGGCCGCTGCCATTGCAATTGCAGCAGGTTCTGCAGCGTGTTTTGATTTATCTGTTGATTTATTTTTAGCACCCCAAAGCTCACCGAGCTTACGCATAGCAGGTAAATGGGTGAAGCCATCAGTCCTGCAGCGCTGAACACGTCCGCCCTCATGATCAATTGAGATTAATACATCAGAACGGAGTTTTTTAATTTCTGCAGTGAGCTTGGTGAGCTGCTTACGATTAGCAAAGTTTCTGCCAAATAAAATCACGCCACCAGTCAGGGGGTGCAAGATGCGACGACGATCTTCTGCATTTAACTCAAGACCAACAACATCTAAAGTAACTGGGCCTGGTTTCATAGTCGACTTACTCATGCATTCCTCGAAATTTTTTTGATTTATCTATTTTTGATGCTTGTTTATTTTTGAACTACGATGACATGAGCTATTGCCATGTCTTGCTCATCACTAACGGTAACCTGAGCTTCCCAGTTTTTTTCATTCATAAACTGTGCGAGTGCACCTAAATATGATGTCACTGGCTTACCACTAGGCTCATTGAGTGTTTGGAGAGATCTCCAAGTCATGGGCATTCTCATGCCTAGACCAATTGCCTTAGAGAATGCTTCTTTTGCAGCAAAGCGCGTTGCCAAGAAAGCAATACCCCTCTTGTGATTTCTGGCTAAGCGATGCTTGAAAATCACCATCTCATCCGGCCCAAGAATTTTTTCAGCTAGACGACCATTGGTGCGATTGTAAGCAGCTTGAAGCCGCTCGATTTGCAAGATGTCCGTGCCAATACCGATGATCATTTTTATATTACTTAGCTGACTCTGATTTAGAAGCGTTAGCCCTGCTCTGATCCATCAGGGCCTTCATGTCGGTAATTGCTTTTTGCCAACCCTTAAAGAGGGCTTCAGCAACAATCGCATGTCCAATATTGAGCTCGGATAGCTCAGTAATACCGGCAACTGGGATCACATTGCCCTCATTTAAACCATGACCGGCATTGACCCGCAAGCCAATACTTTTTCCAAACTGCGCTGCTTTTCTAATGCGCTCGAGCTCTTGCTTCTGTGAATCACCAGCTAGATCTGCGTATCGACCAGTATGCAATTCCACAACGGTTGCACCAACATCTTTAGCAGCTTGGATTTGCTTTTCCTCAGGATCAATAAAAAGAGATACCCGAATACCCGCAGCTTTTAACTGTGTAGTGGCAGCTTTGACAGCTTCAAAATGACCCACGACATCTAAGCCACCTTCAGTAGTGACCTCTTCGCGCTTTTCAGGAACAAGGCAAACATCATGCGGCTGGACTCGACAGGCGATGTTAATCATCTCCGGCGTAACAGCGCACTCCAAATTCATACGGGTCTGAATCAAGGGACGTAAAGCCATCAAATCCGCATCTTTAATATGGCGACGGTCTTCACGCAAATGTAAGGTAATTAAATCAGCGCCCGCTTCTTCAGCCAAACGGGCAGCCTTCAAAGGATCAGGGTAAACCGTGCCACGCGCATTACGCAAAGTAGCGACATGATCGATATTGATGCCAAGCTCAAGCTTTGGTTGGTTATTCATTCGACTAGATTACTAGATTTTCTTGAGATCAATCAAAATCTGACGGGTGGTGAGTACCTGATCCTGCAGGTGGAGACCCAATAAGAAGCGCATTAACTGCTTACTCTCAGAAAGCGTCTCTTGATCGGAAAAGTCTCCCGCTGCAATAGCCAACAGGGATTTGCCACTCAAGACTGGCCAGTGACCTGGATCATCCCCCTGAGCAGGTCTGACGCCCCGCTCTGGCTGATAAACATATTGCTCATTCGAGATCGGAGCGGTATTGGTTTCAACGCAGCGATCAAGTGCTGCTGCATAACCAGTTTCTTGCAAAAGTGTTAACTCAAAGGGACGCAGAATTTCTTCTAAGCCCTTAGATTCAAATTCTAGATTAGATAAAGCGGAGATCGTATCGGTGTAATGGTCATAGAGTTTTTCATAGTCATCTTCACGAGCCAGAAACTTGACTAACAGCTCGTTGAGATAAAAGCCACAGAGTAATGCATCACCCACTAAAGATGGCGTGCCGCCAACCCACTCTGACTTCGTTAAAGTACGCAGCTCAGACTTGCCACTCCATGAAACCAGTAGTGGCTGAAAGCGCTGTAAGACTGGACGCAGTACCGAGTGTGGACGCTTAGCACCCTTAGCAATCAAGGCCATTCGGCCATGCTGACGTGTAAAAACATCCAGAATTAAGCTGGTTTCCTTGTAAGGAATGCTGTGCAATACAAAAGCGGGTTCGTCAGCAACACGAATGGAGGCCATGAATAATTACTCTAGACCTTGCGCCCGCAATTCAGCGCGATCATCTGCCCAGCCACGCTTGACCTTAACCCAAGTCTCCAGGAATACCTTGCCATCAAAGAGCTTTTCCATATCAATGCGGGCATCGGTAGAAATCTTCTTCAGACGCTCACCCTTGGCACCAATAATCATCGCCTTGTGGCTATCGCGATCAACCAAAATAGTCGCCGCAATCCGGCGCATCTTGCCATCCATCTTGAACTGATCAATTACAACGGTGCTGGTGTAAGGCAACTCTTCACCTGTAAAGCGGAAGACCTTCTCACGCAGGATCTCAGCGGCCAAGAATCGTTCACTGCGATCGGTGATGGTATCGCCATCGTATACAGCTGGTGCCTCGGGCAAATAACCCTCAAGCACATCCAACAATCTTTCGACATCCCCAGGGCTCTTGGCACTCATAGGAACGATTTCAGCGAACTCACACTTTTGATCTTCATGACCGCCTAGTTCACACCAAGGACGAGCCATCTCTTTAATAAAGTTGAGTAAGGCCTGATCTCGCTCAGAGGGAGTCTGAAAGCGACTATTAAATAAATCCAATTTATTTAATACCAAGACGACAGGCAAGTCATCTGGCAGCAACTTCAAGACCTTTTTATCATCTTCACCAAAGTAACCAGCCTCAACTACAAAGCAAGCTACGTTCACATCCTGCAATGCAGTAGTAACAGTGCGGTTCAAGGCCTTGTTCAGCGTATTCATTAAACGCGTCTGAAAGCCTGGCGTATCGATGAAGATAAACTGTGCCTCTTCTCGATTCTGAATACCTAAAATACGGTGGCGCGTAGTTTGCGCTTTACGAGAAGTAATACTGATCTTCTGACCAACCAAAGCATTCAAGAGGGTCGATTTGCCCATATTGGGACGGCCAACAATGGCGATAGTGCCGCATCTAAACACGATTAGCCCTTCAGCTTAAGATTTAATTGCTCTTCGGTTGCTACTTTTTTCGCTGCCTTCTTTTTCGCTGACCGAGTCTTTTTAGGTTTACCTAGCGCTTGTGGCAAGGCTTTTAATGCGGCGATTAAAGCGATCTTCGCAGCTGCCTGCTCTGCTGCGCGTCGAGATGCGCCTTCACCCTTAACCGATACCTTGAGGTTGGGAATCAAACACTCCACCTCAAATTGCTGGTTATGGGCTGCACCGCTTGTGCCAGTAACGTTATATGTTGGTAATGGCAATTGATAGCTTTGCAAACACTCTTGTAACAAAGTTTTGTCGTCTTTACCCAAGGTCTTAGGATCAACGTTAGCCAAGATGATGGAATAGAGTTTACGTAAACAGGTCTTGGCGGCATCAAACCCGCCATCTAAGAATATGGCGCCAGTCACTGCCTCCAGTGTGTCAGCCAGGATGGATGGACGACGAAAGCCCCCGCTCTTCAATTCACCCTCACCTAGACGCAGGTAGTCAGATAACGATAGGGTTTGAGCAATCTCATAGAGTGCTTGCTGCTTAACCAGATTAGCGCGAACGCGCGAGAGATCACCCTCATCTAAGTCGGAATAACGCTCATAGAGCATTTCAGCGACGACGCAATTGAGAATGGAGTCACCCAAAAACTCTAGGCGCTCATTATTTTTCTTGCTGTGGCTGCGATGCGTGAGAGCTTGGTTTAGCAACTCCAGCTTTTTAAATGTGTAGCCCAGTTGCGCTTGCAGCGGTGCAGTTTCGATGGCGGCGCGGGCGTTCATGACTTTATTCGAAGCCGCCAATACGGCCAAGATTTCCGAGATTTAACCAAACAAAGAATGCTCTGCCGACGATATTTTTATCCGGTACAAATCCCCAGTAACGAGAATCAGCACTGTTATCGCGGTTATCACCCATGGCAAAGTAATGCCCTGCAGGCACCTTGCATGTGAGGCCAGCATTAATGTATTGGCAGTTCTCAAATCCGGGAAAGCGTTCTGCGGGGAACATGCCGGCAGGACGATCAGGATCGTTCAAAATCTCATGCTTATTGCCACCTAAGTCCGCAGGAAAAGATTCTGCAAACCGTTTGGCATAACGCATGTTTTCTGGGTCCAAATACGGTTCGCCACCGCTATATTGAAGCAGCTGACCATTTACCGTTAAACGCTTATCTTGATAAGTAATGGTGTCGCCAGGCAAAGCCACGACGCGCTTAATGTAGTCAATAGATTCATCACGGGGATAGCGGAATACGACTACATCGCCACGTTTTGGAGAACCCAGTTCAACTACCTTCTGATTGATTACTGGCAACCGAATGCCATAAGTAAATTTATTCACCAGAATAAAGTCACCAATCTGCAGAGTTGGAATCATCGAGCCCGATGGGATTTTGAATGGCTCCACAATAAAAGAGCGCAATACAAATACCGCGCAGATTACCGGGAAGAAACCAGCCGTGTATTCCAACCACAATGGCATACGATCGATACCCGCCATCCGTCTTTGTGGGGCAAAGTAGTAACGATCAGCAATCCAGGCAATGCCTGAGACCACCACCAAGACAAACAGAATGAGTGCAAAGTTCATTAGTCGTCCACCTGCAAAATGGCCAAGAAGGCTTCTTGTGGAATCTCCACGTTACCGACTTGCTTCATGCGCTTCTTACCTTCTTTTTGCTTCTCTAGCAATTTGCGCTTACGGGAAATATCGCCACCGTAACACTTAGCCAATACGTTTTTGCGTAAAGCCTTTACGTTTTCACGGGCAACAATGTTGCTGCCAATCGCCGCCTGAATAGCCACATCAAACATTTGACGCGGAATGATGCCACGCATCTTGGCCACCACTTCGCGTCCGCGATGTTGACTATTGCTACGGTGGACAATCACCGACAGTGCATCCACGCGCTCACTATTAATGAGGATATCGACCTTCACCACATCTGCCGGACGATACTCTTTGAACTCATAGTCCATCGACGCATAGCCACGCGATATGGATTTCATTTTGTCGAAGAA
Source organism: Pseudomonadota bacterium (assembly GCA_041179645.1). Lineage (GTDB taxonomy): Bacteria > Pseudomonadota > Gammaproteobacteria > Burkholderiales > Burkholderiaceae > Polynucleobacter. The sequence continues at coordinate 133,355 of JBEGSZ010000012.1, forward strand.
ATCCAAAACAATCTCGGCCATCGGCAACTCATAAGTGAGTTTCACTTGACGACCAAGGTAATTCATATCCATCTGAATGCCGCGCTTACCAACGCACAAAGTAATGATTGAGCCTACATACTCTTGTGGCATGTACAGATTGACTGTTACGATCGGCTCAAGAATCGTATTGATCTTGCTAGCCTCCGGCATCTTCGATGGGTTGTCTACCGACAGGATCGTGCCATCAGATTGCTCTACCTGGTATACCACCGTAGGTGCGGTAGTAATCAGGTTCATGCCGTACTGACGCTCTAAGCGCTCTTGTACGATCTCCATATGGAGCAATCCCAAGAAGCCGCAGCGGAATCCAAAGCCCAGCGCTTGTGACACCTCAGGCTCATACAAGAGTGAGGCATCGTTTAATTGCAACTTCTCTAAAGATTCGCGCAACTGATCATACTCACTCGACTCCACCGGATACAGACCGGCAAAGACTTGAGGCTTGACTTCTTTAAAGCCAGGTAGTGGCTCACTCGCAGGGACTCGACCTTGCTGCCCAGGAGTATGGGTAACAGTGTCACCCACCTTGGCAGCTTTTAACTCTTTAATGCCCGCAATCACAAAGCCCACCTGACCAGCAGACAGCTCTGGGCGATCTACTGACTTTGGACTAAATACACCAACGTGCTCAACCAAATGGCTTGAGCCATTGGACATCAGGGTAATTTTTTCTTTTGGCTTGAGGGTGCCATTCACAACGCGAACCAACATGACTACGCCAACGTAGTTATCGAACCAGGAGTCAATGATTAAAGCTTGCAGTGGGTCTGCTGCATTGCCTTTTGGTGGAGGTACGCGAGCAATCATCTCTTCGATGACATCTTGTACGCCTAAGCCAGTTTTAGCGGAACAGGTCACCGCTTCAGATGCATCAATACCAATCACATCTTCAATTTCTTTTTTGGCGCGATCAGGATCAGCCTGCGGCAAATCAATCTTGTTCAGCACCGGCACAACCTCAACACCCAACTCCAGCGCCATATAACAGTTAGCAACTGTTTGAGCCTCAACACCTTGACTGGCATCCACCACCAACAATGCACCTTCGCATGCTGATAGAGAGCGACTAACTTCATAGGAGAAGTCAACGTGCCCTGGCGTATCAATCAAATTGATGTTGTAGGTTTTACCGTCTTTAGATTTATAAGTCAGCGCTGCTGTTTGCGCCTTAATAGTGATGCCGCGCTCACGTTCGATGTCCATCGAATCTAGAACCTGGGCTTCCATTTCACGATCAGATAGACCGCCACAAAGTTGAATAATGCGATCAGCAAGCGTTGATTTGCCGTGATCAATATGGGCGATGATAGAAAAATTGCGGATTAAATCCATAGCGTCTTATGTGGTCTTCAAAAAACGCCTTGTCAGAACGCACCACAATGATGCGCTGCAAAAAGCCGTCTTAAAGTGATTGTAATGGGTGGCGCCAAATTAGCGCCAAACCCGTTTATTTCATACAAAAACCCTGCTTTTGCCTTATTTTGGCCTAACAGGAATAACCATGGTGCTATCTGCCCGACGGACAAAAACTGGGACAGCCTTATTGGAGTCCAAACCCTTCACCAGGCCCTCAAACTGCTTTACCCCGGTGATATCTGTATCTGTAATCCGAATAATGACATCTCCAGGGCGAACCCCTGCACGCACCAAGGGGCCATCTCCTAGGCCGGTAACCTCAACGCCACCGCGGATATTGAGCTCTTTTTTCTTGCTATCTGAGGGCTCAGAAACAGCTACCCCAAGAGAATTGGTATTTCCACCAGATGATCCAGAGTTATCGGATTTCTTCACGGCTGCCTGACCTGCTTCGGTATCCACCACGGAAACCATCAAATCCTTAGTGGCACCTTTGCGCCAAACCTGTACATTGGCACTAGTGCCCGGCTTGGTATCACCAACAGCTCTTGGCAGATCGGTAGACTTACCAATATCGCGGCCATTAAAGCTCAAAATCACGTCGCCTGACTCAATGCCACCCGCTGCCGCCGGACCACCGGGCTCAACATTGCGAACGTAGGCTCCACGTGGTTTGCCCAAGCCCAAGCTCTCAGCAATCTCTTTAGTCATTTCACCTAAAGCAACACCAATACGACCACGAGTCATTTTTCCATTGGTACGCAGCTGATCTGCTACACGCATCGCCTCATCAATTGGAATCGCAAACGAGATACCCATGTAACCACCAGAGCGACTAAAGATTTGCGAGTTAATGCCAATCACCTGCCCGGCGGTATTTAATAAAGGGCCTCCAGAGTTACCAGGATTGACCGCCACATCGGTCTGAATGAAAGGCAAGTAGTCGCCAGTATCACGACTCTTAGCGGATACGATGCCCGCGGTTACGGTATTTTCTAAGCCAAATGGGGAGCCAATGGCCAACACCCATTCACCCACTCTCACACGAGAAGAGTCGCCCAGAGACAGCCTTGGTAAATCACGTGCATCGATTTTGACAACTGCTACATCGGTACGCTTATCCATACCTAATAACTTGGCCTTGTACTCACGCTTGTCAGTCAAGGTGACGTAAATCGTATTTGCACCTTCAACCACGTGCGCATTCGTCAAAATCAAACCATTGGATTCAATAATGAAACCGGAACCTACCCCACGATCTGCTTCTTGCGGCTTGCCAGGATTCGGCTGGGCTTGTTTAGGTGCGCCAGGCAAACCTGGAATAGGCACACCGAAGAAACGGCGAAAGAACTCAGCTTGATCCTCTGGCATTCCAGGGAAACCACCCTGAGCTTGCTGCTGCATCACCTTTTCGGTGGTACGAATATTCACAACAGCCGGACTTGCCCTTTCAACCAAATCGGCAAAATCCGGAATAGAGACGCGTGGACTCTGCGCGCTGGCCTGAGGAATGAATGCAAACTGCCCCAAGCTGAAGATAGCCAAGAGCGCAATAAGGTACTTTTTCATAATGCTATAGACCTGCTTGGTAAAAACCAATAATTGAAGAAACGAAGAAAGGAAATAACCTAGTAAGAATATTAGGTCAGTTTGCCAAAAATCAAGGTACCGTTAGTACCCCCAAAGCCAAAGTTGTTTTTGACGGCATGGTCGATCTTCACATCACGAGCAGTATTGGCGCAGTAGTCCAAATCGCACTCCGGATCTTGATTGAAGATGTTGATTGTTGGTGGAGACTTCTGGTTATGTAGAGCCAGAATAGTAAAGACGGACTCCAAGCCACCCGCACCGCCTAAAAGGTGGCCAGTCATCGACTTGGTGGAATTGATTAAAGTCTTCTTAGCGTGATCGCCAAGTGCCGCCTTGATAGCGCCAGTTTCATTCTTATCACCCAAAGGTGTTGAAGTACCGTGCGCATTAATGTATTGAATCTGATCGGCGTTCAAACCAGCATCGCGCATGGCATTAAGCATGCAACGGCGTGGGCCATCCATATTTGGGGCAGTCATGTGATACGCATCACCACTCATACCGAAGCCTAAGAGCTCACAGTAGATTTTTGCGCCACGTGCTTTAGCGTGCTCATACTCTTCAAGCACCACAACGCCAGCACCCTCACCAAGAACGAAACCATCACGGTCTCTATCCCATGGGCGTGAAGCTGTTGCTGGATCATCATTGCGAGTCGATAGTGCGCGCGCTGAAGCAAAGCCACCCACACCTAATGCAGAAATCGTTGACTCAGCACCACCAGCCACCATCACATCGGCATCACCGTACTGAATTAAGCGTGCCGCCAATCCAATACTGTGCAAACCAGTAGTGCAAGCTGTCACTGCAGCCACGTTTGGGCCTTTAAGGCCAAACAAGATACTGAGGTGACCAGAAATCATATTAATGATTGATCCTGGCACAAAGAATGGGGAGATGCGACGAGGACCGCGAGCGAGCAACTCAGCGCCAGTCTCTTCAATCATCGGCAAACCACCGATACCTGAACCAACCATGACACCAACGCGCTCGGCGTTCTCTTCGGTTACCTGTAAACCGCTATCGCGAATTGCTTGCGTACCAGCAGCGATACCGTAATGGATAAAGGTATCCATATGGCGCGCCTCTTTGGCGGAAACATATTCTTCGACATTGAAATCTTTCACCTCACCGGCGAAGTGCACGCTCAGTGGTGTGTGGTCAAACTTCGTGATGGTAGCGATGCCCGATTTGCCCGCGAGCAAATTAGACCAAGCTACATCAACCGAGTTACCAACTGGTGAAATAAGGCCTAAGCCGGTAACGACAACCCGGCGACGGCCATTTGATGCTGACACAGTAATAGCTTTTAACTAAGCTAGGGAATTAACCCTGAGCTTTAGACTGAGCAAAATCGATAGCGAGCTGAACAGTAGTAATTTTTTCAGCTTCTTCATCCGGAATTTCAATCCCGAATTCATCTTCCAAAGCCATTACCAATTCAACAGTGTCAAGAGAGTCTGCGCCCAAGTCGTTCACAAAAGAAGATTCATTTTTGATCTCTGCTTCTGCGACGCCCAATTGCTCAGCGACGATCTTCTTAACGCGTTGTTCGATGTTATCCATTAATTCCCCCAAGGGTTGTAAAAAAACGATGAAAAGGATTTTATCAGCTTGGCGGGCTAAATTAGTAAATCCGCCAAAAAATGATCAAATTTCTGCTGAATTTTTAAGCTAAATAGAGGCCGCCATTGACATGTAAGGTGTTCCCAGTGATGTATCCAGCTGCTGGAGAGGCTAAAAACGCCACTGCCTGAGCTACATCTTCGGGGCTGCCCAAACGAGCCAAAGGGATGTTCGCTTTGAGGCTATTTTGCTGTTCTTCACTCAAAGCGCGAGTCATATCAGTATCAATAAATCCGGGTGCAACACAATTCACAGTGATATTGCGGCTACCAATTTCACGGGCTAAAGCACGAGTCATGCCAGAAACGCCAGATTTAGCAGCTGCGTAATTCGCCTGTCCAGGGTTACCCATATGACCAACAATCGAGGTGATATTAATAATGCGGCCAGCGCGCGCCTTCATCATTGGGCGCATTACTGCCTGTGATAAACGGAAAACCGCGCTTAAGTTGGTGTCGATCACATCGGTCCACTCATCTGTTTTCATGCGCATGGCTAGGTTATCGCGGGTGATGCCTGCGTTATTCACCAAAATATTAATGCCGCCAAAATCCTTGACGATCAAATCAATGATGTCCTCACAAGCCTTTGGGTCAGTCACATTCAATACTTCGCCACGACCACCGCTCGCCTGTAAACGGGCATTGATAGCCTTGGCGCCATCCTCGGAAGTGGCGGTACCAATTACCTTGGCACCACATTTCACCAACTCATCCGCAATGGCTTGACCAATACCGCGCGATGCGCCGGTTACCAATGCAATTTGTCCGCTTAAGTCGAGATTCATATTTGTCTTCCGTCGTTTCTTTATTTGTATTTTTACTTTACTGCAGTCAAGGCTTCGGTGAGGCTAGCTTCATCAAAAATAGGAATGCCAACAACATTTTCGTTGATACGCTTAGTTAGGCCAGCCAATACCTTGCCAGGACCGCATTCCACCACTTGAGTAATGCCCTGCTTCGCCATGGCATTGATAGTCTCTTGCCAGCGCACCGGCTTGGCAGCTTGACGCACTAAAGCATCTTTAATCGCAGCTGGATCGTTCAGCACGTTCACATCAACGTTATTAACTACAGAAATAGTAGGCACTTTAAATTCAATATCCGCTAAGTAGCCTTGAAGTTTTTCTGAAGCTGGTTGCAGCAATGATGAATGAAATGGTGCAGAGACAGGCAATGGCAAAGCGCGTTTCGCACCAGCCGCCTTGAGCAATTCACAAGCCTTAGTCACCGCATCGCTACCACCAGCAATCACTACTTGTCCTGGGGCATTGAAGTTCACTGCCTCCACTACTCCACCAGAGGCTGCAGCAGCTTCAGCACAAACCGTCTTCACAATCTCATCGTCTAAACCTAAGATAGCAGCCATACCGCCCGTACCAACTGGTACAGCCGTCTGCATAGCTTGCGCACGAAAGCGCACCAAAGGCACTGCATCTTTAAAAGAGATCACGCCGGCAGCAACTAAAGCAGAGTATTCACCCAGGCTATGACCAGCCATCATCTGAGGAACGGCGCCACCAGAGGCCAACCATGCGCGATAAAACGCAATCGCTGCAGTCAACATCACGGGTTGTGTATTAGTCGTTAAAGACAATGCTTCGGCAGGACCTTCAGCAATGAGCTTTGCAACATCCTCACCCAAGGCTTCTGAGGCTTCCTGCAAAGTCACACGAACTTCTGGGCGATCAGCAATGGAGTTAAGCATCCCAACAGATTGGGAACCTTGGCCAGGGAATACGAATGCAAATGTCATAGGATTAGTCGCTGAATAATAGTTGTGAATGTATTTTTAGCTTTGGCGCTTTGCTTTAGTGCTTCGCTTTAGTATTTAATGACTGCCGCACCCCAAGCAAAGCCACCGCCTACACCCTCCAGTAAGAGGTGCTGGCCACGTTGAATTTGACCAGATCGCACGCCGACGTCTAAGGCAAGCGGGATAGATGCAGCGGAAGTATTGCCGTGCTCATGAACAGTCACAATGACATTGTCCATCGACATGCCCATCTTACGAGCCGTACTCTCCATGATGCGAATATTGGCCTGGTGTGGCACCAACCAATCAATTTGTTCTGGCTTGAGATTGGCTTTTTCTAGCGCCTCATGTGCAACTTGCTCAAGCACTTTGACGGCCAATTTAAATACTGCCGGCCCATCCATAGTTAAGTAGGCAGAGCCATCTACACCACCCTGCTTTGCACGTCCTGGAACACAGAGGATGTCGCGTTGGCTACCGTCAGCATGTAAAGCCGTTGCCAAAATGCCGGGCTCTTTCGAAGCTTCGAGAACCACCGCCCCAGCACCATCACCAAATAAAACAGAAGTAGTGCGATCTTGAAAATCCAAAATGCGAGAGAAGGTTTCTGCGCCGAGAACTAAAACTTTTTTGTAAGTGCCTGTGCGAATAAACGCATCCGCAATCGCAAGCGCATAAGTAAAGCCAGCACACACTGCCTGTACATCAAATGCTGCGCAATTGGTATGAGCGCCTAATTTGTCTTGCACTACACAAGCTGTGCTTGGAAAGCCGCCTAAATGATCAGGGGTAGATGTTGCCAAAATAATGAGATCAAGATCTTCTGAAGTACAGCCGGCAGCTTCCAATGCGGCCTCAGCAGCTTTGACTGCCAAGTCACTGGTAAGTTGATTATCTGCAACAAAGTGACGAGCAGAAATTCCGCTACGAGTCACAATCCACTCATCACTAGTTTCAAGACCAATCTTTGCTAAACGCTCAACGAGGTCCTGATTAGTTAAACGCTGCTCCGGAAGATAGCTTCCAGTCCCCGCTATCCGTGAATAGGTACTCATGATTATTTTGTCTCCGCTACAAAAGCTTGAGCGATACGCTCTACCATGCGATTTTTTGCCGCTTCATATGCCCTATCGAGCGCAAAACCAAATGCAAAACGATCTGCTGAGCCATGACTCTTAATTACACAACCGCGCAAACCTAAAAGTACTGCTCCGTTATAACGACGATGATCCACACGCTTGCGTACACGCAACAATGGCACCATGGCACAAATCGCCATTAGCTTAGTAAGCCATGAACGATTGAATTCTTGTTTGATTAAACCGCTCATCATTTTAGCCAAGCCTTCGCTTGCCTTGAGAACGACATTGCCAACAAAGCCGTCACACACCACGATATCCGTAGTGCCCTTAAAAATATCATTACCTTCTACATTGCCGTAAAAGTTTAAGTTCGCTTGGCGTAGTAACTCACTCGTCTGCTTAACCACTTCATTCCCTTTAATCACTTCTTCACCAATATTGAGAAGACCGATTGAAGGGTTTTGCGTGCCATCTACAACCTGAACCATTACGTTAGCCATTTGCGCAAACTGCAACAAATGCATGGGCTCGCAATCTGCGTTGGCACCGAGATCCAGCATGGTAGTGCCGCGCCCTTTTTCGTTGGGGATCGCAGTAGCAATTGCAGGACGATCAACACCATCAAGGGTTTTGAGAATGTAGCGGGAGATCGCCATTAAGGCGCCAGTATTGCCAGAAGAGATGATCGCGTCAGCCAGACCTTCTTTTACCTGCTGGATAGCAACGCGCATGGAAGAATCTTTTTTACGACGCAACGCCACCTCAATGGGGTCATCCATCAAGACAACTTCACTAGCGGGAATAATTTGAATGCGCTCCATTGGCGCTTTTGGAAACTTACTCAAAGCTTGCTTGAGTAATTCCGGATTGCCAACTAAGGCAATCTTCACATCAGCATGTTTTTCGAGAAAATCGCAACAAGCCGGAACCGTAACAACTGCCCCGTGATCTCCGCCCATGGCATCGATAGCAAGAGTGACACTCATAAAATCAAGTATTGCTGCAAGTGGTATTTTTCAAAGAAAAAAGCGGCTTTTATTGGAGCCGCTTCTATCTTTTAGACTAAAGAATTAGTCGTTTTTTGTTTTAACAACTTTACGACCACGGTAGTAGCCGTTTGGTGAAATGTGGTGGCGCAAATGAGCCTCACCAGTTGTGGCTTCAACAGCCGTAGCAGGTGCGGTCAAAAAGTCGTGCGCACGGTGCATGCCACGTTTGGATGGGGATTTTTTATTCTGTTGGACGGCCATATTGAACTCCTAAGCAAGGCGACATTCTAGCATGTAAATTGAGCTAAATGCTTGATTAATTGATAAAACAGGTTTGAAATGCAATCCCCTAATTGGGGGGTCAAATCAATTTTTCTTCATATTTTTCAATATGTTAAATGGATTCTGAGGCTTTTCAGAAGCATCCGCAGTTTCACCGCCCTCCCCAAATGAAGAGGCATGGGGTTTGCAAGCACCCTCTGGATGTTTTGGGATTAAAGGCATAGACAGGAGGATCTCATCCTCAATCAAACCCAAAAGATCAAAGTGCTGACTGGCTACTAAAGGCTCTTGTTGGTCATCCTCCATCGGGAAGGCGTCCGCCTCCTCCTCAGAGGCCACCATGACAAATCGACTCTCTTGAGCTAAATCTAGGCCGCAATCCCGCAAACAGCTCTGACAAACTAGGTGAATACGACCTTTTACGGCCAATTCCAGAATTTGCTGGGGCTCAGAGCCCGGAGAATCCACAAAATGGGTTTTGACCTCCCAATGAAATCCATCCCCTGGCTCAACGCTAGAGGCCTCCTCAGCTACCCTCGGTAGGGCTGGAATCTCTAGAAATCCAGTCCCTTGATAGCACTGAGGGGCACAAAAATCAATCCGACTTAAAGCCTTGGGATCAGCAGGAAGCTCAACTTGAGGTAAAACTTGATTACGATTCATGTCATCAGTCTAAATGAAGGCTTCAGCGAAAGTGCAAGTAGTGATGAGTAATTCTGCAAAAAAACTAATTCTGGCATCTACCTCGGTCTACCGTCGAGAACTCTTAGAACGCCTGCGCATCCCTTTTGACGTCATCTCCCCCAAAGTGGATGAAACCCCCCTCCCAGGCGAAAGCACCGTAGATTTGGCCTTGCGCCTAGCAAAAGCCAAAGCTGCCGCAGTTGCAAAAGATCACCCTGAAGCTTGGATCATTGGCTCTGATCAAGTAGCTGACCTTTGTGGTGCGGCGATTGGTAAGCCAGGCAACTTTGAGCGCGCCATGGCGCAACTACAACTGATGCGTGGTAACACTGTGACGTTTCAGACAGCGCTCTGCCTGATGCATGGCGATGTCGAAACAACTGTCAATATTCCTACGGAAGTCACCTTTCGCAAACTATCAGATGATGTTCTAGAGGCATATCTCCACACCGAAGAACCCTACGATTGCGCTGGTAGCGCCAAATCCGAAGGCTTGGGAATCTCACTCCTGGAATCCATCAAGAGCGACGATCCTACAGCCTTGATCGGCCTGCCATTGATAGCGCTGAGCGGCCTCTTACGTGAAGCTGGCTTTGTTATTCCAGCGAAGAAATAAAACAAACATAAAGTTAAGCAACTACATGAGTTCGACACTAGGTACCCTCTTTTTAATTCCCAATACCTTGGGTGATGATTCTCGCGTTGAGCAATTACCTTGGGTTTTACCAAGTGAAACTATTATCCAAACCGCTAAGCTCACCAACTGGATTGTTGAAGATGCAAAAACAGCCCGTGCTTTTTTAAAAGCAGTCGATAGCGTTTCACCTTTGGCTTGCACCATTCAAGAAATGCAAATGAGTGAATGGCGCGGTGTTGCACGCAATGCCAAGTATGGGGATGCCGTTAAACCAATGGATTTACTCAAACCACTGATCGCTGGCAAAGACATGGGGTTAATGTCAGAGGCAGGTGTTCCCGGCGTTGCAGATCCCGGTGCGGAGCTCGTACTAGCAGCGCATAAGCTAGGCGCTAAAGTAAAACCAATGGTTGGCCCAAGCTCGATTTTGCTGGGTCTGATGGCCAGCGGTTTAAATGGTCAACGCTTTGCATTTCAGGGCTATGTTCCGCATGATGCGCAAGATCGCATTGCGCGACTTAAGCAACTGGAAGTGGAATCTAGAAAGTTACAGCAGACACAAATTTGGATTGAGACACCCTATCGCAACACTACGATGCTGATGGCCTGCCTAAGCGCACTGTCACCACAATCGATGCTTTGCATGGGAATGGATTTGAGCCTACCAACGGAGATGGTCACTACGCTATCGATTGCAGACTGGCGTAAGCGCTTCCCTAATGAGGCTGCCTGCGCTTCATTACAAAATAGGCCAGCAGTATTTCTATTGCTGGCCTAGGTATTTTGTTTGCTACTGCGTTGATCTATCGTTTTTTACTTTAGATCAGGTGTCTTAATTAAGGCCTTGCCTGCTGAGGCACCAACCTCAGCACCAAAACGCTTGGCAACACGTTCAGCGAAATTCTCTTTCATGGTGTAGTCCAGAATATCTGGTGCTTTAAAGATATCGCGCGCTACAGTCTCTACTGTTCCATAGCCATCCACCAAACCAATTTTGATTGCCTGCTCGCCATTCCAAACGCGGCCCGAGAACATCTCTGGCGTTTCTTTTAAGCGATCGCCACGACCTGCTTTAACCACCGCAATAAATTGCTGATGAATCTCATCGATCATGGTTTTGATCATCTCCACTTGCTGTGGATTTTCTTTAGAGAACGGATCCATCATTCCCTTGTTTGAGCCAGCAGTAATCATGCGACGGGTTACGCCCAACTTATCCATCAAGCCAGTGAAACCAAAACCTTCCATGATCACACCAATAGATCCAACCAAACTAGCCTTATCAACCAAAATCTGATCACCAGCAACGGCGACGTAGTAACCACCTGAAGCACAGATGTCTTCCACGACAACATAAAACGGCTTGCTTGGATAGAGTTTGCGTAAGCGATGAATCTCGTCATTCATCATCCCTGCCTGAACTGGAGAGCCGCCAGGACTATTGATGCGCAAGACAACGCCGGCACTATTTTCATTCTCAAAAGCAGCGGTGAGCGATGAATTGATATCCAATGCATTGGCCATTGAACTAGAAGAAATCTCTCCTTCTAAGGTGACTAAAGCGGTGTGCTTCTCCATTCCCATGCCGCGCCCTGGCAGGTGGAAATCAAATACCGCCAGCACTACGCCAACAAAAATAATGAGCGTAAGAATACGAAACACCGCTTTCCAGCGACGCGCCTTACGAGTCTCTTTTAAATTCTCCAGCAATAAATGCTCGAGAGCTTGACGCTCCCAATTTTGATTTGCGTTTTCGGATTGATTTTGGTCCATCTTTTTAATCCTTAATAACTAACTAGTTTTTAACGGTGAGATTGTCACTAAGCCATTGACTTAGCTGTGAGACATCATCGACATGAATCAGTGATGGCGCTTCTTTTAAAGTACTCGGAGGATGTGCGCCGTAAGTTACCGCCACCGCATCAACTCCTGCGTTAGCTGCCATATCTAAATCATGGGTAGTGTCGCCAATCATCAACATACGACGCATCGGCACTTGCATGACATCTGAAAGCTCTAGGAGCATTCCGGGATGGGGCTTGGAGAAGGATTCATCCGCAGTGCGGGTTTCATGAAACATCTGCTCTAGTTGATGATGTTTTAGAGATCGATCTAAGCCCACGCGAGATTTACCCGTAGCAACGCCCAATAGGTAGCCATCCTCGCGCAAGCTGTGAAGTAGCTCACGAATACCTGGAAATAAATCCAACTCGTGATCTTTAGCAAGGTAGTGATAACGAAAACGTTCGGTCAATTTTGGGAAATGTGCTGGCTCAATCCATGGCACCGCCCTTCTCAATGAATCCTGAATCCCCAAGCCAATAACCGAGCTTGCCAAAGTGTCATCCGGCTCTTTGAAACCCAAATCGCGACACGCCTGCTGAATACAGTTCACGATCGTTGGCGTGGAATCCATGATGGTTCCATCCCAATCCCACACAATCAGGTCGTAACGTCTATCGGGCTTTTGCTCTTCAGGCATTGTTGGGCACTTCAAAAGTTTTCATCATCGCCGTAAATTCAGCGGGTAGTGGTGATTCGATGCGCATTTTCTCGCCAGTACGTGGATGAGTAAAGCCAGCCAAGTGGGCATGCAAATACAAGCGTTTAGATTTCACAACCTTGTCTTGGTCTTCAAAGCCGTATTTATCGTCACCCAAAATGGAGTGGCCTAATTTTTGGAGGTGTACGCGGATCTGGTGAGTGCGTCCAGTTTTTAACTGAGCTTCAGCCAAAGTAATAGCCACTTCTCCGCGTTTCATTACTTTAGTCACGCGCAAGGCGGTATGACTTGGTAAGCCATCTGGATCCACACGAACACGACGCTCGCCATTAGCTAATAGGTATTTATGCAATGCAAATTTCAGCTGCATCGTGCCCGCGCCTTGAGCAATTTCTCCATGGGCTAGCAAGTAGTAACGCTTGTCTGTTTGGCCTTCGCGGATTTGGCGATGCAATTCCACCAAGGCGCTACGCTTTTTAGCCAAGAGTAGGACGCCAGAGGTATCCCGATCCAAACGATGAACCAATTCCAAGAATTTGAGTTCAGGGCGGGTAATACGCAGAGTCTCAATAACACCTAGGGCGATACCTGAACCGCCATGAACTGCTAAACCTGCTGGCTTATTGACTATTAATAGGGCTTCATCCTCATACAAAATGGGCATTTTGTCGGAATAACCTTGAGCCCGAGACTTAGTTTGAGCTGTATTGACTACTTCCATTTGGGCAGGTTCAGCAATCCGAACCGGCGGGACTCTGACCACATCCCCCTCAACCAAGCGCGTAGTTGGCTCAGCCCTTTTCTTATTTACCCGAACCTCGCCAGATCGAATAATTCGATAAACGTGGCTTTTGGGAACCCCTTTAGCCCAACGCAACAGATAGTTATCCAGGCGCTGACCGGCCTCTTCTGGACCAATAGTCTGAAGAAGAACTGCAGCTGGAGCACTGGTTTTAGCCTGCAAAGGCTTGGAAATGGGTTCAGATTTCATGATTTATCTCTCTTGCCACCCCGACGGAGGTCGACAAGGGACTTAACAATACCCCATTGTCGTTCAACTTGTGCCGTATAATCAACGCTCTAGCCAATTTATTGGCCCGAGACTGACCTGATTCAGGTTTGAATCGTGGAGCTTGGAGTCGCCCTTAATAGACTCCCGGGGTTGCCCCTCCCCCGTTGTAATGAGGCGCAGGGTTGGTGTGCCGTATGCCGCGACCCGCGATTAGAAGACAGTTTTCAGGCGCGCGCCTGCATTGATGACCTAAAGGAGGTCTCTGCGGCGATCGTCAAGTGTGGCACCGGTTTAACAACATTGAACTTGGTGTACTAGGCAATAAGTGCCTGGAATTGATTGATCCACACTCCAAAGCCGCCAATGGGCTATGCCCCAAGCGGTATCTAACTTGTCCCTAACGCAGCGCGCAACGACGCACTCCCAATAGGAGAGTGTTATGAAACGCATGTTATTTAATGCAACTCAACAAGAAGAGTTGCGAGTTGCCATCGTCGATGGTCAAAAACTCATCGATATCGATATCGAAGCTGCCGGTCGTGAACAACGCAAAGGCAATATTTACAAAGGTGTTATTACCCGCATTGAGCCCTCGCTCGAAGCTTGTTTTGTAAATTACGGCGAAGAACGCCATGGCTTCTTGCCATTTAAAGAAGTTGCCCGCACCTACTTCAAAGAAGGTATTGATGTCCGTAATGCTTCTATCAAAGATGCTTTACGCGAAGGCCAAGAAATCATTGTTCAAGTAGAAAAAGAAGAACGCGGCCAAAAAGGCGCTGCCCTCACCTCTTTTGTTTCTTTAGCAGGTCGTTATTTGGTATTAATGCCAAATAATCCACGTGGAGGCGGCGTTTCTCGCCGTATTGAAGGCGAAGATCGTCAAGAACTCCGTGAAGCAATGTCCCAATTACACGTACCAGATGGCATGAGCATCATTGCCCGTACAGCTGGTATTGGTCGCGACGCTACTGAATTGCAGTGGGACTTAAGTTATCTCATGCAATTGTGGACAGCGATTGATGAAGCCGCCAAAGGCAATTCAGCACCGCTATTAATCTACCTTGAGTCTAGCTTGGTGATTCGCGCGATTCGTGATTACTTCCAACCAGATATCGGCGAGATCCTCATCGATACGGATGACATCTACGAGCAAGCTGCAGCCTTTATGTCTGTAGTAATGCCGGACAACTTACCTAGAGTGAAGCGTTACCAGGACGATGTTCCCTTGTTCTCCCGCTTCCAAATCGAACATCAGATTGAAACTGCTTACTCACGTACCGTGCCATTGCCATCTGGCGGCGCGATCGTGATTGACCACACTGAAGCTTTGGTTTCAGTTGACGTTAACTCCGCACGTGCAACGCGCGGTTCTGACATTGAAGAGACTGCTACTCGTACCAACTTAGAAGCCGCTGATGAAATCGCCCGTCAAGCACGTTTACGTGACTTAGGCGGCTTGATAGTGATCGACTTCATTGATATGGAATCGAGCAAGGCGCAAAAGGATGTTGAGAATCGCTTACGCGACGCTCTGCGTCATGACCGTGCTCGCGTTCAGATGGGCAAGATCTCTAAGTTTGGCTTGATGGAAATGTCACGTCAGCGTTTACGTCCAGCGCTTTCTGAAGGCAGCCACGTAACCTGCCCACGTTGTAACGGCACAGGCCATATCCGCGATACCGAATCTTCCGCATTGCAAGTCTTGCGCATCATCCAAGAAGAAGCAATGAAAGAAAATACTGCCGCTATTCATACACAAGTTCCAGTCGAAGTGGCTGCATTCTTGCTCAATGAGAAGCGAGCTGAAGTCATCAAGATTGAGACACGCTTCAAAGTCAATGTCTTGATGGTTCCTAACAAGCATTTAGAAACACCGCATTACAAGCTTGAGCGTTTGCGTCATGACGATCCACGTCTTGATGATCAAAAAGCCAGCTATGTGATGGCAGAAGAAGCAGCTCGTGAACTTGAAACCGACACCGCAGTAAGCCGTAAGGATGCGGACGTTAAAGTTCGCCCAGAAGCTGCTGTTAAAGGCATCACTCCAAATGCACCAGCACCAGTGAGCCAACCGCGTCCTGCTCGTACTGAGAAGGCTGCTACTGAAACTGCTAGCTCTGGCGGATTCTTCGGATTCATTAAGAGCTTATTCTCTTCAGCGCCTGCACCAGAAGCAAAACCAGCTCCTAGCGCACCACGCGGTCGCAATCAAAACAATCGCAACAGCAATAACCGCAATCGCGGTCGTCGCGGCGAGCGAAATGATCGTGGCGAACGCTCAACAGAAGGCGCGGCAACGAATGGTGAAGGTACAACTCCACGCGAAGCGGGCTCTGGTAGAGGTCGTCAAGATGGTCGTAACCGTAATGGAAATAACGGCAATCGCAACCAGAACAATCAAAATCCAAAACCAGAAAATCAGACTGCTGTAACTCCAGCAACTGAGGCTGCTCCTGGCGCCGATACAGCGCCAAGCGCAGATGGCGAAGAGCGTCGTGGTCGTGGTCGCAACCGTCGTGGTCGTGGCCGTGGTCAACGTGGCGAGCGCACTGAGTCCACTGGTGATGCAGCAATTGCTTCTGTTGTTGCAGTAGCAACTTCATTCTCCGGGCCTCCAGTAGGAATGGCGGGAGCATCTGCCTCCATGCCGATTCAGAACATTGCCCAAAGCTTTGGAAACACTGTTGCGCCTGTAGCTTCGAATGAAGTGAAAGATCGTGCACCCCGCGCACCGAGAGAGCAACGTGCACCACGTCAAAGCAATCGCCCTGATAACACCTCAACAGCACCCGCCCCACAAGCAGTAGCTGCACCAGCACCAGCAATTGAGGTCATTGCAAAACCAATGCCTGAACTCCCAAAGGTTGCCTTCCAGGCACTAGAAGAGACCCCATTGCATAGCGTTGTTCAGTCTGCCGGCATGGTTTGGGTAGCTACAGACTCGAGCAAGCATCAAGAAGCGCAATCACAAATCAAAGCTGAGCCAGAAGTTTTGCCTATGGGCAGAACTCCTAAGGCTCCAGTTAGCTTACAAAACGGTCCAATGGTTTTAGTTGAAACCGGCGGCCAAGAAAAAACGGTTTAATCGAATTTCTCCAGACTGCTATTTATCCCACAAGGATATTTGGCAGTTTGGCAGAAATACCGTTTCACAGCCATAATTAGATATGGTTGAAAAAGTAATCCCGATACGTTTAGATGAAGGCAAAGGCCTTAAGCCGTCCATTCCCGGACAGCTCGTTGCCATCAATACTTCAACTAAAGACACTCGGGGACGTCCCCTGCGTGATTTACGAATCTCTGTAACGGATCGATGCAATTTCCGCTGCACTTATTGCATGCCCAAGGAAATTTTCGATAAGGACTATCCCTATCTCTCTCATAGCGATTTACTGAGCTTTGAAGAGATCACTCGCTTAACAAATATCTTTGCTTCTCTGGGCGTGGAAAAAATTCGCCTCACTGGCGGCGAACCTTTACTCCGCAAAAATCTGGAAGTACTGATTGAGATGCTAGCCAAGATTCGCACTACCGCAAATCAGCCACTAGATTTAACACTCACCACCAATGGCAGCATTTTGCGCAAGAAGGCGGCTGCATTAAAAGCAGCAGGCTTGCAGCGTCTGACTATTAGTCTTGATGGGCTGAATGATGACATCTTCAAAAAAATGAATGATGTCGACTTCCCTGTTACGGATGTACTCGACGGAATTGCTGCGGCTCAAGAAGTTGGCTTTACCAATCTCAAAGTCAATATGGTGGTCAAGAAGGGTACAAATGATCAAGAGATTATTGGCATGGCCAAGCATTTCAAAGGGAGTGGTGTAACACTGCGCTTCATTGAATTTATGGATGTGGGCAGCTCTAACGGCTGGGACATGTCCCAAGTACTGCCCTCTCAAGAAGTTGCCAATCGTATTAACGCCATCTTTCCGATAGAGCCTATCGAAGCCAACTATCCTGGTGAAGTAGCGCAGCGCTGGCGCTATGTTGATGGCTCCGGTGAAATTGGCTTCATCTCTAGCGTCACGCAAACTTTCTGTCATGAATGTACACGTGCTCGCATCTCCACAGATGGCCAACTCTATCTCTGTCTATTTGCAAATGAAGGTTTTGATTTCAAAACTTTATTGCGCTCCGATAGAAGTGATTTAGAAATTGCCAACGCCATTATGTCTACATGGTCTGCTCGCAATGATCACTATTCGGAGATTCGCGGTTCCAATACCGCTGGATCGAACTCCACGCGCAAAGTAGAGATGTCTTACATCGGCGGCTAATGATTACCTCAGAACACATTACTGGACTTATTTTGGCAGGTGGTCGCGCCCAAAGAATGGGTGGTATTGATAAGGGTTTAATTCCGTTTCACGGCAAGCCCCTGATTGAATCTGCCATCAGTCGCCTCAAGCCTCAAGTGAGCGCCATTCTGATTAATGCCAACCGTAGCATTACAAAGTATTCACACTATGGCTACCCAGTACTTATGGATGAAACACCAGACTTTTCTGGCCCATTGGCTGGGTTCTCAGTCGGGCTGAAGCATTGCAAAACACCCTACTTACTCACATCGCCTTGTGACTCCCCCCTACTTCCAACAGATCTCGCCAAAAACATGGCAGCCGAACTAGAGGTCAATCATTTAGAGCTCGTATTTGCATCCTCTAAAGAAGATGATGGAAAGATTTGGTCACAACCCGTTTTCTGCTTAATGAAGAGTAGCTTGCAAACCTCTTTAGATTCTTTTTTAAGCAAGGGTGATTTAAAGATTGATCGCTGGTTTAAAGAGTTGCGATCTGGCACCGTTGTATTTGAAAATCCGCAAGCATTTGCTAATGTCAATACACCAGATGAGTTGGCAGCTTTAGAAAGCTTATCCCCATGTCCGACCTAAAGCGACTCCCTCCAAGCGATCCGATTTATATCAGCGGTTCACTCCATGTAGATCAAGCTCGCATAGCGATTTCTGATTTAGTAAAGGACTTGATCGCAGAATCTCATGCAGCACCTGAATCTGATGCCATTGAATGCATCGCATTAGATCAAGCAATTAATCGCATTCTGGCTAAAGATTTACTCTCACCAATTGATGTTCCAATTGCTGATAACTCAGCTATGGACGGTTTTGCATTTCATGGCGATTGCCTGGGTAGTAGCGAGGATCTCGTTAGCCTCAAAGTGGTCGGTACGGCCTATGCTGGCAAGCCCTATGAAGGCAGCGTTCGCTCCGGGGAATGCCTCAAAATCATGACTGGCGCCCTGATGCCAAGCGACTGTGACACGGTCATCCCTCAAGAATTTACAGAAGCTCAAAGCCCCGCCAATACCTCAGAAGTATCTTTTAAGCAAAACCGCGTGAAGCGCGGAGAGAACCGCCGCCTGCGTGGAGAAGACTTGCAAAGTGGCAAACCCGCAATTACTGTAGGGCGTTTATTGCGCCCCTCTGATCTAGGTCTCGCCGCCTCCCTTGGTACCTCCGAACTTCAAGTACATCGAAAATTAAGAGTCGCCATACTCTCTTCAGGCGATGAATTACGCCCCCTAGGACAAGCTTTAGAGGCTGGCAACATTTATGACAGCAACCGTTACAGCTTGATCGGACTACTGAAGCGTCTTGATCTAGAAATCATTGATTGCGGCATTGTGCGCGATGACCCCGCCTCACTTAAAGCTGCATTTATAGAAGCGGCTTCAAAAGCAGATGTACTCATCTCGTCTGGAGGAGTCTCCGCTGGCGAAGCAGACTTCACCAAGCAAATTATGCAAGAACTAGGCGATGTAGGTTTTTGGAAAATCGCCATGCGTCCAGGTCGCCCCATGGCTTTTGGAATGCTGAGACCAGTTCAAGGGTCTAAGCACAAAACCCTCTTCTTTGGTTTGCCCGGGAACCCAGTGGCAGTCATGGTGACTTTTTACCAATTTGTCAGATCCGCATTGCTGCAACTCAACGGCGCAAGCCAAACTGAGCCGCCAATGATGCAAGCCATCGCTGAGGCGCCCATTCGGAAAAGGCCTGGCCGAACAGAATATCAACGTGCCATCTTGGTGCGTGGTCCAGATGGGAAACCCACGGTCAAACTGACTGGTAGCCAAGGCGCTGGAATTTTGCGATCGATGAGTGAAGCAAATTGCTTTGTCATTCTGCCCCATGACCAAGGCAATGTGGCCGCTGGAGACTGGGTGGATGTGGCGCTTTTCGACGGACTGCTTTAAGATTGCACCTCATGAAACTCACCAAAAAAGAAATCGCCTTCGTAGATCCAATGCACACTGCCAAAACCCTGGTTTTGGTTTACCTATGCTTCTCCGTGCCAATTGTGTTGTTAGCCTTGTTTGTAGCCTTCATTCGTGACGGCGCCATTCCCGGGTTTACCGTTCTCTCCGCACTGATCCTCAATGCTTTGCTTGGCTTTGCTTTACTGTGGATTGCCTGCAAGGTTTACAACTGGGTGGCCGGTAAATTTGGTGGAATCGAACTTGCTCTCCGTGAGCTCCCAGAAGAAATCGAAGCCGATTAACTCTTAAAGACTTCAGCGTTAATCAAGCTTGGTGGCTTCTTTCCATCAAGCGCTGCTCGTAAATTATCAATCGCTAGATCCACCATTGCTCTACGTGTTTTTTCTGTAGCACTAGCGATGTGCGGAGCCAGCACAATGTTGCTGCACTTGAGTAACTCCGGATGTACTTGAGGTTCACCCTCAAAAACATCTAAGCCAGCTGCAAATATTTTTTTACTTTGCAATGCTTGTGCTAAAGCCACATCATCCACAATACCGCCACGGGCAATGTTAATCAGGGTTGCAGACGGTTTCATCATCGCAATTTCTGCAGCACCAATCGTATGGTGATTTTGCGCAGTGTAAGGCAGCACCAACACCACATGATCAGCAGTGCGTAGTAATTCCTCTTTGGAAACATATGTAGCGCCACAAGCCTTTTCATCCGTATCGGAGAGATGGCTACGATTGTGATAAATCACCTTCATACCAAAACCCAAAGCGCGTTTAGCAATCCCTTGACCAATGCGACCCATGCCAATAATGCCAACTGTGCTGTGATGCAAATCCATACCAAGTGGATTATTCACAATTGACCATTGATCCCACTGACCTGCTCGCACCCAGTGCTCGGATTCCGTAATCCGCCTTGCAGTTGCCATTAATAAAGCAAAGCCAAAATCCGCCGTTGTATCCGTAAGAACATCAGGGGTATTAGTGGCCATGACGCCAGCAGCAGTAATTGCTGGAACATCAAAGTTGTTATAGCCAACGGAAATATTGGCTACCACCTTCAAATTTTTTGCCTGAGATAGGGCTACTGCGTCAATACGCTCGCTACCTGCAACCAAAGCTCCCTCCACCTCTGAAAGCGCCTTTTGAAGCTCGTCCGGGGTGAATATTTTGTCTGACTGGTTAGATCGAACCTCATAGGACTGCTCTAATTTGGCTAGCGCCTCAGGAAATATCGCCCTTGCGACCAAAATCTTCGGCTTGGAGGTGTTTGTAGGGTTGCTTGATGGAGTGTTCATAGCGTGACTTTACCTCAAGTAAATTAAGGCTTTTGCCTGAAAAATAGGCTGATTCGGCTAAAATTGAGCTTTTATAACTTGGTAGCCCATTGATATGGGCTCCTTACCAGTAAACCACCATGACTTACGTTGTTACCGAAGCCTGCATCCGCTGCAAATACACTGATTGCGTTGACGTCTGCCCAGTCGATTGTTTTCGTGAAGGCCCTAACTTTTTAGTAATCGATCCAGATGAATGCATCGATTGTGCAGTTTGTGTACCTGAGTGCCCAGTGAACGCGATTTATGCGGAAGACGATGTGCCAGGAGATCAACAGGCATTCATTAAATTAAATGCTGAGCTATCACCATCATGGACATCCATTACCAAATCGAAAGCTGCTCTCCCAGAAGCGGAAGAGTGGAAAGACGTTAAAAACAAACTTGACCAGCTGGTAAAGTAAATTGCACTCCCCCATCCAAACCGATGCAGTCATTATTGGCGCCGGTCCGGTGGGGCTCTTCCAAGTCTTCGAACTTGGGCTCCTAGAAATTAAAGCGCATGTCATTGACTCCTTGCCTGAGGTAGGCGGTCAATGTATCGAGCTCTATCCAGACAAACCAATCTATGACATTCCGGCGATTCCGGTTTGCACTGGTCGCGAATTGGTTAGCAATCTACTCAAACAAATCGAGCCATTCAAACCACAGCTCCACTTAAATCAAGAAGTCTCTACCCTTGAGAAGCAGGCTGATGGCCGCTTTCTAATCAAGACCTCACTAGATCAGCAGTTTTTAACAAAAGCGGTTTTTATTGCTGCCGGTGTTGGCGCATTTCAACCACGTACGCTCAATCTGGATGGCATTGAAACTCTTGTGGATAAACAAGTCTTCTATCGCGTCAGGAATCCTGAGCAATTTGCAGGTAAGCGTGTGGTGATTTGTGGTGGTGGAGATTCCGCACTGGACTGGGCTTTGCATTTTTCCGATCAAGCAGCCAGTGTGACATTAATTCACCGCAGAGATGAATTCAAAGCAGCGCCTCAATCAGTCTCAAAGATGCGCACACTTTGCGCAGCCGGCAAGATGCAGCTCATCATTGGACAAATTACCGGCCTTCAAACCTCTGATGACAAACTTACAGAAATTGCCGTCACCAATATTGATGGTGAAGTTCAAAACATTGCCTTAGATGATCTCCTATTGTTTTATGGTCTCTCCCCTAAATTGGGCCCCATTACTGACTGGGGTCTCGATATCGATCGAAAGCAAATTGCTGTGGATACAGCCTGCTTTCAGACCAGTACGCCAGGTATTTACGCCGTTGGTGATATCAACATCTACCCAGGCAAGAAAAAACTGATGTTGTCTGGCTTTCATGAGGCTGCATTGGCGGCCTTTGCAGCAGCAGCCTATCTAGCCCCTGAAAAACAGATTCAACTCCAGTACACCACCACCTCCCCAAAGCTACATAAAGCGCTTGGGGTAAGTCCACAGACATTCGAGTAAGCTCTTAATATCACCGAATCATTTAGCTGAATATACCTATGCGTCAATATCACAATCTCATGAAGGAAGTCCTCGAAAAGGGCGTCCAAAAATCCGATAGAACTGGAACTGGAACAATCTCTATCTTCGGTCACCAGATGCGCTTTAATCTGGCCGAAGGCTTTCCGATGGTCACCACTAAGAAGCTCCATCTCAAGTCCATCATCCTGGAATTACTCTGGTTTCTTAAGGGCAGCACTGATAACAACTGGCTTAAAGAACGCGGTGTTTCTATTTGGAATGAATGGGCAGCTCCAGATGGTGACTTAGGTCCGATTTACGGCTACCAGTGGCGTTCATGGCCTGCGCCTAATGGTCAGCATATTGATCAGATCTCAGAAGTTGTAGAGACCCTTAAAAAGAATCCAGATTCTCGTCGCATTATTGTTTCTGCATGGAACGTAGCTGATATTCCTCGCATGGCTTTAGCACCTTGCCACGCCTTCTTTCAGTTCTATGTTGCTGATGGCAAACTGTCTTGCCAACTTTACCAACGCAGTGCAGATATTTTCTTAGGCGTACCTTTCAATATTGCTAGCTATGCTCTACTAACCCACATGATGGCGCAGCAATGCAATTTAGAAGTGGGTGACTTTGTGTGGACTGGTGGTGATTGCCACCTTTACAGTAACCACTTAGAGCAAGTTGATCTTCAGCTATCCAGAGACTTCTTCCCGCTACCTAAGCTCAATATTTTGCGTAAGCCAGATTCCATCTTCGATTATGAATTTGAAGATTTTGAAATCGCCGGCTACGAATCACATCCCGCCATTAAAGCTCCTGTAGCTGTTTAAAAAATTAAATTACCCATGACTGCAAATAAGCACCCCGCCATCTCGATGATTGTTGCTCGTTCACGTAATCACGTGATTGGCCGTGACAATCAAATGCCTTGGAAGATTTCTGCTGATCTGCAGTTCTTTAAAAAAGTAACGATGGGTCACCCTGTCATTATGGGTCGCAAGACTTGGGAATCCATAGGTCGTCCGCTTCCAGGACGTCGCAATATTGTTGTGAGCCGCAATGCTGATCTCACATTGACCGGCGCAGAAGTGGTGAACTCACTGGACGCAGCACTTACCACTCTGAATGAGTTCCCCCGCGTATTTGTGATTGGTGGAGAACAACTCTTCATCCAAGCGTTCCCTATGGCGGATCGC
This sequence comes from Pseudomonadota bacterium, assembly GCA_041179645.1. Lineage (GTDB taxonomy): Bacteria > Pseudomonadota > Gammaproteobacteria > Burkholderiales > Burkholderiaceae > Polynucleobacter. Next base: position 157,128 of record JBEGSZ010000012.1, read on the forward strand.
CTGTACATCACCGAGATCGATATCGATGTAGACGGTGGCGACACTTTCTTTGAAGTTCCCAATCAATCTGAATGGAAAGAAGTAGAGCGAACTCCAGCCTCTGAAGGTGAAATTACGTTTAACTTCATTACGCTCGAACGCAAGTAATCTGACTTTCAGCAGGCAAAAATACAAAGGGCTCCGAGGAGCCCTTTTTTAATTCACCGCAAGCATCTCAAAGATTAAAGCTTCTTCGCAAAACTGTACTGTGCAAATGCCTGCTCGGCAACGCCAAACCACTGCGCCTCCATGTTCCTGAAGGCCCGATAGTCTTCGAAGATTTTCTTGAACTGGGGATTCTTGGCAGACTCCTCAGCATAAGTTTCCTGGCTAGCCTTAAAGCAGGCGTCCATTACTGAGGTGTTGAACTTGCGCAATACTGCACCGCCCTGAACCAGGCGTTGCAATGCCGGTGGATTCAAGGCATCGTACTTGGCGCACATATCCGTGTGAGCCTCAAAACAGGCAGCCTGCCATGCTGCTTGATACGATGGTGGCAATGAATCCCACTGCTTCTTGTTAACCAAGAATGATAGGCCGGCAGCCCCTTCCCAGAATGCGGGGTAGTAGTAATTCTTTGCTACCTTAGCCAAACCTAATTTCTCATCATCATAAGGACCAACAAATTCTGCAGCATCAATCGTGCCTTTTTCTAGGGCTGAATAAATTTCACCAGCAGGTAACTGTTGGGGCACTACACCCAACTTGGCAAGTACTTGTCCGGCAAAACCAGCGATACGGAATTTGAGCCCCTTAAGATCCTCTGGAGATTTAATTTCTTTACGAAACCAACCACCCATTTGAGTGCCGGTCTGTCCACCCAAGAAATTGACAATGTTGTAGCTAGCGTAGAGTTCGCGCATTAGCTTCATACCATTACCATGCAACATCCAGGCAGATTGCTGACGGGCCGTCATGCCAAATGGTGCAGCCGTATCAAAAATAAATGCGCTGTTCTTGCCTAAGTAGTAATAGCTAGCAGTATGGCCACACTCCACCGTACCGTTTTGAACCGCATCCAATACCTGCAGAGCTGGCACCACTTCGCCAGCGGCAAATACTTTGACATTGAATTTACCATCAGTTGCTTTGCGTAAGGCGTTGGCAAATACTTCTGGGGTGCCAAACAAAGTATCAAGTGATTTAGGAAAGCTTGAGACCAAACGCCAATTTAAGGTTGGCAAACTCTGCGCAATAGATGGCGCCGCTAATGCGGCTGCGCCTGCTCCGATAGTGGCCTTCTTTAAAAAAGAACGTCTTTGCATCTTCTTCTCCTCCAAAATTATTTACCCCCAACCGTCATGGATCCAATCAAAATAGAACCCGTTTCCTTGGTTCCGCGGATTAATGAATCACTTCCAATCATCTGAATATCCATCAGCATATCGCGCAGGTTGCTCGCAATCGTAATTCCTTCGACCGGATACTGGATCTCGCCGTTCTCTACCCAGTAACCAAAGGCACCGCGAGAGTAATCGCCAGTGACGTAGTTCACGCCCTGCCCCATGAGTTCAGTAACAAGCAGGCCTGTACCCATCTCTTTAAGGAGTGCAGGCAATCCACCCTTAGGCGTCTTGCGACTTTGTAATGTCAAGTGATGAGAGCCGCCGGCGTTCCCGGTAGTCTTCATACCCAGTTTTCTGGCGGAGTAAGTAGATAAGAAATAGCCCTGCAAAATACCTTTGTCGACCACAGTTCTTGCCGTCGTCTTCACACCCTCTTCATCAAAGGGGGCGCTACCCGTCATTGACTTGAGGTGAGGGTTTTCAAAAAGGCTGACGTGCTTTGGTAAGACTTGCTTACCCAAGCTATCCAATAGAAAACTAGAGCGACGATACAAAGCGCCCCCGGATACCGCCTGCACCAATCCGCCCAATAGACCTGCAGCCAAAGGCGCCTCGAAAATGACAGGGCAGCGGCGAGTCGTCAGTGATCTTGCTTTAAGGCGTGAGAGCGCCCGCTCTGCTGCATATTTACCAATGGCAGCTGGATCAGCCAACTCTTGAGGGATACGAGAACTGGAATACCAGTCATCTCTTTGCATAAGTGACTTTTTGCCACCTTCATTTGCAATCGGTGCGCAAGAAATATAGTGACGCGAGAATGGATATCCCCCCATAAATCCGTGACTAGTTCCCATCATGAAATGTGCATGATGGGCTGATACGGAAGCGCCATCACTGTTCTTAATTTGTTTGCTGACTGCAAATGCAGCGCCTTCCGCGGAACGTGCAATATCAATCGCTGTTGCCGAGTCCAAATCCCAGGGATGAAATAGATCGAGATCCAGGGGATGTTTTTCGAGAAGTTCTTTTTCAGCAGGGCCTGCACATAGATCTTCAGCCGTATGTTGGGCAATATGGTACGCAGCCTCAACTGTTGCCTTTAGAGACTCTTTAGAGAAATCACTCGTGCTGGCATTGCCACGACGATGGCCTAAAAAGACTGTTGCGCCGACCTGCTTGTCCAAGCTCTGCTCGATGGTCTCAACCTCGCCCTTGCGAACAGTGACCGAAAGACCTTGCCCCTCAGAAACCTCTGCCACTGCATCTGAGGCGCCTCGTCTTTTGGCCTCCGTGAGCATGAAATCAATGATTTCTTGAAACTGATTTGATGAGTATGTAAACATGCCCTAATAATAGCTAGAATAGAAACATGAAGCATACCGAAGCCTGGAAAAGATCCACCCCTGACGAAATCAAAATAGGCCTAATCTCGATCTCCGATAGAGCGAGTAAAGGCATTTATACCGATGAAGGCATTCCCACCCTGCGATTGTGGCTACAAACCGCCCTTAGCACCCCCTGCGTCTTTCATGAGCGCCTAATTGCCGATGAGCGAGAGCTTATTACCGAAACTATCATAGAGCTGACTGATGATCTTGGTTGTGATTTAGTCCTCACTACGGGCGGCACAGGGCCCTCTCGTAGAGATGTGACCCCTGAGGCCACAATAGATGCTGGAACCCGGGAAATGCCCGGATTTGGCGAGCAAATGCGTCAAATCAGCCTACGCTTTGTACCTACCGCCATTTTGTCCCGTCAAACTGCAGTTTTACGAGAAATCGATGGTCATGCAGCCCTGATTATCAACTTGCCAGGCCAACCTAAATCCATCAAAGAGACCCTCGAAGGCCTCAAAGATGCTGAGGGTAAATCCATCGTGCAGGGTATTTTTGCCTCAGTGCCTTACTGCATTGAACTTTTTGGTGGCCCCGTTATCCAAACCCATGAATCAGTAATTAAGGTCTATAGACCAAAAAGTGCCGTCAAAAAATGAGGTGCTGCAAAAGGTTAATAAAAAAGGGTCCATCGCTAGACCCTTTTTTCATCACTAAATTACTCTGGTAAAGGAACGATAAACTTTTCTCGGTAGTACTTCAGCTCTTCAATAGACTCTTCAATATCTGCCAAGGCAGTGTGAGCCTGCTTTTTGGTAAAGCCCTTCACTAGCTCAGGATGCCAGCGCTTGCAGAGCTCCTTGAGGGTAGAAACATCGATATTCCGATAATGAAAGAATGCCTCTAGCTTTGGCATGTACTTCGCCATGAAACGTCGATCTTGACCAATCGTATTGCCACACATTGGCGCAATTCCAGGTTTGATGTATTTCTTAAGGAAGGCAATGCATTCAGCTTCGGCAGTGGCTTCATCTGTGGTTGAGGCCTTGACCTTATCAATGAGGCCAGAGCGTCCATGGGTACCCTTATTCCAGGCATCCATCGCATCCAATAAGGCATCGTCTTGGTGTACCACCCAAACAGGGGCAGTAGCAATGGTATTAAGGTGCGCATCGGTCACGATCACGGCAATTTCCAAAATACGCTCTTTTTCAGGGTCTAGACCCGACATCTCCATATCCACCCAAATCAGGTGTTCATTGGCTGGCGCCGCCTTTGGTGCAGGGGTACTTGTTTTTTCACTCATATCTATAATCATCTCATGACATTCACAATTGTTTTTCTAATCGCCTTCATCGCCAGCTTTGGTCTACGCCACTGGTTATCCCAACGCCAAATTCGTCACGTCGCTATCAATCGCGATGTAGTGCCCACCGAGTTTGCCTCTCAAATTTCCTTGGCTGAACATCAAAAGGCTGCCGACTATACGATTGCTAAACTGCGCCTGGGTATTTTAGAGAATGGTGTTAGCGCCATTATTTTGATCGGCTTCACACTGTTGGGCGGTTTACAGATTCTCAATATTGCTCTTCTGCAGTTATTGGGTGAAGGCATTGCACAGCAAATTGCCCTGCTTGTATCCATCGTCATCATCTCCGGAATTATTGACCTACCCTTCTCTTGGTACAAACAGTTTTACCTGGAAGAGCGTTTTGGCTTTAATCGCATGAATGCCAAACTCTTTTTTAGCGACATGTTCAAGGGTCTGGGTGTTGGCGGTGCAATTGGTGTTCCACTCCTCTGGGTCATCCTCAGCTTGATGGCTCAAGCAGGTGACTTCTGGTGGCTATGGGCATGGGGTGTTCTTACTGTTTTCAGCTTATTGATGCAGTGGATATTTCCGACCTTTATCGCGCCTATCTTTAATAAGTTTGAAGCACTAGAAGAGGGCGCACTAAAGACCCAAATCGAAGCTCTGTTGACGCGTTGTGATTTTGCAAGCCAAGGTCTATTCGTCATGGATGGCAGTAAACGCAGTGCGCACGGCAATGCATTTTTTGCCGGCATGGGTAAAGCCAAGCGTATCGTCTTTTTTGATACCTTGATCGAGAAACTGAACCCTGGCGAAGTAGAAGCGGTTCTGGCTCATGAACTGGGCCATTACAAGTGCAACCATATTCGCAAACGCTTACTAGTGTCATTTGCTTTGAGCTTTGCGACATTCGCACTCCTAGGTTGGATCAGCACTCAACCTTGGTTCTATAGCGATCTTGGTGTGATGCCCAACCCTAATGGCTATAACGGTGGCTTGGCCTTAGCGCTCTTCATGTTGGTATCGCCCGTCTTTAGCTTCTTCCTGACTCCGCTATCGAGCTTGGCATCACGTAAACATGAATACGAAGCAGATGGTTTTGCTGCGGATAAATCCTCTGCAAGCGATTTGATCTCTGCCTTAGTCAAACTCTATCAAGACAATGCATCGACCTTAACGCCAGATCCGATCTATACCGCGTTCTATAGCTCGCATCCTCCTGCTCCATTGCGCATTGCCAATCTCAAACGTTTTAACTGAGTAAGCTGGAACATATTTAGTTAATGGAACAATTTCATGCGCTACTCACCGCCTCCTATGGAAGGCACTATTTAGCGCAGCGCTTAGTCAAAGATGAGCGCGGAAATGAATCCCCTGTTGGTGAATTAATTCAAGTAAGTACGCCAGCCAAGCAACACATTGGCGCAGTAGGTGATCGCATGCTCCTGGAGATGACCTCGGCAGATCAAGCTCGTATTGTTCGCATCGAACCACGAGAAAATTTATTCTATCGATCCGATGCCTTTAAAAGTAAATTGATCGCCTCGAATGTAGATCAAATATTAGTCGTGTTGGCAACGCAACCTGCTTTCTCCCCCGATCTTTTGGGAAGGGCTGTTGTCGCTGCGGAGACCAATCAAATTGGTTTGCACATCTTATTAAACAAATGTGATCTCAAAGATAACTTAGAACATGCTCGCAAAATCATTGCGCCTTACGCACGCATGGGCTACCCCGTAACAGAGGTATCCGCCAAGTTTGACGAAGCCTCCATCGAAGCATTGCGCCCTGCTATCTGCGGCAAAGTGTCGGTGTTTGTAGGTCAATCCGGCATGGGCAAATCGAGCCTACTCAATGCCTGGGTTCCCAATGCTGCAGCAATTACTCAAGAGTACTCAGTCCGCCTCGATACTGGCAAACACACCACAACCGCTTGTCGCTACTTTGAGCTACCCGAGGCTTGGGGACGTGATGCCAATGGCAAATTGGGTGCTTTAATCGATTCTCCAGGCTTTCAGGAGTTTGGCTTGGCGCATATGTCGGTTAGCGAGCTAGAGCACGCCTTTAGGGAGTTTCATGACTTACTGGGCAAGTGCCGCTTTCATAACTGCGCGCACCAATCTGAGCCGGATTGCGCAATACGAGATGCTGTCGACAGAAATGAAATAGCGCCAGAAAGACTGGCGCTATTTAGGCAATTGCGTTCGGACTCAAAAACAGCCGATACGCAGATTCAAGGAATTAGCCAAGCCAAAGAGCGATGGTCAGCATTAGCAATAAAGCCATCCAAGCGATAACCAAACGCCATACCAAGCCAATAGCAGAGCGCATAGTACGTTCATTCGGCTCAAGACCTACCTCATAAACAACCGGCTCACCAGCTTCAGCCATGCGCAAAGCTTCATCACTGTCAGGCTCACTCATAGGTTCACCCAAACGAACACCCAAGGCACCACTACCGGATGCCAAGATCACTGCTGATAAAGAGTCGGACCATTTAGCAGTTAAGTGACGCCATGCATAGACTGCGCCTTCAAAGTTACCGACAATCGCAAAGCCCATTGCTGTGATGCGTGCAGGCACCCAATCTAATACGTAGAAAAAATGGCGCGCCGACTCACTTAAATTGAAGTCGCCTTTTTCTGACCAACGCTGAGCGGCTGTATCAGCCAAGCGGTACAAGACCACGCCTGCGGGGCCCATTGGCATTAAGAACCAGAACAGCACACCAAACACATGGTGATGAGAACCAATGATGGCGCGCTCTAGTGCCAGCGAAATGACTTCAGTCTCCGTGAGGTTAGAAGCATCTAATTCAGGGCCGTACCACTCACCCAGAGCCGCACGCGCTGCTGGCAAATCATGATTTGCAATTGCCTCATGAACCAATGTGAAGGAGTGGCTAAATTGGCGGAAGCCAAAAAATAGATACGCAATTAATACGTTCCATACGAATCCCAAAATTGGGAAGGTCACCATAAAGACAACGTAAATAACAAAGACCAGAAAAGTTGGCAAAATGAATGCAACCAAGCAGGCCATGCGCGCACCAACTGGACTCGCACCATCTTCGGTCTTGCCGCCGAATTCGCCAGCGACCCAATCTAACCAGCGAGCGCTCATGCGCGCGATCCAATGAGTCGAAGTTACTGGGCGATATTGCTCAGCAATGAGGGCGAAGAGAATAGAAAAGAAAGTCATACTTTTAATAAATGGTAAAGGTTACGCAACATTCCAGCAGTGGCACCCCAGATAAAGCGATTTTCGTAGGGCATTGAATAAAACCGACGACTACCCTGATCACTCTCCCAGACCCGCACTTGATGATTTGCAGGATCCATTAAAAAATGTAAGGGCACTTCAAAAGCATCCGCCACTTCAAAGGCGTCTAGGACATATTCTGCCTGAGGTTTTACCAATCCCACAACTGGCGTCACACTATAGCCTGAAACCGTTAAATACTGCGGTAAATGGCCAATGATCTCAACCCCATTCGGATCTAAACCGATTTCCTCTTCACTCTCCCGTAGGGCCGTGTCGTTGGGACTGGAATCACTCGGATCCATTCGTCCACCCGGGAAGCTAATTTGGCCAGCATGGTCATGCAAATGATCGGTTCTTTGGGTCAGCAGTACCGATAGCCCATCACTTTTGAGGAGTAAAGGGATCAGCACCGCCGCCCGAGTTATTTTTCCGGCAGCCTGACGCTTCTGAATAATATCTGCCGCAATGACCTGTCGGTTCTCATCCGTAATCTCTGGTTGCCAAGCAGGTGGATTTAGAAAACGACTTTTCAGATTCGCTGGATGCAAATGATGGCTGGCTACTATGGGTTGATCTGCACATACCTCATGAATTGGAATCGCCTGCGCATCAAAGCTCAAAGGAGTGGCTGCACTCAATTTTTGCTCTTGGGGATTCTGATTCCGAGTCATTGGCGTATTTTAGGGCAATAAAAAAGGCGACCTAGGCCGCCTTCTTTTGGGATTAAAGCAAACCTTATTCCGCTGCAGTCTCAGCAACTGCTTTAACTTTGCGTGCAGGAAGTTTTTCTTTAATACGCGCAGACTTACCTGAACGATCGCGCAAGTAGTACAGCTTGGCACGACGTACATCACCGCGACGCTTCACTTCAATGCTAGCGATCAATGGTGAGTAAGTTTGGAATGTACGCTCTACACCTTCGCCAGATGAAATCTTGCGAACGATAAAGCTGGAATTCAGTCCGCGATTGCGCTTAGCAATCACAACGCCTTCAAAGGCCTGGGTGCGCTTACGTGTACCTTCAACTACGTTTACGCCAACAACCACTGTATCGCCAGGAGCGAAAGTAGGAAGTACTTTGTTAGCACTTAAGCGAGCAATTTCTTCTTGCTCAATTTTTTCGATCAAATTCATTATTAATCCTTAAACATCTTGTCAGCGTTTAATCCCGAGACTTTCATCAACGGACCAGACAGAGGATGCAGTTAAAACCATTTCACTAAATCAAAACACAAACACTTCATTCAAAACCATAATTACTTACAGCGTTCGAAGAAATTGCTCATCTTCTTTACTTAGCAACCCATTAGCTCTTGCTGATTTAATTAAATCAGGTCTAAGCCTTAGCGTCAGCTCTAAAGACTTTTGCCGACGCCAATCCGCTATTTTAGCGTGATGTCCGCCCAAAAGCACGTCCGGAACAGATAAATTTTCATATATTTCAGGGCGGGTGTAGTGTGGATAGTCCAAAAGACCATTAATAAAGCTGTCCTGGATAGCAGATTCACCATCTCCTAAGGCGCCTGGAATGAGGCGCATGACAGCATCCATCATGGTCATGGCGGGCAATTCTCCGCCAGAAACCACAAAATCACCCATAGAAAGCTGTAAATCAACGTTTCGATCGATAAAACGCTGGTCAACAGCCTCATATCGACCGCAAATAAAGGTTAAATTACCGTAATTGAGGATATCTGTCGCCATCTTCTGAGAAAAGACCTCTCCTTGAGGCGCCAAGAGACAAATTGGTCCAGAAGCGACATTTTGAGCTTGATGAGCTGCTTTAACAGCAGATATCGTATCTTCCAAAGGTTTTGCCATCATGACCATGCCAGGACCGCCGCCATAGGCGCGATCATCCACAGTCTTGCGGGGATCGGAACAATAGTCACGGGGATTCCAGAGGTTGACGCTGGCAAGACCCTGCTCACAAGCGCGCCCAGTAATGCCCCACTGCGTTAAAGCAGAGAACATTTCAGGGAATAAGGTGACTACATCAAAGCGCATATTGGAAATGGAAGATCAATTGCTGTTTTGCATTTAGTGCCGACTACCAGTCAGCTTGCCAATCTAGAGTAATGAGCCTGTTCGGCAAGTCAACGTTTTGCACCGCTTCTTTTACGAAAGGTACTAGCTGTTTTACTACTTTAGTTTCAGGATCACCAAGGGCAATGATTCCATGGGCACCGTTATCGTTAATGTCAATTACTTCACCTAGACTCTCGCCTTGGAGATTGATCGCCTTACAACCGATCAGATCAACCCAGTAATAACTATCACTTCCCGCTTTTGGAAATACCTCACGAGCAACTAAAATGCGAGCACCTTTTAAAGCTTCAGCTTGATCGCGATCGGTAACGCCATCCAAGGCAATCACTACCGTACCGCTATGCATCTTGGCTTGCTTCACCTTGTATAAGGTCAACGAAGCCTGCTCATGAGATGCTGCTACACCCGCACTCCGACGAGGAATGAGAGATAACCAAAGTTCTTTGCTAGATAAGAGGGCTACGGGCTCGGAAGAATGAGGGCGAACCTTAATCTGACCCTGTAAGCCTTGAGCATCTTGAACTGCGCCGAGCTCAATCAAATCATCCAGGGAAGGTGTATTCATATTGAAGCCACCTCAACTCCCCAAATAACACTACAAGTAAATTCTGCTACCAAAGACTTCATCGTTAAGAGGAAGTCTTTGGATTTGAAGTCTTTAGACTGCAGGATTGTTTTTGATCAAACGAACTACTGTTGGAGAGATCTGCGCGCCAACACCAGTCCAATAGGTCAAACGATCTTGAGCAATGCGCATTGCTTGCTCTGTCGCTGCTGCCTGTGGATTGAAGTAACCAATACGCTCGATAAAGTTCGAGTCGCGACGATTGCGCTTGTCTGTAGCCACGATGCTATAAAAAGGGCGCTTCTTTGAACCGCCGCGTGCCAGTCGAATGACGACCATACTTATTCCTTAAAATCTAAAATGAAAACAGGTTGATTACAACCCAATGAAATTACTACAAAATCCTGGGCTCCAGCTAACTGAGCAAATTAATAAAACAAATGCGCGGTATAGCGGAAAACCTCATATTCTAGACGAAAACCCCTACTTGATCCATCTATTTAAGCGGGCACCCTTTTGGCTTCAACAGTAGAATAGAACCCAGCAGTTCATAAAATAATTATTAAAAACAATAACTTACAGAAATACCGCTATGAAAACTGCCATTTTTAGACCCTCCAGAGGCCCTATAAAGCGCTTTTTTCTGATTCTTTCTTGCCTCGGCTTAGGTTTTTTAACGGCCTGCGCCAATGTCATTCCGCCCTGCAACGCCAAAACCAGCCCTCCTAGTAGCGAGTTCAGAAATACCAAATGGGAGTTAGTCCGCTGGAATCTTGCGCCCAATGCTAGAGGCGAGGTTCGCTCCCGACAGATCCCTCAGGGTGACAATAGCAACCCAATCCAAATCATCTTTGATGCCAACGGTGAACGCATGAGTGGATCTACAGGCTGCAATCGCTTTACTGCGCGCATTACTGAAGATGCCAGAGGCTTTACGCTTGATCAAATCGCCGCTACAAAGATGGCCTGCACACCACAACGTATGGAGTTAGAGAATGACTTTCTCTATGAATTAAATGATTACCGCTCGATTGTGCGCAACGGTGATCAACTCCTCATGATTGGCGCGGATCGTGAAGTCTTAAGTTTTATGCAAAAAAATAATTCGCCAAAATAAAATAGGCCACTGTTGCAATATCAATTTATTACTGAAAGTCTGAATGAAAAAATACAAACTCCTGTTCTGCTCACTTGGATTGTTTTTTCCCGGGACCGGCTTGAACTGTTTTTATTTACAAGGATTTAAATCCTTTTGGGGATGGGCTCAACTATTTTCATTTATTGGTGGAATCGCAGGTTGGTTGATTCTTAAAGATACGCACTTCCACTCTGCGCCGGGCTGGGTTCTCATCACTTTTGGCTTCATCACCCTTGAGGCAAGCTGGTTAACCACTATTGCCTATGGCTTACGCGCTGATGAAAAATGGGATGCACAATTTAATCCAGGCTTAGAACCCAGTAGAGCAACTCGGTCTGGTTGGCCAGTTGTACTGACTGTGATTTTTTCTTTAGTGTTTGGTGCAGGCGTCATGATGACCTTCTTGGCAATTGCATTTGAACAATTTTTTATCTCTCAACTCCAAGAAGCAAGAAAGCTATCCCAGTAATGCGGATAGCTTTTTGATTGGCAACGGTCGCTATTTAAATCTTAAAACTGCTCCGCTGTCAGTGCATTAGTGGATTGCCCACTCTCGAGGATCGATGTTGCGAGAGCTTGAGATTGTGGCAACAGATTTTCCGCAAAGAAGCGTGCAGTAGCAATCTTGGCGTCATAGAAATTCGGATCGCCCGCACGCAACTCTTGTGCAGCTAGTAAAGCGCGTGCCATTTGCCAGGCACCCAATACCAAGCCACATAAACGCAAGTAGGCAAAACTACCTGCATACACCGCTTTGATATCCATCTTGGCATTCGCCACAATATAGGCTACCGAAGCTTCAAATGCTTCACGCGCTGAAGTTAATTGCTTTAGTACTGCCTTTGCATCTGCGGTGCCACTGTTTGCAAGATCTTTTTCAGTTTGCTGGATTTTTTCTGAGAATAGCTTTGCGGTTGCGCCACCATCACGCACTGTTTTTCTACCAATCAAATCATTTGCCTGAATGGCTGTGGTGCCTTCATAGATTGTCAGAATACGAGCATCACGATAGTGTTGTGCTGCACCTGTCTCTTCAATGAAACCCATACCGCCATGAACTTGTACGCCTAAACTTGCAACCTCAATCGACATCTCAGTCGAGAAGCCTTTCACAATTGGGACCAGGAATTCATATACAGCTTGATTCTGCTTACGAGCCGCTTCATCTGGGGACGCATGTTGCGCATCGTATGCAGCTGCGGCGTAATAAGCTAAGGCTCTAGATGCCTCAATATAGCCACGCATCGTCATCAGCATCCGCTTCACATCCGGCTGATGAATAATAGCTACAGGGCCTGGGGAACCAGCTAAATCACGGCTTTGAACTCGGTCTTTTGCATACTGCACTGCCTTTTGATATGCGCGCTCTGCCACCGCAATCCCCTGCATGCCGACTGCAAAGCGAGCAGCATTCATCATGACGAACATATATTCCAGGCCACGATTTTCTTCGCCAACTAAGTAGCCGATTGCACCGCCATGATCGCCAAACTGTAAGACTGCGGTTGGACTTGCCTTAATACCAAGCTTGTGCTCAATCGAGACACAATGAACATCATTACGCTCACCTAGTGAACCATCTGCATTAACTAAAAACTTCGGCACTACGAATAAAGAGATACCCTTCACACCTTCTGGGGCTTCTGGCGTTCTTGCCAATACGAGATGGACAATATTTTTAGCCATATCGTGCTCACCATAGGTGATGTAAATCTTGGTACCAAAAATTTTGTATGCGCCATCAGCATCAGGCACGGCGCGGGAACGCACCATCGATAGATCAGAGCCTGCTTGAGGCTCAGTAAGACACATCGATCCAGTCCACTCCCCGGAGATCATCTTAGGCACATAGCGCTCTTGCAATTCAGGACTTGCTGCAGTTAATAAAGCCTCAATCGCACCATCGGTCAGCATCGGGCATAAGGCAAATGACAAGCTAGCTGAATGCACCATCTCAAAGCAGGCAGTAGCAATGAGTTTAGGCAAGCCTTGACCGCCAAACTCTGCGGGGTGCACAACACCCTGCCAGCCCGCCGCACCAAATTGTTCAAAGGCATCTTTGAAGCCTGGGGTAGTCGTAACGACACCGTCCTTTAATGAGCTGGGGTGTTGATCCCCGGGCCAATTGAGTGGCGCTACAACATCTTGATTAAATTTGGCTGACTCCTCTAGAATCGCTGGGGCTAGATCCACATCGGCGCCAGCCTCAGCATAGGAGGGATAGGAAACAACCTCAGATAGCCCCGCCAGTTCGTTCATCACAAATAGCATGTCTTTTACTGGGGCTACATATGGCATAAGTATTCCTATAGATTAGGTGTGAAGTTAGTTAAAGGGGTGTCCTAGCCAAGTAAGTTAGTCAGCTCGGGTACAGCGGTGTTCAAATCTGCAACCAAACCATAATCAGCAACACTAAAGATTGGCGCTTCGGGATCTTTGTTGATCGCTACGATCACCTTAGAATCTTTCATACCAGCTAAAT
>JBEGSZ010000013.1:0-367103 GCA_041179645.1 Pseudomonadota bacterium
AAAGCCTGGCCAATTAGTTTGGCGATAGAGGGATCTAAAGTCTCATCAATAATGCCGCGGATGTCATAAGCTTTGAAAATGGATGGAGACAATTGCATTACAGATCCTTCAGTAAAGATGCCCAAGAATTACTTGGGCAGTCACTAGTTGTTTGAATTTAGTAGATTGATGCGAGCAGCAGTCACAGCGTCAATATCTGAACTGGCAGCAATATTTTTTTGATGGCTTGCAAGAGCTTTCTCAATCGGCTTGGCTAGAACTTTGCCGTACTCCACGCCAGGCTGATCAAAGCTATTGATGTTCCACAATGCGCCTAATGTCGCAGTACGGTTCTCATACAAAGCGAGTAGGGCGCCAAGATAGAAAGCATTGAGCTTAGGCAGTAACAAGAGGTTGCTTGGACGCTTGCCTGGATAGACATCATTTGGATTACTGGCTGTTTTGCCATTGGCTAGCGCTTGAGCTTGCGCTAAACAGTTTGATAGCAAAATGCGGTGGTGTGCAATCGCCTCTGGCCTATCGCTCATCGGTTCACGTACGGCAATGAAATCAATCGGAATGATTGCAGTACCCTGGTGAAAGAGCTGGAAGTAGGAGTGTTGTGCATTGCTGCCGGCGCTACCAAATACCACTGGTGAAGAGTGCTTAACTGACTTGCCGTCACGATCCACGCTCTTGCCATTACTTTCCATATCGAGCTGTTGCAACCACTTTGGAAACCAATCTAGGGCATCTGCATACGGAATGGCAGCATAAGCCTTGATGTCATGTTTCTCTTGCTGATATAGCAAGGTGAGCGCCATGATGACTGGTAGGTTCTCTTCCAGAGGTGCATTCTTAAAATGCAGATCCATCGCTTCTGCACCAGCCAAGAATTGCTTAAAGGTCTCAAAGCCATATTGCAAGGCAATAGGTAGGCCGACTGCTGACCAGACAGAGTAACGACCACCGACCCAATCCCAGAAGGGGTAGATATTGTCTTCCTCAACGCCAAATTCCTTAGCAGCAGGAATATTGGCAGTTACTGCATATAGGGCGTGAGCAATCTGACTCTTGGTACAACCACTGTCTTTAAGCCAAGCTACAACTGCTTTGGCGTTCATGGAGGTTTCTAGAGTGGTGAATGATTTCGAGACCACAATCACCCGAGTGCTATGAGGCTGAGCACGCGCCAAAATGCGGGCTAATTCAGCAGTATCAATATTGGCCAAGAAATGCATGCGCATTCCACGGCTTTCAATGCCTGGCACATGAGCTAAGGCTTCAATGGCGAGACGAGGACCAAAGTCTGACCCACCAATGCCGATATGAATCACATCTGTAACGCCAACCCATTTATTGCAAAGTGCCTCAATCCGATGCCAGACCTCAGATACGGCTGGCATGACATCTGTGCCATTGATGAGTACTGGAGTTTTAGCGAGATTGCGGAGCGCGGAGTGAAGGGCGGGGCGATCTTCACTATTGTTAATGTTTTTGCCTGCAAACATATCCACAATGAATTGCTCCACCTTGGATTGGCGTGCCTGGGCAAAGAGCTTTATCCAGCCATTGGCATTAATTCCCTGATAGGCGGTATCGAGAACCACATCAAGGGTAGAGTGAATGCTTTTAGGGGCTAATTGGGCTTGCACAGACATTGCTAGATTTTATCAATAAGGACGTCAAAATCCCCTTAAAACGCTGAAAATGTTACGATTTCATGAATAACAAGGCTTTAGCGGAAGCTAAAGTCATTACAAAATTGAGACATATCTGAAATCAGGTCAGGAATAGCCGAATGGAGCAGGTTGATTGCGTTGTAGTTGGCGCTGGAGTGGTTGGATTAGCGGTGGCCCGGGAAATGGCTTTGCAGGGTCGAGAAACGATCTTGCTCGAGCGCGAGGCTTCTTTTGGAACCATCAGCAGCGCTCGCAATAGTGAAGTCATTCACGCGGGAATCTATTACCCAAGAGATTCTCTCAAGGCCAAACTCTGCGTTGAGGGCAATCGCCTACTGTATGAATACTGCCGCAGTCATCAAGTGAGTAATCAGGCGTACGGCAAGTTAATTGTTGCTGCTGATGCTACTCAGTTGGATGATCTGCAGGCTATTTTGTACAAAGCCCAAAACAATCAAGTTCCCGATATCAAGATGATTTCCGGAAAGCAAGCTAAAGCACTAGAGCCGCAACTGCAATGTGAGGCTGCAGTGCTCTCAGCATCAACGGGTGTAGTGGATAGCCACGGTCTCATGCTCTCATTACTTGGCGGCTTTGAAGATGCAGGCGGTATGGTTGCCTATCAATCCCCCTTACTCAGTGCTAAACCTATCGGCGCTAATGCGGAAGGGGGCTTTGAGCTCACTATTGGTGGTGCGGATGGCATGACCATTCAGACCAAGCTGTTAATTAATTGCGCGGGACTGAGTGCTCCAGCGCTAGCTCAAAAAATTGAAGGCCTCTCAAAAGACTTGATACCTAAGGCTTACTTTGCCAAAGGTAACTATTTCTCCTTGTCTGGCAAATCTCCATTTAGCCATCTGATCTATCCAATCCCAGAACCCGGTGGATTGGGTGTTCACTTGACTCTGGATATGGGCGGTCAGGCGAAGTTTGGTCCAGACGTGGAGTGGCTTGATATTGATGAAGAAAGCCAGATTAACTACACGGTCGATCCCAAGCGGGGAGAGGGCTTTTATGCTGCAGTAAGGCAATACTGGCCAGGTCTCAAAGACGGTGCGCTGCAGGCTGATTACTCTGGTGTCAGAGCCAAAATCGTCCCGCCAAATGCCCCGGCGGGAGACTTTTACTTTGAAGGACCCCAGCAGCATCAGCTTCAAGGCTTATTTAACCTATATGGCTTTGAGTCCCCAGGTCTCACCTCTTGTTTGGCGATTGCCCAGCATTTAGAGGCGCAAATCAAAAGTTCTCTATAATCTAGGTCTCAATTCGCAAAGGAAGAGTGGCAGAGCGGTTGAATGCACCAGTCTTGAAAACTGGCGAGGATGAAAGTCCTCCGTGAGTTCGAATCTCACCTCTTCCGCCACATACGACAGCAGAGCCCCTAAATATGGGGCTCTTTTTTATCCCCTTAGCTTGACTGCTCAATCTTTTCTTCTATGAAAGCCTGGACCTGTTTAACAGTCCAGAAAGAAGACCTTCCTATTTTGATGGGTTTTGGAAATTCACTTTTCTGCACCATAAGCCAAAATTTTGACTTTGATACCGGCATCACCTTCAATATTTGTGGAATTCTCATCAAAGTAATTTGAGTATTTTGTGTTGGATTGATATTCATAATGTTTTCCTTATTCATGGTTGAAACTTGTATCTGCAAATTGCTGACACTCGATCAGAATCCCATAGCAGGTTTAAGTTGAACATTCCCGAGGAAAAATTTCCCGATCGGGAACATATGCCTATAATTCAAGCAATATTTGAATAAATTTCCCGATCAGGAAATTATGTTGAAAAAACAGACAAATTATAGTAAAATTTCCCGATCAGGAAATATTTATGAGCACACAAATTCAAAACTCTCTAGATTTAGGTCGCTTAGTGCGTGAGACTCGCAAGCGCCTGAAACTAACTCAACCCCAACTGGCACTGGCTGCCAATGTGGGGGTAAGGTTCATTGTCGAGCTAGAGGCTGGCAAATCTACCCTCAGGTTGGAAAATATTCTCAGAGTGCTTCAAGCCTTGGGTGGCGTATTGAGTGTGGAGGGCATGGACCCCTTCATTAGTAATAAACAAGAAGGAGTGCACTAATGGTTCGAGAGCTGAACGTCTGGTTTTTTGGCGAGTGCGTAGGGGTTCTAACTCAAGATGAAGGCTATCTATCTTTTCAATACTTACCCAAATGGCTGGAATCAAAAAACGCTAAACCTCTTTCTCAATCCTTGCCGTTACGTATTGAGTCATTTGACGACAAGATTTCAAAACCTTTTTTTGCCGGCCTATTGCCTGAGGGTGATAAGCGTGCTGCAGTAGCGAACATCTTAAGAGTGTCGAGCAAAAATGATTTCGCATTATTGGATGGCATTGGAGGTGAGTGCGCGGGCGCATTGATTTTGCTAGAGCCCGGCCAAACGCCTCCGGTAGAGGCGCATGCAAGCGACTCTATAGAGTGGCTAAAAGAAGATCAATTGATTTCAGTATTGGAGAAGTTGCCTAAGCGACCATTGCTCGCTGGAGAGGCTGGCTTAAGACTTTCACTTGCTGGAGCCCAAGAGAAGTTGCCAGTAGTTGCTAGAGAAGTGCCGGGTAAAGATGGTCTGAATCATTTTGAAATTGGTCTACCAAAGAACAACATCCCGAGCTCGTATATTCTCAAGCCTGAGATATCAGGCATCGATGGCAGTGTCTATAACGAAGCATTTTGTCTTGCTCTAGCCAGAGAGTTAGGGCTAGATGCCGCCACTGCTAAGATTGGTCGAACAAAAGATAAAACATATTTACTGGTAGAGCGCTATGACCGCTTTCTTGATGATCGGCAGTTAAGGCGATTGCATCAAGAGGACTTCTGTCAGGCCCTTGGTGTTGCGCCTGAGTTCAAATATCAGAATGAGGGTGGACCAACCATTGCTGATGGATTTGGATTGGTGCGTAAGGTGACCACCCCAAGCGCTCCTAATCTTTTGCGATTACTGGATTACATTATCTTTAATTGCTTGGTGGGTAACAACGATGCTCACGCAAAGAACTTTTCATTGCTCTACATTCAAAGTGGAATTCAGTTAGCGCCACTTTATGATGTTTTATCAACTGCAGTCTATCCAGACCTTACCGATAGAATGGCCATGAAGATTGGTAGCAAATACCGCTTTGATGAATTGCATGCTCGCCATTGGGCTCAGATGGCTGAAGAAGCCCAGTTAGGTGCGCCACAATTAAAGAGAAGGGTTCTTGAGGTTGGCAGTGAGTTGCCGGGCCTTGCAAAAGGATTGCAAGTTCAGTTTGAGGCTAAGGGTTGGAGCCATCCAGTCATTGCTAAAATTGTTTCACTAATTGAAGAGCGTTGCACAACAATATCTAATCGATTTTCCCTCGAGCAAGGGCATTAATAACAAAAACCCCAGCAATTACTTTCTGGGGTTTTGTCTTTCTAGTGACTAGAAGGCGTTACTGCATTACTTCTTCGCAGCTGGTGCGCTTACTACTGCAGCAATCGCTTCTGTGTAAACCACTTTAACTTGGTCGTTTACAGCAATGTCTTTCATCAAGTCAGGATTCTGAACTTTAACTTTGAAGATGTTTCCTTGAGGACCTTTTAAAGAAACGATGTTCTTAGTCGCATCAATTGCTTCAACATTTGCAGTTGCAGTAATGGTGTTGGTGGTGATCATGCCTGGCTTGTCGCCTTGTGGAGCAGTAGTCGTGCTAGTAGTAACTTGCTCACTAGTAGTACCTGGGTTTTTCACCTTAATCAACTCAATAGCAACAGCGAGTTCATAAACGACGTCAAAACGATCACCAACTTTGATTTCAGCAAAGTTCTTTACTTCAGGGCCAGCAACAACAGTAGATTCACCGTCTTGATTTTTCAAAGTAACAGTGCGAGTTGCAGCATCAATCTTGATTACTTCGCCGTCATAGATGAGGGCGGCTTCTTGAGCGGCTACGCCAGCGATAGGAGCCTTTGGTTTATTGAGCATGAAGTAGGCGCCAGCAGCAATAGCGGCCAGTACAATGATAATGACTAGTTTTTTCATAACGGTATTAATCCTTAATAAATTGGGATGCATTAACTGTGAACAGTAATACGGTAATTGATAAATGCAGCTAATTTGGCATTTGTATAGATTGTATTACTCATGCTAATCATCAGAATGATTTTTTGAGGATAGATTTAGTCAATAAACTCTAAATACCCGACTATTTTGCTTATTTATCCAAATAGACTGTCATATTCATGGCGCATACTAATTAAATGGTATTGGCAGTATTAAAAGAAAGGTGTGTATGTTTAGGAAGTTATTTTCGGGATTTGTCTTCATGAGCGCAGCTCTTACAGTCAGCGCGGCAACGCCGCAAGACTTGCTGAAGACCTATGAGGCCCAATCCGGCAAGGCGTCCCCAGCTCGCGGGGAGCAGTTCTTCAATTCTAAGCATGGCAAGGAATGGAGCTGTGCATCCTGTCACGAAAATCCTCCGAATCATGATACGAAACATATTGTCACTGGGAAGGTAATTAAGCCCTTGGCTCCAAGCGCCAATCCAGCACGCTTTACCGATGAAGCCAAGGCCGATAAATGGTTTAAGCGCAATTGCAATGATGTACTTGGCAGGGACTGTACCGCGCAAGAAAAAGCGGATGTTCTTTCTTGGCTAATAACGATTAAGTGAATCTCATCAAAATGAAAAAAACGGTATTAATTACAACCCTATTGCTCCTCATATCTTCTCCCACATTTGCTGCAAAAATGACGATGCCTGGTGATGTGCCGACTTCTTATGAAGCTGAGTGTGCAAGTTGTCATATGGCTTATCCGCCAGCACTCTTAAGTCAACAGAGCTGGAAAAATATCATGTCTGGACTAGCAAAGCATTTCGGTACCGATGCCAGCTTAGATCCCAAGAGTCAGACTGAACTAACTAATTGGTTGGTGAAGAATGCAGCTACTCGACAAAAGTACAGCGAGACTGCCCCTGAAAACCGTATCACTAAAACATCTTGGTTTATTCGTAAGCATGATGAGGTAAGAGCAGATGTATGGAAACGAGCGAGCATCAAGAGTCCTGCTAACTGTGGGGCCTGTCATATCGATGCTGCCAAAGGTATTTTTAGTGAGAACAACATCAAGATCCCAGCCCAATGAATAAAGTCATGAACGAAACGGTTGGAGCAACTGGAAAATTGAAACAAGCCATCATGGTCTGGGATATGCCGGTGCGGGTCTTTCATTGGCTATTAGTGATTTGTTTTGCAGGTGCGTGGCTCACTTCAGAGAGTGAACGCTTGGCCATGATTCACTATGCATTTGGCTATACCGCATGTTTGCTTGTCCTTATTCGATTGGTCTGGGGTGTCATTGGTACCCGTTACGCTAGATTTACCCAGTTTCTTAAAAGCCCTCGGGCCGTCATTGAGCACTTTATGGCGATGTTGCGTGGTCATCCTCATCATGATGTTGGTCATAACCCGGCGGGTGGCTTAGTGATGTTTGCGCTGATGTTGCTCATACTGCTGATTGGTTTAACTGGTTATTTATCAGTTAAAGAGTTTTTGGGTAATGCTCCATCCGAGGCTCATGAGGTAGTTGCTAGCTTGGTTCTTGGTTTGGTCGTCGTCCACATCATCGCTGCAATTGGAATGAGTGTGATTGAAAGGCAAAATCTCGTCAGATCCATGGTGACTGGCAAAAAAAAGGGTTTCCCGGAGCAGGGAATCCGCTATCCGCAGTATCTAATTGGCTTCCTGATTTTGCTGGGCTCCCTCTACTTCTTCTACCTCACTCTAACTGGTGGCTTGCCAAGCCTGACGCAGTAAAGCCGGTCTAATTGGTGGTGCGCGAGCTACCATCGTCGTTGTACGATAGATAGTATGAAGCTTCTGATAGCCCTTTATTTCTACATCCTTGCCACCATTCAGTTAGGCTTGTTATTGGGCGTCTATCACTACTATCGCTCTCAAAGCACAGTAAGGCCCAGTCCCTACTGGATGGGGTCTTTGGTAGTGAGTATTTTGGCTTTGACTACCTTTGGCACTGGGATTGTGACAATTGAAGATGTCTCTAAGCCCGAATTTAATTTCACTATAGCCAATGCCCTGTTCTTTATTGCCGCTATTTTGCAATTGTTGTTTTGTAGGTCTCTCAATGAGCCAATCAGTAAGCGTCTGAAATACGTTTTCACGCTATCTGTGCTGATCTTTATCCCATGTTTTGAGTGGATGCGGATTCATGGCACATTCGAAAGTCGCACCGCGATTATGTGCTTGATTGCGGGATGTTTTTTTATCATGCAAATTTTTCAATTGCGCGCAAAAAGGAGGGTTACGCATTCGCAGCAATTAATTTATTTGCAATATGCCACTACCGCAGAATTATTTTTTGCTATTGGACGACTCTCTGTAGTGATTGCCTCTGGTTTCACCATTCGCCAGGTTGAGCAGATCCCGCAATTTTTGATTCTGCTGACAATCATGCAAATCGTGATGAACACGCTAGCTTATATTGCGATTGGCGGTTATTGGTCTGAGCGGATTGCACTAGCAAGCGCCCAATCGCAAACCGAGAATGAAGAAATTAAAGCCTTATTAATTGAGCGTGAAAGTTTAATTTCTAATCTATTAAAAGCCAATAAAACTGCAGCAACAGGTGCTTTGTCAGCCTCTATCGCTCATGAGCTTAATCAGCCTTTGGGAGCATCCCAGCTCAACATTCAATTCCTGCAAAAGAAGTTATCTGAGCGAAATTTAACTACTGAACAAAACCAAGAGATTCTCGCAGCCTTGTTAGCAGATAACCAGAGGGCTACTAACATCATCCAATCCCTGCGCTCTATATTTTCAGATGGGAAGATTGGGGTGGAGCGAATTGATATTGTTGGGCTGATTGAGTCCGTTCTCAAAATTGCTAAACCAGAAATTCAGGCGCAGAGCATTCAAGTGGTTCTGCGACTGGAGTCTAAATCTTTTATCAATGCCAATCGTGGTGAAATTCAACAGGTCCTGTTGAACCTCATCAATAACGCAATACAGGCCCTCAGTGACAAGGTGAAATCTTCTCGTACCCTTCAGATTGAAAGTCGAGATGTGCCTGAAGGAATTCAAATCCTGGTATCTGATAATGGGGGCGGCGTTCCAATGGATGCCCAGGCACACTTGTTTGAATTGCTCTCCAGTAGCAATAAGCGCTCTGGAATGGGCTTAGGTTTATGGCTTTGTCACCACATCATCTCTCGTCATGGTGGTCAGATTCGTTATCAAGATGCTCCAAGTGGGGGCGCTGAATTTACCGTCTTTCTGCCGTCCATTCAAGATTAAGACGTTAGCTCTATAGCTAATTGCCTATAGGGGGCGTACTCTTTACATTCGTAAAGTACCTTTTTTACCAATATATGCAATATTTCAAGGCTTCTATGAAATCCAAAATTACTCTGATTGCATTATCCATTGCACTCCTATCCGGCAATTCTGTTTTAGCTGCTGGTGGCGGTGGAGTCGTTGCCGATCCAGGTGCAATGCAAGGCAAGCATTTCGACCCTAAGGGCAAAGCACCTTCAACATTTACAGTTGAGTTGCAAAATGGTTTACGTAAAACATTGCCTTTCGAAGATAAGCGTGACTTTGAAGAGTCCAAGAGGGGATTTATTGCGGCACCGGCTTATAAAGCCATCATGGCTGATGCGGGTAATGTGGCCTGGGATATGGGCAGCTATGAATTCCTATTGCAAGGTAAGGATTTTGATAGCGTACATCCGTCATTGCAACGTCAAGCCATTCTTAATATGGGTTACGGCCTCTATGAGGTTGTGCCAGGAAAGATCTATCAAGTTCGCGGTTTTGACTTATCGAACATTAGCTTTGTCAAAACTAATACCGGTTGGATTGTCTTTGACCCATTGACCTCAAAAGAGACTGCTAAAGCAGCTTTAGATTTAGTGAATGAGAAGTTGGGCAAGCGCCCAGTAGTTGCGGTGGTTTACTCCCATTCACATGCTGACCACTTTGGCGGTGTTCGTGGTGTAGTGGAGGAGGCTGATGTAAAAAGCGGCAAGGTCAAGATTATTGCTCCAGCTGGCTTTATGGATCACGCTGTTGCAGAGAATGTGTATGCAGGCAATGCTATGACACGTCGTCTGTATTTCCAGTATGGCGTTTTATTGCCGCGTAGCCCATTTGGTCACGTTGATCAGTCGATTGGTAAAAATACTGCAGCAGGTAACCTCGGTTTAATTGAGCCAACTATTCTGATTAATGAGCCATTTGAAAAGATGACGGTTGATGGCGTAGAGATGGAGTTCCAAAATACGCCAGGCACAGAAGCGCCAGCGGAGATGAATACCTATTTCCCGCAGATGAAAGCGTTCTGGGCTGCAGAAAATATTACTGGCACCATTCATAATATTTATACCTTGCGTGGTGCGTTAGTGCGTGATGCACTGGCATGGTCCAAGAACATTAATAATGCTTTGTATCGCTATGGCAATGAAGCTCAAGTCATGTTTGCTTCGCATTCTTGGCCGCGCTGGGGTAATGATCGCGTCCAAGAGGTAATGCGCACGCAACGTGATAGTTACGCCCACCTGAATAACGAAGTGCTTCATTTGGCGAACAATGGTGTAACCATTAATGAAGTGCATAACGTCTACAAGCAACCAGAGAGCTTGAAGTCTCAGTGGGCAGCGCATAGCTACCATGGTTCTGAGGAGCACAACAGCCGCGCGGTCATTAATCGTTACCTAGGTTACTGGGATGCTAATCCTGCGACCTTGATTCCTTTGTCACCAAAAGATTCTGCACCGCTGTATGTGGAGATGATGGGTGGTTCTGCCAAGATTATGGCTAAGGGCAAGCAGCTCTATAAGCAGGGTAAATACCGCGAAGCGATGGAGATCGTGAATAAGTTGGTGTATGCAGAGCCAAACAACACGGCTGCTAAAGATTTGCTTGCGGATATCTTTGAGCAAATTGGTTATCAAAAAGAAAGCCCGAGTGTGCGCAATAGCTTCTTGGGCGCCGCTTATGAATTGCGTCACGGCATGCCTTCTGGAGCCTCTCCAAAGACCAATGGCCCTGACATGATCAAAGCAATGACTACAGAGCTTTGGCTTAATGCATTAGCTATCAGTATGGATAGTAAAAAAGCTGCCGGTATAAAGTTCACCATTAACCTAGTCACTCCAGATAATGGTGAAAAGTTTGTAGTTGAGATGAGTAATTCTGCGCTGACCAATATCAAGGGTTACCAGGATAAAAACCCCAACCTGACTATTACCGTGAACCGTAGCGATTTAGAAAAAGTGATGGGCGGTCAAACCACTTTTGAAAAACTTCAGGCCGAAGGAAAAGCCAAGTTTGAAGGTGATCGTAAAGCATTTGATCAATTGCGAAGCACAATGACTACCTTTACTCCAGACTTTGAGTTGATGCCTGGTACGAAGGCCAAGAAAGCTCCGCCAGCTCATCCAGTCAAAGACCCGTTCGAGGCTCCTCCTATCGCCAATTCTGATGGCGCTTGAGAAAAATTAAATTGGGATTAGGTCGGTGATTGAGTAATAAAGAATGGGCTCCTAGGAGCCCATTTCTTTTGCTCGAGGCATTGAGTTGCTCAGGCCGCAAAAGCGCCGCCATCTTCTAGTGTCTTGAGTGCATCTCCAGCAATACCCAATTCCTCAAGTAATTCATGGGTGTGCTCACCGAGTAAAGGAGGGTGACGAGTCACTTGTTGCGGTGTTCCCATCATCTTGACGGCAAAGCCAATATTGGGAACCTTGCCCTCAATTGGGTGATCAATTTCCATGCGCATCTGACGATGCTGCCCATGCTCACTATCAAATGCTTGGGGGTAGGTATTAATCGGTCCAGCCGGAATGCCGGCAGCTAAAAGGAGGTCTACCCATTCTTCACTAGTCTTACTTGCGAAAGTTTTTTCAAGTTCTACTGCCAGAATTAAGCGATTTGCTAGACGTAGCGGATTGGTTCTGAAAAGTGGATCTTCAAATAATTCAGGACGATTAATCTTGTCGCAGAGGAGCTTCCAAAGCTTTTGATTGGTGGCGCCCATAACAAAGTAGCCATCAGAAGCTTTCATGGCCTGATAGGGCGCGCTCATGTGATTGGCTGTACCGAGTTTGTATGGCTCAACGCCTGTGCCCCAATACTGGGCTGTGTCCCAGATGGAGAAAGCCAGGGCAGAATCAAATAGGGAGGCATCAATAAATTGACCTTCGCCTGATTTGGTTTTGCCAATATAGGCCGACAAAATTCCATAGACTGCAAAAAGGGCGCAACCAATATCGGCCACCGGAACACCTGCTTTTACTGGAGGACCATCCGGATAGCCTGTAACACTCATCACTCCGGACATAGCTTGTGCCATTAAATCAAAGCCCGGGCGATCTGCCCATGGTCCAGTTTGTCCAAAGCCCGAGATGCTGGCGTAGACCAGGCCAGGGTTGAGGTCTTTAAGTGATGGGTAGTCAATGCCCAGTTTTTTCATCACGCCAGGTCGATAGTTTTCGACCAAAATATCGGCGGTCTTCACAAGCTCAAAAAATACCTTTTTACCAGCCTCTGTTTTGAGGTTGAGGGTTACGCTGCGCTTATTGCGATTCATATTCAGAAAGCCCATGCTATCTGAACCCTTCATCTTGAATCCCATGGCCCCACGAGTCTGGTCTCCAGTCCCTGGAGGCTCGATTTTGATGACATCAGCACCTAAGTCCGCCAGTAACATGCAGCAGTAGGGTCCAGCCATTACTTGACTCACGTCAAGAACTCGGACGCCAGCTAGGGGTAAAGGCTTGCCGGTAGGTATTTTCATCATTGTCTCAATTGTTTTTATATGTTTATATTGTCCTGCTAAATACTAGCCTTGAATATAAAACAAAAAATGGAGACCGTATGACCAATCAATCCCCTAAAAGGATTTTGCGTAGATTCGCATTTCTGGCGCTGGGCATCTGTAGTGCCTTGCCATTTTCCGCGAGTGCGCAACAGGCCTTCCCAACCAAACCCATTCGTTTAATTGTCGGTTTTGCCCCTGGTGGCGGTACCGATATTGTGGCTCGCGCTATCGCTCCGAAGATGGGTGAGATTTTGGGTCAAAGCGTCATTATTGAAAATAAATCTGGTGCAGCTGGAACGATTGGCGCAGATCTCGTTGCCAAATCAAATCCTGACGGCTACACCTTACTCATGGGTCACTCTAACTCCAATGCGATTTCTCCTTTTGTGCTGAAGAATGTGCCATACAACCCAGCAACGGATTTCACGCCAATCACCTATTTAGGCTATGTGCCCAATGTCTTGGTTGTTAAATCTTCTCTGCCAGTGAACTCGGTAGCGCAGTTAATTTCTTTGGCCAAGCAGAATCCAGGCCAGATGACTTATGGTTCATCTGGTATTGGTAGTACTCAGCACCTGGCTGGCGCCTTGTTCTCCAAGATTGCTGGTGTAGAAATGAATCACGTTCCCTACAAGGGAAGTGGTCAAGCGATTGTGGATTTATTGGGCGGTCAAATCACAATGAACTTTGATACCTTGCCACCAAACTTACAGCAGATTCGTCAGGGAAATTTAAAGGCGCTTGCAATCTCCACTCCTAAGCGTTTGGCATTATTGCCTAACGTCCCTACATTTAATGAGGTAGGGATCGTTGGCTTTGATGTGACTAACTGGTATTCCGTGATGGGGCCAAAAGGTATGGATCCAGCGGTTGTTAATAAGATTGACCAGGCAGTTAAAGCGGCTACAAGCGATCCAGAGATTAAGAAAACATTGGATGCTCAGGGTCTGCA
The DNA here is from genome assembly GCA_041179645.1 of Pseudomonadota bacterium. Taxonomy (GTDB): domain Bacteria; phylum Pseudomonadota; class Gammaproteobacteria; order Burkholderiales; family Burkholderiaceae; genus Polynucleobacter. Next base: position 13,446 of record JBEGSZ010000013.1, read on the forward strand.
GCCAGAAGGCCCAGCAACACCAGCTGCTTTCAGCTTATTCTTGGCGGGTGAGTTGGCGAAGTATCAACGCTTGGTAAAGAGTCTGAACATCAAGTCTGAATAATTTCTAGAATCGGCTTATTCAGTTATAGTATTTACAGACCCTCTCTCTTGAATGAGGGAGGGTTTTTTATTTCATGACAATAGAACATAACTCCACTCCAGATCGTATTGCTGAAGTTCGCCTAGAACTTCGTAATGACGTTGCGTACATTACTTTTGATCACGTCGCTGCGCGTAATGCTATGACGGTAGGGATGTATCAGAGCTTGCAGTCTATTTGTGAAGATTTAACTAAAAACCCTCAGGCACGCGCTGCTATTTTGCGTGGCGCTGGCGGAAAGTCTTTTGTATCCGGGAGTGATATCGCCCAATTCTCCAGCTTTACTTCTGGTGGGGACGGCATCCTGTACGAAGAGGGTATCGATCAATATTTAGCCCCTCTGGCAACATTGCCTATCCCGACGATAGCGGTGATTGATGGCATGGCAGTTGGTGGAGGTCTTGCGATTGCAAGCTGCTGTGATTTCAGAATCTCCACGCCAGATGCTCGCTTTGGTGTTCCTATTGCTAAAACCCTGGGTAATTGTCTATCGGCAGGCAATGTTGCTTGGCTCGTCGCACATCTTGGTGTGAATGTAGTGAAGCGGATGTTGTTATTGGCTGAGTTAGTGACTGCGCCAGAATTGCTCCAGCAGGGCTATCTCTTAGCAACTCATCCTGCTGAAGCACTCGAGCATGAGGCTAATCAGTTAGCCGAGCGTTTAATGAAGTTGGCGCCCATCACGCAGAAATCCAGCAAGCAGACCCTTGCAAGAATCATCAAGAGCAACTTACCAGATTGCGGTGATTTGATTCGGGAATGCTATGGTAGTGAAGATTTTAAGAATGGTGTTTCCGCATTCTTAGACGGCAAGCCACCTGTTTGGACTGGAAAGTAACCTGAATCACCGAGTAACATTCTCAGACTTATAAAAACATCTCTTGTAAGTTATTGAGATAACGCAAACCTTGTTCAGTTGCTTTGAGCTTGTTGGGGTCCGAATCTAGCAAACCTTTTTTGCTGGCCTCATCCAATCCTTTGGATATGACATTGAGGGGTAATCCAGTGCGCTCACTGAAAGTCACTGTGTCTACGCCGTCTGTTAGGCGTAAGGTATTGAGCATGAATTCAAAAGGAAGATCTTTGGCGGGAATCTCGCGCGTTTCAATTAAGGCATTGCCTTTGGATCCCATTGCCTGCATATAGGATTCTGGATGACGCTCGCGTACTTGCCGGGTAATTTTGTCTGGGAATGAAATCTTTCCATGTGCACCTGCACCAATGCCGATGTAATCTCCAAAGCGCCAGTAATTCAGATTGTGTTTGCACTCCTGATCTTTCTTGGCATAGGCGGAGATCTCATAACGTCGATAACCTGCCGCCTCTAAGAGCGCTAAGTTTTGTTCAAAGATGGCATCAATCTCATCTTCATTTGGAAGTTTTGGAGGAAAGTTGGCAAAGTAAGTATTGGGTTCTAGCGTCAGGTTATAGAAGGACAGATGTGGAGTCTTAAAGGAGAGAGCAGTCTCAATATCAGCTTTAGCTGCCTCTAGAGTTTGATTCGGCAAACCAAACATCAAATCCAGATTGACGGATTTAAAGTGTTGCAAAGCAATTGCAATCGCCCGTTTGGCTTCTTCGCCGTTATGAATACGCCCCAAAGCCTTAAGCTGCTCATCCTGAAAACTCTGAATGCCTAAGGAAACACGATTGATTCCCGCATTAGCAAAGCCGGCAAACTTCTCGGTCTCAACGGAGCCAGGATTGGCCTCCATGGTGATTTCACAATCAGGTTCTAAATTCACGCGTGCTCGAATGGCTGAGAGTAGTTCATTCATACCCTCAGCGGACATCAAGCTAGGGGTGCCTCCACCAATAAAGATACTGTGGACTTGGCGACCCCAGATACGAGGTAACTCTGTCTCTAGATCGGTAATGAGTGCCTGGATATAACGCACCTCATCAAACCCCCGTGAAGCTTTTGCGCCTGAATCTGCATTACCAACACTATCTTTAATTTGATGCGAGTTGAAATCGCAGTAAGGGCATTTCTTTTCACACCACGGAAAATGAATGTACAAAGATAGCGGGGGAAGAGCGGTGAGTTTTGGCTGGGTTGCCAAAACCGGATTAAGCGGATTGAGCACGGCTTTGAAGTTCGGAGATGAGTTCACGCAATGCTTGACCACGATGGCTGATCTGGTTTTTCTCGGAAGCTTCTAATTGGGCTGCAGTCTTACCAAGCTCTGGTAGAAAGAAGTGGGGGTCATAACCAAAGCCATGATCTCCTTTAGCCTCATCCACGATTTGCCCATACCAGCGAGTTTGTACAATCAGTGGCTCTGGATCATTAGCGCTATTGACCATGACGAGGGCGCAGACATAATGCGCCCCGCGATCAGCTTTGCCTTGTAATGCTGCAACTAGCTTTTGATTGTTCGCTGTGCTATCTCCATCAACACCTGCATAACGAGCTGAGTAGACTCCGGGAGCACCATCCAATGCATGAGCACAAATGCCAGAGTCATCCGCGAGTGCTGGTAGTCCGCTGGCAGCGCTGGCATGGTGTGCCTTAGCAAGCGCGTTCTCAACAAAAGTATGATGCGGCTCTTCTGCGGCTGGAATGCCTAGTTCGCCTTGAGGGATAACCTGAAAGCGAAAAGGCGCTAAGAGCTCCTGAAACTCCTGAACCTTGCCGGCATTGTTGGAGGCGAGAACGAGTTTTTGCACCATCTACCCTTGATCTTTTATTTGAATGCTTCTTTTTGGAGTTGCGTTAAATCCGCAATGCCTTGTTCTGCTAAATCCAATAGCGCATTTAACTCAGCGCGAGAGAAGGCGGCGCCTTCAGCAGTACCTTGCACTTCAATCATGCCGCCTTTACCCGTCATGACGACATTCATATCGGTATCGCATGAAGAATCTTCAGGGTAATCTAAATCGAGTACAGGGACGCCTTGATAGATGCCCACGGAGATCGCAGCAACACTATCAATAATCGGATCAGCTTTAAGTGCACCACTTTGCAGGAGTGTATTGATTGCATCACGTGCCGCTACATAAGCACCTGTAATCGATGCAGTTCTGGTTCCACCATCCGCTTGTAAGACATCGCAATCTAAATGAATGGTTCTTTCACCCAAAACCTTTAAGTCAAAAACGCTGCGCATGGCGCGACCGATCAAGCGCTGAATTTCTTGGGTACGACCAGATTGTTTTCCGCGAGCTGCCTCTCGATCACTGCGAGTGTGGGTAGAGCGGGGAAGCATGCCGTATTCAGCAGTAACCCAACCTTCGCCCGAACCTTTTTTATGTGGAGGCACTTTTTCCAGAACGCTGGCTGTACAGAGCACCTTGGTGTCACCAAAGGCAATCAGGACGGAGCCTTCTGCATGCTTGGTAAAGGCGCGGCTGATGCTCACAGGTCGCAATTGCGTAGGGGTGCGGCCACTAGGGCGGGCGATGTTGTGCTGAGTCATGGGGTGTGGTCCTAAAGATCTACAATATCCATATGATATCGAGCATGACTGGTTATGGCAGCGCTTCTCGCCAAGTCTCCCTAGGAGCTGGTGTTGTAGCTGATCTGCAGGTGGAATGTCGGGCTGTTAACAGCCGCTTTCTGGATTTGGGTTTTCGTCTTCCGGACGAGTGTCGCGGGGCTGAGCCTGCCTTACGGGAGATGGCGACTCAAAGCCTTTCTCGGGGTAAGGTGGAATTTCGGGCCGCATGGCGCGTTAATTCGGGTGCTGCTGGGGCTGCAAAAGCGAACCCCCATGCCTTAGGCGCCCTGAACAAGGATCGCTTGGATGCGCTCTATACCCTTCAAGAGCATGCGCAAGTCGCCTTTCCAAACGCTGAAGCCTTACGTATCGCTGATATTTTGCGTTGGCCGGGCATTGTTGCTGAACCTAGGGGTGAAGAGGAGGGCTGGATTGCTGCTACTGTAGAAGCAGGTCGCGCCGCCTTGGCCGCCCTGATGGATAGTCGTCACACAGAAGGTAAAGCTTTGGTTACGGTGCTTACCAACATCACTAGCAAGATGCGTGAGATTGTGAGGGTAATCGAACCCCAGGTTCCTAGCTATGTAGCCCAGTATCAAGAGAAGCTCACTGAACGTCTGGCCGAGGCATTGGCTGCCCAAGAACATGGCAAAGGTAGCGGCGGGTCTGGAACTGAGTTGATGGAACGTATTCGTCAAGAGGTTGTGCTTTACGCGGTTCGTATTGATGTGGCAGAAGAATTTGCCCGTCTCAAGACCCACCTTCAAGTTGTCGATACGGCGCTGGCAGGCAAGGGACCCGTGGGTAAGCGTTTAGACTTCTTAATGCAAGAATTGAATCGCGAAGCCAATACCTTGAGCTCCAAATCGGTTTCAGAAGAATGTACGCAAGCTGCTTTAGAGCTTAAGCTCTTGATTGAGCAGATGCGTGAACAAGTCCAAAATTTAGAGTAACTATTGCTTACCTCAATCACTTAACTCAACCATCATGGCCAGCCCTAAACCTAAAGCAAATTTATCTCCTGCCTACCAAGGCAGCATGCTGATGATCGTCGCTCCATCAGGAGCTGGTAAATCTTCTTTAGTGAATGCTTTATTGCAAGAAGATGCAGCACTCAAGTTATCCCTTTCCACTACAACACGTGCACCAAGACCGGGTGAGGTTGATGGTAAGGACTACCGCTTTATTGCCAGAGAGGCATTTATTGCAGAGCGAGATCAAGGTAATTTTTTAGAGCATGCTGAAGTGCATGGCAATTTTTACGGCACCTCCAAAGCTTGGATTGAAGCCCAGATGAAAACCGGGCGCGATGTCATGTTGGAGATCGACTGGCAGGGCGCTCAACAGATTCGTCAAATCATTCCTGAAGTGCAGTGGATCTTCATCTTCCCACCTTCATTTGAGGCCTTAGAAGAGCGCTTGCGTAAACGTGGCCAGGATGATGAGGCTACTATTCAGAGAAGGTTGGCTGCAGCACATTTAGAGCTTCAGCATGCCCATGAAGCAGATTTCATTGTGATCAACGATGATTTTGAGCGGGCTTTGATAGATTTGCGCCATGTAGTTGCTGCCAGCCGCCTACGCTCAGGGCCGATTATGGCTCGCAACCCAGCGCTTTTAAGGCGTCTTGGGGTCTAATCAGTTATCCTATAGGTATTGAAGCTAAATTTAAGTGAGTTCAGCATGGCCCGTATTACTGTAGAAGATTGTCTAAAAACTATCCCAAATCGTTTTGAGCTGGTATTGGCCGCGACTTATCGCGCACGTCAATTGGTTCAAGGTCACTCCCCACGTGTTGAGTCCAGAGATAAAGCAACTGTAGTTGCGTTGCGTGAAGTTGCTGCTGGTGTAACTGACCGTGACATGTTGACCAAAGTACCTTTGTAATTCAGGGGTTCCGTTGTGGAGCTCCCCTTAGGCGACCCAAACACATCGGAATCCAAAGGTCAGGTCTCGCCTAGAGAGACCGCTAAGAGCGATAAGTCTTCCATCATCGCTACCTTGTTGGCTCAGTCGAGCCGACATTTGTTTGGTCCTACCTCTGCGCCAAAACTACCTTTAAAGCACCAAGTTGTTTCCATTGATGGCCTCATATCTAAATTGGGCTATCTCAAGCCTGATGAAGTTAATCTCATTAAGCAGGCCTTTCATTTCGCTGATGCCGCCCACCTTGGTCAGTACCGCCATAGCGGTGAGCCTTACATCACGCATCCCGTAGCCGTTGCTGAACTCTGTGCAACTTGGCGCTTAGACGCCTCCTCGATCATGGCGGCTTTACTGCATGACGTGATTGAAGACACGGGTTGTACTCAAGCAGACCTAGTCGGCAAGTTTGGCAGCAAAGTAGCGGAGCTTGTAGAGGGCTTAACCAAACTCGATAAATTAGAGTTCCAAAGTCATGCCGAAGCCCAGGCTGAAAGCTTCCGCAAGATGTTTATGGCAATGGCACGAGATGTCCGAGTCATTTTGGTCAAGCTTGCTGATCGCACACACAATATGCGTACGCTTGATGCCGTCCCGATGGAAAAGCGTCGCAGAGTAGCTGCTGAAACGATTGAGATCTACGCGCCGATTGCCCATCGTTTGGGTTTAAATATTATTTACCGCGACTTACAGGACTTGAGTTTCCGTTACTCAATGCCCATGCGCTTTAGGGTAATTGAAGATGCAGTGAAGCGGGCGCGTGGCAATCGCAAGGAGATGGTGGAGAAGATTTTGCAGAATGCCCGCATGGCTTTTGCAAAAGTGAATCTTGAAGTTGATCTACAAGGCCGAGAAAAAACACTCTTTAGTATTTACAACAAAATGCGCAGCAAGCATTTAAGCTTCTCTCAAGTGCTCGATGTGTATGCGTTTAGGGTAACCGTCCATTCGATTGATGAGTGCTATCGTGCGCTCGGCATCTTGCACGCACTTTACAAACCCATGCCTGGAAAGTTTAAGGATTACATTGCGATTCCTAAGCTCAATGGCTATCAGTCTTTGCATACAACACTTTTGGGGCCATCAGGCGTCCCGGTTGAGTTTCAGATACGTACTAGTGATATGCATGCAGTTGCTGAGGCCGGCGTTGCTGCGCACTGGGCTTACAAAGATGGCGGCCCTGATATGAGTGAGGTACAAAACCGCGCACATCAATGGTTGCAATCCTTGATTGATATTCAGGATAGCAGTGGGGATTCGCAAGAATTTTTAGAGCACGTCAAGATTGATTTGTTCCCGGATGCGGTCTATGTCTTTACTCCAAAGGGTCAGATTAGGGCCTTGCCACGAGGCGCTACTGCCTTGGACTTCGCCTATTCGATTCATAGTGATGTAGGTAATACCTGTGTTGCGGTCAAGATTAATGGCATGCAATTGCCGCTCCGTAGTGAGTTAAAGAACAGCGATATTGTTGAAGTGGTGACATCGGCGAACTCTCAACCTAATCCAGGTTGGTTGGCATTTGTCAGAACCGGCAAGGCACGTGCTTCCATTCGTCACTCGCTCAAGACCAAGCACTATGCCGAGTCTCTTCAGTTGGGTGAGCGTCTCTTGGCCAATGCTTTGCGTCAACAGGGCGTCGATGCCGGACTGCTAACACCAGAGCTTTGGGAAAAGTTATTGCATTGGACTGGCGATAAAACTCGCGAAGAGGCTTGCGTCAACATTGCCTTGGGTCGTAGATCTGCTCAAGAGTTAGCCATTCGATTGAAGATTTTGGTTGATGATGAGGGTGGTTCAGAGCAAATGCGCTTGGGCGCGGCAGATTGGGTCTCTCCTCAGCAAGAGATAGCTTCGCACCATCATCAGCGTCAGGCTATTTTGGTCGATGGTCGCGAAGGTAATTCAATTAGCTTTCAAACCTGTTGCCATCCAATCCCAGGTGACAACATTATTGGCTATCTCGGTAAGGGTGAAGGTTTACAGGTTCATACCAATGACTGCCCAGTTGCCCTCAAAATGCTTTCGAAGGACAGCGATAAGTGGGTGGAGGTCGAGTGGGGGAAAGAGGTTAACCGAGAATTTGAGGTTGATCTCGCAATCGATACACGTCAGGGTAAAGGGGTGCTGGCTAGGGTGGCAAGTAGTGTGACTGCCGCAGACTCCAACATCATGAATGTGTCTATGGATGACCGTTATAAAGAAGATGCAGTCACCATCCGTTTCACAATTCAAGTCTCAGATCGTCTCCATCTCTCTAAGGTCATGCGTAGCTTGCGTACGAACCAGGATGTGATGCGCGTGACCCGCGTTCGCGCTGGCTAAATTCCCTTAAAGCCCAAATTACCGGTACTGAACATCCAGTATTTCAATCTCGGTCAGCCCGGTTGGCGTCTGAATTTTCACGCAGTCACCCAAACGGGCTTTGATTAGGGCTTTAGCAATAGGGGAGACCCAACTAACGTGACCCATTTCTAAATCAACCTCATCAACCCCCACAATCGTGATGGTAGTTTCTTTGCCAGAGTCAGTACCTTCTGAGGCGGCATAGGTGACGGTGGCTCCAAAAAAGACCTGCTCGGCATCGGCTTCACCCGATTTTCGGGCCTGATTGTCGACAACTACCGCAAATTCAAGGCGCTGGTTTAGGAAGCGAATCCGGCGATCAATCTCCCGAAGTCGCTTTTTTCCATAGATATAGTCCCCATTTTCGGAGCGGTCGCCATTGGAGGCAGCCCAGTGAACAACCTTGACAACCTCAGGCCGATCAAGGTTCAGGAGCTGTAAAAGCTCGCTTTTGATACGCTCATGACCAGCGGGTGTGATGTAGTTCTTCTCTTCCATGGCATAATTATGGCTGTTGCGGCTGTAGCTCAGCTGGATAGAGTACTTGGCTACGAACCAAGGGGTCGTGGGTTCAATTCCTGCCAGCCGCACCAACTCATATGGGGCCTAGTTGAAAGACTGGGCCCTTTTTCTTTTTTAGGCATTTCAGAGTGGTTTTATCCAGATCCCTTATAGTTTGCCTATGAGCATTTCAGACGCTAATTCCTCAAATTCACTAGCTCCAGTTGCGGTTTGGTTGCAAGTCGATGCTTTACATGCTCAAGTGAGCTTGAGTGGTGCCGTTAATGTGTATTCATTGGCTGGTGTGTGGACTGATATTCGACAAAAACAAACCCTGTGGTTGGGGCAAGGAGATGCTCAAAGTCGCTCACTGGTTTTTGAGGCTTCAAAAGTAATTTCCTTGGATGGGTCTGCATTCGCTTTTTTAATTGACGTACAGGAGGCTCAACAAAAAGCGGGTGGACGCTTTGATATCCGGGGCCTAGATCCGAAGTATCAACCGCTATTAAATGAATTCGATCCGATTCAGAATTTATTCCCCACCCCCGCTGTAAAGCAAAAGAGAAGTTTTGTGGTGAGCACCGGTATGGCTGCTCAAAATCTCATAGATGATGCTCGCGGATTAGTTACATTCATCGGCCATCTCTCTGCAGACTTGGCTTGGTCGATACGCCACATAAGACAAGTTCGCTGGGGTGACTTTGTTAATGCGGCCGTAGAAGCGGGTATCGCTGCATTACCCATTGTTGGTCTGGTTGCATTTTTAATTGGCGTGATTTTGTCTTTTCAAGCCGCTATCGGCATGCAGCAATTTGGCGCTGTTTCGTTTGTGGGGCCACTCGCTGCTTTGGGTATCGTGCGTGAGATGGGGCCACTCATCACCGCAATCTTGCTTGCTGGCCGTTCATCAGCTGCGTTTGCTGCTGAGATCGGAACAATGACTGTTAATAGTGAAGTAGATGCCTTGGTAACTGGTGGCTTAAGCCCCATTCGATTCTTGGTGGTGCCACGTGTATTAGCAGGAATTCTAGTGGCGCCAATTTTGACCTTATTTGCCGATATCGTCAGCATTTTTTCTTCTATGCTGACTATGCAAATTTACGGCATTCCCTTTATTAATTTTTACAACGGCATGTTGGCTGCGGTAGATGTAGAAGATGTGCTTTCGGGTCTATTGAAGGCTACTTTATTTGGTGTAGTTGTATCTGCAATGGGTTGTTTGCGTGGCATGCAAACAGGCACTGGTGCTGCCGCTGTAGGTATCTCTGCAACTCGGGCAGTAGTGAGTAGTATCGTCATGATTGTGTTGGTAGACGGTATCTTTGCCTACATCTCTTACAGGACAGGTTTCTGATGGATGCAATTGATAACGCCATTGATGTTCAAAACCTAACCGTAGGTTATGGTTCGAAAGTGCTCTTACAGAATCTCAATTTCTCAGTCAAGAACGGTGAGATCTTTGTCATTTTGGGCGGCTCAGGTTGCGGTAAGTCGAGCCTCTTAAAGAATTTATTTGGCCTATATCAACCACTTGCTGGAGATGTTTTGATTGAGGGCCAGAACATTACTGTGGCTCAAGGTGCCGAGCGCCAAAAAATTATGACGAGTTTTGGGGTGATGTATCAGCAGGGTGCTTTATTTGGCTCAATGAATTTGCTCGATAACGTGACACTCTTTATGGAAGAGTATACCCACCTCAGCAGAGATCAAATGAATCTATTGGCGCGGTGCAAGCTTGATCTAGTCGGCTTGCTCCCCTACGAAACCTATATGCCCAGCGAGATTAGTGGCGGCATGCAAAAGCGCGCTGCAATTGCGCGTGCGATGGCTTTAGATCCGAAGATACTATTTTTGGATGAGCCATCAGCTGGACTTGATCCAATTACATCGGCTGATCTAGATAGTACGATCTTAGATCTCTCAAAAAACCTAGGATTTACCTTTGTAATCGTCTCTCACGAGTTGGCCAGTATCTATTCGATCGCCGATAAGGTGATTATGTTGGACAAGGACGCTAAAGGCATTATTGCTGAGGGCGATCCTAAAGTGCTGAGAGACACCAGCAAGGATCCTCGAGTGCACCAATTCTTTAATCGCATCATGAGTAAGGACGCAGCATGAGTAATAACTCCAATCCCAATTATTTCCGCCTAGGCGTTTTTGTTCTTGCTGCAATCGGTGCATTACTCACCATTATTCTGATCTTTGGCTCAGGACAGTTCTTCAAGAAATCATTCATGGTGGAAACCTATGTCAAGCAATCGGTGACGGGTCTAGATGCTGGAGCAGCAGTGCGTTTTAGGGGTGTCAAGATTGGGCAGGTTACGTCTATCGGCTTATCGGGAGATTTGTATGAGAAGGATGTCCCGATGATTCATAAGCAAGAATATGTTGTCGTGAGAATGCAAATCTATGGTAATGCCTTGGAGAAGAGTCACTTAGAATCATTCATCAAAGATAACTTGCGCGCACGCATTCGATCGATGGGTATTACCGGCGTCAATTATGTTGAGTTGGATTTTTACCCCAAGGCGGATCAGGTTTACATGCTTAAGTACCCATGGGAACCAGAGTATCCTGTGGTGCCTTCAATGCCAAACCAGGCTGATGAGATTATTTCCGGCATTCAGAAGTTGATTGGGGCGCTCAATGGTTTGGATGTAGATGGCACGCAAAAGAAATTTGATGCGCTGTTGGGTAATCTGAATAAGTTGATGGCTGGCGATGGAAAACAAAATGCCGGCCTGATTAATTCAGTTCAGGATTTGAACGTACTCTTGGATCGGATTGCTAAAGTCACCGATAAAGATCAGCTCAATATTCTGATGCGTGAACTAGTTGCGACTATGGTTTCTCTACGTCAAACTGTTACTAGCGTCCAAGGAGATACAACTGCAACCTTGGAGAACTTGCGTCAAGCTAGTGAGCAGCTTAATGAATTCACTCGTGTAGCAAGTCAATCGCCATCTACCTTGATTTGGGGTGAGCCACCTGCACGCATTACGCCTCCAATGAATGGAGCTCAAAAATGACCTCAATGAAAATTCAGATGATGAAAAACTCACCCCTCATCAAGTTTGCTGCTTGCGCATTCATCATGGTTGCATTGAGCGCCTGCTCTTTACCTAAAAGACCAGCGCTAGAGACTAGTAGTTGGATGGTGGCGCCGGAGCGAACTGGTGCTCCATATAAGCCGCGTAGTGATTTATGGCTCAAGATGGGTTCCGTAAATACTGCACCTCCATTTGATGGTAAGTCCTTGGTCTATCGTTTGGGTGATCAGCGTTATGAGAAGGATTTCTACAATATTTATTCTGCGCTACCAAACGAGATGATTGGCAATGCCACTCGACAGTGGCTCAATAATGCCCAGATTTTTTCCATGACGGTGGGGCAGGGCAATAGCTTCTTCCCGTATTACATCCTCCAGACATCAGTAGAGGAGTTTTATGGCGATTACCGGGTTCGACCAGAGGCTGTAGTGACTGTAGAGTTTTTCCTGACAGCAACTGATCCTCAAAAACGTAACCCTGTCATTGGTAAAAATCGCTATACCAAGAGAGTTACCCTCAAAGACAATACCCCTCAAGCATTAGTTTTGGGCCAGCAGGAGGCTTTGGCGCAAATTTTAAAAGACTATGAGGTAGCACTGTATGGTTATGCTGGTAATTTGCCTCCCCCTCTAGGGCAGTAGTCATTTTAGAATTGCAAAAAATATAAAAAGTGGAGAAGACATGGATTTAGGACTTAAAGGCAAGGTTGCATTAGTAATGGCATCAAGCCGAGGCTTAGGTCAGGCGATGGCCGTTTCTTTGGCGCGCGAAGGTGTGAAGGTGGCCGTGACTGGCCGCAATCCAGAGGGCTTGAAAAAATCGGTAGAGTTGATTGAAGCTGCCGGCGGAACTGCGCTAGCTTTGAGCTGGGACTTATCTGATGCCTCAGTCATTGATAGCCTAGTGAGTAAAGTAGAAAAAGAACTTGGGCCGATCGATATCCTGGTCAATAACACGGGTGGACCTCCTCCAACCTTGGCTGCTGGTCAAGACCCCGCTTTGTGGCAAAAGAGTTTTAATGACATGGTTCTCTCACTCATTAGCATTACTGATCGAGTTCTTCCGGGAATGCGTCAGCGCAAATGGGGTCGCATTATTACGAGCACTACCTCAGGCGCTATCGCCCCCATTAAAAATTTGGCCATCTCCAATACCTTGCGTGCTGCATTGCTGGCCTGGTCTAAAACCTTGGCAGCTGAAGTTGCTGCCGAAGGAATTACCGTGAATGTAATCATGCCGGGTCGTGTGGCAACCGACCGTTTACGTCAGCTCGATGAGGCGCGCGCTCAGCGTGAGAATGTCAGTTATGACTCCGTCGTGCAAGCTAGCTTAAAGCAGATTCCGATGGGTCGTTATGGTGATCCTCAGGAGTATGGCGATACCGCTGCATTCTTGGCGAGCCAAAGCGCTTCCTTTATCACTGGGTCAGTGATCCGTGTTGATGGTGGTCAGATTCAGGCGATTTAATCGTAGTGCTAGCCAGTTTCTTTCGGGGCATTAGGCAAGATCTGCGATCCAGTGAGCTTCTTGCTTTACTAGTTGCATTAACGCTTTCTGTAGCAGCTTTATCTAGCGTCAGTTTCTTGGCTGACCGGATGCAACGCGCTTTCCAGTTTGATGCCCGCCAACTGCTTGCTGCGGATTTATTGCTGGCTTCCGATCAACCACTGCCTGAGCGCTTTATTCAAGAAGCTAAAGAGCGAAAACTAAGCTCCGCTCAAACCATTGTCTTTCCAAGCATGGCTACCGTCGGGGCACAAAGTAAGCTTGCCTCGCTCAAAGCGGTGAGCGCAAGCTATCCTTTGCGCGGTACCTTGCAGGTTTCACCATCACAGGCAAGTCTTACTCCGCCATCAGGTTCGGTCTGGGTGGATCCAGCAATGCTTAATGCGCTGCAGGCTAAGCCGGGCGATCGCATGCTTTTGGGTGATAAATCATTTGTAATTGATGGCGTCCTAGAGCGTGAACTCGACCGAGGCGCTGGCTTTATGAATTTCGCGCCACGCGTAATGATGTCGCTGGACGATTTACCGGCCACCAGTCTAATTGGTTTGGGTAGTCGAGTCACTTATCGATTGTTGCTAGCGGGGAATGATCAGGCTATCTCTGAATATGAACAATGGGCTACGCAATGGATAGAATCCGAGGGATTGCGAGGCTTGCGTATTGAAACTTTAGAAAATGCACAACCCCTGATGCGCAAAACGCTTGATCGGGCAGAGCGTTTCTTATCTTTGGTTGCCTTGCTGACAGCCATGGTGGCTGCAGTAGCAATCGCCTTGTCGGCACGTCGCTATGTCTTAAAGCAAGCTGATGTTTGCGCTGTTATGAAATGTCTAGGCGCAAGCCAAAAGGCAATCTTGATAAAGCAAATCAAAGTATTGAGCACTCTGAGTTTGGCGGCTGCCATCATGGGTGCTGCGATTGCCTATGGCATCCAGGAGGTGCTAATACGCATCTTGGGTAATTTGGTATTTGCCAACTTACCGTCGCTATCCCTCTGGCCCTTAGCTTGGAGCGTTTTGCTTTCCTCCTGCTTGTTAATTGGTTTTGCTGGACCACCTTTGTTCAGCTTGGTCATGATTTCGCCGGTCCGACTAATTCGAAAAGAGTTGGGTTCAATCAATATCAAAGCACTTTGGGTTGCGCTGTTTGGCCTCGCTACCTGTCTTGCTTTAATCGCTATCGCTGCACAAGATTTAAAACTAGCCTCCTGGGTTGCCGCTAGCTTTGGCTTGGCGATTGCTCTTTTTGCCATAGTTTCTTGGCTATCACTACGTCTACTCAAGATTTTGTTTTCTAAGTGGGGCGCTAAAAGCTTTGCATTACGCTTTGCACTCACTGCGCAGGCGCGACGCGCAGGATTTGCGGTGATGCAGATTACTGCTTTAGGCATTGCTTTGATGGCCTTATTGCTCATTCTCTTGCTTCGTCAGGATTTATTGGCGGCATGGCAGGGGAATATCCCGGTGGATGCGCCCAATCGCTTCATGATTAATATTCAGGAAGATCAAAAGCCAAATATCACTCAGTCTCTGCAGGATGCAGGGGTAGCGAAGCCCAGTTTTAGCCCCATGGTGCGCGCGCGCTTAGTTGAGGTGAACGGAAAAGCGGTTGGGCCGAATGACTATGTTGATGAAAATGCGCGGCGCCTAGTTGATCGAGAATTTAATCTGTCCTATACCGAGCAATTGCCTGAGGGTAATCGCATAACTGCAGGTCAATGGATTGAGGGTAGTGCGCCACAAGCTTCATTAGAGGCGGGTATAGCTAAAACTTTGAAGTTAAAGCTTGGCGATCAAATGACCTTTGAACTCGCCGGCGAAAAAGTGACCGCCCCAATCACTTCTTTGCGCAAGTTAGATTGGAGTTCAATGAAGGTGAACTTCTTTGTCATCATGCCGCCCGCTATGCTTGAAGAAATGCCGCAGTCCTGGATTACCTCTTATTATCAAAGCGCTGAGATCAAAGACCTTGATTACCAGCTTGCGCAGACCTATCCAAACCTCACCATTGTGGATGTGGCGACATCTTTGCAGCAAATACAAGATGTATTGGATCGACTCTCTTCTGTGTTAGGTCTCTTATTTACCTTCACAATTGCAGCAGCGATTCTGGTCTTAGTTGCTGCAATTGCGGCGACGCAAGATGAGCGCTTTAGGAGTGCTGCCTTACTGAAGGCGGTGGGTGCATCCCGCAATGTACTTAGGAAGATTGCCTTGGCTGAACTCTTCATTATTGGCACTCTCGCAGGCAGTCTAGCTGGACTGGCCGCTGGAATAGCAGCATGGGCACTAGGCCGTTTTGTTTTGGAGATTGAGTTCAATGCGTTTGCCCAGTCTTTAGTAATGGGCATCGCTTTTGGGGTCCTTGCCTGTCTCTTGGCGGGTTATCGCTTCCAGAGAAAAATTCAGACTGCTACTGCAATGGAATGTTTGCGAGAGGCTTAGCCCCCATATTCCCCAGAAAACTTAAGTAAGCTTTACCCAGTTCTTTGGTAGCTCAACTAAACGCGTTCCACTAAAACGGTCTGGCAGACTTTGGCGCAATAGAGGGTTGACGCGATCCAAGTAAATGCTGAGTGGCCATAGCAACAAAGCGACTGCGAACAGCATCTCAATAATTTGCCATCTCTGCAGCTCGAAGATCCACTGCAAAAGAACGCACGGAATAAGCCATAGGGATCCGAACACATAACGCCAGATGGCTTGCTGTCGGTTCAGGTTGTAGCCTCCTGGACCAATCATCCGCACACGCCATGTTTGCATTGCCAGAGTCTGTCCTGACTTAGTCCAATACCAAACAAAGTAAATCCCCAGCACGACATAGAGATAAAGAAAGGTAAGCCAACTAGGTAGGGAGATGTTGAAGAGAATGCCTAATCCCAGGTTGGGAACTAAGAAGGTAAAAGCAATCACGCCCAGTAAAACCAATTGCTCATAAAGAGTGCAAGATACTCTCCGCCAAAATTGCGGAGCAGGAAGTGCGCTTAATTCAGCAGGAGTGATCACGGCTTAAGGGTTGCTGGAGTCTGCATCAGAATCGCCGGCACTAGAGCTTCCAGTATTTTCTGATGAAGCTGCATTACTTGCAGGTGGCGGCAGCGTTGGCGCGAGATTGGACTTCTGAATAATAGGGTGCTGTTGCAATGTTGGGGCATTCGCTGCAGTTGGCTTTTTCTTATTGAGCTCAGCTTTGGCTAACTTCTTTTTTTGCTCATCACTCAGTTTTTGGTACGCACTCCAAGCCTCAGCTTTTTTCTCGGTTGGAAATTTCAGGCTACTTAAGTAATTTTCGCGGGCGATACGACGATTCTTCTGAGAGAGGTTTGACCAACTCGTCATGCGAGACTGAAGTCGTTGCTGATCGATTTCACTCATTTTGGGATAGAGGTTAGCAATCTGCATCCATTTTTTGCGACTGTCTGGAAGCATGTAGTCCCAGTCATCCTCCAGGGGGGCGAGGATTTTTTGTTGTTCTGGCTTAAGGCCTTCCCATGTACCATCTGGTTTTTTCTCGGGAATGCCGGTGCTTTTTCCATGGCTAGTAGTGGCAGGCTGGGCTTTGGCGCTTGTAGATAATCCCAAGGCGCTCAAGGTCAGGGCCACGCCTAAGCTCATGGCAAGGCTCGCGAGAATGGAGCGTGCGTTTTTTAGCATGCGCAAATCAAACCCGATGCCGACTTTAGGATGGTGATTTGGAGGTATCCAAATCATCTTGCTCTGCATCCGCCAAGGGGCCATTTTTGAGGAAGCCCATAAAGCCACTGTCAGCATAGGCATCTGGTGGTACATCGTCAGTTAGGAGGGCAACATCCAATTCCGCAATATCGTTGATACGGGAGTCTTGTTGCCATTGGGCAATGCCAATCAGACCAAATACGAGAACAACTAGCGGGGCAACCCAACCCACGTTATCCCAAAAAGAGCGTGAGCCTGAAGACCAGCTTCCAGAGCTGCTGGCCAAAATATGCTGTTGGACACGTGTTTTTTCTGGTTTTTTGACGGAAAGTGCCTTGAGGCGCGCTGCGTATAGACGATCTTTGATGCCAGCTGGCAGGGATTGAGATCCTTGACGAAGCAGGGCAGCAGCAGTCTGGCCAAATTGGTCAGCTTCTGTTGGATTGAGGAGGTCTTGATTGCGGTTCACAGCGTAATTCCTTTTAATTTCAATGCTTTAGCTAGAGCCTGAGTGGCTCTTGAGCAGTGGGTTTTGACACTTCCCTCGCTACAACTCATGGCAAGGGCAGTTTCAGTAATGCTCAGCTCATCCCAATAACGCATCAGGAAGGCTTCTCGTTGACGGGCAGGCAATTTTGATATTTCTGACTCCAGGGACTGCAACAGCTGACTGCGTTCAAGCTTAAACGCACCATCTTGGTGAATTTCACTGTCATCTGGGGCTGAAAGTGACTCTAGAGGGTCGTAATCATCGTTTTCATCGGATTTCTTGCCCATATTGGAGAACAAGGTGACCCAGGTATTGCGAACCTTTTGACGTCTAAACCAGTCGTGAATGCGGTTTTGCAGAATTCTGGTGAAAACCAGTGGCAGTTCAGTTGCGGGACGATCACCATACTTTTCGGCTAACTTAATCATGGCATCTTGGACAATGTCTAGGGCTGCATCGTCATCCCGCACAGCATAGACCGCCTGCTTAAAAGCGCGCTGCTCAATATTGCTCAGAAAGTCAGAAAGTTCTTGGGGTGAAGCCATTCAGTGGATTAGACCTGAATCAGATGGAATTCGTCCATTTTAGGGGATTGCTATAGAATATAGGGCTTACTACCTAGAATCTCATTCAAGAAGTGGTTTTTTCCGGTAGCAGCGCCGTTCGAACTCAGGCCACAAGCAGGAGACAGAACAGACCAAACAATTTTTTGCCGAAAATTGCAAAGGACGAAAGAAAATGAATACAAGCAGCGCCGAATTTTTAGCTTCTAAAGCTAACCAAGACACAGCAAACCCAAATTCCACAGCGAATGCGCCTGAAATGATTGGCGCCGAGATGTTGGTGCAGGCTTTGCACAAAGAGGGTGTTGAATACGTTTGGGGTTACCCAGGCGGTTCCGTTCTCTTTATCTACGACGAAATTTTTAAGCAGGACAAGTTTGAGCATATTCTTGTTCGCCATGAGCAAGCAGCAGTTCATGCGGCCGATGGCTATGCGCGAGCAACCGGCAAGGTTGGCGTCGCCCTAGTGACTTCAGGCCCAGGTGTAACCAATGCGGTAACCGGGATTGCTACTGCCTATACAGATTCCATACCCTTGGTGGTCATCAGCGGTAACGTGCCGACATACGCAATTGGTGAAGATGCTTTCCAAGAGGCCGATACCGTTGGTATTACTCGCCCGGTGGTAAAGCACAACTTCTTAGTAAAGGATGTGAAAGATCTTCCTTTGGTGATTAAGAAGGCTTTCCATATTGCACAGACAGGTCGTCCAGGTCCAGTGTTGATTGACATTCCTAAGGATGTATCTGCAGCCAAAGGGCCATTCGTCTATCCAGAAACATTGGAGATGCGTTCATACAACCCAGTAGTGAAGGGGCATAGCGGACAAATTCGTAAAGCGGTATCTTTATTGCAAGAGGCTGAGCGCCCATTCATCTATACCGGTGGTGGCGTGATCTTGGCTGACGCCGCTCCAGAGTTAAAAGAATTTGCTGATTTGTTGGGTTACCCAGTTACTAATACCCTAATGGGCCTTGGCGGCTTCCCAGGCACTAGCCCACAGTTTGTTGGCATGCTGGGTATGCACGGTACCTATGAAGCCAATATGGCGATGCAACACAGCGATGTGTTGATTGCCATCGGCGCACGTTTTGATGACCGCGTGATCGGTAACACTGCACACTTTGCTAGCCATCCACGCAAGATCATTCATATCGATATCGATCCATCTGTGATTTCTAAACGGGTGAAGGTAGATGTTCCTATTGTTGGCAATCTCAAAGAAGTATTGCAAGAGATGACTGCCCAGCTCAAAGCTGCTGGCCCACGTAAGAATGACGCCAAGTTGGCTGCATGGTGGGAGCAGATTAATGAGTGGCGTAAAAAAGATTGCTTAAAGTACGACGAAGCTTCGCAAATCGTCAAGCCACAGTACGTAGTTCAGAAGTTATGGGAGCTCACTGGCGGTGATGCCTTTATTTGTTCTGACGTTGGTCAGCATCAAATGTGGGCTGCTCAGTTCTATAAGTTTGATAAGCCGCGCCGTTGGATTAACTCCGGTGGTCTGGGTACCATGGGTGTAGGCTTGCCGTACGCCATGGGTATCAAAAAAGCATTCCCTGATAAAGATGTGTTCACCATTACCGGTGAAGGCTCGATTCAGATGTGTATTCAAGAGCTGTCTACTTGTAAACAGTACGACACGCCTGTGAAGATCGTTTCATTGAACAACCGTTACCTCGGTATGGTTCGTCAATGGCAGGAGCTGACTTACAACAAGCGCTATTCCAGCTCTTATATGGATTCATTGCCAGACTTTGTGAAGTTGGCTGAAGCCTTTGGTCACGTTGGTATGCGTATTGAGAAGAAGTCTGATGTTGAAGGCGCCCTCAAAGAGGCGATTCGCCTAAAAGATCGCACTGTGTTTATGGACTTCCAGACAGACCCAGAAGAAAACGTTTGGCCAATGGTTCAAGCGGGTAAGGGTATTACTGAAATGCTTTTGGGTAGTGAGGATCTCTAATGCGACATATTATTTCTGTATTGATAGAGAACGAACCAGGCGCATTGTCCCGGGTTGTTGGTCTATTCTCCGCACGTGGTTACAACATTGAAACACTGAGTGTTGCGCCTACTGAAGATCCATCACTTTCTCGTATGACGATTGTCACGATTGGTTCTGAGGATGTGATTGAGCAAATTACCAAACACTTAAATCGCTTAGTTGAGGTGGTTAAGGTTTTTGATTTGACTGAAGGTCCTCATATTGAGCGTGAGCTCATGATGATCAAAGTTCGCGCGGTTGGTAAAGAGCGTGAAGAGTTGAAACGTACAACGGATATCTTCCGTGGTCGCATCATCGATGTGACTGATAAGAGTTACACCATTGAATTAACTGGTGATGGTGCCAAATTAGACGCCTTTATTGATTCGATTGATCGTGCCTCGATTCTAGAAACTGTCCGTTCGGGTGGCTCTGGTATTGGGCGCGGCGAGCGTATCCTCAAGGTTTAATTTTTTTAACTGATTACTGAATTAACTACATTTTCAAAACAAGGAAAGAGCATGAAAGTTTTTTACGATAAAGACGCTGATTTGTCCCTCATTAAAGGCAAAAAAGTAACCATCATTGGTTATGGTTCACAAGGTCACGCACACGCATTGAATCTAAAAGATTCAGGTTGTAATGTGACTGTGGGTTTGCGTAAAGATGGCGCTTCCTGGAGCAAAGCTGCAAATGCTGGCTTGACAGTAAAAGAAGTTGGCGAAGCGGTTAAAGATGCTGACGTAGTCATGATGCTCTTGCCTGATGAGCAAATTGCTGAGGTATACAACAAAGAAGTTCATCCAAACATTAAGCAGGGCGCTGCATTGGCATTCGCTCACGGCTTTAACGTTCACTACGGCCAAGTTCAGCCACGCGCTGACTTAGATGTGATCATGATTGCTCCTAAGGCGCCGGGCCACACTGTTCGTGGTACTTATGCTCAAGGTGGCGGTGTTCCACATTTGATCGCTGTGTATCAAGATAAATCTGGTTCTGCTCGTGATGTTGCCTTGTCATACGCAACAGCAAACGGTGGCGGTCGTGCCGGCATCATTGAAACAAACTTCCGTGAAGAAACCGAAACTGACTTGTTCGGTGAGCAGGCTGTTCTTTGTGGCGGCGCAGTTGAGTTGATCAAAGCTGGTTTTGAAACTTTGGTTGAAGCTGGTTACGCTCCTGAAATGGCTTACTTCGAGTGCTTGCATGAGCTCAAGTTGATTGTTGACTTGATCTACGAAGGTGGTATCGCCAACATGAACTACTCTATCTCTAACAATGCTGAGTACGGCGAATATGTAACTGGTCCACGCGTTGTGACTGAAGATACTAAGAACGCAATGCGTCAGTGTTTGAAAGATATTCAGACTGGTGAGTACGCTAAGAGCTTCATCTTGGAAAACAAAGCAGGCGCGCCTACTTTGATTTCACGTCGTCGCTTGAATGCTGAGCATGATATTGAGGTGGTTGGTGCTAAGTTGCGCGCCATGATGCCTTGGATTGCGAAGAATAAATTAGTTGACCAAACTAAGAACTAAGCAAGAACTCAGTAATAAGTAGTTAGAAACTAATAGCAGTAACTAAAAAGGCTCAGAACAAAGATGATGTATCCGCACCCCATTATTGCGAAAGAAGGTTGGCCGTATTTGGCATTAGTGGGGGCTGTTACTTTGCTAGTCCACTATCTTGGTGGCATTGCATGGTCATGGCCTTTGTGGATCATTTTTATCTTTGTTCTGCAGTTCTTCCGCGATCCGCAGCGTATTGCTGCTATAGGTCGTGACTTAGTTTTATCTCCAGCTGACGGTCGTATTGTCGTGGTGGAAAAAGCCAATGATCCTTATGCTGGTCGTGAAGCTTTGAAGATTAGTGTTTTTATGAATGTATTTAACGTTCACTCCAACCGTAGCGCAGTCAACGGCTTGGTAAGAGAGATTCAGTATTTCCCGGGCAAGTTTGTCAATGCTGATCTAGATAAAGCCTCTACCGAAAATGAACGCAATGCTGTTGTGATTGATGCCAATGGCCAAATCGTCACCCTAGTTCAGGTTGCCGGCTTGATTGCTCGCCGCATTCTCTGTTACACCCATGTGGGCGATAGACTCAAGGCAGGTGAGCGCTATGGCTTTATTCGCTTTGGTTCCCGTGTAGATGTATATTTACCATTAAACGCTGAGCCTTTAGTCAGCGTTGGTGATAAAGTTTTTGCTACAAACACTGCATTAGCTCGTGTACCTGGCTTAGATTAATCAAGCCGCTTTAACTGGGAATATTCTGTGACTACATTTCGCCGTCGTGGCCGTATTGATCGCAGTCGCTTAGCGCGTACCCGTTCTGAGCGCACTCAAGATGAGTGGGCGGAAGATCTTGGCGATGAAATTGATTTCGAGGTAGAAGAGTTGCATGCGGATAAGCCGCGTCATCGCAGCAAAGGCATTTACCTTCTTCCCAATGCATTTACTACTGCAGCCTTGTTCTGCGGTTTCTTTGCCATCGTCAATGCGATGAATCACCAGTTTGAGATGGCTGCGATTGCCATCTTTGCATCCTTAGTTTTGGACGGCATGGATGGTCGTGTAGCACGTATGACCAATACCCAAAGCGCTTTTGGAGAGCAGTATGACTCTCTGGCTGATATGGTGTCATTTGGTGTGGCCCCTGCCTTGGTGGCTTATGAGTGGGCTCTAAAAGATTTGGGCAAGTGGGGTTGGCTGGCTGCCTTTACCTATTGCGCTGGTGCCGCTTTGCGTTTAGCCCGTTTCAATGTCAACACGGGTGTGGTTGATAAGAAGTTTTTCCAGGGTCTACCTAGTCCGGCTGCTGGCTCATTAATGGCTGGTTTTATCTGGTTGGCTGATGACAATAAGATTCCAGTGCGCGACAGCGCGATTCCTTGGATTACCTTCTTTTTAGCGGTTTATGCCGGCTTAACCATGGTATCTAATGCCCGTTTTTATAGTGGCAAGGCCTTGGATGTTCGCTACCGCGTGCCTTTTGGTGTCATGGTCTTGATGATTCTCACTTTTGTATTGATCTCTTCCAATCCACCTTTAACCCTATTTGGTCTCTTTGTGGTGTATTCCATTTCAGGGTATGTCATCTGGGCTTGGGAGCGCCTGAGCGGTCGCCGTTTTAGCTAAACCTGCATTTTTAGGTTATATTTAATCCATGTTGATGAATTTCTCACTTTCTAACTTGCTTCTACTAGCACTAAGCCTACAGCTTGGGGCAGGTAAGGCCTGAGTTAATGAGATTAAAGTAATTCATTAGCCACGACATACCAGCCCCAGCAAATTGCTGGGGTTTTTGTTTCTAGATTCGCAATTGAGCAGTAAACATAATTAAGCAATATTGAACCGGAGAGTAGTGATGAATGACAAAGTAATCATTTTTGATACCACCTTGCGTGATGGTGAGCAATCGCCTGGCGCCTCGATGACTAAAGACGAGAAGGTTCGTATTGCTCGCCAATTAGAGCGTCTTAAGGTGGATGTGATCGAAGCTGGATTTGCTGCGAGCTCTGAAGGCGACTTTCAGGCTATCTCCGCTGTAGCAGCGGCCGTGAAAGATTCCATCGTATGTTCACTTGCTCGCGCCAACGATAAAGACATTACTCGGGCAGCAGATGCTTTGAAGGCTGCTAATGCAAAACGCATTCATGCATTCTTGGCAACCAGCCCATTACATATGGCGGTGAAGTTACGCATGTCTCCTGAAGAAGTTTTGGAGCAAGCTAAACGCTCCATTCGCTTTGCTAGAAACTTGGCTGAAGATATTGAGTTCTCTGCAGAGGACGGTTACCGCTCAGAAATGGATTTCTTGTGCAGAGTGGTTGAGGCCGTGATTAATGAGGGTGCTACCACCATCAATATTCCTGACACCGTAGGCTATGCCACACCAGAGTTGTATGGCGAATTCATGAAGACCTTACGCACCCGTGTTCCGAATTCGGATAAGGCCATTTGGTCCGTGCATTGCCACAATGACTTGGGTATGGCAGTCGCTAATTCATTGGCTGGCGTGAAGATTGGTGGTGCTCGTCAAATTGAGTGCACCATTAACGGCTTGGGTGAGCGCGCTGGTAATACGGCTTTAGAAGAGATCGTCATGGCTTTACGTACCCGCAAGGATTACTTTGATATGGTGTGCGGCATCGATGCTACTCAAATTGTTCCTGCCTCGAAGTTGGTCTCACAAATTACTGGTTTTGTAGTTCAACCAAACAAAGCGGTCGTTGGTGCCAATGCTTTTGCGCACACTTCAGGTATCCATCAAGACGGCATCCTGAAGAATCGCGACACCTATGAAATTATGCGCGCAGAAGATGTGGGTTGGGCAACCAATAAGATCGTGTTGGGCAAGTTGTCGGGCCGCAATGCCTTCAAGCAACGCTTACAAGAGTTGGGTATTGCAATTGAAGCTGAAGCGGATTTGAATGAAGCATTTGTGCGCTTCAAGGCATTGGCTGATCAAAAATCAGAAATCTTTGATGAAGATATTATTGCCATCATGTCAGATTCTGCTGCAGCGGAAGAAGGCGAGTTTTATAAATTTATCTCCTTGAGTCAGCATTCTGAAACGGGTGAGCGTCCAAAATCTAAAGTTACTTTCCGTGTTGGCGATAAAGAGGCGAGTTCCGAGGCTGAGGGTAACGGCCCGGTTGATGCCAGCTTGAATGCGATTGAAGAGATTGTGAAGAGTGGGGCAGAGCAATTGCTTTACTCAGTCAATGCAATCACCTCTGGTACCCAATCTCAAGGTGAGGTTACTGTGCGACTCGCCAAGGGTGGACGCATCGTCAATGGTGTTGGCACTGATCCAGACATCATTGCCGCATCAGCGAAAGCGTACCTATCTGCACTCAATAAATTGCATGACCCTAGCCAAGCTAAGCTCAATGCGCAGATGACGCCTTAAGAAGTTCAAGCATCATCTGCTGCATCTGACTGATACGCACCTCTTATTTATTGAGATCAGTGCTCTTGTAGTACTTGGTGCCTTTGCCGGTGATTTCAGCGGCAAGGCCTGAGTCTGTGAGTTGATACATCAATACGCCAGGTGCTACCGTCGTTGCGCCTTGATACGCGCTACCATTCGTCTCATATTTGGCGGCAGCAGTAACTTGGCCGCCAAAAGTCCAGCCTGAGTTTATGAAGTCATTTAGGGCAGCTTGCGTCTGAAATACGAAAATATTCTGGAAAGATTTAATCCCAATACCCAGACCTGCTTGTACTTCAGCCATATTCATATAAACCGGTTTAGCTCCATCTTTCGGTATAACTACGCCGCTACCTGTTCCACCGCCGGCAATCAAGATCTTCATGCCAAAGTTGCTGAAGGTCGCATAGCCGATCGACTTATCAATAACTTCTTTCGCTTTAGGCTGAGCTTGGTAGAGCGCCTTTAGGGTGTCATCACTTTTTTTGAGGATCTCTTGGCGTTGCTGAGGAATGGTTTTTTCAGTTGCAAATGGATTGGAAAATTGTGCATAGCTCAATGCAGGCGATAGGGCTAATAGACCATAAGCTAATGCATGAATGAGTTTGGCTTGCATGAATTTTCCTTTGCTTAATTTTCGCAATCAATGAACACCATCTTTATACTCCACTCACCATGCCACCATTCATTCGCTTTGCCATCCTTCTCTTAGTCCTCTTATTGGTAGGCTGCGGTAGCCTGCAGCGTAAGGCAGCCGTGCCATCTCAGCATATGGGGCAGGCACAAATTGCCGGCTTGTCTGGTGTGAGATATATGGTTGCCAGTCAATCTAGCGTAGATCAGATGGCCTTAGATATTCAGGCGGGATTTAAGGTTAGAGATCAGAAGACATTAAATTCCCCAGCAAATTACCTCTCACTCTCCGGTGGTGGTGATGATGGTGCCTATGGAGCTGGCTTATTAATCGGATGGTCTGAGCGTGGTGATCGCCCACAATTTAATTTGGTAACCGGCATCAGTACTGGTGCACTGATTGCCCCATTTGCTTTTGTTGGCAAAGAGTATGACCCTGTACTGCGCCAGGTTTACACGCAACTAGGTCCGCAAGATATTTTTATAGAGCGTGGATTGATTTCTGGAATTTTGAGTGATGGCTTATCCGATACGACGCCTTTATTTCAATTGATTTCTAAATACGTCGATCAAGACTTTTTGAAAAAAGTAGCAAACGAGTACACAACAAAAAATCGCTGGCTATTGATTGGTACAAGTAACTTAGATGCAGGTGTGCCCGTAGTATGGAATATGGGCAAGATTGCCAGTATTGGCACTCCAGAAGCGCTAGAGCTATTTAGAAAAGTGATGCTCGCGTCAGCATCGATTCCGGGTGCTTTTTCTCCGGTGATGTTTGATTTTGAGGTTTCAGGTCAAAGCTTTCAGGAGATGCACGTTGACGGTGGAGCAATTACTCAGGTATTCCTCTATCCCAGTGCTTTATCCCAGCGGGCGCAAGATTTGAAGCTCAAGCTACAACAGCAGCGTAATGCTTACATTATTCGAAACGCTCGCCTAGATCCTGAATGGCGTGAGACGGAGCGGGGTACCCTGAGCATCATTCAGAGGGCTATTTCCAGTCTGATCCAGACCCAGGGAGTCGGAGATCTATATCGGATTTATCACACTACCAAGGTAGATGGCATCAGCTTTAACTTGGCCTATATTGGATCTGACTTTAAATTTCCCCATCAAACTGAGTTTGATACTGCCTACATGCAGGCGCTTTTTGACTATGGCTACAAACAGGGCTTGAGTGGCAAGGAGTGGCAAAAGTACCCCCCGGGCTACAAGCGGGGATTTGATGAGAATATGCCTAAAAAATAGGCATATTTGGATATATTCATTAGAATTCCTATATAAATCAGTTACTTATAAAATAATATCGATTGCAGCCCATTGGGAGCTCTTAGCCGTGGAGCGGGGGTATTAAGGTGGATCTGCTACAATTCGAGGGCTTTGATTTTTAAAGCTTTTTTGTTTTATTTGATTAATAAATGCACGACACAAATTGGGTGAAAGCTCAGGTGTTCGCAAGTAAGGAGTATGAAAATGGCAGTTGCTGATATTAAAACGGCGGAAATCGTCAAAGAAAACGCGCGCAGCGCAAACGATACAGGTAGCCCTGAAGTTCAAGTTTCATTGCTAACAGCCCGTATCAATGAATTAACCCCCCATTTCAAAGCTAACGCTAAAGATCATCACAGCCGTCGTGGTTTGTTGAAGATGGTTTCACGCCGTCGTCGCCTCTTGGATTACCTCAAGGGCAAGGATTTGGGTCGCTATCGCGCATTGATCGAGAAATTAGGTCTCCGTAAGTAATTCTTATCGGTATTGCAATGCCATCTTTCTTAGGGTTGTTTCGTAACAGAACCAGTCTTAAGCAGATGGCATGTTTTTTGAGCGCTTCAAGATTATTTGTGTAGGGGATCGTGTCATTCCAATGAGTTTCTGGCTTGTGAAATCCAGTGCCTCCCTGGAATGGCATCCCTTGTAATCTTTAAACGCTCCAGTGTTGTCGTGACACTGCTTTATCCCACGACAAGCGTGAAATCCATGTGGCTTTTACGTGAACAATTTGGAGAAGATCAGAATGACTATGTTTAAAAAAGCAGTAAAGACGTTTCAATGGGGCAATCACCAGGTAACAATGGAAACAGGCGAGATTGCTCGTCAATCTGGTGGTGCTGTCATCGTTAACGTTGATGACACAGTAGTAATGGGCACAGTAGTTGCTTCTAAATCAGCCAAACCAGGCCAGTCATTTTTCCCATTGACTGTTGATTACCTCGAAAAAACTTACGCCGCAGGAAAAATTCCTGGTGGTTTCTTCCGTCGTGAAGGCCGTCCATCAGAAGGTGAGACATTGATCTCCCGTTTGATCGATCGTCCATTGCGTCCATTGTTTCCAGAAGGCTTCTTGAACGAAGTTCAGGTAGTTGTTCATGTGTTGTCGATCAACCCAGACGTTCCTGCTGATATTCCTGCATTGATCGCTGCATCTGCAGCTTTGGCTGTTTCAGGTATTCCATTTGCTGGCCCAGTAGGCGCAGCACGTGTTGGTTACGCTAGTGGTCAATACCTCTTGAACCCAACTCGTACAGAGCAAGCTACTAGCGAGATGGATTTGATTGTTGCTGGTACGCAAGCTGCTGTATTGATGGTTGAGTCAGAAGCCAATCAGTTGTCAGAAGAAGTGATGTTGGGTGCGGTTGTATATGGTCACGACCAAATGCAAACTGCGATCAACGCAATCAATGATTTAGTGCGTGAAGCTGGCAAGCCAGAGTGGGATTGGACTGCTGCCCCTAAAGATGAGCCATTCATTGCTAAGGTCACTGCATTGGCTGAAGCGCCATTGCGCGAGGCTTATCAGATTCGTCAAAAAGGTGCTCGTTCAGACAAGCTCAAAGAAATCTCTAAAACAGTTTTAGCTAAGCTAGCTGAAGAGGGTGATGTTGATGCGGTTGCTGTTAGCGACATCATGTTTGAAATCGAAGCGAAGATTGTTCGTAGCCAGATTTTGAATGGTGAGCCACGTATTGATGGTCGTGATACGCGCACTGTTCGTCCGATCGAAATTCGTAATGGCGTATTGCCACGTACACACGGTTCAGCATTATTTACCCGTGGTGAGACACAGGCTCTCGTAGTAGCTACTTTAGGTACTGCACGTGATGAGCAGATCATTGATGCACTCGAAGGCGAGTACCGTGATCGCTTTATGTTCCACTACAACATGCCTCCGTTCGCTACTGGTGAAACAGGTCGTGTAGGTAGCCCTAAGCGTCGTGAAATTGGTCACGGTCGTTTGGCTAAGCGTGCATTGATTCCAGTATTGCCAAGCGCAGAAGATTTCGCGTACAGCATTCGTGTGGTTTCAGAAATCACCGAGTCTAATGGCTCTTCATCTATGGCTTCTGTTTGCGGCGGCTGTTTAGCAATGATGGATGCTGGTGTTCCAGTTAAAGCACACGTTGCTGGTGTAGCAATGGGCTTGATTTTGGATGGTAATCGTTTCGCTGTATTGACAGACATCTTGGGTGACGAAGATCACTTAGGCGATATGGACTTCAAAGTAGCGGGTACTGCTAACGGTATTACTGCTCTTCAGATGGACATTAAAGTTCAAGGTATTACTAAAGAAATTATGCAAGTTGCATTGGCTCAAGCTAAAGAAGGCCGTTTGCACATTTTGAGCAAGATGCAAGAAGCGATGGGTTCAGTTCGCACTGAATTGTCTGCACATGCTCCACGTATGGTTTCTTTCAAGATTCATCCGGACAAGATTCGTGAAGTCATCGGTAAGGGCGGAGCAACAATTCAAGCCTTGACTAAAGAAACTGGTTGCAGCATCGACATTAAAGATGACGGTACTGTAACAATTGCTTCTACTTCTGCTGAAGGCATGGCTGAAGCGAAAGCACGTATCGAAGGCATTACTGCTGAAGCTGAAGTAGGCAAGATCTACGAAGGCCCAGTCGTGAAATTGCTCGAGTTCGGTGCTTTGGTAAACATTCTTCCAGGTAAAGATGGTCTCTTGCATATCTCAGAAATTTCTAATGAGCGTGTAAAAGAAGTTAAAGACTATTTAGCAGAAGGCCAAGTAGTACGCGTGAAGTTGTTGGCTGCTGATGAGCGTGGTCGTTTGCGTTTATCTCTCAAAGCTGCAATGGCGGATGAGGGTGGCACGATTGCTCCTTTGGCAGGCGCAACCGAAGCTACTGCTGAAGCGGCTCCTGCATCTGGCGAAACTGCTTAAGTAAAGTAAGCGAGCGGGAGTTCATATGCGCGTAATGGAAATCAAAGAATTTGGCGCACCAGAAATGCTGGTGTCTGCTACTCGCCCTGATCCAGTAGCTCCGGCTGCTGGTACAGGTGAGATTTTGATTAAGGTGATTGCTGCTGGGATTAATCGCCCAGATGTTTTACAACGTAAAGGCCATTACCCAGTTCCAGCGGGCGCATCGGATATTCCTGGTCTCGAAGTAGCGGGTGAGATTGTTGGTGGTGACCTGGCTCACGCTGACAATCTGTTTGGCCTCAAAGTTGGCGATAAGGTATGTGCGCTTGTGCAGGGTGGTGGTTACGCAGAACTGTGTACCGCTCCCATTGCACAATGCTTGCCTTACCCTAAAGGATTTACCGATCAAGAGGCAGCATCATTGCCGGAAACTTTTTACACTGTATGGAGCAACGTCTTCATGCGTGGCGAGTTATCTGAGGGTGAAACTTTGCTAGTGCAAGGTGGTTCGAGTGGTATTGGTGTGACTGCCATTTTGATTGCAAAGGCTTTAGGTCATAAAGTATTTGTTACTGCCGGTACCGATGAGAAGTGCGCAGCTTGCGTAGCTTTAGGTGCTGACTTGGCGATCAATTACAAGACACAAGACTTTGTTGAAGAAGTAAAAAAAGCAACCGATGGCAAAGGTGTCAATGTGGTTCTTGACATGGTTACCGGTGCTTACGTACAAAAAGAAATTGATTGCTTGGCTGATGATGGCCGCATCGTGATCATTGCGATCATGGGTGGATCAAAAGCCGAAGTAAATACTGGGCAAATTTTGCGTCGTCGTCTAACCATTACTGGTTCTACATTGCGACCACGTCCAGTGTCATTCAAGAAGCAAATTACTCAGCAGTTGCATGACCGTATCTGGCCTTTGCTCGATGCAGGTAAGTTGAAGCCAGTCATTTATAAAACATTTACCTTGGACCAAGCGGCTGATGCCCATCGTTTGATGGAGTCTTCTGAGCACGTTGGCAAGATTGTGTTGACTGTCTAGATACAGAATTTATTTCATGCGTCCACTCACTGTTATCGGCAACTGGAAAATGAACGGCAGTCTTGCAAATAATGCAGACTGGGTTAAAACCGTTTGCCGCGGTATGGAGCAGGGAATGCCGGCAGGGCGTAAGTATTCTGTTTGCGTTCCTGCGCCTTATTTGGCGCAGTGCGGTGAGTTGATTCGCGATTGCTCTTTAGCTTTTTTAAGTTTGGGTGCTCAGGATGTATCTGCCTATGCTTCAGGGGCCTATACCGGAGAAGTTGCCGCTTCCATGCTGAAGGAGTTGGATTGCGCTTATGTGATTGTTGGTCACTCTGAGCGTCGCCAATACCATCAGGAGACTGATGAGCAGGTGGCCGAGAAAGCTCTTCAAGCCCTCGACAATGGCATGATCCCGGTGATTTGTGTCGGCGAGTCTGCTGATGAGCGTAATTCGGGTCGTGAGGTTGAGGTGGTACGAGGTCAAATTTCAAAACAAGTAGCTATTTTGCAAGACCGTTTAGCTGACTGCCTGATTGCTTATGAGCCTATTTGGGCCATTGGTACCGGTAAGGTGGCAAGCGCTCAAATGGCTCAAGATATACACCGAGCAATTCGTTTGCAATTAGCGGAGTTTGATGAGGATGTAGCGTCCCATGTGGGAATTTTGTATGGCGGCAGTGTCAAGCCTGACAATGCTGTTGAATTGTTTGCAATGCCAGATATTGATGGCGGATTGATTGGGGGAGCTTCATTGAACCCACAGGATTTCCTCGCCATTTGTCAGGCCTAGATTTTTTATTTGGAGATAAGCCATGGAATGGTTTAAGACTTTACTGATCGTTTTGCAGGTTATTTCAGCTTTGGCTGTGATCTTGCTTGTGTTGCTTCAGCAGGGTAAGGGTGCCGATATGGGCGCTGCTTTTGGTTCGGGGTCTTCTGGCAGCCTGTTTGGCGCTAGCGGCTCTGCCAACTTCTTGTCCCACACAACCGCTATTTTTGCGGCAGTTTTCTTTGTTTGCACCTTAGGGATTACTTGGATCGGCAATAAGAAGGAAGTTAGTCCTGGTATTTTGTCTGGAACCGTAGCTCCTGCCGTAGCTCCTGCTGCTGCCCCAGCCGCTCCTGCACAAGATCCAACCAAGCCAGCCGTTCCGAAGTAAAAAAACAGGTTTTAAGCACTTTCTACCCCTATTTTTGGGGTTGCTGAGTGGTGCAATGCAGTAGAATTGACAGGTTTTACAAGATGCCGACGTGGTGAAATTGGTAGACACGCTATCTTGAGGGGGTAGTGGCTTAGGCTGTGCGAGTTCGAGTCTCGCCGTCGGCACCAAACTGTAAAATTTGTAAGGATTTATGCTGTAAGTCAAGGCTTTACGTAGTTGAGTAAATGATAATTTGTTATTTCTTAAGATTTGTCAGACGAACGACTCAGGACCATTTTGAATCTCGCTAATTACTTTCCTGTTCTTCTTTTTATCCTCGTAGGTATTGGGGTGGGATTGGTCCCCATGTTCCTCGGAAAAATTTTGGCTCCTTCGAAGCCAGATGCTGAAAAACTATCGCCGTACGAGTGCGGTTTTGAGGCCTTCGAAGATGCGCGTATGAAGTTCGACGTGCGTTATTACCTCATCGCCATCCTATTTATTTTGTTTGACTTAGAAACTGCATTCCTATTTCCATGGGGTGTAGCTCTTCGTGATATCGGCTGGTTCGGCTACGCCTCTATGGTGATTTTCTTATTGGAATTCATTGTGGGCTTCGTATATATCTGGAAAAAGGGCGCTCTCGACTGGGAGTGATAGATATGGCACTAGAAGGCGTTCTCAAAGAAGGATTTGTTACCACTACTGCAGACCAGTTAATTAACTGGACGCGTAATGGCTCTTTATGGCCAATGACATTTGGTCTTGCTTGCTGCGCCGTAGAAATGATGCATGCAGGCGCATCACGTTACGACTTGGATCGATTTGGTGTGGTGTTCCGCCCATCTCCACGTCAATCAGACCTCATGATTGTTGCTGGTACGCTTTGCAACAAGATGGCTCCAGCGCTTCGTAAGGTTTATGACCAAATGCCTGAGCCACGCTGGGTTATCTCCATGGGTTCTTGTGCCAATGGTGGTGGTTATTACCACAACTCATATTCAGTAGTTCGCGGTTGCGATCGCATCGTGCCAGTGGATATTTATGTTCCTGGTTGCCCCCCAACTGCAGAAGCGTTGATCTATGGAATCATTCAGTTGCAATCCAAGATCGCTCGAACTAGCACGATTGCGCGGAAGGCTTAAATCATGTCAGATCGTTTAGTTCAACTCGCCGCTAATCTAGAAAAAGTTTTAGGTAAGCGTGCGCAATCTATTGAGATTGCTTTGGGTGAAGTTACTGTTGTTGTAAATGCAGATACCTATTTTGAATCCGCTATGTTGTTGCGTGATGATCCATCACTCGCTTTTGAGCAATTGATTGATTTATGCGGCGTGGATTATCAAGATTTCCGTGAAGGGCAGTGGGGCGGTCAGCGCTTCGGTGTTGTATCTCATCTCTTGTCTATCGCGCACAACTGGCGTTTGCGTGTGCGTGTATTTGCGCCAGAAGATGTTTACCCTGTGGTGGCCTCACTTACTCCAGTTTGGGCTGCGGCTAACTGGTTTGAACGTGAAGCATTTGACCTCTATGGCATCTTGTTTGACGGCCATGAAGACTTGCGCCGTATCTTGACTGACTATGGCTTCATCGGTCATCCATTTAGAAAAGATTTCCCAATTTCTGGCAACGTCGAAATGCGTTACGACCCAGAGTTAAAGCGTGTTGTGTATCAGCCTGTCACGATTGAAGCGCGTGAAATCACGCCACGTATCGTGCGCGAAGAGCAGTACGGAGGTCCGGTTTAAGTCATGGCACAAATTAAGAACTACACCCTCAACTTTGGCCCTCAGCATCCTGCAGCGCACGGCGTATTACGTCTAGTGCTCGAGCTTGATGGAGAAGTGATTCAGCGCGCTGATCCGCATATTGGTTTATTGCATCGTGCTACCGAAAAATTAGCAGAGACACGTACTTGGATTCAAAACGTTCCTTACATGGATCGCTTGGACTACGTATCAATGATGTCTAACGAGCATGCTTACGTCATGGCAATTGAGAAGTTGCTGCAAGTAGATGTACCTTTGCGCGCTCAATATATTCGCGTGATGTATGACGAATTAACCCGTTTGCTCAATCACCTCTTGTGGATTGGTTGCCATGGCCTGGACGTTGGTGCCATGGCTGTGTTCTTATACGCCTTCCGCGATCGCGAAGATATTTTTGATATGTACGAAGCGGTTTCAGGCGCTCGTATGCATGCTGCTTATTACCGTCCAGGCGGCGTCTATCGTGACCTGCCAACAGAGATGGCTCAGTACTCTAAGTCGAAGATTCGTAGCGTTTCTGCAATCAAGCGTTTGAATGAAAACCGTAGCGGCACCTTGCTTGATTTTATTGAGCAGTTCTCAAATGGTTTCGATGCCAATGTGGATGAGTATTGCAATCTCTTAACGGATAACCGTATTTGGAAGCAACGCTTGGTTGGTATTGGCGTTGTTTCACCTGAGCGCGCTTTGCAGCTCGGCTTCACTGGCCCAATGCTTCGCGGTTCTGGCATTGAGTGGGACTTGCGTAAAAAGCAACCTTACGAAACTTACGACAAGCTAGACTTTGATATTCCAGTTGGTGTGAATGGTGATTCTTATGATCGCTATTTAGTTCGCATGGAGGAAATGCGCCAATCTAATCGCATCATTAAACAATGTGTAGCTTGGCTCAAAGCGAATGATGGTCCAGTCATGAGTGACAACCATAAGGTAGCTCCACCGAAGCGTGTGGATATGAAGACCAATATGGAAGAGTTGATTCACCATTTCAAACTCTTTACTGAAGGAATGCACGTTCCTGATGGTGAGGCTTACTCTGCAGTTGAGCATCCAAAAGGTGAGTTTGGTATTTACTTAATTTCCGATGGTGCAAATAAGCCATACCGCATGAAGATTCGTGCACCAGGTTTTGTGCATCTATCCGCAATGGATGAGATGTCACGTGGCCACATGTTGGCCGATGCTGTAACCATTATTGGTACCCAAGATATCGTGTTCGGGGAGATTGACCGCTAATACAGCGCGCCAAGGATGAATTCATGACAACAACTCTTCAACTTTCAGACAAAACGCTCGCAGACATTGCGCGCAATGTCGCGAAATACCCGCCAGAACAAAAACAATCTGCTGTGATGGCTTCTTTGATCGCTGCCCAAACTGAAGTAGGTTGGGTTTCACCAGAGGTGATTGAAACTGTCGCCCAGATTTTAGAAATGCCAACGATTGCAGTTGATGAAGTAGCCACTTTCTACAACATGTACGACACCAAAAAGATTGGTAAATACAAGTTGGTAATTTGCACAAACTTGCCTTGCCAGTTAACCCATGGTGAAACTGCTGCAACGTATTTAAAAGAAACATTGGGTATTGGTTACAACGAGACAACTCCGTGCGGTACGTTCACTCTTAAAGAGGGCGAGTGCATGGGCGCTTGCGGAGATTCTCCGGTGATGTTGGTGAATAACAAGCGTATGTGCAGCTTCATGAGTAAAGAAAAGATTGACGCTCTCTTAAGTGAGCTCCGTGCAGAAGGGAAAGCAGCATGACCAGCTTGCACGACAGACACATTAAGCCTTTGATTCTTGCTGGATTGAATGGCGAGAACTGGCGTTTAAAAGATTACGAAAGCCGTGGCGGATATCAACAGCTGCGTCGCATCATCAATGACAAGGTCGCACCGGATGCGATCATTGCTGAATTAAAAGCTTCATCATTGCGTGGTCGTGGAGGCGCAGGCTTCCCAACTGGATTGAAGTGGAGCTTTATGCCCCGCCAATTCCCCGGCCAAAAGTATTTAGTTTGCAATAGTGACGAAGGTGAGCCAGGTACATTTAAAGACCGCGACATCATGCGTTACAACCCGCATGCTTTGATTGAAGGCATGATTATTGGTGCCTACACTATGGGTATCACTGTGGGTTACAACTATATCCACGGCGAAATTTGGGAAGTCTATTCCCGTTTCGAAGAGGCTCTTGAAGAAGCTCGTGCTGCCGGATATCTTGGCGACAAAATCATGGGAAGTGATTTCAACTTCCAATTGCATGCTGCTCCAGGTTGGGGTGCATACATCTGTGGTGAAGAGACTGCGCTCTTAGAGTCACTTGAAGGTAAGAAGGGTCAGCCACGCTTTAAGCCGCCATTCCCAGCAAGCTTTGGTTTGTATGGCAAGCCGACTACGATTAATAACACTGAAACATTTGCTGCTGTGCCATTTATCATGGCAATCGGTGGTCCAGCGTATTTAGAGTTGGGTAAGCCAAATAACGGTGGCACAAAGATTTTCTCCATCTCCGGCGACGTTACTTATCCGGGTAACTATGAGATTCCATTGGGAACACCATTTGCAGACTTACTAAAGTTGGCGGGTGGCATGCGTGATGGCATTCCATTGAAGGCAGTTATTCCAGGTGGATCTTCTTCACCAGTTATTCCTGG
Source organism: Pseudomonadota bacterium (assembly GCA_041179645.1). GTDB lineage: Bacteria > Pseudomonadota > Gammaproteobacteria > Burkholderiales > Burkholderiaceae > Polynucleobacter. Next base: position 49,400 of record JBEGSZ010000013.1, read on the forward strand.
TGCCGAGATGATGACGCTCACCATGGATTACGACAGCATTGCGAAAGCAGGTTCGATGTTGGGATCTGGTGCAGTGATCGTGATGAATGAAACGCGTTGCATGGTTCGCGCCTTAGAGCGTCTGTCTTATTTCTATCACGAAGAATCTTGCGGCCAGTGCACGCCATGTCGTGAAGGTACTGGTTGGTTATGGCGCATTGTTCACCGTATTGAACACGGCGAAGGACGCCCTGAAGATTTGGATTTATTAAACGATGTAGCGGCAAACATTCAGGGTCGCACGATTTGCGCCCTGGGCGATGCAGCTGCAATGCCAGTTCGTGGCATGTTGAAGCATTACATGGATGAATTTGCGTATCACGTAGAGCATAAGCGCTGCTTAGATTCTGCGAAACCTTTATAAGACATTGAGCACGGGACATCTTAAAGTGAGCATGGTTGAAATCGAATTAGATGGTAAGGCAGTAGAAGTTCCGCAAGGTTCGATGGTGATGCACGCCGCGAACAAGCTCGGCACTTATATTCCACACTTCTGCTATCACAAGAAATTGTCTATCGCTGCCAACTGTCGTATGTGTTTGGTTGAAGTTGAAAAAGCACCAAAACCATTGCCAGCCTGTGCGACACCAGTGACTCAAGGTATGAAGGTGTTTACGCATTCCGCTAAAGCAGTTGAAGCTCAGCGCTCTGTAATGGAGTTCTTGCTCATTAACCATCCTTTGGATTGCCCAATTTGCGATCAAGGTGGTGAGTGCCAGTTACAAGATTTGGCAGTTGGTTACGGTAAATCGAATTCACGCTACGAAGAAGAAAAGCGTGTGGTGTTTCATAAGAATGTAGGTCCACTCATCTCTATGCAAGAGATGACCCGTTGTATTCACTGCACCCGCTGCGTACGCTTTGGTCAAGAAGTGGCCGGCGTCATGGAGCTGGGTATGGTTAATCGTGGCGAGCATTCTGAAATCACTACTTTTGCTGGCCAAACCATTGATTCAGAGTTGTCTGGAAACATGATTGATTTGTGCCCAGTAGGTGCGTTAACCAGCAAGCCTTTCCGCTATGCTGCGCGTACTTGGGAATTGGGGCGTAAGCGCTCGGTCAGCCCGCATGACAGTCTTGGTGCGAATACGACTATTCAAACAAAATCTAACAAAGTGATGCGCGTTGTTGCTTTAGAGAATGACACAATTAATGAGTGCTGGATTAGCGACCGTGATCGCTTCGCCTATGAAGGCTTGAATAGTGCCGATCGCGTAACTACACCCATGGTGAAGCAGGGTGGTCAGTGGCTTGAGACTGATTGGCAGTCCGCAATAGATTATGTTGCTCATTCACTTAAAACTATTTCCTCTGAGAGTGGTCCTGAAGCAGTTGCTGCTTTAGCGCATCCAATTTCTAGTACTGAAGAGTTGCACCTTCTCCAGAAGATGATTCGTGGTTTGGGTTCTAAGCAAGTTGAGACTCGTTTACGTCAAACTGATGTGAAAGGTGCAGCCACCGCTCCTTGGTTGGGTATGCCGATTTCTAAAGTTAGCGAGCTTGATCGCGTTCTAGTAATTGGTAGCTTCTTGCGTAAAGAGCAACCATTGATTGCAGTGCGTCTACGTACTGCTGCTAAACGTGGATTGCAAGTTTCACGTATTGATGCGGGCGGTGATGATTGGTTAATTCCTGCAACTAGTATTGCTGCTACTCCAAGCACATGGCTCAACACATTAAGTGAGGTGGCATTGGCTGTAGCTAAAGCGAAATCTGCTACCCTTCCAGCTGGAACGCCTAACGTACCAGTATCTGCTACTGCGCAAAAGATTGCGGATAGCATGCTTTCTGGTGCATCAGCTTCAGTATTGTTGGGTTCTGCCGCAATCGCGCATCCACAGGCATCTGATTTGCATGTCTTGGCGCAATTCATTGCTGAGCAAACTGGTGCAACTCTAGGCTTCTTGCCGGTTGGTGGCAATGCTGTTGGTGCTAGCTTGGTGAATGCCAACGGCGCTGGTGTTGAATCCGTGTTATCCGGTGAGCGTCGCGCAGTGATCTTGATGAATATCGAGCCAGATGCTGATTTGCCAAATCCTGTACAAGCTCGCGCTGCTTTGGCTAAAGCTAATACAGTGATTGCCTTAAGTGCTTATAAGAGTGCTGATTTGCTTGAGGTGGCTGACGTAATTCTGCCGATCTCTACTTTCACAGAAACAGTGTCTACTTTTGTTAATTCAGAGGGCCGTGCACAAACGATTCAGCCGGCTGTAAAACCTTTGGGCGATTCTCGTCCAGCATGGAAAGTTCTCCGTGTTCTGGGTGGTTTATTGAATTTAGATGGCTTCCTCTACAACATGCCTGAAGAGGTGTTGGGTGAAGCGCTTGGTGAAAATTACTGCACTAAGTTGTCAAACCAATCTACAGTTACTGACTTAACTAATTTAACTAATTTAACTAATGGCAATGCAGGCTCGTCAGCAGGTTTAGAGCGCATATCTGATGTTGGCATTTACGCCGGCGATCAAATCGTACGTCGTTCATCAGCATTGCAGTTAACGCGTGATGCTAAGCGTGGTAATCAAGTTGGATTAGGTCAAGTGCTCTTTAGTGAGTTGGGCTTGAAAGAGGGCGATGCTGTGCGAGTAACCCAAGGTGGTCAATCCGTAGATTTGCCTGTCACATTGGAAGCGAACTTAGCTAAAGGTGCCGTCAGAATTTCTGCGGGCACTATGGCTAGCGCTAAATTGGGATCGATGTTTGGTCCCGTAACTGTTAGCAAGGCATAAGGGACGAGATGGATAATTTCTTGAACCTCATTACCACCCAAGGTGAAGCCATCTTTGGCTCACTGTGGCCACTTGTTTGGGCTCTGGTGCGTATCGTAATCATCGTGTTGCCGATGTTTGGCGCTGTTGCTTACATGACTCTGTGGGAGCGTAAGTTAATCGGCTGGATGCATATCCGTCTTGGACCTAACCGCGTTGGTCCTCTGGGCTTGCTGCAGCCTATTGCTGATGCCTTGAAGCTCTTGATGAAGGAGATCATTTCTCCAACACAAGCAAGCAAAGTACTGTATTTCATTGCACCAGTGATGGTGATCATGCCGGCTTTTGCTGCGTGGGCTGTGATTCCTTTCCAGGCCAAAATGGTTTTGGCTGACGTCAATGCTGGATTGCTCTATGTCATGGCTATCTCATCTATTGGTGTTTATGGTGTGATCTTGGCGGGTTGGTCATCGAACTCTAAGTACCCATTCCTTGGCGCAATGCGCGCTTCAGCTCAAATGATTTCTTATGAAATTGCCATGGGCTTTGCATTGGTTACTGTGCTGTTAACTTCTGGCTCGTTGAACTTGAGTACGATTGTGGCTTCGCAAGAGCAGGGCTACTTCGCCAACATGGGTTTGAATTTCTTATCCTGGAATTGGTTGCCCTTGCTACCAATGTTCGTGATTTACTTCATCTCCGGCGTTGCTGAAACGAACCGTCATCCATTTGACGTGGTTGAGGGTGAATCTGAGATTGTTGCAGGCCACATGGTTGAGTACTCCGGTATGGCTTTTGCGATGTTTTTCTTGGCTGAATACGCCAACATGATCTTGATCGCAGCATTAGCATCTATCATGTTCTTGGGTGGCTGGTTGCCTATCGTTGATTTGCCAATCCTTCGTGATATCCCGGGCTTCTTCTGGTTGTTTGCTAAAACCTTCTTCCTCTTGTCTTGCGTTATCTGGTTGCGTGCGACATTGCCGCGCTATCGCTATGACCAAATTATGCGTTTGGGCTGGAAGATCTTTATTCCCATCTCCGTATTCTGGGTAGTTGTCGTTGGCGCATGGGTTGTATCCCCATTGAATATTTGGAAATAAGTTGATCAATCATGTTTAAGAAAATTTCCCAATTCCTCGACAGCTTGATGCTCAAAGATATTTTGACTGGTATGTCGATTACCGGTCGCTATCTCTTTAAACCAAAGATTACTGTTCAATACCCTGAAGAGAAGACTCCACAGTCTGTTCGCTTCCGTGGTTTACATGCTTTGCGCCGTTATGAAAACGGGGAAGAGCGCTGCATTGGTTGCAAGCTATGCGAGGCGGTTTGTCCTGCTTACGCCATCACGATTGAAACTGCTGAGCGCGATGATGGTACTCGCCGTACCAGCCGTTACGACATTGACTTAACTAAGTGCATTTTCTGTGGCTTCTGTGAAGAGGCTTGCCCAGTTGACGCCATTGTTGAAACCAATATTTTTGAGTATTTCGGTGATAAGCGCGGCGATTTGTATTTCACTAAAGAAATGCTTTTGGCAGTAGGCGATAAGTATGAAAAAGATATTGCCGCTAACCGCGCAGCTGATGCGCCTTATCGTTAATCGAATAAAGCACAACGACATATGACATTCGATACTTCTACACTTTTTGCAGCTTTCTTTTATGCCTTTGCTGGCCTTTTAGTGCTCTCAGCACTGCGCGTGATAACAGCTCGCAATCCTGTACATGCTGCCTTGTTCTTGGTTTTAGCCTTCTTCTGCGCATCTGGTTTATGGATGCTTCTGAAGGCGGAGTTCTTAAGCCTTGCCCTGATTCTTGTATATGTTGGCGCAGTAATGGTGCTCTTCTTGTTCGTGGTCATGATGCTCGATCTGGATCTTGAGCATTTGCGTCGTGATTTCAAGAAATTTTTACCAGTAGCCTTCTTGATGGGTGCTGTCATCGTATTGGAGCTGTCTATCGTTTTAATTCGTAGCTTTATCGGTACGAGTGCACCTGTGCAGCCGATGCTCGAGGAAATGGCTACTAGCAATACACAGGCATTGGGTATGCTGATCTTCGTGGATTATGTGTATGCCTTCGAGGTTGCCGGGGTTATTCTCTTGGTGGCCATTATTGCTGCTGTTGCCTTGACCTTACGCAATCGTAAAGACTCCAAATCTCAAAATATTCATGAGCAGGTCAATGTGAATTCTGCTGATCGTATGCGCATCGTCAAGATGGATTCCGACATGGCAGCAAAGCAAGATGTTCGTGGGGAGAAGAAATGACTATTACCCTAGCTCACTACTTGGTGCTTGGCGCAATCTTGTTTGCGACTAGCGTGATTGGTATTTTCTTGAACCGTAAGAACATCATCGTGCTACTCATGGCAATTGAATTGATGCTCCTCTCGGTGAACATGAACTTTGTAGCCTTCTCTCATTATTTGGGTGATATGGCTGGTCAAGTATTCGTATTCTTTATTTTGACTGTGGCTGCTGCTGAGGCAGCAATCGGTCTGGCAATTTTGGTTGTTCTCTTCCGTAAGGTGGACACCATCAATGCTGAAGACCTTGACCACCTAAAAGGCTAGTCATGCAATTGACCTTAACTCTTCCTGTTCTCTGCGCAATTCCGCTGGCGCCATTATTTGGCTCAGCAATTGCGGGATTCTTCGGTACTAAATTAGGCGGTAACCGCATCGGTAACGGTGCTTGCCAGTTTGTAACTATCCTTGGGGTGATGATCGCTTTTGTCTTGTCATGCTTCGTGCTTGTTCAAGTCATGGATGGCTTCTATTTCAATGGCACCGTGTATCGCTGGATGCAATTGGGTGAGCTTAATCTAGATATTGGTTTCTTAATTGACCCGCTGACAGCCACCATGATGTGTGTGGTGACCTTTGTATCTTTGATGGTTCACATCTACACCATCGGTTACATGCAGGGTGAAGCAGGTTACAACCGTTTCTTCTCATACATTTCGCTCTTTACCTTCGCCATGTTGATGTTGGTAATGAGTAATAACCTCTTGCAACTCTTTTTCGGATGGGAAGCAGTGGGTGTGGTTTCTTATTTATTGATTGGCTTCTACTTTGAGCGTCAATCTGCTGTATTTGCCAATATGAAGGCCTTCTTAGTTAACCGTGTTGGTGACTTTGGCTTCATTCTGGGTATTGGCTTGCTATTAGCTAGCACTGGTTCCATGAACTACGACGTGATCTTTGCTCAGAACACCGCACTTGCCGCGCAAACATTGCCTGGTACGAGCTGGAATTTAGTAACCGTAGCGTGTATCTGTCTATTTATCGGTGCGATGGGTAAATCAGCCCAGTTCCCATTACACGTTTGGTTGCCCGATTCGATGGAAGGCCCAACCCCAATTTCTGCATTGATTCATGCTGCAACGATGGTGACTGCCGGTATTTTCATGGTGTCACGTATGTCACCTCTATTTGAGTTATCTGATGCGGCCTTGAGTTTCATCTTGGTGATTGGTTCGATCACTGCGCTCTTTATGGGTTTCTTGGGTATCGTCCAGACCGATATCAAGCGGGTAGTTGCTTACTCAACCCTGTCTCAGCTGGGTTACATGACTGTCGCATTGGGCGTATCAGCTTATCCAATTGCCATCTTCCATCTGATGACGCACGCATTCTTCAAGGCGCTCTTGTTCCTTGCTGCGGGTAGTGTGATTTTGGGTATGCATCACGAGCAAGATATGCGCAAAATGGGCGGTCTGTGGAAATACATGCCAATTACTTGCCTGATGATGTTGTTAGGTAACTTGGCCTTGATCGGAACACCATTCTTCTCCGGATTCTATTCAAAAGACTCCATCATTGAAGCGGTGGCTGCTAGCCACATTCCTGGCTCTGGCTTTGCTTACTTCGCAGTCATGGCCAGCGTCTTTGTAACGGCTTTGTATTCATTCCGCCTGTACTTCTATGTATTCCACGGTAAAGAACGCTGGGGTCATGATGATGCTCATGCGCACGATCACCACCATGATCATGCGGAGCAGGGTGATGATCACGCACATCATGGTTTGGCTCCAGGTCAAAAACCACATGAGTCACCATTTGTTGTGACCTTGCCATTAATCCTGTTGGCCATTCCTTCGGTCATCATCGGTTACTACACGATTACACCTTTGTTATTTGGCACCTATTTTGGTGATTCAATCTTTGTCGATATTGGAAAGCACCCGGCGATGAAAGAGCTTGCTGAAGAGTTCCATGGCCCGATTGCTATGGCAATGCATTCATTGACTTCTCCAGTATTGCTTTTGGTAGTGCTGGGTGTGTTGACAGCAGCAATTGGCTACCTCTGGGCTCCGAAGTTGCCTGGTGTCGTAGCTCAGGCATTTGCGCCAATCAAGAAGCTAATGGATAACAAATATTATCTCGACGATCTAAACCAAGCGGTATTTGCTAAGGGCTTGTTATGGATTGGCGGTATCTTGTGGCATCGCGGTGATCAACAGGCTATTGACGGCTTCTTGGTCAACGGTAGTGCTCATGCAGTAGGGCGCTTTTCAGCAGTGATTCGCCATTTGCAATCCGGTTATCTCTATCACTATGCCTTCGCAATGATTGCGGGCTTGGCGGTATTGCTGGCTTGGGTTTTATACGCTTACCTGCCTTTTGTTCGCTAGGCCTTTGTTACTTAAGTAGCCATCATGATTCTTTCTTACGCCATCTGGATCCCGATTTTCTTCGGAATCATTATTTTGTTCTACGGTTCAGAGAGGCCGACTGCTGGCGTTCGCTGGTTAGCCCTCTTTGGCGCCGTACTTGGCTTCATTGCAACCCTGCCTTTGATTATTCACTTTGACATTGCCAATCCTGGTATGCAGTTTGTTGAAAAGATGAGCTGGATTCCTCGTTACGACATTAACTATCACTTAGGTATCGACGGTATCTCAGTCTGGTTTATTGTTTTAACTGCGTTCATCAACATTTTTGTTGTGATTGCCGCATGGGAAGTTATTGATAAGAAGGTTTCCCAGTACATGGCCTCTTTTTTAATCCTTTCTGGATTAATGATTGGTGTATTTGCTGCATTAGATGCTCTGCTGTTCTACGTCTTCTTCGAGGCAACCTTAATTCCGATGTACATCATCATCGGTGTGTGGGGTGGTCATAACCGTATCTATGCCGCATTCAAGTTCTTCTTGTATACCTTGCTTGGCTCATTGCTAACTTTGATTGCCATGCTGTACCTGTACAACGTAACGAATACCTTTGATATCTTGGCCTGGCATAATGCCCGCCTCGACATCGTTGAGCAAATCCTCTTGTTCTTTGCCTTCTTCATGGCCTTTGCTGTGAAAGTGCCAATGTGGCCTTTACACACTTGGTTGCCAGACGTACACGTTGAAGCACCCACCGGCGGCTCCGTTGTTTTGGCTGCAATTATGTTGAAGCTAGGTGCTTATGGTTTCTTGCGCTTCTCATTGCCAATCGCTCCAGATGCAAGTCAGTATCTAGGGCCGTTTGTCATCTTCCTATCTTTAGTGGCTGTGATTTACGTAGGCGCAGTGGCTTTAGTTCAGAAAGACATGAAGAAGTTGGTGGCTTACTCTTCTGTAGCGCACATGGGCTTTGTGACCCTCGGTTTCTTCCTCTTTAGCCCGCTGGGTATTGAGGGCGGTATTGTGCAGATGATTTCACACGGTTTTGTAGCTGGCGCAATGTTCCTATCTATTGGCGTGCTGTATGACCGTATGCATACACGTCAAATTGCTGATTACGGTGGCGTTGTCCATCGCATGCCTGCATTCACAGCATTTGCAGTTTTGATGGCAATGGCTAACTGCGGTTTGCCTGCTACTTCCGGCTTTGTAGGTGAGTTCATGGTGATCCTGGCTGCGGTTGATTACGACTTTGTGATCGGTATCTTGGCGGCGACTGCATTAATCCTCGGCGCTGCTTACTCCCTATGGATGGTGAAGCGCGTATTCTTTGGTGCGGTTACTAATAAGCATGTTGAGGAGTTAAAAGATCTCAATGCGCGTGAGTATTTCATGATGGCAGTGTTGTCCATCTGTGTAATCGGTATGGGTGTTTATCCAAAACCATTTACCGACATCATTCATCCGTCCGTGATTAATCTGCTGCAGCATGTTGCTGTCAGCAAACTCTGAGTAAAAGCTAATGCAAGCCTTTGACCTATACGCCGTCCTGCCGGAACTCGTTTTACTTGTTGTTGCCTGCCTTTTGCTGGTAGCTAGCGTTTATGTTCCTGAGCGTCAGCCAGCAACTCCTGGAGTAGAGCAAGATATTTTTCATACGCCACGTGGTGTTGGTTTTGTTTACTTCTTCTCAATCATTTTGTTGGTGTATCTGATCTTTGCATTTGTTGGCCGCATTGGAGATGTTTCTATTGTTGCCATGAATGGCTTATTTCAGTCTGATCCAATTTCAAACCTTTTAAAAGCTTGCTCCTGCGGTGCGGTATTGGTGAGCTTGGTGTATTCAAAGCAATACCTCACAGATCGCGCGATGTTCCGTCCAGACTTCATTGTTTTGGTATTGCTGGCTTTGTTAGGGCAGTGCGTATTGATTTCAGGAGCCAATTTGTTGACCCTCTATTTGGGTCTTGAGTTGATGGCTTTGCCTACCTATGCTTTGGTAGCGATGCGTCACAGTAATGAGAAGAGTGTGGAGGCAGCCATTAAGTACTTCATTCTTGGCGCTCTAGCATCTGGTTTCTTGCTTTACGGTATGTCCATGCTGTACGGCGTAACTGGCTCACTCGATCTAATTGAAATCTTCAGAACAGTTGCCGATCCGCGTGTGAATCATCTGGTCATGGCCTTTGGTTTAGTATTCATTGTTTCTGGCTTGGCTTTCAAGTTGGGTGTTGTGCCATTCCATATGTGGGTTCCTGATGTCTATCAAGGTGCACCAACAGCGGTTACCTTGATGATTGCCGCAGCCCCTAAGATTGCTGCTTTTGCTTTGTTATTCCGTTTGCTCGTGAATACCTTATTGCCACTCTTGGGCGACTGGCAGCCGATGTTGGTGTTGCTAGCCATCTTGTCATTGGTGGTTGGTAACGTTACTGCGATTGCGCAAACCAATATGAAGCGCATGTTGGCTTACTCTGCGATTGCGCAGATGGGCTTTGTATTGTTGGGTATGTTATCCGTATTTGACGACCACGCATTTAGTGCTTCGATGTTCTATGCCATTACCTATGTGTTAACAACATTAGGTACCTTCGGCCTCTTGATGATGTTGTCACGTAAGGGCCATGATTGTGAAACTATTGATGACCTCAAGGGATTGAATAAGCGCCACCCTTGGTTTGCCTTTATTGGCCTAGTCATGATGTTCTCTTTGGCCGGTATTCCGCCAACAGTAGGCTTTGCAGCTAAGTTGGGAGTGCTTGAGGCCTTGGTTGATGGCGAGCATACATTCTTAGCCATCATTGCCGTGATCGCTTCATTGATTGGCGCTTTCTACTACCTCAGAGTGGTTAAGGTCATGTACTTTGATGAGCCAAAAGCAGAGCATGCTGCGGAAGTTTCTGGTTCTGGTTTTGCTCGCGGGCTTTTGAGCTTGAATGCGGTATTTGTTCTGGCTCTAGGTATTTTCCCAGCAGGACTTATGGCCGTGTGCCTTGATGCAATGCGCCGCACCTTATTGGGCTCATAAAGGCCGACCCCATTAGTTTGTAACAAAGGCTCCGAATAGGGGCCTTTCTCTTTTCTGTCATCTAGGTTTTGTATGATGGCTATTCAATACATGAAAGATAGCTATGACTGAAAAATCGTTTAAAGATCTCCCGCTTGGCGATGCCCATTTAAAAGAAGAGCGCTTGTCTGGAGAAGATATCTACGGCGGTATCTTTTTGAATATGAAGCGCGATCAGGTAAGTTTGCCCGATGGTAAAGAGGCCGTGCGTGAATACCTCACCCATCCCGGAGCAGTTGCTATTCTGGCCATCCTTGATGACGGTAGGGTGCTGATGGAGCGCCAATATCGTTATCCAGTAGCGAAAGCCTGCATTGAAATTCCTGCGGGTAAGCTGGAGATTGGTGAGGATAAATTATTATGCGCACAGCGCGAGTTATCAGAAGAGACGGGCTACTCGGCGAGTAAATGGAGTTTTATCCGCCGCATCCATCCAGTAATCTCCTATTCAACTGAATTTATTGATATATATCTGGCAGAAGGTCTGATCTCAGGAAAAAGCCATCTTGATGATGAAGAGTTTTTGGATGTATTTGCCGCACCTTTGGAGCAACTATTGGAGTGGGTAGAGCAGGGCGAAATTACCGATGTGAAAACAACGATTGCAACTTACTGGTTGGACCGCTATCGCCGTGGTTTAGTGAGTCCTACGCCCATTCCAGGCTAATTCCATAATCCTATTAAAATAGGCCTATTGAATTTGGTATTTTTGCCCCTATATAGGTCTTATGAAAGTTTATAACCTCGCTTGCCCACTAGATCATCGCTTTGAGGGATGGTTTGCCTCTGAAGAGGATTGCCTTGCTCAGCAAGACAAGGGGATGCTGGCGTGCCCTATTTGCGACAGTACTGAGATTACGCGGATGCCATCAGCTCCACATATTGCTAAATCAAGCTCAAGCAAAGATGCCTCAACTTCAACCGAGTTGACTCTTGCCAGTCCTGCGACAACAGACAACTCTGGTGTCAGTGGCGGCCTAACTGGTGATGTTGTTGCCTTGACTGGAAACGATCATTCTCAGTTGGAGGCGCAGGTGCAAGCAGCCTTTTTAAAGGGTATGCGTGAGTTGATGGGGCGTTCCGAAGATGTAGGGAGTTCTTTTGCCGAAGAAGCTCGAAAAATTCACTATAAGGAATCTCCTGAGCGGAGTATTCGAGGTCAAACCACTCTAGATGAAGCTGAGGCTTTGCGCGAAGAGGGTATTGAAGTTATGGCTATGCCTATGCTTCCCGCATTTAAAAACACGTTACAGTAGCCAGCCTTTCACCAATTCCCCTATACTTGGTGTGCGCCCATAGCATGGGTATAACCATTCATTAGGATAGGAGAAGTACTCATGAAACGCTTTTTTCTGGCATTGTTTGCTGCTGTTCTAGCTATCACTATTGTGGCTTGCTCCAAGTCCTCAGATACTAAAGAAATTAAGGTTGCCGTATCGCCTGCATCCCCACCAATGTTGTTCGATGACAAAGGGCAGATCGTTGGCGTGGATATGGATATTTTCCAGGGTTACTGTCAATCTCGTAGCTGCACTTTTAAGGTGACGCCGTATGACTGGGCCGGCATGTTAGGTGCCGTTTCTAGTGGTCAAGCTGATGTAGCATTTTCAGGTATCTCTATTACCGATAAGCGTAAAGAGGCGATGGATTTTTCACAGCCGTACTATGACAATGCTTGGCATCTCGTGAGCATGAAGAATAAGAATATTCAGATCACCGATTTGAATCAGCTCAAGAAATACTCAATCGGTTATCCGCGTGGCATGGCTTATGACGATCTCATTAAGAATGAGTTGGAGCCTAAGGGATATTACTCATTAAGTAAGGTCAAGCTCTATCCTTCTTACGCTGAAGTAATTACCGATCTTCAAAATGGCAATTTAGATTTAGCTTTTATTGAAGAGCCCGTATTCCTCAATTATGAAAATAAACTCAAGCTACCAATTCAAAGTAGCTATGTATTCAAAGGCTTTGATAAGCTCGGATTTGCTTTTGCTAAAGGCTCCAAGTTGCGCGATGACTTTGATAAATACCTCAATGAACTTGGTCCAGAAAAGATAAAAGCGATTCTAGATAAGTGGATGAAATAATCACCGATCATCAAGACCATAATAAGTAGTCGAAAGCCTGCCCTGTGACTTTTCTGGATATTCTTGCCCAGTTAGCCCAGGGCATTTCTTATACGGTTTTAGTAACACTAGTCTGCTCCCTGACTGGTTTGATAGTTGGATTAGCCCTTGCAAGTCTTCGTCGCCTGAATATCGTTTGGCTTACTCCCTTAATCGATTTTTATACCTATGTCTTTAGGGGTGTGCCGGTTTTAGTTCTCTTATTTATGGTGTACTTTGGTTTGCCAGGTATTGGCTTTAAGGTCGCGCCATTAATGGCGATGGCTCTGAGTTTGGGTCTAGTGGCTTCTGCCTACTTGGCTGAGGTATTTCGGGGTGCATATAACTCAGTGGATCCCGCTGAGGTTCTTGCAGCTCAAGCAATGGGCATGACGCGTATTCAGGTGCTCAGATTTATAGAGCTACCTCAGATGCTGAGATTCTCGATTCCGGGCATGGTCAATGAGTTCACCTCAGTTTTAAAGTACTCACCATTCGCCTATACCGTCGGAATTCCAGAGATTACTAAACAGGCCATGACTTTGACTTCAACAACGCTGCGCGGCATAGAGGTGTATCTAGCTGTGGGTATTCTCTATTTCATGATTTACCGAATATGCTTAGTCGGCGTTCAATTTTTGAGTAAGCGCTATCAAATTCCAGGAATGAGCCCAGTATGACTACTAAGGAGACTAACAACGTGACATTACTCAAAGAGGTAATTCTGTGGCGTTAATTCAGGTGAGGGATTTGGTTAAAGAGTTTGGAGGGCAAACAGTCTTGTCCAACATCAATCTCGATCTCAATGAGGGTGATGTCCGCGTCTTGATGGGCGCCTCCGGCTCTGGTAAATCGACTTTATTGCGCTGTCTTAATCGCTTAGTAGAGCCCACTTTAGGATCGATCATTTTTAGGGGTAAGGAAGTTTTGGGTCCCGATGTTGATGTGCGGGAATTGCGCAAACAAATTGGATTTGTATTTCAGCAATTCGCTCTTTATAGCCATCTCACGGTTTTGGATAACGTCTCATTGGGATTGCGTAAGTTGCATAAGATGGGTAAGGCTGAGGCTAGAGAGAGGGCCTTGCATGAGCTATCCCATTTTGAGATGACGCCCCATCAAGATAAATATCCATCGCAGCTGTCTGGTGGGCAAAAGCAGCGGGTTGCCATTGCGAGGGCGCTTGCCATGGATCCGGCGGTCTTGGTTCTGGACGAGCCTACTTCAGCATTGGATCCCGTCATGTCTAGAGATGTGGCTGACCTGATCAATCGCCTGCATGGTGAAGGCATTACCATGATCTGCGTTACGCATGATCTTAATTTAGCGCGCAATATTGCGGACACTGTGATGTTCTTGGATCGCGGCATCATTCGTGCCGATGATCGGATTGATGTTTTGAGCCAACACTCCGATCCAGAAATCAAAGCCTTCTTTGGTGCAGAGGAAAAGCGTTAATGGGAGGGTGGCCATCCTTTATTCGTGATCTCACAGAGCAGATGCCCTTAATTCTGACTGGGCTGGTTAAGACCTTGCAATTAGCGGGCTTGATCAGTGTGTCCGGATTGTTGCTGGGGATTGTGGTGTTTTATCTCACGCTCAATAAAAATAAGTATGTGCGTAGCGCTATCAATTCCTATATCTCATTCTTTATTGGAATGCCCTTAATCGTTTTATTGTTCTTGATGTACTACGGTTTGCCGCAGTGGGGCGTAAGACTCTCCCCATTCACAGTTGCCTTCATTGGGTTTACGTTTAATGTAGCGGCATATAACGCGGCCTATCTCAGGACTGCTTTTAATGGTTTGGATAAGGGTCAGCTTGAGGCAGCGAGCGCTCAGGGCTTTAGTCCCTTGCAGATCTTTCGTCTAATTACTTTGCCGCAGGTCATTCGTTTATCTATTCCAGCACTCACCAATCAAGTGATTGCAAACCTTAAAGATAGCTCAGTGGCATTCTTAATTCAGTACACTGAATTCTTTGCGCGCGTACAGGAGTTGGCTGCAACCAACTTCCAATTCTTTAAGGCCTATTTTTTAGCTGCCTTGGTCTATTTGGCCTTGGTATCAGTGATTGTGTTATTGGCTCGCGCCATTGAGAGGCGTTACTTTATTCCTGCTTGAGATCCAATCTTTAACAGAAATTGAAGATAAAAAAATAGCGACCCGAAGGCCGCTATTTTTGTTTGTAAAGCTCAGTGCTAAAAATTACTTAGAAGTAGGCATTACAAACTCTGCACCTTTGGCAATACTCTCAGGCCAGCGCTGCATCACACTTTTTTGCTTGGTATAGAAACGAACACCTTCTTTGCCGTAAGCGTGCATATCGCCGAAGAGGGACTTCTTCCAGCCACCAAAACCATGCCAGGCCATTGGCACCGGAATAGGCACGTTAATACCAACCATGCCCACCTGAACGCGGCGAGCAAATTCACGGGCAATATTGCCATCGCTAGTGAAGCAAGCAACTCCATTGCCATACTCGCAAGCATTTACCAGGTTTAATGCCTCGGTAAAGTTCGCTACGCGCAAGCAAGAGAGCACTGGTCCAAAGATCTCTTCTAAATAGATCTTCATATCAGGGGTAACGTTGTCAAAAAGGGTGCCGCCGATAAAGAATCCGTTGTCATGGCCTGGTACTTTTAAGCCACGACCATCCACTAATAATTTCGCACCAGAAGCAACGCCACTCTCAATATAGCCAGTGATGCGATCTAAAGCAGCCTTAGTAACGATTGGACCCATTTCTGCATCGAGCTCCATACCATTCTTCACCTTGAGTGTCTTAGTCCGCTCAATGAGTTTTGGCATGATCTTCTCTGCAACATCACCAACCAAAACTGCTACTGAAATAGCCATGCAACGCTCGCCAGCTGAACCATAGGCTGCACCAATCAAGGCATCGATTGTCTTATCAATATCTGCATCGGGCATGACTACCATGTGGTTCTTAGCGCCGCCTAAAGCTTGAGAGCGCTTACCAAAGTGTGCGCAATGCTCATAGATGTAATTGGCAATTGGAGTAGAGCCAACAAAGCTAACAGCTTTCACATCTGGATTTTCAATTAAGGCATCAACCGCTTCTTTATCGCCTTGAACAACGTTAAATACGCCATCAGGCAAGCCTGCTTCTTTTAAAAGCTTGGCCATGAATAGTGAAGCGGATGGATCAGTTGGGCTTGGCTTGAGGATGAAGGTATTGCCACAAGCAATCGCCATTGGGAACATCCACATTGGAACCATGACAGGGAAGTTAAACGGCGTAATGCCGGCTACTACGCCTAATGGCTGACGCATTACCCAGTTGTCGATGTCGGTAGAGACTTGCTCGGTGTAATCGCCTTTAAGCAGTTCGGGAATGCCTGTTGCAAATTCCACAATATCAATACCGCGAGTCACCTCACCTTGGGCATCGGTAAATACCTTGCCGTGCTCGGCAGTAATAATGGCGGCCAATTCATCACGGTTGGCGTTAAGCAGCTCGAGATACTTAAACATAATGCGTGCGCGGCGCAGGGGAGGAGTCTGGCTCCAGCTCTGAAATGCAGTTTGGGCAACCGCCACAGCAGCATCAATCTCTTTGCGGCTGGCTAAGGCAACGCGTCTTGCCACCGCTCCAGTGGAGGGGTTGAATACATCGGCAAAACGACCATCTTTTGGGTTGACGACTTTGCCGCCAACAAAATGGCCAATATCTTCTTTTGATTCAAAGGCTTGTGGTGCGCTCATAGTATTTTGCTTAATAATTTTTGCTAGTTTTAGGTTCAATAAGCTTGTATTCCAGGGGAATTACACAAGTTTATGGTCTCGTTTATCCTACTCCTTCTATTTTATCGCTTTCGTTACTTATACGCATTTCAGGATCCAAGGACCTTTCATGAGTCTTCTATTTTCCAGTTACACACTTAGCTCTCCTAAGGGCGATTTAACCCTCCCCAATCGCATCGTAGTGGCGCCCATGTGCCAGTATTCGGCTGTTAATGGTGAGGCTCAAGACTGGCATTTAATGCACTGGGCAAACCTCCTTAATAGCGGGGCGGGCCTTTTTATTATTGAGGCCACTGGGGTCACGCCAGAGGGGCGCATTACCCCCGCTTGCCTCGGCTTGTGGGATGAGCGAACTGAGGCTGCCCTCAAAGACAAGCTCACTAGAGCACGTAAGCTTGCGCCAGAAACCCCTGTTTTCATCCAATTGGCACATGCTGGCCGTAAAGCCTCTAGCGCTACCCCTTGGGATGGGGGGCAATTGCTTTCCAAAGAGCAGGGCGGCTGGGAGACACTTGCTCCCTCAGCCATTCCGCAGTTAAAAGATGAGCGTTTGCCTCATGAACTCTCCAAAGTGGAATTGCAAGAGCTGATTGACGCATTTGTTGTTGCAGCGCAGCGTTCTGAGCGGATTGGGGTGGACGGTATTGAGTTGCATGGAGCGCACGGCTATCTCTTGCATCAATTTCTATCGCCAATTGCTAACCAGCGTACTGATGAATACGGTGGCTCCTATGAAAATCGCATCCGCTTTCCTTTGGAGTTATTTGCAGCGGTGCGCAAGGCATATCAAGGTGTATTGGGTATTCGGATTTCAGCAAGCGATTGGATTGAGGGTGGTTGGACTCCTCAAGAGACTGCTGACTTTGCATCACGCCTCAAACCGCTGGGCTGTGATTTTGTGCATATCTCATCAGGTGGTATTTCTCCGCTACAAAAAATTGCGATAGGGCCAAACTATCAAGTGCCATTTGCCAAGATCGTAAAAGACCAATCGGGTTTGCCTACGATGACGGTAGGTTTAATTACGGAGCCTCAGCAGGCCGAGGATATTTTGCAAGCTGGTGATGCGGATCTCATTGCTTTAGCCCGTGCATTTTTGTACAAGCCTCGTTGGGCCTGGGAAGCTGCTGCGGCATTGGGTGGTACTGTGCCTTCAAATGAGCGTTATTGGCGCTGTCTGCCACGTGAAGCTCAGGCGATATTTGGTGACGTCAAAGTAGGGCAGCGATAATAGTGACTTACCCAGTTTTAAATCTCCGAACTAAAAAATAAACGAGTTATTCATGAAGCAACACTCCGTAAGAGAATCTTGGCTAGAAGACGCCGTTAGACATTTAGAGCCTGTATTTTCAAAGGCAGGATATGCCATTCCGCCGGTCAGGGTGTCTTGCGGTTTTCCTGCCTCTAGCAGCCCGAGAACGACGCTGGGACAATGTTGGCCTCGTGAGCGATCTGGTGGTGGGGTAAATGAGATTTTCATTTCCCCCAAGTTAGATGATCCAGTTCAGTTGTTGGATACCTTGGTGCATGAGTTGTGCCATGCGGTAGATGATTGCTTTAGCGGCCACGGTGAAGACTTCAAGGGTATTGCTCAGACTGTAGGTCTTGAGGGTCCTGCCAGAATGGCGCATGCTACCGAAGAGCTGATGGTGCGTTTGATGATGATTAGTCAAGAGCTTGGCCCATATCCGCATCAAGCAATTGTGTTTCCGCCGCCAAGACCGAGTAATGCAAGCCGCAATAAGGCCAAGTGTGGTCAGTGTGGATACGAAGTGACGCTTTTAAAGAAATGGGCTACCTATGGGGCTCCAATTTGCCCCAAAGACAATATTCGTATGCAGGAAGCAGTAATTGAAACAATTGAAAATACGACCGAGCACGATACAGAATCTATAACCGGCTCTAAGCCTAAGGCGGATGAGATTCGTCGGGCAATTAGCTAAATCGATTCACACCCAAAATCGGATGAGACATTCAATGAAGAAAAATAAAGTAATCCAAAATCCTAAAATTGCTGTTATTCCTGGCGATGGAATTGGTAAAGAGGTGATGCCAGAGGGTGTTCGTGCACTAGAGGCCGCTAGTAAAAAATTTGGCATCGGTATGCAGTTTGATCATTTTGATTTTGCTAGCTGTGATTACTATCTCCAGCATGGCAAGATGATGCCTGATGATTGGTTTGATACCTTGATGCAATACGATGCCATCTTCTTTGGCGCGGTTGGTATGCCTAATATTCTGCCGGATCACGTTTCTTTATGGGGAAGCCTCATTCAGTTCCGTCGCTGCTTTGACCAGTACGTCAACTTGCGGCCAGTTCGACTGCTCCCCGGTGTGCCTTGCCCCTTAGCAAACCGAAAACCAGGCGATATTGATTTTTATGTTGTACGTGAAAATACTGAGGGTGAATATTCCAGCGTTGGTGGAAAAATGTTCCCCGATACCGACCGAGAGTTTGTTATTCAAGAATCCATCTTTACCAGACAAGGTGTCGATCGCATTCTCCAGTACGCCTTCGATCTTGCGCAAAGTCGTCCAAAGAAACATTTGACCTCTGCAACGAAGTCCAATGGTATTGCTATCACCATGCCGTATTGGGATGAGCGAGTTGAAACGATGGCCAAGCAATTTGGCGATGTGAGGATGGATAAATATCATATCGATATCTTGGCCGCCCACTTTGTGATGAACCCAGATCGATTTGATGTTGTGGTGGCAAGTAATCTATTTGGCGATATCCTGTCCGATTTGGGGCCAGCCTGCACTGGAACAATTGCGGTAGCACCTTCGGGAAGTATTAATCCAGAAGGAAAGTTTCCTTCGCTGTTTGAGCCAGTGCATGGCTCAGCGCCTGATATCTACGGCAAGATGATTGCCAATCCGATTGGGCAGATCTGGTCTGGCTCAATGATGCTGGATCACCTGGGCTATCCGGAGGCTGGCAAGGCAATCTTTAATGCCATCGAGCGAGTTCTTGCTGCAGATAACTCTCCGCTAACGCCTGATTTGGGTGGTAAGGCTCGTACAGATGATTTGGGTAAAGCGATCGCAGCTGCAATCTAAATTCGTATTGAATTTAGTGCTTAGTTAGCTGCTGCAGAAGGACTCCATACGGGGTCCTTTTTACTTGCCTTTGCAATCTCACCTAAGATCTTTTCATGTAGCTGGCAATCTTCTTCGCTCGCGCTCATGAGTTTAAGATTGCCTGGTAAGGCTTTCATTTGACCTGAGGCATCAGTGCCGACGGTGTAATCAATCAGATCAATTGAGAGATCTTCTTGACCGCGTGTCATGGCTACATAGACTTCTGCCAATAGCTGGGCATCCAATAAAGCGCCGTGCAAGGTTCTATGTTGATTGCTAATAGCAAACCGTTCGCAGAGCGCATCTAGCGAGTTACGCTTGCCTGGAAACATCTGCCGCGCATCTAGAAGGGTATCGGTAATTTTGGAGGCAAGGCCTCTAAAAGCGGGACGCTTGAGTAAGGCAAATTCGTTATCCAAGAACCCCAAGTCGAATGCTGCGTTATGAATAACTACTTCAGCACCATCAACAAATTCAATCAACTCTTCAACGATATTGGCAAATACTGGCTTATCCGATAAGAACTCACGAGAGAGTCCGTGAACAGCAAAAGCGCCTGCATCGATGTCACGCTCTGGATTAATGTAGTAATGGAAAGTACGATCAGTTAATCGACGCCCAACCATTTCAACGCAACCGATTTCAATAATGCGATCGCCAGTAGCGGGATTCAGACCAGTGGTTTCCGTATCGAGAATAACTTGACGCATTAGGTACCTTCCAACACAGATTGAGGGATGTTCATCGGCCCATTACCCGCATATTTATCTAGATAGAGATAGATCACAGGGGTAATGATGAGGGTTACAAATTGGGAGAAGATTAAGCCGCCCGCCACACTAATGCCCAAAGGTTGACGTAACTCAGCTCCCGCACCTAGGCCCAGTGCAATGGGAAGCGCACCCATTAGGGCTGCAATAGTCGTCATCATGATTGGCCTAAAACGCAAGATGCATGCTTCACGAATCGCTTTTTCTGGCGACATGCCTTGATTGCGCTGCGCATCCAATGCAAAGTCAATCATCAGAATCGCGTTCTTTTTCACGATACCAATCAGCAGCAAGATGCCAATGGATGCAACGATAGTGAGCTCAAAACCAAAGACGCGAAGCGACAGGATTGCGCCAATTGCGGCAGAAGGTAGGCCGGCCAAAATAGTGAGAGGGTGAATATAACTCTCATAAAGCACGCCCAGCAAAATGTAAATAACACCCAAAGCTGCCAAGATCAATATGATTTGACCTGACTGGTTATCCTTAAATACGGCGGCATCGCCACCATAGCTCGTAATGATCGAAGGTGGTAATCCTACTTCCTTAACGAAGCCATCAATTGCTTTGGTAGCGTCACCCAAAAAGATATCTGGAGCTAAGTTGAATGAAATTGTCACTGCCGGAATTTGGCCTTGATGATTTACCGCTGTCGGACCAATGCTGCGAACAAAAGTAGCCAGGCTAGAGAGGGGAATTAACTTATCGGTTGCACGACCCCTGACATAAACCTTATTGAGATCAGTTTCAAATTGACGATCATTTTCAGCAGTTTCCAGAATTACGTAATAGGTATTGACTGGTGTATAGATTGTCGATACCTGACGCTCCCCAAAGGAGTTATAAAGCGCATTACGAATATCAGCAATGGTGACGCCAGCGCTCGCCGCCTGTTCACGATTGATCTCGATTTTGACGTTAAGCCCCTTAAGTTGAGAGTCGCTCGTGACATCTCGGAAGATGGGGTCAGCGCGCATTTTCTGCGTGAGCTTATCAGCCCACTCATTAACGCCTTCGAAGCCAACGCTCTGCAAAGTAAATTGGTAGCGACTCTTACTGCTGCGTCCACCCAGTTGTAAGTTTTGAACGGGGCGCATGTATACCTGTAGCCCTGGGATCTCTTTAAATTTGATTCGCAATCCTTCAATAACCTTGGCCATTTTTTCTCGGTCGCCCTTAGGTTTAAGGATGATGAAGAAACGACCGGTATTTCTGCCTGCACTTAGGCCGCCGCCTAGGATGGAGATGGAGTTAGCGACGTTAGGATCGTTATTGACAATCTCTGCGGCCCGATCTTGAAGATCCAACATCGTTCTAAAGGAGGTATCTTCGGAGGCCTCAGTCGTAGCTGTAATTTGACCAATATCCTCTTCTGGAAAAAATCCTTTTGGGCTGTAGACGAAAAGGGCAATCGTGATGAAGAATGAGGCTACCGCACCCCACAATACTTTTTTGCGATTAGCTAGAGCTAGATCTAAGTAGTGGATGTACTTATTCAGTGTGTAGTCAAAGATGCGATCAAACCGCTTGGTGATGGCATATTCTTTTGGATGCTCACCAGGTTTGGGTAGGAAGCGACTGCAGAGCAGGGGTACGATCGTGAGAGAGACTACTGCTGATACCAAAATGGAAAGTGAGACCACTACAGCGAACTCTCTAAACAGAAGGCCTATAGGACCTGCCATGAAGAAGAGTGGAATAAAGACCGCTACCAAAGAAATCGAGATAGAGATGATGGTGAAGCCCACCTCTTTGCTGCCCTTGAGTGATGCCTTCAGCGGATCCATGCCTTGTTCAATGTAGCGCATGATGTTCTCTAGAACAACGATGGCATCGTCAACCACAAGGCCCACTGCAAGGGTAATTCCAAGCAAGGAAATGTTATCTAGGCTGTAACCCATGAAGTACAGCAAAAAGAATGCACCAATCAGAGAGATGGGCAGGCTGATTGAGGGGATGAGGGTTGCAGAGATACGTTTTAAGAATAGGAATATGACAAGAACAACCAGCAGGATGGTCAAGAGTAAGGTGACATTGACATCATGAATGGCTTCAATGATGGATAGAGATCTGTCATTAATGAGCGTCAACTTAATAGAGGCTGGCATTTGCTCTTGAAAAGTCGGAAGCAATTTTTTGATCGCTTTGACAAGCTCAACCGTGTTTGCATTAGGTTGACGCATCACACCAATTGCAATTGAGCGCTCACCAGCTGATGTGGCAAAAGTCCTTACATCCTCAAAGCTTTCTTGCACATCCGCTACATCGCGAAGGTATACCGGCAAGCCATTGCGCTGAGCGATTACCAGATTGCCAAATT
The DNA here is from genome assembly GCA_041179645.1 of Pseudomonadota bacterium. GTDB lineage: Bacteria > Pseudomonadota > Gammaproteobacteria > Burkholderiales > Burkholderiaceae > Polynucleobacter. The sequence continues at coordinate 71,885 of JBEGSZ010000013.1, forward strand.
CTTCAGCCTTAACTAATTGAGGGTTGGCATAAATGGTGATGAGTTGGCGTGGGCCATCAAGTGTGCCTACAGGACTGTTGGTGTTGGCCTTATTAATAGCAAGGGCCAATTCTTCCATGGTGATATTGCGATTGCCTAAAGCATCTGGTCTAACGCTCACACGCACGGCATAACGTTTAGCGCCATAAACCTGTACTTGTGAAACTCCCGTGATGGTGGAGATGGAGGGGGCTAATAAGTTTTCAGCATACGCATTGATCTCGGAGAGACTCATGGAAGGTGAGCTCATGCGTATGACAAGAACAGCAGTATCGGCAGGATTAATTTTGCGATATGAGGGCGGCACCGTCATTTCAATTGGAAGACGCTTTTGTGCTCTTAGTAATGCCGCTTGCACATCTACTGCCGCTTTATCAATATCGCGGTCATTATTAAATTCCAGGGTGATGCTAGTACTACCAAGCGTATTTGTTGAGCTGATTACCTTGATGCCATCAATCGTGGAGAATTCTTTCTCTAATGGTAGCGCTACAGAAGATGCCATGTTTTCTGGTGCAGCTCCAGGCAGGCTGGCGCTGACCGAAATGATGGGTGTATTAAAGCTCGGAAGCGCGGCAACTGGAATTTTAAAATAAGCGACCGTACCCGCAATCACGGTTGCGACTGATAACAGCACCGTCATGACGGGCCGTCTAATACATAACTCAGAAAGCGTCATTTTTTCTCTGGGGCAGGAGCCGCTGCTTTAGCTGGAGCGGATACAGCAGTTGGTTTCTTGGCTTCTCTGATCTTGCTGCCAGGGCGTAAGTTTTGCTTGCCCTCTACAACGACTCGGTCACCTGATTCGATACCGTTAATGACTGAAGTGCCTTGATATTCGTAGACAACCTTAATCAGTTTTGGCTGCACTTTGTCATCTTTGTCTACAACATATACCAGGCGTCCCTTGGGGCTGATGACGATTGCTTCGGATGGCACTGCAATGGCGTCCTTAAGGGTGTTGGCATTTAATGAGACACGCGCAAATTGACCGGGTAATAAAGTCATCTTCTCATTCGGGATTTGTGCGCGCACTCGCACCGCTGCAATGCTAGGGTCTACTTGGTTGTCGATTACAAGCACTTCGCCTTCATATACAGATTTAGCATCATTGCCAACACTCACTTTGACTTTGAGTGGCGCATCAGCTTGCTTGCCTTCCATTAACAAAGGAATATCTTTTTCAGGCACCACAAATTGCACGTTAATGGGATTAAGTTGGGTAATCGTCACCATAGAGCCAACACTGGAGGTTGCTGTTGAGCTCGTAGCAGTAGTAACGATATTGCTGGCTTGCACTAAAGAACCTGGAAAGACGTTCACAATGCCTGCACGACCAGCGATAGGAGAGCGAATGGAATCAAATGAGAGTTGTACTTCAGCTGAGCGTGCAGCAGCTTGAGCTGACTTTGCATTAGCTAGGGAGGTCTCTAAGCCTGCTTTAGAGATAAAGTTCTTAGCAACTAATTCTTTAGCGCGTAAGTATTGCTTCTGAGCATCATCTGCCAATGCTTTTAACTTCTCATAATTGGCGCGATCATTGCGATCATCCAGCGTGAAGAGGAGTTCACCTTCTTTCACTTCCTGCCCATCTTTAACGTGAATAGTTTTCACGGTATTGGTCGTCATTGGGCGAATATCCACAATACTGCTGGAGATAATCGTGCCGGTTGCCTCAATAATTAAAGGAATGTCTTTCTTTTCCACTACGACACTCGTAATGGTTTGCGGGCCACCGGTTTTGCCAGTGGCAGGGAAGAAGTAATCAAATGCTTTGGAGCCCGCATATAAAACAACCAGCGCTGCCAAAATACGCCACTTGTATTTGAGTGCGAATTCTTTCGCTGTTGCGTAGTCTAATTTTTTGACTTTATCGAGGTAGGGTGACAGTTTGTGCCAAACCTTACATAGGCGAGACATGACCCAATTTTTAAGGGTTGGGAGTTTTCCAACTACTTTATCGAGTACTAATTCAATTTTTGACACGGTCTGGGAGTTTTTCTTGGTTCTATATGGGTTTAGCGGTGAATTCTGTACCAGCCTTGAATGCAATCATTCTCTCATAAGACCGCTAAAAACGGGCTTGCGAAGGCTCATTCATCCTAGGGCAGGAATTCTTCTACGCCTTTGTTTGCCAAGAGGTCGGCAAGCTCATTGCCAGGGTGGCCATTGTGTCCACGCACCCAGTGCCAGGAGATCTTGTGATCGGGGATGAGGGCGTCTAATTCCTGCCACAAATCCGCATTCTTGACGGGATCCTTGCTAGCGGTCTTCCAACCTCTTTTTTTCCAACCCTCCAACCATTCGGTAACGCCTTTTTGAACGTATTGTGAGTCGGTCCATAGCTCTACAGAGCTAGTTTGCTTGAGGGCTCGAAGCGCATGAATCACAGCACTGATTTCCATGCGGTTGTTGGTAGTGTGCTCAGCGCCACCGTGTAAATGCTTCTCATGACCGCCCGAGCGTAAAACCGCACCCCAGCCGCCAGGCCCAGGATTACCTTTGCAGGCGCCATCGGTATAAATGACGATATGTGGGAGAGATTTGGTGTGGGGCATACCGTTAATTTACTTGGTCTTGCTTGTTTACCAAATTCTGCCGACTTTCAGCGGCTGGGCTGAGTTGAGCTATTGCCGGAATGCGCAAACCTGGAACTTGTCCAACTAGGCGGATGCCTTGTTGACGTTTAATGGCTGAGACTAAGAAAACAGCCCCAAAAATAGGCCACCAGCGGTTACCAGCTGGCTCCATAAAATCCATCCTGGCCATGCCGGACTCACCGCTGAGCGGGAGTTTATAGCACCCAAAATGACCTCGGTCTAATGAGAAGTTCAACAGCTGCAACCAGTCCTTAATTCTGAGTAGGCTAATAAATTGACCATCTCGCGGTAGGTAAGGGCTACCAATTAAGCGGCTGAGATATTGGCGCATACCCCACAAGCTGGCAGGATTAAAGCCTGAAATAATCAAACGACCCTCAGGGCGAAGTATGCGTTCAGCCTCTCGCAGGATTTGATGGGGGTCGGCAGCAAACTCCAAAACATGTGGCAATACTAATAAGTCAATGCTTTCTGAGGCAAATGGGAGTTCGTTGGCATTGCCTTCAATCTGATGCCAATTAAATTGACTAGCCTGTTTTTGGCGATCATTGGAATGGATCAGCAGGGCATGCAAGGGCATGCGGTTTTCTGCCAAGGTGTTAATTTGCGGCAAACCGATTTGTACGGCATAAAACCCAAAGACATCGGCCACGATTTGGTTAAAGCATTTCTGCTCCCAGGCAAGCACATAGCGTCCAGGAGGTGATTGCAGCCACTTTTCCCATGAACTCCATGGTGGTGCAGGCATCTGAGATGGGGAAGGTGGGATTGGTATCATCGGTCTATGGTGAAGAATACTTTATTGCAAGTTTGGCCGATACCGGCTTTTGATGACAATTACATCTGGTGCATCCATGATGGTCAATCTGCCTTGATCGTAGATCCGGGTGATGCTGCCCCCGTTTTGCAATATCTCGAACAAAAAAATCTGACGCTCACAGGCATTTTAATTACACATCATCATGCTGACCACACTGGCGGCATATTGAACTTATTAGAGTTCTTAGGTGTTCAGGTGCCTGTTTACGGCCCTGCAAGTATTGATATTCCAGGGCGCACGAATGCCATGATGGAAGGAGACAAGATTGAAGTAGCTGCCCCACGCATCAGCTTTGAGGTGTACGAGGTACCGGGCCATACTTTGAGTCACATTGCTTACTTTGCCAACATGCAGGCTAACGTAGTCGAGCCCATGCTGTTTTGTGGCGATACCCTCTTTGCTTCTGGCTGTGGTCGTTTATTCGAGGGCACTCCAACGCAGATGAGTCAGTCTCTCGCCAAGTTCATCGCCTTGCCAAAAAATACCTTGGTGTATTGCACTCATGAATACACCTTATCGAATATCCGGTTTGCTTTAGCGGTAGAGCCCAATAATGCGAACCTCATTACTTGGGCAGAAACTGCCAAGGCTCTGCGCGATCAGCATCTGCCGACCTTGCCAACGACTATCGGCCAGGAGTTACAAGTGAACCCGTTCATGCGTTGCGACCAGCAGGCTGTCATCGATGCTGCCCTTGAGGTATCGGGCGAGAAGACTTTACCCACTCCAGCTCATGTCTTGGCAGTCATTCGGGCCTGGAAGGACCGGTTCTGATGTTGTGGCGCTATGCGGCGATATTGCTGATTGCCGCACTCTCAGGCTGTGCGAGCACTGGAGATTGGTCCTCTGATACACCTGCTCCAAAAGATTCGCGTGCAGCTAAAGCCAAGCGAGTCAATCTCAAGAATCAATCTGTCAGTGATGTGTACGCCCCATCTAGTAATTTATGGATCCGTATTCGTGATGGCTTTGAGATGGAGCCTATGAACACGCCACTAGAGATCGAGCAGGTGCGCTGGCTGAGTGCTCGTCCAGATTATGTTCATCGCTCCATGGCGCGTTCATCTCGCTATCTCTTTTACATCGTGCAAGAAGTTAATGCCCGAAACATGCCGACAGAGATTGCTTTGCTCCCATTTGTTGAGAGTGCATTTGTCACCAATGCGAAATCTAGCGCTAAGGCGATGGGCTTGTGGCAATTTATGCCGGCAACGGGTAAAGATTTTCAACTCACGCAAAACGTGTTTAGGGATGAGCGACGAGACGTATTGCAGTCAACTGATGCTGCATTAGATTACCTGCAGCGCCTGCACAAGCAGTTTGGTAGTTGGGATCTTGCTTTAGCCGCCTATAACTGGGGCGCGGGGAATGTTGCTAAAGCGCAGAAGCGTAACTTGGCGGCGGGCCGTCCCACCGATTACCTTAGTCTCAAAATGCCCAATGAGACTCGTAACTATGTGCCTAAGTTAATGGCCTACCGGCAGATTGTCTTGGATCCAAAGGCCTACGGTATTGTGTTGCCAGAACTAGAAAACCACCCTTATTTTGTGGCGGTGGATGTGGGTAGCGATATTGATGTGGATCTGGCAATCAAGTTGGCTGAGATTCCTCAAGATGAGTTCCATAGTCTCAATCCATCATTTAATAAGCCAGTGATTCTGAGTAATGCCAATCAACAGATTTTGCTGCCATTCGGGCATGCGGAGATCTTCCAGGAGAATCTAAAGAAGTACACCAAGCCACTGTCTTCTTGGACAGCTGTTCGGGTGACCAAAACAGAAACCGTGGATAAGGCAGCTAAAACACTCGGCGTTGATGTTGACGCCCTAAGAGAGGTCAATGCCATTCCCAAGGGAATGCGCATTCGAGCCGGGTCAACTGTCTTGATCCCAAAAACCAGTCAGGGCTCTGGGGATATTTCATTGGCAATGGCAGAAAATGGCAGCCTTAGCTTGGATAAACCGGCTCCCCCAGCAGCCAAAAAGTGTGCAAAAGGGGCTAAATGCCCGGTGGTGAAGCCTGCAAAAGGTACTACTAAGGGTAATTCTTCCGCAAATAATGCTGCAACTCAGCATAAATCCGCATCGACAGGGCTTGCAAAATCTGCGAAAAATAATACTGCGAAAGCATCTAGCTCAACTGCCAAGGTTTCCAGCAGCAAAGGGGCTAGCAAGATTCAGTAATCCCAGACACTTTAATTTACTTATTTAGGTTGACCATGTCTTATAAATCAGAACACGAGCGCTCCATTAAAGACCCAGATGGATTCTGGGGAGAGCAGGCAAAACTTATACATTGGGAAAAACCTTTTAATAAAGTTCTGGATTACGCAAACCCGCCGTTTGCTAAATGGTTTGAGGGTGGTTTAACCAATCTTTGCTACAACGCAGTCGATCGCCATCTCAAGGATCGTCCCAATCAAATTGCTCTGGTTGCCGTTTCAACAGAAACCAATTTAGAGAAGGCGTACACATTCAAAGAGCTCTACGAAGAAGTCAATCGTATGGCTGCTATCTATAAAGCCAATGGCGTCAAAAAAGGCGATCGTGTATTGATCTACATGCCGATGATTGCTGAAGCGTGTTTCGCAATGCTGGCATGTGCGCGTATTGGCGCAATTCACTCTGTGGTGTTTGGCGGCTTTGCATCACACAGCTTGGCATCGCGTATTGATGATGCAAAGCCAAAAATGATTGTGACCTCCGAGGCAGGTGCACGTGGCGGTAAACCGGTTCCATACAAGCCCTTACTTGATGAGGCCATCACACTCGCCACTTATAAGCCAGAAAAAGTGTTGATTGTGAATCGCGGTCTGACTGAATTCACCACGGTAGCCGGTCGTGACTTAGATTACGCTGCAGAACGTCAAAATCATCTTAATGATGTTGTTCCAGTTGAATGGGTTGACGCCACCCATCCTTCCTATATTTTGTATACCTCCGGTACGACTGGTAAGCCTAAAGGAGTTCAGCGAGATACCGGTGGGTATGCAGTAGCCTTGATGTCCACCATGAATCACATCTTCTGTGGCAAGCCTGGTGAAACTATGTTCACCACCTCAGATATTGGTTGGGTTGTTGGGCATAGCTACATCATCTACGGTCCATTGCTGAATGGCATGGCAACCATCATGTATGAAGGTACGCCATTACGTCCTGATGCAGGTATCTGGTGGGAGTTGGTCGAAAAGTACAAAGTGTCAGTGATGTTCTCAGCACCAACAGCGGTGCGTGTTCTCAAAAAACAAGATCCCGCATTCTTAACTAAATACGATCTTTCGAGCCTACGTGCTTTGTTCTTGGCGGGCGAGCCTTTAGATGAGCCAACGGCGACTTGGATTCATGGTGCTATTAATAAACCAATCGTCGATAACTATTGGCAGACAGAAACGGGTTGGCCAATGCTGGCGATTCAGCGTGGCGTGGAGGTAATGCCACACAAGTTTGGTTCGCCTGGCGTTCCTTCATTTGGTTACAACATGAAACTCTTGGACGATGCGACTTCTGAAGAGTTGGGTCCAGACAAGAAGGGTGTTATTGCTATTGAAGGCCCATTGCCTCCAGGTTGCATGCAAACCGTGTGGGGTGATGACAAGCGATTTATTAGTACCTATTGGGAAACTATTCCAGGTAAGACCATTTACTCCACCTTTGACTGGGGTATCAAAGACGAAGATGGTTACTTCTTCATTTTGGGTCGTACTGATGACGTCATTAACGTTGCTGGTCACCGTTTAGGTACTCGAGAGATCGAGGAAAGCATCTCAAGCCATCCAAATATCTCTGAAGTGGCGGTAGTGGGTATTGAGGACAAGCTCAAGGGTCAGGCAGCGATTGCCTTTGTGATTCCGAAGGATTCCTCAAATACAGCTACCCTAGAGGCAGAATGCATGAAGACTGTGGACACCACCTTAGGTGCAATTGCGCGTCCAGGTCGTGTTTATGTGGTTACTGCATTGCCTAAGACTCGCTCTGGCAAGATTGTTCGTCGCGCACTCCAGGCTGTTGCTGAAGGGCGCGATCCTGGTGATATCAGCACCATGGAAGATCAAACCGTTTTAGCCCAAATTAAGACCATCATCGAGGAAAGCGTGAAGTCTTAAATCAAGCCCAAAACTAGCCAAAATAAGCCCCTTAGTCTTAGGACTTTGGGGCTTATTGCCTTCTGAGCCTAATTGGCTGGGAATTCAAGGGTTTATACGTAAAACTGGTATCATTGCTAGGTTCTAAACTTAATAAATTACCCTAGCGCTTAAAGACACTCACCTCCCGCACAAACAGTCCTGGGTTGGTCTTTTTGGGGTGTTGAGCGTCGGATGGAGCAGGGACTGGAGATGGTTTGTCACCCTTGCTTCCTTCTTTTCCTCCCGCCGTGTTGGCTCTAGCCGACGGCACCGTATTTCCCGGTCTTAGTATTGGCGCCCCTGGCGAAACTACCGGCGAAGTCGTTTTCAATACCGCTCTTACTGGCTATCAAGAGATCATCACTGATCCTAGTTATTCGCGCCAAATCGTCACTCTGACCTATCCTCACATCGGCAACGTTGGTGTGAATGGTCAAGACGCTGAGTCGGATCAAATTCATGCAGCTGGCTTGGTTGTCAAAGACCTCTCCAAGCGTGTCTCGAATTTCCGCTCTGAAGAAAGCCTCGATAGCTATCTCACGAAAGCAGGGGTAGTTGGCATCTCTGGTATCGATACCCGCAAGCTCACTCGTATCCTGCGCGACAAGGGTGCTCAGTCTGGCGCAATCGTCGCTGGCAAGATGGGTGATGATGTAGAGGCCCTTGGTAAAAAAGCCTTGGAATTGGCAAAAGCCTTCCCAGGCATGGCCGGTTTAGATCTGGCTAAAGTGGTTACAACTAAAGCTTCTTATCCGTGGCGTGAAGCTGAGTGGGATCTGCATGGTCCTGACGGTAAACCTGCATACAGAGCTTTAGATGCTAGCAAGCCAATCAAAAAAGTCGTCGCCTATGACTTTGGTGTGAAGCGCAACATCTTGCGCATGCTTACCGAGCGTGGCTGTGATTTAACGATTGTTCCGGCGCAAACTAGTGCTGCTGAAGTTTTAGCAATGAACCCCGATGGCGTGTTCTTCTCAAATGGCCCTGGTGATCCTGGCCCGTGCGATTACGCAATTGCTGCTGCAAAAGAAATTATTGAAAAGGGCGTTCCGACTTTCGGTATTTGCTTGGGTCACCAGATCATGGGCTTAGCCGCTGGTGCCAAAACCTTGAAGATGAAATTTGGTCACCATGGTGCTAACCACCCTGTAAAAGATTTAGATACTGGGCGCGTTGCAATTACATCTCAGAACCATGGTTTTGCAGTAGATGCCAATACGCTACCTGACAACATTCGCGTCACGCATGTTTCTTTATTCGACGGATCGCTACAAGGTCTGGCTTGGAAAGATAAGCCAGCTTTGTGTTTCCAAGGTCACCCTGAGGCCTCACCAGGCCCTCATGACATTGCCTATTTATTTGATCGTTTTGTGGAGCTCATGAATGCGAGCGATGCTGCCAAGAGGGAGGGCAAATAATGCCTAAGCGTAGCGACATTAAGAGCATCCTAATTATTGGTGCTGGTCCAATTGTGATTGGACAAGCCTGTGAGTTTGACTATTCCGGTGCGCAAGCTTGTAAAGCTCTGCGTGATGAGGGTTACAAAGTCATTTTGGTGAACAGCAATCCTGCGACCATCATGACTGACCCAGAGATGGCAGATGTGACTTACATCGAGCCAATTACTTGGGAAGTAGTAGAGCGCATTATTGCCACTGAGAAACCCGATGCGATTTTGCCAACAATGGGTGGTCAAACTGCTTTGAATTGCGCACTCGATTTACATCGCCATGGTGTTCTCGCGAAATACGGTTGCGAATTGATTGGCGCTTCACCAGAGGCGATCGATAAAGCAGAAGACCGTCAGAAGTTTAAAGATGCGATGACCAAGATTGGTCTGGGTTCTGCCAAATCTGGTATTGCGCATTCGATGGATGAGGCGCATGAAGTTCAGCAACGCATTCAGAAAGAAACTGGCAGCTTGGGTTTCCCGGTGGTCATTCGCCCTTCATTCACTATGGGTGGATCTGGTGGTGGTATTGCATACAACCGTGAAGAGTTTGAAGAGATTTGCAAGCGCGGTTTAGATTTATCTCCAACGCGTGAGCTCTTGATTGAAGAGTCTCTCCTAGGTTGGAAAGAGTTCGAGATGGAAGTGGTGCGTGACCGTGCCGATAACTGCATCATCGTTTGCTCAATCGAAAACTTAGACCCAATGGGCGTGCACACCGGTGACTCGATTACTGTTGCGCCTGCCCAAACATTGACGGATAAAGAATATCAATTGATGCGTAACGCATCGATTGCAGTATTGCGTGAGATTGGTGTCGATACTGGTGGATCAAACGTTCAGTTCTCCATTAATCCAGTCGATGGTCGCATGATTGTGATTGAGATGAACCCACGTGTTTCACGTTCATCTGCATTGGCTTCTAAAGCAACTGGATTCCCAATTGCGAAGATTGCTGCGAAGCTGGCCGTTGGTTACACCTTGGATGAGTTGAAGAATGACATCACTGGTGGTGCAACCCCAGCATCCTTTGAGCCATCTATCGACTATGTTGTGACAAAGATTCCTCGCTTTGCGTTTGAGAAGTTCCCGCAAGCAGATTCTCGTTTAACAACCCAGATGAAATCTGTAGGTGAGGTGATGGCGATTGGTCGCACCTTCCAAGAGTCTTTCCAAAAAGCATTGCGTGGATTAGAGGTTGGTGTTGACGGTCTGGATGAAGTTTCCACAGACTTAGATGACATCATTCAAGAAATCGGCGAACCAGGCCCGGATCGTATTTGGTATTTGGCGGATGCTTTCCGTATGGGTATGGGTCTCGATGAGGTTTACAACGAGACTAAGGTGGATCCTTGGTTCTTGGAGCAGATCGAAGAACTCATCACCATGGAAACTGAACTCAAGCAACGCAAGATTGATAGCTTGTCAGCGCCTGAGTTGCGTTTCATCAAGCAAAAAGGTTTTTCTGATCGTCGTTTAGCAAAATTGTTGGGAGTGGATGCTTCTTCTGTTCGTGCTGCACGCCACCGCCTCAAAGTAGTGCCTGTGTACAAGCGTGTGGATACCTGTGCTGCTGAGTTCTCTACGAACACGGCGTATCTATATTCAACCTACGAAGCAGAGCACGGTGAGTGCGAATCTCAGCCAACGAATAAAGACAAGATCATGGTCTTGGGTGGTGGTCCAAATCGTATCGGTCAAGGTATTGAGTTTGACTATTGCTGTGTGCATGCTGCCTTAGCAATGCGCGATGATGGTTACGAAACCATCATGGTGAACTGCAATCCAGAGACTGTTTCTACTGACTACGACACATCCGATCGCTTATATTTTGAGCCATTAACACTAGAGGATGTTTTAGAGATCGTAGCCATTGAAAAGCCAAAAGGTGTGATCGTGCAGTACGGCGGTCAGACTCCTTTGAAGTTGGCATTGGATCTCGAGGCAAATGGTGTACCGATCATTGGCACATCACCAGATATGATCGATGCTGCAGAGGATCGTGAACGCTTCCAGAAGTTATTGCATGAGTTGAACTTGCGTCAGCCGCCTAACCGTACTGCACGTGCAGAAGACGAGGCCCTGAAGCTTGCTGAAGAAATTGGCTACCCATTGGTAGTGCGTCCTTCCTATGTATTGGGTGGCCGCGCCATGGAAATTGTTCATGATGGTCGTGATCTCGAGCGCTATATGCGTGAGGCGGTCAAGGTTTCTCATGATTCACCAGTCTTGCTTGATCGCTTCTTAAATGATGCGATTGAGTGTGACGTAGACTGTATTAGTGATGGTCAGCGTGTGTTTATCGGTGGGGTGATGGAGCACATTGAGCAGGCTGGCGTTCACTCTGGTGACTCTGCTTGTTCATTGCCGCCATATTCTTTATCCGATGAGACGATCGCAGAAATTAAACGTCAAACTGCTGCGATGGCCAAAGGCCTGAACGTAGTTGGCTTAATGAACGTCCAGTTTGCGATCCAGAATGTCGATGGTAAGGATGTCATTTACGTTCTCGAGGTAAACCCACGTGCTTCACGTACTGTGCCATTTGTATCGAAAGCAACGGGTTTGCAGTTGGCGAAGATTGCAGCGCGCTGCATGGTAGGTCAGACTTTAGATCAGCAAGGCATTAAAGCTGAAGTGAAGCCTGCTTACTATTCAGTGAAAGAAGCGGTATTCCCATTCAATAAGTTCCCAGGCATTGATCCTATCCTCGGACCAGAGATGCGTTCTACTGGTGAAGTGATGGGTGTCGGTAAAACTTTCGGTGAAGCCTTGTTTAAGTCTCAGTTAGGCGCTGGCATTAAGTTGCCAAAGAGTGGCACTGTAGTCTTGACGGTCAAAGATAGCGATAAACCTAAGGCGGTTGAGGTGGCTAAGCTCTTGCATCAGCTGGGCTTCCCAATGGTGGCCACTAAAGGTACTGCTGCGGCGATTGAAGCTGCTGGATTGCCAGTACGCGTAGTCAATAAAGTTAAGGATGGTCGTCCACACATTGTTGATTTGATCAAGAATGGTGAGATCTCACTGGTCTTTACTACCGTTGATGAGACTCGCACTGCAATTGCAGATTCACGTTCTATTCGTACCAGTGCGCAAGCTAATAATGTGACTTACTACACTACGATTAGTGCAGCGCGCGCAGTAATGGATGGCTTGATGACATCGCAAAATGGTAATAAAGAGTCGCTTGAAGTGTATTCATTACAGAATCTACACAAGACACTCAATTAATTTAAGTTAGGTTAGAAGCATGAGCACAATTCCTATTACTAAGCATGGCGCAGAACTCCTCAAGGAAGAGCTGCATCGCTTGAAGCATGTAGAGCGCCCATCGGTGATCAATGCAATCTCTGAAGCGCGTGCACAGGGTGATCTCTCTGAGAATGCCGAGTACGATGCTGCTAAAGAGAAGCAAGGCTTTATTGAAGGCCGTATTCAGGAGCTTGAAGGCAAGCTCTCCGCAGCACAAATCATTGATCCAGCCACTCTAGACGTGAGTGGTCGCGTCGTGTTTGGTGCGACTGTTGATCTTGAAGATTTAGAAGATGGCACCAAGTTCACCTACCAAATCGTTGGTGATGATGAGGCTGATATTGCTTTGAATAAGATCTCCATTAGCTCACCGATTGCCCGCGCTTTAATTAGTAAAGAAGAGGGCGATGTGGTTGCAGTTCAGGCCCCTGGTGGTAATCGCGAAGTAGAAATTCTTGCGGTTCGTTACATCTAAAACAATCGGAATCAATATGCAGAATCCAGGGACTCCAATTCATATGGGAGCTCAAAGACTCTTCATTGTGATTGCGGGTTTATGGGTCGGTAGCTTACTTGCTGTGGGCTACTTAGTTGCCCCAGCTATTTTTAGCACCATGACTGATCGCCAGGCTGCTGGCATGGTTGCTGGCAGCATCTTTAAGCTTGAGGCTTACCTCAGCTTAATTGTGTGTATCGGTCTGATGGTCCTAGCTAACCTCTTAGTCAATCGCGGCCTTAATCAATTTAGACTGATTCGCTGGCTTTTATTAGCAATGCTGCTGTGTTCTATCGCAGCGGCCTTTGTCTTTATCCCTTGGATGAATGCCCTCCGAGATAACGCCTTAGCGCAAGGCATGCCTGTCATGGTTTCACCTTCGGCTACTTTGTTCGGCAGGCTACACGGTGCTTCTAGCATTTTGTTTATGCTGCAGAGCCTTCTAGGAATCCTCTTGGTCTGGCGACTCACCAGGAGGTGAGTTAAGTAGCAATACAAGTGGTAAGTAATAAAAAACGCCGACTAGCGGCGTTTTTTATTGAGTACTACCGATCTCTAAAAAATTTTGCTTAAGAACCCAAGGATTTTTTCTTCGTGCTGCTCATGCGCACCTTGCGTTTCTTGATTGGCGCAGGCGCTGCAATTGCCTTGCGGTAGCCAGGTGATGACCAACCAATCTTTGACTCTGCTGCATCAGCACGCAGAACACGTTTCTTCGGGGCCGCACTTTTTACTGCAGCTGCTCTTTCAAATGGTGACTTGTTGGCAGCGGAGCGTCGATCCGATCTCTCGGAGGTGCTGGTACGAACACCGGCTTTTGCAACAACCTGATTGGGTTGACGCTTGGTGCGAGGCGCTTGCAATGATTTCTTAGTTTGCTTGCTCGATCTTCCTAAATTGGAGAGGGCTGCATCAACAATATCAATCGGCTTCCACAGTACAAGTAATTTTCCGATGTGCTGCACTGGGGCTGCGCCAAGTTTGTCGCAAAGCTCTTCATAGATGGCAATACGTGCATCACGGTCATCACCAAATACGCGAACTTTAATCAAGCCATGATGAGAAATAGCCAACTTAGCCTCTTTAACGACCGCAGGGGTCAGGCCATCGCCGCCAATCATGACGACTGGACTTAGTCCATGGGCATCAGCTTTAAGGGATTTACGTTGTGCGGGGGTAATAGTAAGTGCAGTCATGGACTCGATGATAGAGCATTAGGGCTTGTAAAACAGGGCTTTCGGCCTCATAAAGGCTTATATGAAGATGTTTTACGTCGATTCCTTTTGCCTTGTAGGGCATAAACAAGGAAAATGGACGCCGAAAGTGGGTAAGTTGTGGCAAAGAATAAATTTAATAAAAGTTGGTTGCAGGATCACCTAAATGATCCCTACGTGAAGATGGCTCAAAAAGAGGGCTATCGCGCACGAGCTGTCTATAAGCTGAGTGAGATAGACGAGCAAGACCGACTCATCAAAGCTGGTATGACTATTGTGGATCTCGGGAGCGCTCCTGGGAGCTGGTCTCAGTACGCCCGTAATCGCCTGACTGAGCTGGGTAAAAACAATCCGAATATTGAATCTGGCAAGCCAGATGGAACCATTATTGCGATTGATATTCTGCCGATGGAGGATATAGCTGACGTCTCCTTTATTCAGGGGGATTTCCGTGAAGATGAGGGTTTAAAGGCTCTAGAGGCACTTTTACCGACTGATGCTGATGGAAAAGTGGATCTGGTGATGTCGGATATGGCCCCCAATCTCTCTGGGGTAGGTGTGGCAGATGCTGCCCGTATGGCTTTTCTAGCGGAAATTGCCTTAGATTTCTCGGTTCAGCACCTCAAACCAGAGGGCGCCTTATTGATTAAGTGTTTTAACGGTAGTGGCTATAGCCAAATCGTGGAATCCTTTAAAAAGGTCTTCAAAACAGTCGCCTCCAGAAAGCCAAAAGCCTCTAGGGCGAAGTCCTCCGAAATCTTTTTGTTGGGTAGAGACCTCAAACCGCCTAAATAACCCCCTAAAAGTAGGGGTTTATTAAATAAATTGGCTCTCAGCCCTTGAAAAAGCCTGGTAGTAGAATCAAATACTTAGGTATAGCAATCCGCTTTAACTCCCGGATTAATCCGGCAAAGGTCTCCTTTTGAATAGCAATATGTTGCAAAAAGTTGGTGTGTGGCTCATTGTGGGTCTGGTGTTGTTCACTGTTTTTAAACAGTTTGACAAGCCAAAAGATCAGAATCAAGTCACGTATTCTCAATTCATGGACGATGCCAAGGCTGGCAAAGTCAAACGAGTTGATGTGCAAGGTCGCACACTGCAAGTCACTCCAAACGACGGCAACAAATATTCCATCATCTCCCCAGGAGATATCTGGATGGTTGGCGATCTCATGAAGTATGGCGTCCAAGTGACCGGTAAAGCAGATGACGAACCCAATATGTTGGTTTCAGCTTTGTACTACCTTGGACCAACTTTATTGATTATCGGCTTCTGGTTCTTCATGATGCGTCAGATGCAAGGTGGCGGTAAGGGTGGAGCATTCTCTTTCGGCAAATCCAAAGCGCGTTTGATTGATGAGAATAGCAATACCGTTACTTTTGCTGATGTTGCTGGTTGCGATGAAGCGAAAGAAGAGGTCTTTGAGATTGTCGACTTCTTAAAAGATCCGCAAAAGTTCCAAAAGCTTGGCGGTCGCATTCCGCATGGCGTATTACTAGTAGGCCCTCCGGGTACTGGCAAGACCTTGTTAGCGCGTGCAATTGCAGGCGAAGCAAAAGTTCCATTCTTCTCCATCTCTGGATCAGACTTCGTAGAGATGTTTGTTGGTGTCGGCGCATCACGCGTGCGCGACATGTTCGAGAACGCCAAGAAAAATTCCCCTTGCATCATCTTTATTGATGAGATCGATGCGGTTGGTCGTCATCGTGGTGCCGGTATGGGCGGTGGTAATGATGAGCGCGAGCAAACTCTCAACCAAATGCTGGTGGAGATGGATGGCTTTGAAAGTAATAGCGGTGTAATCGTTGTTGCTGCAACTAACCGTTCTGATGTATTGGATCGCGCCTTATTGCGTCCTGGTCGCTTTGACCGTCAGGTGCACGTTGGCTTGCCAGACATTCGTGGTCGCGAGCAAATTCTGCAAGTGCATATGCGCAAAGTTCCGATTGATCCAGATGTGGATGCAGCCGTATTGGCGCGTGGCACCCCTGGTTTCTCGGGCGCAGATTTAGCAAACTTGGTCAATGAGTCTGCATTGTTTGCAGCACGTCGTAATAAGCGTGCCGTAGATATGAAAGACTTTGAAGATGCTAAAGACAAGATCTATATGGGTCCTGAGCGCAAGTCTGCGGTAATGCGTGAAGAAGAGCGTCGTAATACGGCGTATCACGAGTCTGGTCATGCAGTTGTTGCGAAGGTATTGCCTAAGGCAGATCCAGTGCATAAGGTCACCATCATGCCGCGCGGTATGGCGCTTGGCGTCACATGGCAGCTGCCGGAGTTTGATCGTGTGAATTTGTATAAAGATCGCATGATGGAAGAGTTGGCGATTTTGTTTGGCGGTCGTGCAGCTGAAGAAGTGTTCTTGCATTCCATGAGCACAGGCGCATCCAATGACTTTGAACGTGCTACCAAAATGGCGCGTGACATGGTGACGCGTTATGGCATGAGCGATAGCTTGGGCACGATGGTCTACGTCGATACTGAATCTGAAAGCATGTTCGGTCGCACTAGCTCGAAGACGGTTTCTGAACTTACTCAGCAAAAGGTGGATGCAGAGATTCGTGCATTGGTCGATAGCCAGTACGCGTTAGCAAGATCGATCCTTGAGCAAAACCGTGACAAGGTTGAAGCAATGGTTGCTGCTTTGCTTGAATGGGAAACCATTGATGCTGAGCAGATTACCGACATCATGGAAGGTCGTCCACCACGTGCACCTAAGCCACCACCAGCAACCCAGTTTGGTAACTCTGCTGGTACGCCAGGGCCTGCTGCGGGCGCTGCTCCAGCGACTGCTTAATTAGCCTTAAGCTAATAGCAAGGTGATGAAGCAAACTCTGCCCGCAACATGGCGTTGCGGGCGTTTTCTTTTTGACTTTAGTAAACGTCAGCGCCCATTAGTCATGGGTATTCTGAATGCCACACCAGATTCCTTTTCGGATGGTGGCAAGTTCAGAACGCCTAGTGATGCCATTGCTCAAGCAGAGCGCATGATTGCCAATGGCGCAGACATCATTGATATCGGTGGGGAGTCGACTCGCCCCGGTGCCGAACCCGTTTCCTTGCAAGAAGAGTTGGATCGCGTCTTGCCAGTCATTGATGCTTTAAAAGATTGTGGCGTAGCTTTATCGATTGATACCTATAAAGCCGAGACCATGCGACAGGCACTTAAGGCGGGAGTGGATTGCGTCAACGATGTGTGGGCATTGCGGCAAGAGGGTGCAGTAGAGGCCGTCATTGAGAGCGATAAAGATCATCTAGATAAACAATGCGGGATTGTTTTAATGCACATGCAACGTGATCCGCAAACCATGCAATTTGATCCTGAGTATCAAGATGTCATCACAGAGGTAAAAGCGTTTCTACAGGAGCGCGCTACCTTGCTAGAGAATCAAGGTGTCGCCAAAAACAGAATTGCTATTGATCCTGGATTTGGATTTGGGAAAAGTCTTGAGCACAACCTCAAGATGCTGGCCGATTTTGATCAATTCTCGCAACTGGGCTATCCAGTATTGGCAGGGATTTCTCGTAAATCGATGTTGGGTAAGTTGACGGGGCGTGACACCAATGATCGGGTAGCGCCTAGTGTTGCAGCCGCCATTCTGGCTGCCGACCGGGGTGCTCGCATCATTCGTGTCCATGATGTTCAAGAGACGGTTGACTCCCTAAAGCTCTGGGAAGCCATTCAAAGCTAATTGGGCGTGTAAAACGCACCAGATAAATAGCCACAAGTTTTATAATCAAGCCCATGAAAAAACAATACTTTGGTACCGATGGCATCCGTGGTGAAGTGGGGCAATTTCCGATTGTTCCGGAGTTCATTACTCGCCTTGGTTATGCTGCCGGAAAAGTATTAAACAAAAATGCAAAGCAGGGTGAGCGCTGCAAAGTCCTCATTGGTAAAGACACTCGTGTTTCTGGATATTTATTAGAAGCCGCTTTAGAGGCTGGCTTTGCCGCTGCTGGTGTTGATGTCATGCTCTGTGGACCTATGCCGACTCCAGGCGTGGCTTACCTTACCAAAGCATTACGTTTATCTGCAGGCGTAGTGATTTCAGCATCACACAACGCCTATCAAGATAACGGCATTAAATTCTTTTCCGCTGAAGGCGGTAAGTTAACCGATGAGTTTGAATTAGCCATTGAAGCTGAGCTCGCCAAGCCAATGGGTTGTGTCAGCTCAAAAGAATTGGGTAAAGCTTTCCGTTTGGACGATGCCGCTGGTCGTTATATTGAATTCTGCAAATCCACCTTTCCAGGTGAGCTCAATCTCAAAGGCATGAAGTTAGTAGTGGACTGTGCACATGGTGCTGCGTACCATACTGCTCCTCACGTCTTCCACGAGCTTGGCGCAGAAGTGATCTCGATTGGTGTTCAACCCGACGGCCGTAATATTAATGATGGCTTTGGTGCAACAGCGCCGGCAGCTTTAATTGCTAAAGTTAAAGAAGTCAAAGCTGATCTTGGCATCGCCTTGGATGGCGATGCCGATCGTTTACAGATGGTCGATGCCTCTGGCAGATTATTTAATGGTGATGAACTTTTATATGTACTGGCAAAAGATCGCATCGAGCGAGGTCAGGCAATAGGTGGAGTAGCGGGCACCTTAATGACAAACCTTGCCGTAGAGAATGCCATCAAAGGTTTGGGCATTGGATTTGAGCGCGCCAATGTAGGCGATCGTTATGTCTTAGAGTTACTCAAGCAAAATGGCTGGATCATTGGTGGCGAGGGCTCAGGTCATCTGCTTTGCTTAGATCAGCATTCAACCGGTGATGGCACCATTGCCGCACTGCAGGTGCTGGCGGCCATGAGCCAGGCCAAAAAGAGTTTGGCTCAGCTCCTAGACTCCGTCAAACTCTTTCCTCAAGTGCTGCTGAATATCAAATTTAAGGCTGGCTACGACTGGAAGTCGGATGGCACCCTCAAATCGAAGATTAGCCAGGTTGAGAATGATCTCCAAGGCACGGGTAGGGTGCTCATTCGCGCCTCAGGCACAGAACCCGTCCTAAGGGTCATGGTGGAGGCTCAAGACGGTAATGTGGCCATGAGCTCGGCCAAGAGTATTGCTGACCTAGTCCCAACTGCTTAAAAACCCCTTTTTTGGCTTTTTTGAGAGTTTTTGGGTTTGTCATAAAACCGTCACACACAATCCGTATCGTTCATCTATCGCAATGTTGCGGTATTTATTTGAGGATCGATTCACATGAAATCTTTTTTGAAAAAAGCGTTAGTTATTAGCGCGATTTCAATTGCCCCAGTTGCTTTTGCAGCCGATATGACTGGCGCTGGTGCAACATTCCCTTACCCAATTTATGCCAAATGGGCTGAAGCTTATAAAGCCAAGACAGGCTCCAATATGAACTATCAGTCCATCGGCTCTTCAGGTGGTATCAAGCAAATTAAAGCAAAGACTGTTGATTTTGGCGCAAGTGACAATCCAGTTAAATTTGAAGATTTAGAAAAAGATGGTTTAGTGCAGTTTCCAGCGATTATTGGTGGTGTAGTCCCAGTAATTAACGTTGAGGGTGTGAAGCCATATGAGTTGAAGTTATCGCCAGATACCTTATCCGATATTTTTCAGGGTGCAATTACTAACTGGAACGATAAGCGTATTGTGTTGAACAATCCTGGTATGAAGATGCCTGATTTGCCAATTACCGTTGTTCATCGCGCTGATGGATCAGGTACAACTGCAATTTTTACCAACTACTTAGCCAAGGTTAGTCAGAACTGGAAAGATGCTGTTGGTGAGGGTGCAGCAGTTAAATGGCCAGCTGCTTCATCTGTTGGCGGCAAAGGTAACGAAGGCGTTGCGGCAAACGTATCACGCGTTAAGGGTGCCATTGGTTATGTTGAGTACGCCTATGCTAAGAAAAACAAAATGACCAGCGTTTCTTTAAAGAATAAAGATGGTCAATTTGTGCAGCCTGACGATATTACTTTCGCTGCAGCAGCTGCTGGTACAGATTGGTCTAAGATTCCAGGTATGGGTACATTCATTACCAATGCTTCTGGTGCAAAGTCATGGCCTATCACTGGTGCATCATTCATCTTGCTATACAAGAATCCAGAGAACAAGGCTAATGCTGCTGAAGTTATTAAGTTCTTTGACTTTGCCTTTAAAGATGGTAAAAAAATGGCTGAAGAATTAGATTACGTTCCAATGCCTGATGTAACCACGGATTTCATTCGTAAGAATGTGTTTTCAAAAGTAGCAACGAAGTAATGTTTAATAGCTGATTAAACTCGGCTGTCATTAAAAACAGCTCCACTGATAGTGGGGCTGTTTCAATATTTAAATAAGCGTAATTTATGATTGAATCGACCCAGTCTCACTCAGCTCCGACGCCTCAGGCGCTTCGAATTGCTAAGTTACAGCGTATTCAAGATTTCCTGTTTCATGCAATTACTCAATTTTTTGCATTGTCTGTATTGATCGCCTTACTTGGCATCATGATTTCATTAGTTAGCAATGCCTGGCCTGCGCTGAGCACCTTTGGATTTGGATTTTTCTTTACCCAAGAGTGGGATATCGTGAATGGTGAGTTTGGGGGCTTGATTGCTATCTACGGCACCCTGGTAACTTCTTTAATTGCCTTGTTGATTGCCGTCCCGCTGAGCTTTGGAATTGCCGTCTTCCTTACAGAGCTTTGCCCTGGACCTTTGCGTAGACCATTGGGCACAGCAGTCGAGTTGCTGGCTGCAGTCCCATCGATCATCTACGGTATGTTTGGCCTTTTTATTTTTGCCCCATTGTTTGCTGACTATATTCAGCCAGCCTTAGCTGCTACCTTAGGTCAGATTCCTGGCTTGGGGATCCTTTTTTCGGGTGCATTTAATGGTATTGGCGTTCTTTGTGCAGGTCTGATTTTGGCTATGATGATTCTCCCATTTATTGCA
This sequence comes from Pseudomonadota bacterium, assembly GCA_041179645.1. GTDB lineage: Bacteria > Pseudomonadota > Gammaproteobacteria > Burkholderiales > Burkholderiaceae > Polynucleobacter. Next base: position 92,782 of record JBEGSZ010000013.1, read on the forward strand.
TCTGTGATGCGTGATGTATTTGAAATCGTTCCACCCGTTTTAAAAGAGTCTGCCTATGGTATCGGCTGTACAACATGGGAGGTTGTGAAAAATGTTGTGCTGCCGTACACCAAAGCGGGTGTCATTGGTGGCGTCATGCTTGGTTTGGGTAGAGCGCTTGGCGAGACGATGGCCGTCACTTTTGTGATTGGTAATGCACACCGTTTATCTCCCTCCTTATTTGCTCCGGGAACTTCTATTGCCTCAACGCTTGCAAATGAGTTTGGTGAGGCTGAAGCGGGCAATCATCTATCTTCCTTGTTTGCCTTAGGGTTGGCGCTGTTCATCATCACCTTTATTGTTTTGGCATGTGCAAAGTGGATGCTAAGCAACATGGAGAAGAAGCAGGGCCTTAAAACATGAACAATATTTCAAATATCAATCTGGCTATTTTTGCAAAGCGCAAGCGCGCCAATAAAATTGGCTTGGCACTGTCAATGGGTGCCATGGGCTTGGGCATGATTTTTTTACTTTGGATCTTAAGTGTTTTGGTCTTCAAAGGTTTTTCAGCTCTCGATCTGACCTTATTTACCCAAAGCACTCCGGCTCCTGGCTCTGATGGCGGCGGTCTTGCGAACGCAATTGTTGGAAGCTTGCTATTGGTTGGATGCTGTACCTTAATCAGTACGCCAATTGGAGTGCTAGCTGGTTTATATCTCTCTGAGTATGGTGATCGTAGTCGGATTGCCGCTATTACACGTTTTGTGACTGACATCATGCTTTCAGCGCCATCAATCGTGATCGGCTTGTTTGTATATGCCTTTGTGGTTGCTCAGGTGCGTCACTTCTCTGGTTGGGCTGGCACGATCGCTTTAGCCTTGATTGCAATCCCGGTAGTCGTTCGCACCACCGAGAACATGTTGCGTCTAGTTCCCGGTAGCTTGCGTGAGGCTGCTTATGCTTTGGGCACCCCAAAGTGGAAGGTGGCCTTCATGATCACCCTAAGAGCTGCACAGAGTGGTGTGATGACGGGTATCTTATTGGCCCTAGCCCGCGTGAGTGGCGAAACAGCACCTTTACTATTTACTGCGCTGAATAATCAATTCTTCTCGACCAATATGAATGCCCCAATGGCGAATTTGCCGGTGGTCATTTTCCAGTTTGCGATGAGCCCTTACGATAACTGGGTTGAGTTAGCATGGGGTGGGGCTCTCTTGATTACATTTGCAGTGCTTGGATTGAATATTCTGGCTCGCGTGGTATTCCGCGAGAAGGTCCAAAGTTAATGAGCAATATAAAAACCATGTTTGACTTAAATACAATTGATAGTCAAGGAACAAGAATGAACGACACAAAAACTCAGCAGCCAATAAATGAAGTGAGGAATGCGTTAGAAGTACGTAATCTAAACTTTTTCTATGGCGCCTTTCAAGGTCTAAAGAATATTAATTTAGATATTGAAGAGGGAAAAGTTACGGCCTTTATTGGGCCATCCGGCTGTGGCAAGTCCACTTTATTGCGCACACTGAATCGCATGTATGACTTGTATCCTGGTCAACGCGCCGAGGGTGAGATTAACTTCTATGGTCAAAATATCTTAGCTCCTGGACAGGATCTGAATTTATTACGCTCACGTATTGGTATGGTCTTCCAAAAGCCAACCCCATTCCCAATGTCTATCTACGAGAACATTGCTTTTGGTGTGCGTCTCTATGAAAAGCTGTCTCGCTCCGAGATGGATGAGCGTGTTGAGTGGGCTTTAAACAAAGCTGCACTTTGGAATGAGGCAAAAGATAAGTTGAATCAAAGCGGACTATCTCTCTCTGGTGGGCAGCAACAGCGTTTATGTATTGCCCGTGGAGTGGCTGTCAAACCATCAGTGATTTTGCTTGATGAACCAACCTCTGCTTTAGATCCAATTTCTACGGGCAAGATTGAAGAATTGATTAATGAGCTCAAGCATGAGTACACGATTGCGATTGTTACTCACAATATGCAGCAGGCTGCTCGTGTTTCGGACTATACGGCTTACATGTATCTTGGAAGTTTGATTGAGTACGGTAAGACGGATGAAATATTTATTAAGCCTAAGCGCAAAGAAACAGAAGATTACATTACCGGCCGTTTCGGTTAATTGGAGATATAAATGCCAGATAAACACCTTTCATCACAATTTGATGCAGATTTAAATTCCCTCTCGAGTCGTTTGCTCGAAATGGGTGGCTTAGTTGAGTCACAGATTTCAACAGCGATGCGTGCTTTTACACAGATGGATATTGAGACTTGCAATATTGTTATCCAAAACGAGAAGCAAGTTAACGATCTCGAGATACAGATTGATATGGCTTGTACAGAATTAATTGCTCGTCGCCAGCCTACCGCGCGAGATCTGCGTCTAGTCATGGCTGTTTCCAAAGCAATTACCAATTTAGAGCGTGCTGGTGATGAGGCTGAGCGTGTAGCGAAGCGCACCAAGCGCTTGATTGAAGCGGGGGCAACTCACAACATTAACGTAGCCGAAATTCGCCTTTCTGGTCAGATGGCCATTTCATTATTGCGTCGTAGCTTGGATGCTTTTGCTCGCTTGGATACAGTTGCAGCCGCTGAGGTGGTGCAGGAAGATCGTCAGATTGATGAAGAATTCAGAGGCTTTGTTCGTAAGCTGATTTCATACATGATGGAAGATCCGCATACTATTACCACTGGTCTCGATATGCTGACTATTGCAAAGGCTATTGAGCGTATTGGCGACCATGCAAAGAATATTGCTGAATTTGTGATCTATATTGCTAAGGGTTCTGATGTTCGCCACCTTCCTCACGAGGATCTTGTTCGCGAGGCAAACAGGACATAAGCATGACCATGACTCATCGTATTTTGGTTGTTGAAGATGAACCATCGATTGCTGAATTAATAGCGATTAACTTAACCCATGCAGGCTATCAGGTAGAGAAAGCTTTACAAACTGAAGTTGCCATGAATATGATGCGGGACGAATTACCTAGCCTGCTCATTTTGGATTGGATGTTGCCTGGTAAGTCAGGCGTTCAATTTGCTCGAGAGCTTCGTGCAAATGAGCGTACAAGGGGCTTGCCCATACTAATGCTGACTGCCAAAAGCGAAGAGTCAGATAAAGTTCTGGGTCTAGACTCTGGTGCAGATGATTTCGTAACCAAGCCATTTTCTCCAAAAGAGTTGGTTGCTAGAGTTAAGGCTCTTTTACGAAGACAATCCTCAATGGAAGATACGGGGCCGTTATCCGTAGGCCCATTAAGATTGGATCCGAGCTCGCACCGCGTGCTGGCAGTCTGGCCAAATTTGGAACCCAAGCCTATCCTCTTAGGGCCAACTGAATATCGCTTACTCCAATTTTTTATGACCAACCCTGAGCGGGTGCACTCTCGAACAAGTTTGCTAGATAAAGTGTGGGGTAGTGATGTCTATATCGAGGAGAGAACTGTAGACGTCCATATCAAGCGCCTAAGGGCTGCTCTGGCGCCGATGGATTGCGATCGCTTTATTGAGACAGTCCGGGGTAGTGGATACAGAATTACTAAGGCGCCAACAGAAGTGTGATTGCTTATTAACTAGGCATTTTTAGGTTTTTTCTACCCGCTATTCAAGATGCTCTAAGATTGCGTCATGTTATCCGTCTTAACTCGATTTATTACCCTTCTTTGCTTGGCATTTGCGGCCGCTTATATTGCCCTTGCTAATTGGGGTGTTGAGTTGGCCATTGCCTCTGGTATGGCGGTTTTAGCAGTGCCTTTGGTCTACTCCTATATCAATTTGGCGCGCCTTAGAAAATATGTTCTGCAAGATACCATCGAGAATATGCCACTCCCAAGTGGATTCTGGGAAGAGGTTTTTTTTCGTCTACAGCGTCTGGTACGCAATCTAAAGCAAGAAATTCGTACGGTAGAAAAACAGCACAATCGTTTTATTGAGGCATTCCAAGCATCACCAAATGGAATCTTAATGTTGGATGATCAGGACCATATCGAGTGGTGTAACGAAATTGCTGAGCGATTTTTTGGCTTAAATTTCAAGCGGGATGCGCTACAAAGAATTAACTTCCTTATTCGTCGACCAGAGTTCATCCAATATTTAAATAAGCGCCAGTTTGAAGACCCATTATTGCTCGAAAGAATGGGGGCAGATGCCAATCTCAGTCTAATGATTCAAGCCTTTCCATTTGGTCAAAAGCGTCATCTCTTGTTGGTGCAAGATGTCACTGATTTGCAGAAGGCAGATGCTATGCGGCGTGACTTCGTGGCCAATGTCTCCCATGAAATGAGAACGCCTATCACCGTCTTAATGGGTTTTTTGGAGACTATTCAGTCTCTTGATATTGATAAGCAACAGCGCGATCAGTATTTTGAAATGATGATGTCTCAGGCCCAGCGAATGAAAAGTCTGGTTGAAGATTTATTGACGCTAGCAAACCTTGAGGCAAATACCTTGCCAGCCCCATTGCAGACAATCAGTATTGAGACCTTAATGGCATTGGTAAGGAATGATGCTGAAGCGCTCTCTCAGGGTCACCATGCTTTGAATTTTGAAATTACCTCTCCCGCCAATCTTATGGGGGAAGAGCGAGAAATTCTTTCTGCCTTTAGTAATCTCGTATCCAATGCTATTCGCTATACCCCTGATGTTGGTGCTGTGACTGCTAAGTGGTCTGTGAATAGTCAAGGGCAGGGAGAGTTCTCCGTAACTGATACAGGTCCTGGCATTGCTTCTGAGCATTTATCTAGGTTGACTGAGCGCTTCTATCGAGTGGATCGAAGTCGGAGCCGGGACACCGGTGGTACGGGATTGGGATTGGCGATTGTTAAGCATATTGCTAATCGCCATCAAGCCCAATTAGTTATTGAGAGTACTCCTGGAAAGGGTAGTACTTTTACTTTACGCTTTCCTAAAGATCGCATTACATCTTAAGAAAATAAGAAAGGTTCAGTCCTTTTTCTTCTTTTTCTTCTTTTTGGATTCATTGGGAAGTTTTTCCAACTTCCCGTTGGCGTATAGACACCATACTTTAATTTCTTCAAGAAGTTCAACTAGCTCTTCATAGGACAGTCTCTTGAAATCAGACAAGGTAATTTGTCCAGTTTGCTGAAGTTGCAAGATCGCATCTTCGTAGTGGTATTTACTCATTTTTTATGAACCCAGCTTGAAATATAGCTTCATCCTATCAAGCCAATATGACAGTCTCATGTCGGGTCGTGTGACATAAAAATGTCACACTTAAGGTAGATCATTTGAATGTGACTAACTTACTTCAAGATCAGCACTCTACGATCACTTGTCCCGTTTGCCTTGCTACTGAAATCTTAGCGTTGCCAAAAGGATCGTCGCAGCATTTATACCGCTGCCGCTCTTGTTGCACTATCTTGAAGCCAAAGTCTGGGGACTGCTGCATATTTTGTAGTTTTGGCAGTGCTGACTGCTCTAGTTCAGAAAAAAATTTAGCCGCTTAAGTCTTAGGCTGTAGACTACGTATTAAATTGACTATGCAGCCTCTGGAAATATCGTGACTACCGCTAATGATGTACCCAATGACAACTCATCTGATCTAGTCGCCGCAGTCGACTTGGGTTCGAATAGCTTTCGGATGTTAGTTGCTCAAGTTGTTCAAACGCCCTCTGGGACGCAGTTGCGCCCGATTGATACTTTGCGAGAATCAGTTCGTCTTGCGGCCGGCTTAACTGACGATAAATTATTGGGTAATGATGCATATCAGCGCGGAATTACTGCAATACGTCGCTTTGGTGAGCGTATCCGAGGTTTCGATCCTTCTAAAGTTCGGGCGGTTGCGACCAATACGCTGCGTGTAGCCAAGAATGCATCCAATTTTGTGCGAGATGCTGAAGACGCGCTGGGTTTTCCGATCGAAATTATTGCTGGAGTAGAGGAGGCTCGCCTAATCTACATTGGTGCAGCACATGAGGTTCCGGCGGTTCAAGGTAATCGTTTGGTGGTGGATATTGGCGGTGGATCCACTGAGTTCATTATCGGAAAAGCCTATGAGCCAAAGTTAATGGAGAGTCTCTATATAGGGTGCGTTTCTCACAGCCTGCGTTTTTTCCCTAAGGGCAATATTGATTCCCATGCCTTCAAGGAGGCTGAGCTAGCAGCACGCCGAGAGATTCAAGTAATTTCCGGCGCATATTTAAAGTCAGGCTGGAAGCAGGTCATTGGCTCCTCTGGAACTGCTCGCGCATTGGCTGAACTCATTTCGGACAACAATTTTAATAGCCATGGTGATGGCTTAACTATGGGTCGAGTAAATGGGTCGAGCGGTTTAATTACGCGTGATGGCTTAAAAGCTATGAAAAAGCATCTCCTCAAGTATGACCATGTAAGTAAGGTAGAGATGGTAGGCCTCAAGGATGATCGACGTGCTGTCTGGCCCGGTGGTCTCGCTATCATGATTGCTGTATTCGATGAGCTGGGTATTGAAAGCATGGAGGTCACTGATGCTGCATTGCGTATCGGCGTACTCTATGATCTCTTGGGACGTTCCCAGCACGACGATATGCGCTTTGTCACTGTTGAGCAATTTATGCAACGTTACTCAGTCGATCGTGAGCAGGCTAAGCGGGTTGGTAGCTTAGCAGCTGAGTTCTTATCTCAACTACCTAGGCCAGATTCAGAAAGTAGGGCCGACAATATCGCCTTGTTGCAGTGGGCTGCTAATTTACATGAAATTGGCCTGTCGATTTCTCATAATGGATACCATAAGCATTCAGCCTATATTGCTGGTAATGCGGATATGCCGGGATTTTCAAAGAATGACCAGGCGAGATTAGCCGCTTTACTAATTGGGCATGCTGGAAAATTAGGTAAGTTGGCCAACAATCCCAGTTTTGCTGACTGGCGCATGTTGTTCTGTTTGCGACTTGCTCAGGTTCTTTGTCGTGGCCGCAGTGATGGTGATCTGCCCAAGGTAAAGGTCTCTGAAAGTAGTGGCTCGTACTCCGTGAGTCTTTCTAAGGAATGGACTAAAGAGCACCCCTTAACCGAATTTAGTTTGGATAAAGAAGCGGCCGAGTGGGAGCGCATCGGCCGACCTTACAGCATTAGCTTGAAGTAATTCTTACAGACCTAAAAAGTGCTTAGCGTATCGCGGATTAATTTCTGATAAGCGCAGCATCGTAAGCACATCAGCAGTATTAAAGTCTGGATCCCAGGCCGGTGCACTGCAAATCTTTGCACCCAACTTCAGGTAACCCTTAATCAATGGAGGGGGCTCTACTTCTAGCCCACCGTTTAATCTATCTAGGGGTAGCGGCAGGCGTGGGAATGCATGATTTTCGACTGGAGCCATTTGATCATTACTCAGAGAGTTGTATAGGCTGGCGGCAAAGTGGCCACCATCGGCCATAGGGATGCTTGCACAACCGAGCATGATTTCATAATCGTGCTTTTGCATGTACTGAGCCAATCCACTCCATAAAGCCATGATGACTGCTCCTGAGCGGTAATCCGCATGAACACATGATCTGCCCAATTCAACCATCTTTGGTCGCAGGTGATTTAAGCGTGAAAGATCAAACTCGGAATCGGAGTAAAGGCGACCAATTTCGGCAGCCTTGTGCGGGGGTAGAACGCGATAGGTCCCCACCACCTTTAGAGTCTCTTGATCTCGAATTAATAGGTGATCGCAATAGGCATCAAATTCATCAATATCGAGATTTTCTGGGTTTGTGGGTAAATTGGCACCCATTTCCTCGGCAAATACTTTGTATCGTAATCGCTGCGCTTCTTTAATCTCATTGGCATTACTAGCCCAGGTAATTTGGAAAGCAGGGCGCTTTGGTTTTGCAATTGCCTTGTCAATAACAACGGGTTCAATTGCCATCAATTCAGTACGTGTTCGTAATGCAAACTTTTTACCAAATAGCTTCTTGGCTATTTTTTTGGAAAATAGCTTTTTAATTGCTTCAGCTTTATTTTTCTTTAATTTCTTTGGCTTACTATCAAACCGCGAATTAAAGATATCAAATGCAGCTAATGGGTTTGGAATATCAGACATGGTTTTCCTTTATTAATTCTTCCGATAGTAGGGATGCTGTGTTACCAATTTGTGACAATTGGTATGCAGATCGTGAGCCAAAGTAGCGCTGCAATGAGTAGCGCAAGCATGACGGCTGCGGACCCAAAATCCTTAGCCCTCTTTGAGAGATCATGGTGATCAAATGAAATCCGGTCGATGGCTGCCTCTACACTGGAATTGAGTAGCTCAACTACTAAGACCATGATGAGTGAAGCAATGAGAGCACATTTTTCAAGAGGGTTAATTGGTAAAAAAAGTGCAACAGGGGTCAGTACAACAAGTAAAAATAATTCTTGTCTAAAGGCACTTTCCTCTTGAAAGGCGTAAACCATCCCGCACCAAGAGTTCTTCGCTGCATGCCATGCTCTCGTGAGCCCCCGATTTCCCTTATGGGGGTTTTGATTGATGTTGTAAGGAGTGGCCACTGTACAGTCTTAAGCAAGAGTGGTGACATGAACTTCGGGTGAAGGCACTGGCTTCAGGTGGTTTGCAAATTGCTCAGATGCTGCTCTCCACGAGAATTTCTCAGCATGTGCCCGCGCCACTTCACGTGGAATCTTCAGGGCTTGCATACAGGCTTCACGAAGATCTTCATTCATGGCGCCTGCCGGAGAATTACCCAAGACATCAATTGGACCGGTTACTGGATAAGCGGCTACAGGTGTCCCGCAGGCCATTGCTTCGAGCAATACAAGCCCAAATGTATCTGTTTTGCTTGGGAATACAAATACATCGGCAGCCGCATACACTTTGGCTAATTCATGTTGCTGCAAGACGCCGAGATAGTTAATGTTGGGATATTTTTCTTTGATACCAGCCATCGCTGGGCCATCACCAACTACCCATTTGGATCCAGGAAGATCTATTTCCAAGAAGGCGTTAATATTTTTTTCAACCGCAACTCTACCAACATATAAAAAGATCGGGTGAGCGCTATTGAGTGCTCTCGAATCTTGCATCTTGAAGATATCTAAATCTACGCCTCTAGACCACAACACCACATTATTGAGACCATACTTCTCCAAATCATCCTTAACCACAATCGTAGGTGCCATGACTGCCATTGAGGGGCCGTGGAACCAGCGGATAAAAGCATAGGTAATGGCAAGCGGAATTCCGGTACGCGCTTTGACATACTCCGGAAAGCGGGTATGATACGCCGTGGAGAAGGGCAGGCCATTCTTAACGGCATATGAGCGGGCGGATAAGCCTAGTGGACCCTCTGTAGCAATATGCATTGCATCGGGTGCAAATGCTTTGATTCTGCGGGCAACTTCCTTCCCGGGAAATAATGACAGAGCAATATCTGGATAGGTTGGGCAGGGAATAGATTTAAAGCCATTTGGTGTAATCATTTCTACCTCATGACCCATGCCAATTAATTCAGCCCTCGTTTGCTTAAGCGTTCTCACTACGCCATTCACTTGGGGGTCCCATGCATCGGTGATGATCATAATTTTCATGCGATAGCCTCTTTAATCAGAACTTGAACAGCGGGTTGGTGAGTAATTTCTGTTGCGACAACTGGATCGCCTTTGATGTGCGTCCAGTAAATAATTTTGAGCTCGCCTTCAGTCGTCTCCACCAGGGCGGAGAGGCTTTCAACCCAATCGCCATCGTTGCAATAGAGGAGCCCATCGATCTCACGAATTTCTGCTTTATGAATATGGCCACATACGACACCATCGCAGTCACGCAAGCGTGCCTCTCTGGCCATGATGTGTTCAAAGTCGGCGATATAGCTCACTGCATTTTTGACTTGATGCTTTAAATACTGAGAGAGTGACCAATATTGCAGACCCATCTTGATCCGCAACATATTGAAGTAACGATTAATGTAAAGAATGAAGGAGTACATTGAGTCGCCAACATAGGCAAGCCACTTGGCGTATTGCATAACCCCATCGAATAGATCACCGTGAGTTACCCAAAGTTTTCTTCCATCAAGCGTGGTGTGAATGACCTCTTCTTGAACCTGAATATCACCAAAAGACATGCCAAAGTACTGACGAGCAGCTTCGTCATGATTGCCTGGGATATAAATGACTTCAGCACCTTTGCGAGCCTTGCGTAGTAGCTTTTGCACGACATCGTTATGGGATTGTGGCCAGTAGAAGGATCTTTTTAGCTTCCAGCCATCGATAATGTCACCAACCAGGTAAAACTTATCAGCCTCATTGTGTTTTAGAAAATCGAGGAGGTAGTTAGCCTGACACCCTGAAGTTCCCAGGTGCACATCTGAAATCCAAATCGCTCTGTAATGCGTCATTAGTAGACATTAAGCCGTCCGATTGTGAAGGCCTTATGACACTTTTACGACAGTTTGATGACTTGATTTATATTTGAGCTTGCTTATGAAAGATGCGCACCCAAATCCTCAGGCCAAAGAGCCCTTAAAGCTTATGCGTATTTTGGTCTGGGCCCAGATTTGGATACACGTCATTTGCGGTATCTGCACGCTATCTTTCATTTTCCCTTTTCTAGATCGCAAAAGTAAAGTTAAAAAAATACAGATATGGTCGCGCCGCCTCCTGAAGATATTTAATATCGAGTTGGTGGTTGAAGGTGCCGACTTGCTCCCCAATGACTCCTATCTAATTGCCTCTAATCACATCTCATGGCTGGATATCCATGTGATCAATGCATTTAAACCTATTCGATTTGTAGCTAAGTCTGAAGTGAGATCCTGGCCCATATTTGGTTGGATGGCAGAGCAATTAGGTACTGTGTTTATCAGGAGGGATAGCGCTCGCCATGCCAGAGAAGTTGTTGACCAAATGGCAGTAGTGCTTAAGGCGGAGTCAATTTGTATCTTTCCTGAGGGTACTTCAACCTTAGGCATTGAAGTCTTACCCTTCAAGCCTAATTTATTTGAGTCGGCAATTGTTGCCCGGGTGCCAGTTTTCCCGCTTGCCCTTCAATATCTTTCTCGATCAACAGGCGTTAGAAGTGAGGCACCTGCGTTTATTGGAGATATGGGCCTTTTAGAGTCTATGGCAAATGTCATCAAAAACCGATCATTAATTGCTCAAATTGTCATTCTGACTCCATTTGCCCCCACCCAAATTGATAATATGGACCGTAAGGGCTTGGCAACTTATTGCAAGGAATTGATTTCTAAAACTCTGTAACTAGCTTATGTAATAAAAGTGTCATATCTCTGGGATACAAAGGTAATATTGCCTTAGAGGAAGATATGACATCAAAACATCAAGAGATGGCTGAGTGGTACAGACGTGCTCAAGAAGAGATTTTAGATAGCATGGATGAAGAGCTTGAGATGGAGCTCGATGATGATCGCATGTCTCCTGATGGCGATAGTGGCTCCCAGATGTCACGCCAGCTATATTTCAAGGAGCTATTTCGCCTACAGGGTGAATTGGTCAAGCTTCAAGACTGGGTTGTAGAAAACAAGCTAAAGGTAGCCGTCTTATTTGAGGGGCGTGATTCGGCGGGCAAGGGTGGCGCAATCAAGCGGATTACTCAAAGACTAAATCCTAGGGTATGCAAGGTGGTTGCCTTGCCAGCTCCCAATGAGCGTGAAAAAACCCAGTGGTACTTTCAAAGATATATTTCTCAGTTACCCGCCGGTGGTGAAATCGTTTTATTTGATCGGAGTTGGTATAACCGGGCCGGCGTTGAAAAAGTGATGGGTTTCTGTACGGATGATGAATACGAAGAGTTTTTAAGAACGGTACCCGATTTAGAGCGCATGATGATCAGCTCCGGAATTATTCTTATTAAATACTGGTTCTCTATTTCCGACGATGAGCAGTACAACCGTTTTATGATGCGTATCCATGACCCACTCAAGCAGTGGAAGTTAAGTCCAATGGACTTGGAGGCAAGGCGTTTATGGGAGGCTTACACCAAGGCTAAGGAAACTATGCTCGAACGCACGCATATTCCAGAGGCTCCGTGGTGGGTTGTAGCTGCTAACGATAAGAAAAAAGCACGCTTAAATTGCATTAGTCATTTGCTGGATCAAATCCCTTATAAGGAAATCGATCACCCTGTTATTACGTTACCGGCCCGCGTTCATAATCCTGATTACTTGCGCGGACCAGTTCCTCCTCAGATGTACGTCCCTGAGATTTATTAGCTAGAAAGTGCCCCTTAAGCCTACCATCAAGCTTCTGCCAGGCTGCGGTGCAAAAAGTCTCACGGCCATTGGTGTGGTGGCATATCGAATTTGCTCATTGAGCAAGTTCTTTAAGTTCATATACACAGTCCAATTCACATCCTTAATTTTCTCTGTGTATGAGACGCCTGCGTTTAAGAGGTTATAACTTGGTGCAGGCCCAATTTCCCAGCTGGCTAATCGATTCTGCTGATAGCTGTAGATATATGTGGCGTTGGTAAGCCAGCCATTTTTTTGATGTGCTATCTCAGCACCCAAACGCGGAGCAGGCTGTAGTGGCAAGTTTCCGCCCGCATCAAAAGTGCCTTGAGAGGCATCTCCGAACACGCGACCACCCACGCCATGCTGTTGCCAGTTATACGTTAACTCACCTTCAACACCTTTGATGGTTGCCGCTGCTTGTTGTGCAACCACTACTGAGAAGTTCTCTACATCAGGCACTGATTGGCCAGTGTAATAACCATAGATGTAGTTATTGAATTTATTTGCATAAACACTGGCTTTAGCTCGCATCAAACCGCTAGTTTTTTGAATGTTAAATTCAAGATTATGTGAGGTTTCTTTATTGAGATTAGGGTTACCAATATCAAATGTTGCAGTGGATTCATGAGCACCATAGGAGTAGAGCTCTTGAGCACTAGGAGCGCGCTGAGAAACCGTATAAGCAACGCCAGCGCCATGACCTTGCATAAAGTTCCACAAGCCACCAGCTGAGTAGGACATCAAGTTAAAGTTGCGATTTTGAAGTGCGATGGCGGGTGTATCGCCACCAGTATTAACAGGCTCTGGCACCAACTCGGTTCCCAGATTCGGCTTCTGAGCCACATTGTTGTAGCGCAGGCCTAAATTGCCTTGAAGAGAATTCCATTTACCTTCCTCAATCCAAAAGAGTGCATTGGAATTCGTTTTGGTTGGCGGCACAATTGCGTAGCTTCCAGAGCCAACTTCAGTCGCATTGAGTGAAGCGGCAGTTACCTGCGCCCCGAAGGTGCCTCTCCATCCAGCAATGGGGTTGTGAGCCAACTCAAAGCGGGCCTCGTTGGAAATGTTCTTCCAGAGTGAAGCAGCTTCACCAGCGTTATTAAATTCTGCATGGTTGTAATTCGAATTGGCTGCACTAAATTTGAAGGAAGAGAATCCCGTAAATGGATCTCGCGTTTGATGTTGCAGATCATAGCGATTCTGCGACTGATTAATTGAGCCGCCTTCTGGTGTTGGAATGCCGTAATTGTTATTGAGACGCTCAACTGAAACGCCGGTATATCCATTTTGACCAATATAAGAAACACCAACGCCTAAATTATTCTGATTGCTAAATGAATTTGGTAGCTTGCCTGAGTACGGAACGCTTTGCGGCTCACCTGGATTGATGGACCATTCTTGGTTCGGACCGCCTTGATTGGCGTAACCTGGAATGCGATAGTCATTAGCATTGTTAATCGCAGTATCAACGTGTACCGCCACTGAACCAAAGGCACCATCCACTTCTACCGCCCCAGCTCTACCATTATTCACCGTCTCGTAGCTGGTATTAACAGCCCCTGTGGGTCTATCTGGCAAGTTAGTGAGGATGCGATCATTGACTACGTTAACGAGACCACCGCTTGAGCCTGAACCATAGAGGAGGGCGGCTGCACCACGCAAAATCTCCACTTGATGGGTATTTTGCATATTGTTACCAACTGCATGATCTTGCGAGATGTTGGAAACATCACCAACTGAAAGACCATTTTGCAAAATCTGCACGCGCGAACCTTCAAGTCCACGAATTACTGGACGCGATGATCCTGCGCCATAACCTGTTGCGGATACACCTAGCTCATTAGCCAGCGTTGCACCCAATGTGGTGCCCAGCTTATTTAACAGCTCATCACCTTGCAAAATCTTGGTCGGCGTCAAAATACTTTGTGTTGCCTCTTGAGATCCAGTTGCGGTTATCTCTAAAGACGGCTGAGATTGTGCAAAAGCAGTAGTGCTAATGAGTCCTGAAACTAAAACAGAGATTAGCTTGTGCTTAGCCAATAGCTTATCGATTTGATGCATATTACTTTCTTCATTCCAAATGCGCGCAGCATAATGATTGGCGCAATAAATCTAGAGGCCAAACAATTTAGTTTGGCGTGTTGAGCGATTTACAGAATGAAGCTGGGTGGAGCCCTGGATTGATACAACCCAATCTGAATTCGGGCTGGAGGTGATTCATTGGATGCCAGTTGTACTTCATGAGAGAAGTTGGTTCCAATGGATAGGGTGGGTTCTGATGCAACGAAGCCCGCAAGTGTGAGTGCATCTAGTAGATGACAGCTTGCAGCGCTATGACCAAGGGTAGGGGCTTGATCTACGCAACTTAGTTCGATGTTTTGGTGGTGTATTCCAGAGTGAGCGATGCCGTGAGCAAAGCCAATCCAGTGAGCGCCTATTAAGCTGGCAAGCAAAAAGCTCAGAGCGATCCATCCCCGGAATTGCTTGTTCAATCTGCTTAAAAATAAGGCTTCCATATGCCGAATCTTACAGTATTTGCCCTTGTAGACCATCTCGGTGTAGAATATCGATTCCGTCGGAGTGTAGCGCAGCCTGGTAGCGCACCTGCTTTGGGAGCAGGGGGTCCAAGGTTCGAATCCTTGTACTCCGACCACTTTCTCTTTGTTTTACGTATTTCAGTCCCAGTACACACTGCCTATAGCTCAGCTGGATAGAGCAACGCCCTTCTAAGGCGTAGGTCGCACGTTCGAATCGTGCTGGGCAGGCCACCAAAGTACTCCCCAATCCCTTTAAATCAACCGATTGCAGCCATTCTCGCTTCTTGAGACAGCATTCGCTTGCTTAGCCAAGATGGTAAAACTGAATCAAAGTGCCAGTTGTATTAAATAACGCTTGAATGAGTTCCAGTTTTAAGGATATACTTTTTAGCAAGCAGGAGAGTGAGGTTTTATCTCCACCGAAGGCGCAAACTCCCATGAACGCTCAGGTATCCATCAGGAAGGTACTGCTTATCCTAAATAGCCGTCTGGAGAGACACCATTTTGATGGTGCACCGAAGGAGCAAGCACTCAGCCACGCTGTAGTGTGAATCTCTCAGGTATCAGGGACAGGGGGAGCGGCAGCCATATTAAATGGCACTTTAGGAGACTTCGCATGCGCACACTTCCGATCTAATTCAGTTTTTGGCAATTCAAATCATTGGATTTAACTTTCACTTACTGAATAAGGATAAACATCATGAGCAACAAATTAGTCCAAGAAGCCCCTTTTCATCCGGGATATGAGGATGCTTGCTATAAAAATGAAGTTTCACCGGCGATTGCTGAATTAGAGAGCTTTAGAAAAACAAACGCTCGCTACCTCGGCTTTTCAGAGTTAATTGTGGATTTTTGCAAGTCTTCAAAGTCTTTTACTTCTGCCTAATGGTCAATGAATAACCCCAGTTAGAAATAGCTGGGGTTATTCAAGGTGTGTAGCGCGTCAACTCATGCTCGCCAGGCCAAATTTTCCTGCTCTAACTAGCTTTAAATCCCCATCTCGGCGAACACTTCTTTTGCGCATCTAAAGCTATCAATGGCGGCGGGTACTCCGCAGTAAATCGCTGCTTGCAAAAATACTTCCTGAATATCTTCCTTGCTCAGGTCATTGTTAATGGCGCCCCTAACATGAAGCTTAAGTTCATGAGGGCGATTTAAGGCTGTGATCATGGACAGGTTGATGATGCTTCTGGTTCTACGGTCTAGGCCAGGGCGGTTCCAAATTTCATTCCAACAATACTCGGTAACCAACTCCTGCATTGGCATGTTGAATGCGTCGGCATTCTTAATGGAGTTATCTACATACTCCGCCCCCAGTACTTCGCGGCGAGTCTTCAGTCCTTTTTCAAATGCTTCTTTATTCATATTCGTCTCCTGTGGTGGTGTCTTGTCTGGTCGATTCGATATATTGCCACTATTCAGGTGCTCCTGTTTAGCCTAGAATGATTTTCATGAACACAACCCTCTCTTTTCGCCTTAGTGCCGTATCTTTGGCTCTTGCTCTGCTAAGCGCCTGTACCGTTGATAAGCTGGAAGCAAGACTGCAGGCTGACCCTCAATGCAGGTCGGTTATGAACGCCAAAACTGGGGCTTTGATGCCATGCCCAGGTACGGATAAGGAATTTTATAAATCCATTCCCGCATTAAGTGCCTCTGCCCCCAAAGTAACTCAGTCCACAGAGCCTGCAGCATCCCTTATTACCGCTACATCAACTCCAAAATCTGTTGCTGCACCAGTTGAGTGCAGGCCTCAACTTCACCAAAAGTCAGGCAGCCTGATGCCATGTCCTGCTCCATAGATCCAGAATGAATTGAGCGATCCAATGAGGCGTATGATCTGATAAAACTAGCTTAAGAGCTAATGCCAATCAAATCACTCACTGGACCTAAAAGAATGAATAAATTAGGAACCTTAGTTGCAGCAATTTCTGTAGCTACCGTATTGACTGCTTGTAGTAACACTCCTAAATTGGCAAGTCAGCCAATGCCAAAGTCTGGCTTCTTACCGAATTATTCAGTGCTTGTTCCAATGGCAACATCTGAAGCTGATACCCGCATTTGGAGATATCGCAAAGCAGGCGTAAATCCGGGTGCATACACTGCAGTGATTTTGGATCCGATTTATTTAAATCAGAACGCCACTAAGGAAATTTCTCCAGAGGTGATTAATCAGGCGCAGATCGCATTACAAGATTCAATGGTGAGCGCAGTGAATAGTCGTGGAAATATTAAGATCGTTAATCAGCCAGGCCCAGGCGTTGCCCGCATCTCCGTTGGTATTACTGGTGCAGAAAGTTCTGCAGATAGTTTGCAGCCATGGAATTTCACGCCGATTGGTTTAGCAATGAACGCAGCTGCTTATGCTGGTGGTGTGAATTCTAAAACCCCAGCGATGTTAGTGGAGAGCAAGATTACAGACAGTCAATCTAAAGAAGTGATTGGCGAAGGTTTGGTTACTATTCAGGGTGAATCTTTCCGCACTGGTGGTGGTTCAGTTGAATCATTTGTAGCTATGGCGAAGAAGGTGGTCAAAGTAGCATTAGAAACTTCTGCTGATCCAAGATCTACTGCTGCTAAATAAGAATCCTCTATGCGAGCTCTTATTTCTAGTTTAGGCCTCATCGGCGCGGCGGCATTCATGCTTGTCGCAACTCCTGCATGCGCCGATGACGCATCCCGCAATAAAGAAATTCAAGAGCGTTTTGCTCAATGCGACCTCAATCGTGATGGCAAACTTACTCTCGACGAGGCTAAGGGTTGCATGCCACGCATCTACGATCATTTCAGTAGGATTGATGCGCAGAGTAAGGGGTATGTCACTGTCGCCGAAATAGAAGCGATGGCAAATCGCTAATCTATTTAGAAAGTTTCGGTAACTTTTTAGAATTAGTAGGCCATCTCAGGACGATCTTAGGATCGATCTTGAGGATTTTCTTATCTTTATTTGGATAGTCGACGCGTGACAATAGGTCGGCAATTAGATTGAGATGCGCAAGCTTTTTGTCATTTGCGCTAATGACAGTCCATGGTGCATCTGATGAGCTGGTCTGCTCAAGCATTTTATCTCTGGCCTTGGAGTACGCATTCCACATCTTCTGCGCCTTCTGGTCAATAGGGCTAATCTTCCATTGCTTCAAAGGATCTTTTTCTCTATCTTTAAGTCGCTTAGCTTGCTCTTCTTTAGAGATATCTAGGTAGTACTTGATTATTTGAATATTGGATCTTACAAGTAGAGATTCGAAGTCATTTACTGTTGCCATGAACAATTTGTATTGATCATCAGTGCAAAAGCCCATGACTTTTTCAACGCCGGCCCGGTTGTACCAACTGCGATTAAAAAGGACAGTCTCACCAGCTGATGGGAGTTGCGCAACATAGCGCTGAAAGTACCACTCGCGCTCTTCAAGCGAGGAGGGGGCTGCTAACGCAACCACTTTCGTATCTCTAGGGCTCAAATTTTCAGTAACGCTTTTAATGCTTCCATCTTTTCCAGCAGCATCACGCCCTTCAAAGATAACTAAGAGACGTTTACCTTTTTGAATAATGTGACGCTGGAGTTTGACTAGCTCAATTTGCAGTAGTCGGAGGTCTGCCTCGTAAGTATCTTCGGAAATCAGTGATTTACTCACGGGCAGCCTTTAGGAATCGATCAATGATTATTGAGCAGCTTTTGGTGGGGTAACTTTTTTAGCTGGAGCTCTTTTTGCAACCGCCTTTTTTGCAGGCGCTTTCTTAGCAACCACTTTCTTTGCGGGTGCTTTCTTGGCTACTACTTTTTTAGCCGGAGTCTTTTTCACAGCAGCTTTCTTTGCTGGTACTTTTTTAGCTGGAGTCTTTTTCTCTAGCTTATCCAATGCTTTTGCCAGCTTATCGATTAACTTCTCTCTTTCAGCTTCGAGCTTGTCTAGTTTTTTTAATAACTGCTTTACTAATTTTTTCTGACTCATGATGTATTCCTTTGAAGAGAGTGCTATTTGTTGAAACTTGATAAAAAAGGCTGACGCCTAGCCATTGATGCTACGTTTTATTCAAGTGAGTTTCAAGCGATTGTGACAGTAGGGACCACATTTAATTTGATGCTACATTGGGTCGGTATGTTCAAGATATTATTTTCTCTTCCCCGAACTGTATGGCTTATCGGCCTCATTAGCTTTGTGAATGATGCAGCGAGTGAGATGCTGTATCCCTTGATGCCACTCTATCTAGCCACGGTATTGATGGCTGGCCCTAAAGCGCTGGGCCTGATTGAGGGGATTGCAGAGGCTACATCAAGTATCTTTAAATTGGTTTCTGGCGTAATTGTTGATCGCACAAAAAAGACCAAACCCTGGATTGTGATTGGCTATTTTCTGGCAGGGATTGGCCGACCCTTAATTTCGATTGCCAATTCTTGGGCTTGGGTCTTATGCATTCGATTTACTGACCGTCTTGGTAAGGGCTTGAGAAGCTCGCCACGGGATGCATTATTAGCTGAGAGTGTTGAGCCCAACCAGAGGGGTATTACCTTTGGCTTGCATCGCTCGATGGATAACGCGGGTGCAGTCCTTGGGCCTTTAATAGCGGCGTACCTATTGTGGATGCAAATTCCGTTGAGAGATATCTTTCTGTGGGCGGTTGTCCCCGGAGCCATCACTGTAGTTCTCGCGCTTTGTCTAAAGGAGCCCGTTCGCGAACAGGTGGCTATCAAACCATTCTCATGGTCTCTCGAGGGCCTTCCACCCCAATTTAAGCGCTATATTTTGGTTGCAGGTATTTTTGCCTTAGCCAATTCATCAGACATGTTTTTATTGTTGAGGGCTAGAGAGCTCGGTGTTCCTCAAGAGCAGATCCCACTGCTGTGGGCTGCAATTTCCTTAATCACCACCGTTTTTGGAACGCCCCTGTCGGCACTTTCAGATCAATTTAGTCGCAAGAACTTCATTCTTATTGCATGGGCTGCCTTTGCATTTTTTTATATTGCAATGAGTTTTTCTGGTATTACGCTATGGATGCTTTGCGGGCTATTTGCTATCTATGGATTGTTTAAGGCGGCTACTGAGGGAGTAGAGAAGGCGTTGGTGGCAGATCTTGCTCCCAAAGGAATGGCAGGAACTGCCTTTGGCTGGTTCAACCTAGTTTCAGGCTTGATGTTGTTACCAGCCTCATTAATATTTGGGTGGCTTTATGAATCCTTCAACCCAAGTTATGCATTTCTATTCTCAGGCTCATGCGCTTGCCTGGCTTTTCTGATGCTGGCTTTTTGGGTTTTCAGAGTCCCAGAAACACAAAACCCCAGATAGAGACATCATCTGGGGTGATTGGTTGCTTATGGGCTTAGCAGAATTATTCCGGGTGGAAGTTATTGCTAGCCATAAAGCTGATGGTGCGTTCAAAGCCTAAAATGCGGATATAGCGCCAGGCGATATCGCGGTATTTGCTATCTAAATAGCCAACGGCGACTTCAGGCGTCCTTTTGGACAAGTCGATTTGTTGAATTGCACGGGCCCAACGTTTGAGTCTTGTTGACATATTTGTCACCTCCATGGGCATACAACGCATGGAAAAGTGACTGAGATGACAGGAATTGCTAATATTTTTTAAGAAATTAGCAAAAATCAGCCAAATAGACCCCTTTTTTGCTCTTTAGTCTTGTATTCCCGCTCCTGTACGCTCTTTTTTGGCCGCTTTAGCCCGCGCTTTGATGGGCTTGAGGTACATGAGCAAGCATACGAAGGCAATAGTGCCTAGAGTAGTTTCTAGGGCGGCCATCCAGAAATTAGTCCCGGTTTCCAGAATTCGGACTAATCCCTCGGTAATGTAGAGCAGGATGAGCATGGAAGCCCATTGCATGGTGTAGACATTGCCTTTCCACAGGCCTGGAATAGCAAATAACAGGGGGATAGCTTTGAGGATGAGCCAAGAGCCGCCGGGTCTGAGTGGGGAAATAAACCATTCCCAGGCAACACACAGAATGAACAGGTCAACAAAAGCTGCTGTAGCAATCAGTTGGTATGGATTTTTGGAGAGCCAGCTTTTGAGCATAAATTGCCTTAAATAAGTTTGAGTGCGGTGAGTGCCAGGCGCTTACCTTGGGCAATAGCTAGGCGCTGCTCTTCAGCGCTAATGGGTGCTCGGCCATCTGCATGGGCGAGGTGGGTGACGCCATAAGGGCTGCCGCCAGTTGAAGTACTCATCAGATCAGGCTCACTATACGGAATACCCATCATCATCATGCCGTGATGAAGCAGGGGAATCATCATGGTGAGGAGGGTGGCTTCTTGGCCGCCATGCAAGCTGCCAGTGCTGGTGAAGACGCAACCTGGCTTGCCAACCAGTGCGCCATTCATCCACTCTGAAGAGCTACCATCCCAAAAGTATTTCATGGGAGCTGCCATATTGCCAAAGCGAGTGGGGGACCCCAAAGCTAGGCCGATACACTCTTTTAAATCGGAGTATTCAACATAAGGGGCCCCATCGGCTGGAACCGCAGCCTCGGTGGACTCGCAAACGGTCGAAATTGCAGGGACGGTTCGCAGTCTGGCGTTAGCGCCTGGGATGCTTTCGATGCCCTCAGCAATGAGGCGCGCCAGGTCACGTGTCGCTCCGTAACGTGAGTAGTACAAAACTAGAATATCAGATTGACTCATTTTGATCTCTTATCTCTTATGATATGGGCGATGCGCCTCATTCAGAATCCTCAATTATGGCTCTCTCTTGGAAAAGAGACTTGGGAGCGCAATCGTGGCCATAATCTCAAGCAGGTAGCGGCGAGTTTGGCTTTTACGACCACGCTTTCCTTGATTCCGATGCTGACGGTGGCTTCCATTCTGATTGGCTATCTGCCGAGTGTGGTTCGGATTAAGTATGCCTTTCAGGCCTGGCTGCTCGATACCTATATGCCTGGTGGATTAAACCAACAGGTTTTTAATTATCTTGACCAATTTTCAGCTCAGGCTAAAGGGCTTACCTTAATTGGTTTGCTTGGTTTAGTCATCACAACAGTCATGACGCTGGCGGTGATTGAAAACGCCTTTAATCAGATCTTTCGTGTAACTCAAAGTCGACCCATTTTGAAGAAGGTGGCTATTTACTCCGCGGCAACGATATTGGGGCCGATCTTATTGGGTGTTGGAACTTATTTGAGCGGTCTTTTGTTTAGTGCGGCAGAAGGATGGACTGAAGCTTTAAGTTTTGGCCTCGGCCTGTTTGCAACGGTGGTCCCTGTTTTGTTAGCGATGTCAGTATTTTCGGTGGCATACAAGATTCTTCCTTACGCCCAAATTCAGTGGCGTGATGCCTTGAGCGGAGCCTTTTTTGCTGCGCTTGCATTTGAATTAATGAAGTTTGGTTTCGGCCTCTTTTTAACTAATGTGGCTTTTTATAAAACGGTCTACGGCGCCTTTGCTATCTTCCCCTTGGCGCTTATTTGGATTTACTTGACCTGGTGGATTACATTGGCTGGCGCCATCTTGGTCGCAGATCTCCCTAGCATTCGAAGTGGACTCGTAAGGGTTATTCGTTACTGAAATACCTTGGCTGACCCTTGATTCCTTAAGGGCTTAAGAATATATTGCTTGAATAACAACTTATTGCTGGAGGCTGTATGAAAGTTTGTGACATATTGCGCGTAAAGGGCAGCACACTATTTACAGTGGCGCCAGATACTCCTTTGCAAACTGCAGTCTTGGTCATGAGTGAGCACGATATTGGCTCATTGGTTGTAATGGAATATGACAAGCTCGTGGGCATCTTGACATTCCGCGAGGTAATTGCCGCATTAGCCAAGCACCACGGCAAATTGGATGAGCTTAAGGTTCAAAGCGTCATGAATGCCAAGCCATTGACATGCAATATGGAGACGGAGATTGATGAAGTACGCCGCATGATGCTGGTTGAGCATGCCCGCTACTTGCCAGTGATTGATCAAAAGATGCTGATGGGAGTGATTTCTTTCTACGACGTGGCTAAATCCGTTGTTGAAGCCCAGGACTTTGAAAACACCATGCTCAAGGCGTATATCCGGGACTGGCCAGAAGAGACCGAAAAAGCTGCTCCCTAGGCAGGCCTAGCCTAAGCCCCCTGAGCAATGACATAATGTCACTATGTCAGGAAATACTTTAGGCCTTCTCTTTACCGTTACCACTTTTGGTGAATCCCATGGTCCCGCGATCGGAGCTGTAGTTGACGGCTGCCCTCCAGGAATGCCTCTTTGCGAAGCAGATTTGCAGATTGATTTAGATCGCCGGAAACCAGGAACTTCGCGTCACGTGACTCAGCGTCAAGAGGCGGATCGGGTTGAGATTTTGTCTGGCGTTTACGAGGGCAAAACCACTGGTGCGCCAATTGGTCTGCTTATACGCAATACGGATCAACGTAGTCAAGATTACGGCAACATCCTGCAAACATTTAGACCCGGCCATGCTGACTACGCTTATCACTATAAATATGGCTTGCGCGATCCTCGCGGTGGTGGCCGTTCTTCAGCACGATTGACTGCGCCGGTAGTTGCTGCAGCTGCGATTGCTAAGAAGTGGCTTAAAGAACAATATGGCACTGAGTTTTATGGTTACATGAGCCAACTCGGTGAAATTGAAATCCCATTTAAAGATGTGGCGCTGATTGAGAGCAACCCTTTCTTTGCTGCCAATGCCGACATCGTTCCCGAATTAGAAGCTTATATGGATGCGTTGCGCAAAGCAGGGGATTCTTGTGGGGCGAAGATTGAAGTGCGGGCGCGCAATGTGCCGATTGGATTGGGTGAGCCATTATTTGATAAGCTGGATGCCGACATTGCACATGCCATGATGGGGATTAATGCGGTTAAAGGTGTAGAGATCGGTGCAGGCTTTAAGTCGGTAGCGCAGCGTGGCAGTGAACACGGTGATGAGCTTTATCCCGATGGCTTTGCTAGCAATCATGGTGGTGGTACTTTGGGCGGCATCAGTAGCGGCCAAGATTTACGCATATCGATTGCGATCAAGCCAACTTCAAGCATCCTGAGTCCAAAGCAATCAGTTGATTTGGATGGCAAGCCTATTACTGTGCAAACCAAAGGTCGCCATGATCCTTGCGTTGGTATTCGGGCAACACCGATTGCAGAAGCGATGTTAGCTTTGGTATTGATGGATCACGCTTTGCGCCATCGCGCGCAGTGCGGTGATGTAAAGCATGCTGTTCCGCCAATACCAGCCGCACGCCCAGGCTCAGCAGCTGATTAATAAATACATACAACTCAGAAAAAGAA
Organism: Pseudomonadota bacterium; assembly: GCA_041179645.1. Taxonomy (GTDB): domain Bacteria; phylum Pseudomonadota; class Gammaproteobacteria; order Burkholderiales; family Burkholderiaceae; genus Polynucleobacter. The sequence continues at coordinate 116,703 of JBEGSZ010000013.1, forward strand.
AATGACACCTTCAGTGCGTTGGGCCTTCGGGTCCTTTTTCTTTTTATATTTTGCTTACGTTGGTTTGGTTTCTCCTTATGCCAGCCTCTTTTTTCTCGATCGGGGTTTCAGCGTCATTGAGATTGCGATCTTGATGTCTATGCTGCAAATCACAAGAATAGTTGGCCCATTTTCTTGGGGCTGGTTGTCTGACTACCTATCTGATCGCATTGGAATTATTCGTATTTGCGCGTGCCTCGCAGCAGTTACTTTCTTATGCATCTTTTTCCTGCAAAGCTACATTGCGTTCTTCATCTGGATGTTTGTGCTGCACACCATCCTTAGTAGCTTGATGCCACTCGGTGAGTCGGCCACGGTGCATGCTTTATTTAAAGACAATTCATTTGATAAACGTTATGGTCGTTTGCGTTTATGGGGATCACTTGGTTTTATCGCGATGGTTTTATTCGCAGGTGAGTTATTTCAGCGTAACGGAATTGAGCTTTACCCCATCGTAGGTGCAGTGATTTTGACTTTCTTGGCATTGGTGACTTTTCGTCTGCATGAACCGAAGATGGATCGTCGCAAGATGGTCAGGGGCGAGCTACTTATTGTTTTATTTAATCCAGATGTGCGTTGGTTTTTGCTATCGGGATTCTTTATGATCTTTGCACATGCAGCTTTGTATGTGTTCTATTCACTCTACCTGGCAGATTTAGGCTATAACAAATTTCAGATTGGTTTGTTCTGGGCCTTAGGGGTTGCTGCTGAAGTGATCTTCTTTTATTTCCAGAGCAAAGTGTTGAGTCGCTTGGATGCAGAAGTTGTTTTGCAAATCGCTTTTGGTATCGGTGTGTTTCGCTTCATCTTGATTGCTTTTTTCCCTTTAACTTGGGTTCTGATTCTGGCACAACTGATGCATGCAGCTACTTTTGGAGCACACCACAGTGCCGCCACTAAGTTGCTACAGCGCTGGTTTACCGGACCGTTGCAGGCGCGAGGGCAGGCCTTGATGGCAACAGTATCTTATGGCTTAGGGGGAACTCTCGGTGGTTTGGTTGCGGGTTGGTTATGGGATGCAACGCAGCCACGCAATGTATTTGTAATGGCTGCTTTGGCCTGCGGTCTAGCCGGTATGGCGATTGGGAAACTGCGTCCACGCCACTACCCAGCTAGATAGCAAAAAACTTAAGACAGTTTTTCCTACATTGAGCCGTAGTTAGGACCACCGCCACCTTCTGGGGTAATCCAAATAATGTTTTGACTTGGATCTTTGATATCGCAAGTTTTGCAATGCACACAGTTTTGCGAATTGATTTGCAACTGAGGCTTCCCATCTTTTTCTACATACTCATAGACACCAGCAGGACAGTAACGTTGCTCTGGTCCTGCGTAGGTTTTGAGATTCAGGCTGACTGGTACCGACGCATCCTTTAAGGTGAGATGGATTGGTTGATTCTCGGCATGATTCGTATTGGAGATAAATACGGATGAGAGGCGATCAAATGTTATCTTGCCATCCGGCTTTGGATAGTCAATCGGCTGATGCTGTGCTGCTGGTTCTAAGCATTCATGATCTGCATGCTTTAAATGAATAGTCCAAGGCATATTGCCACCTAAGAGCTTCTGCTCAAGCCCCACCATGAGTGTGCCAAGGTAAAGTCCTTTAGACATCCATGGTTTAAAGTTGCGCGCTTGATTGAGTTCGGTATGTAGCCAGCTGTTTTTAAAGGCGCTTGGATATGCAGCCAATACATCGGCAGAGCGATTTTCTGCAAGCGCAGCAACAGCAGCTTGGGCAGCAAGCATGCCAGTCTTAATGGCAGCATGACTTCCCTTAATGCGTGACGCATTTAAGAATCCGGCATCACAACCAATTAATGCACCTCCTGGAAATACGGTTTTAGGCAAGCTATTTAAACCACCAGCGGTGAGGGCGCGTGCACCATAGGCTAAGCGCTTACCGCCTTCAAAGGTCTCGCGAATCTTTGGATGCAGTTTGTAGCGCTGGAATTCTTCAAAAGGAGAGAGGTAGGGGTTCTTATATGAAAGTCCTACTACCAGGCCTACCGCAACTTTGTTGTCGCCTAAGTGATACAGGAATGAGCCGCCATAGGTATCGCTCTCTAAGGGCCAGCCTGCGGTATGCACTACAAGTCCGGGCTTGCTCTTAGAGGGCTCTACTTCCCATAGCTCTTTAATACCAATGCCGTAGCTTTGTGGGTCGGCATCTTTATCCAGTGCAAACTTGGCAATCAGTTGCTTGCCTAAATGCCCACGTGAGCCTTCGGCGAATAGGGTGTACTTGGCACGCAATTCCATGCCGAGTTGAAATTGATCAGTGGGTTGACCTTCTTTGTCCAGACCCATGGCACCAGTAATAACACCACAAACTGCGCCTTGCTCGTTATACAGAATTTCTGCAGCTGGAAATCCAGGAAATATTTCTACACCCAAATTTTCAGCTTGCTGACCAAGCCAACGTGTGAAGTTAGCCAGGCTGACAATATAGTTGCCTTCATTCTTAAAGCAATGGGGCAGCATCCAGTTCGGAACCTGCAATGCATTTTCTTTGGTCAGAAACAAAAACTGATCTTGAGTCACCTCGGTATTTAGTGGTGCACCCAGTTCCTTCCAGTTGGGGAATAGCTCTGTGAGGGCTTTAGGATCCATGACGGCGCCAGAAAGGATATGTGCGCCAATCTCAGAGCCTTTTTCCAAAACGCAGACGCTGATTTCTTTGCCAGATTCATTTGCTAGCTGTTTTGCTTTAATCGCTGCGGATAGACCTGCTGGACCACCTCCGACGATGACGAGGTCATAGTCCATAGACTCTCTTGGTCCAAACTGTTCGAGTAATTCCTGGGCAGTCATTTCATTTCTCCGACATTACTTAAAAAATAGGGTGCTTTTGGGATTTACGGCATTTTGAGTATTTCCACTGCTTCTGTGTCCATAAATCGCACCTATAGTTTAGTTCTAAGCCATAAAAACCAGTTTGGTGCCCAATGCTCATGGGCTCAGGAGGCTAAAGCGTTATGATTACTTTTTTTACCCTTTTTTGGCAACATTAGGACGAATTTATGAATAAAACTTACCCATCAGCTGTCGATGCCCTGCGGGATATCTTGAAGGATGGCCAGAAGCTTGCTGTTGGCGGTTTTGGTTTGTGTGGCATTCCTGAGGCGCTGATCCAAGCAGTCAAGGATCTTGGTGCGCAAAATCTGACGGCAATTGCTAATAACGCCGGGGTAGATGGTTTTGGTTTGGGTTTGCTATTGAACTCAAGGCAAGTAAAGAAGATGGTCGCATCCTATGTGGGTGAGAACAAAGAATTTGAGCGTCAGTTTTTGGCTGGCGAGCTGGAGTTGGAATTTACTCCTCAAGGAACCTTGGCAGAAAAGTTGCGCGCAGGTGGTTGCGGCATTCCTGCTTTCTATACCAAAACTGGTGTGGGTACTTTAGTTGCTGAAGGTAAAGAAGAAAAAGAATTCGATGGTGAGCGCTACATCATGGAGCGTTCAATCATTTCCGATATTTCTCTGGTGAAAGCATGGAAGGCTGATAAATCTGGTAATTTGGTTTATCGCTATACCGCACGCAACTTCAATCCTGTAGTTGCTATGGCCGGGAAGATTACCGTTGCTGAAGTAGAGGAGATCGTGGAGAACGGTGAATTAGATCCGGATCAAATTCATACGCCAGGCATCTATGTACATCGCTTGGTACTTAACACCACGCCTGAGAAGCGCATTGAGCAACGCACTTTGTCTGCAGCTTGATACCGATAGCCGCTATATAAAAACAGTACAGAATATTTAGGAAGATTGATATGCCTTGGAATAGAGATGAAATGGCAGCACGTGCTGCTAAAGAATTAAAGGATGGTTACTACGTCAATTTGGGTATTGGCATGCCAACTCTGGTGGCGAACCATGTTCCAGAAGGAATGGAAGTGTGGCTCCAGTCTGAGAATGGTTTACTGGGTATTGGACCGTTCCCAACTGAGGCAACCATTGATGCCGATTTAATTAATGCCGGCAAACAAACGATTACTACTTTGCCAGGCTCCTCCATTTTCTCTTCTGCAGATTCATTTGGAATGATTCGTGGCGGAAAGATCAACATTGCTATTTTGGGTGCAATGCAGGTGAGTGAGCATGGCGACCTGGCTAACTGGATGATTCCAGGTAAGATGGTGAAAGGCATGGGCGGCGCCATGGATTTGGTTGCTGGTGTGAAGCATGTTGTTGTCTTAATGGAGCATGTTGCTAAGAAGAAAGACGGTACAGAAGAAATCAAGATCTTGCCTAAGTGCACCTTGCCATTGACTGGTGTGGGCGTTATCAGTCGAATCATTACCGACCTTTGCGTGCTGGATATCACGCCGAAGGGATTGAAGTTAGTAGAGCTGGCTCCTGGTGTCACTAAGGAAGAAGTATTATCCAAAACGGGTTCCCCTGTAGATACAACGGGTTTCTAACCTTTTCTATCGGATAGTGAAATAATGGGGTCAATGACCCCATTTCTATTTCTAGAGAGCCTTTTATGAGTGCTGTTGATCATTCGCTTCATGCACATAAGCAGGGTGATGCTAAGCATTCCCATGCCAAGCAGGTCTCTAATCAAAACCTACTCCTCATTGCTTTAGTTCTGACATTGGGTTTTTCTGGGGTTGAGGGTGCGGCAGCTTATTTTGCTAATTCATTGGCATTGATATCCGACGCAGGTCATATGGTGACGGATGCGGCCGCATTGGGATTGGCTTTATTGGCTCAAATTATTTCTCGTCGCCCGCCATCGCCTAAGCATTCTTTTGGATTTGGGCGGGCAGAGGCCTTAGCTGCCTTTGTAAATAGTATTGCGATGCTAGCGTTAGTTATTTGGATCATGGTGGAGGCGATTAGTCGCTTCTATGATCCACACAAGGTCGACGGCTTAACCGTTACTGTAGTTGCAGCCATTGGTCTGGTGATGAATATCGTGGTGGCATGGGTGCTTTCACGCGATAAGAAGAGCGTGAATACTCGTGCCGCATTGGTTCATGTGATGGGCGATCTATTGGGTTCTATTGCCGCCTTAATTGCTGGTGTGGTGATTCAGTTGACTGGCTGGATGCCGATTGATGCAATTCTGTCTATCTTGGTTTCGCTTCTGATCTTGAAGTCTACGGTTTCCATCTTGCGGGAGTCCTATCATTTTTTGATGGAAGGCGTGCCTTTGCATATTGACTATCTCCAGGTGGGGAGTGATCTTAAAAAAGTTCCCGGTGTATTGGCGGTCCACGATTTACATGTTTGGGAAATGACACCTAGTTTCCCCGCTTTAATTGGTCATATTGAAATTGAGCACATGAATGAGTGGCCAGAAATTATGGCTCGCATTCATGAGATGCTATTAAATAAACATGGCATTGATCACGTAACCCTACAGCCTGAAATTGCAGGTATGGTGAATGAGCATACCCGTGATGAGCAAATTCATGATGAGATTAAGCGCTCCGATGAAATTCATCACGGCGATACTTTTTATGTGACTTGCGCCAGCAGCGATGGCCCTCATCGTATGGCTTATCACGCCTGGGGAAATCCCAGCAATCCAAAGGTATTGGTTTGCGTTCATGGGCTGACTCGTAGGGGTAGTGATTTCAAAACTTTGGCAGAGGCGATGAGTAATGATTACTACGTTGTCTGCCCTGATGTAGTCGGTAGGGGTGATTCTGATCGCTTGAAGAATCCAATGCTCTACGCCGTGCCTCAATACGTCGCAGATATGGCAAGTTTAATAAAGCAGCTGGGAGTTTCGCAGGTAGATTGGTTTGGAACTTCGATGGGTGGCCTGATTGGCATGGTCTATGCCTCGATGCCTAAGAATCCGATTCGCCGCATGCTCATTAATGATGTGGGTCCACGGATTGAGCCTGAGGCGATTAAACGTTTAGGCTCTTACGTTGGCCAAGCTTTTAGTTTTGCTAATCGCTCAGATGCTTTGCAGCGCTTAAATGAAATCTGTGCATCTTTCGGCAGCCATACGCCAGAAGAGTGGGAAATTTATAACGGCCCGATGCTAGTCCAAAAGGATGGTCTCTGGGTTATGCACTATGACCCAGATATCTCTGTTCCATTTGCCTCAGTCAATCCGATTATGGCTAAGGCGGGCGAGATGGCCATGTGGCACGCCTTCAAACAAATCCACATCCCGATGCTGATTGTTCGTGGCGGTGAATCGGATTTGCTCTCAGCTAAAACAGTGGCAGAGATGTGCAAGGTCAACCCATACATTCGGAGTATTGAAATTCCGGGAGTGGGGCATGCACCAGCTTTTGTGAAGCCTGAACAAGTTGCTTTAGCAAAAGAATTCTTTAGTTAAGGACTTTAGTAGCCTATGTCCAATCTTGGCGATCCATCTGAGAGCATCAAAATTGTTGATGGTTGGTATGGTGAGCCCTCAGAAAATCATGCTGCAGGTGTCCTTAGTATTCTCAAGCAGTTGCACCTCGATGAGGCTACCCTAACCGCCGCAACGAATATTGCGCGCACCCATGGCAAAGAAGCCCTCATCAAACTCATTGGCGAGGAGTCGGCTAGGCTTCTGATTGGATACCGCGGCCTCAGGCAGGCTCAAGCCAAGCTAGTGCGCAATGACGGTGGCCTGAGTATTTCTGGGCAAGAAGAAATGCTCAGAAAAATGTTGCTCGCCTTTGGTGATGACTTACGCGTTGTTCTCATCTATCTTGCTTCTCGCCTGCAAACGCTGCGCTGGATTACCCAGGAAAAGATGGAGATGCCAAAAGCTTGGGCGCAAGAGATTCTGAACATTGACGCATCGCTCGCCAATCGCCTTGGTATTTGGCAAATGAAATGGGAGATGGAGGACTTGGCATTTCGAGTTCTATCTCCGGAGATCTACCGCGATATCGCCAAGATGTTAGATGGCAAGCGCATTGAGCGTGAATCTTTTATTGACCAGATTGTCAGAAAGCTCAAAGAAGAATTAACTGCCGCGCATATTCAAGGTGAAGTACAGGGTCGTCCAAAACACATCTACAGTATTTGGAAAAAGATGCAGGGTAAGTCACTTGACTTTGCCAACCTCTATGACGTCAGGGCTTTTAGAGTTTTAGTGGAGGACGTTAAATCCTGTTATGCCATTTTGGGAATTGTGCACAACGTCTGGCAGCCGGTGCCACGTGAGTTCGATGATTACATTGCAAGGCCTAAGCCCAACGGTTATCAATCCTTGCATACCGTAGTGATGGATGAGCATGGCACGGCATTTGAGATACAGGTGCGTACCAATGAAATGCATCAACAGGCTGAGTACGGATTGGCTGCGCACTGGCGCTATAAGGAGGGTGCTTATGTCGGTGCGGCAACACCGCCAAAAAATAAACCCACATCCAACACCCCAAACCCAAATCATCAAACTGGCACACACAGTGCGGCGGTTGCTTATGAGCGCCAAATTGCTTGGGCAAGACAGTTAATCTCCTGGAAAGAGGATGCTTGGGAGCAACTGAAGCATCACGAGATTGATGACCATATTTATGTTCTAACTCCGCTCGGAAAGGTAATTTCCCTGGAGAAGGGTTCCTCGCCAATCGACTTTGCATATGCAGTGCATACCGATCTGGGTCACCGCTGTCGTGGCGCTCGGGTCGATGGCGCCATGGTTCCATTGGATACACCACTGCAAAATGGTCAGACAATTGAAATCATTGCTGTAAAGCATGGCGGCCCATCACGTGATTGGATAAGCCCTAATCGCAACTATTTGCGCTCGCAGCGTGCTCGCACTCGCGTTCGGACTTGGTTTAATGCCTTGGATGATGAGGAGGCTGGCGCTAAGCCTGCCGACATCAAAACAGAGCAAAAGCCAGAGCTCAAGCCGATTGCACCAGCCCCTGAAATTATTCTGAAGCAAAGCGCTCGTAAACAAGGTCAAGCGGGTGATGTTTTGGTTGTGGGGGTAGATTCATTGCTGACCCAGTTGGCGCGTTGCTGCAGACCGGTACCGCCGGATGCGATTGCGGGCTTTGTGACTCAAGGTCGTGGCGTATCTATTCATCGTCGATCTTGCAAAACTTTTAGAGGCCTATTAGAGCGAGCTCCAGAGCGGGTCATTCAGACTGCCTGGAATGAGTCGACCCTAGAAACCCTGTCAACAAATGATCCAAAACGCGTATTCCCGGCAGATCTAGCTATCACTGGCCTTGATCGCCCCGAACTCATGCGTGAGTTGTTTGAAATCCTGACAAGGCAGGGCGTCCACGTCATTGATCTACGTAAATCTGCCAAGAGGGGTCTCGCTCAAATCCTATTGACTGTGGAAATTAAAGACTCAGAAGCCTTGCGTTTGGTTCAAAACAGTCTCGAAGAGGTCAAAGGGGTGACTCAGGTACGCCGCCGGTGATAAACTCTATGGCTATATAGGCTCGTAGCTCAGCTGGTTAGAGCACCACCTTGACATGGTGGGGGTCGTTGGTTCGAGTCCAATCGAGCCTACCAACGAATAAAGACCCAAAAGTGCGCGGTTGCCCAAAAGCTTCCGCGCTTTCTTTTTGGTGGATGTTGTGAAGTACATCAGTCAATTGGCTGAATCTTAATAAGATGGAGTGGTCATGCTTGTAGTTACTCTGCCAGATGGATCTAAACGTGAGTTTGATGCTCCCGTTCGCGTTCTTGATGTTGCCCAAAGCATTGGTAGTGGTCTCGCCAAAGCAGCCCTTGGAGGGATAGTCGACGGCAAGATGGTTGATGCTAGCTTTGTTATCGACAAAGATAGTCAGCTGGCCATCATTACGGATAAAAGTCCAGAGGCTCTCGAGATTGTTCGTCACTCCACTGCGCATTTGCTGGCTTATGCTGTTAAAGAGCTATTCCCAGAAGCGCAAGTCACCATTGGCCCTGTAATCGAAAACGGTTTCTATTACGACTTCTCATTTCATCGCGCATTCACACCAGAAGACTTGGTAGCGATTGAAAAGAAAATGGCTGAACTGGCTAAAAAAGATGAGCCGGTAGTTCGCACCGTAATGTCGCGTGATGAAGCGGTGAAGTTTTTTAAAGATCAAGGCGAAAACTACAAAGCGGAAATTATTTCTAGCATTCCGCAAGGCGAGGATGTGTCTTTGTATGCTGAAGGTAAGTTCACTGACTTATGCCGTGGACCTCACGTGCCATCTACCGGTAAGCTCAAGGTGTTCAAGCTTCTCAGCGTTGCTGGTGCTTACTGGCGTGGCGATAGCAAGAATGAGATGTTGCAACGGATCTACGGCACAGCTTGGTTGAAAAAAGAAGATCAAGATGCCCATTTGCATATGCTCGAAGAAGCTGAGAAACGTGACCACCGTCGCCTTGGCAAGTTCTTAGACTTATTTCACTTTCAGCCTGAAGCACCTGGTTTAATTTTCTGGCATCCAAAAGGCTGGTCAATTTGGCAAGAAGTTGAGCAATATATGCGTCGCGTTTATCAGCGCGAGGGTTATCAAGAGGTGAAGGCTCCACAAATTCTCGATCGTGGATTGTGGGAGAAGTCAGGCCATTGGGATAACTACAAAGAAAACATGTTTACGACCGAGTCAGAGAATCGCGCTTATGCATTAAAGCCGATGAACTGCCCAGGACACGTGCAGATTTTTAACTCTGGCTTGCATAGCTACCGTGAGTTGCCATTGCGTTACGGCGAGTTCGGTCAGTGCCACCGCAACGAGCCATCAGGCGCATTGCATGGCTTGATGCGCGTACGTGGCTTTACGCAAGATGATGGCCATATTTTCTGTACCGAAGATCAGATTCAGTCTGAAGTAGCTGCATTTGATAAAGCAGTTCGCGACGTCTACAAAGATTTTGGATTTACCGAGGTAGCTGTCAAGTTAGCTTTGCGCCCAGCAAAGCGCGTTGGTGATGATGCGATTTGGGATAAAGCCGAGGCTGCCTTGCGCGGTGCCTTGACTGCCTCAGGCCAAGAATGGGAAGAATTGCCGGGCGAGGGTGCTTTTTATGGTCCTAAGATCGAATATCACCTCAAGGATTCCATTGGACGTACTTGGCAGTGCGGCACGATTCAGGTGGATTTCTCAATGCCGGCCCGTTTAGGTGCGGAATATGTCACCGAAGAGAACACCCGCAAGGCGCCAGTCATGCTCCATAGGGCCATTGTGGGTTCTTTAGAGCGTTTTATCGGTATTTTGATCGAAAACCACGCCGGAAGCATGCCGGTTTGGCTTGCCCCAACCCAGGCTGTGGTCCTCAATATCTCGGATAATTCCGCTGCATATGCACAAAAAGTCCAGCAATCTCTGAAAAAACAAGGGTTTAGAGTCGAATCGGATTTGCGGAATGAGAAAATTACGTATAAAATACGCGAGCACGCATTACAGAAGCTCCCATTTTTGTTAGTTGTAGGGGATAAAGAAGCAGAAAGTAATTCGGTGGCCGTTCGTGCCCGTGGCGGAGTGGATTTAGGCGTAATGCCTCTTGATGCCTTCGTTGCCCGACTCCAGCAGGATATTTCCCAGAAAGTCGGACCCGAGCCTAGCTAGGGGTGGAATGGTTTTTATTGTTTTTTTAAAGGAATTAAGAAGATCGCTACTGATAAATCGCAGCGCATAAACCGGGAGATTACTGCTCCTGAAGTGCGTCTGATTGGACTAGATGGAGAACCCATCGGTGTAGTTAAGTTGAGTGAAGCCTTGGCTTTAGCAGAAGAGAAAGAGACCGATTTGGTTGAAATTGCTCCGACGGCTGTGCCACCTGTAGTCCGCATCATGGACTTCGGCAAATTCAAGTACCAAGAAGCCAAACGTTTGCATGAGGCTAAGCTCAAGCAAAAAGTGATTCAGGTGAAGGAGGTTAAATTCCGTCCCGGCACAGATGATGGTGACTATGGTGTGAAGCTACGCAATCTAATCCGCTTTTTGGAAGATGGCGATAAGACAAAGATTACGCTGCGGTTTCGGGGTCGTGAAATGGCCCATCAAGAAATCGGAGTCAGAATGTTGGAGCGTTTGAAGTCAGACCTGATTGAGTATGGTCAAGTAGAACAGTTTCCAAAGATGGAAGGTCGCCAGATGGTGATGGTATTGGCCCCCATTCGTAAGGCTAAGTAATAAGCCTAATCGCAAGATTGGGTTTGTTGTTTAAGTAGGGAGGAGTCGCAAGACTCTGGTAGTTAGAAGTGCTTCTAGGTACAGGAAGCGTAACCGTCGGTTACCACCTAAGTTGCACATGCAGAAGAAGGGGTGCTTTATGCCCAAGATGAAGAGCAAGAGTAGCGCTAAAAAGCGCTTCACGGTTCGCGCAGGCGGAACGATCAAACGAGGTCAGGCTTTCAAACGCCACATCCTCACTAAGAAGACCACAAAGAACAAGCGTCATTTGCGTGGTTCCACAGAAGTTGCGAAGGCGGACGTTAAGTCAATTCGCTCCATGCTTCCATACGCTTAACCTCAGACTAGATTAGGAGAAATAAATGCCAAGAGTCAAACGTGGGGTTACAGCAAGAGCCCGTCATAAGAAAATCACCGATGCCGCAACTGGCTATCGTGGACGTCGTAAAAATGTATTCCGTATTGCTAAGCAAGCAGTTATGCGTGCTGGTCAATATGCATACCGCGACCGTCGTAACAAGAAACGTGTATTCCGCGCATTGTGGATTGCTCGTATCAACGCGGCAGTTCGTCAGCATGACATGACCTATAGCGTATTCATGAATGGTATGAAGAAAGCCGCGATCGAACTCGACCGCAAAGTGCTTTCTGATATGGCCATTGCTGACAAAGCGGCTTTCGCTGCTTTGGTTACTCGGATCAAATCCGTAGTAAGCGCTGCAGCTTAATTCTTAGTTCATTTAAAAACTAAGCTGCAATGGTTTCTCTCGACCACATTGTCGAGGATGCTAAACGTGATTTCCTCGGAGCTGCCGATGCGGCAGCTCTAGAGGACGCGAAAGCCAAGTATCTCGGTAAGTCAGGTGTTCTCACTGAGCGTTTAAAAGCGCTTGGTGGAATGTCGCCTGATGAGCGCAAGAGTGCTGGCGCCCAAATTAATCAAATCAAAACTCAAGTAGAAGCTGCATTACAAGAGCGTCGCCAAGCATTGGCTGATGCCTTATTGCTGCAACGTCTTGCGGCGGAATCGATTGACGTCTCATTGCCTGGCCGTGGCCAAGCGGTAGGTAGTTTGCATCCTGTGATGCGCACCTGGGAACGCGTTGAAGAGATCTTCCGCTCCATTGGTTTTGATATAGCAGATGGTCCTGAAATTGAAACCGATTGGTTTAATTTCACCGCCTTAAATAGTCCCGAGAATCATCCTGCACGTTCAATGCAGGACACCTTCTATATTGACGGTAAAGATTCCAATGGGAAACCTTTGTTACTGCGTACCCATACCAGTCCGATTCAGGTTCGTTATGCGAGTGAGCATGTCAAGAAATATGCCAACGCGGATGTGATGCCACCAATCAAAGTGATTGCACCAGGCAGAACATATCGTGTTGATAGCGATGCCACCCATTCACCCATGTTTCACCAGGTTGAAGGTTTGTGGATTGCTGAGAGCGTTTCTTTTGCTGATCTCAAAGGTGTGTATACCGATTTCTTAAGAACCTTTTTTGAAACGAATGAATTACAAGTTCGTTTCCGCCCATCGTATTTCCCATTCACTGAGCCTTCAGCTGAAATCGATATGGCCTTTGGTAGCGGCAAGCTAGCTGGCCGTTGGTTAGAGATTTCTGGAGCAGGGCAGGTCCATCCAAATGTATTGCGCAACATGGGCATTGATCCAGAGCGCTATACCGGTTTTGCTTTCGGCTCTGGTTTAGAGCGCTTGACGATGTTGCGTTATGGCGTTGATGATTTACGTCTTTTCTTTGAGAACGATCTCCGTTTCTTAGCGCAATTTCCGGCTTAATTCGCCAACCTTCTAATAGTAGATAGCGCATATGCAATTTTCTGAATCTTGGTTACGCCAATATGTAAACCCTTCACTGGATAGCAATGCTTTAGGTCATGCAATGACTATGGCTGGACTTGAGGTGGAAGAGCAACATCCAGTAGCGCCTCCATTTACAAAGATTGTTGTTGCACAAATCCTCTCGGCTGAACAGCATCCTGATGCAGATCGTTTGCGTGTTTGTAAAGTTGATGCAGGCACTGGTCAAGAACTGCAAATTGTTTGCGGTGCACCGAATGCACGTGCTGGCATCAAAATCCCTTGCGCTATGGTTGGCGCAGAATTACCGCCAGCCGAAGCAGGTGGTAAGCCCTTCATGATTAAAGTGGGTAAGTTGCGCGGCGTCGAAAGCCAGGGTATGTTGTGCTCTGGCCGCGAGCTTGGTCTGGGTGATGATCACGAAGGTATTTTGGAGTTACCTGCCGATGCACCAGTGGGCGAAGATATTCGTAAATACTTAAATCTAGATGATCAGATCTTTGTCATCAAGCTAACCCCAAACAAAGCAGATTGTTTATCGCTGATGGGTATGGCTCGTGAAGTGTCGGCTATCACCGGTGCTGCATTGTGTGCGCCTAAGTGGACGCCTATTAATGTTTCTATACAAGACAAGCTCAAGGTTACCGTTGAAAGCGCAGATCTTTGCGGTCGTTTTGCTGGTCGCGTGATTCGTGGCGTCAACCCAAAAGCTAAAACACCTGATTGGATCATTCAACGTCTTTGCAACGCAGGTCAAAGAAGCATTTCTCCTTTAGTTGATTTGTCTAACTATGTGATGTTGGAGATGGGTCAGCCGACCCACGTATTTGATATTGATAAATTGACTGGTGATATCTCTATACGTTGGGCAAAGTCAGGTGAAACTCTTGAATTATTAAATGGTCAGAAAGTTACTCTACAAGGCCCAGACTCTGCAGGTAAGATCCAGGATGCTGGTGTGGTTGCAGATCAAAATGGTCCAGTAGCTTTAGCTGGAATCATGGGCGGCAATCACTGCGCTGTGACTGACGACACTAAAAATATTTATGTTGAAGCGGCTTATTGGCAGCCTTCAGCAATCCAGGGACGTGCTCGTCGCTTCAATTTCAGTACGGATGCAGCCCATCGTTTTGAGCGTGGTGTTGATCCACAAAATACAGCTAATTGTTTGGAGTATTTAACTGCCCTGATTATTGAAGTCTGTGGTGGTCAAGTTGGCCCAATTGATGATCAAGTATTAGCTATCCCAGACCGCAAGCCGGTAAAAATGCGTTTGGCTAGGGCAGAAAAGGTAATTGGCATCCCCCTCACTCAAGAGGTTGTTGTCGATGTATTTAAGCGCCTTGGTTTTGAATTCAAACAAGAGGGTGATGCATTTGTCGTTACACCCCCAAGCTATCGTTTCGATATTGAAATTGAAGAAGATTTAATTGAAGAAGTCGCACGCATGTACGGCTTTGAGAATATTCCTGATGTGCCGCCTGTCTCATCTTTAAAGATGAGCGCTAAAGCCGAAGCAAAGCGTGGAGTGCATTTATTGCGTCAACGTTTGGCTCTGCAGGGATATCAAGAGGCGGTGAATTTTGGATTTACTGATCTTGAGAGCGAGCAGCGCTTAGCCGCTGCCACTGAAAAAGATTTAATTGCCGTACTCAATCCAATTGCTAGTCAGTATGGCGTGATGCGAAGCAATCTTTGGGGTGGCTTATTAAGCAATCTCAAGTCAAATCTGAATCGTGGTGCTGGCCGCGTCCGTTTATTTGAAACGGGTCGCGTATTCAAGCGTGATGCGAGCGCTCAAGAAGAGGCCGGCAAAGTAGCCGGTTTTCATCAGCCACAGCAAGTTGGTGGCTTGGCCTATGGCTCATTTGTAGCGGAGCAGTGGGCAAGCGCTGATCGTGCAGTTGATTTCTTCGATGTTAAGGGTGATCTAGAGCGCGTGCTCGATCCCTTGCATTTCACGACAGAGGCTGCAGTTCATCCTGCGCTGCATCCTGGCCGTAGTGCGCAAATTCAATTATTAACTCCAGCTGGCAAGCAAAATATTGGCTGGATTGGTGAATTGCATCCTGGATTGCAGCAGGCATACGAATTGCCTCAAGCTCCGGTATTGTTTGAAATGGATTTAGAAGCCATTCGCAATCTCAGCATTCCCCAGCCAGAAGAATTAAGTAAGTTTCCTGCGGTGCAGCGTGATCTAGCGGTTGTGGTGAAACAAGCCGTTCCTGCGCAAGCCCTATTGGATGCCATGAAGGCAAGTAAGCAGAACTTTGTTAAAGCGATTGAGTTATTTGATGAGTTCAAGCCAAAAGCTGGTTCCAGTAGCATGGCCGATGACGAGAAGAGTTTAGCTTTCCGCGTAACCCTGCTAAATCCCCAGGAAACCCTACAGGATGCGCAAATTGAGCCAGTGATGACAGCTTTATTGGCAGCCCTTGAGAAAAAATGCGCAGCCCGTCTGCGCTAGGTTTAATATTAGTCACAGATAGAGCAAGAAGAGACTTTCGCCATGAATGATTTAGTTAGCAACGATACCGTTACCAAGAATGAGCTCTCGGAAGCTCTCTTTGATCAGGTTGGCCTGAATAAGCGCGAAGCTAAAGACATGATTGATGCCTTCTTTGATCGCATAGGGCAATCCTTGGAAACTGGTGTTGAAGTGAAGATCTCTGGATTTGGTAATTTCCAATTGCGCAATAAGTCCGCGCGTCCAGGTCGCAACCCTAAAACCGGTCAAATGATTCCGATTGCAGCACGTCGAGTCGTTACATTTCATGCAAGTCAAAAACTCAAGGATGTAGTTGAGTCACATGCTCGAGAAAACAGCATTTGATGCTGGGTCGGCGCTGCTTAGCTCGCAGCTCCCCCCAATTCCCGCTAAGCGTTATTTCACTATTGGTGAGGTATCCGACCTCTGCGGCGTTCGTTCTCATGTACTGCGCTATTGGGAACAAGAGTTCTCGCAGCTAAGCCCTCAAAAGCGTCGAGGTAATCGTCGTTACTATCAACATCATGAGGTTGTCTTGATCCGCAAGATTAGGGCGCTTTTGTATGAAGAGGGCTTCACGATCAGTGGCGCCAGAAATCGCCTAGATGAGGCTCGCGGTGAGCTTCGCTTGCGTGATGAGTTGCAGGCTGTTCTGCAAATTCTCTCCAAATAGTTACTGATACAATTTTGTTTCTTGTCGGGGCGTAGCGCAGCCTGGTAGCGTACATGCATGGGGTGCATGTGGTCGGAGGTTCAAATCCTCTCGCCCCGACCATCACTTCAATTTCAAATTTGCCATGACATCCAGTTCAAACGACACGACTTATTTTGGTTTAACCATTCCATTTTTAGCCCACTTGGGCGTTGTGCCTGAGTACGCTGAAGGTGGTAAGTCACGCATTAGCCTCGTGATTAAGCCAGAGTTTGAGAATAGCTTTCACATCGCTCATGGTGGGGTTGTGATGACTCTCTTGGATTTTGCGATGGGGGCAGCAGCCCGCAGCACTGTTGACCAGCCGCTTGGCGCTATGACCATTGATATGAGTGTGAGTTTTTTGCGCCCGAGCGTTGGCAAGATTGTGGTGGAGGGCAGTGTCCTGAAATCCGGAAAAACGATTAATTATTGCGAGGCCGTAGTTTTAAATGAGGCTGGTGAGGTTACTGCTAAATCTAGTGGTACATTTATGCTGAGAAGATAATCATAATAAATATAGTATTTATAATGATTATGTTGCTTAATTGATTAAAAGTATCAAATAGTCTTATTTAATTATGGTTTTAAGGGCATATGAATATATATATTCGCATAGATTAATATGTGTATATAATAGTTATTCAGGTTTAGCAAATTCTTTGTTATTCCATATAACTAATATTCGGAGAAATTAATACATGTCTTCTTATAAAGAGCTTTTAGCCCAACGTGAATTGTTGGATAAGCAGATTAAAGAAGCGGTTCTACGTGAAAAAGCCGATGGTATTGCTAAGGCCAAACTCATCATTGAACAGTACGATTTAACGGCTTCAGATTTATTTAGCCGAAAGGCTGGTGCGCGCAGCTCTAGCGGTAAGGTTGCTCCTAAGTATCGCAACCCATCAACTGGGGATACTTGGACTGGTCGCGGCAAGGCGCCTAAATGGATCGAAGGTAGAGACCGTAGTAACTTTCTGATCTAAATCATTGATTTAAAAAGACTTAGTTATTAAAAAAGGCTGCTCAATGAAAATTGAGTAGCCTTTAATATTTTCTGGAATTGACCCGATTCCTAAACACACTTTCGATTTAGTGCTTGGATAAAAATAGGCTCCAAGAGTTCATGGCGATTTTTATCTCCCAATGCAGTCTCAAGCTCTGGATTGGTGGCGGGATACCCAATAATGAGGGGATTTTGGTCAATTAAGCCGTTTTCAAGCTCCTCCTTCAGGACTTCTGGGCACTGCGACCTCACCCCAACAGTGTTTTCATCTGCCAAACCCATGACCCCGGGGTGAAGGCGAATAAATCCCTCATCTACCAAAATAGGAATACGCTGCGTGTCCTTGTTTTTACTCAGATAGTGGATGAGATGGACCTGTTCAACTGGTGGTATTAAGGCATCTAGGAATATAAGGTCGGGGGCAATTGATACCGCCTTCATCAGGCCTTCCAGGCTATCTACAGATACCTCCATATCCACCTTTAGCTGCCAGTATTGAATAGATTCAATTAACTCATGACTATTTTCTACTCGCCTGAATATACCCATGGCAATGCAGTTTTGGGTGGTTTTTTGTCGCATAGCTCTTTTGCGGCGGGCAAGTTGCTGATCAAGTGAGCTTGCCAGGATTCTGCGATGACCTCCGCGAGTCTTCCAGGCGATTAATTCTCCTAATTCAACCATTTTCTGAACAGTGCCAAGGGACACCTGCAGTACTTTTGCGCTTTGGCGGGTGCTTAGATATTCCAAATCGGGGGTAATTGCTTTCATATGTCCTTAATCTCATTAATTCATTTGAAGATTTAGAGAATACGAATCAAATCCTGGGGAATCTGTCAGGAGCGGCTTAAATAAGAGTAGGAAAATTCTTATTCGGGGCTCATATAGGTAAATATCACCAAAAGACCCAAAATCAGGGAAAGCCCTTTATGAATCAATGGGTAATCGTGTTAAATTAGCACCGTTGTATGAATATTCGCACAGATCAATTCGTAAAGCGGTTTAGCCGTAGAGCGAATGGTTTTAACCACAGTTTTTATTCGGGAAACCCGATGAAAGGTGAGCATCATGATGCAGGATCAAAGAGATAACTCTTATCTCTTCGGCGGAAACGCCCCCTACGTAGAGGAACTCTACGAATCCTACTTGCACGATCCGGCTTCTGTAGCTGATCATTGGCGAGACTATTTTGATAATGTGAAGCAAATTCCAGCGGTCGACGGTTCATCTAGAACTGACATTGCTCATGGACCGATTGTTGCTTCATTTGCTGAGCGCGCAAAGCAAGGCCCAATCCGCACCGTGTCCGCTGATTCTGCTGACTCTGCTATGGGCCGCAAGCGTGTTGCTGTTCAACAGTTGATTGCGGCGTATCGTAACGTCGGCAATCGTTGGGCAGATATTGATCCATTAAAGCGCACAGAGCGCCCAGATATTCCTGAATTAGATCCAGCCTTCTATGGCTTTGGTGATGGAGATATGGATATCGTCTTTAACACCAGCAATACCTTCTTCGGCAAGAACGAGATGACCTTGCGTGATTTATTGCAAGCATTGCGTCAAACCTACTGTGGCACTTTAGGTGCTGAGTACATGTTTATTGCCGACCAAAAGATTAAAAAGTGGTGGCAGGAGAAATTGGAGTCCATTCGTTCGACTCCTCATTTCAACGTTGATCAAAAGCGTCAGATTCTAGATCGCGTAACTGCGGCCGAAGGCTTGGAGCGTTACCTCCAGGCTAAGTATGTCGGTCAGAAGCGCTTCTCACTTGAGGGTGGTGAAAGCTTCATCGCCTGTATGGATGAGTTGATCCGTGAGGCTGGCGCTAAAGGCGTTCAAGAGATCGTGATTGGTATGGCTCACCGCGGTCGTCTCAATGTGCTGGTAAACACTTTAGGCAAGATGCCTACCGATTTATTTGCTGAGTTTGAGCACAAAGGTCCAGAGACATTGCCCGCAGGTGATGTGAAGTATCACCAAGGTTTCTCTAGCGATATTTCTACTCCAGCTGGCCCAGTGCATTTGTCATTGGCATTTAATCCATCCCACCTAGAAATCGTGAACCCAGTAGTTGAAGGTTCAGCACGTGCCCGTATGGAGCGTCGTGGCGATTTGCTGGGTGAGCAAGTGATGCCGGTGCTGGTGCATGGTGATGCTGCGATTGCAGGTCAAGGCGTAATGCAAGAGACCTTGGCAATGGCAGAGGTTCGTGGTTACTCTACTGGCGGCACGATTCACATTGTGATCAACAACCAAATTGGTTTCACCACATCCGATCCACGCGACTTACGTTCAAGCTTGTATTGCACCGACATCATGAAAGTAATTGATGCGCCGGTGTTGCATGTGAACGGCGATGATCCTGAGGCGGTAGTGTTGGCAACGAAGCTGGCGGTTGAGTTCCGCAGCCAGTTCCATAAAGACGTTGCAATTGATATTGTTTGTTTCCGAAAGCTGGGCCATAACGAGCAAGATACTCCAGCAATGACGCAGCCTTTGATGTACAAAATCATTGCCGCTCATCCTGGTACGCGCAAGCACTACGCTGATAAGTTGGAGGCTCAAGGTGTATTGCCTGCTGGCACTGGCGATTTGATGGTTAAAGAGTACCGTGCTGCAATGGATGCGGGTAAGCAAACTTCTGATCCTGTATTGAGTAACTTCAAAGGCAAGTTTGCTGTAGATTGGTCGCCATTCCTAAATAAGAAATGGACTGACGAAGCGGATACTGCCATTCCTTTGACTGAATGGAAGCGTTTGGCCGAAAAGATTTCTACCATTCCTGAGGACTTCAAGGCGCATCCGCTGGTAGCAAAGGTTTATAACGACCGTGCCGCTATGGGTCGTGGTGAGGCAAATATCGACTGGGGTATGGGTGAGCACATGGCTTTCGCATCCCTGGTTGCAAGTGGTTACCCAGTCCGCTTGTCTGGTGAGGATAGTGGTCGTGGAACCTTTACCCATCGTCACGCTGTACTGCATAACCAGAATCGTGAAAAGTGGGATACCGGCACCTACATTGCGCTTCAACACGTTGCTAAAGATCAGGCTCCATTTCTGGTGATTGACTCTATCTTGTCAGAGGAGGCTGTGCTTGGTTTTGAGTATGGTTATGCTGCGGCCGAGCCAAATACCTTGACTATTTGGGAAGCTCAGTTTGGTGACTTTGCCAATGGCGCTCAAGTGGTCATTGACCAATTTATCGCTTCAGGCGAGGTGAAGTGGGGTCGTGCAAACGGCTTAGTGATGATGTTGCCTCACGGCTACGAAGGTCAAGGTCCAGAGCATTCATCTGCACGTTTAGAGCGCTTCATGCAGCTATGTGCCGACACTAATATGCAAGTGATTCAGCCAACTACTGCGGCGCAGATCTTCCACGTATTGCGTCGCCAGATGATTCGTCAGTTCCGCAAACCGCTGATCTTGATGACACCAAAATCATTGCTGCGCAACAAAGAGGCTGCTTCACCATTGACCGAGTTCACTAAGGGTGGTTTCCAAACTATTCTTCCAGAGCGTGATGACAGTATCGATGGCAAGAAGGTGACTCGCTTAGTTATGTGTTCCGGCAAGGTTTATTACGATCTAGCTAAAACACGTACCGAGAAAAAACTTGAAGATGTGGCGATTATTCGTTTGGAGCAGCTCTATCCGTTCCCACACAAAGCATTAACTGCTGAGTTGAAGAAGTATCCGAACCTCGAAGAGGTTGTGTGGTGTCAGGATGAGCCTCAAAACCAAGGCGCTTGGTTCTTCGTTCAGCACAATATTTTGGAGAATATGTCTGAAGGCACGAAGTTGGCATATGCAGGTCGTCCGGCATCAGCTTCACCAGCTTGTGGATATGCCCATCTCCATCAAGAACAACAGAAGTCTCTTCTTAATGCAGCATTCGCAAAACTAAAGGGTTATGTCATTACGAAGTAATCGTAGGCGTCACTCAATACACAAACACTAAATAGGATTAATCATGGCTATTTTTGAAGTTAAAGTTCCCCAACTCTCCGAGTCAGTAGCAGAAGCTACTTTGTTGCAATGGAAAAAGAAAGTCGGCGATGCCGTCGGTCAGGATGAGATCTTGATTGAAATTGAAACTGACAAAGTGGTATTGGAAGTACCGGCTCCATCTGCTGGCGTACTCACAGAGATCGTAGTTGCTGACGGCGGCACTGTTGTTGCTGAGCAGTTGATTGCAAAGATTGATAGCACTGCTGTTGCTTCTGCTGCTGCGCCAGCGCCGGCACCTGCAGCAGCTCCAGCTGCTGCTCCTGCTAAAGCTGCACCAGCCGCCAAATCATCTGGCGCTGCTGCCGCACCATCAGCTGCAAAAATCCTCGCTGAGAAAAATATCGATGCTGGTCAAGTTGCCGGATCTGGACGTGATGGCCGCATTACTAAAGGTGATGCATTAAATGCTTCTGCTGGTGGTTCATCTTCTGCTGCATTGCCAAGCGCGCCAATGCCGATGGGCGATCGCCCAGAAGAGCGCGTTCCAATGAGCCGCCTGCGTGCTCGTATTGCTGAGCGTTTGCTTGAGTCACAAGCAAACAATGCTATTTTGACTACCTTCAATGAAGTCAACATGGCTCCAGTAATCGCTATGCGTAACAAGTACAAAGATCAGTTTGAAAAAGTTCATGGTGTGAAATTAGGCTTCATGTCTTTCTTCGTTAAAGCGGCTACTCATGCTCTGAAGAAGTTCCCATTGTTAAATGCCTCTGTTGATGGCAATGACATCGTGTACCACGGTTACTTTGATATTGGTATTGCTGTGAGCTCACCACGTGGCTTGGTAGTTCCAATTTTGCGTGATGTTGATCAAATGAATTTGGCTGATATTGAGAAGAAGATCGCTGAGTTTGGCGTTAAGGCTCGCGAAGGTAAATTGTCATTAGAGGATTTAACTGGCGGTACATTCTCCATCTCGAATGGCGGCGTATTCGGCTCCATGCTTTCTACCCCAATCATCAATCCTCCACAGTCTGCAATTCTGGGTATTCATGCAACTAAAGAGCGGGCAGTAGTTGAGAATGGTCAAATCGTGATTCGTCCAATTAACTACTTGGCTTTGTCATACGACCATCGCATCATTGACGGTCGCGAAGCAGTGCTTGGTTTAGTTGCCATGAAAGATGCGTTGGAAGATCCATCACGTCTCCTCCTTGATTTGTAAGAGGGAAGAACATGAGCCAATCATTTGATGTATTAGTAATCGGCGGTGGCCCTGGTGGCTACATTGCCGCAATTCGTGCAGCCCAGTTGGGCTTCAAAGTTGCCTGTGCTGAATCAAATGCATATGACGACCCTAAAGGTGAGCCACGCTTAGGCGGAACTTGCTTGAACGTTGGCTGCATTCCTTCCAAGGCTTTGCTTGCATCTTCAGAAGAGTTTGAGAAGATTAGTCATCACGTTGCTGACCACGGTATCACCGTAGGATCAGTGAAGCTAGACTCCGGCAAAATGATCGCTCGTAAGGATGCGATTGTGACCAAGATGACTGCTGGCATTCAGTTCTTGTTCCGCAAAAACAAAATCACTTTGTTAAAGGGGCATGCTTCTTTTGAAGGCAAGGGCGCTGATGGGTATCAAGTCAAAATTGACGGCAAGGATAAAGAAGTAGTTACGGCTAAAAACGTGATTATTGCTACTGGATCAAAAGCGCGTCACTTGCCGGGCATTCCTGTCGATAACGTATTGATTAGCGATAACGAAGGTGGTTTGAAGTTTGACTCCATTCCTAAGAAGCTAGGTGTAATCGGCGCTGGTGTAATTGGCTTAGAGCTGGGTTCTGTGTGGCGTCGTGTTGGTTCTGATGTAACTATTCTTGAAGCACTCCCAACTTTCTTGGGTGCTTGCGATCAGGGTATTGCAAAAGAAGCGCAAAAGATCTTCACTAAGCAAGGCCTCAAAATGAATATGGGTGTCAAGATTGGTGAAGTTAAGGCTGATAAGAAGGGTGTTGTTGTTAATTACACCGATAGCGAAGGCAAGGCTCAGAAATTAGAGTGCGACCGTTTAATCGTTTCTGTTGGCCGCGTTCCGAATACTGAAAAACTAGGGCTCGATAAGATTGGCCTCAAAGTGGATGAGCGTGGCTTTATTCCGATTGATGATCATACTTGTGCAACAGCAGCACCCGGCGTATACGCTGTGGGTGACGTAGTTCGCGGACCCATGTTGGCACATAAAGCAGAAGATGAAGGCGTATTGGTTGCTGAAACTATCGCCGGTCAAAAGCCGCATATTGATTACAACTGCATCCCTTGGGTTATCTATACCGATCCTGAGATTGCGTGGGTTGGTAAAACTGAAGAGCAGCTCAAGCAGGCTGGCATTGCATACAAGGCAGGTCAGTTCCCATTTGCTGCAAACGGTCGTGCCTTAGGCATGGATCGTGCCGATGGTTTTGTCAAAGTCTTGGCTGATGAAAAAACCGATGAAATCTTAGGTGTTCATATCATTGGACCAAATGCTTCCGACTTAATTGCTGAAGCGGCTGTAGCAATGGAATTTAAAGCAGCTGCCGAAGATATTGCTCGTATCTGTCATCCACATCCAAGCTTGTCGGAAGTGGTTCGCGAAGCAGCATTAGCGACGGATAAACGTGCATTAAACATGTAATTGAAAGCATTAGAGTATTACCACCAAGAGTTAAAGGCGCGCGGGTATCACAGTGATCCCGCGCAGCTTGCTGCCATTGAGCGTTTGCAACGCTGTGAAGACGAATGGATTGCTTATAAAGAAATCCGCAGCAATGGCTTAAAGAAGAAGCTGTTCAAACCAAAGCTTCCTCGTGGGGTTTATCTATGGGGTGGGGTAGGTCGAGGCAAATCTTTTCTGATGGATTGCTTCTTTGCAGCATCGCCATTGGAAAAAAAGATTCGTATTCATTTTCATGAGTTCATGCGAGAGGTGCATCGTGAGCTTCATGAGCTCTCTGGTATGGCCGATCCGCTGGATGAATTATCTAAAAGAATTGCTAAGCGATATCGTCTCATCTGCTTTGATGAGTTCCACATCAATGACATTGCGGATGCAATGATTCTGTATCGTTTGTTGAGCGCGCTCTTTGAAGATCGCGTCCAGTTTGTGATGACATCAAACTATCAACCTAGCCAGCTTTATCCTAATGGCTTGCATCGCGATCGTTTATTGCCGGCCATTAAATTACTGGAAGAGCAGCTTGATGTACTGAACGTTGACGCTGGCAATGACTATCGTCGTGTGCAGATGGCTCAAGTCGAGGCTTACCTAACTCCGGTAAATGCGGCAACTCATACCGTATTGATGCAAATGTTCAAGACTTTGATCGGCAATCAAAAAGAAACGGTTCGCCCGGTTTTGCGTATTGAGTCCCGTGAATTAAGGCCTCTGCATATGGCTGAAGGGGTGGTTTGGTTTGATTTTCAGACTCTGTGTTGTGGCCCAAGGTCTCAGAATGACTATTTGGAGATTGCTAAGCTGTTTCATACGGTGATTTTGTCTGGCGTGCCTTATATGCCTCCCAGGATGACTAATGAAGCGCGTCGCTTTATTTGGCTAATTGATGTTCTTTACGACCATAAGATCAAATTAATCATCTCTGCCGAGGTTCCTGCGGTGGATTTGTATACCGAAGGTCAAATTACCAGTGAGTTCTCCAGAACGGTTTCTCGCTTGATTGAGATGCAATCCCGTGATTACCTAGATGCACCTCGCCGGGTAATTGACACCAGCTTGACCTAAAATAGGGTCATGATCAGTAATTCCAGTCTAAACGCCGATTTACACTGCCATTCCGTTATTTCCGATGGAACTCTAACGCCGGAGCAGTTAGCTGAACGCGCCTATGCGAATGGTGTGCGTTTATGGGCTTTAACTGATCATGATGAGTTGGGCGGTCAAGAGAGGGCTCAAGCAGCTGCAAGCTCGCTCGGCATGGACTATCTTTCGGGGGTAGAAATTTCCGTAACCTGGATGGGGCAGACCATTCATATTGTTGGCTTGGGAATTGATGCTACCCATGCAGGAATTCTAGAAGGCTTGCGTCGCACCCGAGAAGGTCGCAGCAATCGCGCAAAGGAAATGGCCGGGCAATTATTAAAAGCTGGTATTCCTGGTGCTTATGAAGGCGCCCTCCATTTTGCCGGCAATCGTGAATTGATTTCACGCACACACTTCGCACGCTTTTTAGTTGAGCAGGGCGTGTGTCGCGATACCGATCAAGTTTTTAAAAACTATTTAGTTGAAGATAAGCCTGGTTATGTGCCGCACGTCTGGGCAACCCTAGATGATGCGGTTGCCTGGATTAAAGGGGCCGGGGGTGCTGCGGTCATTGCGCATCCAGGCCGATACAAGCTCAGTGCCATGCAGATGGATGAGCTCTATAAGCACTTCAAAGAAATCGGTGGCATGGCTATTGAGGTGATTACAGGTAGTCATAGTCCGAATCAATATCAAACCTATGGCAAGATTGCCCAGCACTATGGATTTTTAGCTTCTCGAGGATCTGATTTTCATGATCCGGAAGAGAGCTATATTGATCTTGGTACCTTGCCTCACTTGCCTGATCATTTGACTCCAGTGTGGTCACTTTTCCATTAAGCAATAGCCTTTATATAACCAATTTTAATTACCCTTAAAGAATAAAGATCAAGATGTTTGCAGAACGCGTTCTCTCTGGCATGCGACCAACTGGTAGCTTGCACCTCGGCCACTACCATGGCGTTTTAAAGAATTGGGTTCGCTTGCAATCCGAGTATCCCTGCTACTTTTTTGTAGCGGATTGGCATGCCCTCACAACTCATTATGAAACCCCGGATGTGATTGAGCAATCTGTATGGGACATGGTGATTGACTGGTTAGCCTGCGGCGTTGATCCAAACCAAGCCACTTTATTTATTCAGAGCAAAGTACCTGAGCATGCGGAGCTATTTTTGTTGCTGTCCATGGGCACTCCTCTGGGCTGGTTGGAGCGCGTGCCAACCTATAAGGATCAAATTGAGAAGCTCAAAGAGAAAGATCTGCAGACTTATGGTTTCTTGGGCTACCCCTTGTTACAAGCTGCTGACATTCTGATGTATCGCGCGCAGTTTGTGCCAGTCGGCGAAGACCAGGTGCCACACGTTGAGATGACGCGTGAAGTAGCGCGCCGATTTAACTACCTTTATGGTCGTGAGCCTGGCTTTGAGGAGAAGGCGCTAGAGGCGGTAAAAAAATTGGGCAGTAAGCGTGCCAAGATGTACGCTGAGTTGCGTGTGGCTTTTCAGGAGCGGGGTGACGAAGAGGCTCTTGAGCAAGCTAAGGCCCTGCTACAAGAAGCTCAAAGTCTTTCCATGGCTGATCGTGAGAGATTGTTTGGATTCTTAGAGGGTGCTCGCAAAATTATTCTTCCTGAGCCGCAGGCTTTGCTGACAAGTGCATCACGCATGCCGGGCATTGATGGGCAGAAGATGTCCAAATCCTATGGCAATACGATTAGCATTCGTGAAAATCCTGAAGATGTGATCAAGAAGATTAGGACAATGCCCACCGATCCAGCGCGGGTACGTAGAACAGATCCAGGCGATCCTGCACGTTGCCCTGTATGGCAATTGCATACGGTTTATTCAAACGAAGATACTAAAACTTGGGTTCAAAAAGAATGTCAGTCTGCAGGTATCGGTTGCTTGGAATGCAAGCAACCTGTGATTGATGCCATTCTTGCTGAGCAACAGCCGATGTTTGAGCGTGCCCAGAAGTACCTAGATGATCCTAGCTTGTTACGATCCATCATTGCAGATGGTAGTGATAAGGCGCGTAAAGTTGCTCAAGAAACCATGCGCGAGGTCCGTGAATCTATGGGCTTGGCGTATGACTAAGGCTAGCCTTTGATGTCAATGCATGGTGCTATTGCGGATGCCTCTCCCTGGGTAATGCGTTTTGCTTCAATCGTTCCAAAAGAAGGCGTAGTTCTTGATCTCGCTTGTGGGGCTGGCAGGCATTCCGCTTTACTGGCATCCGAGGGTCACGCTGTTTTGGCTGTTGACCGTGATATTTCTGCTTTAGAGTCTTTGAAAGATGCTCTTATTCAAATCCAAGAGCTTGATCTTGAGGGTACTGTCTGGCCCTTGCTAGGTAGGCAATTTTCCGGAATTGTCGTTACGAATTACCTTTACCGCCCATTTTTAGATGAATTGCCCAAAATGCTGTGCGAGGGCGGGGTATTGATCTATGAAACCTTTGCAGATGGGAATGCCCAATTTGGCAAGCCCTCCAACCCCAATTTCTTACTAAAACCAGGTGAATTGCTTGCTTTGGCGGGGCGCTCAGGCCTAAAAGTGATTGCCTATGAGGATATTTACCTTGATCAACCTAAGCCAGCCATGATTCAGCGGATTTGTGCCGTAAAAGGGCATTTAAAAGGGTGCGTTCCGTTACAATTTGCTGGTTAACATTCAGATAATTCAGACACATTCAGTGACTAATACAACACAATCCCAAGCAAGTAAAAAGCCTATCGTAGGCAGTATGCCCGCAATCGTGACGCCGATGCTCGAGGATGGAAGTCTGGATTTTCCGGCCTTACGTTCTTTGTTGGATTGGCATGTGGCTGAAGGTTCCGATGGCATTGTCATTGTGGGCACTAGTGGTGAGTCTCCTACGGTCTCTGTAGAAGAGCATTGTGAGCTCATCAAAGTAACGGTTGACCATATTGCTGGACGTATTCCAGTGATTGCTGGCACAGGCGGAAATTCCACTACCGAGGCAATTGAGCTGACTAATTTTGCTAAATCGGTGGGTGCGGATGCTAGTCTGCAGGTGGTTCCTTATTACAACAAGCCTTCTCAAGAGGGTATGTATGCCCACTTCAAGAAAATTGCGGAGTCGGTTGATCTGCCTGTAATTCTGTATAACGTTCCAGGAAGAACTGTCGCTGATCTCGCTGGTGAAACCACCGTTCGCCTAGCAGCAGTGCCGGGCATTATCGGTATTAAGGATGCTACCGGTAGCATTGAGCGCGGTACTTTGTTATTGGCGGATCTCAAGCGCGCTGGGCATGAAGATTTTTCTGTATTTTCAGGCGATGATCTGAGTGCGGCAATGTTGATGCTGATGGGTGGCAAGGGCAATATTTCTGTTACAGCAAATATCGCTCCACGTTTAATGCATGAACTATGTCAGGCTGCGATGTCTGATGATGTCGTTAAGACACGCACCATTCAATATCAATTACTGGCTGTTCATAAAGCCATGTTTACTGAGGCAAATCCGATTCCGGTGAAATGGGCTCTGCATGAGATGGGCAAAGTCACTGCTGGAATCCGTTTGCCTTTAACCCCTTTAAGCGTTGCTTTGCGTGAACCTTTGAAGACTGCAATGAAACAGGCTGGCTTACTATGATGAATCTGATGCAACTCTTGCGCCGACAT
Organism: Pseudomonadota bacterium; assembly: GCA_041179645.1. GTDB lineage: Bacteria > Pseudomonadota > Gammaproteobacteria > Burkholderiales > Burkholderiaceae > Polynucleobacter. Next base: position 145,192 of record JBEGSZ010000013.1, read on the forward strand.
TGCGCAACCTTACTTATTGCCTCCTTAGCAAGTATTGTTTTGCTTGGATGTAAATCCGTTACCACTAATGACACTGTTGACTACAAATCTGCTGGCGCTGTTCGTGGACCCAACTTATCCTATCCACCTGACCTCATTACTGCACAAGCAGATCGTCGCTATATCGTTCAAGATGGCTCAGCTACGATGTCTGAGTACAACGCTGCAGTAAAAAAATCCGTACAGACTCGCAAGAATGTCATGACTGGCATTCCGGGAATGCGTATTGCTCGTGATGGTGAGCGCCGTTGGTTGGTAGTTGAAAAGCCAGCCCCTGAGCTCTATCCACAAATTAAAGATTTTTGGCAAGAGAACGGTTTCTTGTTGGTAATCGATTCACCGTCAACCGGCATCATGGAAACGGATTGGGCTGAGAATCGTGCCAAGATTGCACAAGACTTTATTCGATCTACGATTGGTGGTGCCTTAGATTCCCTTTATGATACCGGTGAGCGCGATAAGTACAAGACTCGTCTTGAGGTGAGTAAGCCTGGTGAAACTGAGGTTTACATCACACAACGTGGCGCCATCGAGAAATGTGTCACTGACAGCACGACAACGGCATGTAATTCAACAATATGGACTGCACGTCCAAATGACCCTGAGCTCGAAGCAGCATTCTTAGCCCGCTTAATGGAGCGCCTGGGAATGACGCAAGAAATGGCTAAGGCTCAAGTTGCAGCACCGCTAGGTCCAAAGACGCCAAAAGCGAAGTTGGTTCAAGAGGGTGTTAATACAGCCCATATTGAAATGGCAGCAAGCTTTGATCGCGCATGGCGCGACACTGGTCTAGCCTTGGATCGATCTAACTTTACAGTTGAGGATCGCAATCGCACTAACGGCGTTTACTATGTTCGCTATGTGAATCCAAAGGATTTAGGTGATACAAAAGGATTTTTCACAAACCTATTTAGCAGTAAAGATGACTCTAGCTTGAAGGCAAAGAAGTACCTCGTAGTAGTTAAATCTACCGGTGATAATTCTTCAAGTATTTATGTTCAAAATGCAGATGGCAAGCCTGAGAATACTGCCGCAGGATTGCAACTCTTAACTCTGCTTACTGAGCAAATGGCTAGATAAGTATCGGGTTAAGAAATTTAGCTAATAAAAAAGCCGCTTTTCAGCGGCTTTTTTTCTTCAAGGAGAAGATTACTTCTTAGCGTCAGCAGCTGGAGCAGCAGCAGGAGCGGCTGGAGCAGCAGCAGGAGCGTCAGCAGCAGGAGCAGCAGCCGGAGCAGCAGGAGCAGCTTCTACAGGTTTTGCTTCTTCTTTTTTACCGCAAGCGGCCAAAGCGATTGCCAACATTGCTACGAGTGCGAGTGACTTCTTCATTTGTAATTTCCTCTTAAAAAATTATCATTAATAACCGGTTATCAATACAAGAAAAGTACAGGGTTAGCCCTTAGGTACTTTCCAGCATTCATTATAGCCATCTCCTAATCGGGCGTTAAAAAACCAACCAGCCAGCTTCATAAGCCTCAAATAGGCTGTTGCTCGCCCCAATTTTCGTTAGGGAGCCCTTGAATTGCCGGCTAGCTGCTAATGCGCGCCAGGCAGCCTGTATTGGGCCAGGTTGATTGCTAGTCATATCTTCTCCATTGCAATAAATCACTGCGCCTAAGGCTAAGAGTCTTGTTTGGGGGTGTGGCCGAAGGAGTTGCTTGGCAAGCTGGTGCTTAAATTCGCTGGGCGAAAGGGAATTTGCCATGCCGTCAAAGTAGGCCTGAGGTTTTGGTTCGCTGAGGTAGGCAGTTATGCCGGGAAGAAATGTTGCTACGCGATCTAGCTTCAATTCTTTTAATTTTTTAGCTACCTGCTCAATAATTTCTTTTGGGAGCTGCTCTGCATTGTGAGTCGCTCTTTGCTGAGGATCGGCAAAACGCTTTTCTAGCTCAGGAATATCTTCAAGGGATTCGGCTAGGCGCCATAAACCTTCTTGTAAAAGCTCCTTATAGCTTTGCGATCTAAAGCCAACAGACCATGTTTGGCAGCCAGCGTCTAAAGCAATCCCGTCATGAGCAATGTGGGGTGGCAAGTAAAGCATGTCCCCAGGCTCTAGATCCCACTCTTCTTGAACCTTAAAGTCCCGCAAGATCTTGAGGGGGAGATTGGGATTCAAACTCAAATCCTTTTGATTGGAAATGCGCCAACGCCTGCGGCCTGACATCTGAATTAAAAATACGTCATAAGAATCGAAGTGGGGGCCAACGCCACCACCTGGACCAGCAATGCTGATCATTAAGTCATCTAAGCGTGCATCGGGAATAAATCGAAACCAGGAAAGTACTTTGGCAGCGGCAGGATGCCGTGCCTCCATGCCTTGAAGAAGTAGAGTCCAGTCCGACGCCTCAAGAGATGGGATAGATTTTCTTTTGAATGGACCATTGGAAAAAGTCCAAGGCTTGGCCTTAATTAATCTGGACTCAACTACATCATCACCTGCGATCTTGAATAACTCTTCAGGAGATATTGCGCTGCCCAAGACCTCATCCATTTGCTTTGCAAGAGCAAAGGCGGGAATAGCGCCGCGCACTAACAAAGGCTTTTTATGCCAATAGGATTTCATGAACTGCTGAGGACTATTGCCACCCAGAAGAGCCCATGGGCGATCTAGCGGAAGGTTTTGGGGTGCCTGCGGCGGATCGTAGGGCTTGCTCAAGTAAAATGAAGTCATATCAGTAAGAAGCTGTTTAAAACACAATGTTGAATGAATTACGCATGAAGATCGAAAAAAATACCGTTGTATCCCTGCGCTACAAATTAACTGATGCGCAAAATAATATTATCGAGGAACCGGATTCTCCGATGGTATACCTGCATGGCGGATATGAGGGCACTTTTCCGAAGATAGAAACTTTATTAGATGGTCAGGATGTGGGCTATGAAGCCAGCATTCAACTTGAGCCCAGCGAGGCGTTTGGTGAGTACGATCCTGAGTTGCTGAAGATTGAGCCACGCGCACGCTTCCCAGAGCCTTTAGAAGTCGGTATGCAGTTTGAGGGTGTTCCTGATGCCGAGGAAGATGGTGATTCTGGTGATGGAGATGATGAGCCCTTAATCTATACCGTCACCGATGTGGCTGATAGCCAGGTGGTCTTAGACGGCAATCATCCGCTGGCTGGTATGGCTTTGCGATTCTGGGTTCAGGTAGAGGATATCCGACCTGCTACTGATGAAGAGATTGAGAATCGCCATGCTGAAGGTAGTGAAGCCTTTGCATTTGGAATGCCTGATGATTCTGATGATGGCGATGAGGAATATACGGGTGGTGCGGGCAAGGCTGGCGGTTCAACCCCAACCCTGCATTAACTTACTCTTTAAGCCATTCTTTTAAGGCGCCAAGGTCGCGCTTGGTATCGCTTGCTTCACTAGTATCGGAAGAGGGCGTATTGCTTAACTTCGCTAGCAGCTTCTCGAGAGCTGCTATTTTGGCTTCTTGCTCTAGGGTGGCATCAATCAAACCTTTCAAGGCCATAGACACTGGATCATCTACATTCGGTGTCACTCCATAAGCAGAGAAGTACTCCTTAACCTTGCTGTCGGCCGTGCTTGCCTGAGGCAGGTCTGGATGCAAGATGCGCGCAGGAATACCTACTGCAGTCGCTCCTGCAGGAATTTCTTTGAGGACCACAGCATTAGATCCAACGCGTGCACCATCACCTACGGTAAAGCCACCAAGAACTTTAGCTCCAGCACTGATCACCACGCCTTTACCTAAAGTAGGGTGACGTTTTACACCTTTGTATAAAGAGGTTCCACCGAGGGTAACGCCCTGATAGATCGTGCAATCATCACCAATTTCAGTGGTCTCGCCAATGACGATACCTAGGCCGTGATCTAAAAAAACACGGTGACCGATCTTTGCGCCTGGGTGAATTTCAATACCGGTAATAAAGCGAGCTAGCATTGATAAAAGTCGTGCAATCCATTTCAAACCCAAGTTCCACAGACCATGTGATGCCCGATGAATCCATACGGCATGCAAACCTGGATAGCAAGTAATGACCTCTAAGCGATTTCTGGCTGCGGGGTCACGAGCAATGATGGAGTCGACTTGGTCGAAAAGAGAATTAAACATAACTCGATTTTAGCGGGTAAAGGCCGAATTTATTTTGTGAGGAGCATCTGCTTAGCAATGCCGCGTAGAAGATCGATTTCTTCTTTGTGGAGGCGAGTTCTGGCAAAGAGGGCTTGCAAACGGGGCATGAGCTTTTTTGGATTGGCTGGATCAAGGTATCCAATAGCCTCCAATCCTTCGCGCCAGTGCTCCAGCATGGCTGCTACAGCTGCTGGATCGGCATAGTCGATCAGCTCAACACTGGAATTTAGAGAACCAGCTCCAGCATCTGCACTTAAAGCCTCACGCAGAGTGAAAGCACAAACCATCATGGCTTGGGCGAGGTTGAGAGATGGGTAGAGGGGGTTGGCATCAAGCCACACCCTATGGGTGCACAGCGAGAGATGGTGGTTATCCAGACCAGTCCGCTCTGGGCCAAATACAAGGGCAACACGCTGTTTTCCGGCAATCGCGGCTTGAATCAGGGGGCGGGCATCTTGCCAGTTGATGGCTGGTGGCCCAAATTCACGATCACGACTAGTTAAGCCCAGAACTAGGGTGCAGTCTTGAACGGCTGGTTCCAGTGATGAGCCCTCTTGACTGGATTCCAGGATATCAACGGCACCGCTAGCTAATGCAATAGCCTCAGGCGTCTGGGCTACCCCAGAAATCTTTGGGGAAATCAGACGGAGATCGCTAAACCCCATGGTTTTTAGTGCTCGTGCAGCAGAGCCCACATTTCCGGGGTGGCTAGTTTCAACTAAAACCCAGCGTAATAACTGTGCCTGAGGGGTATTCATATTGAAAAGGTTTCTTTAGGGGCTTGGATGTTCAAAAGGGCAATCGTTTAGAATCATAGCGTTAGCTCCTGATTGTCCTGCAGTTTGCAATCTGGTGAGCTTGTTCTTATTTAATTTGTCCATCAAAACTATGCATCCCATGTTAAATGTGGCCGTAAAGGCTGCCCGTCGTGCCGGAACCGTGATTAACAGAGCTTCTCTGAATTTAGAGCGCCTCCAGGTTGACCGCAAACAACATAATGATTTTGTAACAGAGGTGGACAGACAAGCTGAAGCGGCCATTATTGAAACGCTCAGCGAGGCGTATCCAGGCCATGGCTTTTTGGCTGAAGAGACTGGCGCTCAAAATACGGATGCTGAAAACGTCTGGATCATCGATCCATTGGACGGCACAACGAACTTTATTCACGGTTTTCCACAATACGCGGTTTCGATTGCGCTGTCTGTGAATGGGGTAACTCAACAAGCAGTAGTGTATGACCCAACCCGTGATGAACTCTTTACTGCCACTCGCGGTGCGGGTGCTTATTTGGATCGTCGGCGTTTGCGTGTTGCCACTCAAGATCGTTTAGCCAATTCTTTGCTGGGCACCGGTTTTCCTTATCGCGATGATCAGGATCTAGAAAAGTATTTAAAAATCTTTGCAGACATGTCACGTAATTGTGCCGGTCTTCGTCGCCCTGGTGCTGCATCTCTCGATTTAGCTTATGTAGCCGCTGGTCGTTACGATGGTTTCTTTGAGAGTGATCTCAAGCCGTGGGATATGGCTGCTGGGGCTTTATTGATTACTGAAGCTGGTGGACTGATTGGCAACTACCGTGGCGAAGAAGGCTTCTTGCAAAGCGGTGAAGTGATGTGTGCAAACCCACGCATCTTTGCTCAGATGGTGCAGTGCCTATCTAAATACTCGACCTGCTAAATTTAGTAGGTGAATTAAGCCTTAATCAGATCGGCGTAATGCACGCCATCTTGATTAATGAGTAGTGCACTCGCACGTGGTCGTCCACTTTCTGGGTGATCTAAATCCCAGTCTGATAAAACCCAGCGTTGCCATTCTTGATCTTGTAGACGTTCATGATGATGCTTTGGTAGATGGGTATGCCCATGAATCAATTGATTGGCATCTTGATCCTTTAGCAGAGCTGCGCATGCTGCCAAGGTGACATTGGTTTTGACTTGCGTCACCGCAACAGAGGATTGCATTGCACGTTGATATTGCACGCCACTATTACTACGCAGAGAATTTGCAATAGAGCGGCGCCAATTCAAAGGTAATCGCAAGAATAGTTTTTGGATCCAGGGTTTGCGAACCCACCCACGAAATACTTGATAGCCAACATCCGCCGTGCATAGTGAGTCTCCGTGACAGAGGACATATTCAGAGCCAGCAATATTGATCTTGCTCGGATCGAGCATGAGGGTCATACCTGTTTTACTTAAGAAATGCTTTCCAACTAAAAAATCACGATTACCGTGAAGGTAATAGGTTTTTACTTTAGTGGAGAGCGTTGCGAGCGCATGCTTCACTTCTTGGTGAAATGGGGAGTGTAGGGCGGCATCATCTCCAACCCAGTACTCAAATAAGTCTCCCAAAATAAATACAGCTTCTACCTTGGGGGCATCCTTTTCACAAAAATCAAAGAATCGTTGCGCCGTCAGCGGCATTGACGGCATGAGATGCAAGTCGGAAATGAGCAGCGCGCTCGCGTATTGCGGAATCATTCCTCGAGAACGCTTGCCTTTTCAATAACAACATCTTCTGTAGGAACATCTTGGTGAAATCCAGCATTGCCAGTTTTTACTTTACGAATGGCATCAACCACATCGAGACCGTCAGTGACTTTGCCAAAAACAGCATAACCCCAACCTTGCGCGCTTGGTGAAGTGTGATTCAAGAAATCATTGTCATTGACATTGATGAAAAACTGGGCTGTCGCAGAGTGCGGATCGCTAGTGCGAGCCATAGCTACCGTGCCACGTTCGTTTTTAAGGCCGTTGTTTGCTTCATTCTCAATTTGGGCGCCAGAAGTTTTTTCTTTGAGGCCAGCAGTCATGCCGCCGCCTTGAATCATGAAGTTGTCAATCACGCGATGGAAAATCGTGCCATCGTAATGGCCGCTTTTCACATACTGTAAAAAATTGGCAACGGTCTTTGGCGCTTTAGCGGCATCTAATGTGAGGGTGATATCACCCTTATTTGTTTTGAGTAGAACTTTAGACATGATGAATTCACTTTCCATGAGTTAGTGGGTAAAAATGCTAGAAAAATTATTTTGAGTCTGGTGCTGCTGGGGTTGCAGGCGCTATTGGCGCAACTCCCTTTTTGGCTGGCTTTAGGATCTCCATGAGTGCTTTTGCACGATTGGTGTATTGACGCTGATTTAGGATGGCATCTTTTGCTGCATTGTCATAGGCCTGCGCTGCTAGTCGAATGTAGACCTCGCCGAGATTGGCTGAGGCAACTGTATAGCTTGGGCGTAATTTCAATGCGAGTTCTAAATAATCTCTAGCCTCAATCCAATTACCCTGATTGGCCGCAAGCGCAGCTAGATTGTTATAAGGCTCTGGTAGCTCTGGAAATTGTTGGGTAATTTCAATCAAGGTCTTCTTCGCTAAATCCCATTGACGCATTTCAATCTGCATACGCGCTTTGACGTACCGTAACTGCACATTGCCTGGTGTTTTCTTGAGCTGTTGATTAATCTGATCGATGGCTTCAGGATATTTCTTGGCCTTCACGAGCTTTTCAATATCCGACGGAATCCCATTTTTAGTTACTGGATCCGGCTCAATAATTAAAAAGGAAAGAAATGGAACAGCTACAGAGTCTGAGAGCTCAGAATTGAATTGATCGTATCCAGCGTCATTGCCGGCCAGTCTTGGTGGATCATTAGGCCCATAGGAGCCTAGATAGGGCGCTTGAGCTCCTTGTGCTGCAGTAGTAGAGGCATTATTGAGGGCCTTGATTTCGGCATCTGCTAGCTGTTGGCCAGGGGTGCTGCAGCCCGACAGTGATAAAACAGCAAAAATAGCGATCAAGCCACCTAATTGGGCTGGGCGTAGTGAAAAAAGGTTGGCTGGCATAGAGGGTGGGGTGAAAAACTGGCTCATTCGATATACTCAGCGCTCAGTCTAACAAATTGGCGCTACTTGCCCACCTTTATAGCCCCTATGCTGCAAATCTATAACACTCTCAGTCGTTCTAAACAGGCCTTTAAACCCATCGTGCCAGGTAAGGTGAAGATGTATGTCTGTGGAATGACGGTCTATGACTTTTGTCATATTGGCCACGCCCGGGTCATGATTGTCTTTGATATGGTGGTGCGTTGGTTGCGGGCTAGCGGCTATGAGGTGGTTTACGTGCGTAATATCACTGATATTGACGACAAGATCATCAATCGGGCGATTGAGAATGGTGAGCCTATTTCCGCACTGACACAGCGTTTTATTGACGCTATGCATGCTGACTCAGATGAGTTGGGTTTGATGTACCCAGACCATGAGCCCCGCGCAACAAATTACATAGCGCAAATGCAAGGAATGATTGGACGCTTGATTGAAAAAGAATTAGCCTATCAAGCTGAAGATGGCGATGTGAATTTCGCTGTTCGCTTATTTCCAGAATATGGTCGCCTATCCGGCAAGTCTTTAGATGAACTGAATGCGGGTGAGCGGGTTGCCGTTGGTGGCGGAAAGCGTGATCCTCTGGATTTTGTTTTGTGGAAAAGCGCTAAAGCGGAGGAGCCTGCCGATACGCGCTGGAAATCCCCTTGGGGTGAAGGCCGCCCTGGCTGGCATATTGAATGTTCTGCCATGTCCTGTGATTTGTTGGGTGAGCATTTTGATATTCATGGTGGCGGAGCTGATTTGCAATTTCCGCATCATGAGAATGAGATCGCTCAGAGTGAGGGCGCTCTCTATGGGCAAGATCACAAAGCCAGCGACCAACCGTTTGTAAATTATTGGATGCACAACGGGCACATTCGCGTGAATGAAGAAAAGATGTCCAAGTCCTTGGGTAATTTTTTCTTAATCCGCGATGTGCTGAACAATTTTGATCCTGAGGTTCTACGCTTCTTTATGTTGCGAGCACACTATCGCAGCCCGATCAACTACAGCGACGCCCAGCTCGAGGAGGCTCGCTCTGGCTTGGTGCGTCTTTATACGGCCTTGGCTCAAGTGCCATTGAGCGATAAGGCTGTAGACCCCCATTCACCATGGGCTAAGCGTTTTGCTGATGCTATGAATGATGATTTCAATACTCCGGAGGCTATTGCAGCCCTCTTTGATTTAGCGACCGAAGTCAATCGTGCGCAGGGTGAGGAGAAGGCGCAATTGGCTAGCACTCTCAAAGGGTTGGCTGGAGCACTTAATTTCTTGCAGCGTGACCCAACGGTATTTTTGCAAGAAGGGTCTCGAGGAAATGATGCGGGGCTGTCTGCTGTTGCTATTGAAGAGCAGATTGCAGCTCGAGTTGCTGCAAAGCAGGCCAAAGATTTTGCTAAAGCAGATTTGATTCGAAAAACTTTGTTGGAGCAGGGGGTGGTTTTAGAGGACAAGCCCGGCGGCCTTACTGAATGGCGTAGAACTTAAGTAATTTAATTCGTGATTGAGAATGTATTTTGACTAAAGTAGTAGAGCAAGCAATTGTTGAGGAATCTGCCCCCGATTACTGGGAGCAAGCTTGTGCCGAGTTGATGAAGCATGATCGAATTCTAAAAAAATTAATCCCAAAACATGGTTCAGTGTTTTTAAGAACGCGCGGAGATGCATTTACAACATTAGCCAGATCAGTTGTTGGTCAACAAATTTCTGTAGCAGCAGCACAGTCGGTTTGGAATAAGGTATTACTCTGCGCCAAAAACAAAGTAAATCCAAAAAATATCCTTGCTTTAAGTGTTGAAGAATTACGCGGATCTGGTTTATCGGGCCGTAAGGTGGAGTACATCCGTGACTTAGCAGAACACTTCAATTCCGGTCGTTTACACGCGAATCAGTGGAAAGGCATGGAAGATGAGGCCATCATCAAAGAATTGTGTGAAATTCGGGGTATTGGGCGCTGGACTGCTGAAATGTTCCTCATTTTCAATATGGTGAGGCCCAATATCCTCCCTTTGGACGATGCGGGCCTGATTAAGGCCATTTCCTTGAATTACTTCAGTGGAGAGCCTGTCAGCAGGCATGAGGCCCGTGAAGTGGCAGAAAATTGGGCCCCTTGGCGCACCGTAGCCACCTGGTATATGTGGAGAAGTCTCGACCCCATCCCCGTTGAATATTAAAATCAAGCTATGAAAACGACTTTCCTGGATTTTGAGCAATCAATCGCTGAACTAGAGTCAAAGATTGAAGAGCTGCAATTTGTACAAGATGAATCATCGGTAGATATCTCTGATGAGATTAAAACGCTGAGCGAAAAAAGTCAGCAGCTGACTAAAGACATCTATGCCAACTTAAGCCCTTGGCAGGTTTCGCAAGTGGCGCGTCATCCTCAGCGTCCTTACACCTTAGATTATGTGAATGCATTGTTTACGGATTTCCATGAGCTTCATGGCGATCGTAATTTTGCTGATGACCAATCCATCATTACTGGCTTAGCCCGTTTTGAGAATCAACCCTGCATGGTGATCGGACATCAAAAAGGTCGTGACACCAAAGAACGCGCCTTAAGAAACTTTGGCATGAGTCGGCCTGAAGGTTATCGAAAAGCAAAGCGTGTCATGCGCTTGGCAGAAAAATTTAAATTACCCGTGTTTACTTTTGTGGATACCCCTGGTGCATTCCCAGGGATTGATGCTGAAGAGCGCAACCAATCCGAGGCGATTGGCCACAATCTGTATGTTCAGGCTGAATTAGAAGTCCCGATCATCGCCACCATTATTGGTGAGGGTGGTTCTGGTGGCGCACTTGCGATTGCAATGGGTGACGTGGTGTTGATGTTGCAAAACTCAACCTACTCTGTGATTTCACCTGAAGGTTGCGCATCTATTCTTTGGAAGACTGCTGATAAAGCACCAGAGGCTGCTGAGCAGTTGGGTTTGACTGCACAACGTTTAAAGGCAATTGGCTTGATTGATAAGATCGTTGCCGAGCCAACCGGCGGTGCGCATCGTGATTACGACACCATGATGAGTAGCATGCGAAAAGCCTTAATTGAGTCCCTCAAAACCTTTGATGGTATGAAAGTAGATGCGCTTCTTGAGCGTCGTCATGAACGCTTGATGAGCTATGGCAAGTTCAAGGAAATCGAAGCCAAGCCTTAAGGCAAATACCAAAGCAGCCAAGCGTATTGGGCTTGCCGTAAGTGGTGGGCTTGATTCGGTTGTGTTGCTTGATACCGTTTGCAAGGCAGTCCAAGCTAGTTCCAAGAATTCAACCGAAGTTTGGCTGTTTCATATTCACCATGGACTTCAAAAGCCTGCTGATCAGTGGCTTGAGTTCTGCGAGAAGTTAGCTAGGAAATATCAAATTCATTTTGACTTTCGTCTATTGCATTTTGCAGATCAATCGCAGGGCAATATTGAAGCGCGGGCAAGGGCAGAGCGCTATCAAGCTCTTAATGACTTATGTGTTGAACATGACATCGAAGATCTACTTCTAGCCCATCACCAAAACGACCAAGCTGAAACTGTGCTCCTGCAACTTCTGCGAGGGTCTGGTGTAGCAGGTCTTTCTGGCATGCCATTTCATCGTGCCAATGCAAAAGATGCTAACCCGATTACTCTCTGGCGCCCACTGCTAAATCAAAGCAGAGCAGAACTAGAGGCCTATGCTAAGGAATACAAACTCAAATGGGTGGAAGATCCTAGTAATCAAAATACGCGCTATCGCCGTAATGCCATTCGCAAAGACATCATTCCGAGGCTGGAGAAAATTCAACCTGGAGCAATTGCCAATATGGCTCGCAGTGCAGACTTGCTAGCCCAATCTCAGGTGTTGCTTGATCGCTTGGCAAAGCAGGATGGTAAGCATATTCTTCAAGATCACCGCTTAAAGCTAGCACCGCTTCTGACCCTTGCAAGGGCAGATAAACCAGCTGCTAATAATTTGATGCGTTATTGGCTCAAGCTAAATGATTTAGCAATGCCATCCCAAGAGCGTCTTGAGTCTTGGTGGAAAGATCTAATGGCAGTAAAAGAAGATTCAAGCCTAGAGTGGCAGCATGATGGGGTGAGTATCCATCTCTGGCGTGATCGATTACAGGTGGTCTATTCCAATGCTGGGCAATGGATATTTAAGGACATCTCTGCACGGAGCAAGTCGCTCGGATTTCCTGCTGATTGGGTTAATCAAGCCCAAGCAGAAGGCCGTGTTGAGGAAAGGCTGCGTAAAGGCGCCGAAAAGATCCAAATCAAACCCAATACCCCACGCAAGAGCCTCAAGAATCTATTCCAGGAGTCGGGCACACCCCCATGGGAGCGTCAGGCGCCACTGCTTTATATCAATAACGAGCTTATAGCAGTTGCTGGAGTAGGCGCAAGCTACCTGCATTTGGTCGCAACTGGCAAGCGAGTACTCCCTATATGGCTTGTGAAGCCATAGCAAACATAAAACCCTGTAAAATAAGCCCCTTTTAGACCCTAGGGAATGTAATTCCCTATAAATAGACAATACGACGGTTTTTATGGCTCTTATCGTTCATAAGTACGGTGGCACCTCAATGGGCTCAGTTGAGCGCATTCAGAATGTCGCTAAACGCGTTGCCAAGTGGATGCGTGCAGGCCACCAGGTAGTTGTGGTGCCCTCAGCTATGTCTGGAGAAACCAATCGTTTGCTTGGTTTGGCCAAAGACATCAATCCCAATGCAAATCCACGCGAACTTGATCAAATCGCTTCTACAGGCGAGCAAGTCAGCTCCGGTTTATTGGCGCTGGCATTGCTGCGCGAAGGCGTTGATGCAGTCAGTTACGCCGGCTGGCAAGTGACAGTTCATACAGATTCCTCATTCACCAAGGCGCGTATCAAAAGCATTGATGATAAGAAAATTCTTGCTGATCTGAATGCCGGACGTGCTGTAGTGGTAACCGGTTTCCAGGGCGTTGATCCAGATGGCAACATCACCACCCTTGGTCGTGGCGGTTCTGACACATCTGCTGTTGCAATGGCTGCAGCGCTCAAAGCTGATGAGTGCTTAATCTACACCGACGTGGATGGTGTCTATACGACTGATCCGCGCGTTTGTGAAGATGCACGTCGCTTGGACAAAATTACTTTTGAAGAAATGCTCGAGATGGCAAGTTTGGGCTCAAAGGTATTGCAGATTCGCTCAGTTGAGTTTGCTGGTAAGTACAAAGTTAAAACCCGTGTTCTGTCATCGCTGACAGATCCAATGATGCCCCTTGATGAAGAGATGAAGTCGGGCACCTTGATTACATTTGAAGAGGACAGCACTATGGAAGCCGCAGTTATTTCCGGCATCGCCTTTGCGCGTGATGAAGCAAAAATTACCGTTCTTGGGGTTCCCGATCGCCCAGGTATCGCTTATCAGATCTTAGGTCCGATTGCAGATGCGAATATTGATGTGGATATCATTATTCAGAATCAATCATTTGAAGGTAAGACGGACTTCACATTCACAGTCCCACGTGCTGACTATCAAAAAGCCCTGGACTTATTGAAGAATAATGTTCAATCCCATATTGAAGCCAAAGAAATCACTGGCGATCCAAAGGTATCCAAGGTTTCTGTTGTGGGTGTTGGCATGCGTTCCCATGTTGGCGTTGCTAGCAAAATGTTCCGTACATTGTCAGAGGAGGGCATCAACATCCTCATGATCTCCACCAGCGAAATTAAGATTTCAGTGGTGATTGATGAAAAATACATGGAGCTGGCCGTACGCGCGCTCCATAAGGCTTTTGAGCTAGATCAGAAGTAAAACACGCATTAAACGCTTTAAAACCGCAGTAAAACCCCGCAGCCAACGGAATCCGTTAAACTGTGGGTCGTTGTAAAGGCATCAAGCAGGGAGACGTGGCCGAGCTGGTCGAAGGCACTCCCCTGCTAAGGGAGCATCGGGGCTAAAACTCTGATCGGAGGTTCGAATCCTCTCGTCTCCGCCAAAATCCTTGTGATTTAACTGCTTGAGCCGGCACGACAAATAACTAAGCCCCTTAACCGGGGCTTTTTTTATTGTCTTTTTATCTGTTGCAGTTCGCAGCTCTCGTAACCATTCCCTAGAAACACGTACTTTTTATTCATTTTGGCGCAATCGTTGCCAATGTAAATATTTATTACTAAATTTCACAACTTCACAACTTCTGTGGTATAGTACTTCTAAAGGAGGTGAAATGAGAAGAGCGATACCAAAAACACATCAAGCTTTAGATTGGATAGGGAAGGGAATGACCGCAGCTCAAGCCGCTAGGAAGATGGAGATTTCAGAATCTAGCGTCTACGCCGCCTTAAGAAAAACAAAAGCAAAAGATTCAGGTTGTTGTCCAACATGTGGTCACAAATTAAGGAAATAAGATGAAAAAAACTCTATTAGCTGTTGCCTCAATCTCCGTAGCTGCATTTGCATATGCAAATACCTCATCTGATTCTTCTGAATTGGTGAGTCAGCAATGCAAGATCTCAGCTGAAGCAGTTTCGACATTGAAGGGTTTGCGTTATGGCAATACCTCTATACGTAAGGATGTGGCCGGCCTGATTAATTTAAATCTCAAAGTGCAAGAGAATAAGGATGCTGCGCAAATGACCCTAAACCGCATGGTTGATGATCAGGTAAATACAGCAGCTGCTTTGGAAGCAAAGTATTGCTCCTAATGTTGTTATGAATGGGTTGTTACCCAATCATCTTTAAAGGCGTTTGATGACCCATTCATTTGAGTGCCCAGAATGCGGCAACCCCAGGGGTATGCTTGGGGAATGTCGTCAGTGCGGAAGTGAGGAGCTTCCAATTCCGCGTAGCGACATCATGGTATTGAATTTGAAGTTTGATGGTCCAAGTGCTGAAGAGGCTTTGGATCGATTGACCATTGCATTACGCCGCGCATCAGAGGTCGGAATCAAAGCCATGATCCTTATCCATGGGTATGGAGCAAGCGGTGAGGGTGGAAGAATTAAGTGGGCCGTGCACGATGCTCTGGAGAATAACTATTTCTCCGACCGCGTTGATGAGTACCATTTTGGCGAGCAAACTGCCTTTGGTAGCGAGGCTTACCACGCACTCCTGCGCAGAAGACCGGGTCTCAAAGCCTATCTTAAGCACTTTAAGGAAGGTAATGCCGGGATGACGGTATTAATACTGTGATCTCTGAGTGGAATTGCTTAGAATGGCTCTATCCATCTTTTTATTTGCTATCAGCTAGGAGCGGTAATGACTGCTAAAAAATCAACAAGTGCGCATGAAGAAGTTCAGATCAATTCAGAAAATTTGATTGGTGACTTTAAAGCGCTCATGGCGGATGCCGAAGACCTGATTAAGGCAACTGCAAGCAATGAGGACGGTCCGCTGAGCGCAATTCGTTTAAAGGCGTTGGATACTCTAAATAATGCAAAAGAAAGCCTTTCTTCTGTTGAGGGCACGATTGCCGAAAAAGCTAAAGTCGTAGCCGAACGTGCGGATGATTTTGTTCATCGCAATCCCTGGGAAGCGGTAGGCGTTGCCGCGGGCCTTGGTCTTTTAATTGGCCTCTTTATTCGTCGTCGCTAGGCATCCATGTCCCAAGAAAATCTTTTATCTTCCCTTAAGAATCTCGTTTCCACTGGAGCGTCGATTGCTCAGACACGGTTGGAGTTGATTTCTACTGACGTTCAGATTGCGCGTGCTAAGTTTGTAAGTTTGCTGGTCATGATTGTCTGCACCTTATTTTTCTTGTTCTTTGGCTTAGTGATGCTGGCCTTGCTTATTGTGATTTATAGCTGGGAAACCGATCGCATTCTTGCATTAACCTTGCTGACAACTGGTTTCTTGGTGGTGGGCTGTATTTTGGCCTTAGTGGTTTTGCGTTCCCTCAAGACGATGCCCAGACTATTTGAGGCAACGATTGCTGAGTTATCAAAAGATCGTCAGGAGCTTGCTAAACGATGAGTCGAAAGTTGTCAGACCTTCAAGCTAGGCAGAGAGTCCTTCAAGATCGAGCCGCACAAGAGCGTGCGGATTTTGCCTTGCATTTTGAGCCGATAGAAAAGCCACTATCTTGGGCTGATAAGGGTATCGATGCTTTTAACTTTGTGAAGGGTTCGCCGGTGCTCTGGACAAGTGCTTTTGCCGTTCTCGCCCATTACAAGCCTAAGCTGGCTAGTAAAGTTCTGGCGGTAGGTTGGGGTACTGTTAAGTTACTCAAGGGTGCCAAGAGTCTAATCTAGGCTATCAGCACCGCTTTATTGGTAATTCCCTGTTGACTCAGGATCTCTCCGCCATTTAAGCCCGCGATTTCCAGGAATGTAAGAGCGCCGGCTACTTCAAAGCCGGCCTTTTGAAGCAATTTGCTTGCTGCAATGATGGTTCCACCGGTAGCAAGCACATCGTCCACAATCAAAACGCGTGCATTTGCTGGCAGAGTCGATTGCTGAATTTCCAGGGAATCAGAGCCGTACTCCAGGCCATAGGATTCTCGATGGCTAGCCAAGGGCAGTTTGTTGGGTTTTCGGGCCAAGGCTAGGCCTTTCTGGACTTGGTGGGCAAGGGCGGTTCCAAAGATAAAACCACGCGATTCAATGCCTAAAATATGGCTGTAATCAAACTTTTGGGCAAGCAACTGCAATTGGAGGACGCCCTCTTTAAATGCGGCTGGATTGGCTAATAAAGGGGAGATGTCCCTAAAGAGGATTCCTGGCTTAGGAAAGTCTGGGACGCCGGGTAGATAATCTAATAAATTCATTATTGGCTGACATGAAAACACAATTACTCATTATTACCGCATTGGAAACGGAGCTTGCTAAAAGCGCCTTGCCTGTGGGTATTGATATTGTCTATTCCGGGGTTGGAAAAATCAATGCAACGGCGGCAAGCATACGAGCTATTCATGAATATCAGCCAAAACGGATAGTGAACTTTGGCACTGTTGGAAAAATCAACTCTGCACTAGAAGGTTTATTAGAAATCGGCAAAGTAATACAGCGAGACATGATGACGGTGCCGCTAGCTCCTCGAGGGCAGACTCCATTTTGTTCAAAACCATCCCAATATCTCTCTCTTGGCGGAGAGCATACTTGTGGGACTGGCGATAGTTTTGTCACAGCTCATGATCCATGGTTAATATCTCAGGGCATCGATGTGGTGGATATGGAGCTATTTGCCATTGCCAATATTGCCTATCAATTTAACATCCCATGGCAATCATTTAAATATGTGACTGATGACGCTAATGCCGACTCTGGCAATGAATGGACGCATCGCGTAAATCACGGGCAGGAACTTTATCTAGAAATGCTCAAAGAGTTGATGAGTTCCTAAAGAGCGCCTAAGCACAATCCAATATTACTCATGCAGATGAATGCTCAAAAACCTTGGCTAAAGAATTATCTCGAGGGCGTTCCTCATGAGATTGATTTGGCAGGCCATAAATCAATCATTGAGTTATTGGAAGAATCTTTTAGTAGATACCCTGAACGTACTGCTATAGAGTCGATGGGTCATAAAATTAGCTACCGTCAGCTAGATACTCTGTCAAAAGACTTTGCCGCCTATTTGCAAACATTAGACCTAGAACCAGGATCGCGAATCGGCATCATGTTCCCTAATGTTCCGCAATACTTGATTTCGATGTTGGGTACGCTCCGCGCCGGCTTTGTCGTAGTAAATATTAATCCACTCTACACCGCTAGAGAGCTCGAGCATCAATTGCAAGATAGCGGCGCATCTATTCTGGTGATGCTGGAAAACTTTGCACACGTGTATCAGGAGATTGCTGGTCATGGTCTTGTAAAGAAGGTGATTGTGAGCGCCCTGGGTGAGACCCTGGGCCCCAAAGGCGTCATTATCAATTTAGTTGCCCGCCATATTAAAAAACTCATTCCACACTGGAACTTTCCTTGCGTCAAATTAAATCAGGCACTCAAAATTGGTGCTGGCCACGGCTTTACTAGGCCAGATATAACTCTTGAGGATATTGCTTTTTTGCAATACACGGGAGGTACTACTGGGGTCTCTAAGGGCGCCATCCTATTGCACCGAAATATATTGGCTAATGTCGTGCAGATTGAGTCATGGCTTGAGCCCGCTTTAAAAAATCGGCATCAGCAACTAGTCTTTTTATGTGCATTGCCAATGACCCATATCTTTGCTCTCACCGCCTGCGGCCTGCTCGGAATACGCAAAGGCGGAAAATTATTATTGGTGGCAAATCCTCGTGATATCACCGGTTTTATTCAATTGCTGATGAAGCATCCCGATATCAATATTTTCCCGGGTGTAAATACACTGTTTCATGCGCTTATCCACCGACCTGAATTTAGTAAGGTGAAATTGCCCAATCTTTTGGTCACCATTGGCGGGGGCATGGCAGTCCAAAAGAAGACAGCTGAGCTTTGGCAGAAAATATTGGGGGTACCGATTGCTCAAGGCTACGGTTTATCGGAAACTTCGCCAGTGGTGTGTGTCAATACACCATTTGTAAAGGAGTTTACAGGCTCTATTGGTATGCCGGTGCCCAGTACAGATGTATTGATATTGGATGATGATGGAATAGAAGTTCCTTTTGGTACGCCTGGTGAAATTTGCATTAAAGGGCCACAAGTCATGGCAGGTTACTGGAATAGACCTGGAGAGACTGAGCAATTTATTACGCCCGAGGGATATTTCAAGTCTGGCGATATTGGCACTATGAGCCCTGAGGGTTATGTGCAGATTGTGGATCGCAAGAAAGACATGATCGTGGTTGCTGGTTTTAAAGTCTTTCCGAATGAAATCGAAGAAGTGATTTCAGGTATGCCTGGGGTAAGAGAATGTGCTGTGATTGGATTCCCGCACCGCAAGCTTGGCGAGATCGTTAAAGCTTATATAGTAAAAGATAAGCCAGAGTTAACTGAGGCTCAAGTGATTCAGTATTGCAAAGAGCAAATGACGAGCTATAAGCGCCCTAGAAAAATTGCTTTTATCGATGAGATGCCAAAGTCGAATGTTGGCAAGATCTTGCGTCGCCACTTGCGAGACTTATAAAAACTATAAACCGCCACCAAAACGGTATTGCCAAGAGATGCCATATAGGTCGTAGCTATTATTCGTTCTGGAGTAGGCGCCAGTACTCGCCGATAGTCGAACGGAGTTGTGTTTATTCACTGGGTAGGACATGGTTGTGCCAAAGCGCCAATTCTCTTGATTGCCGCTAATGGGGTTGCCATTTACATAGGATTGTCCGCCAGTGAAGTAGGTGGCATCTACAGAGACCCAAGCCGTATTCTGAAAGTAATAGATCGCATGAGTCTGGGTTGAGTAAACTGGGTTTTGAGACAGGGAGTTGCCACCCATAAAGTCAGTATTGCTCGTGTAAAAAATACCGGCGCCAGCCAACTCTAATCTCCAGGGGCCAAGTGCCTTGGATATACCCAGACCCGGCTGGATAAACCAGCGATTGGCGCCCACATTGATCAGTTGATTATCGTTGTACTTGCCCCAAGGTACCGATGCGGCAAGACTCACGCCGACAATGAGATCTTGTTGGTAGTCCTTAAATTGATCTAGCGTTAACGCTGGAGCCCCGTAGAGATTGATTGCGGCCTTGATGAGTGGATCCGATAAACCCTCGGTACTGGCATTGACTGTTTGTCCGCCAACATTGCTTGACCCGCTTAGTTGGCCATAGGGCAGAACCAGGGTGAGTTTGCCGGATTGGCCGCCTGCATCAAAGATGTGGGTTAGACCCATCACTTCACTGGTCAGAGTGTAATTGCCTGCTTTAGCTTGTGCGACTCCGGCGCTGATAAAGTTGATGCCTACCGGTGCATTGGAGTAGGTTCGCGCCTCGATTTCTTGGGCATAAGATAGTTGGGTGAATAGGGTGCTTGAGGCTAGCAAGGCGAAAGCGAAAACTAAAACCCGTAAATTTCTACCCTGAAGCAATGAAGTCACATTCATCATCAAAGACTGTCTTGCTAAAGTCTAATTATTTTGATTCTGGTTTTTTGCCAAACAAAATCTCTAGGGTGGCATTGCTACCTAGCATCATACTCATGCCTGTCAATAATAAATAAGGCCACACAATTAACCAATACACAATCGACATAGCTACAACATGCAATGGATTGGATTGGCCAAATTCAGTCATAGAAATCAAGAACGCTTTTCCATGTATTAGCCCGTGAACACCAGCTTCCAAATAATTCAAGCCCAAAACAACGAGCAGATAAATTACGGACTCAAAAAATAGTGAGCTCACAACGCCATGCTTGCGATCTACTTTGATTGGGAAAGCTGCTTGGGCAACCAGCATGAATTTGGCGCATATCGCCGCCTTAAATAGTGCAAAACCAAAAATACTTAAAGGGATCGGTCTTTCATCTAATGAGGTTGCTCCTAAAAAAGCCAGGGCGCAAAACCAAGTCCCGAAGTAAACGGTTAACTGAAATGCTTTAACAAATTCTTCCTTCGCTTTTTCTTTAAACGTATGTACGGGAGCTGAATTCGGAGAAGTTGCGTTCATGAAAACTTTCTAAGGTATTGGATTAGCAATTATTGCAAGAGCCACCAGTTTCAATGGGTGCCGGCTCTTGGGTATAGCGAGCAATAAATGCATGCTTACTCTTGAGTGGCAACTGAATCCAAACAAAGTGACCAGATCCAGGTGCAACATCAATGGGTTCGCCTTTGAGATTCCACATGGCATCTAGCACCATGTCTTGGTTACCTTCGGGTTCAATAATTTCTAATTTATCACCTAGAGAGAAGCGGTTTTTTACATCTACCTTGACGCGACCAGAAGCCTCATCAATTTCTAAAGTTTCGCCAACATAGAGGCTTCTGCCTGATAAGGAATGACCACGCATATAGAGTTGATACTCTTTATCGTGATGACGCTCATAGAAGCCATCGGTGTAGCCACGATTTGCTAGGCCCTCTAGATTGCCAATGAGGGACATATTCATCGGGCGACCTGCTACTGCATCATCAATTGCAGTGCGGTAAGCCTGGCAAGTACGAGAAACGTAATAGGGTGACTTGGTGCGACCCTCAATCTTGAATGAGTCCACACCCATTTTGGTCAAGCGCTCAATGTGCTCAATCGCACGTAAATCCTTGGAGTTCATGATGTAAGTGCCATGCTCATCTTCTTCCATAGGCATCAAATCATCTGGACGACGCGCCTCCTGAAGCAGGACTACATCTCCGCTGGTATTTTGTTGACCTGGTTTGACCTTGTAATCCCAGCGACAAGCATTAGTGCAGGCGCCTTGATTGGAGTCGCGATGTGACATGTAGCCCGATAGCAAGCAACGACCTGAGTAGGCAATGCATAAAGCGCCATGAACAAATACTTCTAATTCCATTTCTGGGCAGTCTTGACGAACTTCTTCGATTTCATCAAAAGAAAGCTCGCGCGACAAAATGACGCGGCTAATACCAACCGAGCGCCAGAACTTTGCAGAGGCACCATTCACGGTATTGGCCTGTACTGATAAATGAATAGGCATATCTGGCCAAGCTTCTCTAGCCATCATGATGAGTCCAGGATCTGACATGATCATCGCATCAGGCTTTAATGCCACAACGGGATCCATATCCTTAATATAAGTACGTGTCTTACCGCCATGAGGCAGCAAGTTAGAAACCAGATAAAACTTTTTGCCTAAAGCATGGGCGGTATCAATACCTTCTTTGAGCGTTTCCATTTTTCCGAAGTCGTTATTGCGTACTCGGAGGGAATAACGTGGTTGTCCGGCATAAATAGCGTCGGCACCAAAGTCAAAGGCAGTGCGCAACATGGAAAGGCTGCCGGCAGGGGCTAGAAGTTCTGGAATCTTGGTCATGTCGCTATTTTAGTGAATACAGGCATTCTTGGTAGATTTGCGGTCACACCAAGCTCTGGGAGCTACTAAGCCCCAATTTATCAAGCTATTCCAGACAAATGAGCTGCTATGAAGAGTATCCTACGGGGTCTGTGGCGAGCATTGTAAAAACGAACAAGGAGCCCTCCCTTGAGCTGTCCACCTGCAATCGAGAGCACTTATTAAAGAATCAGAAAGAACGCCATGACAAAACTCACATCTAAGTCCATCCTGAAAAAAGCGAGCGGCATTCTGGCGCAAGAGTTTGCGATACCTAAAGACATTGCTTGGGCCTGGGTCACCTTATTACTATCTCAAGAGGAGCAAAAGCGCGATAGTGAAGAAAAACGCTATGCCCGTATTGCAGAATTCGAAGCCTGGATTACTGAGCTCAATTTACCAGTTGACCCTAAAAATCCGGCAAGCGCTGCAGTAAGTCCAGAGTCAGTAAAGAATTCCGCCAGAAATGTATTTGAGTGGCCTCATGAGTACATCTTTGAGGAGCCGGTAGCTGCCAAGCATCCAGACTCCAAGATGACTTACAGCGATACCATCACTAAACCCATCTTGGATGCTATTAAAGATGCGGGTGGGTCTGATGATCGCCCAGCATTGATTGTTATATTGGAAGGCTACGCAAAAGAAGGTAGGGAGCCCTTTGCGAATGTCACACCAGAAGGCATCGAATGGAAGGGTAGCAATTGGTCTGAAGGAGATAAGCTGAATCTACTCACCATCAAAACCCTCAATAACCGCCTTGCTAATCTTAGAAAGAAGGGGTTGATCTAAGCTTAATTACTTCGCCAGAACAGAAAAAGAAAAAACCACCTATAAGGTGGTTTTCTTGTATTTGGCTCCTCGACCTGGGCTCGAACCAGGGACCTACGGATTAACAGTCCGGCGCTCTACCAACTGAGCTATCGAGGAATAAGCCGATATTATAGCAAGATGAAATCATCTACTCCAAGTTCTATACAGATCCCCAAAGTATTGACCATCGCCGGGTCCGATAGTGGCGGTGGCGCGGGCATTCAGGCGGACCTCAAAGTCATTACAGCCCTAGGCGGATATGGGATGTCGGTCATCACCGCCATCACGGCCCAGAACACTTTGGGGGTGAGCCGTATTCAGGACATAGACCTGGATGTGGTTGAGGCTCAGATCGATGCAGTATTTATGGATATTGGCGTAGATATTGTCAAAATCGGCATGTTGGCCAGCCCAGAAATCGTTCGCACCGTGGCATTAGCCCTCAAGCGCCATGGAGCCAAAAGAATAGTCCTCGATCCTGTCCTGAGAGCCACATCAGGCGCCAGTCTCGGTGGGGACGATACCGCTCAAGCCATTATTAGAGGGCTGTTTCCGATGTCGACTCTAGTTACACCCAACCTGGAAGAGGCCTCCTTGCTGTTGGGTCGAGAATTAACTGGTCCTGAGGATTTCAAGTTGGCTGCAGAAGAGTTGCTCGATATGGGTCCTCAAGCCGTCCTGATCAAGGGCGGTCACCTTGATAAAACCCATACTCAATTGACCGATTTTCTAATGTGGCGAACGATGGAAGATGGTCTTGAGGTAGTTCAGTCAAAAGAATTCAAACACTACCGCGTCAATACTCCTAACACCCATGGCACTGGCTGTTCTTTGGCATCCGCTATTGCAACCTATTTAGCAGATGGTCACGATCTCTCTCATGCAGTTGCTAAAGCCATCTCTTATGTTGAAGCAGGGCTAGAAGCAGGGCGATTCTTAAGTATTGGTGAGGGCCCCGGCCCCCTGTGGCACATGCATGATTTCTATAAAACGGCCTTGCCTGAAGAAGAGGGCAAGTATTGAATGAAGATCAGACCTAATGCTTTAGGTTTTCATTAACTCTTGTAGTCGTTTTACTGCAGCCTTAGGGTCGCTTGCACCATTAATGGCCCTGACAACAGCAACCGAACCAACGCCACTTTGGGCCACCGCATGAATGCTGCTTTCATCGATACCGCCAATGGCTACTAAAGGGTAGTGATTCATTAATTGGGCGTATTTATATAAACGTCCTAAACCTTGAGGCGCTGTAGCCATCTTTTTGAGATTGGTGGGAAAGACCGCACCCATAGCGATATAACTTGGGCAGAAACGATCGGCATAAACCATCTCTGCATAACCATGGGTGCTTAAGCCAAGCCGAAGGCCTGCAGCTCGAATGGCATCTAGATCTGCCACCTCTAAATCTTCTTGTCCCAAGTGAACACCGTAGGCGCCAGCTTCAATAGCTTCTTGCCAGTAGTCGTTTATAAAAAGCAAAGTCCTGCTGCCTTCAACTGCTTTAACGGATTCTTTAATTTGTTTAGTAATGAGCTTTTTGTCTTCGGATTTAAGGCGTAGTTGTACTGTTGGAACTTCAGCTTCCACCATGCGCTTCACCCAATCTGCATCAGGCATCACAGCATACAAACCTAAACGCTTTGGACACTCCGCGAAAGCTTTGGGGTTCATGTTCCGCGTCCAAGGAAGCAAATCAAAATGCTCTGGTCTGGATGGCCATTTAAAGGGATTGAAACCCCCATCTTGATGAGCCATGCGGGACCAGGCTTTGCCTAATACCTTTGCATCACATTCGATAAAGCCCATCTCAATAGCAGCCAGCATGCCTGCTAACTCATAGTGATCAGCAGCAGATTCGTTATCAATTTTAGGTGGCGGTGATGACATGCTGTAAGCCGGAATGGGCAAACACAAGTCATCCCTGACATGGGCTGCAACAATTTGATCGGCGAGATCGCGAACTAAACTCATCTGTAATGTTCTTTAGCTTTGATGCCAAAAGGGTGTGCCAACCAAGGGTGTACTGGCTTGCGCAGATTGCTGGGCTTTCATGGCACCAGAGAGGTAGGCGGTGCGGCCAGCATCGACTGACATTGCAAACGCTTTAGCCATTGCTACTGGATCATCAGCGAGCGCAACAGCGGTGTTGAGTAATACTCCATCAAAACCCCATTCCATCACACTACATGCGTGCGAAGGAAGGCCCAATCCAGCATCTACCAAAAGTGGAACCTTCAAGCGGTCACGTAAGAGTTTTAATGCGTAAGGATTTAGAGGGCCTTGACCAGTGCCAATTGGCGCAGCCCACGGCATTACAGCCTGACATCCCACATCAACCAAGCCTTGGCATAAGATGAGATCTTCGGTGCAATAGGGTAAAACCTTGAAACCATCTTTAATTAAAGTTTCTGCTGTAGAAACTAAACGCAAGGTATCGGGCTGCAATGTGTAGTCATCGCCGATGAGCTCTAACTTAATCCAATTGGTTTCAAAAACTTCACGCGCCATCTGGGCGGTAGCAATGACTTCCTTTGGGCTATGGCAACCAGCGGTATTCGGAAGGACAGGTACAGCCATTTTCTTGAGTAGATCCCAAAAACCGGAGTGAGCTTCTGTAGTTGCAGTACCTTGCCTGCGCAGGCTCACGGTGATCATTCCAGGATTGGATTGTTTGACGGCATTCTCTAGTACCTGTGGAGAAGGGTAACGCGAAGTTCCTAGCAATAAACGGCTAGCAAATGTCTCCCCATACAGGACCAGTGGATCTGCGGTATTGAGAGGGTTTGGTAACGGGGCTGTCATGTTGATCAATAACTTTTATCTATATTTATTTCTTAATTTCTATCAGCCTTAGCCACCTGTAACTGGGGCAATGACTTCCATCTCATCGCCTTCATGCAATACCTCTTCGGCATGCCTAGTCTTGGGAACAAATTCATAATTGATCGCAACGGCAAAGGGTGGCTTTGCATCAATTAGTAGCAACACATCATCAATGGTGCTGTTCTCGGGAACCTCTTGGGTAACTTGGTTAACTAGGATGCGCATGCACTGAATTCCTGATGGTCGACTGTTGTGACCTGTAAGCCTAATTCGATTGCTGTTGAACTCAAGCCTGAGTTGAGCAACTCGAGGGCGCAATCCAAAATGGCCGGAGAGATCATGAACCCATGGCGATAGAGGCCATTGATCATCATGAGGTCTGCTTGATCTGATTTGTGATCAAGGGATATCTCCGGCAAATTATCTTTGAGCGTAGGGCGACATTGGGTTGCCATTTCTAAAATACGTGCTTCAGCAAAACCACTGTGCACGGTATACACCGCACTAAGTAGTTCCATTGCGGACCGCACGCTCATAGGCGACATATCTTCGGATTCAATCTCTGTTGCACCAACAACATAAACATCATCTTCCTTAGGGGCGATATAGATCGGATAACGAGGATGGATTAGTCGAGTGGGGCGGCGTAGTTTCACTTCGGGTGCATATAGGCGAATGACTTCACCACGCACGCCACGCAAATCTTTGGAAGCGTCACCAATCTGCTTCCAGGAATCCTTTGCGCCCAAGCCGCGACAATCAATCACCCAATCAAAGCCATTCTCTTTGTTGCGGAGCAGCTCCAGATCGGTGGATTGATTCCAATGACAGGGCACCTTCATTAGGGTGAGCTCAACTAATAAAGCCTCTAGAAGCTGGCGGTTATCTAGCTGCCCTTCATGAGGAAGATAAAGTCCCTGATTAAAGCGCTCAGCAACCCCCGGCTCAATTTCTGCTAGAGACTGGCCATCCAAATGAACAGGTTTTGAGAGGGCCTGATTGCGATCGCAATTCCTCTCAAGATGTGAGGCAAAGCGCTCTGCATCGCTGGCATCTTGGCGATGCCATAAGATCAAAGTGCCATCTTGCTGAAAGTACACCGGCTTAGCCAATTCATCGATGAGTTGCTTCCACCGAGGCAAGCTATGAACACCCATCCGAACCACGTTATCTTCAGTAATGGCAGATTCTGCGAGCGGGGCCAGCATCGCAGCGGCAATTCTTGCGGCTGAATTGGCTCCGTCAGAGCTGCCTTTCTCAAACAGCTCTACCTGAGCACCGCGCTTAGCAAGTGCGACCGCTAGCAGCCGACCCATGAGGCCGGCGCCAACGATGGCATATTTGCCGTTTGAGAATGCCTTAGTCACTTACTGATAAATCTCGCTGCCACGCTTACGAAACTCTGCTGACATCTCTTCCATACCTTTTTGTGGATCGGTGGAGGCTTCTGCAGTAATCGGAATCACTTTAGCTTTCGGATTGCCATCAGCATCTAAAGTCGCTGCGTAATCACGCACTTCTTGAGTAATCTTCATGGAGCAGAACTTCGGCCCACACATCGAGCAGAAGTGAGCGATCTTGGCACCTTCTGCAGGTAGAGTAGCGTCGTGGTATTCACGGGCACGCTCAGGATCTAAGCCCAGATTAAATTGATCTTCCCAACGGAACTCAAAACGCGCCTTAGATAAAGCGTTATCGCGCACTTGAGCGCCTGGTAAACCTTTTGCTAAGTCAGCACCGTGAGCTGCAATCTTATAAGTGATGATGCCGGTTCGGACATCTTCTTTATCCGGCAAACCTAAATGTTCTTTTGGCGTGACATAGCAAAGCATGGCTGTACCGTACCAACCAATTTGCGCTGCACCGATACCGCTGGTGATGTGATCATATCCAGGAGCGATATCAGTAATTAGTGGTCCAAGGGTATAGAAGGGTGCTTCTAAGCAGTGCTTTAGTTCCTCAGTCATGTTTTCTTCAATGCGCTGCATTGGAACATGACCAGGACCTTCAATCATCACTTGAACATCATGCTTCCATGCTTTGGCAGTCAATTCGCCAAGAGTATGAAGTTCGCCAAATTGTGCTGCATCGTTTGAGTCAGCAATACAGCCTGGACGTAAACCATCGCCCAAACTAAATGACACGTCATAGGCTTTCATGATCTCGCAGATCTCATCAAACTTCGTATACAGAAAGTTTTCTTTATGGTGAGCCAAGCACCACTTCGCCATGATCGAACCACCGCGAGACACAATACCGGTGATACGGTCGGCTGTTAATGGAACGTAGCGCAGCAATACGCCAGCATGAATAGTGAAGTAATCCACACCTTGCTCAGCTTGCTCAACCAAGGTATCGCGGAACATTTCCCAGGTGAGATCTTCTGCAATACCACCAGTCTTATCTAATGCTTGGTAGATTGGAACAGTACCAATCGGAACTGGTGAGTTACGAATTATCCACTCACGGGTTTCATGAATATGCTTGCCTGTTGAGAGATCCATGATGGTGTCTGCACCCCAACGAATCGACCACACCATTTTTTCTACTTCTTCATTAATGGAGGACGTTACGGCAGAGTTACCGAGATTGCCATTAATCTTCACGCGGAAGTTGCGGCCAATAATCATTGGCTCTAGTTCAGGGTGATTGATGTTCGCGGGAATGATCGCGCGCCCAGCGGCAATTTCTGAACGTACAAATTCACCAGTGACGATGTCAGGCAAATTAGCGCCATAGCTCTTGCCAGGATGTTGCTTGAGAAGTTGCTTGTACTCAGGATTCTTGCGTAATTGCTCAAGACCCATGGATTCACGTAGCGCTACGTATTCCATTTCAGGAGTCACGATGCCTTTACGGGCGTAATACATTTGACTCACATTTTGTCCGGCGCGTGCAACGCGAGGAGGATTAATGTGAGCAAAACGCAGATTCTGGGTAGCCGCATCTTGTGAGCGAGCAACTCCATACTCTGAGCTCGGCCCAGCTAATTGCACTGTATCGCCACGTTCTTCAATCCAGTTCTTACGCAATAAAGGCAAACCTTTTTCAAGGTTGATCACGATATCGGGATCGCTATAAGGACCTGAGGTGTCATAAACCGGTACAGGTGGATTAGGAACCATCTCTTCGCCTACGCGCGTTGATAGTTGCTCAATCATTCGGATAGGAGCTTTGATATCTGGACGCGAACCTTCTAGATAGGTTTTAGTTGAAGCGGGATAGGCAAATTTTTGGCCAAAGTCACGCTCTAAGCTCTTAAGGCTAGGTATTTCTTGTTTAGATTTATTTTTGGTATCGCTCATGTCCATCTCCTGACTGTAATTAGATGGACGAAACCGGGTGACGGTCTGATGGAAAACTCCCCACGCCAGCATTACCTGGATCGGGTTATAGGGTCTTTCTCAGCGCCTCGTAGCAAAATTCACTAGAGGGCACCCCTGTTTCATCCTTAGAGCTAATTTAACCACGAATTCACGTCAAGTAGAGTGAGCAAAATCAAAAAGTCAGCAAGGGGACAAGCCTAGGACGGCAAATCTAGCCCGCTTTCGTATTGCGCAAAATGAAATCCGCCGTCACAAAGGCAGCATCGCTAGTGAATTCATCGGCCAAAATGCGGGCTGCAGCCTCTGAAAGCGAGATTTCAATAAAACCACTGACTTCACCGTCATGGTTGGTGGGTACAAAGTTGTCCGCTAGCTCCAAGTCATAGATATAGAGTTGCTCATCATGAAAGCCGCGCCCTGGAATAGGGCGGCGCATATGAATACGGCCAACCGGCTCAATTTGATCGGAAATCTGGGGTGGTACGCCCGCTTCTTCCCATAATTCTCGACGGGCGTTAACCCAGGGGGTTTCATCTGCGCCAATACCGCCTGCAGCTAGGTTATCAAGGCGACCTGGGTCAGTCTGCTTGGTTTCGCTACGACGGCCAAGCCAGAGATTACCTGCCTTGGTATAGCCGTTGATATGGCTTGCCATGCTACGAAAGCCAAAAGTACGGAAGGCAGAGCGCTCCAAACGGAAATATTCATGCCCATTTTGGTCAATCCAAGCAAAATTCTCATGCCGCCAGCCTGGAATGAAGCCACCTTGGTGCATCTGATCAGCCAATTTCGCCAGACTCTCGGAGAGTGCCAAAGGTCTTGCATTGCGAATAGTCAGGCGATCATGATCCATTTCTACGAGAGGTATTGGGTTTTTTGCCAAGGATTCTTGTAAAAAGGGGATAAATTCTGGGTTTAGGTGCCCAATAAGTTGGCCAGCTGAGCTACCGCCCAAAAAGTGGATCGGCAAGAAATCTTGCGGTGCAGACCTTGCTGTGTTTTGGAGCATCTCTTCGAGGGCTGCGATGGTGCTGGTATTGAGCTTGTGCATGAGCTAAGTGTAAGAGAAATTCAAAATACTGAAAAAAGTAGTCTAAAAATCTATAAGCGAATTTAAATTGTCAACACATCTTTATTTATATTTTTGTAAGTAGCTGATGCTCATAATTTAAGCAAGCTAGGTCACTCTATACAAATCTGCGACTTACGAAAACTTTTGGCGATTTATCCACAAAACCTGTGGATAAGTTTTTTATTGAGAGGTGGTCCCGCCGACAGGAATCGAACCTGTATCCCACGCTTAGGAGGCATGTGCACTATCCATTGTGCTACGGCGAGATTAAAAAATAAAAAACAAATTTTTAAAAAAAGATGTTAAGGCGTGAAGCATTATCCACTGATTACCAACCACACATCGCCCATACTGAATTCGTAATTGCAATCATCATGTCAGGAGCAAAGTAGGAGAAAAAAATCATTCCCAAAATAATGATTGCAAGTGGATATAGGAGCCATTGCGTGAAACGGTGTTTTGCTTGCATATCGTCTTAAGCGAGCGCAGCGCGATGAATCGCACGCTCTTTAACCGGCAAGTTGACCAAGAATGCAAATACACCCAGAGCAATCGCAATATTCCAGACAATCAAATAGGAGCCGGTGCGATCAAATAAGTAGCCGCCAAAATAGGCACCGCAGAAGCTGCCCAATTGGTGGGAGAAGAACACTAAGCCGGAGAGCATGGTGAGGTATTTCACACCAAAGATCTGGGCCACAATGGCATTGGTCAAGGGAATGGTGGATAGCCATAAAAAGCCCATGATGGCTGCAAAGATGTAGGTAGTGGCGGGGCTGAGGGGGAGCCAAACAAAAGCCATAATGGCAATAGATCTGAGGATGTAGATGCCTGATAACAGGTAGCGCTTAGGAAAGCGTTGGCCCAGTATTCCGGCACTGTAGGTGCCAAAGATATTGAATAGTCCAATTAGGGCAAGCGCAGTCGTTGCAACTGCAGGTGCACCAACACCGGGGTAGATCTTTGATAAATCTTTGAGGTAGGGCGCTAAGTGAACCGCGATAAACACCACCTGAAATCCGCATACAAAATAGCCCAGAGTGAGCAATTTAAAACTGGGGTTGCCCATTGCTTCTTTTAGCGCCTGTTTAATTGTTTGATCGCTTGCTTGCTGAAAATTGTTTGCATTAGGTTCGCGCAACATAAATGCAATTGGAATCATGAGACTAGCCATGAGTGCCAGCATGAGTAGTGCATCATTAGCACCAAAGCTACTGAGCAAACCTTGCTCAACCGGAATCATTAAGAACTGTCCAAATGATCCTGCGGCTGCAGCAACGCCCATTGCCCACACGCGTTTTTCTGCAGGAACGTTCCTACCCAAAATTCCATAGATCACGCTGTAAGTGCTTGCAGTTTGTGCAAGACCAATTAGTAATCCACCAGCTAAAGAAAAGTTCAAAGCATCTGTCGAGATTGCCATCCCAGCTAAACCGAGTGCATAAAGAGCGCCACCAGCGACCATGATTTTGAATGCGCCGTAACGATCAGCTAAAGCGCCAGTGATGGGTTGAACTGCACCCCAAATCAAATTCTGTAGCGCAATAGTGAGGGCGAAAGTTTCACGACCCCAGCCATTGACCGAAGTAATAGGTAGATTAAAGAGTCCAAATCCATGGCGTATGCCCATGGAGAAAGTCACCATCAGCCCACCAAATATCAGCACCTGTTTCAGCGTTAATTTCTGGCTTGGACGGTTTAAAGACATTTGGTTTAAATAATGCCATTTTCTTGAAGTTCTGAGATCGCTTTAGGGTCTAAGTTCAAGCGTTCCTGCAAAATCTCCTTGGTGTGTTGGCCCAGGGTTGGAGGAGCCATTCTCACTTCGACAGGAGTCTCTGATAGTCGCATAGGGCTAGCAACGAGCTTCATGCTGCCTGCTGTTGGGTGTGGAACCTGAATTTGGACGCCACGAGCCTTTACTTGCTCGTTATCAAATACCTCCTGGAAGTTATTGATTGGGCCACAGGGCACATTTGCTGCCTCTAAAAGGCTAATCCATTCAGCCTTGGTTTTGCGCCTTGTCATCACTTCTAGTAATGGAATCAATGACTTACGATTTTCTACTCGAATGGGATTATTGATGTAGAGGGGGTTCTCGGCCAAATGAGCCTCGCCTCCGGCGGTAACAAAGTGCTTGAACTGCCCATCATTACCTACCGCCACAATCATCCAGCCGTCTGAGGTTGGAAAAGTTTGGTAAGGAACAATGATGGGAGAGGCGTTACCCCAGCGTTGCGGGACTTTGTCTGAGCATAAATAGGCGCTTGAGATGTTTGCCATGACAGCAATCTGAGTATCCAGGAGGGCCATATCGATATATTGACCCTGTCCCGTTTTATCTCGATGAACAACTGCAGCCAAGATGGCGGTACTTGCATACATGCCGGTAAAGATATCGGCAATGGCAACCCCAGCCTTTTGTGGGCTAGCCCCTGGGAAGTCCTCGGCCTCACCGGTCACGCTCATAAAGCCACCCATACCCTGGATGATGAAGTCATATCCAGGGCGATGAGCATAGGGACCATTTTGGCCAAAACCGGTGATTGAGCAGTAAATCAGGTCAGATTTGACCTTTTTAAGGCTTTCATAATCCAGGCCGTACTTGGCTAAATCCCCAACTTTGTAGTTTTCAATGACGACATCTGACTCTTTGGCCAGCTGGCGAATGATTTCTTGCCCTTCAGGCTTACTGATATCCACCGTAATAGAGCGTTTATTGCGATTAATGCAGATGAAATAAGCTGTCTCTAGCGTGTCATTGCCCTGGGCATCCTTGACAAAGGGAGGGCCCCAGTGCCGGGTATCGTCCCCAGCGCCTGGACGCTCCACTTTAATGACGTCTGCACCGAGATCGGCGAGGTTTTGTGCGCACCATGGGCCGGCAAGAACACGGCTGAGGTCTAAAACGCGAATATGACTTAAGGCTCCCATCTTGCAATTTTGGCATGAATATGGGGTTAATCATGGAAATTTCGGGTTTTGCTTTGCACATGACTACAATTTGCCCGCATGGCTACCCGTAAAACATCCGAATACAGCGAATCATCGATTCAGGTCCTAAAAGGACTAGAGCCCGTCCGTCAGCGGCCGGGAATGTACACCCGCACTGACAATCCATTACACATAATTCAAGAGGTCTTGGATAACGCATCTGACGAGGCTTTGGGTGGCTTTGGTAAGCACATCATTGTGACTTTGCATGCCGATAGCAGTGTCAGTGTTGAAGACGACGGTCGTGGAATACCGGTTGGAATACATCCAACTGAGAAGTTGCCTGTTGTTGAAATCGTATTTACTCAGCTGCATGCTGGCGGTAAGTTTGAAAAAGGCATTGGTGGTGCCTACGCTTTCTCTGGTGGTTTGCACGGTGTCGGTGTTTCTGTTACCAATGCCTTATCAAAGCGGCTGGAAGTCACTGTATGGCGCGAGGGTCAAATTTCGACCTTAACCTTTGCGGACGGCAAGGTAATTGAAAAGCTCAAAACCAGTGCTGCTGGTAAAGAGGATAAATCGCATGGAACTCGCGTCCGTGCATGGCCTGATGGCAAGTACTTTGATAGTGCCGCTATCCCGATGCCTGAACTCATTCGTTTATTACGATCTAAAGCGGTCTTGTTACCGGGCGTAAAAGTCACCCTGATTCAAGAAAAGTCTGGCGAGAGTCAAACTTGGCAATATGCCCAAGGCTTACGCGGTTATTTAAATGAAGCAATAGCTCAGGCTGGTCACGGTGCAGAAGTGATCCCTCCATTTGAAGGTGAGCAATACGCAACCGGTAATGGTGATGATGATTCATTTGCTGAAGGCGAGGGCGCGGCCTGGGTCGTAACCTGGACCGAAGATGGTGTACCAGTGCGTGAGAGTTATGTGAACTTAATTCCAACTCCAGCAGGTGGAACGCATGAGAGTGGATTGCGTGAAGGCCTCTTTAACGCTGTCAAAGGTTTTATTGAGATGCATGCTTTGCAACCCAAGGGTGTGAAGCTCATGCCTGAGGATGTATTTGCGCGTGCCTCATTCATATTGTCTGCCAAGGTTTTAGATCCACAGTTCCAAGGCCAAATTAAAGAGCGTTTGAACTCCAGAGACGCAGTACGTTTAGTTTCTGGTTATGCTAAATCTGCACTAGAGCTTTGGCTCAATGAGCACGTTGATTACGGTCGTAAATTAGCGGACTTAGTGATTAAACAGGCTCAAGCGCGAACTCGCGCTGGTCAAAAGGTGGAGAAGAAAAAATCTTCTGGTGTAGCTGTGCTACCTGGCAAGCTGACTGACTGTGAGAGCCAAGACATTAGCCTGAATGAAATCTTCCTTGTTGAGGGTGACTCGGCTGGTGGTTCAGCCAAGATGGGTCGTAATAAGGAGTATCAAGCGATTCTGCCATTACGCGGTAAGGTTCTCAACACTTGGGAGGCAGAGCGCGATCGCTTATTTGCAAACAACGAAGTGCATGACATTGCTGTTGCTATAGGTGTAGATCCGCACGGCGCTAATGACAGCCCTGACTTATCAAACCTGCGTTATGGCAAGGTTTGCATCTTGTCAGATGCGGACGTAGATGGTGCCCATATTCAGGTATTGCTACTCACTTTGTTCTATAAACATTTTCCAAAGCTCATTGAGTTAGGTCATGTGCATATTTCAAGACCCCCATTGTTCAGGGTGGACGCACCAGCACGCGGCAAAAAGCCAGCACAAAAGATTTATGCGCTAGATGCAAGCGAGCTCCAAGCAATTGAAGATAAATTGCGTAAAGATGGCGTTAAAGAAACTGCTTGGCAGATCTCTCGCTTTAAAGGTTTGGGTGAGATGAGTGCTGAGCAATTGTGGGATACCACTTTGAATCCAGATACCCGTCGCCTCTTGCCGGTGACCTTGGGTACATGGACAGAAGATGAAACGATTAAAACAATGGATATGTTGATGGGTAAATCCGAATCCGGAGCGCGTCGTGATTGGCTAGAAGAGCGCGGTAATGAAGTTGAGGCGGACATCTAATGGCAACTAAAAAAACTCCGGGCGGTACTGGACTTGCTGACCAGGCAGACTTGTTTGCTGGCGAACCAATTGAAATGAATATCGTTGAAGTTGATGAGTCTATTGCGGCTCAAGCGGGTGGTCCTGCTGACCCACA
The DNA here is from genome assembly GCA_041179645.1 of Pseudomonadota bacterium. Lineage (GTDB taxonomy): Bacteria > Pseudomonadota > Gammaproteobacteria > Burkholderiales > Burkholderiaceae > Polynucleobacter. The sequence continues at coordinate 180,179 of JBEGSZ010000013.1, forward strand.
TGACCCAAAAAAGGTTGAGCTCAATGAGGATGACAAAGACAGCTTAACGCTGGCGGTATACGCGGAGCGCGCTTACCTTGATTACGCTATTAGCGTAGTTAAAGGCCGTGCATTGCCAGATGTATCGGACGGCCAAAAGCCAGTACAACGCCGCATTCTGTTCTCAATGAGTGAGATGGGTTTGCGTGCTGATGCTAAGCCGGTAAAAAGTGCTCGTGTTGTAGGCGATGTATTGGGCAAGTTCCATCCACATGGCGACCAATCTGCTTATGACGCATTAGTGCGTCTTGCACAGAGTTTCTCATTGCGCTATCCGCTGATTGATGGTCAAGGCAACTTCGGTTCGCGTGATGGTGATGGCGCAGCGGCAATGCGTTACACCGAAGCACGCCTGACCAAAATTGCCGGTCTCTTACTGAGCGAGATTGATGAAGGTACGGTAGATTTTGCGCCAAACTACGACGGATCTTTCCAAGAGCCTAAGTTGTTACCAGCGCGCTTACCTTTTGTACTGTTGAATGGCGCATCTGGTATTGCAGTGGGTATGGCGACAGAGATTCCTTCGCATAATTTGCGTGAAGTAGCTAGTGCAGCGATTGCTTTGATGAAGTCTCCAAAAATGAGCACTTCGGAGCTCTTGGAAATCATGCCTGGCCCAGACTATCCAGGTGGTGGTCAAATTATTTCTTCTTCAGCGGAGATTGCTCAAATCTATGAAGCGGGTCGCGGTAGTCTTAAAGTGCGTGCCCGTTGGTCTATTGAAGAATTGGCTCGTGGCCAATGGCAAATTGTGGTCAATGAATTGCCACCGTCTACGTCATCACAGCGTGTACTGCAAGAGATTGAAGAGATTACCAATCCAAAGGTGAAGGTTGGTAAGAAGACCTTGACTCCCGAGCAGAACAATCTCAAATCCACCATCCTGAATGTCCTCGATGGTGTGCGAGATGAATCGAGCAAAGATGCGGCGGTACGCTTGGTATTTGAGCCCAAGAGCAAAAATATTGATGTCAATGAATTTGCAAACTTGCTACTGGCTCACACTTCATTGGAGTCCAATGCGCCAATGAACTTAGTGATGATTGGTACTGATGGTCGACCACGTCAAAAAGGTCTTAAAGAGATCATCTCTGAGTGGATTTCCTTCAGGGTAGCTACAGTTACAAGACGTACTCAGCATCGTTTGGGTAAAGTCAACGATCGCATGCATATTCTGGAAGGGCGCCTAATTGTTCTTCTGAATATTGATAAGGTCATTAAGATCATCCGCAATAGCGATGAGCCTAAGGCTGACCTGATTAAGGAATTTAAGCTCAGCGATCGCCAGGCGGAAGATATCTTGGATATCCGTTTGCGTCAGTTGGCTCGCTTAGAAGGCATCAAGATTGAGCAAGAGTTAAAAGAGCTCAAGTCTGAACGCGATGACCTTGAAGGTTTGTTGCAAAGCGATACTGTTTTACGTAAGCGCATCATCAAAGAGATTGAATCCGATATGAAGGATTTTGGTGATGATCGCCGTACCTTGATTCAGGAAGATAAGCGTGCTGTTGCTGAAACTAAAGTATTGGATGAGCCTGTAACCGTCATCGTGTCTCAAAAAGGTTGGGTGCGTGTTCGCCAAGGTCATGAGCATGATGCAACCCAGTTTGGCTTTAAAGCAGGCGATGCTTTGTATGGAACATTTGAGTGCCGCACAGTAGATGTCATGCAAGGCTTCGGTAGTGATGGTCGCGTCTACACCGTTCCTGTGAGTGAATTGCCGGGCGCTCGTGGAGATGGCTCACCGTTGACTAGCTTTGTGAACTTGGCTGCAGGATCACAAATGGTTGCTTACTATGCTGGTCAACCTGATGATCTTGTGCTGATTTCGACTCGATCTGGTAACGGTTTCCTCGCAAACGTGGCGGATATGACTACCCGTAACAAGGCTGGTAAATCTTTCGTTGGTATCGACAGTAAATTCCCAGGTGGTGATGCACCGCTAGGAGCCGCTAAAGTGACTGCCGGCATGAAGCAAGTGGCTTGCTTATCCGAGAGTTCTAAGTTGTTGGTATTCCCCTTGGATGAACTCAAGCGTTTACCAACAGGTGGCAAAGGCGTGATTCTGATGGGCTTGGATGAAAAAGAGAGGTTGGCTTCTGCAATTGCGGTGGGTGCTGACGGTGCCACGTACTCGGGTGCTGGACGTGCTGGTAAGCCAACCGAGCTGAGTCTTGATGCCAAAACCTTGAAGTCTTTTGCGGGTAATCGTGCTCGTAAGGGCCACTTTGTGGAGCCAAGGCTAAAAGATGGAAAGCTCAAGGCAAACTAAGCAACAAGCCTAACTTAGCGGCAGTTAAAAAACTCGGTCACCAGCTGATCGGGTTTTTTGTTTTGACTTAAGCCTTCTTAGGAATTGGCACGCCGTATTTCACCGCTATAACTTCAGCCAGAATAGATACAGCGATTTCAGGTGGGGTTAGGGCGCCAATAAAGAGACCCACTGGTCCGTGCAGACGCTCAATTTGCTCCTCCGTAACATCAAATTCAAGCAAACGGGCTTTACGCTTTTGTGTGTTGATTCTGCTGCCCAATGCACCAACATAAAAAGCGGGAGACTTCAGCGCCTCCATCAAGGCCATGTCATCAAGCTTAGGATCATGCGTTAAGGCAACTACAGCGGTATGTGAATCAACACCAATCTCTAGAAGCACGTCATCTGGCATGCCCTTAATAAATTGAATGTGTTCGCGATTAATGCCTTCTGCGTATTCTTCTCGAGGGTCTATTACGATGGCTTCAAAATCAGATGCAAGAGCAAAGTCCGCTGTGTAGAGTGATAGCTGTCCAGCGCCAATAATCACCATTCGCCAGCGTGGGCCATAAGTGGTTTTCATTAAGCTTTCATTGCAAATAAATTCCTGATTACGGTTGCCTATTTTCAGCGTAGATTTTCCAGTCGAAAGATCAACTGTGCGGGTGGTGATTTGATGATTAGAGGTGGATTTCAGAATGGATTCCAAAATCGCTAATTCTGGTTTTGGTTCCACAAGCAAGCGCAAGGTTCCACCACAAGGCAAGCCAAAGCGTGCGGCCTCTTGTTGGCTAACACCATAGACCACCATCTCTGGCAAGTCTCTGGTGAGGATTTCAGTTTGCACGCGTCGTATTAAGTCATCCTCAACGCAGCCACCAGACACGGAACCAGTTACCTGCCCGTCTCCTCGAATAGCCAGCCAAGAGCCAATGGGCCTCGGGGCAGAACCCCAGGTCTGAACAACCGTGGCAATCGCAACAGGATGACCGGATTTGAGCCAATCAACCGCGGCTTTTAATACGCTTAAATCGGTACTGTTCATTTCTTGTCTCTAATTTCTTATGTTTTACTAGTTATGTAATTATTATCTCTCTAATGACAAGTTCCAACCCATTCACTCCAGCTTCACAATTGCGCCTTGCAGTGCTCTTGCTCGCAGCTGGCGAGGGCAGTAGGTTGGGCGCGCACCCTAAAGCCTTGCTTAGTCGGGATGGCCAGACTCTTTTGCAGCGCTTTTCAGATGCCATCCAAGGATTTAATCTTATTGAATGCATCGCAGTAACCGGCTTTCATGCTGAAGCGATTGGGTCGGCGATCGCAAAGTTAAACCCCTTGCTAGCTTACCCAATCAGGACCGTTCAAAATCCCCTCCCAGAAAGAGGTCAGCCTTCATCTGTTCGCCTCGGACTTGAATCTCTACAGATGAATTTTGATGTCTTGTTGGTAGCCTTGTCGGATCAGCCTGAGATTGGAGCAGCCGAGGTGCAAGAATTGCTGGATGAGTTCATCAAGCGAGAGACTGGCGAGGAAATTATTCTCCCAATGGTCGAGGGTAAGCGCGGTAATCCAGTGCTGTTTTCGTATAAAGTCGTTTCAGATATGCTGAATGCTCCAGGTATGGTTTGCCGAGCCTATATGGATTCCCATCCTCCGCAGGTGAGGGTATTGCACACGAGCAATCAGGCATTTGTAATGGATGTCGACACACCTGAAGACATCCAGCACTATAAATTAAGCCTAATTTAGTTTTTTAAATCTCAGCAATCAACTCGATTTCAACACAGGCACCTAAAGGAATTTGGGCAACACCAAATGCGCTACGCGCATGCTTACCTGCCTCCCCAAAGACCTCAAAGAGTAATTCCGAGCAGCCATTAATAACCAAGTGTTGCTCAGTAAATTCAGAGGTGGAATTCACCAAGCCCATCACTTTCACAATGCGCTTCACTTTATCAAGGGAGCCCAGGTGATTTTGAAGGGTGGAAATCAAATCAACCGCAATAGACTTAGCAGCTGCTTTACCAGTGTCTGTATCCATATCTAGGCCTAATTTGCCGACCCATGGCTTGCCATCTTTCTTCGCAATATGGCCTGATAGAAAAACAGTACTACCGGTGGTCGCTGCCATGACATAAGCAGCGGCAGGGGGTCCGGGTGGTGGCAAATCGATGCCAAGAGTTTTGAGGCGGTCGCTAATGTGATTTGTCATATGAGTTCAATCAAATAAAAAATGAAGTGGTAACGATAATAAAAACGATAAGTGTATTACTTTGATAACTGACGCATGGCATTCTCAAGGCCATTTAATGTCACGGGGTACATGCGATCCTTCATTAGGCCCTTCATAATGTCGATCGACTGTCGATACTGCCAGACTGATTCTGGTTCAGGATTAAGCCAAGCAAAATGGGGAAAGTGGTTAATCAGGCGATTAATCCAAGCTGCACCAGTTTCTCGGTTGTTAAATTCCACCGACCCATTCTGGCTCAGAATTTCATAGGGAGACATAGTGGCATCGCCAATAAAAATGAGTTTGTAGTCGGAACCATATTTGTTAATGATGTCTTGGGTTGAGGTGACTTGATCGCGTCTGCGGCGATTACTTTGCCATAAATGCTCATAGACGCAGTTATGAAAGTAGTAATACTCCAGGTGTTTGAATTCGGTTTTGACGGCGGTAAATAATTCTGAGATCCGCTGGATGTGATCATCCATGGATCCCCCCACATCCATTAACAACAATACTTTGACTTGGTTGTGGCGCTCGGGTCGCATTTGAATGTCGAGCATGCCAGCATTTGCAGCGGTTGAGTGAATGGTCTTATCGAGATCTAATTCAAGACTGGAACCTTCTCTAGCAAACCGTCGCAAGCGACGTAATGCCATTTTGATATTGCGAGTTCCTAAACTGAGGTCACTGTCATAGTCTTTAAATTCTCTTGCTTCCCAGACTTTGATGGCAGTACGATTGCCGGCACTTTCGCCACCAATTCGAATACCCTCGGGGTGATAGCCACTATGACCAAAAGGAGAGGAGCCTCCCGCGCCAATCCATTTTTTCCCGCCACCGTGCCATTCTTTCTGCTCCTTCAAAAGCTCTTGAAGGCGTTTTTGTAAAGCTTCAGGTCCACCCAACTTTTTGAGAGCTGCTTTTTCTTCTTCGCTCAAGACGCGTTGTAATTTTTTCTCAAGCCAGTCCAGCGGTATATCTGGTGCCAATGCAATGATTTTTTCTACTCCATTGAAGTAGGATCCAAATACCTGATCAAAGCGATCAAAGTGCTGCTCATCTTTCACCAAAGTCATGCGTGCAAGTTGATAAAAATCATCAATCGAAGGCTCAATGACGCCTTCCTTTAAGGCTTCTAGCAACGTTAAAAATTCTCGAACAGAAACAGGCACCTTAGCCTCTTTGAGTTGAAGAAAAAATTGAATCAACATGATTCAGATATTGAGATGCGTGCGGTCAGCGGTGATTTCGATTCATCAGCACTAAGCGTTCAAATAAATGAATATCTTGTTCATTCTTGAGAAGTGCGCCGTGTAAAGGCGGGATCGTAATTTTTTCATCGCCGCTGTACAGCGCACCCGCTGGGATATCTTCGGCTAGTAATAGCTTTAACCAATCAATTAATTCTGAAGTAGAAGGTTTCTTTTTCAAGCCCGGTAGCGATCTGATTTGATAAAAAGATTTAAGGGCTGCCTCCAGCAATTCTTGTTTGATGTTTGGATGATGTACATCAACAATGCTTTGCATAGTTCCAGCATCAGGAAATGAGATGTAATGAAAAAAGCAGCGACGCAAAAATGCATCCGGCAATTCTTTTTCATTATTTGAGGTGATGATGACAAGAGGGCGATGCTTAGCTTTAATAAGCTCTCTTGTTTCGTATACGTAGAACTCCATGCGATCAATTTCTCGCAGAAGATCATTCGGAAACTCGATATCCGCTTTATCAATCTCATCGATCAAGAGAACAACAGGTTCATCCGCTTCAAATGCCTGCCAAAGAACACCTTTAACAATGTAGTTGCGAATGTCATTTACTTTTTCATCGCCGAGCTGAGAATCTCTTAGGCGGCTAACGGCATCGTATTCATAGAGGCCTTGTTGGGCTTTAGTTGTTGATTTAATGTGCCATTGCATCAGGGGCATATTTAAGGCTGCAGCTACTTCCTCGGCCAACATGGTTTTACCTGTCCCCGGCTCGCCCTTAATGAGAAGAGGGCGTTGAAGTTGTATTGCTGCATTCACAGCCAATTTCAAGTCATCAGTAGCTACATAACTTCGGGAGCCATCAAAGCGGGTTTTGGTCTTTGTCATTGTTGGGGCATTCAATTTGTCTGAAATAGCGTTCAAGTATAGGTAAAAGGGGGCTTATTTTCAGTGTTTTCACTAATTTCAGGGTCTGAAACAGGGTATGGCGGTCTGTCTCCGCTATACTCTCTCCAAATTGATCTAAATCAAACTCGTTAATGATGATTTCTATGAAAAAACACCTCATTCTTTCCCAATTAACCCTCTGCGCAGGTTTGGCTTTTGCTGGATTTTCAGCCCAAGCTCAGGATGTCAAAGGCTCTACTCAGGCTGGACAAGGCAAAGTTTGGCTTTGCGTTGGTTGCCATTCCATTCCTGACTATCGCGCTGACTATCCTTTGGTTTACAGAGTGCCGATGCTGGGCGGTCAAAATGCTGCTTACATCTCAACTGCTTTAGCTGCCTACAAGAAAGGCGAAAGAAAGCATCCAACAATGCGTTCTATTGCTGCCAGCTTGTCTGATCAAGACATGGCTGACCTTGGCGAATACTATGCTGCGCAAACTGCCAGCTCACCAAATAACCCATTGAAGTGATATTTAGAGGCATGTTTATGAAATTCGCACTAATTACCGCCATTTTGTTATCCAGTATTGGCGTTGCTCAAGCAGCTAACGCTGAAAAGGGTCAGGCACTCGTAGAGAAGGCTAATTGCGCCTCTTGTCACGGCGCTGGTCTTAATGCTCCGATCTTGCCGGCTTATCCAAAGCTAGCTGGTCAATACCCTGATTACCTCTATTACGCCTTAAAGGCTTACAAAGTTGGTAATGGCAACGCTCAATACGGACGCAATAATGCCGTGATGGGCTCCCAGGTTCAGTCCTTTACGGATGCGGATCTACAAGATATGGCCGCTTACATCTCTAAACTACCTGGAAACTTCGTCATTAAGAAGTAATCCAGGGATTTGAGTTGCGCAAGTTAAAAGGCTTAGGTTAATCACCTAAGCCTTTATTCTTTTTGTTTGGCACTTCTGGGATGCTTATTTCGTGGCTTCCAGACCTCTGGCAAGGTGTTTGCGCATAGCAAGTTCTGCTGCTGTGGTGTCTCTTTTGAGAATCGCCTGGAGTATCTCTCGATGCTCGATAAGAGAGCTTAATAATCGGCCGCTCCTGCTTAAGGAGTCTCGCCTTTGAAGCTTAAGCACCTTACGTAGATCCTCAATCACGCCATTCATCCACTTATTTCCTGCAATTTCCTGTATTAATTCATGAAATTTCACATTAATTTCAAAGAATTGCTCTAGGTCGCGGTCTGCAGCTGCCTTTTCTAGGCGGTGATGCAGGTTATCTAGCTGAGTAAGTTGGGCTTCCGATGCCTTTAGAGCCGTCTCCTTGGCTGCTTGACCCTCGAGTAGGGAGAGGACAGTGAAGATTTGCTCTAAATCTCGTCTATCCACCTCAGTCACATAAGCGCCTTTATTCATCTTGGTAGTTACGAGTCCTTCGGATGCCAAAACCTTGATAGCTTCTCGCATTGGTGTTCGTGAAATACCAAAGGCTATGGCAAGACTTTGCTCATCTAGCCAACTACCCGGGGCTAATTCATGAGAGAAGATTTGCTCGCGCAGTCGCTCGGCAACATCTTCGTATAGGGGCCTGTTAATTAGTTTTGTATTCATAATTATGTATACAGTATCTAGACAAATTTAAAAATGTCAAGCAAAATATCCCTAAAAATTTAGCAACAATGCAATAAAGCCAACCAGGAGTGCTTTATGAGTACAAGTGAAAAAAAGTCAGCATCGAATTCATCCACTACTTGGCCAAATGTGCCAGACAGCAATTTAGATGCATGGAAAAAATCAGCCCAAAAGTCGGCGCCTAATGGCGATGTTGATAAATTAGGTTGGCAAACGCCGGATGGAATCCATCTCAAGGCTTTATACACAGCCGAAGATACAGAAGGTCTTCAATACACTCATTCATTGCCAGGCTTCGAACCTTTTGTACGTGGACCGCAGGCCACGATGTACTCGGTGCGCCCTTGGACTATTCGTCAATACGCAGGCTTTTCAACTGCAGAAGAATCTAATGCGTTTTATCGCAAGGCTCTCGATGCAGGTGGTCAAGGTGTTTCTGTTGCCTTTGACTTAGCAACCCATCGTGGCTATGACTCCGACCATCCGCGTGTGACTGGTGACGTTGGTAAAGCGGGCGTTGCAATTGACTCTGTTGAAGACATGAAAATTTTGTTCGATGGCATCCCATTAGACAAGGTGTCTGTTTCGATGACGATGAACGGTGCTGTATTGCCAGTATTGGCTGGGTACATTGTTGCCGGCGAAGAGCAGGGCGTTAAGCAAGAATTATTATCCGGGACGATTCAGAATGACATTCTGAAAGAGTTCATGGTGCGCAACACTTACATCTATCCACCAGAGCCTTCTATGCGCATCATCGGTGACATCATTGAATACACCGCTAAGCACATGCCGAAATTTAACTCGATCTCGATTTCGGGTTATCACATGCAAGAGGCTGGTGCGAACCAAGTTCTTGAACTAGCTTTCACATTGGCCGATGGCAAGGAGTATGTAAAAACTGCCTTGGCTAAAGGTTTGGACGTCGATGGTTTTGCTGGCCGCCTTTCCTTCTTCTTTGCAATTGGCATGAACTTCTATTTGGAAGTGGCTAAGTTGCGTGCTGCACGCCTATTGTGGTGGCGCATCATGAAGTCCTTTGAGCCAAAGAATCCAAAGTCACTCATGTTGCGTACGCATTGCCAAACGTCAGGCTGGTCTTTGACTGAGCAAGACCCCTATAACAACGTGGTGCGAACAACGGTTGAGGCGATGGCTGCAGTATTTGGCGGCACGCAATCCTTGCATACAAACTCTTTTGACGAAGCGATTGCCTTGCCATCCGAATTCTCTAGCCGTATCGCTCGTAATACCCAGTTAATTCTTCAAGAAGAAACCCACATCACGAGCGTGATCGACCCATGGGCTGGCTCTTACATGATGGAGAACCTCACCCAAGAGATGGCTGATAAGGCCTGGGAGATTATTCAAGAAGTTGATGCGATGGGCGGCATGACTAAGGCTGTCGAAAGCGGCTGGGCTAAGCTCAAGATTGAAGCTGCCGCTGCTGAGAAGCAAGCCAAGATTGACTCAGGCTCTGATGTGATCGTTGGCGTGAATAAATACAAGCTTGGCAAAGAAGACTTGGTTGATGTCTTGATGATTGATAACGACAAGGTTCGTGAAAGCCAAGTCGCCAGATTAAAAGACATCAGGGCGAAGCGTGACTCCAAAAAAGTCGAAGCTGCCTTGGAGGCATTAACCAAGGCTGCAGAAGAAAACACCGGTAACTTATTGGAATTAGCTGTTCAGGCGATTCGTTTGCGCGCTACGGTTGGTGAGGTTTCTGATGCATTAGAAAAAGTGTATGGTCGCCATCGGGCCGATACTCAAAAGGTGACCGGTGTGTATGCAGCTGCTTATGACTCAGCAGAGGGGTGGGAAAAATTGAAAGTAGAGATTGCAGAATTTGCAAAAGACTTTGGTCGTCGTCCACGCGTGATGATTGCGAAGCTTGGCCAAGATGGTCATGATCGCGGCGCAAAAGTTGTTGCAACGGCTTTCGCTGATTTAGGTTTTGACGTAGATATTGGACCTTTATTCCAAACCCCGGAAGAGTGCGCTCGTCAGGCAATTGAAAATGATGTGCACGCTTTAGGAATTTCTACTCTAGCCGCAGGACACAAAACCTTGGTACCAGCCATCATTGCTGAGTTGAAGAAGCAAGGTGCTGATGACATTATTGTCTTCGTAGGCGGTGTGATTCCAAGACAGGATTACGACTTCTTGTATGAGGCCGGTGTGAAAGGCATTTATGGCCCAGGCACTCCGATTCCAGCATCAGCCAAGGATGTGCTTGAGCAGATTCGTAAATCTGTAAAGCCAGAGTAATTTAGAGGGCAAAGATATCAACATGCTCAATGCAGTTGACCAAGCTTTGGTGAATGATCTCACCGGTGTGCCTTCATCGGCGCAGCGTCGGGCCTTAGCCAAGATCATTACCTTGCTCGAGTCCACGCGTATGGATCACCGTAAGCGTGCTGATGAGGTGCTCAATACCCTGTTACCAAAGACAGGCAAGTCATTTCGCCTAGGTATCTCTGGTGTGCCAGGCGTTGGTAAGTCTACCCTCATTGAAACTCTCGGTCTGTATCTGATTGAAAAGGGGCATCGTGTAGCTGTTCTAGCTATTGACCCTTCTTCAAGCTTATCTGGCGGTTCTATTTTGGGTGATAAGACGCGGATGGAGAGGCTATCAGTTTTAGATAGCGCATTCATTCGTCCGAGCCCATCATCCTGCACATTGGGTGGTGTAGCCGAGAAAACGCGTGAAGCAATGCTAGTTGCGGAGGCGGCAGGATTTGATATTGTCATTGTGGAGACTGTCGGCGTTGGTCAAAGCGAAATTGCTGTTGCTGGCATGACTGACATGTTCTTGCTATTGCAATTACCGAATGCAGGCGATGATTTACAGGCAATTAAAAAAGGCGTCATGGAAATTGCGGACCTCATCGTGATTAATAAGGTCGATCTTGATCCAGACGCTGCGATGCGCGCTCAGTTATTTATTACCAGTTCTTTGCGTCTCTTGGGATTCCAGGGCAATCCCGATCATGCCTCTCACAATCAAGAATATTGGCATCCAACCGTCATGACCTTAAGTGCTTTAGAGGGTAATGGCGTACCGGAGTTATGGGAAAAAATTCTGCATTTTCAAAAACTGCAGAACGCTAATGGCCAATTACAGTCTCGTCGTCAACAACAGGCGGGTGCTTGGATGTGGGATCGAATTGATGTTGGTCTCAAGAATGCATTTCAGAATCACCCAGAGGTACAAGCGCTTTTACCCGTGCTGAGTAGCGAGGTAAATCAAGGAACTATGGCCGCATCGGTTGCTGCGAGACGTTTACTCGAAGCAATGGGACACGAATTTTTCTAAGGAGTAGTTATGAAGGAAATCATTCAACAGCTTGAAGCAAAGCGTGAGCTTGCCAGATTAGGTGGCGGACAAAAGCGTATTGCTGCTCAACATTCCAAAGGCAAACTTACTGCACGTGAGCGCATCGAGCTCTTGCTAGATGCTGGTACCTTTGAAGAGTGGGATATGTTTGTTGAACATCGCTGCCATGATTTTGGTATGGCAGATCAGACTGTTCCAGGTGACGGTGTTGTTACTGGCTACGGCATGATTAATGGTCGATTGGTTTTCGTATTCTCACAAGACTTTACGGTTTTGGGTGGCTCTCTTTCAGAAGCGCATGCTGAGAAGATTTGCAAGATCATGGATCAGGCTATCAAAGTAGGCGCACCCGTTATCGGTCTAAATGACTCCGGTGGTGCACGCATTCAGGAGGGTGTTGCCTCTTTGGGTGGTTATGCAGAAATCTTCCAGCGTAATGTGACCGCTTCTGGTGTTATTCCGCAAATTTCCCTAATTATGGGCCCATCAGCGGGTGGCGCTGTTTACTCACCAGCACTGACGGACTTCATCTTTATGGTGAAAGATAGCTCCTACATGTTTGTTACCGGGCCGGAAGTTGTTAAGACAGTGACGCATGAAGATGTCACCGCTGAAGAACTTGGCGGTGCCGTTACTCATTCCACTATTTCAGGTGTATGTGATCTAGCTTTTGACAATGACGTTGATGCCATCATGATGCTCCGTCGCTTCTTTAACTACCTCCCTTTATCTAACCGCGAAAAGCCACCAACTATTAATGGTGCGCAGCGTACTGAAGAGCCAGATTTCTCACTCGACACATTGGTACCAAGTAATCCGAATCAACCTTACGATATGAAAGAGTTGATCGAGAAGATCGTTGATGATGGCGAATTCTTTGAACTCCAGCCTGATTACGCTAAAAATATCCTGATTGGTTTTGCCCGTATGGAAGGTCGATCAATTGGCATCGTTGCTAACCAGCCCTTAGTTTTAGCTGGCTGCCTAGATATCAAGGCATCCATTAAGGCGGCTCGCTTTGTTCGCTTCTGCGATGCTTTCAATATCCCTGTTGTTACATTGGTTGACGTTCCTGGGTTTATGCCTGGTACCTCCCAGGAGTACGGAGGCATCATCAAGCATGGCGCAAAGTTACTCTACGCTTATGCAGATTGCACCGTTCCTAAGGTCACGTTGATTACTCGTAAGGCTTATGGCGGCGCTTATGATGTGATGGCCTCGAAGCATTTGCGTGGTGATGTCAACTTTGCCTGGCCATCAGCTGAAATTGCAGTGATGGGTCCAAAAGGTGCTGTTGAAATTATTTTCCGCGAAGAAAAGTCAGACCCAGCGAAAATTGCAGCTCGTGAAGCGGAGTACAAGGCTAAGTTTGCAAATCCATTTGTGGCAGGCCGACGCGGCTACATTGATGATGTGATCTTGCCTCATGAGACGCGTAAGCGTATCTCACGTTCTTTGGCAATGCTCAAAGACAAAGAGCTCACAAATCCACCGCGTAAACACGGCAATATTCCTCTTTAAGGCGCCGACACATTATGACTACGAAAATGTTTAAGAAAATTTTGATTGCTAACCGCGGCGAGATTGCTTGTCGTGTAATGAAAACCGCCAAGAAAATGGGCATCAAGACGGTTGCTGTCTATTCTGAAGCTGATAAAGAGGCGCGTCATGTGCAGATGGCCGACGAAGCCGTTTGTATCGGACCAGCTCCTTCACGCGAATCGTATTTGGTGATGGATCGGATTATTCAGGCCTGTAAAGACACTGGCGCTGAAGCGGTTCATCCGGGCTATGGATTTCTATCCGAGAACGAACAGTTCGCTCGCCGTTGCGAAGAGGAGGGGATTGTATTCATTGGTCCTAAGCATCAATCTATTGCTGCAATGGGTGACAAGATTGCTTCGAAGAAGCTTGCTTTGGAAGCGAAGGTTAATACGATTCCTGGATTTAATGAAGCTATTGAAAAAGCGGAAGATGCCGTCAAGATTGCTCAAGGTATCGGCTATCCGGTGATGATCAAAGCCTCTGCGGGTGGCGGCGGTAAGGGCTTGCGCGTGGCATTTAACGATAAAGAGGCTTTCGAAGGTTTTACAGCATGTCGTACCGAGGCCCTCAACAGCTTTGGTGATGATCGCGTCTTTATCGAAAAATTTGTTGAAGGTCCGCGCCATATTGAGATTCAGGTATTGGGTGATTCACATGGCAATGTGGTGTATTTAGGTGAGCGTGATTGCTCTATTCAGCGGCGACACCAAAAGGTTATTGAAGAGGCACCATCCCCATTTATTGATCCTGCAACACGTAAGGCAATGGGGGAGCAAGCTGTAGCTTTGGCTAAAGCGGTGAACTATCAATCTGCGGGTACTGTTGAGTTTGTTGTTGGTAAAGACAAATCTTTCTACTTCCTTGAGATGAACACCCGCTTGCAGGTTGAGCATCCAGTAACAGAAGGTATCACTGGTCTTGATTTGGTTGAGCAGATGATTCGTGTGGCTGCCGGTGAAAAGTTGGCATTCAAGCAGGAAGATATCAAGCTAGATGGTTGGTCGATGGAGTGCCGCATTAATGCTGATGATCCATTCCGTAATTTCTTGCCATCAACTGGTCGACTGGTGAAATACCGTCCGCCAGAAGAGTTGGATGGTGTGCGCGTGGATACAGGTGTTTATGAGGGCGGTGAAATCCCGATGCATTACGACTCCATGATTGCTAAGTTGATCGTGCACGGCAAAGATCGTACTGAGGCGATTGAAAAGATGCGCGCCGCACTGAATGATTTTGTGATTCGTGGTATCCATTCAAATATTCCTTTCCAGGCGGCTCTTTTGCAGCACCCACGATTTGTGTCTGGCGACTTTACGACTGGCTTTATTGCGGAAGAATATCCTGAAGGCTTCAAAAAGGATTCAGTTCAGCCAGCAGATCCCCAGAGATTAGCCGCCTTGGCAGCATTTATGCGCTATCGCTACCTTGAGCATATCCAAATGATTGACGGTCAATTGGTTGGTCACGAGATGACCATTGCTAATAAGTTTGTAGTGGTAACTGGATCACGTGTTGGATCCAAGGACGAGATGAAAGAGGTTCCTGTTCGCGTTGATCTGAAAGAGGGCGTGTACTCTGTTTACATAGAACAAGAGGGCGATGTTAGTCGTTACAACATCGTCAGTAATTGGCGACCAGGCGAGCTTTGCTTGCGCGCAACCATCAATGGCATACACAAGATTACGGCGCAAGTAGAGCGTAAGGGTGTGAAATACGCTGTTGTCTTAGACGGAGCGCACTACGAGTGTATGGTCCTAAGTCCTCTAGGTGCTGAACTTCAGCGTCGCATGCTGGTTAAGGTTCCTCCGGATACTTCTAAGTTAGTAATGTCTCCAATGCCTGGCCTCTTGACCAATATTTCAGTCAAAGTTGGCGAGTCAGTCACGGCTGGTCAGAAATTGGCGGCCATTGAAGCAATGAAGATGGAGAATACGCTGGTTGCTTCGCAAGACGGCGTAGTTGCTGAAATCTGCGCCAATGTTGGTGAAAGCTTGGCGGTTGATCAATTGATCATTCGCTTTGAATAAGGCTTGCCATGACTAAACCATTCAGGATATTAGGTATTCAGCAAATCGCGATTGGCGGCGAAGATAAAGATCGCCTCCGCAAGCTTTGGGTTGACTTATTGGGTTTTGAATACAAAAGCACCTTTGTCTCTGAGCGTGAAAACGTCGATGAAGATATTTGTGCGATTGGTAAAGGTGCTCATGAGATTGAAGTGGATTTGATGCAGCCCTTTGATATCGAGAAGAAGCCCGCAGTTCATCAAACGCCTTTAAACCATATTGGTTTATGGGTGGACGATCTTCCAAAGGCGGTTGAGTGGTTGTCTGCAAACGGCCTTCGCTTTGCCCCAGGTGGCATTCGTAAGGGTGCGGCTGGTTATGACATCACCTTTGTCCACCCTAAGGGGAATAATGAATTTCCTTTTGGGGGTGAAGGTGTATTGATTGAGCTTGTTCAGGCGCCACCAGATATCATTGCAGGTCTAAGTTCATAAGTATTTAGAGGGACCCAATTGACCCATATATTGGCCATCGACACCTCCTCGGCCTGGTGCTCGGTGGCTTTATCTTTAACTGATGCTGCGCCACTGGTTCGTCACCAAAAAGTGTCGGCTGGCGCTAGCCAACTCTTATTGCCTTGGGTTGAAGAGTTGCTATCTGAAGCCTCAATAGGCATCTCTGCCCTAGATGCGATTGCTATTGGCCATGGTCCAGGAGCCTTTACAGGAGTTCGTTTAGGGGTTGCCGCTGTTCAGGGGCTCGCCATTGCAGCGAGGCTGCCTGTTTTGCCCGTAGCGAGTCTAGATGCTATTGCCAGCCAACTTGTTCAAACTCCTGCGTTTATATCTTCGGGAGCCCAGTCATTTGTAGTTGCAGTTGATGCTCGTATGGAAGAAGTTTATTGGGCCACCTACAAGAATCTTGCAAGTCAGTTGCCTCAGCGCATGGGGGAAATTCATTTAAGCACCCCCGAAGGCATTCAACTGACTGATATTGATTTTCTAGCTGGTAGTGCGATTACGGAATTTGGTGATCGTGTCTTTGCCAGTGTTTCAAACCCATTTTCCGTCGGTCAACTTGATGCAACTATTGGGGTTAATGCCTTGGGTGTATTAGCCTGTGCTCAGGATATGTGGTCTAAAGGCTTGCAACAAGATGTCCATTTGCTTGAGCCACTCTATATTCGTAATAAAGTGGCATTGACCTCTGCCGAGCGAAGTCGCCAACATGGTTGATAGTAGTAAATCATTGCAGTCTGGTACTGAGGGTGTATCGGAACTCTCTTTTCTGCCTATGACGGTGGCAGATTTAGAATCTGTCCTAGCCATTGAATCTGTTTCGCATATTCATCCTTGGACAAAAGGCAATTTCTCAGATTCATTGGCTGCCGGTCATTGGGCATATTGCGTCAGGCCGCAATTATCAGATGCAGTAAAAGGTAGCTATTTGGATCCAGAAATTCTCTGGGCTTATTGCATTTTATTTCCGGCGGTTGATGAGTTGCATCTTCTTAACATTACGGTTTCTCCAAAGTTGCGTCGTTTGGGCATTGGCTTAAAAATGATGAATGCAATTGAGGGTGTAGCGGCACAGCAAAAAATGCCCCGCATTATTTTAGAGGTTCGACCTACCAATGATTCAGCCCTAAAGCTTTATCAAAGCCTGGGATACGAGCAAATTGGTGTGCGCAAGAACTACTACCCAGTTGATGCCGTCAGTGGGGTGCGTGAAGATGCCTTGGTTTTAGCTAAATCGATTAAGCTTGAGGCATGAGTACAAACTCCATATTTCTTAAAGAGATGGGTATCACCGAGTGGACCTCGAGAGATGCCGTTCCAGCGCTATCCCCTGAAATCATTGTTGCTGAGGCATCTCAGAATCAAGCCGATACAAACGCTCCTACATCTTCGGTTGTGGATGAAATGCAAGAGAGGGTTTCTGGGGGAATGTGGTGGTTTTACGGCAATAAACCCCAAGGTGACGCCGAAGTACTTTTTCAGAACGCCATTCGTGTTCTGGGTTTAACTCCACAAGAATGGTCCTGGAAAAATCTATCAGAACAATTTAATCCTGAGCAGCTGCCTCAAGACGGAACGCCCATAGTGGCTCTGGCTTTTGGGGGAGCTGCTGCTCAAAAATTATCAGGTGAACGGGATGCGCTTCCCGAGCTTCGCGAAACTGTTTTGGCAATTAATTTAGACGGTGCGGAGGATCTTCCGCTGATTGCTACTTTTGAGTTAAATCAATTGATCGCTAGGCCAAAGGATAAGGCGCTATTTTGGCAGGATCTATTGCTTGCTAAATCGGTATTGCAAAATATCTAAGCCTTGCGCTTAGTGCTTGTGCTCACCAATTAAATGCATGGAGTCATATTCGGCCTGATTGGCAGCATGACGTTTAATGACTAGCCACATGATCGCGCTTACTGCAACGCCAAAGCCAATAATCACCGCCTGAATTGGCGCATCTAGCCAAATTAGCCCGGAATAAATCAATAGCATCATGAGGACGGAAATATTCTCATTAAAGTTTTGCACGGCAATGGAATGGCCTGCAGACATCAAAACATGTCCGCGATGCTGAAGTAACGCATTCATCGGCACCACAAAATAGCCTGCTAACCAGCCAACTAATACCAGTAGGAAATAGGCTGGTAGCAGATTAAGTGAAATCTCAAACTTACCAATAGTCCAAATGCTAGTGCTGGGCAACATATCAGAGTTGTAGATTGCCATGACACAGACAACCAGACCCATGGCAATCCCGTAAGGGAGGACCTTGAGTGAGTTCTTGAGGGGGACGCGCCAAGCGGCCCATACAGCGCCTCCAGCAACGCCGAACGCTGAGATCGCTTGAAGAATGGCGCCTTGAGACAGGGTCATGTGAAGAGCAACCTGCGCCCATTTAATAACAATGAACTGCAGGGTGGCACCAGCGCCCCAAAACAAGGTGGTTACTGCCAAAGAAATCTGACCAAGACGATCAGCCCACAGAGTTTTAAAGCAGACAGCAAAATCCTTTACTAGCTCGATTGGGTTGGTTTTCTGAGACTCATAACGTGCCCCGGTGTCTGGAATACGTAAATTAATGAGGGCTGCCAAGACGTAAATCATCATGATGATCAGAATGGCAGACTCTGCGGCCGTATCAATGCTGGTCTCGAGTATGGGCATATCGAAGCCTAAGAGGCTTTCGGATACGGATTTACTAATGAGCACGCCTCCCAGCACGGTACCCATGATGATCGACCCAACCGTCAGGCCTTCAATCCAGCCGTTGGCTGCAACAAGCTTTTCCGGAGGGAGTAGCTCGGTCAAAATACCGTATTTAGCGGGAGAGTAGGCGGCAGCACCTAGACCAACAATTGCATAGGCAAGTAAAGGGTGGCTACCAAATAGCATCACTACGCAACCAACAAATTTAATCGTATTGGTGATGAACATGACATTGCCCTTTGGGCGGGAGTCTGCAAAGGCTCCAACGAAGGCTGCCAGCAATACATAGGAGAGAACGAAGAATAATTTGAGTAAAGGAGTCATCCAGGCCGGAGCATTTAGCTGGACCAAGAGGGCGATTGCTGCGATCAGCAATGCGTTATCAGCAAGCGACGAAAAAAATTGCGCCGCCATAATGATGTAAAAACTGCGGTTCATTCGTACAATCTAGTCATTACTGTAATTAAAGCATGAAAGGAGGGGTGGATATGAGCTTGTCAGCTAATCGCTTGATTAATAGGCCAATTCTGGCAACTATACACACAGATGCCTTTCGTCATAATCTGGGTCGTATTCGCGAGATTGCCCCTGAATCTAAGATTTGGGCGGTTGTGAAGGCTAAAGCCTACGGCCATAGTCTAGAGGCAGCCTTTAAAGGCCTTGAATCTACTGATGGTTTTGCCTTGCTTGATATTGCGGATGCGCAATGGTTAAGAGACCATGGCTGGCAAGGTCGCATTCTTTTGCTGGAAGGCCTTTTTAGTCAACAGGAGCTTGAGTTGGCAAGCAAGCTCCAATGTGATTTGGTGGTTCACAGCGAGAAGCAAGTCACCTGGCTTGAGTCCTTCGTTAATCATTCTGGTCACCCAATCAATGTATTTTTGAAGCTGAATTCAGGAATGAATCGGCTTGGCTTTAGGGCTGCTGATTACCGCACAGCTTTTCATCGCCTTCATGCTGCTGGTTATCACCTGCATCACATGACGCATTTTGCTAATGCCGATCAAGTGGATGGCTCACCATCGGTCGGGGAGCAAATGGAATGTTTTGAGAAGGCCATTGAGGATCTGCAAGCCTCCACCTCATTGGCTAATTCAGCGGCAATACTCTGGCATCGCAATGCTCTGGGTGATTGGGTTCGCCCCGGCATTATGTTGTACGGCGTTTCACCTACTGGAATACATGCAGACATTGTTCGATCTGAACTTCAAGCGGTGATGCAGCTTCGCAGTGAAATCATCGATATTCAAGAATTGAAGAAAGGCGATTACGTTGGTTACGGTGGGCGTTATCAGGCTCCGGAAGACATGCGTATCGGCATCATTGCTTGTGGCTATGCTGATGGCTATCCGCGCCATGCGGAAGATGGCGCACCTGTTTGGGTTGATGCCGCCGACGCCCACGGCGATGGCGTGATTTGTCCGATTGTTGGTCGTGTCTCCATGGACATGTTGACGATTGATTTACGTGAGGCACCCAACGCCAAGATTGGTAGCACGGTAGAACTATGGGGTAATGAAGTGCCGGTAGATGATGTGGCTCAAATGAGTGGAACCATTGGCTATGAACTTATTTGCGCATTGGCACAGAGAGTCCCAGTTGTGATCAAGTAGCACAACGCTACTTGATTTTTACTTGTTCCAGATTTGCCACCAACGACGTTCTTTTTGAACGCGTTGACCAGTAATCATCATCTGGCTGTCTGGAAAATTGAGCTTGAATACACGAGCAGCATCATTGCTGAGATCAGTCATACCCAACTTCTCATAAGACTTGGTGAGAAGGTAAAGAGCTTCTTCAACAGCGGGTGCACGATCATAGTCACGAATCACGAGTTGCGCTCTATTGGCGGATGCTAAATAAGCACCGCGTTGATAGTAAAAGCGAGCCACAATCACATCCGCTTCGGCAAGTGAGTTCACGATGTAGCGCATACGGTCTAAAGAGTCCGGCGCATATTTACTATCGGGAAAGCGCTCAACCACAACCTTGAAAGACTCAAAGGCCTCTTTAGCCGCCTTTGGATCCCGCTCGCTTAAATCTTGTCCCGTGAACTTGCCCAGCCAGCCTAAATCATCATTAAAACTAATTAAGCCCTTAAGGTAGTAGCCGTAATCTAAATTGGGGCTGCCTTGATGAAGTTTAATGAAGCGATCGATTGCAACCTGGGCTTGCGCTTGCTCTTGTGCTTTCCAGTAGCAGTAAGCCGCATTAATTTGCGCTTGCTGAGAGTAGGGTCCAAAAGGAAAGCGTCCCTCTAGCTTTTCAAAATATTTGCCGCACTTCGCATAATCGGCATCCTTCAGTTTGTCAGTTGCTTCGGAATACAGCTTGGTTTCCGACCAAATATCAGCATCATCCTTTTGGCCGTCGCTACCAGCGCACCCACTAAGAACTAAGCAGGCTGCACTAGCTCCAACAAATAAAGAAATAAGGGATTTTCTGGAAGATGACCCAACACTAGCAGCAAGCCTTAAACTGGCGTCTGTAATAACGTCCGACATAACTAAAAGGCTCTTTAAGCGTGGCATTGCCGCATACTCCCGATTCGAATCCCATTGATTATATCGATGATGAGGATTTCATAGCTCTAGAAGTTCCCCCTGAGGTCTGCGGGGAGCGTTTAGATAAGTTCCTTGGCGGTGCTTTGCCGGATTATTCACGTAATCGGCTTCAGGACTGGGTTGAAGCTGGGGCGGTTACCGTCGACGGAAAAGCGACCAAAGTCCGCCATTTACTCCGTGGGGGCGAGAGTATTAAGGTTTTTCCACAAGAAATGCCAGAGCAATTTGCCTTTGCCCCGGAAGACATTTCGCTTGATGTCGTCTATGAAGATAGCTCAATTATTGTGCTTAATAAACCGGCAGGGCTCGTGGTTCATCCTGCCGCTGGTAATTGGACGGGAACCCTATTAAATGGCCTATTGCACCGTTTTCCTGAGCTAAAACAACTTCCGAGGGCCGGAATTGTGCACCGCTTAGATAAAGATACCTCAGGGCTAATGGTGGTGGCCCGTACAGATATCGCGCAAACCTCACTGGTAAAGCAGCTGCAGGAGCGCACAGTCGGACGTCGTTACCTTTCTTTGGTGTGGGGTGATGCGCCATCACAAGGTAAGGTGCTAGCAACTGTTGGTCGTGATCAGCGTGATCGCCTCAAAATGGCGGCTGGCTCCGCCCAAGGCAAACCTGCAGCTACTTTATTTCGACGCCTGGCTAAAGGTGCATTTTCAGAGACCCCAGTTGCCTTACTGGAATGTCGGCTGGAAACAGGTCGAACTCACCAAATCCGTGTGCATCTAGAGTCCCTGGGCTTTCCGTTGTTAGGTGATCCGGTTTACCGCAAGAGAACGCCTGGTGTTGCTAAATTACTCCCTTTTAGCCGTCAAGCCTTGCATGCTTATGCCCTTAGCTTGCAGCATCCAGCAACACAGGAGCTGATGACCTGGTTTAGATTGCCCCCGCAAGATATATTGGATTTGTTGCCCATAGTTGGGATGGGGGAGGCGGACTTACCAAAAGAAGTGGTCTTAATGGCATCCATCAAAAATGATCAACGTAATTAAGCAAATCAAGCCAAGCTGGGTTGTACCGCAGCAAATTAAGGCTTTTTGCACCACTCGGGAGGGTGGGGTTAGTAATGCCCCTTTCAACAGCCTCAATCTTGGCCTCAATGCGGGTGATGTTGCGGCAGATGTTCTCCATAATCGCAGCATCGTGCGATCACATCTCCCTACTGAACCACTTTGGCTGAAACAGATTCATGGCATGACCGTAAGCACTCCAGTTTCTAGGAATGCGTTAACTGGAAAACCAATTGAGGCGGATGCTGCAGTCACCAATATTCCAAATGAGGTACTGGCGATTCTGACTGCGGATTGTATGCCAGTCTTGTTTGCAAGTAAGGGGGGTGGTGTTATTGGAGCAGCACATGCAGGCTGGCGTGGTCTGAGTGGTGGCGTTCTTGAAAATACTCTTCAAGCAATGCTTGCCTTATCGCCAGGGCTCAGCCCGAAAGATATTGTTGCATGGATGGGTCCGGCCATTGGTTCAACAGCTTTTGAGGTAGGTGAGGATGTGCTCGATGCTTTTTCTGTCCAGAGATCGGCCATCTTATTGGAGGCATTTGAACCCATTGCTGGAAGTCCCGGAAAGTATTTAGCCAATTTATATCTACTGGCTCAAGATCGCTTACGTTCAATTGGCATCGAAAAAATCTATGGCGGCGACTTTTGTACCTTCAATGATTCAGAGAAATTCTTTTCATATCGCAAAGATAAGAAAACTGGCCGCTTTGCTTCCTTGATTTGGATTTCTAGTGCAACATAACTTGGGGTTATTACTAGCTTAGCTCTAGGGCTAGGGTTAGTGCGTATAACCCTTCCAGCCTGATGGATGCAGAATGGTCTCTATAACTTTACGAGATCATTATGTTTGCAGGTATGAATACAGGTGTTGCGCCATCATTGGCTCCGCACCACATGGCATTAATTCCACAAGAGCGTTTAGCAGAAATTCAGAAAGAATACTTCGCTGAATTTGCTCACCTTGCAACCAATCCCGAAGCTATCGAAGTAAAGGATCGTCGTTTCTCGGGCAAAGCTTGGCATTCATCTTGGAGCAAGATGATTGCCGCAACATACCTCCTTAATTCCAAACATTTGCTTGCGCTTGCTAAAGCAGTTGAGACAGATGAAAAAACGAAAGCCAAAATTTTGTTCACTACAGAACAAATGATTGATGCTTTGTCACCATCAAATTTTATTGCCACTAACCCTGAGGTTCTAGAAAATATTATTAGCTCACAAGGTCAATCCATTCAAAATGGGATAGTGAACTTGCTGGGGGATTTGAAAAAAGGCAAAGTGTCACTGACCGATGAAAGTGCATTTGAGGTTGGTAAAAATATTGCTACAACTGAAGGCCAGGTAGTATTTCGCAACGATCTTTTTGAGTTAATTCAATACACACCGCTTACCGACACAGTTTATGAGCGACCATATTTAATGGTGCCACCTTGTATTAATAAGTACTACATATTAGATCTGCAACCTGATAACTCTGTTGTGCGTTACATGGTTGAGCAGGGTCACACCGTTTTCCTGGTTTCCTGGAAAAATCCTGACGCCTCCATGTCTAAGGTCACTTGGGATGATTACGTTGGTGAGGGCGTAATTAAAGCAATTGAGGTGACTAGGGAGATTGGTGCGACCGATCAGATTAATGTGCTTGGCTTTTGCGTTGGCGGCACTTTAACTTCTACTGCCTTAGCCGTATTGGCAGCGCGCAAAAAAGATTACGTTGCCAGCTTAACTTTGCTCACCACGCTATTGGACTTCACTGATACTGGAGTTTTGGATGTCTTTATTGATGAGGGCATGGTGAAGCTTCGAGAGAGCACCATTGGCGGCGAGGGTGGTCATTTCGGAATGATGTCTGGTTTGGATCTGGGCAATACCTTCTCATTCTTGCGTCCAAACGATTTAGTTTGGAACTATGTTGTTGAGAATTACTTAAAAGGAAATTCTCCGCCACCATTTGATTTGCTCTATTGGAATGGCGACTCCACCAATCTGCCTGGCCCAATGTATTGCTGGTATCTACGTCATACCTATCTACAAAATGAATTAATTAAACCAGGCAAGCTGACTGTGTGTGGTGAAAAGGTGGATTTAGGCAAGATTACGGTTCCAGCGTACATCTACGCCTCTCATGATGATCACATCGTGCCTTGGAAATCTGCTTATGAGTCTACCCATATTTTGAAGGGTAAGAATCAATTTGTTTTGGGTGCATCAGGACATATTGCGGGGGTAATCAATCCGCCAGCAAAAAATAAGCGCCATTATTTTGAAAACAATAAGTTGGCGAAGACTGCAGATGAGTGGTTAGCTGCAGCAAAAGATATCAAGGGAAGTTGGTGGCCTAACTACGCTACTTGGTTAGAACAGTTTGGTGGCAAGAAAATTAAAGCTAGCAAAACGTTTGGTAATGCACAGTACAAAAAACTAGAAGCAGCGCCTGGTAAGTACGTGAAAGAAAAAGTATCCGCAGCTGCTCAATAATATTTTCATAAGGGGAAATACATGTCTCAAAAGATTGCATACGTAACTGGTGGTATGGGTGGTATTGGCACTGCTATTTGTCAACGTCTTGCCAAGGATGGCTTCAAAGTCATCGCTGGTTGCGGTCCGAACTCCCCACGTAAGGATCGCTGGCTTGGTGAGCAAAAGGCTTTGGGTTTTGACTTCATTGCTTCAGAAGGCAACGTTTCCGACTGGGACAGCACGGTTGCTGCATTTGATAAAGTTAAAGCTGAAGTAGGGCGTGTCGATGTTTTGGTGAATAACGCCGGTATTACCAAAGACAGCGTCTTTCGTAAAATGACTCCAGAGCAGTGGAAGGCTGTTATTGATACCAACCTCAACTCACTATTTAACGTGACCAAGCAAGTAGTTGATGGCATGGCTGATAACGGTTGGGGTCGCATTATCAACATCTCTTCTGTAAACGGCCAGAAGGGTCAGTTTGGTCAATCTAATTATTCAACAGCAAAAGCAGGTTTGCACGGATTTACGATGGCCTTGTCACAAGAGCTGGCTTCCAAGGGTGTCACTGTCAATACAGTGTCTCCTGGGTATATCGGTACAGATATGGTCAAGGCTATTCGTGAAGATGTTCTGGAGAAGATTGTTGCTGGTGTTCCAGTTAAGCGCTTGGGCACTCCAGAAGAGATTGCTTCCATTTGTTGCTGGATCGCTTCTGACGATGGTGGTTATGCCACTGGTGCTGACTTCTCCTTGAATGGCGGTCTGCATACGGGCTAAACACCTTAAAAATGCAGTTTTAGTAGTGTGCTCATCGGCATATTTACCTTTAGGTCAAACTAGGGATAAACTATGCCGATGTTGCATTGCAGTACCGAGAGTTAGGAAAAAATTACATGGCCACACGTTCAAAAAAAGCCGGCGATAGCCGCTTGATCAAGAAATACCCCAATCGTCGTTTATATGACACCCAAACCAGCACCTATGTCACGCTCGCTGATATTAAAAATTTAGTCATGACTGGCGATGCTTTTAGCGTGGTGGATGCAAAAACTGAAGATGACTTAACGCGCAATATCTTGCTACAAATTATTTTGGAGGAAGAGGCTGGCGGAGCGCCTGTTTTTTCTACCCAGATGCTTTCTCAGATCATTCGCTTCTATGGAAACTCCATGCAAGGTTTGATGGGTAGCTACCTTGAAAAGACCATGCAGTCTTTTGTGGATATCCACAATAAGTTGGGCGATCAAACCCAGGGCTTGGGTGCAGGCAGCACTCCTGAAGCTTGGGCCAAGATGATGAATCTTCAAAACCCAATGATGCAAGGTTTAATGGCTGGCTATATGGAGCAAAGCAAAGATCTGTTTGTGAAGATGCAAGAGCAAATGCAAAACTCCCCATCGATATTTAGTGGCTTCCCATTTCCAGGTCAATCTAACCCAACAGAAAAAGAATAGTTGTGGCTGGTAAAGTTGGTTTTGTTTCCTTGGGATGCCCCAAGGCGCTGGTAGATTCCGAGCTCATCCTCACTCAATTAAGTGCTGAAGGCTACGAAACTGCCAAGGATTATTCTGGCGCCGATCTGGTGGTTGTTAATACTTGTGGCTTTATTGATTCTGCCGTAGAAGAAAGTCTTGCTGCGATTGGTGAAGCTTTATCTGAGAACGGCAAGGTCATTGTTACGGGTTGTCTTGGCGCTCGTAAAAATGCAGATGGTAGCGATCTCATTCAGAGCATTCACCCCAAAGTCCTTGCCGTTACTGGCCCGCACGCTACCCAAGAGGTAATGCAGGCTATTCATTTGCACCTGCCAAAGCCTCACGATCCCTTTACTGATTTACTGCCGCCGATTGGTGTGAAGCTCACGCCAAAGCATTATGCATATCTCAAGATCTCCGAAGGTTGTAATCATCGTTGCACCTTCTGTATCATTCCTAGCTTGCGTGGCGATCTGGTTTCACGCCCGATTGGTGAGGTATTACTAGAGGCAAAAAAACTTTTTGAATCCGGCGTAAAAGAATTGCTGGTAGTTTCTCAAGACACGAGTGCCTATGGTGTTGATATTCAATATCGCACTGGATTTTGGGATGGTAAGCCTGTTAAAACTCGCATGTTTGATTTAGTTAATGCTTTAAACCAAATTGCACGAGAGCATCAAGCGTGGGTTCGTTTGCATTACGTTTACCCTTATCCGCACGTCGATGATGTTCTGCCTTTAATGGCGGAGTATTCTGATCATGGCTATGGCGTACTGCCTTATTTAGATATTCCTTTGCAGCACGCGCATCCAGATGTGCTCAAGCGTATGAAGCGTCCTGCAAGCGGGGAAAAGAATTTAGAGCGTATTCAGGCCTGGCGAGCAGCTTGCCCAGACTTGGTGATTCGCAGTACCTTTATCGCTGGGTTCCCTGGCGAGACTGAGGAAGAGTTTGAGTATCTTCTCAACTTCTTAGATGAAGCTCAAATTGATCGTGCTGGCTGTTTTGCTTATTCACCGGTGGATGGTGCAACTGCTAATGCCCTAGATAACCCAGTTCCAGATGCATTACGCGAAGATCGCCGAGCCCGTTTTATGGCCAAGGCCGAAGAAATCTCAACAAATCGACTTGCTAAAAAAATAGGCAAGCGGGTTCAGGTCATCATTGATCGCGTGGATGATTCCGGTGGAATAGGCAGAACTATTGGCGATGCCCCTGAAATTGATGGTTTGGTGAGGGTTTTACCACCAAGTAAACCTTCAAAACGGTATCGCGCTGGCGAGATCATCAAAGCAACGGTTATTAGCTCCCAAGGGCATGACCTAATAGCCGAAACTTGACTATTGGAATAAAAATAGTGTTTTGACCTATTGTTGGGGTCAATATTTTGCCTAATTTGGCACCGTAAAGGGGATTGATATGAGTCGTGATGTCGTCGTTTTAAGTGCTGTACGTTCAGCAATTGGTACTTTCAATGGATCACTGAGTAGCCTTGAGCCGTCTGAGCTCGGCGGTATCGTCATGAAGGAAGCGGTTGCGCGCTCTGGTGTCAATCCAGCCTTAATTAATTATGTTACCGTTGGCAACACCATTCCTACTGACAACCGTTACGCCTATGTTGCGCGTGTAGCCTCCATTCAAGCTGGTCTGCCAATGGAATCGGTTGCGATGGCTTTGAATCGTTTGTGCAGCTCTGGTTTGCAAGCAATTGTGACGACTGCTCAGCAAATTATGTTGGGTGACTGCGATTACGGCATCGGCGGTGGCGTTGAAGTGATGTCACGCGGTATGTATGGTTCACCGGCAATGCGCAGTGGTGCACGTATGGGTGACACCAAAATGATTGACTTAATGGTTTCTGTTCTCACTGATCCATTTGGCGTTGGACATATGGGCGTTACAGCAGAGAACCTCGTTGAGAAATGGAAGCTAACTCGTGAAGAGCAAGACGCTCTAGCAGTTGAATCTCATCGTCGTGCAGCACACGCAATTAAAGAAGGTCGCTTCAAATCACAAATCGTTCCAATCACTATCAAAACTCGTAAGGGTGATGTGGTGTTTGATACAGATGAACATTGCAAGCCGGATACCACTATGGAAACTTTGGCGAAGATGAAGGCTGTCTTCAAAAAAGAGGGTGGTAGTGTTACTGCAGGTAATGCATCAGGCATTAATGATGGTGCAGCATTTTTTGTATTGGCTGAAGCTGAAGCGGCTAAGAAAGCCGGCCATAAGCCAATCGCTCGCTTAGTTTCTTACGCCGTTGCTGGTGTGCCCAACCACATTATGGGTGAAGGTCCAATCCCGGCAACTAAGATTGCTCTGGAGCGTGCTGGCCTCAAATTAGATCAAATTGACGTGATCGAATCAAATGAAGCGTTTGCTGCACAGGCTTTGGCTGTAACTAAGGGCTTGGGTCTTGATCCAGCCAAGACTAACGTCAACGGTGGAGCAATTGCATTGGGTCACCCAATCGGCTGCTCTGGTGCCGCTATTGCCACTAAGGCTATTCATGAACTACATCGTGTTCAGGGTAAATATGCTTTGGTCACAATGTGTATTGGTGGTGGTCAAGGTATCGCAACTATTTTTGAGCGCCTGTAATCAGTGCTCATTCGCTGCATTAGCCTAAACCAAGTGCGTTAGGCAAGCAGCACTAAAGCAGCATCCAAGCCGACTCGGTCAAAAGCCGCGTCGGCTTTTTCTTTGACGATTGGTTTTGCTTTATAGGCAATACTGATTCCAGAGCCGTGCATCATTGGCAGGTCATTTGAGCCATCACCCATGGTGATGGAGTTACCTTTATTGCAACTCATGAGAACGCAGGCTTTTTCTAGATACAAATTCTTCGCCGCACCATCAACGATGTCGCCAATGACTTTACCGGTCAGCTTGCCGTCAATGATTTCTAAGGTATTTGCTTGGGCTTGCTTGAAGCCCAACTCCTGTTGGAGTTTTTGGGTAAAGAAAGTGAAGCCTCCAGAAACTAGCAAGGTGTACAAGCCTTTAGCATTTGCCCCGGCTAGCAATTCAGCGGCGCCAGGGTTAGGTCGTAAACGTTCGCGATAGACTGAGTCCAATACATCAGCAGACACACCCTCTAGAAGGGCTACGCGTCTGCGTAAGCTTTCTTTAAAGTCTTTAATTTCTCCGCGCATAGTGGCTTCAGTGATTTCAGAAACCGCTGCCTTCTTTCCAGTGAAATCTGCTATCTCATCAATGCACTCGATATTAATAAGAGTCGAGTCCATATCCATTGCCAGCACCTTCACATCGCTTGGAGTAAATTTTGGGGAAAGAAAAGCTAAATCCGCCTCGTATGCAGCGGCAATATTACGCATAGCAACCCTTGCTTCGGGCAGCAAGGCATGAGAGCAGGTCCAACGGTTAGTGAAATATTTCAAGTCACTTTGCTGGTTGCTGTCCTTTGCAATCTCAATGCCTAAGACTTTCGCATGCGCAATCAACGCAGTATTTAATTGCGAAGTGATTGGGTTGTTGGCAAGTGCTACAAGAGTAAGGTGCTTAGACATGGGTATTAACGATCGGTAATTAATTTGCTTGAGCAGTATTGAGCATCGCAGATTCATTAAGACTTCTGAGAATTCTACGAATATGGTCAAGGCGTTGCTCTAGTTTCTCAAAATCCTTCTCTTTTTGGGGAAGAATTTTTAACTTATCTTGCCCATTAAGTTGAATGAATTTAGATGACTGAATCAATTGAATAATCTTCATCGGGTCAATCGGAGGGTTGGGGATGAACTGAATCTGAATGGATGCTGGGCTAGCATCAATCTTCTTGATTCCAAAGCCAGCCATTTCTAGGCGTAAACGATGGGTTTCATATAGGGACTTGGCTTGGTCGGGCAAGTCGCCATATCGATCCACTAGCTCTTCACGCAATCCCATGAGTTCAGAGAAATCATTTGTACCAGCGAAGCGCTTGTACATGGAGAGTCGCTCATGAACATCGGGGCAATAGTCATTCGGGAAGAGGGCGGGTACACCGAGATTGACATCAGTAGTTGCCTGTAGCGGAGATAGTAGATCGGGCTCTTTACCGCTACGCAAGGACTTGACTGCACGATTGAGCATCTCGGTGTAGAGCTGAAATCCAATTTCATGAATTTCTCCAGATTGCTTATCACCCAGGACTTCGCCTGCACCGCGAATTTCTAAATCATGCATCGCCAAATAGAAACCAGATCCCAGCTCTTCCATAGCTTGAATGGCATTTAAACGCAATTGCGCTTGCTTACTAAGAGCCTCTGGATCCGGAACTAGCAAATAAGCATAGGCTTGGTGGTGAGAGCGACCAACACGACCGCGCAATTGATGTAATTGCGCTAATCCAAACTTATCGGCGCGATGCATGATGATGGTGTTAGCAGTCGGAACGTCAATACCTGTTTCAATAATGGTGGTGCACAACAAGATGTTGGTGCGTTGAGTCACAAACTCACGCATGACTGATTCCAGTTCACGCTCATGCATTTGACCGTGAGCAACGCTAATGCGTGCCTCGGGAATTAGTTCTTGCAATGCATGCTTCCGATTCTGAATGGTTTCAACTTCGTTATGTAGGAAGTAAACCTGCCCACCACGCTTAATCTCTCGAAGCACGGCCTCACGAATAACGTCATCACCTTCACGGCGCACAAATGTTTTGATGGCCAAACGTTTCTGGGGTGCCGTCGCAATGATCGAGAACTCACGTAAACCTTCCATGGCCATACCAAGAGTTCTCGGAATTGGCGTGGCAGTCAAAGTCAAAATATCCACTTCAGCACGCAAAGCTTTAAGCGCGTCCTTTTGTCTCACACCAAAGCGATGCTCCTCATCCACAATTACCAAGCCTAAATTGGCGAACTGCGTTTCTTTTGATAGCAGCTTATGGGTGCCAATAATGATGTCAGCCTCGCCTTTGGCTATTGCTTCAAGTGCTGCATTAATTTCTTTAGTGGTTTTAAAGCGTGAGAGCTCAACAATGCGCACAGGCCAATCGGCAAAGCGATCTTTCCAGGTTGCAACGTGTTGTTCGGCGAGTAGGGTAGTTGGCGCCAAGATGGCCACTTGCTTGCCACCCATCACCGCAACAAAGCTGGCGCGCAGGGCAACCTCGGTTTTACCGAAGCCCACATCACCGCATACTAGTCGATCCATTGGCGTGCCGCTGGTCATATCACCAATCACTGCTGCAATCGCATTTGCTTGATCTGGCGTTTCTTCAAATCCAAAGCTTTCGGCAAAGGCGGCGTAGTCATGGGCTGAAAATTCGAAGGCATGACCTTTGCGAATGGCTCTTGCTGCATATAGGCTTAATAGCTCAGCAGCGGTATCCCGAATTTGTTGCGCAGCCTTACGTCTTGCCTTATCCCACTGGCCAGAACCCAATTGATGCAATGGTGCTGAGTCCGGATCAGATCCCGCATATCGAGTCACCATTTGTAGTTGTTGCACTGGTACATACAGGGTTGCATCTTTGGCGTAAACCAAATGTAGGAACTCTTCAAAAATAGGCTCTTCTTTGGGCGGCGCTAGATTCAGCAACACTAAACCTTGATAGCGACCAATGCCATGATCGGAATGAACAACAGGGTCTCCAATCTTGAGCTCAGATAAATCCTTAAAGAGCATATCCGGATCGGCGCCCTCACTTTCTTTACCCTTGCGTCGTTGACGTGCTGTGGTGGTAAAGAGTTCAGCCTCGGTAACGACGATGAGGTTTTCCGCCGGCCAAGTAAAGCCGTTAAAGAGTTGCGCTGTGACCAAGCCAAATAGCGCATCACTCTTAATAAAGTCAGCAACTCCTTCAAAGCCTTCTGGCTTTAGTGGGTACAGTGGTTTGCCATTTTGTCCAGCAACTGAATTGCTCTCCTCAAAGAGCTGGCGAATGGATTCTTTGCGACCATTGCTATCGCTGCAGATCAGTACGCGTACTTTTTCTAGAGAGACTAATGCACGTAAGCGATTAATAGGGTCAGCATCTCGACGATGGACTGCTAAATCAGGAACAGCTAAAAATTGTGGAGCGGCTTTTGATTCTTTATCCGCCTCTTTATCCAATGCCAAACGCGCATTGGGTTTAGCTGCTGTAAAGAACTGATCAACATCTAGGAATAACTCTGCCGGCGGGAGAATAGGGCGATCAAGATCATGCTTTAAGAATTCATATCTAGAAAGCGTATCTTTCCAAAAGCTCTTAATAGATTCTTCAACATCACCGATGCTGACTAGCCAGACGGGGTCGCCTGAGCGGGGGAAGTAATCAAAGACTGTCGATGACTCTTCAAAGAAGAGGGGTAAATACGATTCGATACCAGCACTGGGGATTCCGAGGTTGGCATCTTTATAAATTGAACAACGCGATGGATCGCCTTCAAATACTTCGCGCCACCTACCGCGGAAGGCGGTACGTGAAGCATCGTCAAATGGAAATTCATGTCCCGGTAATAGGCGAACTTCTTTGACGGGATAAAGGCTTCGCTGGGTATCGGGATCAAAAGCTCGAATTTGCTCAATCTCATCACCAAAGAGGTCCAGTCGATAAGGCAGGCTAGAGCCCATTGGAAATAAATCAATTAGTCCACCGCGAATGCTGTATTCGCCGGGACGCATTACAGCACTGACGGGATCGTAGCCAGCTTGCTGCAGCTGAAGTTTTAGCGCAGCCTCATTGAGATTGTCACCCTGCCTGAAAAAGAAGGTATGACCAGACAAAAAGTTTGGCGGCCCGAGTCGCTGTAATGCAGTGGTGATGGGCACCAAGACAATGTCGCAACTGCCATTGAGTAATTCATAGAGCGTTGCTAAGCGCTCTGAGACCAAGTCCTGGTGTGGTGAGAAATGGTCATACGGCAGAATTTCCCAATCGGGCAGTAGGCGTGTTTTGAGTTGCGGCGCAAAAGCCGGAATTTCCTCTAAAAGCCGCTGGGCTTCCTGCGCCTGAGCGCAGAAAATAACCATGACTGAGAATTCAGATCGATAGCGAAGGGCAGATTGAGCGATTAATGCAGCATCTGAAGAGCCAACTAAGCCCGAAAAGGTAAAGCGCTGCCCAGCCCGGGGTGCGGGTATGGGGGGTGCTAGTTTTAATGCATCAGACATCTGCGATCATTATAGAATCAGGTATGGACGCAGCCAATCAATCTTCACCCCAATGTCACGCCTTGTTACCTACGGCTGGAACGGGATCGAGACTTGGTGGAGTTTTGCCAAAACAGTTTCAGGAGTTGGCGGGCAAGCCTATGTTGGCTTATGCCTTAGACGCATTTGTTAGGGCGCCAGAAATTGCATCAATTTGGGTTGGTGTCAGCCCCGGATTTATTGACAACCCGATCTTAGATTCGCTTTCTAATAAGTCTGCTTCTATCCATTTCCTTCCGAGCGGTGGCTCAACCCGCCAAGAAACTGTCAGAAATACGCTGGCGGCGATGCTGAAGTCAGGCATTCCGGAAACAGACTGGGTCTTGGTTCATGACGCTGCTCGACCCGGTATATCTGTGGAGCTGATTCAAAAACTGATTCGTGCAGTCACGCAGGCTGGTGAGGGCGGTCTCTTGGCAATGCCTTTAGCGGATACCTTAAAAATGGCTGATGCCAACTCCGCAATTGCTGGCAACCCCAATAGGGCAATGAAGACGATTTCTAGAGATCATCTTTGGCAGGCACAAACACCCCAGATGTTTGGCCTAAAGCGCTTGCATGATGCAATTGAAGAGGGAATACGACTTGAGGCCGATATTACCGATGAGGCAAGTGCAATGGAACTCTCAGGCTCTAGCCCATTATTAATAGAGGGAGCTACTCGCAACCTCAAAGTAACTCACCCAGCAGATTGGGATTTGATGCAAACCATCTTGCAGGCCTCCTGCAAATAAGATTTCGAACCTATATCGACAACCCTATGACTTCAAGCGCCCCTCACATCCCCCAGTTTCGTATTGGTCAAGGTTACGACGTTCATGCCCTGGTTGCGAACCGTAAGCTGATATTGGGCGGCGTTCATGTCCCCAGCAATAAAGGTCTATTAGGGCATTCGGATGCAGATGCCTTATTGCATGCGTTAACCGATGCTTTGCTGGGTGCGGCGGGGCTCAATGATATTGGCCAGCTATTTCCAGATACTGATCCCCAGTTTAAGGATATGGACAGCCGAATTTTGCTCAGAGCCGCTCTTCAGAAGATTCAGGCTGCAGGGTTTCAGGTGGGTAACGTCGATGCGACAATTATTTGCCAAAAGCCTAAATTAGCCACTTTTTTACCCGATATGGTCCGCAATATCGCAGCAGACTTGGCGGTTACAGCAAGTCACGTCAACCTCAAAGCCAAAACCAATGAATCCCTTGGGCACCTGGGTAGAGGTGAGGGTATTGCAGTCCATGCAGTGGCTTTGCTCTACAAGGCCTAAATATCCTCCAAAACCACTAAGCATTGTAGAATTACGGTCTTTAGAGTGAAGCTTCAGCTCGGTAGTGTTTGCGGAATTCGCGCGAGGATGGCGAAATTGGTAGACGCACCAGGTTTAGGTCCTGACGCCAGCAATGGTGTGGGGGTTCGAGTCCCCCTCCTCGCACCACAAGATTGCTACTTGGCTTGGGCTTCACATATCCGATTTTCAATTAAGAGACGAGAATGGCTGTGCAGATAGAAAATTTAGGTCAGTTAGACCGCAAAGTGACCTTAGAGTTCGCTCGTGCCGATTTGGCTAAGGCAAGAGAAGACCGTTTGGCTAAATTGGGTAAGACCATGAAAGCCCCAGGCTTCCGTCCAGGCAAAGTACCTAAGAACATGGTTGAGAAGCAATACGGTATGCAAGTGGATTTCGAGCTCCAGTTCGATAAAGCTCAAGAGCTCTTCTATGACTTAGCCCAAAAAGAAAAAATCCTTTTGGCTGGCCAACCACGCCTTGACCCAAAGTCAGAACTAGACGCAGACAAAATTGTCTTTGATGCTTACTTTGAAGTGTTACCAGAAGTAAAGATTGGCGACTTCAGCAAAGCAGAAGTGACTAAGTACACAACCGATATCTCCGATGCAGAAATTGATCGCGCATTAGATGTATTGCGCAAACAGCAAGTTCATTACCATCCACGCGGTGAAGCTGGCGCACATGGCGATGGCGGTGCAAACACAGCTGCTCAAGCTGGCGACCAGGTTGTAATCGACTTCGTTGGCAAGATCGATGGCGTTGAATTTGCCGGCGGTAAAGCTGAAAACTTTGAATACGTTCTCGGCGAAGGCCGCATGCTCCCAGAATTTGAAGCTGCTACATTGGGCCTCAAAGCAGGTGAGAGCAAGACTTTCCCATTAAGCTTCCCAGCGGACTACCACGGTAAAGACGTTGCTGGTAAGACTGCTGATTTCACTATCACTGTGAAGTCAGTGAACTGGGCACACCTGCCGGCTATTGATGATGCATTTGCATTGTCTTTAGGCGTTACTGAAGGTGGCGTTGCCAAAATGCGTGAAGAAGTAAAAGAAAATTTAGATCGTGAAACAAAACGTCGCATTACTGCCTTGTTAAAAGGTGAGGTAATGGAGAAGCTCAATAGCCTTTGCGAACTCGACGCACCAAAATCTTTGGTTGCTCAAGAGCAAGAGCGTTTGGTTGACTCAGCACGTCAAGACTTGATGCAGCGCGGCATTCCTAATGCGAAAGATGCACCAATTCCTGCTGAGATGTTTGCTGAACAAGCTCTCAAGCGTGTTCGCCTTGGTTTGATTTTGAGCGACTTGGTTAAGCAGCAAAACTTGGCTGCAACTGCAGATCAAATCAAAGCTGAAATTGATGAACAAGCTGCTACATACGAAGATCCTAAAGAGGTAGTACGTTGGTTCTATAGCAATCCAAGCCGCCTCAAAGATATCGAGAACTTGGTATTAGAAGATAACGTGATTAAGTATTTCACTTCGCAAGCTAAAGTGATCGATAAAGCAGTTACCTTCGAAGAACTCAGCAAGCTCAACTAAGTATTTATTAATAAAGGCCTGATCACATGAACCAGAATCATTTCCAGTCTGAGAATTTAGAACCCAAAGGTTTGGGTTTAGTTCCAATGGTGATTGAAACCTCTGGTCGAGGTGAGAGAGCCTATGATATTTACTCTCGCTTACTGAGAGAGCGCGTTGTTTTCTTGGTTGGCGAAGTAAATGATCAAACAGCAAACTTAGTGATTGCGCAGTTGCTATTCCTTGAGAGCGAAAATCCAGATAAAGAAATTTCTCTGTACATCAATTCTCCTGGCGGTTCTGTTTCTGCGGGTCTAGCAATCTACGACACAATGCAATTCATCAAGCCACATGTCAGCACTTTGTGCATGGGTATGGCTGCGAGCATGGGGGCATTTTTGTTGTGTGCTGGCGAGAAAGGTAAGCGTTATGCATTGCCTAATTCACGCGTGATGATTCATCAGCCATTAGGCGGTGCACGTGGACAAGCTTCCGATATTGAAATCCAAGCTCGTGAGATTCTCTATTTGCGCGAACGCTTGAATAAGATTTTGGCTGATCGCACTGGTCAATCGATCGAAACGATTGCCAAGGACACTGATCGCGATAACTTCATGTCTGCTGATCAGGCTCAAGAGTATGGCTTGATCGATAAAGTGATCGATAAGCGTCCTTAATTCATATTTATTTCTAGATATCCACCTTGAGCGATAAAAATACTACCAATAGCGCAGATAAAGTTCTGTATTGCTCTTTCTGCGGCAAGAGCCAGCATGAAGTAAAGAAACTGATTGCCGGGCCCTCTGTATTTATTTGCGATGAGTGTATCGACTTATGCACTGATGTCATTCAAGAAGAACTCGCCAAGCTTCCTAAGGGTGAGGGTGATGACGCTTTACCAACACCACACCAGATCCGTGAGAACTTAGACCAATACGTGATTGGTCAAGATCATGCGAAGAAGACTTTGGCTGTAGCGGTTTACAACCACTACAAGCGTTTGCAGTATTTGCCAAAACCTAAAAAAGAGCAGCTTGATAAAGATGGTAAGCCTGTTGAGGCTGCCGACAAAAAAGAATCTAAAGTTCCCGCTAAGGCAATGGTCGATGGCGTTGAATTAGCGAAGAGCAATATTTTGTTGATCGGTCCAACCGGTTCTGGAAAAACGTTGTTGGCTCAGACTTTAGCGCGCATGCTGGATGTCCCTTTTGTGATGGCTGACGCTACAACATTAACCGAGGCAGGTTATGTTGGTGAAGACGTTGAAAACATCATTCAAAAGTTATTACAAGCTTGTGACTACAACGTAGAAAAAGCACAGCGCGGCATTGTGTACATCGATGAGATCGATAAGATTTCTCGCAAGTCAGATAACCCGTCAATTACTCGCGATGTATCAGGTGAGGGCGTTCAGCAAGCCTTGTTAAAGCTGGTTGAAGGCACGATGGCTTCTGTGCCGCCTCAAGGTGGGCGCAAGCATCCGAACCAAGATTTCTTGCAAGTAGACACAACTAACATTCTGTTTATCTGCGGTGGCGCATTTGATGGTCTTGAGAAGGTCATTCAACAGCGCACTGCCAAGACAGGTATTGGATTTAATGCCACGGTTCCAGGTAAAGACGATCGCGGCGTAAGCGACCTCTTAATCGAAGTAGAGCCAGAGGATTTGATTAAGTTTGGCCTCATTCCTGAGTTGATTGGTCGTTTGCCAGTTGTGGCCACTTTGGCCCAATTGGATGAGGCTGCTTTGATTCAGATCTTGACTGAACCTAAGAATGCCCTGGTTAAGCAATATCAAGCGCTTTTAACAATGGAGGGCTCTGAGCTTGAAGTTCGCCCAGCAGCACTGTCAGCTATTGCTAAGAAGGCTATCGCCCGTAAAACCGGTGCACGTGGCCTACGATCCATTCTTGAGGGATCCCTCATGGATGTCATGTATGACCTGCCATCTTTGAAGAATGTTCAAAAGGTGGTGATCGATGAAAGCACCATCGCTGAGGGTGGAAAGCCCATTTTGGTCTACAAGCAGGGTGACGAATCTACAGAAATGAGCAAAAAAGCCTAATTTTTGGTTTTTTTTGCTGTTTTCACAGGGTTTTTGCTCACTTTTCGCATATTTCCCCCTTGTTTTTCACTAGGTGGCACCCATATAGGTAGTATCCTATTCCTAAATCATGTCCGTATGTAGTAGTGCGGCATTTTTAGAGATTTTTACGGAATGACTATTTTGGAGGATTTGCCCCATGCCTGGCCACTTATTACTACCCTCTGAACCTATTCAACTGCCACTTCTCCCTTTGAGAGACGTCGTGGTGTTTCCGCACATGGTCATCCCCTTGTTTGTGGGGCGTCCAAAATCAATTAAAGCGCTAGAAGCTGCCATGGAAACTGGCAAAAATGTGCTTTTAGTGGCACAAAAGACTGCTGCCAAGGATGAGCCTAGCGTAGAAGATCTCTATGAGGTCGGCTGTATCGCCAATATTCTGCAAATGCTCAAGCTGCCCGACGGTACCGTAAAGGTATTGGTTGAGGGGGTGCAGCGTGCTGAAGTAAGTCAGGTCGAGGATAGTCAGGGCTACTTCTCCTGTGAGGCGACGCCAACCTCAATGTCAGCATTAGATGCCCATGAAACTGAGGCTTTACGTCGTGCCATCATGGCCCAGTTCGACCAATACGTAAAACTGAATAAAAAAGTTCCTCAAGAGATTCTGTCATCACTGGGTGGCATTGATGATCCAAGCCGTTTGGCGGATACGATTTGCGCCCATCTTCCGGTCAAGCTCGAGCAGAAGCAACGTTTGTTGGAAATGACCGATGTAGTTCAGCGCTTAGAAAGCCTCTTGGCAGATCTCGAAAGCGAAATAGATATTTTGCAAGTTGAGAAGCGTATTCGTGGGCGTGTAAAACGTCAGATGGAAAAGAGTCAGCGCGAGTACTACTTAAACGAACAAGTTAAAGCCATTCAAAAAGAATTGGGCGAGGGTGAAGAGGGCGCCGATCTCGAGGAACTTGAGAAGCGCATTAAAGCAGCCCGTATGCCTAAGGAGGCGTTGAAGAAGGCAGAATCTGAGTTGAAGAAACTCAAGCTCATGTCACCAATGTCTGCTGAAGCAACCGTTATTCGTAATTTCATTGATACCTTGGTGACGCTTCCATGGAAGAAGAAAACCAAGATCAATAATGATTTGGCTAATGCTGAAAAAGTATTGGATGAAGATCATTACGGTCTCGATAAAGTTAAAGAGCGTATCTTGGAGTACCTCGCAGTTCAACAACGTGTCGAGCGCGTCAAGGCTCCAATCCTTTGCCTAGTTGGCCCTCCCGGTGTTGGTAAAACTTCTCTAGGTCAATCTATTGCCCGCGCAACCAACCGTAAGTTTGTTCGCATGGCATTGGGTGGCGTGCGTGATGAGTCTGAAATTCGTGGTCATCGTCGTACCTATATTGGATCTATGCCGGGCAAGATTCTTTCTAGCCTGACCAAGGTGGGTGTGCGCAATCCTTTATTCCTCTTGGATGAAGTAGATAAGATGGGTATGGATTTCCGCGGTGATCCGGCAAGTGCATTGCTAGAGGTTTTGGATCCTGAGCAAAATCACACATTCCAAGATCACTATGTTGAAGTTGACTTTGATCTGTCTGATGTGATGTTTGTTGCCACATCAAACTCACTGAATATTCCTGGACCTTTATTGGATCGCTTGGAAATCATTCGTCTTGCTGGTTACACCGAAGATGAGAAGACCAGCATTGCCATTAATTATTTAATCCCCAAACAGATTAAAAATAATGGTCTCAAGAAAGATGAATTGAAGATTGAGGAATCCGCTGTTCGCAGCATGATTCGTTACTACACACGTGAAGCTGGTGTTCGTTCTTTAGAGCGTGAAATCAGCAAGATCTGCCGTAAGGTGGTGAAGTTGCTGCTCCTAAAGAAAGAGGCTGCACCAGTCACTGTAAATGCTGACAATCTTGAGATGTTCCTGTCTGTGAAGATGTATGACTTTGGTCTTGCCGCAAAAGAGAACCAAGTTGGTCAGGTAACTGGTTTGGCTTGGACTGAAGTTGGCGGCGATCTATTGACCATTGAGGCGGCAGTGATGCCAGGTAAGGGTGTTATCACTCGTACCGGCTCCATTGGCGATGTGATGAAGGAATCTGTCGAGGCAGCTAAGACTGTGGTTCGTTCGAGAGCGAGAGCTTTGGGGATTGCTGATGAAGCTTTTGAGAAGAAAGATATTCATATTCACTTCCCAGATGGCGCGACACCTAAAGATGGTCCATCGGCTGGTATTGCAATAACGACGGCTCTTGTTTCTGTTTTTACAGGTATTCCCATTCGCTCTGATGTAGCCATGACGGGTGAGATTACTTTGCGTGGCGAAGTATTGCCAATTGGTGGCCTAAAAGAGAAGCTATTAGCAGCCCACCGCGGTGGCATCAAGTTGGCCTTAATTCCAGAGGAAAACGTCAAAGATTTGATTGATATTCCGGATAACGTCAAGAATGCGATTGAAATCGTTCCGGTTCGCTGGATTGATAAAGTTCTGGAGTTGGCTTTAGAGCGAAAACCAGTTGCTTTGCCAGATCCAACGCCAGAAGAGCTTGCTAAAAAGGCTGCTGAAGCTAGCAAAGCTAACGAAAAGATTTCTTCTGGGGAAGCCTTAAAGCATTGATGCGTAGAGGATATTTGAGGGGTTTTGAGTCAAATTGAGTGGTTTATTTAAACCCTTTTTGGTGAAGAATCCCTCTTTTATTCCCGCACTAGGTTACAATCTCGTCTGTATTAATTTGGGGCGCTTAGCTCAGATGGTAGAGCGTCTGCCTTACACGCAGAATGTCGGCGGTTCGATCCCGTCAGCGCCCACCAGTTTCCCAAATCGCATTCGCTTTTCCTCTTATAGGCTTTCTAGCTCCTCTAGACCTTCTGCCTAGTACACTCGCATTATTGACTTTATTTTCGAGCGATTAATTCATGTTTGATTCCGTACGCAAGCACCAAAAAATTCTGCAGTTTGTATTGATGCTTTTCATCGTCCCGTCTTTTGCCTTGTTCGGCATCTCCAGCTATTCCGGATTTATGGATAAAGAAACGGATATTGTTAAGGTAAATGGCAAACCAATCACTGCGCAAGAAGTGGATATGGCCGCTAAGCGTCAGGCTGAGCGCGTTGGCGGAAATATGCAAATTGCTCAAAGCCTGCCGTTTCGTCAAGCCATTTTGAATGAATTGCTTCAGCAACGCATCTTAGGATTTGCGGTGAGCGACCTGCGCTTACAAGTTGGTAAGCAAGAGCTTGTGAATAGTCTGCAAAAGATTCCTCAGATTCGTGCTTTATATCGTCAAGATGGCACATTTGATGATGTACGCTTTAAACAATTATTGGCAAGCAATGGCATGAACGAGGAGCAGTTCTATGCTGGCCAAAGCTTTGACTTAAAAATTCAACAGTTAGTCAACTCGGTTGCTCGTACAGAACTGGCTAGCCCAAAATTATCTGAGATTGTTTCATCTTTGTATGAAATCGAAAGACAGGTTCAGGCTTTGCAGTTCAACGCTAAAGATTATTTGTCTAAAGTAAATCCAAGCGCTGAAGAGCTACAAGCTTTTTATGAAGCTAATGCCAAATTATTTGAGCGTCCAGAATACATTGACGTTGAGTACATTGTTCTCAAGGCGGATCCAAAAGAAGATTCAAAATCCTTTAATGAAAAGGCAGATCAGTTTGCGAATATGACATATGACCAGTCTGATAGCTTGAAGCCTGCTGCTGATAAATTAAAGCTCAGCATTCAATCCCAGAAGGGTGTTACTCGTGGTGGTGCTCCTGGTGTATCCAAAGATCATCCTTTGGCTAACCCTAAGGTCATTCAATCTCTTTATGGTGATGAGGCTCTTAAGAATAAGCGTAATACTGAAGCTGTTCAAACGGCGCCGGGTGTATTTGTATCTGCTCGGGTGGTGATTTTGCATCCAGCACAAATCCTGCCTTACAAGGATGTTGCTGCTGAAGTGAAACGTCAAGTTAGTCAACGCGCTGCTGAGAAGTTGGCTATTGCCGCTGCAAGTGAGAAATTAGCTGCCCTTGAAAAGGATCCCAAGAATGCCGCTGGTTTCGCAAGTCCTAGCTGGATTTCACGGAACAAGCCGGGTGGCTTAGTTGGCCCATCGATGGATGAAATCATGTCGGTGAGTCCCGATAAATTACCAGCTGTAGTCTCGGTTTCTAATCCCGGTGTAGGTACAACTATTTACCGCATTGATCAGGTTCGTCAACCGACATCAGTGGATGCCAAAGTTCACAAGGCACAAGCACAACAGATTCAAGCTTTAGCTGCACAGTCAGAATTTGCTGGCTTCATGGCTTACTGGCGCAATAGCGCTGGAGTTAAAGTCATTAACCCGCTCAAGCAAGCAAGCGCGGGTAGTGCAGGCAGTTAAAACTAAGGTAGTTTTTTAAGCAAGTTACTGTATGGGGCCATTGAGCCCCATACGTTTTTAAAGATAATGCTTTGTGCTGCAACATTGGGGTGCAATCGATCCGCCTGAAATAATTCTGGCTTACTTGCAACGCCTTCCAGGAAAAATGGTAGCAACTCTACGTGCTCTTGAGTTGCAAGCAAGGGGTAGAGATTCTTAAATTGCGTGGTGTAAGTTTGGCCATAGTTCGGGGGGATCTGTATGCCGCAGAGCAAAACCTTTGCACCTGATTTTTTGCTCATCTGAATCATCTTGCTTAAATTACTCTCGGTTTCACTTACCGGCAATCCTCGCAAGGCATCATTTGCCCCCAACTCAATAAGCACGATTCCAGGCTTTTTCTGACTCAGGAGTTTGGGGAGTCTCGTAAGTCCACCAGAGCTGGTTTCACCGCTTATGCTGGCGTTAAATATTGTCCAAGGGCTTTTATCTTTGCTTAACTGATCCTCAAGCAGCTTTACCCAGCCTGTCCCGCGAGGAAGTCCATATTCGGCAGATAGACTATCTCCTAGCACCAAGATGACTGGCTTTACTTGTGCCCAGGAAGAAATGCTCAATACGAGGCAAAATAGCCCTGTAACCAATTTATTCACAGTTAAAAGCTGATTCCGCATTTTTCCATTCTAGAAAATTTCCACATGAACAAACAGTCTAATTCCATTGCCGCCAATAGGGTTGGCAAGCTGGTTAATACGGCTGATGGAGATTTAGTTATTTTGCATGATCTCAGCTTTGAAATTGCACAAGGTGAGAGTGTGGCGATTGTAGGAGCATCTGGTTCCGGGAAAAGTACCTTGTTAAGCCTTTTGGCTGGATTGGATTTACCAAGCACAGGTCACATTAACTTAATGGGGCAGAATCTCAATCAACTGGATGAAGATGGAAGGGCCCGCCTTCGCGGTCAGTTTGTGGGCTTTGTTTTTCAATCATTCCAATTGCTGCCCCATCTGACTGCCCTGGAAAACGTTATGCTACCCCTGGAGATGGCTGGTATAGCCCAGACAGAAGCTAGACTGGCTGCCCATAAATGGCTTGAGAAGGTTGGTCTCGACACCAGGGCAAACCATTTCCCCAAGACCCTCTCAGGTGGTGAGCAGCAACGCGTGGCGCTGGCTCGTGCCTTCGTAAATAAGCCTGCAATCCTCTTTGCTGATGAGCCAACTGGCAGCCTTGATGAGGTCAGTGGCAATAAGGTAATTGAGCTCCTTTTTGAGTTAAATCGGGAGAATTCCTCAACCCTGGTTCTGGTGACCCACGATCCAGCCTTGGCTGCACGGTGCCAACGCCAATTAAGCCTTCAGGGCGGACGCCTCGCCTAATCAAAACCTTATAATCTTGGCATGTCATCATTCTGTTGCTTGCCCGGGGCAAATGCCCTTTCAGCCTTCCGCCAACAGCGACTTTTAGCTTCGCTCGCAGCCCAAGGAATCCAACTTGAGTCCATTGAGGCCCAATACCTTCACTTTATTTGGTCTGAGTCTGAACTCAATGCCAAAGATAAAGAGGTGCTCAATAGTCTTCTGACTTACGGGCAGCCTTTTATATCGCAAATAATGGGTGGGGGCTCCCTGTTTAGTAAAGCTGCTGATAAACAATCAGCGATTTCTATTCCCCGTTTTGGCACTGTTTCTCCATGGGCTAGCAAGGCAACAGATATTGCGCGTCAATGCGGACTTCAAGTTTTACGTATTGAGCGCGGTGTTCAGTATGCGTGGCAAAGTAAAAAATCACTCAGTACAAAACAAGAGCAACTGGTATTGGCTGCATTGCATGATCGGATGACCGAGGCCGTTATCTCAGATATCAATGAAGCTAGTGCTTTGTATCAATCTCTACCTGATCGCCCATTTGTGCGCATCCCGGTATTAGCTGAGGGCAGGGCCGCTTTAGATAAAGCAAATCAAGAACTCGGTCTTGCCTTGTCAGAAGATGAGGTGCTTTATCTCGTTGAGAATTTCATTCGCTTAGAGCGCAATCCGAGCGATGTTGAATTGATTATGTTTGCTCAGGCGAATAGCGAACATTGCCGTCATAAGATTTTCAACTCTAGTTGGACTATCGATGGCGATGATCAAGAGAAATCCCTGTTTGCGATGATTCGCAATACGCATCAGTTGCAGCCCGAGGGAACTATTGTTGCCTACTCCGACAACTCAGCGGTGATGGTTGGCGCCGAGTCAGAGACTTGGTCCCCTAAGGGTGATGATCGTCGCTATGAAAAAGATACTCGCCTGGTGCATACCTTGATGAAGGTAGAGACACATAATCACCCAACAGCAATCGCTCCATTCCCTGGTGCCTCTACAGGTGCTGGTGGCGAGATTCGTGATGAAGGCGCTACTGGTGTAGGCGGGCGTCCTAAAGCAGGTCTTACAGGCTTCTCTGTTTCAAACCTCAATATCCCTGGCACTGAATTGCCGTGGGAGTCTGAGAAGTACGGCAAGCCTGAGCGGATCGCCACACCACTACAGATCATGATTGATGGCCCATTAGGTGGAGCTGCATTTAACAATGAATTCGGTCGCCCCATTCTTGGTGGCTATTT
This sequence comes from Pseudomonadota bacterium, assembly GCA_041179645.1. Taxonomy (GTDB): domain Bacteria; phylum Pseudomonadota; class Gammaproteobacteria; order Burkholderiales; family Burkholderiaceae; genus Polynucleobacter. The sequence goes on from JBEGSZ010000013.1 coordinate 225,042, forward strand.
CCGCGTATTCGAGCAAACCTTGGAAGGTGTGCGTCGCGGTTATCACAAACCAATCATGATTGCAGGCGGTATCGGAAGTATTGATTCCATCCATACCGCCAAGAAAGAAATTAAAGCAGGGCACTTATTTATTCAATTGGGTGGCCCTGGTATGCGGATTGGTATGGGTGGTGCAACTGGTAGCTCTGTTGCCACTGGTACCAATACGGCAGATCTCGATTTTGACTCCGTTCAACGCGGCAATCCTGAGATGGAACGCCGTGCACAAGAAGTGATTAATTCTTGTATTGCAATGGGCCAGAGTAATCCGATTGTTTCTATTCATGATGTCGGCGCTGGTGGTGTATCTAATGCATTCCCGGAACTCGCTGACGGTGCTGGCTTAGGTGCGCAATTTCAATTACGGAAAGTTCCGCTTGAAGAGAGTGGCATGAGTCCTGCAGAGATTTGGTGTAACGAATCTCAAGAGCGTTATGTTCTAGCAATTGAAGCCAAAGATTTGGAGCTTTTCAAATCTTTATGTGATCGGGAGCGATGCCCATTTGCAGTAGTCGGTGAAGCAACTACTGAGCGCCAACTCCAGTTAAGTGACAGCAATGCAGCTGCTGGCAGCGATGCTGCCATGCCAATTGATATGCCGATGGAGGTATTGCTAGGCAAGCCGCCACGTATGCATCGTGATGTGACGCGTGTTACACAAGAGTTTGAGGAATTAGATGTCACCGATGCTGATCTAGCTCAATCGATTGCCTGGGTCTTGCAACAGCCTACGGTCGCCAGTAAATCATTTTTGATTACTATCGGCGATCGTACAGTTGGTGGCCTCAATGCACGCGATCCATTCGTTGGGCCATGGCAAGTTCCCGTTGCTGACTGTGCAGTTACCTTGATGGATTACAAGGGCTACCGTGGCGAAGTAATGACCATGGGCGAGCGCACTCCATTGGCCGTAATCGATGCACCAGCAGCTGCAAAAATGGCTGTAGGGGAAGCAATTACCAATTTGTTAGCTGCCGATATTCGTCGCTTAGAAGACGTTAAGCTGTCTGCAAATTGGATGGCTGCCTGCGGTGCACCCGGCGAGGATGCAAAGCTGTATGACTCCGTTAAAGCAATTGGCATGGATTTATGCCCAGCGCTTGGAATTTCTATTCCAGTAGGTAAAGATTCTTTATCGATGGCTACTGCATGGCAAGAAGGCGATCAAGCCAAGAAAGTGGTTTCCCCGGTTTCGCTAATTATTTCTGCTTTTGCTGCAGTTCAGGACGTTCGTAAAACTACAACGCCTTTGCTTAAACTCAAAGACGAATCTGAGGCAGCATTAGAAACTGAATTAATCTTGATTGATTTGGGTCGCGGCAAAAACCGCATGGCCGGAAGCATTATTGCTCAAGTTCTCAATCAATCTGGTAAATCGGCTCCGAATGTAGATCACCCAGAAGACCTGAAGGCACTTGCTACTGCAATCATTGAATTGCGCAAAGCGGATCAGTTGCTGGCTTACCATGACCGTTCTGACGGCGGCTTGCTCGCCTGCATTGCAGAGATGGCATTTGCATCGCATACCGGCATTTCAATCAATGTCGACATGATTGCTGTTGATGTTGGACAAGAAGCTGACTGGGGTGATGCTAAGAACTGGGCACAACAAGTTTCCGGTCGACGTCATGAGCAAACCATGCGCGCTTTATTTAATGAAGAGCTTGGTGCGGTAATTCAGATTCGTAAAGCCGATCGAGATTCAGTATTTGCCGTTTTGCGTAAATTGAACCTGAGCGCCTACAGTCATGTAATTGCAAAACCAAACAGCAATGGTCGTATTGAAATTTGGCGTGATGCGAAAAATATCTTTGCCGAGCCACGTGAAGTGCTGCAAAAGATGTGGGCTAACACGAGTTATCAGATCGCTCGATTACGCGATAACCCAGATTGTGCAGATAGTGAGTTTGCCTTACTTGATAACGTTGCCGATACCGGAATGTCACCAAAGCTGACATTTGATATTGCTGACGATATTGCAGCCCCATTCATTAATAAGAACGCGAGACCCAAAGTTGCCATCTTGCGCGAGCAGGGCGTTAACTCTCATGTGGAAATGGCTTATGCCATGAATTGGGCCGGCTTTGATAGCTACGACGTTCATATGTCAGACCTACTATCTGGTAAATCCAAGTTAGATGATTTCCGTGGTCTAGTTGCCTGCGGTGGATTTAGCTATGGAGATGTATTGGGTGCAGGTGAAGGTTGGGCGAAAACCATTCTCTTTAATGCTCAATTACGTGATCAGTTCTCCTCCTTCTTTAATCGCAAAGATAGTTTTGCATTAGGCGTCTGTAATGGTTGCCAAATGATGAGCAATCTAGCGGGAATCATTCCTGGCGCTGAAGCTTGGCCTAAATTTACCCGTAATCAATCCGAGCAGTACGAGGCTCGATTGGTCATGGCTGAAGTGATGGCATCACCTTCTATCTTTACGCAGGGTATGACAGGAAGTCAGCTACCTATCGCCATTGCGCATGGCGAGGGCTTTGCTAACTTTAGCCAACAAGGTAATTTAGAGGCTCTTCAGAAACAAGGTTTGGCTGCTCTACGTTTTGTGGATCACCAAGGTAACCCAACTGAAACCTACCCAATGAATCCAAATGGTTCGCCTGGCGGTTTAACTGGCGTTACCACTCCAGATGGTCGCTTCACGGTCATGATGCCGCATCCTGAACGCGTCTTTAGGGCTGTGCAGATGAGCTGGGCACCAAAGGAATGGTTGGATAATCCTGATGGTGCTAGCCCTTGGATGCGCTTATTCCGCAACGCTAGAGTCTGGGCTAAGTAATCTAATGCCAGATTCATCTATGTCGATGGAGCCAGTTACGTTTTCAGAGAGTGGTGGCGTGCGCTATTTGCACTTTGGGAGCGAGTTAATTCAGGGTGCAATGCGCATTCGTGATCCAGATGAGATTTATCTGGAATACAACCAGCAAATGATGGCTTGGTTACTTTTCCTGGAGACTAAACCAGGCATGCGTATTGCTCAGCTTGGTTTAGGTACAGGCGCGCTCACCAAGTTTGCGCATCGCTATTGCCCAGCCGTAAAAACCACGGTTGTTGAGCTCAATCCTGCTGTGATTGTTTCAGCAAGAAGCATGTTTTTCACGCCGGATGATGATCGTCGCTTAGAAACTTTAGAAACCGATGCCAAAGCTTTTGTTGGAGCTGCAAAGTATCGTGATCACTTCGATGCAGTTCAAGTTGACTTGTATGACGCTATTTGTGATGGCCCAGCTGCTAGTTCTTTGGAGTTCTACAAGGGCTGTTACGACATCCTAAAATCGCCTGGCGTATTAACGGTGAATTTATTCTCCCGCCATAAGAGCTTTGATATCAATCTGAATAATATTTGTGAAGCATTTGATAATCGCGTGCTGCTATTTCCAGAGTCACATGACTGCAATGTCGTGGCGATTGCCTTTAAGGGCCCACAATTAGATGTGGAGTGGAAAGAAGTTTCCAAGCGCGCTAAGCTGCTGATGGAAAAAACGGGTTTACCCACTAATACTTGGGCATCAGGCTTAAATCGTGAAAATGCCAACCAAGAAAATAAACTATGCATCTAGACGAATTTAGATAACAAAAAAGGCGATCAACTGATCGCTTTTTTTGTTACCCCTAACATCGGGGCCTATTAATGCTTAAATTGTTACTGTGTCAGCAACATCGCTGAATGACTTAATCTTATCAAAGTTCATGTACTTATAAACTTCACCAGACTTGGCATTCAATGACTCAACTTGCTCGAAATATTCCTGCGGCGTTGGTAGGCGACCCAAGAGTGCCGCAACCGCTGAAAGCTCAGCAGAAGCGAGGTACACACGAGTATCAATACCTAAACGATTTGGGAAGTTACGTGTTGATGTAGACACGGCTGTAGAGCCTTTACGGATCTGAGCCTGGTTACCCATACAGAGTGAGCAACCTGGAGTTTCCATGCGAGCACCTGTAGCACCCAGAATGCCGTAATAGCCTTCTTCGGTCAAAATCATCTGATCCATCTTGGTTGGAGGAGCTACCCATAAGCGAGTAGGCATATCCTTTTTACCCTGAAGAACTTGACCTGCTGCACGGAAGTGTCCGATATTGGTCATGCAAGAACCGATAAATACTTCATCGATTTTCTCGCCAGAAACTTCAGACAAAAACTTCACATCATCTGGATCGTTAGGGCAAGCCAAGATCGGCTCTTTAATCTCGCTCATATCAATTTCGATTACTTCAGCGTAGTCTGCGTTTGCATCAGCCTTGAGCAAATCAGGCTTGGCAATCCATGTTTCCATCGCTTTGATGCGGCGACCTAGAGTGCGCTTATCTTCGTAGCCATTAGCAATCATCCACTTCATCAAGGTGATGTTAGAGCGCATGTATTCAATGATTGGCTCTTTGCTCAGGGCAATTGCACAACCTGCAGCTGAACGTTCTGCTGAAGCGTCTGATAATTCAAATGCTTGCTCAACCTTAAGATCGGGCAGGCCTTCGATTTCTAAGATGCGGCCAGAGAAAACGTTCTTCTTGTTTTGTTTTTCAACAGTCAACAAGCCTTTCTTAATGGCATACAAAGGAATTGCATTAACCAGGTCACGCAAAGTAATGCCGGGTTGCATTTTTCCTTTAAAGCGAACCAATACAGACTCAGGCATATCCAAAGGCATTACGCCAGTAGCGGCAGCAAAGGCAACTAAGCCTGAGCCAGCAGGGAAGGAGATGCCGATTGGGAAGCGGGTGTGACTATCGCCACCAGTACCGCAGGTATCTGGCAAGAGTAAACGATTTAACCAGCTGTGGATCACGCCATCACCTGGACGTAATGCGACGCCGCCACGGTTGGTCATGAATGCTGGCAACTCATGGTGAGTGCGAATATCTACTGGTTTTGGATATGCAGATGTGTGGCAGAAAGATTGCATTACCAAGTCTGCAGAGAAACCTAAGCAAGCCAAGTCCTTTAATTCATCACGGGTCATTGGACCAGTGGTGTCTTGTGAGCCAACTGTAGTCATGTGTGGCTCGCAATAAGTATCTGGGCGTACGCCTTGACCTTCTGGCAATCCACAAGCGCGACCAACCATCTTTTGCGCCAAGCTGAAACCTTTTTTGTTATCAGGTGGGCTAACAGGGACGCGGAATTCTGTAGAGGCTGGCAAGCCAAGTGCGGCACGTGCTTTAGCTGTGAGGCCACGACCGACGATCAAAGGAATACGGCCGCCTGCACGAACTTCATCCAAAATTACTGGTGACTTAAGTGAGAAAGCAGCAATCTCTTTACCGTTCTTAAATGCCTTGCCTTCGTATGGACGCAATTCAATTTCATCGCCCATATTCATATCGGAAACGTCTAACTCGATTGGCAATGCGCCAGCATCTTCCATAGTGTTAAAGAAGATTGGGGCAATCTTTGTACCCAAGCAAACACCACCAAAGCGCTTGTTCGGAACAAATGGAATATCCTGACCTGTCCACCACAACACAGAGTTAGTTGCGGATTTACGTGATGACCCTGTACCAACAACGTCACCAACATAAGCAATTTGATTGCCTTTCTTTTGGAGAGCTTCAATTTGCTTCATTGGGCCACGAACACCAGCCTCATCTGGCTCAATACCTGGGCGTGGGTTCTTCAGCATGATCGTTGCATGCAATGGAATATCTGGACGACTCCATGCGTCAGGAGCAGGTGATAGGTCGTCGGTATTCGTTTCACCGGTGACTTTAAATACGGTGAGCTTCATGCTTTCTGGAACAGCAGCGCGGCTCGTAAACCACTCAGCATCAGCCCAGCTTTGCAGAACACCCTTGGCTTGCGCATTCCCTTTTTCGGCTAATTCTTGTACATCATGGAAATAGTCAAACATCAACAAAGTCTTTTTCAAAGCTGCTGCAGCAGTAGCTGCGCACTCTGAATCGGAGAGCAATTCAACCAAAGGCTTGATGTTGTAACCACCAAGCATGGTACCCAAAAGCTCGGTAGCCTTAATGCGTGAAATCAAAGGGGACTTCTCAGTTCCTTTGGCAATAGCATCTAGAAACTCAGCTTTAACCTTAGCCGCTTCATCTACACCAGCAGGCACGCGATTAGTGATTAGCTCTACCAATTCCGCTTCTTTTCCCTTTGGGGGATTTTTTAGCAAGCCAACCAGCTCAGCTGTTTGATCTTTGGTCAGGGGGAGGGCTGGAATTCCAAGGGCTGCGCGTTCGGCAACTTGGGCGTTGTAGGCTTCTAGCATCGTATTTCCTATTGGGTAAGAGTTATCAACAGTAAGGCCAAGCAGGGATGTTTCCTTAACTTGTTTATTGTAATTCCTAATTCATGTCTTATATAAGACTTAATTATCAAAACCATTAAATTTGCTTAAAAATTAGGCAATAAGTGGATATTTTGACTGAATATTGTCCGAATGATGCCAATTGGACTTAAGAAAGGAACAGGAAAGCAGGCCAGATTATAAAAAAATATCAGGAGAGAAAATCAAGACCCTATAGGCAAAACCCTCCAAGGTCCGAGAGTAGTTGAGCAAGCGGGGAAATTATGCTGACATGATTGCTATCGTTATAATTACTTTTTCCAACAGAGCATAAGCGATGACCAAATACGTTTTTGTCACTGGTGGTGTGGTTTCTTCTTTAGGGAAAGGAATCGCAGCTGCCTCGCTTGCCGCGATTCTCGAATCCCGCGGCCTGAAAGTCACCCTCCTAAAATTAGACCCTTATATCAACGTTGACCCTGGGACTATGAGCCCGCTTCAACATGGCGAAGTCTTCGTAACTGAAGATGGTGCTGAAACAGACCTAGATCTAGGCCATTACGAGCGCTTTGTTTCTGCAAAGATGCGTAAAAGCAATAATTTCACCACTGGTCAGATCTACGAATCCGTCATTAGTAAAGAGCGACGCGGAGAGTACCTAGGTAAGACTGTTCAGGTCATCCCTCACATTACCAATGAAATTCAGGCGTTCGTTGAGCGTGGCGCCAAAGCGAGCCATGATGGCAATGCTGATATTGCTATCTGTGAAATCGGCGGCACAGTGGGTGATATTGAATCCCTCCCATTTCTTGAGGCGGCTCGACAAATGAGTATTCGCCTACCAAGGCATAGCTGTGCGTTTGTACACCTGACGCTGGTTCCTTATCTGAGTAGCGCTGGCGAATTAAAAACCAAGCCGACCCAACACTCAGTACAAAAGCTACGTGAAATCGGCATCATGCCAACAGTCCTTTTATGTCGCGCAGACCGTCCAATTCCAGAGGATGAGCGTTCAAAGATTTCACTGTTCTCTAACGTAAGAGAAGAGGCTGTAATTTCGGTCTGGGATGTAGATACTATCTACAAGATTCCTGAGATGCTTCAAGCGCAGGGCATGGATGATTTGATTTGCCGTGAATTAGATATTCAAGCTAAACCAGCTGACTTATCTGTTTGGGCAAACCTAGTTTATGAGTTAGCCAATCCACAACACGAAGTCACGATTGGCATGGTTGGCAAGTATGTTGAGTTAACTGAATCCTATAAATCCTTGATTGAAGCTTTACGTCATGCAGGCATTCACAATCACACGCGCGTTAATATTAATTACATTGATTCTGAAGTGATTGAAAAAGATGGCGTAGATTGCCTTCAAAATTTAGATGCGATTTTGGTTCCGGGCGGTTTTGGTAAGCGCGGTACTGAGGGTAAGATTGCTGCCATTCGTTACGCTCGCGAGAATAATGTTCCTTATCTTGGCATTTGCTTGGGTATGCAGTTGGCTGTGATTGAATTTGCTCGCCATGTTGCCAACATTACTCAGGCTAATAGCACGGAATTTGATCCTGATACCGAGAGTCCAGTCGTTGCCTTAATTACTGAGTGGGTGGATCGTGAAGGGCGTGTTGAGAAGCGTACTAACGATTCCGACCTTGGTGGAACCATGCGCTTAGGTTCGCAGCGTTGCCCAGTAAAACCGGATACCTTGGCTCATGAAATTTATGGCCCTGAGGTTAATGAGCGCCATCGACATCGCTATGAGGTTAACAACGTTTACGTGCCTCGGCTTGAGAATTCTGGCCTGATTATTTCTGCAAGAACACCAAACGAGTCTTTGCCTGAAATGATGGAGTTGCCTAGTACCATGCACCCCTGGTTCTTTGGTGTGCAGTTCCATCCAGAATTCACATCTACTCCGCGTGATGGTCATCCATTATTTTCTGCTTTCATTAAGGCGTCATTAATTCATCAAGCTGCTTTACAAAAGCAAGTAGCCTAGGAGATCGCTATGAGTGCATTTCAGTTATGCGGCTTTAATGTTGGTTTAGATCATCGCTTTTTTTTGATTGCGGGTCCTTGCGTTATTGAATCAGAGCAATCTGCCTTAGATATCGCTGGTGAGCTCAAACAAATTACCGCTGCATTAGGCATTCCATTTATCTATAAGTCATCTTTTGATAAAGCCAATCGCTCATCTGGCACTTCATTCCGCGGCCTGGGCATGGAAAAAGGGCTTGAGATTCTGGCGCGCGTGAAGCGTGAAATTGGTGTTCCAGTATTGACTGATATTCATGACATCAGTGAAATTGCACCTGTATCCAAGGTGGTGGATGTACTTCAGACGCCAGCCTTCTTGTGTAGACAGACAGACTTCATTCGGGCTTGCGCTCAAAGTGGTAAGCCAGTCAATTTTAAGAAGGGTCAGTTTCTATCTCCGCATGAAATGCTGAACGTAATTGATAAAGCGCGTGCAGCAGCTGCAGAAATGCACCTGCCAGATCAGTTTATGGTTTGCGAACGAGGCGCCTCTTTTGGTTACAACAACCTGGTTTCTGATATGCGTAGCTTGGCAATTTTGCGCGAAGCAAAGGCGCCAGTTGTATTTGATGCAACCCATTCAGTTCAGCTTCCCGGCGGACAAGGCAATGCAAGCGGTGGCCAGCGAGAGTTTGTACCTGTATTAGCTCGTGCTGCAGTTGCAGTAGGTATTAGCGGCTTGTTTATGGAGACGCATCCAGATCCAGCCAAAGCGCTTTCAGATGGTCCGAATGCTGTGCCACTCAATCGTATGAAAGAGCTTCTTGAATCTTTAGTAGCTATTGATTCCGTTGTTAAGAAGCCGGGATCATTTTTAGAAGATAGCTTTAAGTAACACCCCAAATTCACTTTATTTAGGAGAAGGTGCATGAGCGCCATTGTTGACATCATCGGTAGAGAAGTTTTAGATTCACGCGGCAACCCAACGGTTGAGTGCGACGTATTATTAGAGTCTGGCGTTATGGGGCGTGCAGCAGTGCCTTCAGGCGCGTCAACAGGTTCACGTGAAGCTATTGAGCTCCGTGATGGTGATAAGGCTCGTTACTTAGGTAAAGGTGTTCTCAAGGCGGTTCAAAATATCAATATCGAGATTGCTGAATCGATCCTAGGTCTTGATGCGAGTGAACAAGCTTTCCTTGATCGCACCTTAATCGAATTGGATGGAACTCATAACAAAGCCCGCTTAGGCGCTAACGCAACTTTAGCTGTTTCTATGGCTGTAGCTCGCGCTGCTGCAGAAGAGGCAGGCCTGCCTTTATATCGCTATTTCGGTGGATCAGGCGGTATGCAATTGCCAGTACCGATGATGAACATCGTTAATGGTGGTGCTCACGCCAATAACAGCTTAGATATTCAAGAATTTATGGTGATGCCGGTCGGCGCTCAAAGTTTCCGCGAGGCCTTACGTTGTGGCGCAGAAATCTTCCATGAGTTGAAGAAAATTTTAGGTGCGCAGGGCATGCCAACCACGGTAGGAGATGAGGGTGGTTTTGCCCCGAACTTCAAGAGTAATCAAGAGTGCTTGCAGACCATTATGAAAGCGATTGAAGGTGCTGGCTATCAAGCTGGTGAAGATGTCTTATTGGCCTTGGATTGCGCGGCCAGTGAATTCTACAAGGATGGCAAATACCACTTGTCAGGCGAAGGTCTCCAATTGTCTTCAAGCGAATTCTCGGACTATCTCGGCAATTTGGCTGATCAATTCCCGATCGTTTCGATTGAGGATGGCATGCATGAGAGTGACTGGGACGGATGGGCTGATATTACTCAAAAGTTGGGTAAAAAAATCCAATTGGTTGGAGACGATCTCTTTGTTACCAACACGCGCATTCTCAAAGAAGGCATCGAGAAGGGTATTGCAAACTCTATCCTCATTAAGATTAATCAAATTGGTACATTGACTGAGACTTTTGCTGCGATTGAAATGGCTAAGCGTGCAAATTACACCGCGGTTATCTCACATCGCTCTGGTGAAACAGAGGACAGCACGATTGCTGATATTGCCGTTGGTACGAATGCTGGCCAGATTAAGACTGGCTCACTGTCTCGCTCTGATCGTATTGCCAAGTACAACCAGTTACTGCGTATTGAAGAAGACTTGGGTGACGTTGCTACTTACCCCGGAAAATCTGTTTTCTACAACCTTAAACGCTAATAGACAGTCTCTATCAGCTTATGCGTATCGTCATCTACTCTATGCTGCTATTGCTGATCGCAATACAGTACCCACTTTGGCTGGGTAAGGGTGGATGGCTGAAGGTGTACGAGATGGAGAAGCAGCTAGAGTTACAGCAGGCTAAAAACAGTTTGCTTAGTCTACGTAATGCCAAGCTGACGGGCGACGTTAAGGACTTAAAAGAGGGCACGCGTGCAATTGAAGAGCGGGCTCGTGTTGAGCACGGCATGCTTAAGGAGGGCGAATTCTTCATACAAATTCTGCCAAACGAAAAATCCACCCCCAATGCTGCTGAAGGCACAAAGCCGGCAATCATTAAGCAATAGCTATCACTTAATGCCCGCTTGATGGCGGTCTAGTAGCATCTGTCAATAAATCGGTTTTAAATACTTGCCTGCAATCTACCGCATCAAAGCGATAGGCTTTGGCGCAAAAATCACACTCGGTTTCAACGGCACCTTGTTCTGCAAGAATGCTTTCAACCTCATCCTCGCCCAGCATTCTAAGTACATCTGCAACCTTAGCGCGGGAGCAGCGGCAGCCAAATCGAACGGGGCGGACTGGAAAGCTGCGAACCCCGCTCTCGGTAGATTCCTCTAAAAAGAGGCGGCGGAGGATGGTTTCTGGAGATAGCATTAATAATTCTTCATTGGTGATGGTTTCACCAAGCGTCTGAATTCTTGTCCATCCCTCTGCGGCAAGCTGAGGGTCAAGATGCGAATGGCCACCAGAATCTGGCAAGCGTTGCAAAAGCAATCCGCCTACATGGGTATCGTTAGATGCTAACCAAATACGGGTATCCAACTGCTCTGAATTTTGCATGTATAGAGCAATTGCCTCAGCAGCGCTGGTCACGGGTTTAATAACTGTACCGCGATGCTCCTGAAGCGCCACAATGCCTTGATAGGGTGGTTGACCAGGCTGACGGTCAGATGGGTCAAGAGTGATCACCAGTCGTCCTGTATTGTCGGCATCCAACAGCTCACCAAGGCTAGCTTCGGGGTTAATGCTGGCAGCGTCAACCGAGAGTTTTACGGTTGCACGCATCGTCAGGTCAGATTTGCATTCAACTACCAGAAGCTGGATAGGGCCTTTGCTTTGGGCTTGAATAATCAAGGTCCCATCAAATTTAAGGCTAGCACTTAAGAGGGTCGCTGCGCCCACGAAATCACCTAGGATTCGTCGTATTACAGGGGGATCGTTACGACGCTCTAAAACAGCCTGCCAAGCGCTGCTAATGGAAACAATCTCCCCGCGGACAGGGGCGCCATCACACATAAATACAAGTAATTCATTCATAGGCCAAAGTATCCACTTTTTTATGAAATAGGGTGCTAAATCGCGAAATCTAAAGCCAACCTGAGATAATGTTACTTATGCATATACGTACACGCTTCGCCCCCAGTCCAACGGGCTTTATTCACTTGGGCAACCTCCGCAGCGCTTTGTATCCATGGGCTTTTGCCCGTCACAACAAAGGCGACTTTATTTTGCGCATTGAGGATACTGATTTAGAGCGCTCAACACAGGAAGCTGTCGATGTCATTATCGAGGGTATGGCATGGCTTGGCCTAGATTTAGATGAGGGCCCTATTTATCAAATGCAGCGCATTGATCGCTATCGTGCAGTTGTTAAGCAGATGCTGGAAGCCGGCCTTGCTTACCCGTGCTATATGAGTGAGGAAGAACTCAATAAACTGCGTGATCAACAGATGGCCAATAAAGAAAAGCCTCGTTACAACGGTCAATGGCGTCCTGAGCCAGGCAAAACTTTGCCAGAAGTTCCAGCAGGTGTTTTGCCGGTTATTCGTTTCAAGAACCCGATTGGTGGATCCGTTATCTGGGAAGATGCCGTGAAAGGTAAGATTGAAATCAGTAATGATGAGTTAGATGATCTTGTGATCGCGCGACCTGATGGCACGCCTACCTATAACTTTTGCGTTGTTGTTGATGATCTCGATATGAATATCACCCATGTGATTCGTGGTGATGACCATGTGAATAACACTCCTCGCCAAATCAACATCATGAAGGCGCTTGGTGGCACGCCACCGGTATACGCTCATTTACCCACAGTTTTGAATGACTCTGGCGAAAAAATGAGTAAGCGCAATGGCGCCATGAGCGTCCGTGATTACCAAAAAGCAGGGTACTTGCCTGAAGCCATTCTGAATTACTTGGCAAGGCTTGGTTGGTCCCATGGTGATGCAGAAATTTTTACCAAAGAGCAGTTCGTTAATTGGTTTGACTTGGAAAGCCTCGGTCGATCACCGGCACAACACAATCCGGAGAAGTTGCTTTGGCTAAACCATCAATATATTCAGAATGCGGATCCGGTTGTTCTTGCGCAAGTAACCAAGCCTTTTGCGCATGAGTTGGGTATTGATACGGAAAAGGGCCCTGACTTTGTTCAGGTGGTTGCACTCTTGAAAGATCGTGCCAATACACTGATTGAAATCGCAGAGGGCGCCAAGCTTTTCTATCTACCGGCTCCTACACACACCGCTGAGCAAATAGCTAAAAATATCCCTCCTGAAATCATTCCAGCATTGAAGGATCTGATTGATGCATTTAAATCTGCTGAGCACACAAAAGTAGCCTATGGAGCTGCTTTTAAAGAAGTATTGGCCAAGCATGAGATCAAAATGCCGGCCTTAGCAATGCCCGTTCGCTATGCCTTATTTGCTACTACTCAGACGCCAGCCATTGATTCTGTCTTGGTTGTATTAGGCAAGAACGAGGTTGTACAAAGGCTTTCCAAGGTGGTCTGAAGCAGAATTTGCCTCCTCCTACAAAAATAGGATAAAATCTTGGATTGTTTTGAGTGTCTTGTAGATTTTTAGCGAGATTACGGGGGTATAGCTCAGCTGGGAGAGCGCTTGCATGGCATGCAAGAGGTCAGCGGTTCGATCCCGCTTATCTCCACCAAGCATTTACAATGGCAGCATTAGTTTTTGTAGCAGTCCAGGTCCCCATCGTCTAGAGGCCTAGGACATCACCCTTTCACGGTGAGTACGGGGGTTCGAATCCCCCTGGGGACGCCAAATTTTTTGGCTAGTTGTGAGTTGCAAGTAGTGACACAAGTAGCAATCGCTGTATTGGAGCGGTAGTTCAGTTGGTTAGAATATCGGCCTGTCACGCCGAGGGTCGCGGGTTCGAGTCCCGTCCGCTCCGCCAATAATATTAATCAAGGGCCTTTGGCCCTTTTTTATTTGCCCGTCAATTTTGTTAATAAGTCCTGTTAATATCCTCTAAGAATATTTCCTTGGTTTAATTTTCCCTGGCGTCACGCACATTCAAGCAATTGCAAATCCTGACATCGCATTTACCCGTGAAAGAATAAAATGCCCGCATTTATATACAAACTATCTTCCGCCGGCATTCTTTTTCTATTTATTTTCATAGCTGAAATACTTTGCGCTTTATTGCCTGCATTAATTCCTTTTGACCACTCTGAGCATGCTTTGCGCCTAGGGTTGGCACTTTTTTCCCCTATTGGTGCTTCGGTTGGCGTGTTGATTGGTTTTTTATTAAATCAGGCTCACTCCAACATTAACCTCATCACCTCTTTGGTTGCAACTGAAGCCGGACAAATCAATAACCTAGATCGGCTTTTGCTGCGTTTTGGTGATCAATATTCTCTGGAAATTCGGAATAAGCTAAAAGGTTATCTAGAGTCAATCATCCGCGATGAGTGGCCTGAACTTTGCCTTGAGCGTGGCAGCAACAAAACTCATATGAAATGGCGAACCATTTCTCAGCAATTGTTTAAATTGGAGCCGCAAACTCCAAAACAAATAGCAATCTATTCAGACATTCTTGTTTTGTCTGAAAGCATCTCAGAGAGCAGGGAATCAAGAATTGATCGTTCCACTCAAAAATTACCCACAATTTTCTGGTTTGCAATGCTTCTATTGCTAATAGCAATTTGTAGTATTAATTTGCTGGTAACTGCTGCTGATGGAATGCCATTTGGCGTCGCCATTTTTCCAGGTGTTTTTGGTGCAATGCTTGCCTTGCTGGTGATATTTGATCAACCCTTTAAAGGAAGTAATGCAATCAAATCTACCTCGCTAGAGAAAGTATTTGATTCAATATCCACCAGAACCGAATAGTGACTGACTTAAGTTGAGGGCTACACCATGGCAGATGACTCAAAAGATGGCTTAATTAACAAAATTACCTCCTTGGTAGGGGTAAAGAAGGCGCCCCCAAAGCCTGAAAATACGCTCACACCCGATGAAGCGCTGGAGCGTTTAATAGCTGGAAATCAACGATATATCGATTCAAATTCAAAGATGCGTGATTTTGAATCTTCCCGAGACGCTTCTGTTGCTGGTCAAAATCCTTATGCATCAATACTAGCTTGCGCTGACTCACGCGTAAGTCCTGAGCTTTGTTTCGATGAAGATCGTGGCGATCTATTTGTCATTCGGTTAGCGGGCAACTATGTTTCTATGGATGTTCTTGCAAGCTTGGAGTACGGGGCGGCTGTTTTGCATACGCCATTAATAATGGTTCTTGGCCATGAAGACTGTGGCGCCGTTAAGGCGGCCATCAAGGCTTACGAGGAATATACGGAATTTCCTGGTCATATTCAAATGATCACATCTACCCTTGGCGAAGCTGTTCGTGCTGGCTTACGTATGCGCGGAGAATTGGTCGACGCAGCCGCACGAGAAAATGTCATGCTAAATGTAAATCGATTGAAAGATTCCACCCCAATCTTAAAGAAGCTTTATAAAGAGAAAAAAATTAACATTGTGGGAGCCCTCTTTAACTTACATAGCGGACAAGTAGAAATCATCTCTGACTAGCTATAGTCTTTTAGTCTCATACTTTGAATTGAAATATTTTTACGATGCACGCACAGCTTTCAAATAAAAAAATCTATTCCTTAGCCTTGGCTGCATTGGGTATTGTGTATGGCGATATCGGAACAAGTCCTTTATACGCATTCGAACAAGTCTTTAATAACGACCTTCACTCAGTTCCAACCACTGAAGCCAATATCCTTGGCGTCCTATCACTATTCTTTTGGTGTCTGGTAATGGTGGTCACCGTTAAATATGTCGCCATCGTAATGCGAGCAAATCACGCAGGCGAGGGTGGGATTATTGCCTTGATGAGAATCCTATTGGAAAGATCGCAGGGCAAACCCCTTATCAGGGGGTTATTGATATTTTCTGGATTAGTTGGCGCAGCATTTTTTTATGGGGATGGGGTAATTACGCCAGCAATTTCAGTGCTATCTGCGGTTGAGGGCATGGAAGTTGTTTCTCCTTCATTAAAACCATACGTCATACCGGTTGCACTTGCCATTCTGGTTGGATTGTTTTGGGGGCAACGATTTGGCACTGGAAAGATTGGGGTCTTGTTTGGGCCTGCAATGGTGGTTTGGTTTATTTTGCTTGGCCTATTGGGCCTACTAAATATCTTAGAGAATCCACATGTATTACTTGCAATGCGGCCGATTTACGCTCAAGAATTTGTTGCTAATAATGGTCTTCTTCCATTCTTCGCTCTTGGCGCGGTTGTCTTGTGCGTCACAGGGGCGGAAGCTTTGTATGCAGATATGGGCCACTTTGGCCCCAAGCCAATTAAGCTTGCATGGGTTGGTTTTGTGCTGCCCGCTTTACTGCTTAATTATTTTGGGCAAGGGGCTTTGCTTCTAAAGTCGCCTGAGTCGCTTAGCAATCTTTTCTATCTCATGGCTCCAGACTCTTTTCACGTTGCCTTCGTAATTTTTGCAACATTTGCAACTGTCATTGCATCACAGGCTGTAATTTCTGGAGCATTTTCGATTACCAAGCAAGCGATCGAGTTGGGATTTTTGCCAAAGATGCGTGTAGTGCAAACCTCCGAACACGATGCCGGTCAAATTTATGTGCCATTAATTAATTTGATGTTACTTGTAATGGTTGTCGCTGCTGTAATACTGTTTAGAACTTCATCCTCATTAGCGGGAGCTTATGGCATTGCTGTCACCGGGACGATGCTGTTAACTGATTTTTTAGGAATTTCTGTTGCCATTGTTGTGTGGCGTTGGCATCCAATTGCAGCAATGATAGGTGGAATCTTTTTTATCATGATGGACTTGGCCTTTTTTACATCCAACTCAATTAAGTTTATGGATGGAGGCTGGTTCCCATTGGGCATGAGCGTAGTGCTCATCATCGTGATGGCTCTAATATTTTTGAGGTCTGAAAAAAAGCAAGGGATGTCGCCTTAGAGCGCCTTACATCTTTTTATTTGATATCAAAGGCTTAGGGGCAGCCTTGTAGAGAGGCTCAACCGATGGCATTAGCGCTGTTAGTTGTTCGATTCGAGTTTCGCCAGAGGGGTGGGTAGATAGAAATTCTGGAGAGCTTTTGTCTTTCGTTGCCTTCAGCATCTTTTGCCAAACGCTGATTGCTCCCATCGGGTTATACCCAGCTCTAGCCGCCAATTCCAATCCGATGGCATCCGCTTCTGATTCATTTTCTCTGGAGTTAGGTAAAACAATTGCATATTGCGCTACTTGATTAGCTGCGCTCACAGCTGAACCATAGGGGCCAGCCACTGCCATGGCAATATTGACTAGTACATTTTGCGCTACTGCTTGGGAGACGCGCTCTCTACCATGCTCTCTAAGCGCATGGGCAATTTCATGTCCCATGATGGCTGCAATCTCATCATCATTTAAATTCAACTGCTCAATAATCCCCGTGTAAAACGTAATCTTTCCGCCTGGTGCGCAAGTGGCATTAAGGACCGGTGCATCAATCAAGGTGAGGCGCCAATCCCATTCTTTTGTGTCATCTCGAAAAGCTGCGGTCTGTGGAATCAATCTATTTGCAATCAACTTCAAGCGTTCATAGGTGGGTCCAGAAGTGACCAGTATATTTTTTTCTTTTGCCTTTTGATTTTGCTCGCTATAACTAACTGCAGAGAGACGATTGACCTCATCAGAAGAGGCCATCATGAATTGGGAGCGATTAACACCAACTGCTCCAGGGCGAGTGGTGTTAGCACAGGCTGAAAGTAGGGTGATGGCTGCAAGGACCCAATAGATGCGAATGCTCAAGATGGATCCCTGCACTTACAACGAATTACTTTTTACCTTACTTCTTTTTAGGTGTAGTAATGGAGGCAGCCATTGCATCAAAATAAATCACCTTAACTTGCTCGCCGACATTCACATCAGCTAGTAACTGGGGGTTCTTTACTGTTACTACGGTAACTTTCCCGCTAGGCCCTTTAACAGAAACGAGTTTCTTAGGGCGGTCAACGGCAATAATATCCGCAATGATAGTGGTGGTGTTTGTAATAGTGCGAGTTGGCTTTTCACCTGGTTTAGATGTTACTTCTGATGAAGTTTCCACTTTGCTGCGAATGCCATCACTCTTGGTTTTAATTAGCTCGATTGCAACAGCCAGTTCATAAGAAACATTAAGGCGGTCACCTTTTTTGATTTGATCAAAGTTTTTGATCTCGGGGCCGGCAACGAATTTAGATTCACCTTCACTGTTTTTAAAGAAAATCGTACGTGTTTTCTTATCGATCTTAGTAACAGTTCCTTCGTACAACTGAAAAATATTGTCGGTTACGGCTGCATCAACCACTACTGCATTCGCAGCAGGGGTTTGAGCAATCACCAGTGCTGGACCCGCCAACAAAGCTGCGGCTACGATGGTAATTGGGGTGAATTTAATTTTCATAACGTTCCTTGATATTAAGCATTTATATAGTGATATTAGCGTATTTCTACGCCCAATTTCGCCTAAAACGCCTTCTCTTGATATTCAAGGAAATTTATAGGCTTCTTTGATAACATCAGTTCTTTGTGAATGATTCAATCCAAAGGAATCAAATGCCTCGTTTTGCCGCCAACCTCACCATGCTTTTTAATGAAGTTCCATTCTTGGATCGCTTTGCGCTTGCCAGAACTGCTGGATTTAAAGCTGTTGAATTTCTCTTTCCTTATGCATTTGATGTGCAAGCTATTAAATCGGCCTTGGACAATAATGCCCTTAAATTAGCTCTACATAACCTGCCAGCAGGGGATTGGGATGCTGGTGAGCGTGGAATTGCCTGTTTGCCCGATCGCGTTGCTGAGTTCCGGTCTGGGGTCGCCAAAGCCATTGAGTACGCCACCATTCTAGGTGTGCCCCAATTAAATTGTCTCGCTGGGAAGACTCCAGCAGGATTTGACCAAAAAGTACTTCACGACACTTTTGTAACTAATCTTCAATACGCAGCCAGCGAGCTGAAGAAGGTTGGTTTAAGGCTATTGATTGAGCCTATCAACACCTTTGATATCCCTGGATTTTATTTATCTAAGACCGAGCAAGGCATCGCCATTTTGGATGCGGTTGGTGCTGATAACGCCTTTTTACAATATGACATTTACCATGCCCAGCGTATGGAGGGTGAACTGGCCAATACCATCCAGAAATATCTTAGTCGGATTGGCCACATCCAACTGGCTGACAATCCAGGTCGCAATGAGCCAGGCACCGGAGAAATCAATTATGAATACCTTTTTGGACTATTAGATCGCCTTGCTTACGACGGCTATATTGGCTGTGAATACAAACCCCTGAAATCCACTGAGGCAGGTCTTGGGTGGATGAGTCAATACGAACAAGAATAAAAGAGGAAGACATCATGAGTAAGTTGAAGTTAGGATTTATTGGTCTCGGAATTATGGGTGCGCCTATGGCGGGTCACCTGGTTGCTGCTGGTCACGAAGTGTTTATTAATACCCGTAGCAAGATTCCGGAAGAGCTGGCTAATAGTGCTGCAATCCAATGCTCCACCTCGGCAGATGTGGCCAGCAAAGCAGACATCATCATTACGATGGTGCCAGACACCCCCGATGTTGAAAAAGTTTTATTTGGCGAAAACGGTATCGCTTCTGGATTGAGTAAGGGCAAGATTGTTGTAGATATGAGTTCGATCTCGCCAATCGCAACAAAAGAATTTGCTCAAAAGATAAATGCCCTTGGATGCGAATATCTGGATGCACCCGTTTCTGGCGGTCAACTTGGCGCCAAAGGTGCAACGCTCACCATCATGGTGGGAGGTAGCGATGCCACATTTGCAAAGGTAAAGCCTGTATTTGAATTAATGGGTAAAAACATTACCTTGGTTGGTGCAAATGGCGCCGGTCAAATCACGAAGGTTGCCAACCAAATCATTGTGGCTTTAAACATTGAAGCAGTTGCTGAGGCGCTGGTATTTGCCTCCAAGGCTGGCGCTGATCCTGCTAAAGTTCGCGAAGCGCTCATGGGGGGATTTGCGAGCTCTAAGATTTTGGAGGTGCATGGTGAGCGCATGATTAAGCGAACCTTTGATCCCGGCTTCAGAATTGAATTACATCAAAAAGATTTAAGCCTTGCTCTTAGTAGCGCTAAGTCATTAGGTGTTTCGCTTCCAAATACTGCAACCGCTCAAGAATTATTAAACTCCTGTAGCGCCCATGGTGGCAAAGCCTGGGATCACTCGGCAATGGTTAAGGCCTTAGAAATAATGGCGAACTTTGAAATTGGTCAGAAGGCTTAAAAGAAGCTTATGAGAACAACCCTTTTGGTTTATCTTCATGGCTTTCGCTCTTCCCCGAATTCAAGCAAAGCGGTGATGACTGGTGAAGCGGTGAGGGTGCTTTCAACGCCTGACAATACCTATGAATGGTATTGCCCTCAATTGCTAGCATCTCCTAAGGAAAGCATCGATATGGTTATTAAACATATCGACCAATCTAAAGCTGATCGCATAGTCATTATTGGATCTTCTTTAGGTGGCTTCTATACCAACTACCTTGCTGAGAAATATCAATGCAAAGGTATTGCGCTAAATCCTGCGGTTTATGCAGCGAGAGAGTTAGAGCCCCATGTTGGCATGATGACTGCTTACGACAGTGAAGAACCATTTGATTTCAAGGCCGAATACATTGATGAGCTTCGCGCTTTGCAGGTTGATCAAATTATCAATCCAGAGCGGTATTTTTTAATAGCTGCAAAAGGCGATGAACTCCTGGATTGGAAAGAGATGTCTGCTTTTTATCCTGGCGCAAAGCAATTGATTCTTGAGGGCAGTGATCATGGTATCGCTGACTACGCCGATCATCTACCGGCAGTGATTGCATTTATCGAGCATTAATTTCTTGATCGATTCACTTGGCAATTTATTTCAATCCATACGCAGAAGATCTCTGTGGATTCTGATTGCTGCTATTTTCTTATCAGTCTTTGGTCACCTGATTTTATTTTTTGGTCTTCCCTTTTTTTCTTTCAGTAGCGCACCCCCTTTAGCCGAAGATCTGATTATCAAAACAGAGCTTCGTGTTGAGCCTCCTAAAAAAATCCAACTCAGCAGCGCGCCAAAGAAAAAATCTACGCCCAAGAAAACCAATGCTGTATCAGCGGATCCATTGTCAACTCAGGGCAAAGGAGAGCAGGGTGCACTCGGCAACCAATCCGGACAAGCATTTCGCCTTCCGGACTCTGGAACCTATTATTTTGATGCCTATGTTGATGGGCAGCTTTATCAAACTGCGCAGCTTGACTGGGTTACCGAAGGAAACAATTACCGCCTCTACGTCAACATTCCTTATGCAGTAGTTGGTCCATTTGTTTTTGAATCTCGTGGCTCTGTTGATGCATATGGAATTGCGCCATCAATTTATTGGACGCAACGCGGCACTAAACCACCGCGCTATTCTCGTTTTGATCGCGATCAGAGCGGAGCAGGGAAGATGTATTTTTCTGAGAAGCCAGAATTTACCCCCGACTTGCTGCCGGGAACCCAAGATCGCTTCAGTCTGATGTTTCAATTTGCCTCGCTTTTAAACGGCAGCGACAAAATTGATGGTGCTGGGAGTATTCGGGCGCTTCCCGTGGTTGACTACAACACGCTTGAAATGTGGCAATTTAAAAGTTATGGCGAGGTCGAATCAGAGGATATTCCCAGCTTAGGGAAGTCAGTCAATCGTCATTACGCACTTATGCAGCGAGAGAATGACCCCTATAAGCGTCAGGTCGATATTTGGCTTGCAAGAGATCTTGATTGGCTACCTGGCAGAATGCGGTCTCTGGAGTCCAATGGGCGTGTTTTAGAGCTTGTTTTTAAGCAAAAGGCGCCAATTGATAAGGCCAAGCTTATTAATTAGGCTGTGGAAACCTTCAAAACAGGTTTTTTAGAGCCCAGTCCCAGATTTAGGATTCTGGTTTGAGCGGTTTAGTAGCGCACCCATCATCGAATACAGGGCCGCACCAGACATGGATACCGCAAAAATTCCCGAGAATGAAATGATGATTGGCAGGATTCTCCAACGCTCAGATAAGCTGTAATTACCAAAACCAACAGTGGTGTACATTTCCCCGGCAAAGTAGAAGGTCTGAGGATTGGTTGGGAAGACCTGTAAAGCAACGCAAACATAAGACCAGGCCACGATTTCAATGAAATGGCTGCCGATAATCAACAAAATGGCGATGAAATAAGAAAGGAAATTTGCGCCATATACGCGTTTATTTTCAAGCTTGCGATCTAGCCAATGAAAGGCTCCAGCAATCATCAAAACTGCCACGCCGTGCAGTGTCAGCATTAGGCAAGCAAGAATCAAGACAAACCAAATCTCGCTATTTCCCATATCTGTATTAATTTCGGCAAATAGCGTGCCAAAGCTTGGTAGCTTATGAAAGCCGGGGAGACTAGCTAGGTGGTCAAGGATGTACATTTAGCTCTGTCTATTTGCCAATTGGATTAGCTTGATTTATCATTTGACATAATAATGATTATACGCAACTATAACTAATGCCAATTATGTAGGGGACTTCTTTGGGCCGCCTGGATATGGCTCTTTATAAAGCTTTTGCCAACGTGACATCAACCCATCACGAATATCATCCTTCCCAAATAACTGAGCAACATCAATGGCTGTATAGCCCTCATGATTGCGCATACGCAAATCAGCGCCGTTATCAAGCAAATATTTAATCAGGTCGTCATTGCCAGATCCAATTGCCATCATTAGCGGTGTTGTTTCACTCGGGCTTAAGGCGTTAATCATGGCTCCATTAGCCATTAAAAACTGGACGATCTGCAAGTGCCCATTTGTAGCTGCATAGTGAATTGGAGACCAACCAGGCTTATTAACAGCAGCCTTTTTGTTCAAAACGAGCATCTTAACTGTAGCCATATCTCCATCAAAGGCAGCCATCATGAGAGCATTTTCACCGCTCTTATTGGGTAAATTGACGTTAATTGAGGGGTTGGCAAGGAGTAAGTCGGTAACCTTTGCTGACTTATCTCGGATGGCCACAATCAGCATGGGGTTACCCTTGGGATCCGAGACATTTGGACTAACACCAGCCTTAAGCAAGGATTGCACCTCAGAAACATCATCAAACTTCGCCGCTTTGGTGAAGTCATCAATTTGATCAGCCGTTTGAGCCAAAACTAGATTGGCGGCACAAAGCATCAAGGCGCCTAAAGCGCTATTGAGTTTAAATAAATATCTCATGAAATAGCTCTATCTATCTGAAAACATTGGAAAAAATTACTGGAAGTCCGCTCAGCTAGCAATTCAATGGGGATGCCCTTCAGATCGGCAATAAAATCACCAACCTTGGAGACCCAGGCTGGCTCATTGATCTTGCCGCGGTATGGAATCGGAGCCAAGTATGGTGAATCTGTTTCAATCAGCATGCGATCAAGGGGCACCTGTTTGCAGGTCTCCTGAAGGTCTTTAGCACTCTTAAATGTCACAATTCCTGAAAATGAGATATAGAAGCCCATTTCCATGGCTGCCTTGGCGACTTCTGTAGATTCCGTAAAGCAGTGCATAACCCCGCCAATTTGATCGGCACCCTCCTCCTTGAGGATTCTGAGAGTATCAGCCGAAGATGAACGTGTGTGGATGATAAGGGGCTTTTTGGATGCGACAGCTGCTCGTATATGAGTTCTAAAGCGCTCTCTTTGCCACTCCATAGACTCATAACTACGATCGCCCATGCGGTAGTAATCTAGCCCTGTTTCGCCAATGGCAACGATTTTAGGGTGCTTGGCCTCTTCAACCAAAAATTCAAAGCTAGGCTCTAGCGTATCTTCATAATCCGGATGCACGCCAACTGAGGCATATAAATGGGGGTGATCCTCAGCCAGCTTTCTCACATTGGGAAAGTCAGGAATGTCTACTGAAACACATAAAGCATGGCTAACCTTGGAGGCAGCCATATTGGACAGAACCTCAGGTAGACGAGTTTGAAATTCAGGGAAATCGAGATGGCAATGTGAGTCTATATACATGACTCATTATTTTAGTCTTCAAATACCTGTTGGTACTGAGAAAGTAATGCCTCTAGTTGAACGCGGGTGGCTAGAGGGTGGTTTTCATGACGGCGCGCTTGAATTAAAGACTTCCAGAAACGAAGTAACTTAGAAAGACGAGCTTGTTGAGCTAGACCCTTAATTGCGGCCTCATGTTTAGGATAATAGCGAGGTGAACCCATTTGGGCGCAACTTTGCAAGTCAGAGGTCCAGCGCTGCATGGTGGCTAATAAAACTGAATAGCGCGCTTTTTGGGTCTTATCCGCCGCATCCAACCAATTAATTTGAGCGCCCTGTGACATTGCCTGCAATAAATATCGTGATGCTTGAATAGCAATAGTGAGCTCATCCTTTTCATCCTTGTTGTGGCGCGCAATTAGGGAATCTAAAACGGCATAAGGTGCACCACCCTGCTCGTCATATATCGATTCGATATCGGCATCACTCATTTTCAAGTTAGGGATCTTACCCAGTTCGGCACGCAACCAATTTAATCCCGCCACCCGATCTGGTCTTGGCGCTGATAACAAACGGCAACGCGAACGAATTGTTGGCAACACTCGATCTAATCGATCAGCTAACAAGATGAAGATTGTATTTTTTGGCGGCTCTTCAAGAGACTTCAGTAATGTATTGGCAGAGTCTGACCTCAGCATCTCTAACGGGTAAACCAATATCACTCGATTGCCACCGCGGTGCGAACCAATAGAAAGACCTTCGATTGCACTCCGAGCATCTTCAATGGAAATACTTTTCTTTTCCTTTTTCTCGGTTGCCTCGCCATCGGCATCAACTTGACTGGCCTTAGACCTTTTAGGTGAGTCAGTATCTGACTCAAAATCCCCATGGGGCAATAGCTTGCGGTGCGTTTCAGGTACAAGGGCAATAAAGTCGGGATGGTTGCCAGAGTTAAACCACCGACAGGCTTCGCATTGGTTGCAAGGCTTTGCTGTCGATGATGCCTCGCACAGGAGCGCCTTAGCCAATTCAATAGAGAACTCAAACTTGCCGATGCCGGATTGGCCGTGAACCAAAATAGCATTTGGGAATGCGTTCAAGTCCATACCACCCCAGACAGACTCAAGCCAAGGCGCTATTTTTTTGACCGACTCTTGTGGGAACATTACGTCACTCATTTAGAGGTTAATCTGTAATGACTCAAGCTCATTCCAAATGGCTTCTGGTGTTTTTGTGGCATCAACCAAGTAAAAGCGTTGTGGATCAGCCTTAGCTCTACGCAAATATTCTTGACGTACTTTTTCAAAAAAGTCTAAGTCCATTTTTTCAAATTTATCAGGCACCCTCACCTTGGATCTTCTAGATTCTGCAATTGACCCAGGCAAATCAAATAAAAAAGTCAAATTAGGCTGAAGTAATGAACCGTCAGGGCGGCCCTGAACCCATTGTTCCAATGCATTTAACTTCTGCAAGCTCAGACCTCGACCACCGCCCTGGTAAGCAAAACTAGCATCCGTAAAGCGATCGGAGATGACAATCTTCCCAGCATTTAATGCCGGCTCTATAACTTGTGCAATGTGCTCACGACGAGCGGCAAACATCAGCAATGCCTCTGTTTCTAAATTCATGGGGGCATCAAGCAATAGAGTGCGGAGCTGCTCACCCAATTGAGTGCCACCAGGCTCTCGCGTCATGACAACTTCACGATCAGAGCAACGTTGTTTAATTAAGCTAGAGAAGGCTTCAATATGCGTGCTTTTGCCAGCACCATCAATACCCTCAAAACTAATAAAAAAACCTGGAAGTTGAGATGACATATCGATTGCCGTTAATTTGATTTAGAGGGAGCGCTACGTTTGCGTTGAAATTGATCAACTGCACTTTCATGCTCCTTTAAGGTTTTGGAAAAATGGCTGCTGCCATCACCACGCGCCACAAAATAAACTGCATCACTTTTTGCAGGACGAATCACAGCCATGAGCGACTCTTTGCTCGGCATTGCGATTGGTGTTGGAGGTAAACCTTTGCGCATGTAAGTATTGTATGGACTGTCCTTGCGCAAATCCGCTTTTCGAAGATTGCCATCAAATTTAGAGCCAATTCCATAAATTACGGTTGGATCAGTCTGCAATGGCATATTAAGATTCAGACGGTTTACAAAAACAGCTGCCACGAGAGCTCTATCACTGGAGCGGCCAGTCTCCTTCTCTACTATTGACCCCAAAATGAGTAGTTCGTAAGGTGTTTTGATTGGTGATTTTGCGTCATTTTGCTCCCAAGCACTAGCGAGTTGCTTTTGCATTGCCTGAGAAGCCCTTCGGTATATTGAAATATCTGAGTCATCCGGATCAAAAACGTAGGTATCTGGGTAAAAAAGACCCTCATCGCCTGGATAAGAAAGGCCAATAGCCTGTAAAAGCTCTTTAGAGCTCATTCCCCTAGTCTGGTGAATCAGCGCTGGGTGCTTGTCAATTAAGCCTCTCAGTTGCCATATGGTCATGCCAGGGATGATGGCTAAACTTTCCCTAACTCGATCACCACGCGCAACTTGTAACAAGATCTTTCCCAGGCTAGCGCGGGGGGCAAACAAATAGGTGCCTGGTTTTAGTTTTGAAGCTACAAATAATGCCCTCGCTGCAATCTGAACGGCCCCACTATTTGCAGATATACCTTGATCCGATAACTGCTTCGAAATTGCAGATAAGCCTGATTGAGGAGCAATCCTGACTTTGTATGAATCTCCCTCTGGGGTATTTGATGTAGCAGGAACTACGGGCCACAAAAATATTGCCCCATAAATAAAGGCAATAAGCGTAAGGAGGCAAAAAACATAGGGTTTCCATGCGCCCGCATTTGAATGCTTTGTGAAAAGAGTTCTTTTCTGAAATTTTCCGCTCATCACGCTATGATAAAAGCTCATGACCCGAAGCTCAGAAAAAACTGAAATGACCCCTACTAGCTTGAACTACGACTCTACTCCGCTAAATGATTGGGGCTTAATCTTAGTGGAGGGGCCTGATGCCGCCAATTTACTCCAAAGTCAATTGAGTAATTCCGTAGTTAGCCTGAAGAGGACGGTCTTAGGTGATATTGCACAGGGATTTGATTCTGTTCGATTAGTAGGTTACTGCAGCCCAAAAGGACGACTTTTGGCTAGTGCGTGGCTGGGCTTATTCCCAGAATCCGCTAATTCAGATGACCGTTTTGCGCTCTTTATTTCTAAAGACATAGCAGCGAGTACAGCCAAACGATTATCGATGTTCGTGTTGCGATCCAAAGTTAAAGTAATTGATGCATCAAGCGATTGGGACGTATTTGGGTTCTACCAACAGATTCAGGGCGGTGAATCAATAAGCACACCAAAAGACTCTATTGCATTGCGTATGCCAGATGTCCTTGCTGAGGGCCAATCCTTTCAACGGATTCTGACTGCGCAAAGAAAGTTAGAGGCTAATGCACCATTAATTAATCAGGCCGCCCTCATGCAATGGAATACTTTGGAGGTCTTGAGCGCAATCCCACGCATTGTTCTAGCAACCCAAGAGCAGTTTGTTCCACAGATGATTAACTTTGAATCTGTTGCAGGGGTGGATTTCAAAAAAGGTTGTTATCCAGGGCAGGAAATTGTTGCCCGGAGTCAATATCGTGGAGCGGTAAAGCGCAGACTGCAACTTGCACATACTAGCTCGACTGCATCATCCTTAGAGCTTGCCAAACCCGGCGTGGAATTATTTCAAGACAGCGATGCGAGTCAACCCTGCGGCATGGTGGTTTTGGCTTCAGCTAGCCTAGAAAGTGCGGGTCGGATTGATCTTCAGTTGGAGTGTAAGTTGGATGTCCTTGAGGCTGGAGCAATTCATTTAGGCAGCTCTGATGGCCCTGTGTTAAAAATAGATCAACTGCCCTACCCTTTGTTAGAAATTTAATCATCTAGCTATTAGTTTAATTTATTATGTGCCTAATTCTCTTCGCCTGGAAATCGCACCCAGATTACCCTTTAGTAGTCGCGGCGAATCGAGATGAATTTTATGAGCGCAACACTGATCCTATGGGCTGGTGGTCAGAGCACCCTGACCTATTGGCCGGCAAGGATCGGGCGGATGTTTTGGGCAGTCCTGGAACATGGCTAGGCTTTACTAAGACTGGTCGCTTTGCTGCGCTTACTAATGTCAGATCGCCTAGTGAAAAAAATCCAGATGCAAGAACCCGTGGGGAGCTCAGTCTTCGGTACCTCACTGGTCATCACAAACCGCAAGCTTACATACAGGAAAATTCCAAACGTTTTGAGCAATATAACGGCTTTAATTTATTGATGGCAGATTTGAGTGACCCAGCGAATGCCGAAATGCATTGGGTGAGTAACCGCCTCATGATGGGTCAAAATATTCGCCCAAGAAAAGTATTTCCTGAACAGGCGCTCAGCCCCGGAGTTTATGGTCTATCGAATGCCATGCTCGATACCCCATGGCCTAAAGTAAATCACCGTGTAGCAGCATTTGCACAAACTCTTGCGATGGATAGCGGTCAACTTAAAAATGCAGATCACTATTTACGCGTATTGGCTGACACTCATGAGGCAAGTCCACAGGAATTGCCTAGCACTGGCGTGAACCCAGATTGGGAGAAGGCGCTGTCGGCCGCCTTTATTAAGACCCCCTCTTACGGAACACGTTCGAGCACTATTCTGCGTGTTCGCAAAGACGGTCAATTCGAGATGGTTGAGAGACGGTTTGATGCAAATGGCACGGTAGGTCACGACGTTGTCACTGGAGAGCTTAGCGCCGCTCCTGGATCAAATCTCTCAGTCTAAGCAATCAACAAACCCCGCATTACTTTTGCTGACGCGAGTCTTCATTAATGACTCGCTCGCCATTTGCATTTTTAGTTGCGAGTCGCTTGAGAAATTGAAAAGTCCCTGTTGACATACAGCAGATTTCACCTTGATCGTTGTAAAGCTTAGCTTCACAAAAGGCCATTGTGGCGGTACGTCGAACGGTGTCTGCCTTTACTCGCAAGATGCCATTGGCGGCCTGCATAAAATTATTCTTCATTTCAACAGTCACCACGCTGCGATCACCAGGATCGCTAGAGCGGGCAGCAACTGCCATTGCAACATCCATAAGGGTAAGCAGTACGCCACCATGAGCTACATCCCAGGTGTTGGTGTGCTCCGGCTTAAGAGCCAGGAGTATTTCGCCCTTACCCATTTCAGCGCTGATCAGACGCACGCCAAGTAGTTTTAAAAAAGGGACATTGAGCTCTTCACCTAGATTGGCAAGCTGCGTTGCCGCATTGAGTTGTACTTTATTTGTCATAGGGTCATTTTAGAGGCTTCTGCGATGCTTGTGAATTACCCATAGAATACAAATATGCCTTTTACCCTTCGTGGCGATGATGTATGCCAACCAACCCCACCTACCCCGCTACCCCATCCCTATTGGGTCGCATTTTCACCTTCGGCCGCCAAACTGATTGACCTGGAACTTGGGGATGATAATCTGCCTAAAGATCCTGATTGGCTGGCAGTTTTGGCGGGCAATCAACTGAATGCGGGATCACTGACTTTTTCAAATCCCATTTCTACGGTCTATAGCGGACATCAATTTGGATCATGGGCGGGGCAATTGGGTGATGGTCGCGCCATTCTGCTGGGTGATATCAACAGACTTGAGCTGCAACTAAAGGGTGCAGGTAGAACGCACTACTCCAGAATGGGGGATGGAAGAGCAGTTCTAAGATCTTCCATTCGGGAGTTTCTATGTAGTGAAGCTATGTATGCACTTGGCATTCCAACCAGCCGGGCACTTGCACTGGTTGGATCAAAGCAGGCTGTTCGCCGAGAAACCATGGAAACTGCGGCAGTATGCTCTCGTGTTGCTCCAAGTTTTATTCGCATAGGCCACTTTGAACATTTCTCATCCCAACAAAATATTGTTCGTTTGAAAGAGTTGGCGGATCTTCTGATTGCCGAATTCTATCCAGAATGCCTTTCTCAACAAGATGCATATTTAAAACTATTCAAGGAAATAAGCGCACGAAATGCTAAGCTGGTTGCCCAGTGGCAATCCGTAGGATTCTGTCATGGCGTTTTAAATAGTGACAATATCAGCGCCTTGGGCCTCACCATCGACTACGGCCCTTTTGGATTTTTAGATCACTTTGAAATTGATCACATATGCAATCACAGTGATCACGGCGGTCGATATGCTTACCACCGTCAGCCCCAGATCATGCACTGGAATATAGCCTGCCTTGCTAGCGCAATGCTGCCCTTATTGGAGTTAGAGCATTCCGCAGAAGATTCTCAGGATCTTTTGCGCTCAGCCCTTGAAGAGTTCCCCCTTATTTATGCGAAAGAATGGCAGCGGGCATTTCGATTAAAGCTGGGATTGCAATCCGAGGAGACAGGCGATGTTCAGTTGATTGAGCGACTCTTGCAAGCAATGCACGACTCAAAAGTAGATTTCACCAATTTCTTTCGCAAGCTTAGCAGCTTAAAGAAAGACTCCAAGCCAAATGAAATCCTGCAAAGAAATGAGTTTGTCGATCGTGAAAATATTGATCTATGGTTTGCAGACTACATCAATAGGCTGCAATCAGAGTCGTTGACTGATGATGGCAGAAAGAATTTGATGGATAGAGTCAACCCCAAGTACATTCTTAGGAATCATTTGACTCAAATTGCCATCGAAAAAGCGCAACAGGATGATTTCTCTGAAGTACGCACCCTATTCCAAATACTTAGCAATCCTTTTGATGAGCAGCATGTATTTAATGACTACTCAAAACCACCCCCACTCGATATGCAGCGCGTTTCAGTTAGCTGCTCCTCTTAAACTAATTCCTTTAATGCCATGACAAAGAAAACAGATCAAGAATACAAAGAGACACTTAACGATATTCAATATCGCGTAACGCGTGAGGCAGCCACTGAAAGACCTTTTACTGGAGAGTATTGGGATCACTGGGCTGACGGCCAATATCACTGCATTTGTTGTGACACGCCATTATTTCAATCTTCCACTAAGTTTGACGCTGGTTGTGGTTGGCCCAGCTATTACTCACCGGAGAACAATGCGGCAATTACGGAAATCCGTGACAGCTCACATGGAATGATTCGCACGGAAGTACGTTGCTCACATTGCGATGCGCACTTGGGACACGTATTCGAGGATGGGCCGCAGCCCACTGGACTGCGCTATTGCATTAACTCAGCATCCTTAAAATTTGAACCATCCGCGAATGCTACATCGACTAAACCAGAGTAATTCTTAGATAGCTGGATAATCAAGATATGAAATTTTTATTTGACCTCTTTCCGATCATTCTCTTTTTTATTGCCTTTAAATTTGGTGATATCTACACTGCAACTATCGTAGCCATGATTGCAACCATTGGACAGATTCTCTGGGTTTACTATCGCCATCGCAAAATCGATGCGATGCAATGGGTAAGTTTGGTGATGATTCTGGTTTTCGGCAGTTTGACCATCTTCCTGCACGATAAGACCTTTATTCAGCTAAAGCCAACTGCCCTGTATTGGCTGTTTGCTGGGGCACTATTTATTAGCGCTCAGTTTTTCCAGAAAAACTGGATTCAGGTATTAATGGGTAAGCAGATTACGCTCAAAGAGCACAGTTCTAAATCTGTTTGGCATCAGGTCAACATGGCCTGGGCACTATTCTTCTTTTTCATGGGCGCCCTGAATCTTTATATTGCTTTTGAGTTCTCTGAAGAGACCTGGGTCAACTTTAAGCTATTTGGCAGCACAGGGTTGCTGGTAATTTTTGTCATTCTTCAGGGTATCTGGTTAAGCCGACACATGGAGCACCCTGCAGAATGAGTCTCAATCAACAGAGAATCGCCCTGTTTGATGCGGATTTAAGGGCAGCATTTAAAGTAACGCAACTGCATATTGAGGATGAAAGCCATCTTCATGCAGGCCATGCAGGCGCAGCATCTGGTGGCGGACACTTCAAGCTCGCCATCATTTCCCCGGAATTTGAGGGTATGAATAAGGTGGCTCGGCATAGAGCTATCTACGCCGCCTTACAAAGACACTTCCCCGAGGCAATACATGCTCTGACTATCTTGGCATTCACCCCTAGTGAAAGCACTAATTAATCCCGGATTGCTTTAAGATTCCCTTTTACCTTATTTATATTTTCCAGCCCATGTTGAACACACGCCAAATTTTGACCATTAGCGCTTTTAGCTTTGCACTTCTCTCACCAGGAGCTCATGCACAAAATGCCGCCATCGTGAATGGCAAACCGATTCCAAAAGCACAATTGGATAAGCTCATTCAAAAATCAAATCAACCAGATAACCAGCAAGTTCGCGACCAAGGCAGAGAAATGCTGGTGACGCGTGAGCTCATCCTGCAAGAGGCCAATAATCGCGGCATCACCCAAAAGGAATCTGTTAAAGAGCAATTAGAGCAATCCAAGATGGGAGTTCTAATTGCTGCGGTGTTTGAGGACTTTGTTGAAAGAGAAGGTGTAACTGAAGTTGAGCTAAAAGCTGCTTATGAGCAAGTTAAAGGACAGTACACCGGCAAGGAATATCACGTAGAGCACATCTTGGTAGAAAAAGAAGCTGATGCCAAAGCAATAACAGCTCAAGTTAAGGCTGGCGGCAACTTTGAACAGATTGCAAAAGAAAAGTCTAAGGATCCCGGTTCAGCCCCCAATGGTGGCGATCTTGGTTGGGTAAGTGACAAGTCCCTCGTGCCAGAGTTCTCGAAGGCCATGGTGCAACTCAAAAAGGGTCAGATAACTGATAAGCCTGTAAAGACCCAATATGGCTGGCACATTATTAAATTGGATGATGTTCGTGACGTGAAGGCGCCGAGCATGGATGAAATCAAAGACCAGTTAAAGCAGATGATCACCGCCGATCAAAATTGGCAAAAAGCCAAATTCTCAGAATTAATGCAAAAGCTTCGTGCTAAGGCGAAGATTCAGTAAGGATTAGCCACCTCAGCCAAAAAACCCAGGTCAATCCCCTGGGTTTTTTTCTTGTTCGACGAGAAACTTCATTTACCTTTATATTTGAAAAATGATGATCCTACATACCATGCTCAGAGTCGGCAATTTGACTCGCTCTATTGATTTCTATACCAAAGTTTTGGGAATGAACTTGCTCCGAACTACCGAGCGACCAGAGCAGAAATATTCCCTCGCATTTGTAGGCTTTGGAAAAGGAAATGCGGATGGGCAGTCTGAAATTGAACTCACCTACAACCATGGCGTTCATAGCTATGACTTGGGAACTGCTTATGGGCATATTGCAATCAGCGTCCCTGATGCATATATTGCCTGCGATAGGATCAAGGCATCAGGCGGTAACGTTACTCGAGAAGCGGGTCCAGTAATGGGCGGTGATACCATCATTGCATTCGTTACTGACCCTGATGGCTACAAAATTGAATTAATTCAATACTAAATTCTCCTTAATTTAGTTGAATCAAGGCGCTATCCAACTTCGAGTTATCGACAGTCTTTCAGAGATTCATGAGGAAGACTGGAATGGCCTCCTGGCAGCTGATGCCGGACCTTTCTTGAAATATGCTTTTCTCAGCGCATTAGAAAAAACCGGCTGCGTAGGTGGCAATACCGGTTGGCAGATAGCTCACTTGCTCGCCGAAGATTCACAATCGAATCTTCTGGGGGCAATGCCGCTTTATCTTAAGCAGCATTCTTATGGTGAGTTTGTATTCGATTGGGCTTGGGCTCAAGCTTTCGAGCAGAGTGGAATGCCTTACTACCCAAAGGCGCTATCTGCTATCCCCTTTACCCCAGTCCGCGGCCCTAGATTACTAGTCTCACCAAAATCTGATAGGCACGCAATACAAGAAATCCTAGTATCAGGCTTAAAAACCTTAGTAGGTCAAAATGCCCTTTCCTCTGCTCATGTGCTCTTTCCCAATAATGATGAATTAGAGCAATTGAAGATCCAAGGTTTCATGATGCGTGACTCGGTGCAGTTTCACTGGCATAACACGGGGTATCTAAATTTCGAGGATTTTCTAGCGGCATTAACGATGAAGCGTCGTAAGAATATACGACGAGAGCGTGCTGCCGTTGCTAAGCACCAAATTCAGTGTCGCCATATCCCAGGATCCTTCGCCTCAAAGGATGACTGGACCTTCTTTTATCGCTGTTACGAAAACACCTATATCGAGCATCGATCTTCCCCATATTTAACGGAGGATTGCATTCAATTGCTAGGAAGTGATATGCCTGAGAATTTTCATCTCATTATTGCCACTCTCGATGAGAGACCAATCGCATCATCATTGCTTGTAGTTGATCGGCTAACTTCAAAAGCATATGGCCGTTATTGGGGTGCTATTGAGTATATTCCTTGCCTACATTTTGAATTGGCTTATTACCAAGCTATTGAATATTGCATCAAGGAAGGTATCGAGGTATTTGAGGGTGGCGCTCAGGGTGAACACAAGATGGCTAGAGGATTCTTACCAACTACACTCCAATCCGCGCATTGGATCGAAGACCCAAGCTTTTCCAATGCGGTAAAACGCTTCTTGGAGCGTGAGCATGAAGGGATGGCAGCCTATATTGATGAGCTCGAGCAACACATTCCACTGAAATCGTCTAAAGTACTGCCATGACCTCAACCAATAACCCATCGGAACAAGCTGGAGCCAATTCTTTAGCTGTTGGTGATGATGCTTCGGACTCCCCCTGCATTGGAGTTTGCACAACACTGTATGACGAAATCTGCCAGGGCTGTGGTCGCACTCTAGGCGAAGTAAGTAACTGGGTGTTTTTTAGTCAGGAAGAAAAAGATTCTGTCTGGAAACGCATCCGTGCCGATGGCACTGCAATGCGATTCCAGCGTCAAGCCAAAGGAAATACTTAGCCAGCTAAAGCTTGGCTACGCAAATACTCTTCGTAGGTTCCCGAGTAATCCACTACAGTGCCGTCCATCTTGACTTCTAAGATGCGATTAGCTAAAGCGGATACAAATTCACGATCATGGGAAACAAAGATTAAAGTGCCATCAAATTTCTCAAGGGCAATCTGCAAACTTTCAATGGATTCCATATCCATGTGATTGGTTGGCTCGTCCATTGCAAGGACGTTATATTTTTGAAGCATCAATTTGCCCCAAATCATTCTGCCCTTCTCACCACCAGACAGAACTTTGACAGATTTACCGATATCATCGCCTGAAAATAACAAGCGGCCTAATGTGCCACGAATCACTTGATCGTCATCACCTGTATTGCGCCAGTTATTCATCCAATCCATGAGCAATTCGTCTTTTGCGAACATCTCAGTGTTGTCTTGAGGCATAACGCCTACGTTAGCATTTTCCGCCCACTTCACATCGCCGCTATCAGCAGGAATACCGTCAAAACGTTTGCTTAGAATTGTTTTAAGCAGGGTTGTCTTACCGGCGCCATTCTGTCCAATGATGGCAATCTTTTCACCAGCACGCACACCCAGCTTAAAGTTTTTAAAGATGGTGCGATCGAAGGCCTTAGTCAGTGCATTGCACTCAACAGCCATATTGTGTAGTTTTTTATCTGCATCAAAACGAATAAATGGGTTCTGGCGCGAAGAAGGTTTTACTTCAACAATCTCAATTTTTTCTAACTGCTTTTGACGTGAGGTGGCCTGACGCGCCTTCGATGCATTTGCTGAGAATCGAGCTACGAATGCTGCTAATTCAGCAATTTTTTCTTTGGCTTTAACGTTATTGCTCAGCTGTTGTGATCTTGCTTGAACGGATGCCAGCATGTAGGAGTCGTAATTTCCTGGGTACACCTTGAGTGTTCCATAGTCCATGTCCGCCATATGCGTGCACACTTCATTGAGAAAGTGACGATCATGGGAAATGATGACAATGGTGCTCTTAATTTGATTGAGAATATCTTCAAGCCAATGAATAGAGTGAATATCCAAGTTATTGGTTGGCTCATCTAAGAGGAGTACATCTGGGTCGGAGAACAAAGCTTGGGCTAACAGTACACGCAATTTCCAACCTGGAGCCACAGCACTCATTGGTCCATTGTGTTGCTCGATTGGAATTCCAATACCTAACAACAACTCCCCTGCTTTTGCTTCTGCGGTATAGCCACCGTACTCAGCATACTTGCCCTCAAGCTCCGCAGCCTTCATGTAATCTTCATCGGTGGCATCTGGGTTGGCATAGATGGCATCACGTTCAGCTGCTGCCTTCCACATCTCTTCATGACCCATCATGACCACATCAAGTACGCGCACATCTTCGTACGCAAACTGATCTTGGCGCAACTTACCTAAGCGAATGCCGGGATCCAAACTCACATTTCCACTGGTAGGCTCTAGCTCACCACCCAAAATCTTCATAAAGGTGGATTTACCGCAACCGTTGGCACCGATCAGGCCATAGCGATTGCCGCCACCAAACTTAACTGAGATGTTTTCAAACAGGGGTTTTGCCCCAAACTGCATAGTGATATTAGATGCTGACAGCACGGATGTGTTCTTACTTTCTGATAGGTCAATACTAGGGTGCGGATGCAGGGTTTGCATCAAAGACCGTTATTTTAACGGCTTGCGCTCAAAAAAGCCGTAAATTAGACTTTGAGCTTAAATGGCGTGAAATTAGTGTGAATATCGTAGTGATCTTGGTCTTCCTTGCGCTTCAGGAAGCTCACCACCCAATACGTTAAAGGGGTTGCCAGAACCTCCCAGGAGGTCTTCAGGACGTATTGGGAGGCTGCCACAGCCAAGACCTCATTTAGTGGCCACAGGCCGTAAAACGCCAGCATATAGAACAAGGAAGAATCCACCAGCTCACCGCTAGCCGTAGAGCCTATTGTGCGCATCCAAAGGTAGCGACCCCGGGTGAAAATCTTCATTTTGGCCAAGGTATAGCTATTTACAAAACTACCGCACCAAAACGCAATCATGGAGGCCATAGCAACCCTCCACGAGTTGCCAAACACTGTTTCCATACCCTGCTGGTAATTCGCCATATAAGACCCAGGAGCCACCGGCAAAGCAATGACCGCTTGAGCCATGATCGCGGCAAAAGCCAGAGCTGCAAAACCAGCCCACACTGCCCGACGATCATAGGCATAGCCATAGACCTCAGTGAGGATGTCGCCAAAAAAGTAAGCAATCGGAAAAAAGAGGATTCCAGCCCCAAAGGTCACATTGCCAAAATAGGGCAAATCTAAAGTCGCAGCCTTACCAGCGCCAATAAAGTTGGAGCACAGCAAGACTACGACAAAGGCTGTCAATATAAGATCGTAGTATCGGTGGTGGCGTCTAGGTGCGTCCATCAAATGAGAAAAAAATGGATAATGGAAAGAGAATATCCGTATTCATGAAATTTCACAGGGTACGGATTAAAAACCAAGATAGGACAACTAAAAACCATGAGCAAAGCAAGTTTTAATTGGGCCGACCCCCTACTCCTCGATACGCAATTAACCGAAGAAGAACGCATGGTGCGCGATGCAGCCGCCGAATATGCCCAGGGTCGTTTGATGCCACGTATTCATGACGCATACCGCAATGAAACTACTGATCCAGCCATCTTCCGTGAGATGGGCGAACTCGGTCTTTTGGGCATCACTATTCCCGAGGAATATGGTGGCGCTAATCTCAATTACGTTTCCTATGGGCTCATTGCCCGTGAAATTGAACGTGTTGACTCTGGCTACCGCTCGATGATGAGCGTGCAATCCTCTCTAGTTATGGTTCCTATCAATGAATTTGGTAGCGAAGCGCAAAAACAAAAATACCTACCTAAGTTAGCCACTGGCGAATGGATTGGCTGCTTCGGTTTGACTGAACCAAACTTTGGTTCTGATGCCGGAGGCATGATCACTAGAGCCAAAAAGGTTCCTGGTGGCTTCTCTTTAACTGGCTCCAAGATGTGGATCTCAAACTCACCAATTGCCGATGTTTTTGTTGTCTGGGCAAAAAATGATGAGGGATTGATTAGAGGCTTCATCCTTGAAAAAGGCATGAAGGGTTTATCAGCCCCAAAAATCACTGGAAAGATGGGTTTACGAGCCTCTATTACGGGTGAAATCGTGATGGATGATGTTTTTGTTCCAGCTGAAAATGAATTCCCAGAAATTACCGGCCTAAAGGGTCCATTTACCTGCTTGAACTCAGCGCGTTATGGCATTGCCTGGGGCACGCTTGGTGCGGCAGAGTGGTGCTGGTATGCGGCACGCCAATACACTATGGACCGCAAGCAGTTTGATCGCCCCCTCGCCGCCAATCAGCTAATCCAGAAAAAACTTGCTGATATGCAAACAGAAATCACGCTGGCTCTGCAAGGTTGCTTACGTTTAGGTCGCATGAAAGATGAAGGTATTGCGGCCCCAGAGATCACCTCCATGATGAAGCGTAATTCTTGCGGGAAATCTTTGGATGTGGCTCGCTTGGCTAGAGACATGCATGGTGGAAACGGTATCTCAGATGAATATGGCGTAGTGCGTCATATGCTCAATCTAGAAGTTGTTAACACCTATGAAGGTACGCATGATATTCACGCCCTCATTTTGGGTCGTGCACAAACTGGAATTCAGGCCTTTAGTTAAAGGCCTGTCTTGGTGATGAGGTCTTTTGCCGTTTTTGCAAAAGCTTCATCACTTTCATTATCGAGTTGTACAAAATGATCTTCGCGATAGCTTGGGAAATTGCGTACGATTGAAGATTGATACGATGGATCGTAGTGCATCACCAGCAACTCTTCAACCAAGCCACCAAAGTCACCCGCATCAATTGCCTCATGCCATTTGGTAATTTGGACTTTGCCATAGCGTGATGTTAGCAAGCTAAGCTTTTGCTTAAAGCTTTCAGGATCGGATAAAAAATGTCGGTACTCACGCAGAAGCCAAGAAACCCTCGTAGAAGTACTTGAACGAAGTTCAATGCATTGACCTTCACGAATCCGTTCCATTAAAGGATCTGGAATATGCAGCCCCCCAACCTTTTTACTCTCAGACTCAACAAAAACTATCTTCGATGGGTCTAGTGAATTTAGGGCGTTCCACAGCTTGGTCTCAAAACCTTTCTGTGATGGCTGCTCAATGTTTGGCTCATTACCAAGAACAGAGCCACGGTGAATAGCTAAACCCTCAAGATCTAGTATTTGGCACCCAAGCAAACCAATCTCCTGGAGGATCCGAGTCTTGCCGCTTCCGGTCATTCCGGCAATCACTTGAAAAGAAAAGTCTCTGGCAGCCCGATCGAGGCCATCAATCACAACGCGACGAAATCCCTGATAGCCACTTTGTAGCTGCATGGCCTTCCAGCCAATGCGATTAAGAATATGAGTGAAGGCACCACTACGCTCACCACCGCGCCAACAATAAATTAAAGGACGCCACTCTCTCGGAAAATCAATCAAAGAATTTTCTAAATGATTGGCAATATTACGTGAGACATAGGCCGCCCCCAATTTCTTTGCTGCAAATGGCGACACTTGCTTATACAGAGTACCAATCTCTATGCGCTCTTCATTATTCAACACGGGCAGATTGATAGCGCCGGGAATATGATCTAGGGCAAATTCAGCTGGTGAGCGAACATCAATAATGGCATCAAACTCAGTCAACGAGGAAGCCAGCTTTTCAATGCCGAGAATATGGGAATTGCTAGGCTGCAAACAATGTCCTAGCGCAGCTTAATGATCATGCTGTAAAGCCATCTGATATAAATTGGTAGATCGAGCACCCGAACGGCAGAATGCAAGAATTGGTCCAGGCATCGTCCTTAACAAGCGCGCCATCTCAACAACTTGATCCTGAGTAAATGCGCCTGGAATTACTGGTAGAAAAG
Source organism: Pseudomonadota bacterium (assembly GCA_041179645.1). Taxonomy (GTDB): domain Bacteria; phylum Pseudomonadota; class Gammaproteobacteria; order Burkholderiales; family Burkholderiaceae; genus Polynucleobacter. Next base: position 264,635 of record JBEGSZ010000013.1, read on the forward strand.
CGTAGTTCAAACCCAAAGCTTCAGCTTGAGCCTGAATTTGGGCATTCGTGGGTTGATCTGGCCCACCCTCAAAATCTGGGCGATTGTTGATTACGCTTTTGTAACCTTGTTTAGCGATCTCAGCCAAGTGGCTTGGGTCAATTTGACCCAAAGTGCCAAATTGAGAGGAATGGCAAGAAATAGGAAGGCTCATCAAAACCCCAAAAAGTAATAGCTATTTAAAAAGTAATAGCTTAGATTTTAGATCAGACTTACTTTTTATGGCCGGTAAAGAAATGATTGCAGAGCGCCATACCAGCAAGCATCGCCAATATAAAGGCTAGAGCCTTTAGATGACCAGCTCCCAGAGCAACAATTGCGGGACCAGGACAAAATCCAGCAATACCCCACCCTGCTCCAAAAATCAGACTGCCAATCACGAGCGGCTTAGATATATCCCTTCTAGTGGGAATGTGGAGAGCACCACCAAAAAATGCCTCAGTACGCATCGAGACAATATAAAAGCCACCTAAGCCAACAAGAATAGCCCCACCCATTACAAAAATAAGGGATGGGTCCCAGTTGCCAGCGAGATCAAGGAAATTAAGAATCTTTTGTGGATTACTCATGCCGGAAATGATCAGTCCAATGCCGAATAAAACGCCAATCAAATATTGGCTATAGAAATTGAAATGTCTTCTCATGATTTATAAGCCCAATACATGACGAATGACGAAGACCATCAAAAATCCAGCACTCATAAAAGAGATGGTGGCAACCAACGATCTTGGTGATAAGCGGGATAAACCACAAACACCGTGGCCACTTGTGCAACCGGAACCGTAGTGGGCACCAAATCCGACCAAAAGACCCGCAATGACAATCGCAACCCAATCAGCATCGATCACAGTAGTTGTATGTAAGTCAAATAGCAGGCTCGCCCAAAAAGGTGCACTTAATATGCCCAACAAAAGACTGAGGCGCCAATTTACATCTCCCTCTTTAGGTGTAAGCAAGCCAGAAACGATTCCACTGATACCTAAAATTCGACCGTGCAGAATGACGTATAAGGCTGCAGCTATACCCAATAAAATTCCACCTAAAAATGCGGGGCCTGGGGAAAATGTCAACCAATCTATTTGCATCATGCTCAATCTAATTTAATAATTAACTACAAGGATTAGGCGCATTGCGAGTTTCTAGATATCGCAAAGCTAAATAGGCGCCAAAAATGAATCCTGGCAATGCAAGCAGCGAGCCGATTGCCAAGGTAGAAATTCCGCTCAAGCCCTGACCAACAGTGCAACCTAGCGCTGTCACACCGCCGAATCCCATCAGAGCAGCTCCGACCAAGTGGTTCGCCGTATCCTCAGTATTGCGAAAACTCTCCCATCGGAATGTCTTAGTGAGAATGGATACAAATGCAGATCCTGAAATCATTCCAACAACAGCAGCAATGCCAACCGTCAGCACCTTAGAGGTATCGCTATACATCATCAGCCAATCCAAAGAGTAAGCGTAAGGCGCCACAAACGAGAGACTCTCCATCCGTCCAGAATTGGTTACCAAGAAGACTTCTTCTAAAGTATTTGGGTCTTCAGCAACATAGCCTAAGTTTCCAGACACCCACCACACCGCGCAAATAGCTAAGCCAACAAAAATGCCGGCAAATAGATTTTCTGCGGTCCAAAATGCCTTACTTGCTAATGCATAGGCAATAAAAGCAAAACCAACTATTAGGCCAAGACCTAAGTGCAAGTTATTGCGTGCAATGCCAGTGATAGGACTGAGAATACTCGGCAAATCTTGAGGGGTGTTTAATGCAATAAACACGGAGTCCAAAGTGTTGATACGAATTACGCCCAGGAAACCCCTCATAGTCATATAAGCGGTCAACCCAAGAACCATAAAAACAATGATGGACTTCAGGTTGCCGCCACCAATACGGACCAAGGTTTTACTTCCGCAGCCCGATGCTAGAACCATGCCAATACCAAATAAGGTGCTACCGACAACGGTAGAAAGCCATAAAAACTTATTGCCGGTATACATAGTCTTTAATGGGTCAATTACCCCGAAGTAAGACATCAAAGCAAAACCAACAATGGCGACACCAATTGCCAAGAACCACTGCTTCAGGCGACCCCAACTAGACATAATAAAAATATCAGATACTGCACCCATGCTGCAAAAACCTGTTTTTTGCATTACAGCACCGAGCAAAAAGGTAATCGCAAAGGTCGCCCACAGAACCGACTTACTAATACTGCTGATATCTACTGCTTCCATAATGAAAATTCTTTAATTATTTTTTAAATTTGTAAAACTGCTTATTGAGGAAGGCGGTGACATCGGCCTCATCCTCAGGGAAAAGATCAAGACGTAGCTCTGTATTACACATGGCGACCATTGACTTCAAATTCTGCAGGCTTTTAACTTTGCTATCGCTGCGCGTATAGATCATGTCACCATTACCAAAGCCGGATTTCTTGGCATGACAGGCGTAACATTTTTGCTCGTCAATCTTCTTGCCATTAGCAATATCTGGGCTAGCGTTTGCTGAGAGCAGCAGTCCAAAGGTAGAAAAAAGGGTAACTACAAGCTTTAATATTGGTAATTTCATTTGAAATCAGTCATTTAGCGAAGTAAACAACTATTTTAAAGCCCAGATAGCAAATCTGTCCTATTCCGCCTGAATTGAGAGATAGACGTTATAGGCATTCATGCGGTTTGCGGCCCTAAATAAGGGCATTCCTTCATATTCCGACCAATCTGTCTTGGCATAAGCCTCTTCGAAAGGATCTAAATTTAAGGCTGAAGGCCCCATAGATTCCCGTAAATAGCGTAAATAATCCCTAGTAAAGCGAATATCCTCTATTGGATTTATAGATTGAGGTCCATGACCCGGTATCACCACCTTAGGGTTAAATCGCTCAAACTCATCCAGAGCCTTAAGCCAACCCTTGCTATCAGCATTACCCACAAAAGGAATGCGGCCACGGAAAACCAAATCGCCAGCAAAAAGTACTCCTTCTGACGGTATATAAACCAATAAATCTTCTGGGGCATGAGCTGGACCTACACGGCTAATGAGGAACTCAACTCCACCAATATTCAACTTGAGTTGCTTATCAATCCAGGTATCTGCTGGCAGTAGTTTAGTTTGTGCATTCACCCAAGGCGCAAAGTCGATCCTAGAGGCAATGAGGCGCTGCTTTGCAGTTTCGGAAGAAATGTAGCTTCTACCCTCGCCTTGCGCATAAATCTTTGCACCTATCTTTTTAAATTCTTGAAGTCCATAAACATGATCGGCATGATAGTGAGTTACTACAACGGCAATGATCTTTTGCTTGGTTACCTTTGAAATCTCTTGTATCAGCTTTTTAGCAAGAGCTGGCGAACCCAGGGCATCGATCACAACAACACCCTTGGGGGTTACAACAAATCCTGCATTAGAGATGAAGTTTTGATTCTCACTGCTACCTAACTCTGCCCTACCCTGAACAAAATAAGTATGCGGCGCAACTTGAATTGGCTGCAATAAAACACCTGCCGGATCATTTTTTACCTGCGCGCTCTGCGCGTAGCAATGGCCAAAAAAAATAGCACTAATAAATAATGCTATTTTCAGATGACGAATGCAACGTGTGAGCATATTCACCGAATTAAGTTAAGGCTTGATATAGGCGAAATGGTCTTTGAATTGAAGATCACCGATTCTTGCAACACCAGAGGGTGTGAAATCAGTATCGAGAATGAACTGATCTTTCTTGAGATTACGATTCTTTAAAGTAATCTCGCAAACCTCAAAACGAACCCCTCGTGATTTCAATGCGCCGACCAAGGGTGCGTATTCGATATTGTTCTTCTTATCCTTCGCACCTTCCATCATGATATCTACGCCATTAGCATGCGTTACTACGATGATCTTGGTGTCTGGCGCAACATCCATATGATTGCGTACGTTTCTTAAGCCCTTAATTCCCTGGGATTCAGCATCATCAATGTGATAGACAACGCTTGAACCAGCAGCATTTGCAGTTTGAGAAACTAAAGCAGTACAAGCAATAATCAAAGATGCAGCTAGAGATAAATATTTTTTCATGGAACTCTTCCTCTTTATTTGAGCGCAACCATACCTGGATTATTTTTAACGCCCTTAATAATTGGCTCATTGAGCTGAACGGCTTTAACCACCTTGACATCGCGCAGATGACGCTCAATGACGTCCCAAATAGCCTCACCACCAGCATTCCTAGCTTCTTCACTTACAGGAGCCCAGCCAGCCACTTTATATGTCTTATTAGGCTCAATTGCTTTGCCATTCAAGCGCATATCAGTAATACGCTTACCGGCAGATTCGGCCGGATCAATCGTGTACTGCAAGCCACCGACGCGAACCATATCACCACCTTGTTGATAGTATGGATCCGGGTTAAAGAGGTTATCCGCAACGTCCTCAAGAATTGTCTTGATCATTTCGCCGTTCATATTCGTTACAGTTGTATACGGATAGGTAATCGCTGTTTGATCGAGTAGATTTTCGCGAGTGATTGGCTGTCCTGGTAACAAACTTGTGCCCCAACGGAAGCCTGGTGAGAAAGCAATCTCTGCATTCTTCTGAGCCATGAGCCCATCTAATATGAGTTGGTCGAAACTACCATTAAAGTTTCCGCGGCGATACAAGAGGCCTTCTGTTGTAGCCAACTTTTCATTAAGCTTAGCTTCATACGGTGCTCTGATTTTTTGAATCAGCTTATTCATCGCAGGATCAGCCGGGATCATATTAGAGAAGATTGGGAAGAGCTTGTAACGGAAATCTACCGCCTTGCCACCCTTCACATCAAAATCCAATACACCTAAGAACTTGGTATTTGAACCAGCATTTGTAACCAAAGTCACGCCACCAGAATTCTTCACTTTCACCGGAATAGGCACGCCATCATGCGTATGGCCACCCATAATCGCATCTAAGCCGGTAACGCGGGATGCCATTTTTAAGTCGACGTCCATACCGTTATGTGAGAGCAATACAACGACTTTTGCGCCCTTAGCCTTCACTTCATTAATAGTCTTCTGAAGATTTTCTTCTTGAATACCAAATGTCCAATCAGGAGTGAAGTAACGTGGGTTAGCAATTGGTGTGTAGGGGAAGGCCTGACCAATTACCGCGACTTGGATGCCATTCTGCACCTTCATGACATAAGGATTAAATACTGAATCACCGAAGTCTGAGGTCTTAATATTTTGCGCCACAAAAGATACCTTGCCTTTGAAGTCGCCATTCACAATCTCCATGACGCGCTTCTCACCGAGAGTCATTTCCCAGTGTGGAGTCATCACATCAACACCTAAGAGTAGCGCTGCATCAACCATGTCCTGGCCGTTAGTCCAAAGAGATGTACCTGAGCCCTGCCAAGTATCACCGCCATCTAACAAGAGCGCACCTGGACGGCTTGCTTTGATTTGCTTGATCAGGGTTGCCATATGGGCAAAGCCACCAACTTTTCCATAATTTTGTGCTGCCGCAACGTAATCAAGGTATGTAAAGGCATGAGCATCTCGTGTGCCCGGCTTGATACCATTTGCCTTTAAAAAATATTCGCCAACCAAATGAGGTGTTTTGCCTTCTTGAGCGCCAATACCAAGATTGACATTAGGCTCACGGAAATAGATTGGCAGAAGTTGTGCGTGGCAGTCGGTGAAGTGCAGGAAATGCACATTACCAAACTTCGGCAAATCATAGAATTTTTGCGCAGTTGTTTGCGCGCTAGCAAAATTGGATTGCAAACTCATGCCACCAGCAGAGGCGATAGCTAATGCTTGCAAAAACTCACGACGATTTAAAGACATAGTATTTTCCTAAAGAAAACAGGCCTTTCGGCCTGTTTATTTTTATTACTTATTAACAGGCGACTCTGGATCCAAGAGCAATGCCATGACATCCTGCATTTGCTTCTCATTTAAGAGCTTGAAGTGCCCAAAACGAGGCATATTGCTACAAACGTTATATGCCTTAGCGTTATTAATACGGTTCCAGGTGTACTCAACTACTTCTTTAGAGTAACCACGCAACTTTCCGTAATTCCAAAGTGATGGACCAATGTTTCCATAAGAAACTTCTTTAATGTTGATCTGGTGACAGTTATAGCAAGAGCCACCGTTTACGCTCCCCGCTTTATCAGACCAGGTAGCACCACGACCGCTTTGAGCGATTTTTTCACCGCTCTTCCAGTCGCCAATATATTTACCATCAGAAGGCTGCTTGATGGTTGCCATATTTTCATTCTGGATTTTCTCGCGCATCTTTGCATCACCACCACCAGTTAAGTTTACTGGGTTGGAGCAAAACTTTTGAGCTGCATCTTGATCAAGACGATCGAGTCCAGCCTGACCTTTAGCTTCAAAACTAGAGGACATCATCTTTTCAAATGGAGTTGCAGCATGTGCAGCACCGATTGAAAAAGTAAGCGCAAGTGCCAATAAGGATAATTTATTTTTCATGTTATTTATCTCCAGCGATTAACGCTTCAGTCCAGGTGCATTCATTGTTCCGCCCTTGGCATTAATTGCCATGTAGAGGGAAACAGCGATCGTGTCGTCAGAAATGTAAATCGGCTCAGGGAAACGCTGCTGACGATAGCAATCGTTTAGACGACGTTGCATTGTCCAGAAGTTTCCGCTTGAAACACGGTAAGCTGGCCAGTAACCCCAACCAAGGGCAGCACCTTTTTGCTCAGTGATATTCGGCAAGTCTTGCAAGCGAATACGCTTACCGTTTTCGCTATGGCACGATGCGCATGAGAAGTCCATTGGACCACCTTGGTAGAAGAAAGACTTCTTACCGAGGTCATACATTTCTTTTTCTTTAGGGTGCTTAGCAACAGTGTTGATTTTCATGCCTTTGGATTCAGCAACAACATAGGCAACCACGGCTTCAACATCTTTCCGCTTGCCCTTTTCAAAGCCCGCTTTAATAATTTCTTGACTGTTGTAACCCTGTAGCTTTTCCATACAGGTAACTAAGCGGGACTCTAAATCTTGAACTTTGTTTGTATCTTTGAAGTATTTTGGCAATTGGGTGTAGGCGCCTTTAACAACACCAGGCCCCATACCCAAATCGCATTTTTCAAGTGAAACATTCTTTGGGCCCATTGGCTTTTTCCAAATATCTTCACCAGCTGCTTCATATAAATCAGCAGGGTTACCATCGGCAATCATTGCACGATATTTTTCAATTTCGTCAGTTGGAGCCCCTCCTGTTGGAGCGGCTGCTGTAGTAGCCTCATTTTTTGCTGGGCTAGAACAGCCCTGCAACACTGCAAATAAGCCAATAATAACGCCATATAAAATGCGTGCTTTCATGGTAACCCTTTTATAGTTTTAATTATGCGTATTGATATTAAGAAGCAGTAGCTTCATCAGTACGTTTGTCGCCTTTGCTATCGTTCCAAGTAACAACAATCTTGTCACCCTTAGAGCCTTTATATTTAAAGTTCAAGAATGGATCCTTGGATACAGCTGGACCAAATTGACCATTAAATACATCTTTGCCATTAGCTTTTACATTGATTGTGCTGATAAACCAAGCTGGAATAGTTTTGCCAGAAGCGTCTTTACGCTGGCCAGATTCCATATCATGTTTCATCAAAATTTTTACGTCTACAGTACCACCACTTTCAGCAGCTCTTACGCGCATTGGATCAGCCATTTTGGTTCCTCTTTTATTCTATATAAATGAATTGTGTCTATTGAATTGCTTCGGAATTAACCGCCGCAACCACCAAGCGTTACTTTGACTTCTTTAACAGTCATGAGCCACTTGCCATCAGCTTTAACTAAGCCATACACATTAGATGTTTGACCCATCTTGATACGGGTTGTCACAAATGAATCAGTGCCAGCAGGGATAAAGAATTGAGCTGCGAGTGAACTTGGATTCTTTTCTACCAAGATCGCCATCTGCTCAGCTTTAACAGTAGAAGTAATTCCAACAGGAACAACCGCACCGTTTTCAGCGATATCTGGGGCATTCAAAGTTACAGCAGAAGACTTATCTGGGCTACCAGCGCCTAAGATCTTGAATACATCATCGATACCCTTACCTTCAAAAGCGGCTTTATTCCACTCTTGTGCTTGGGCAGTGCTGATAAGGCCTGCAGAAGCCATCAGACCAAATACTGCTGAATACTTCATTAAACTGCGTCGCTGCTGATTCATAAAAACTCCTTTATTAATCTCTTACACGTATGAATATATTATTACTTAACCACTAAAACATTAAGGTTAACACTTAATCTTGATGCTATTTTCCACCAGATAACATCCAAGTCACCAAAGTCTTGCGATCTTCATCTGAAAGCTGAGCCTGTGGTGGCATTGGAATGGAGCCCCAAACACCTGCACCACCATTTTTAACCTTGGTCATCAACTTATCCAAAGCCCCGCTTTGACCATCATATTTCTTGGCAATATCAGCAATTGATGGACCGACTAGCTTGGCATTAGGCGCGTGACAAGCAGAGCAATTCTCGCTTTGGAACAAAGCTGCCGGACCTTTTTTAGCGGATGAATGCGTATCCTTGGCATGGGCCAAGCCCTCGCCAGAAGCACCAGGCAACTTAGCCAATGGTGGCTTGGTTGAATCTGCTCCACGATATGGGCCGTACATACGGTTTTGCTCTGCGATGTTGTCATGTGCATTCCGTGCAAAGTCAGGTAGCGTAGAGCCAATCTGAACAAAGGGTACGCAGTTACGCATGCATGAGCTGCCATTGACGTCTGCCTTGTCTTTTGTATTCCAGAAGCCATGCTTAGTCGTCATACCGTTTCGGTTTGGCATTTTGACATCAGCAATGTTTTTGTCGCTTAGAACAAAGTCATCCGGAACAATCTCACCCAAACTCAAAATGAAAGCCACTAAAGCATAGGTCTCATCTGGAGTTAAAGATCTTGGGGCATTCCATGGCATCGCACGATAAATGTAATCCCACAATGTTGATACTGTAGGTACCTTCATTAGGGTTGTACGTTGAGGCTGCTTCATGTCTTTTAAGGAAGCGACTTTACCTGTCTTGACATCATCTTTGGTTGTGCCACCAGCAATCGGTGTAAAGATCTCATTAGACTCACCAAATGTGCCGTGACAACTTGCGCACTTAGCCTCCCAAATTGCCTGCCCCTTTTCTACAGAGCCAGATCCTTTTGGCAAACCCTTGAAGTCTGGGCGAACATCAATGTCCCATGCAGCCACTTCAGCCATAGTTGCATGACGACCAATACCAGGATACTTAGCAGAGTCTGACTGAGCAAAAGCAGTATGAGCGCTAAGCGCTAGCAATGCCGTAAAACTAATGCGGGCAGTTAATTTATCCAACTTGTACATTGCTCACCTCGCCGTTTGAATCCAATTTCCATGATTGAATTGCATTGTTATGATAAATCGATCGAGTACCGCGAACATTACGGAGAGTCTTGATCGAAGGTTGAATATAACCAGTGTCATCCATGGCACGTGATTGAAGGATTGCAGGAGATCCATCCCAAACCCAATCAATATTGAAACGGGTAATGGACTTAGTCAGAACTGGTGTTTCAAGGCGTGCAGTACGCCAGTTATTACCACCATCAAATGAAACATCCACACGGGTGATCTTTCCGCGACCAGACCATGCCATACCAGTCACGTTGTAGAAGCCCTTATCAAGCAATTGCTGACCACCTGATGGTGTTGTAATCACTGATTTGCACTCTTGGATTGATGCGTATTGACGATGCGATCCATCAGGCATCAGCTCGATATAGTGAACTGCTTCATCTTTAGTATTCCAAGGCATATCGCCTACTTCTAAACGACGCAACCATTTCACCCAGCTAACGCCTTGCACGCCTGGCACTACTAGACGTAACGGGAAACCATTTTCAGGGCGCAGCATCTCACCGTTCATAGCCCAAGCCACGATGGTGTCATTCAAACAGCTCTCAAGATTGATAGTACGAGTCATGCCTGAGCCGTCACCACCTTCAGCAAGCATGAACTTGCCTTTTTTGAGGTCAGCGCCACACTCTTCTAGCAATACTTTTAAAGGAACACCAGTGAACTCGCAGCAAGAAAGCATGCCGTGTGTGTACTGAACGGTAGGCACAGCAACGTTACCCCACTCAAGACCAGTATTAGCACCGCACTCGATAAAGTGAGTACGAGAAACGGATGGCATTCTCATCAGATCATTCATTGTGAAAACGCGTGCGTTTTTCACTAAACCATTCACCATCAGGCGATGAGTCTCAGGATTTAGGTTGTACCAACCTTGATGATGACGTTCAAAATGCAATCCATTTGGAGTGATTGTTCCGAACAAACCTTGAAGGGGAGTAAATGCAACAGAAGCTGCTGATACTCGAGTTAGACCTGGAGATTCCCGACGAATCAGGTTTGACTCATAAATAGATGGCATACCGTAAGGCATTGTTGCCACATTTTTACCAAGAGTGGTTTGCCATTCCTGCTTCTCAAGGATCGCAGGATCACCCTCGCCCGCAGCCATAGCTAGCGGGGCTGTTAAGCCAGCCGCAGCACCGCCCAAGGCAGACATAAAGCCCTTGCGTAAGAAGCCGCGACGATTTTCATCTAAGCCGTTGGCGTTGATGTCGGCAATGAGTTCTTGAGAAATGAAATGTTCAGGAGCTTTAACCAAGCGAGCCTGATTGGCTGGCTTTTCGATGAACTCGATATCCTGTGCACTGATCTCTATTTGTTTTTTGGTCATGTGATCTCTACTTTGATGAATAGATACTTAAAAAAATTAATGCAAACTTTCAGCCATCTTCGCGCACACTGTTTGGCACATCTTGACAGTTGCGTTATCCGCGATGGAGTAAAAAACAACGGTTCCCTCTTTGCGCCTGAGCAGTATTCCCGACTTGTGAAGAGCTGCGAGATGACGAGACACATTTGCCTGACTGGAGCCACATAACTCAACAACTTCAGAGACTGATTTTTCACCGCCGCATACTGCATACATGATGCGCAGACGTGAGGGCTCCGAAAGAACACTAAAGTAATCGGCAACGCGAGAAAACACCTTCTCCATTAGTTCTGGAGAAAGCGATTTAGTGGCCTTATTAACTTTTACTTTGATTTTCACAGACTCGAATTATATATGCATGTACACGAATATTTAACACCGAACCCGTAAACACTTATATAGTGGGATACCCTAGCCCCAAAGGCAATACAATCAAAAAATGGATATTGATGCAATTCTGCTATCACTAAAGCTCGCTTTTTGGACCATGACCCTCATTCTGCCCTTTGGGATCTGGGTTGCTCATAAGCTGATGAAGCTCAATAAAAGTCGACCTTGGCTGGAAGCGGCCCTAGCCCTGCCTCTAGTTCTTCCGCCAACGGTTTTGGGTTACTACTTTCTAGTTAGTTTTGGGAGTGTCCATATTTTAGGGGTGCCCCTAGTATTTTCATTCACCGGAATTCTGCTTGCCTCATTGATTGTGAATATCCCATTTGCCATCCAGCCCATTCAAAGAGCATTTGAAGCTATCAACCCCGAAATTCGTGAAGCCGCCCAAGTGAGTGGTCTCAGTAACTGGCAAATATTTCGCTTAATAGAGTTGCCACTATCTTGGCGAGGTATTACCGGCGCAGCTGCCCTGACATTTGCTCACACGCTGGGGGAGTTTGGGGTTGTTCTCATGGTTGGCGGCGCAATACCGAATGAGACCAAAACTGCCTCCATCTCAATTTATGACAAAGTGCAAAGCTTTGATACCTCGGGTGCGGGCGCCATAGCACTTGTACTCTTGGGTATATCCCTTGTGTGCATCGCACTCTCCTATGGGATATTTGGGCGTTATCCTAACCGTCGCGGAGGCATTAGCTAATGCTTAAGGTAAAGATTAGTCAAAATACCCCCAGCCCGCTTCAGATTAGCCTGGAATGCGCGCCGGGCGACCTACATGCTTTGGTCGGCCCCTCCGGTAGCGGCAAAACTACAGCTCTTAGAACTATTGCCGGCTTAAACCTCCCATCCAGAGGAAAAATTGAATGCAATGAAGAGGTCTGGTTTGAAACCGATGATTTTGGCGGCAAAGTTCGGCAGCTTTCACCGGCAGAACGCTCATGTGGCTTCTTATTTCAGCAGTACGCACTCTTTCCGCATCTCAGCGCATTAGGTAATGTGACGATCCCTTTACAAAATTCCGGGCTAAATACAGCTGAACGTAAAAAACTCAGTTTGGACTTACTGGAGCGCATGGGGATCGCCGATCTTGCAGAAAGATTGCCGCACCAACTATCAGGCGGACAGCAACAACGTGTTGCCCTCGCCCGAGCATTGGCTCGACAACCAAAAGTCTTACTACTAGATGAGCCATTTTCAGCAATTGACGCGCCAACACGCCAAGGCCTTTATAAAACCTTGGCAGAACTACGAATAGACTTAAATATCCCCATGATCTTGGTAACACATGACTTGCGCGAAGCCGATTTATTGGCTGACAGGATTACCGTCTTAGATCAAGGCATTAGCCTCCAAACAGCAGCACCGCAGGTCTTATTTCAAAGACCAAGAAATTCTCGGGTTGCTGAATTAGTTGGTATTAGCAATATGTTCCATGGTGTATTCGACTCTGGTAGTTTGAGCTGGGATGGGTGTAAAACAGTTTTTAGTGTTGCAGATAAAGGCAAGATACCTCCCAAAGCGCGTGTTGCCTGGGTTATTCCTCAGAGTGGTTTAAGTGTCCATAGCATACCGACTCAGACTAGCGTACCTGCACTGATTGAGAAGATGAGCACTCTTGGTCAGATAGCAGTTATTCAGTTGCGAATTCAAGATAGCGAAAATACCGTTGAATGGGAGGCCTCTTCGGCCGAAGTCAACAGACTGCAAATGCGGCTTGGAACACTGATGCATCTCGAGCTCGATGGAAATCAAATTCATATCATGCCCTTGCGCCCCATTAATGATCCACGTCGCTTTGTTGATCAGTAGAACTCTGATGCAAAAAAGCGCTTACTAGATTCTCATCTAAGCAAGCGCATCGATTTAGGCGGAATTACTTAGAGCAACTGCCACCACCACAAGAACCGCTACCGCTAGTATTGATTCCTAATAATGGATAGGCTGGGCAGAATCTGAATAATCCTGTTGCCAAAGGAACGATACCAATCCAAGCCCAAGCACCAGTGGTTCCCGTAATAGCTAAACCAATTAATACTAGGCCAACAATAATACGTAACATGCGGTCGATACCGCCAACATTGCATTTCATATCAACATCCCTTTTTAAAATTACAGAAAATTATTTAACTTAAACCTACAACAAACACTCAGCACAGATTAGTTAAGAGCAACACCCACCAATGGACGACCTTCTAAAGTCCAAAGATATAAAGACCCATCATAGAGTTTGGTAGATTTATTACCAATCAACTCAGACATCACAAACCAACCACCAGCTGCCAGGTGACCACTATTGCAATAGCTAATTGCAGGAGTCTTGGGATTAATACCGTTGGCAGTAAATAAAGAGTTATAAGTATTTTTATCCCAGAAATACAACGCACCTTTCGCTGGTTTTGCTAATAACTCGGGAGCTAATTCTTTAGCCCCAGCAATATGGCCATAAGCACCAACATAGTCACGCTTGCTAAGACCAAAATACTGAACAGGTTGACGAGCATCAATCAGGGTAGATTTACCTGTTTTTGAAGCCAATGCCACTTGCTCTGAATTAGCAATCAACTCTTTGCGCTCCGCCTTGCCGAGCCAAGTTCCATTTGATTTAAGGGATGGCGCAACAGAATAATCGCGACCTTCAGAAAGCCAGCCTGCAATGCCACCATCCAATACGGCGATATTGTCCTCGCCATAAACCTTAAATTGCCAATAAGCGCGCAAGGCTTCATCAACATCCGAAATATCAAGACCTACCGGAACCAGAACAATTGGCTTGTCAGAATTAATGCCTACTGACTGAATAATTTTTTCAAAGTCCGCCTTTTCGGGAATGAGGTATTTAATCTTTTTTCCGTCAATCATCCGATCCGCTCTCACTTTTTTGAAATCCAAAAGTGTTGAGTCCTGAATATGCCCACCTACCTCAACCAAAAATTTCTTGCCTGTTTTCTTATCAACTTCAAACTCGGGAGCACGCGTATAGCTACCTACATCACCGCGAACTTCAAGCACTTGAACCTCTGACTGATTAGCTGCCAACCACTCTGCGCTAACCACCGGACCAGGCAATGTCACAGCATGAACAATGCCGATAAAGCTAGCGATGGCAATAGCCAATCCTAATTGCATCTTTTTCATATGAACTCCTAGGTTAATTTGCAAGTAATAAATGTTGCGAAAGCCGATCCAATAAATCAATCCTGCCTTCTGTTAAAACATGATGACTCTTCGAATCCAATGCACTCTTTAAATCCCCAAACTCAATCTCGAGCTCGCTAATTTTTTGATCTCGACTCAGGATCAGCATTTCCATTTCCAAAAAATATAACTTTGTAAATGCACTGATCCAGCGTGCTATTGGACCCATCCTGCCTTTTATTGCCATATCAAAGTCACGCAACTCAGACACCACTGATTTTGCTGATACCAACTTTTCACCAGTGACCCATTGATTTGTGGTGAACAGCCTAACTGGCAAACCTTGTTGATTTAACGCAATCCCAATGAGGTGGTGAAACTCCACTCCATTACGCTTGAACAAGTGGAAATGCCCATGCTCTCCATCGTGCATCTCATCTGCTGAGTGTGCGTGGTAATAAAACTCATAGCCACTTACTTCGTCAACCAAGTCATTGGCTGGGTAATGGCTCCACTCAATAAACTTTCTCGCGCCACACAGGGCTGCCTCACTAAGGGTTAAACCCTTTTTCGCATAGCGCGTTTGGATGCCAGCAATTTCTTGGGCAGCCAAACAGAGAGTGGATTGAATTAGCACGCGCTGAGCTTAATCTGCAGATTTACGTTTCTTGGGGCCGCAAGGGTTTGATGGGCCACAAGGATTGGCCGCTTTCTTCTTGGCGGGACCACATGGGTTGTTTGAGTCTTTTTTAGGCCCGCAAGGATTCTTTTGCTCAGCACCAGCTGGTGTTGCTGGGGCATCTGCCGCGTTTGCTATCGGTGCCGCAGCTAATCCTGCTAGCGCTAAAGCTAAAGCTGCAACTGTTGATTTTTTAGACATTATTTTTCCTTTTGAAGTATTAAATTTCTTGTGAACTAACTGGGCCACGTGATTTCTTTTCCATCCATGATCCCAGCGCGAATACACCAACCGCTGCAATTACCATCGCGATATCAATAGATAAAGTGGAAACACTCAAAAGCTCTGGCAATGAATCGGCATTGGCAAATTCACCCAGGGTAGTGAGGGATTCAATGCTTGGATAAATAGCAGCGAATATGACTGTCCCAAGCAGCAAGCCGATTAAGAAGATGCCGGCGTCAATGCGACCAGACATGAGGCCAACAACTGAAGTCCCAGGGCAATAACCGCCAATAGCAAAACCTGCTCCAACAAAGGCGCCGCCTAAGGCAGCGGCACCCAAAAATGATGGCGGAACAAAAAGGCTACCACCATCTACAAATCCAGCTTTTTCTAAAATTAAAAGTCCGACTGCAGCAAATACGATTGCAGTAAACATCACTTTAAATACGGACCAATCTGTCAAACGAAATTGACCCGTTAATTTATTTGGATTACCAAAACCAGCACGCTCAAGCACAAAGCCAAAGGCTCCGCCAAGCAATAAACCCGAAAGGATTGTTCCCATCTTATTTCTCCTCATTCATAAAGCGACTAGCCAATAAACCAACTGCGAAGAACACACCTAAGAATGTGAACCCAGCAAGGCTTAGCACGGCTGCGCCTGAAAGGCCTAAGCCACTGGTGCAGCCAGCAGCAATACGGGCACCAAAGCCAGCCAATAATCCACCAAATAAAGCTGTTAATGGGCGCTTGGATCCCCCTAAGAAACGCTTACCATCCAACTTCACTGCGATTCTTCCAGCAAGAAATGCTGAGATCAATGCGCCAAGAGCAACACCTACGACTTGCCAGCTAATCCACGCATCCAACGGCTTGCCCTCTTCAATCATGCCACCCAAATAGTCGTTAGCATTTGTTGCCGCTGGCAATAGATACATGCCAATCCATGCTGTTAGGCGCGTTGTGAATCCGGTAGCACCCAAGCCATGTCCGGTAACAACAAATGTGGATAAAAGCACAATACCAAGCGGAACTCCCGCAATCAGCGGATTCCAGTACGGTGCTGGACAATTTTGAACTTTTTGATTCATCTTCCAATGGCCTCATTTAAGGTATTAATAATATATTTAATTATATATTATTACTCAGTATCAACCAAGTCAAGAACGATCAAGCCGAATCTTTGATGTAGATCAAAAAAATGGGGCCATAAGCCCCAAATTTTTTAAAAAAAGGTGGATTCTAAAATTCACCCTTTACAGTAGTCAAACCTAAAGCATCCCAATCGAGCATGCCACCGCGGTAGTAGTAAATTTTAGTTGCAGGGAAGCCATCACGAACCATGGCAGCCATTGCCATTGGACTTTGTGGACAAACAGGGCCATTACAGAAGGCGTATACCTTCTTAGCTTTAGAGCAGTCCCATTTTGTGGATCCTGCTGCAGGTTTCTTGCACCCAAGTTCGTCCATTCGCATAGCAACTTCGGTGTAAGGAATGCCAACTGAGCCTGGAATAGTACCCTTCACGCGATCATCAATGACGCGCATATCCACAACAATAGATCCTTTGTCATTTAGTGCATTCAAAACATCAATCTCATCTGCCGGCACAACACCCTTAATTGGAATTAATGGCTGTAACCATCCCTTATTCTTCGCGCATGAAGTCATTACGCGGGTGATTTCAACTGGGCCCTTGGGTGTATTCACCACAAACTTAGTTGATTTATCAATAATTTGCAGCAATTCAGGGTTAGCCTGGGGGGAGGATTGGGCCAAAATCAGCCCCGAAAACATGCTTAGGCCAAAAAATAGTATTTTTTTCATAAAACCTCTTCTAATTAATTGGAGGCAAAAATAGCGTTTTAGATGCTTATATACGCATTGATGCATGGATTGGTAGTTTCGCCCTTCAATTGAATACGCAGAATACAGAGAAACCCCTATTGATGGCCTTTTTATCGGTATTATCATGCCAGGAAGTTAGCAATTATTGCTACCCAAGATCACTTAAATAATGGAGTTTCAATGAAAAATAGTCGTCGCCAATTCATGATTTTGTCTGCTGCTGGTGCTTGCACATTGGCTTTGAACGGTAAAGTTCAAGCTCAAGCAATGGTTTCCGAGACTGATCCGCAAGCTGCTGCTTTGGGTTACAAAGCTGTTGCCACATCAGTTGATAAAGCAAAGTATGCAAAATACGCAGCTGGTCAAGAGTGCGATAACTGCGCCCTGTACCAAGCTAAAGGCTCAGCAACACAAGGTGGTTGCTCATTGTTTGGAACTAAGCAAGTTGCAGCAAAAGGCTGGTGCTCTGCTTACGCTAAAAAGGCTTAATGCCAAAATAGCTTCTGTAACGAATAAAAAAGCTGCTTCGGCAGCTTTTTTATTGCCCAGAGTTTTATGCGCTAGCCTGTGAAAAGGCTTTTAATTTCTCAATGCTAGGGATTTGAACGCTCAAGCGAGAAACATTTGAAATAATTCCCTGATCAGCCATCGAGGCAAGCGCCCTGCTAATGGTCTCAAACTTAACATCCATCATGAGACCCATATCTTCACGCTTAAATAAAGGTGCAACAGCCATATCACCAGAAATCATTGCAACCCTTAAAAAGAAGCGGGCAAGACGCACCTCAATTCGACCGGTATTAATTTCAGAAAACCAAGACTCTGATTGAGTAAGCGCCTCGCCCCATTTCTTCACCATCTGGCGATGTAAGCGCGGAGACTCTTCACCCAAGGATGTAATGATCTTCTTGGGAATGCGGCAGAGATGAATATTCGACAAAGCCGCGGCTGAATGGCTATACACATCACCCAGCAATGCCTCCATGCCGAATAAGTCACCAGGAACTACAAGACGGACAATCCTACCGGAGCCATCAGAATTGATATGTAGCAACTTGATATACCCATCTCTTAGGGTATAAACATATTCAGCCACATCTCCTTGAGTATAAATTCCGGAATTAGCCTCAAACCTGAGATCATCAATCGGCTCATGTATCTTAGAAAAATCTTCTTCATTTAACTCAGCGAATAGTACCGAGCTTCGTATTGAGCAAGTATTGCAATCACTATTGCCTTGCCAAGCGCTTTTAATTTCAATAGTCTTCATACGCTCTTTTTGGCAACCATGCCGAGTAAGGCAGACATACCAGTATGTCTCGGCCCTTCTGATAACTCTTTTTCATAACAGCGCAAATCAAGAATATCAAACCCTTGACTGAGTTGACGAATCATTTCTTCTGTATAGAGATGCTCAAGCAAAGATGGGCCGCCAGTTTTATATTCCAACTGCTTGGGTGTATAGCCTTGAAGAATAAATAGGCCACTAGGTTTCAAAGCCTGATGTACTTGCTTAAAAATTCTGGCGCGCATTTCTGGATTGGCAAATTGTATAAAGATTGCAATGATTGCATCATATGCATTAGTCTGCCAATCAAAGCCGTCAGTATCACAAAGGCTATATTGGATGCTAACTTGGTTGTCCTTGGCAAATTGATTTGCCTTGCCAAGCGCGACATCAGAGACATCAAAACCCGTGACACGCATCCCCTGCTTTGCAAGCCAAACTCCGTTTCGCCCTTCTCCATCGGCAATACATAGAACAGAGGAATTGGGCTTTAGGTATGCAGATACCTGCTCAACAAGATACTCATTTGGCTCTTTCCCAAAGATAAATTCATCATTATCAAAACGTTCATTCCAGAACTGGGTGGCATCTGCAAAGCTCATGATATTTTGGCCTTAGATTGATATTTTTGAGATTACTTTTTTAATCCACCAATCAGGTCATTCTTTAAATCAACGACATTCTCTAAGCCAACGGCAATGCGAACCAAGCCATCAGTAATGCCTGCAACCTTACGTGCTTCTGGACCAACACGGCAGTGAGTCGTTGTTGCAGGATGTGTAATCGTTGTACGAGTGTCACCCAAGTTTGCAGTAATTGAACAAAGCTTGGTTTGATTAATCAGTCTAAATGCGGCCTTCTTCCCACCCTTTAACGTGAAAGATAAGATGGCGCCACCCGCTTTTTGTTGACGCTTAGCCAAAGCATGCTGGGGGTGAGATTTCAGCCCAGGATGGAAAACACGCTCTACCCCCGGCTGCTTTTCTAGCCACTGCGCAATTTCTAAGGCATTCTGACTTTGCTGCTTCATGCGCAATTCAAGTGTCTCTAAGCCTTTTAAAAATACCCAGGCATTGAACGCTGAAAGTGTTGGTCCAGCCGTTCTCACATAAGGGAACACTTTACCCATGATGAAATCATTGCTACCCACGATAGCGCCACCAACTACTCTGCCCTGACCATCCAAATACTTAGTTGCTGAATGAATGACTACATCAGCACCTAAGGCTAGCGGTCTTTGTAAAGCTGGCGTGCAGAAGCAGTTATCAACTGCAAACAAAGCCTTAGCCTTTTTTGCAATCTTGGAAATAGCTTTAATATCGGCTATCTCGGTCAATGGATTGGATGGCGTTTCTAAATAAAATAATTTGGTATTTTCTTGGACGGCATTCTGCCAAGCCTTGGTATCCGACAAATCCACATAAGTGGTTGTAATGCCAAAGCGTCCCAAAATATTGCTAAATAATTGGATAGTCGCACCAAACACAGATCGTGAGCAAACCACATGGTCGCCCGCCTGAAGATGAGACATTGCCATCGTCAAAATAGCTGCCATACCAGATGAAGTTGCAATACAAGACTCGCCACCTTCTAACGCAGCCAATCGATCCTGGAACATGCTGACAGTGGGATTGGTAAAGCGGGAATAAATAAAACCTTGGTCTGCATGAGCAAATCCATCGGCAGCTAACTCAGCGCTATCAAAGCAAAAGCTGGAAGTCAGAAACATCGCCTCTGAATGTTCTTGATATTCTGCGGTACGGCGAGTGCCAGCGCGAACAGCTAAGGTTTCAAGCGCAAGCTTGGAGAAGTCGGGTTTTTTGCGGGTAGTTTTACTCTTCATATCGCTATTTTGACACCGAAATGAAGAATTGCCTCAGACACGTATGCCTGAGGAACTCGATCGTTGTTTTTAGTCTTCTGTAGCTAGATGCAAGTGTAGTTGTGAGCGGGCAAAGTCGCTGGAGTCACGCTGACGGTCAGCCTTAGCTTCAGAGGTATTGCGAGCAGCCTCCAATGCATCCAAATAGGATTCATTGATGTCACCCGTGATATAGTGGCCATCAAAACAAGAGGCCTCAAAATGCTGAATATTGGGGTTAATGTCCTTCACCGATTGCTTCATATCTTCAACGCTTTGATAGATCAACTGGTCAGCGCCAATCATCTTATTGATCTCTTCATCTGTACGACCATAGGCAACCAGCTCACTGCGGGTTGGCATATCAATGCCGTAGACATTCGGAAAGCGTACTGGAGGCGCCGCCGAAGCAAATATTACCTTCTTAGCACCAGACTCACGCGCCATCTGCACAATCTCAAACGAGGTAGTTCCACGAACAATTGAGTCGTCTACGATCAATACAGTTTTATCTTTGAACTCAATACGCATAGCGTTGAGCTTTTGACGGACGGACTTCTTGCGAACCGCCTGACCAGGCATGATGAAGGTACGACCGATATAGCGATTCTTGAAGAATCCCTCGCGATAATCAACACCTAGGCGTTTTGCAACCTGCATTGCTGCTGGACGACTGGAGTCAGGAATTGGCATAACCACATCAATCTCGCCCGGGATAGTTTCTTTGCGAATCTTCTCTGCAAGATAGTCACCCATGCGCATACGTACGTTGTAAACAGTTACACCATCGATTGTGGAGTCAGGGCGAGCCATGTAAACGTATTCAAAAATACAAGGCGTCAGAACAGCATCGGCCACACATTGACGTGAAGAGAAGTTGCCATCCAAATCAATATAAATTGCTTCACCAGGATTAACGTCGCGAACAAAGGTAAAGCCGAGACCATCAAGCGCAACAGACTCAGAGGCAATCATCCACTCCGGACCTTTTGGCGTATCAATCCGGCCAATACATAAAGGGCGAATACCAAACGGATCACGGAATGCCAACAAGCCATAGCCCGCTATCAATGAAACAACAGCATAAGAACCTTTAACGCGTTTCGTAACTTGTGTCACTGCGTTAAACATAGCGCTTTCATCCAGTGCAGCGCTATTCGTTTCTTTTTGAAGCTCATCAGCTAATACGTTCAGCAGCACTTCGGTATCTGAGCTGGTATTGATATGGCGGCGATCACGATAAGCCATCTCTACGCGCAGACTGGCTGCATTGGTGAGATTACCGTTGTGAGCCAAGATAATTCCGTAAGGAGCGCTAACATAAAAAGGTTGAGCCTCTTCTTCGCTACTTGCAGAGCCTGCCGTTGGATAACGTACTTGGCCAATGCCAGCATTCCCAATCAAACTGCGCATATTGCGAGTTCTAAATACATCTCGCACCAAACCATTTGCTTTATGCATCGTGAATGAGTTGCCATTCATCGTTGCCATACCGGCAGCATCTTGGCCGCGATGTTGCAAGAGCAACAAGGCGTCATATATAAGTTGATTAACCGGGGAGTGGGAAACTGTTCCAACGACGCCGCACATAAGCCTAGATCCCTATTGTTAATGAAGGTGTAACGGTGGGTGTGATTTTAGGCATTGCATCGCCTAATTGTTTTGCCCAATCAGCTGGTAACCAGCCTTTAATTAAACTGGTCGCCATATCAATGGCTGGTCGAGTAATTGCCTTTTGCCAAGCAACGCTTTGCGGTATCGGAGTCAAGGCAGCTAACGTGGCCATCACAACTATGACAACACCACCACGCGCCAAGCCGAATACAAGACCAAGAAAGCGGTCCGTCATGCTTAATCCAGCAGACAAAATAATCTTTTGAATGACATTACCAACCAAGCCACAAACAATCAAAGTCAGAATAAACAGAATAAGGAAGCTAACCCCCAAACTCAACAGTTCATCCATATGAAATGTGGATAACCATTCAACAGAAAGATAGTTCGTGTAGTGATAGGCAACCCAAGCAGCAACAAACCAGGAGGCAAGCGCCAGTACTTCCTTAAATAAGCCCCTAGAAATCCCCACTAATGCCGAAACCAATAGCACTACCAAGGTGAAGTAATCCACCGTAGTTAATTTCAGGGTGGATAAATATTCCATTAAGGCGCTCCAACCTCAACTAATCTTGGAGATAAACCCATTGCTTTAACTTTTTTCTCGGCAGCCTCAGCTGCATCTTTGTCCACAAATGGACCCGCCCTCAAAACATAAAGCTTGACGCCATCGGCACCAGTTTTATTAATTACGTAGTTAGGGATCTTTTGATCCTTCATCTTAGCAATCCAACCCTTTGCGCGATCTTCAGAGGCAAAGGCACCAATCTGAATAACGTACTTACCAGAACCCGCTTTTTTGGGAAGCTCTTCTGCTTTTGGTTTTATGGCCGCATTTGGCGCAGCAACCACTTCCTCACCGGCAGCCAATCCAATGGAGCTCACGTTAGATGCCGAAGGTGCAGGTTTAGGGCTGGCCTTGGCTTCAGATTTTACTTCAGGAGGTGGTGCAACCAAAACTTCTTTTGTTTGCCCGACTTCTTTTTCTTTTACAGGCGTATCGACTACAGCTGCAGGCTTAGCTTTTTCATCATTTGCAGGCATTGCAACATTAGGTGCAGGCAAACTGGTAACAATATTCACCGCAATATCGTTATTCACAGACTTGGGCTTGTTATCTAGAATGCGGGGTAGACCAACTACTGCAATCAATACCAAAACAGCTGCGCCAATTAGGCGATGGCGCGCCCGCTGTTGCTCTGGGTCTTCGGTAAGGGCAAGCTCTTCATTTTCTTGAGCGCGCTGGAAGCTGCGGGGGGCTAATTTATTAACGGTACGACGACCCCTTACTGAACCTCGATCAAGGTCTTCAGTCTCGGAGTTTCGCTTAAAAAGCTTCGGTAAACGAATCATGGATCAATGCGCCTGGTTATTTCCATATGCCATTACGCCGGCAACGGTATAGAAGGATCCGAAGATGACAATTCTATCACCCTCACCCGCCTTAGAAAGCGCTTTTTGATACGCTGCAGCAGGATCTGGGAAACACTCAATCCCGCCATCCTCCCCATTTCTAACGGCTACCCCAAGCTCTACCAGCTTCTCTGATAGAGCCAAACTACTAGAAGCCCGTGGTGTCGGTAAATCAGTGCAAAACCAGAAGTCAACGCTATCAAGCAAGGGCTTAATAACACCAGCAATATCTTTATCAGCCATTGCCCCAAAAATCGCATAGGTATAGGGGTGATAACCCATCTTATCTAAGCCTTGCCCCAAAGTGGCTGCTGCATGGGGGTTATGCGCAACATCTAAAACTACAGTAGGTTGTCCAGGAAGGACTTGGAAACGACCCGGAAGCTCTACCAAAGCAAATCCATTGCGAATATCTTGGGCGCTAACTGGTAGGCGAAGATGCAAGGCCATCAAGGCAGCAATGACAGCAGAGGCATTGAGAATCTGATTTGCGCCACGTAAAGCGGGATAACCGAGGCCACTAAACCGTTTTTGACGCCCCGCCCAACCCCACTGCTGCTTATCTCCTTGAAAATTGTAATCACGGCCCTGAAGCCATAAATCACAGCCAAGCTTATCAGCGTAATCAATCAGAGATTGAGGTGGGACAGGATCGCCACAAACTGCAATAGCGCCAGCGCGAAAAATACCAGCTTTTTCAAGACCGATTGCTTCGCGAGTACCACCTAAGAAGTCAGCGTGATCAATATCAATACTGGTCACAATCGCGCAATCTGCATCAACAATATTCACGGCATCCAAACGACCACCCATGCCAACCTCAAGAACTACAGCATCTAAATTCGCCTTGGAAAATAAATGCATGATTGCCAAGGTGGTGAATTCAAAATACGTTAGGGTTGGTGCGTCGACCAGACTGACCCGTGCATGCTCTACAGCGGCAAAATGCTCTAACAAGAGATCATCATTCACCTCTTCACCATTAACCCGAGCGCGCTCATTAAAGACCAGCAAATGTGGTGACATATGGCAACCCACCTTATAGCCAGATGCCAGCAAAATACTTTCGAGATAAGCGCAAGTGGAGCCCTTCCCATTGGTGCCGGCAACGGTAATGACTGGGCAATCAAAATGAAGACCTAAAGCCACCTTAACACGATTGATGCGATCAAGCCCCATGTCGATGCCGACAGGATGGGCGGTTTCTAGGTGGCTAAGCCAAGCCGATAGGCTAGTAAAAAGAATGGGGGGTTGGTGTGCGGAACTCAAGCGCTTTATACAGCTGCGCTACCCGCAATCGCAGGCTCAGGAAGCTGCTGGAGCAATGCCAAGAGACGTGCAATTTCACCGCGCATTTGGCGACGATCAACAATCATGTCTATGCCGCCTTTTTGCATCAAAAACTCGGAACGCTGAAAGCCTTCTGGCAATTTTTCACGAACAGTTTGCTCAATAACACGTGGACCTGCAAAACCAATTAAAGCTTTAGGCTCTGCCATCACAACATCACCCATAAAGGCGAAGCTAGCTGAAATACCGCCCATAGTCGGATCGGTTAAGACGCTGATATAGGGCAGACCTTTTTTAGAGAGCAGAGTCAACATCGAGTTCGTCTTAGCCATCTGAAATAAGGAGAGCAAGCTTTCCTGCATGCGTGCACCACCAGTTGCTGTGATGCAAATAAAAGCACACTTCTTGGCAATGGCCTCTTGGACACCACGGGCAAAACGCTCACCGACAACTGAACCCATTGAGCCGCCCATATACTGGAACTCGAAACAGGCAGCCACGACAGGAATACTTTCAATCTTGCCACCAAGGACGATTAAGGCCTCAGACTCACCAGAGGCATCATTTGCCTCTTTAATGCGGTCTGGGTATTTCTTGGAATCTTTAAATTTCAGCGGGTCAGTTGGATAGATATCGGCACCAATCTCATAGCGCCCTTTTGAGTCTAAAAGACTATCGAGTCGCTGACGTGCACCAATGCGCATGTGATGACTACATTTTGGGCAAACCGACAAATTAGCTTCAATATCTGTGCTGTAGAGAACTGTTTCACAACTAGGGCACTTGACCCAAAGTCCTTCGGGAACGGATTTGCGGTTGGCAGGATCCGTATGTTGGATTTGTGGGGGTAGTAATTTATCGATCCAGCTCATCAGTTTTTAACTATCCAGTGCATTAACTATCTAAAGCGACGCGAATTTCACGTATGAAGGTTTCAAGTGATTGTACCGCCTGGCCAGGGGCAGAATCCTCCAAAAGTCGAATAATTCGACTGCCAATTACCACCGCATCTGCTGTTTTTGATACCGCACGGGCACTTTCAGCGTCATTAATGCCAAAACCGACCGCAATTGGGATTGGGGTGGCTTCGCGGATCTTAGGGATGATGCTAGCGACATCTTGGGTATTGAGGTGCGAAGCCCCAGTTACGCCACGCATGGACACGTAGTAGATATAACCAGAAGCTATTTTGGCTGCATCCTTTATGCGTCCTGGTGATGAAGTCGGCGCCAATAGAAAAATGGGGTCGACACCAGCAACCTTCATACGAGCAGCAAAGTCTTCGCACTCTTCTGGCGGATAGTCCACAACAAGAACGCCATCTACACCGGCAGCTTTGGCTTCAGTTGCAAAGCGCTCTGCCCCCATTTGCTCAACAGGATTGGCATAGCCCATCAACACAACCGGAGTATTTGTATCGGTTTTGCGAAATTCCTTCACCATGTCCAAGCAGCCATGCAAAGTAACTCCCTGAGAGAGAGCTCTTTCAGATGATCGTTGTATCACAGGGCCATCAGCCATCGGATCGGAAAAAGGAACGCCAAGCTCAATTACATTTGCACCACCGCGAACTAATGCATGCATTAACTCAACAGTGAGTGTTGGATCTGGGTCACCCGCCGTAATAAAAGGAATGAGCCCTTTCTTTCCAGAAGCTTTTAGTTCATTAAAGAGTGCAGTAATTTTTGACATGGCAATTCGTAATTATTATTTTTATATGAGTTCGTGAGTGACTTCGAATTAACCTTCGGAGCCAGTAGCTTGTGCAACGGTATGCATATCTTTATCACCACGACCAGATAAGTTCACCAAGATGGTTTTATCTTTAGAGAGGGTTGGCGCTAATTTGCACGCATACGCAATTGCATGTGAAGACTCTAAGGCTGGAATGATGCCTTCGATACGACAGCAATCATGGAAAGCCTTAAGAGCCTCTTCATCCGTCACCGCTACATAGTCAGCACGGCCAGAATCTTTTAACCAAGCATGCTCAGGTCCAACGCCGGGATAATCCATACCAGCAGAAACAGAATGCGTTTCAGAAATCTGACCATTCTCATCTTGCAACAAATAGGTGCGATTACCATGCAACACCCCAGGCTTCCCAACACAAAGTGCTGCGGAGTGAAGGCCGCTATTTAAACCATGGCCTGCCGCTTCAACGCCAACTAATTTCACTTCTGGGTAGTCAATATAAGGATAGAAAATACCCATAGCATTAGAGCCACCGCCAACACATGCCATGACATAGTCAGGCTGGCGCCCAGTCATTTCAGGCATCTGTACTTTGCACTCTTCACCAATCACACTCTGAAAGTCTCGGACCATCATCGGGTATGGGTGAGGACCTGCAACGGTACCAATTATGTAGAAGGTATCTTCAACGTTCGTTACCCAATCTCGCATTGCTTCATTGAGCGCATCTTTGAGAGTCTTCGTTCCTGATTCAACAGGCACTACTTTTGCACCAAGCAATTTCATACGAAATACGTTTTGAGCTTGACGCGCTACGTCTACAGATCCTTGATACACAGTGCAATCCAAACCAAACCGTGCACAAATAGTGGCGGTAGCAACCCCGTGCTGCCCCGCTCCAGTCTCAGCAATAATGCGCGGCTTACCCATGCGCTTGGCCAGCATTGCTTGACCAATGACGTTATTAATTTTGTGTGCGCCTGTGTGATTCAAATCTTCGCGCTTGAGATAGATTTGCGCGCCACCCAACATCTCACTCCAACGCTTGGCGTGATACACCGGTGATGGACGGCCTACAAAATGCTTGAGCTCGTAATGAAACTCTTCTAAGAATTCTGGATCGTATTGGTATTTTGCGTAAGCCGCCTTGAGTTCATCCAAAGCGAACATGAGTGTTTCAGAAACAAATACGCCACCGTAAGGACCGAAGTGCCCCCGTGCATCTGGCTTATCGTACATAAATACC
This sequence comes from Pseudomonadota bacterium, assembly GCA_041179645.1. Taxonomy (GTDB): domain Bacteria; phylum Pseudomonadota; class Gammaproteobacteria; order Burkholderiales; family Burkholderiaceae; genus Polynucleobacter. Next base: position 292,106 of record JBEGSZ010000013.1, read on the forward strand.
TCTTTTGATTAGTTACAGCAAATAATTAGGTTGATGTGCTTGCGTCTGCGGCTCGCACTGCCTCGATAAACTGCTTCATCAAAGCGTGATCTTTAACACCCTTGCTGATTTCTACGCCGCTAGAGACGTCAACCGCGCAAGGATGCAGACGAGCAATAGCTTCGCCCACGTTGTGAACGTTCAATCCACCACTCAAAACGACCTGAGGCGCGTTTGCGCTTATCCATACCTGTGGAATTCCTGACCAATCAAAAGGAACGCCCCCTCCACCATAGCCCTCAACAAGAGCATCTAGCAAAAAGGCGTTTGCATGCCTATATTGTAGGGAAAAATCATCAAACGCGAAGCCGGTGCCAACGCGTGCAGCCTTCATCCATGGCTGACCCGCAGCTAGGCGCTCACACTCTTCTGGAGACTCATCCCCATGAAATTGCCATAAGGTGATGGATGCGGCCGCCCTAATGGCCTCAAATTCAGCATCTGTGGCATTAACAACCAAGCCAACGGCATCAACCCCGGCTGGAAGCCTGGAAATCAATGCAGCGGCAATATTGGGGGTTACAGACCTTGGGCTTGGCGGGTAGAAGACGAAGCCAACAGCATCGACACCCGCAGCAACAGCAGCATCCACATCTACAGGAGTCCTGAGACCGCAGATTTTGACCCTAGTACGACCTGGAGAATTGGTAAGTAAGCCCATAAGGGAAATGATAAGGCCTTAAGCAAATAAAGACCTGCTTAGGCGTAAACCGCCTTAGGCAACCAAGAATTGGCCAGCCAAGGCCTGGGGATCTGAAACTCATCTGGATAGACAATTTGAGCCAAATAGAGTCCGGCCGGGGAAAACGTAGGCGCCGCAATGCTACGGTCTTTTGCTGCTAGGACTTCTGCCATCCAGCCTGCTTTTTGCTTACCAACACCGATTTGAATAAAGCTGCCAACTAAATTACGCACCATGTGATGCAAGAAAGCATTTCCTTTGATCTTGAAATACAACCAAGGCTCATCCGAGAATATCTCGATGGAATACATAGTCTTAATGGGAGTCTTGCTCTGGCATTCCGAAGAGCGGAATGAGGTGAAATCATGCTCACCAATCAGACATTCGGCAGCCTCTCTCATGGCATCAAGATCAAACCAACGATCTGATGGAAGCATCACATAACCCGCGCGATCTGCAGCCATGGGTGATCGGCATGGCCCAGCATGTAGCGCATAAATATAAGTGCGCTCATGCGCAGAATACCGCGCGCTAAATTCTTCAGGAACTGTTTGAGCCCAATTGACCACAATCGATTCAGGTAAGAAAGTATTTACCCCCCTGACCCAGGACCAGTTCTCTCGCTCAACCTCAACATCAAAGTGAACAACCTGTCCCAAGGCATGAACACCTGTATCTGTTCTGCCTGCTGTAATAACGCGAATAGGATTCGCATTAGCAGCATCAACCCCTACAAATGATGAAATCGCTTTTTCTAATTCATCTTGAATGGTATTTTGATTTACTTGAGATTGCCAACCTGAATAGGGGCTACCGTCATACTGAAGACCTAAGGCGATGCGCATAGTGACGCTTAAGAATTTCGGTGTGACAGCTCAGCTAATAAGCCCTGAGCCTCTATCGTAATTTCAGGATCAATTGAACCACCAACATGGACAATTTCTTGAAGCGATTTCTTGGCAGCTGCAAAATCTTCGATGGTGATGTAAGCACGCGCAAGATTTAACTTAACCCGTAGGGCATCAGCAAGTGGATTGACCTCAGCAACTGGAGGCTGAGTAGATTTTTTAACGGGCGTTAGATCCAGATCAATTCCAGCAAATAATGCTTTGGCTCGATCCGGCATTGCGCCATGTATTGGCTGATGCTCTTTGGCGGTTGAGACAACCTTAGGCACTTCACCTGAAAAATTGCGCACTTCAGAACGACGGGCATTTTTTGCTAACAACCATAGCAGAAGGCCTGTAAGACCCATTAATACCAAAGCAAAGAGCGCTGGAGCAAAACCACCTAAACCAAGCACTCCATCATTTTTTGCAGACTCAGATGACCTTCCTTTAGCTTGGTCAAGCAAACGCTGCAAATCAGCAATATTTTTTTCAAGCTCAGCAACGCGGACACGCGTTTGTTCAAGAGCCTTCTCTTGTGCAACAAGATCTTCCGTATAGCGGCGCTCTTCAGAGCTACCTTCAGTACTTGATCCAATTTTGAGGCGATCCTTCAGGGGTGTATCTGCACTATTTTTTATAACGCTTGCACTTTGCACTCCACCCTTGGCATCACGCTCGGCCAACCACTGAGCATTCGACTCTGATACAAACTGTTGCGCCTCGGCTGGACTAATCGAACGCAATAATGCTTGATTAGGTTTATTAAGTTCAGCACCAGCCTCAAGACGATTAATACTGCCACTAGCAAAAGCATCAGGATTCGCTTTAAACAAAGCCATCATCGTTTGATCCAGTGTGGCACCCTGCAACTGAGGGGCTAACTGGGCTGCGATTTCCGATAAGGTTTGACCAGGCCTAACCAGAATCTTCTGGACATCACCCAATAGTAATGTATAGGTTTTAGTGAGACTGCCTGCAGACCAATTTAAAGTGACCAAGACATCCAAAAATGGATCGTCTGTTATCGGCACTGACTCAACTGTTTCCAACAAGATCATTAATTGTTCTTGCTGATTGCGATAAATCATCGCTTGAGGATTCAGGGTGAGTATCTTTTGAGATATGCCTAAACGATCGTAGGCCGCCTTGTTCGCAATACCAACATTCAAACTGGAAAGTGCAGATTGTTCATCTACGCTAACTCGGATCGGAAACTCTGCCTTGAGAGGCTCACCAGGTCTAGAAAGTAATTTTGGAGAGCCAAGAGAAATAGCTCCCGCAGCACAAGACCAACTTAGCCAAACTAAGCAAAGCGCTTTTGCAAACCGAATTTGGAAAACTCTGAACATTAGCGCTCAAGCAAGATGCGGAGCATGCGGCGCAATGGCTCTGCAGCACCCCACAAGAGCTGATCTCCTACTGTAAAAGCACCTAGATACTCAGGACCCATTGCCATCTTGTGAAGACGACCGATAGGTACTGTCAAAGTACCGCTAATAGCAGCTGGAGACAATTCACGCTCAGTGGTCTCACGATCATTTGGAATGACCTTCACCCACTGATTATCGTTAGCCAAAATAGCTTCAATTTCTTGCAGTGGAATATCTTTTTTCAGTTTGACGGTTAAGCCTTGTGAGTGGCAACGCATTGCGCCAACACGAACACATAAACCATCAATTGGAATACTTCCAGGAGTTCTAAATGCTGGACGACCTAAGATCTTATTAAACTCAGCACCGCCCTTCCACTCCTCCTTGGTTTGACCATTCTCGACAGGAACATCAATCCAAGGAATCAAGCTGCCCGCTAAAGGTGTATTGCGGAAGTTTTTCTTCGGAAAATCAGGTGAACGTAAAGTCTCGGTAATCTTACGGTCGATATCTAAAATCCAAGAGGATGGATCGGCTAACTCTGTAGCGACGCTGTCGCGTAATGCGCCCATTTGCAACAACAGCTCGCGCATATTTTGTGCGCCAGCCCCGGAAGCAGCCTGATAAGTCATGGCGCTAATCCACTCAACCATGTCGGCCTTCACCAGGCCACCCATAGCCATCATCATTAAGCTAACTGTACAGTTGCTGCCGATCCAGTTTTTTCCACCAGCCGCTAATGCCTTATCAATTACAGGGCGATTTACTGGATCCAAAATTAATACTGCATCATCTTTCATGCGTAACGCACTAGCAGCATCAATCCAATGACCTTGCCAACCAGCAGCGCGTAGCTTGGGGAAAATCTCATTGGTGTAGTCACCGCCTTGGCAAGTCAAAATAATGTCGCAACGCGAGAGCGCTTTGATGTCATTCGCATCCAGCAAAGTATTTTCACTCTTGGTGACCTTCTCACCATTTAGAAGCGGAACTTCACCACCAGCCTGGCTAGTGCTAAAAAATACAGGCTCAATAAGATCGAAATCCTTTTCAGCCAGCATCCTCTCCATGAGAACGCTACCAACCATACCGCGCCAGCCAACTAAGCCTACTAATGGAGTTTTTATGTTTGCCATGATGAACAATCTATTGAGTGTATATATTTAAGGTGATGCTTTGTTTTGAAAGAGCTGCCACTACAGCATCACCCATTTCAACGGTAGAAACTTTTTTCGTGCCTTCGGTATAGATATCAGCTGTACGCAAGCCTTGAGATAAGACTTTTTGCACTGCCGCCTCGATACGATCAGCTTCTGACGGCATACCCAATGAGTAACGCAACATCATGGCAGCAGAAAGAATGGTTGCCAATGGATTGGCAATGCCCTTGCCAGCAATATCCGGGGCGGAACCGTGACTTGGTTCATACAGACCTTTATTATTTTTATCCAATGACGCTGATGGCAACATACCAATAGAACCGGTCAACATCGAGGCTTCATCAGAAAGAATATCTCCGAACAAGTTGCCAGTAACAACAACGTCAAATGCTTTAGGCGCCTTGACCAATTGCATTGCCGCGTTATCAACATACATGTGCGATAACTCAACATCTGGGTAATCTTTGCCAACGCGAATCATCACGTCACGCCACAACTGAGAAGTCTCAAGAACGTTAGCCTTGTCAACACTGCATACTTTTTTACCACGCTTACGCGCAGCTTCAAAAGCAACTCGACCAATGCGCTCTACTTCTGGCTCGCTGTAATGCATCATGTCGTAGCCTTCACGTGCACCCTTAAACAAAGGAAGCTCGGAAGTACGGATACCGCGTGGCTGACCAAAATAGATATCGCCGTTGAGCTCACGAATAATCAATATATCTAAGCCGCTAACAATTTCTGGCTTCAAGCTTGAAGCAGCAGTTAATTCGTCATAACAAATTGCAGGTCTGAAATTAGCAAATAATTCCAAATGCTTACGCAAGCCTAAGATGGCTTGCTCAGGACGAAGTTCTCGTGCCAAGCTGTCATATTTCCAGTCACCTACAGCGCCAAACAAAATAGCATCTGCTTTTTTTGCAAGCTCCAATGTTGCAGGTGGCAGTGGATGACCAGCTAGATCATAGGCAGCGCCACCTACAGGAGCTGTTTCGAGATCAAATTTAGGACCGAGCGCATTTAATACCTTAACGGCTTCAGCAACGATTTCCGGGCCGATACCATCGCCCGGTAGAACTGCAATTTTCATGAAAGGCCTTTAACTCAATAAAACTACGGCAGTTGTGTCGCAAGCCAAGGCATCTTCAGGATGCGCTCAGCTTCATAAGCCTTGATTTTATCTGCATGTTGCAAAGTTAAGCCAATATCGTCCAAGCCGTTCAGGAGACAATGCTTTCTGAATGGGGCTACATCGAAGCTATAGGCGGTGCCGTCAGGCGTAATAACTTGCTGAGCCTCTAGATCAATAGTAAGTTGGTACCCAGCAAAAGCCAGGGTTTCATTAAATAAATGGTCAACCTGTAGCTCAGTGAGAACAATGGGTAAAAGTCCATTTTTAAAGCAATTATTGTAGAAAATGTCTGCAAAGCTTGGGGCAATCACCGCTCTAAAGCCATATTGATCAAGAGCCCATGGCGCATGCTCACGTGAGCTGCCACAGCCAAAGTTCTTGCGGGCAAGCAAAATACCGGCATCTTTATAACGAGGCTGGTTTAAGACAAAATCAGTATTAAGTGGTCGGGCACTGCAATCTTGACCAGGCTCACCATGATCCAAATAGCGCCATTCATCAAATAAATTCTGACCAAAACCGGTTTTCTTAATGGATTTTAAGAACTGCTTTGGGATGATAGCGTCGGTATCCACATTCTCGCGATTAAGCGGGGCAACCAAGCCTTTGTAAACGGTAAATTTTTCCATAATGATCTTTGCTAAATATCGACTGTGCGCTTACTTCACTGGCGTCACAACAACATCTTTCCCCTTGGTTTGGGATTGATTTGCATTGGTGTTGGTAGAGTTGCCACCCATAGAGTTACCCATAGTTTGCATATCCTTGCCAAGACCCTCCATCATATTGCTGCAAGCAGAAAGAAAGATTCCTGCAATAGCAACGATGGTTAATTTTTTAATCATTGTGAAAGAAGACCATTTAAACACTGTATTTCCCTTAAGAAATCTTGCGTACATCAACAAAGTGACCCTCAATAGCAGCAGCGGCTGCCATTGCTGGACTTACTAAATGCGTTCTGCCGCCGTTACCCTGGCGACCTTCAAAATTACGGTTAGATGTCGATGCACAGCGTTCGCCCGGCTCAAGACGGTCAGCATTCATTGCCAAACACATGGAGCAACCAGGTTCACGCCATTCAAAACCAGCAGCCTTGAATACGCGATCTAAACCTTCGCGCTCAGCCTGAGCTTTTACCAAGCCAGACCCAGGAACAACAAGCGCTAATTTCACATTAGCAGCTACTTTTTTGCCAAGACGGTCGACCACCTTAGCGGCAGCGCGAATATCTTCAATGCGGCTGTTGGTGCAAGATCCAATAAATACTTTATCAATCGAGATATTGCTTAATGGGGTATTTGGAACCAGCCCCATGTACTCGAGTGCACGCTCCATAGCAGAACGCTTATTTGCATCACGCTCCTTTTCAGGATCAGGCACGTGATCGCTAATTGCTAAAACCATTTCAGGCGATGTTCCCCAGGTTACCTGAGGAGCAATTTCTTCTGCGCGTAACTCGACTACTGCATCAAATTTTGCATCAGCATCTGAATGCAAAGTGCGCCAGTATTGCAATGCATGACGCAAAGCTTCGCCCTTAGGCGCGTAAGGTCTGCCTTGAATATATTCGATGGTAGTTTCATCGACAGCCACAAGTCCGGCGCGAGCACCTGCCTCAATTGCCATATTGCAGAGGGTCATGCGACCTTCCATGGACAAATTGCGAATAGCTTCACCCGCAAACTCAATGGTGTAACCCGTTCCACCTGCAGTACCAATCTTGCCAATCACAGCAAGGACAATATCTTTTGCAGTAGAACCGGGTTGAAGACGTCCATCCACTTTGACCAACATATTTTTGCTCTTTTTCATAAGCAAGGTTTGGGTCGCTAATACGTGCTCGACTTCAGAAGTGCCAATACCAAACGCTAGCGCGCCGAATGCACCATGTGTACTTGTATGTGAATCACCGCAAACCACGGTCATGCCTGGCAGAGTTGCGCCCTGCTCTGGCCCAATGACGTGAACAATCCCCTGGCGGGTGTCGTTCATCTTGTACTGGGTAATGCCAAAGGCATCACAGTTCTGATCCAGCGTATCTACTTGTAACTTAGAGATCGGATCCGCAATTCCCTCAGAACGATCTGTAGTCGGAACATTGTGATCTGAAACCGCCAGGTTGGCAGAAATACGCCAAACTGGTCTGCCAGCTAAATTCAGCCCCTCAAAAGCTTGAGGACTTGTCACCTCATGCAATAACTGACGATCTATATAAATTGTGGCCGTGCCATCTTGTTCAGAATAGACGACATGGTCATCCCACAATTTGTCGTAAAGCGTACGTGACATGTAAATCCTCTAATGCTTTTATTTGCGTACAGAAATGTTGGGAACCTTACGTGAAGTTTCTCCAACATACAACTGACGTGGACGACCAATCTTGTATTCAGGATCGGTAATCATTTCTTCCCATTGGGCAATCCAACCTACTGTTCTTGCCAAGGCAAAAATACAAGTGAACATTTCTGTAGGGATGCCTAATGCACGCTGAACAATTCCAGAGTAAAAGTCAACGTTTGGATAGAGCTTGCGGCTAACAAAGTATTCATCTTCCAAAGCAATTTTCTCAAGTGTCATCGCCAATTTGAACAATGGATCATTCTCAAGACCCATTTCTTTTAAGACTTCATGACATGTCTCACGCATTAACTTAGCGCGCGGATCAAAGTTCTTGTAAACGCGATGACCAAAGCCCATCAAGCGAACGCTTGAGTTCTTGTCTTTAACTTGCGCAATGAAATCGCCAATAGTATCTACACCGCCATTAGCCTGAATCTCATTGAGCATCTGCAAACAAGCTTCGTTAGCACCACCGTGGGCAGGGCCCCAAAGACAGGCAATACCTGCAGAGATAGCAGCAAATGGATTGGTTCCTGAAGATCCACACAAGCGTACTGTTGATGTAGAGGCATTTTGCTCATGATCAGCATGCAAGGTAAAGATGCGATCTAAAGCGCGTACCAATACTGGATTGACCTTGTACTCTTCGCAAGGTGTTGCAAACATCATGCGCATGAAATTTGCTGTGTAAGACAAAGAGTTATCAGGATAGATAAATGGTTGACCTACGGAATATTTATAAGCCATTGCAACCAAAGTTGGCATCTTCGCAATCAAGCGAATTTGAGCAACCTCGCGAGCATGTGGGTCAGCGTAATCAATCTCATCATGATAGAAAGCGGCCATTGCGCCAACCAAGCCAGTCAGGACAGACATCGGGTGCGCATCACGACGGAAGCCGCGCAAGAAGAATTGCATTTGCTCGTGAACCATAGTGTGGTGCATGACCATTTCTTCAAAATCTTTTTTCTGCTTAGCGTTTGGCAACTCGCCATTCAGAAGTAAATAGCAAACCTCTAAGAAATCGCAGTTGTGCGCTAAATCTTCGATTGGATAGCCGCGGTATAGCAACTCACCTTTATCACCATCGATGTATGTAATTTTGCTATTGCAAGAGGCTGTAGAAAGAAAGCCTGAATCGTAGGTGAACTTTCCAGTCTGACCATAAAGCTTGCGAATATCAATTACGTCAGGACCAATCGTGCCTTTATAAATTGGCAAGTCGATGTCTGGAGTGCCGTCCGAAAACGATAATTTTGCCTTGATGTCCGATTCAATCATTTCTAATCCTTAGTCATTCAAATTGATGATTAATACACTGTTTGATCATACGTCCCTACAACTGCACTTAAAAACTGAATTACTTCTGTCTCAGCTTTTGTAAAACCGCTTTAAAAGCAGTTTCCTGTGATTCCTTTTCCAATGCCGCTACAGAATCCCTTCGACCAATTAGTAAATCCATCAGGTCATTATCTTCTAAGGCCAGCAACTGAGTTAATACTTTTCCATCTTCCGCATTCAGTTGAGTGCCGTAGCGCTCAAAAAAACGTTGCAGAATTAAATCGTTTTCAAGTAAACCTCTACGGGCATCACTCTTTAGACGATATAACTCTGCGTTGGTAAGGGTCATACTGCCCTACGTACCATCAATTCCTTGATCTTTCCAATTGCCTTGGTTGGATTCAAATGCTTAGGACAAACGTCCACACAGTTCATGATGGTGTGGCAGCGGAATAAACGATACGGATCTTCCAAGTTATCCAAACGCTGCGCAGTGTCTTCATCACGGCTATCAGCGATAAAGCGGTATGCCTGGAGCAGACCTGCTGGACCAACAAACTTATCTGGATTCCACCAGAAAGATGGGCATGAAGTTGAGCATGATGCACATAAGATGCACTCATACAAACCATTCAACTCTTCACGCTCCTCAGGGCTCTGAAGACGCTCTTTCTCCGGAAACGGATTGTCATTTACCAAGTAAGGCTTGATGGATAGATACTGTTTAAAGAACAAAGTCATATCCACAATCAAATCGCGCACAACTGGCAAGCCAGGCAATGGGCGCAATGTAATGACTTTAGGCAAGGTCAACATATTAGTTAAGCAAGCCAAGCCATTCTTACCGTTAATGTTCATTGCATCAGAGCCACAAACACCTTCACGGCATGAACGACGATAAGAAATGGATTCGTCTTGCTTCTTGAGAGAAATCAAGGCATCCAACAACATACGCTCGCCAGTCAATTCAAGCTCGTAGCGCTCCATTCGTGGAGCTGCATCGACATCTGGATCGTAGCGGTAAATTTCAAATATACGAATATCACTCATTTTTAATTTCTCTTCGCTTAGAAAGTACGTTCTTTAGGAGGGAAAGACTCAACAGTCAATGGCTTCAGAACAACCGGCTTGTAATCCAAGCGATTGCCTTCGCTATACCAAAGCGTATGCTTCATCCAATTTGCATCATCACGGTCCTGGTGATCATCATGCGAGTGAGCGCCACGACTTTCAGTACGCGCCGCCGCTGAAATCATCGTTGCATTTGCAGCTTCGATCAGGTTAGCAACCTCCAAAGCCTCAATACGGGCTGTGTTGAAAATCTCAGACTTATCTTTGAGCCACAAGTGCTTAGCGCGCTCAGTTAGCTTAGCCATTTGACGAACACCTTCATCCATCAATTCTTGATTGCGGAATACGCCAGCATATTTCTGCATTGTTTTACGAATGTCATTCGCAACGTCTTGCGCATACTCACCAGAAGTGGAGTTATCAAGAGCAGCAATGCGCGCCATCGTTTGCTCACCAGCATTGGCAGGTAATGGCTTGAATTCGCGATTCTTAAGATCCATTGCAACAATATGATTACCAGCCGCACGACCGAACACCAGCAAGTCGAGCAAAGAGTTCGTGCCCAAACGGTTTGCACCGTGAACGGATACGCAAGAGCACTCACCAATGGCGTAAAGGCCATTCACGATTTCGTTATGTTTGCCGTTCGCTGGCACAACAACTTGACCATTGATGTTAGTAGGAATCCCACCCATCTGATAGTGAATTGTTGGCACAACGGGAATTGGTTCTTTAGTAACGTCAACGTTAGCAAAATTAATACCGATTTCGTATACAGAAGGCAGACGCTTCATGATGGTCTCGGCGCCAATATGCGTTAAATCGAGAACAACATAATCACCATTAGGTCCACAGCCGCGCCCTTCTTTGATTTCCTGGTCCATGCAGCGTGAAACGAAGTCACGCGGGGCCAAGTCTTTATAAGTAGGTGCATAACGCTCCATAAAGCGCTCGCCATCTTTGTTGCGCAAGATGCCACCTTCACCACGGCAACCCTCAGTTAACAATACACCCGCTCCAGCTACGCCAGTTGGATGGAACTGCCAGAACTCCATATCTTCCAAAGGAATGCCAGCACGCGCTGCCAAGCCCATACCGTCACCGGTATTAATAAATGCGTTTGTTGATGCATCCCAAATGCGGCCTGCACCACCAGTAGCCATCATGACCACTTTAGTTTCGAGGATGTACACCTGGCCGGTTTCCATTTCAAGCGCAGTAACACCAACAACATCACCTGCGTCATCACGAATCAAATCCAAGGCTAACCACTCAACAAAGAAATTAGTCTTTGCGCGCACGTTACGCTGATACAAAGTGTGCAACATGGCATGGCCAGTACGGTCAGCAGCTGCGCAAGCGCGTTGAACAGCCTTCTCACCATAATTGGCAGTATGGCCACCGAATGGACGCTGATAAATTGTGCCATCTGGGTTGCGGTCAAAAGGCATACCAAAGTGCTCTAACTCATAAACAACTTTAGGAGCTTCGCGGCACATAAATTCGATGACGTCTTGGTCGCCCAGCCAGTCAGAACCTTTGATGGTGTCGTAGAAGTGATAGTGCCAGTTATCTTCACTCATATTGCCCAGCGAAGCACCAATACCACCTTGTGCAGCAACCGTATGTGAACGAGTTGGGAAAACCTTAGTTAATACCGCAACGTTCAGGCCAGCTTCTGCTAATTGCAAAGAAGCGCGCATACCTGAACCACCTGCACCAATAATTACCGCGTCGAAACGGCGGCGTGGCAATGCTTTTTTAATCGCGGTCATTGAATTACACTTTCCACAAAATTTGTACGGCATAAGCCGCACAGGCTACGAGATACAAAACAGTTAACACTTGAAGTGTTAGACGAATGCTGACAGGCTTGATGTAATCCATCCAAATATCACGGATACCAATCCAAGCGTGATAGAACAGGCTGATGAAGAATAAAAGTGTCAATAACTTCATGAACTGATTGCTAAACAATCCAGCCCAACCTTCATAAGTAGCGCTACCAGTAATGCAATAGTCAACCAACAACACGATTGTGAAAACCACCATCACGATGGCAGTTACGCGCTGAATGATCCATTCTTTGAGGCCGTAATGCGCACCAACAACTAAGCGCTTCGGTCCGATTTGATAAATAGGCATGAGATTTCCTTAATGAAGAAGCGCTTAGAACAAGCCAAACAGTTTGAGACCAACAACCGCAGTCAAAGCAAGACCTAGAAAAAATACAACGATCGCTGAGCGGTTTGCATCAGCCTTCTCAACACCGATTTCCAAATCCAATAGTAGGTAACGAATACCAGCGCAGAAATGGTGCAAGAAAGACCAGATCAAACCAAGCAGAATAATTTTTACCAATACGTGACCGATAATTGCCTGGAACTTTTGATAGCTCACCTCTGATGCCAAGCTTTGATCGAAGAGATAGAGTAAAAATGGCAACATCAAGAACAAAGCCGCTCCACTAATACGATGAAGAATGGACACTTTTCCAGCCCAAGGAAGCCGGTATTTGATCAACTGGGCAAGACCAATATTTCGATAAACCGGTCTATCTTTTTTTACGTTTTGCTGTGCATCAACCATGGGTAATCTCAATCTTTCGGTGGAGGTTTATTGTGGTTTTGTTGTGTTGCAACATATTCTATTAGAAACCTAGGGGTTGGCGGGGACTTTTTAGCGTTTAAAGGGGTTAAATAGTGGTTTTTACTGATTTTCGAGTGTACTACCTAGTTCAATTTATTGTCGTAGTGCTGATCAGAAGTGTCATACCGAGCGCGACGAATTTCTACTGGTTTATTCCCGTAGGTAAACGCAACACGCTCAACCGACAGCAAGGCGGCGCCCTCCTGAACCTGAAGGTGTTTTGCCAGCTCTGAATTTGCCAATACAGCCTTGATTTTTTCCTCTGCTCGCACCATATGCGTGGCATATTCACTCTCATAAAAGGCATACATTGGCCCAGGCCAAGCGTTTAAGGCCTCTAAAGTAAGGCCTTCAAAGCGTCCGGCTGGCAACCAAATCTCCTCAAATACGATCGGACGCCCAGCAGAGCTTTGCACGCGATCGATGCGAATAACGGGGTCACCTGCCCTTAATTTAAGCAACTGAGCTATGTAAGCGTCCGATTTGATGTTTTCACAGGCTAAAAACTGGTTTTTGAGGTGCAACTTATCCCCAGAATCAGGCTCTAGACGCAAAAAGCGATACTGAAAGTCCTCTTCCTGGTGGGTGGCAACAAAAGTACCCTTCCCTTGACGCCTAACGAGTAAATTCTGGGCAGCAAGCTCATCAATCGCTTTTCGTACGGTGCCCTGACTGACCGCATAACGCGCGGCAAGCTCCATTTCACTAGGGATGGCGTCACCAGGCAACCATTCGGAGGCCTGCAAGCTAGCCAAAATCATGGCTTTGATTTGCTCATAAAGCGGGCTAAACGAGGCAATTGGTTCGGATATTAGCGACAAATTAACTCCACAACAGCTTCTATTGGATAAAATTCAAACTTATCTCATATCTTATATAAGACATCATTGACAGTGTAAATGGAAAGTCCATACACTTGAATGGATAATAGAAAAGATTTCGTTAATTAACCTCAACTGGAGTTATTAGTAATGGCAAAAGCCCCAATGCGTGTTGCAGTCACCGGTGCAGCCGGTCAAATCGGATATTCCCTCCTCTTTCGCATCGCCAATGGCGACCTGTTAGGCAAAGATCAGCCAGTCATTCTCCAGTTACTTGAAATTCCAGATGAAAAAGCTCAAAAAGCCTTAACCGGCGTAATGATGGAATTAGAAGATTGCGCATTCCCATTGTTGGCTGGCATGACAGCCCACTCTGACCCAATGACAGCATTTAAAGATATCGACGTTGCATTGTTGGTTGGCGCACGTCCACGTGGCCCTGGTATGGAGCGCAAAGACTTGCTCTCAGCTAATGCTCAGATTTTCACAGCCCAAGGCAAAGCATTAAATGCTGTGGCCAAGAAAACTGTAAAGGTATTGGTTGTTGGTAATCCAGCAAACACCAATGCTTACATCGCTATGAAATCTGCTCCAGATATTCCTGCGAAGAACTTCACAGCAATGTTGCGCTTAGATCACAACCGCGCGCTCTCACAATTAGCTAACAAGCTGAACAAGCCTGTTGCTGATATTGAGAAATTAGTTGTTTGGGGTAACCATAGCCCAACAATGTACCCAGACTATCGCTTTGCGACCATTGATGGCAAGTCTGTAAAAGACAGCATCAACGATGCAGCATGGAATAAAGATACTTTCATTCCTACAGTTGGCAAGCGTGGTGCGGCAATTATCGAGGCACGCGGCCTCTCTTCTGCTGCGTCTGCAGCAAACGCAGCAATTGACCACATTCGTGACTGGGTTCTCGGCACCAATGGTAAGTGGGTCACTATGGGTATTCCATCTAAGGGTGAGTACGGCATCCCTGCTGAAGTTATTTACGGCTACCCAGTAGTTTGCGAAAACGGCGAGTACAAGATGGTTGAAGGTTTGGAAATTGATGAGTTCTCACGTGAACGCATGAACCATACTTTGAACGAGTTGCTTGAAGAGCAAGCTGGCGTCAAGCATCTCCTCTCTTAAGGATTTATACACATGAAGCAAACTCTTCTCATCGTTAGCCTTGCAACAGCTGGACTCTTGGGTTCAGCATCTGCTATTGCTAATGATGAAGTATCCACTTGGACTTGTAGCGAAAGCAAACAATTTAAAACTTCAGGAACAATAGAAAAGATTCGCCTCACATGGGAATCTAAAACCTTTGACTTGAAGCGTGAAAATTCTTTGCCAGGTAGCTTGCGTTATAAGAACACCAATACTGGACACGATCTTGTAGTTTTGGGTAATAAAGCAATGCTTTTCAACATTAAATCGGGAACTCGTCTTGCTGATTTCTGTCAAACCGCAGAAATGAAGACGGGCAAGCTTCCCCACTTATTTGCTGACGCTGAGCCGTTTACACAGAACTAAAAGCAACTGCTTCACATAAAAAAGCCGAGAGATCCTCGGCTTTTTTTATTTGTATCTATGTATTTTGAAAATGGTCTTTTGAATTAATGGAATAAGGGTTGCTGTGTTGGCGCATCATCGGGCAACTCTGCATGAACAGCCTCGCCCGATCGATCTGGAAACAGTGGTGCACCGCAATCATCACACAGCTCTGGATCAAACAACATTGCATGGCGAAACACGTCTTCAACACCTGCGTCACGTAGCGCATCTGCAATGCGTTTCATTGGGCTTTCGTCATCAGATAAATCATTGAGTGCATCATTGGCAACGCTCTCACGATCGTACAAAGGCCAAATAACTCCGTAAACAACTTCAGGTGAACCTTTTAAGCCAAAAGAAATTCGATACTCATCAGCCTGCTCTTCACCAAATGCTCCCACTACACAGGACAAGCCTGCTGGCAGAACACCTAGAGTACTCTCGAGGTAATTGACGGCAGCTCGGATACTTAATGGTCGCA
Source organism: Pseudomonadota bacterium (assembly GCA_041179645.1). Taxonomy (GTDB): domain Bacteria; phylum Pseudomonadota; class Gammaproteobacteria; order Burkholderiales; family Burkholderiaceae; genus Polynucleobacter. The sequence goes on from JBEGSZ010000013.1 coordinate 307,570, forward strand.
CCTGCTTATCCGCTAAGCGGCAGTTCGTAAAATACGCTTCTGGCAATAGGAGCTCAAATTCGCAACCAGGTAAGAGCGCAGCAATGGGTTCTTGCATCGTATTTTGCCAACCGATCAAACTTACACCTCGCTCTTGTCGTGTAGGCGCTTCAGCCTGCCAGCGGAAAAGGGGCGTTCCAGAAGGTGCAGCAACAGCTGCAATAATAAAACGTGGATCTGCCAGTACGGCAATGGTCTCAGACATCTCGCGCAACTCTAGCTTAATCTCGCTAGAGGTAATAGCGGCAGTAGCCAACGCCTCGGTCAGCAATCGTGTTTGGCAATGCGAATGGGGCATTTGATCAATGCTGTAAAGCCAAGGAACAATCGCTAAGCGCGTATCAATTGAGGCGATTGAACTATGCAATGCAGTGGCTGTAGATTCAATAACATTGACTGGGAGTACCCCTGAGGGAATTTGATAGCGAGTATGAGCAACTATCGGTAGAGCCAATAGCAGCACATCCCAATTCCGTCCATCATGCTCCATGACTAGGGATTCAGCGAGTGTCTCAGCACAGTCAGCAAGTACCTCGAAGGCTACAGTGTTAATTCGAAACGTTTGATCTAATGCAGCATCAATCACATTTTGATTCTGACTCTTAAGAAGACGCATCAAGCGAACATTTAAGCGCTCTTCCCAAAACCGGTCTTCAATATGACTGCCAGAAGCTGCCAAGGAGATGGCGTCCGCCACTAGGCGTTCAACATCTGGAGATGCACGCTGTGAGGATTTAGTGCGATGAACTGCCATAGTGCACCCTCCTACTTTCTTTCGGGACGTCTAAATAAGGGCTTTTCTGGCTTGGATTCAGAGGCAACATATTTGTAACCATCTAGATTAAAGCCCTTCAAATCTGCTGGATCAGTGATGCGGTTCTCAACTACATAACGCGCCATTAAGCCTCTAGCTCGCTTTGCATAGAAGGAAATGATTTTGTACTTACCATCCTTACCATCTTGAAATACTGGAGAAATGACCGGACAATCGAAGCTCTTCGCTTGCAATACCCTGAAATACTCTTCAGAGGCCAAATTGAGAAGTACGGGTTTCTTTTGTTGTCCTAAAACTTGCTTTAATGAATCGGTCACGCGTTCACCCCAAAATGCGTATAAATCTTTACCTCGGGCATTTTTGAAGGAAGTACCCATCTCCAGGCGGTAAGGCTGCATTAAGTCTAAGGGGCGCAAAGCACCATATAGGCCAGACAGAATCCGAACATGATCTTGAGCAAATGTAATGGCCTTAGCATCCAGCGTCTTCACGTCAAACCCATCATAGACATCGCCATCAAAGGCATAAATCGCTGGCTTACTATTTTCTTCTGTAAATTTCTTGGACCAATCACGATAGCGCCCTACGTTCAATGCAGCCAGCTGATCCGATAATCCCATCAAATTAGCCACTTCCTGGGGGGAAAGTTTCTTCAAGTCAGCTATCAACTTGGCCGATTCCGAGACAAACTCTGGCAATGTAGGAGCCTTAACCTTGGCAGGAGTTCTGTAATCTAAGGATTTAGCGGGTGAAAGGACGATCAACATGGCACAATTTGTATATGAATTTCCACCATTCTAGCGACTACCCAAGTTATTTGCCCTAAACCCCCTGCATGAGCCAAAACACCCTTACGAGCCCAGCATTTCCAAGTCGTCTACCTGATGTGGGGACAACAGTATTTACAGTCATGTCGGCACTCGCCTCAAAGCACCAGGCGATTAACCTAGGCCAAGGCTTTCCAGACTTTCCCTGTGATCGAGAACTCATTTCTCAAGTCAATGCAGCAATGCTGGCTGATCACAACCAATATCCACCAATGGCGGGAATAACTGAACTACGCCAAGGTGTTTCGCAGAAGATCTCTGCCTTATATGGCCATGCATACGATTCTGAAGCAGAGATCACCATCACTGCCGGCGGCACTCAAGGAATCATGACAACCATACTGGCATGCGTCAGCCCTGGCGATGAAGTTGTCATCATCGAACCAGCCTACGATAGTTATCGCCCCTCTATTGAATTGGCTGGCGGTAAAACAATTTCAGTTTCTTTGATTGCCAATCGCGATGAGCAAGAATGCGTCAGTTCATATTCGATACCTTGGGATGATTTAGCCAAGGCAATCAATCCAAAAACACGGCTCGTCATCATCAATACACCCCACAATCCAACGGGGATGATTTGGCAAAAAACAGATCTTGATCGATTAGCAAATCTAGTGCGGAGTACCAATGCGCTCATCTTAAGCGATGAGGTCTACGAACATATGGTGTTTGATGGTCAACACCATGCCAGCATCGCAAGCCATCCTGAATTAGCAGCGCGCAGTTTTCTGATATCCAGCTTTGGCAAAACCTATCATGTCACAGGCTGGAAGCTAGGCTATGTAGCAGCCCCCGCAGCAATGATGGCGGAGTTCCGCAAGGTACATCAGTTCAATGTATTTACGGTCAATACGCCGATGCAATATGGATTGAGTGAATACATTAAAAATTCAGATCACTACCTAGCGCTGGCATCCTTTTATCAAGCCAAGCGAGATTACTTTAGCAAGGGACTGAAGCAAACTGGCTTTAAGTTATTGCCCGCACCAGCAAGCTATTTTCAGTGCGTCAATTACACAAAGTTAAGCCTACCCCAAGCAAAAATGAGCGAAGCCGATTTTTGCTCCTGGCTAACTACCGAAATTGGTGTTGCCGCTATCCCGATTTCTGCTTTCTACAAGAAGCCAGTTGAATCAGGGGTAATTCGCTTTTGCTTTGCTAAAAAAGAAAATACGCTTTCAGCAGCATTAGAGCGTTTACAAACCCTGCAATAGAGGAAAAATTATGGCAATAAGTAAACCTAATAAAGACATCATTGATGTTTACAGCTGGCCAACGCCAAATGGGCACAAGGTGCACATCATGCTCGAGGAGTGCGGATACAAATTAGGAAAAGACTGGATTGCCCATCCAATTGATATTAGCGCCGGCGATCAGTTCAAGTCAGATTTCTTGGCAATTAGTCCCAATAACAAGATACCAGCGATCACCGATCCAAATGGCCCAGATGGCAAACCCATCCACCTCTTTGAGTCTGGCGCCATCTTGCTCTACTTGGCCGCAAAAACAGGCAAGTTTTTACCTAAATCCACCCGAGGTAAATATGAAGTATTGCAATGGCTAATGTTCCAGATGGGTGGCTTAGGCCCTCTTTTGGGTCAAAACCACCACTTTCGCATCTATGCGCCCGAAAAAATTGACTATGCCATCACTCGCTACACTAATGAAGCTAAGCGCTTATACGGTGTCATCGACCATCAACTGAAAGATAATCCGTATATTGCTGGCAAAAGTTATTCCATTGCTGATATCGCCATATTTCCATGGACACGCAATTGGAAGAATCAAGGGATTGTTATTAATGAGTATCCGCATTTCAAGCGCTGGTTTGAAATGATTGGTGAGCGCCCTGCTGTGAAGCGTGGCGTTGAAGTATTAACTGCATTACGTAAGCCCTTGCATGATGACAAAGCAAGAGAGCAATTATTTGGTTCATCACAGTATCAAAAAAGGAAATAGCATGAAGATTCAATCAGTCGGAGTCATTGGCGCGGGAACTATGGGCAATGGAATTGCACAAGTCTGCGCAGTTGCAGGTCTCGATGTCGTGATGGTTGATATTAGTGATGCCGCTGTTGAGCGCGGCTTAAGCCAAATAAGTAAAAGTCTAGACCGCCTTGTTAAAAAAGAAACGCTGACAACCGAACAAAAAGATGCGGCATTAAAGCGCGTCAAAGGTAGCACTGCATATGCCGACTTCAAGGGCCTTCAATTAGTCATTGAGGCAGCCACAGAAAATCAAACCGTTAAAGAAAAAATTTTGAAACAGGTAGATGAGATCGTGAGCAAAGAAACCATTATTGCTACGAATACCTCTTCACTATCCATTACCAAACTTGCCGCCCTAGATTCGAACCCAAGCCGTTTTATTGGCATGCACTTTTTTAATCCCCCGCCAATGATGGCCTTGGTTGAAGTGATTCGGGGGCTGCAAACTTCAGACGCAACCCACGCCGCCATTATCGAAATGGCTAAGCGTATTGGCAAAGAGCCGATCACCGTCAAGAACTCCCCTGGATTTGTCGTCAACCGCATTTTGTTGCCGATGATTAACGAAGCCTTCTTTGTTCTTCACGAAGGTCTCGCCAGCCCCGAAGACATTGACGCTGGTATGAAGTTGGGCTGCAATCAACCGATTGGCCCACTTGCCTTGGCTGACTTAATTGGTCTTGATACCTGCCTTGCAGTAATGGAAGTCTATTTTGAAAACTTCAGTGACTCTAAATATCGCCCTTGTCCATTACTACGCGAGATGGTTGCTGCAGGTTATCTTGGTCGCAAGACTGGGCGCGGTGTCTACATCTACGAACAGTAATTATTCAACCCACTATTAACCCATCTAAGTAAAGAAGTTTTTGTGAATCCATTACCACCCCTAGTTCGTAAATTAGCCTACGCTGGCCTTATCCCATTTGTAGGCCTCGCCTTAATGGTGCAGTTAGCACCGACACCACTTAATTATTTAAGTGCAGAGTCCTTGGCTGGTTATGGAGCAGTGATCACCGCGTTCATGGGTGCATTACATTGGGGCGCTAATTTGCACACACTAGGTAAAACGCCACCCGGGGATCGCTGGGAAGATCGCAATGCGTGGATCTGGGGTGTGATACCCGCATTGGTGGCCTGGGTTGCATTACATATTTACATCCCAGTGGGATTAGTGATCATGGCATCGGCGTTGATAATCCAACGCAATATTGATAAAGAAACTTACCAATACTATTTTTCTAGTGAAGAAGCATTCGGCGCATTTATGACTATGCGCAATCGACTGACAGTAGTTTCCGCTGGATGCCTAATTTGGGCCGCTCTTGTCATTTTGTTTGTGCAAAACTAATTAAGCACTCATGGGCAATTTATTTGATCAAGCGCCTCCTCCGCCACTAGCGGAAGCCTTACGCCCAAAAATGATTGAAGAGGTGGTTGGGCAGACCCACCTTCTTGCACCAGGCAAACCACTTAATCTAGCTTTTGCATCCGGCAAACCCCACTCAATGATTCTATGGGGTCCACCAGGAGTCGGAAAAACAACCCTGGCGAGACTTTCAGCAAAGGCTTTTGATCGAGAATTCATCGCCATATCGGCCGTTCTTGCCGGAGTAAAAGAAATCCGCGAAGCAATTGAGCAAGCCCAACAAAGCATGTCTCAATACAGTCGACAAACTATTCTGTTTGTAGACGAAATTCACCGCTTTAATAAAAGCCAACAAGATGCTTTGTTGCCGCATGTTGAATCTGGCCTGTTTACCTTTATTGGCGCTACAACTGAAAACCCCTCATTTGAAGTGAACTCAGCCCTGCTGTCGCGTGCACAAGTCTATGTGCTCAAATCATTGAGCGTTCAAGAGCTTAAACAACTGTTTGCCCGTGCACATGAATATGCAATGCCTAATATTGAATTTGAATCAGCAGCTATTGACAGTTTGATTGCTCATGCAGATGGCGATGCCAGAAGATTGCTTAATCTATCGGAGCAGGTGCGTAATGCCGTTTCATCACCGGACTCTCAGATTCAAAAAGTGGATCAGCAGTTCATTGAGAATGCTTTGACAGTTCAGGCTCGAAGATTTGATAAAGGTGGCGATCATTTTTACGATCAAATATCTGCCCTACACAAATCGGTACGCGGCTCCAATCCAGATGCAGCGCTATATTGGTTTTGCAGAATGCTAGATGGTGGCGCAGACCCACGGTATCTTGCCCGAAGAATTATTCGGATGGCCTGGGAGGATATTGGTCTTGCTGATCCTAGGGCAATGCAGTTGGCAAATGATGCAGCACAAACCTTTGAGAGACTTGGTTCGCCAGAGGGTGAGCTAGCCCTTGGACAGGCTGTCGTCTATTTGGCGATTGCCGCCAAGAGTAATGCAAGCTATAAGGCCTACACCGCAGCAAGGGCGTATGTTGCCAATGACCAGAGCAAAGCCGTCCCAAACCATTTGCGTAATGCCCCAACCAAGCTCTTGAAAGAGTTGGGTTATGGTAAAGAATATCGCTACGCGCATGATGAACCTCATGCCTATGCTGCTGGAGAGTCTTACCTCCCGGAGGGAATGACAGAACCATATTGGTATGAGCCAGTTGATCGAGGGCTAGAGAGTCAGATTGCTGAGAAGATGGCTTTCTTGCGCAAGCTAGACTTAGAGTCGAAAAAGAAATGATGCAAGCACAGATGAGTACAGAGCCAATCAAGGGGACGTTCTATTACGACATCATTTCTCCATTTTCGTACTTTTATATAAAGCAACGCCATCGCCTTGATAAGCTTGTAGAAATTCAACCTGTGGCAATACTGTTGGGTGGCCTTTTCCGCGCGACCGATAATCGCGGTCCCGGTGAAATTGAAGCAAAGCGCCCTCACACCTACCAATACTGTGTCTGGCTTGCTGAAAAGTTAGGTCTACCATTTCGCTTTCCAGAACACCACCCCTTCCTCACGGTTGCGGCACAACGTTTGCTGGTTCAAGAAAACGCTCAATGGGGAATGGTTGAGCGTGCTTTTGAGTATGTTTGGGTAGAAGGTAAGGATCCCAATTTATCTTGGCCTGAATTTTGCCAATATCTTGGCTTGGCGGGAGACACTCGGAAACCGGTTTCTCCAGCAATTAAAGAGCGACTCATTAGCAATACTGAAAATGCAAAAGCAGATGGGGCATTTGGAGTACCCACTCTAGTCCTCAATGGCCAGGCTTTTTGGGGTGTCGACACCATTGATTGGGCATTGGATTATCTGAATAGGCCAAACATGTTTGAAGAGGCGGCCTATCGATATGCCGGCCAAGTACCTTCCGGTCTTTGAGCAATACAATTGCATTTATTCTTTTTGAAAGATTTTTAAGGATCCACAATATGCGCAAAATTATCGCCTCCCTTTTTATGGTTTCCAGCTTGATTGCCAGTGCTGCAAGCTTTGCCGGCCCAAAAGTAGAATTCAAAACCACAATGGGCAATTTTGTTGTTGAACTAGACTCAGTCAAAGCTCCGAAAACTACCGCTAACTTTCTAAACTATGTGAATAGTGGTTTTTATAACGGCACTATTTTTCACCGTGTGATTGATGGATTCATGATTCAAGGTGGAGGCTTTACTCCAGATTTAACCCAAAAACCAACCAATGCACCCGTAGTCTCAGAGGCTCAAAATGGCCTTAAGAATCAGACTTACACGATTGCTATGGCTCGCACCTCTGACCCGGATTCCGCAACAGCCCAGTTCTTCATTAACGTTAAAGACAATGAAGGCTTAAATTATCCAAATGCAATGGGTAATGGCTACACCGTATTCGGCAAAGTAATTTCTGGCACTCAAACCATTGACGCCATTCGCAAAATCCCCACCATGATTGCTTCAGCACCAAAGATGGGTCGCATGTCGGACGTGCCTAGTAAGGCAGTCACCATTGAATCAGCCACCGTTTTGAAGTAATCTCAAACTCGTATTTAAACTCTAACGGCGATTAGCATGATATTGCTTGATGATGCTCAAAGCAGTCATGCTAAGCCAAGCAGCCGCCTGTATGAAAAGGCGCTACAGTGCTGGACAATCTATCCTCAGTCCAACACTTCCGAAACAATTGCCGCTGTAGATGAATGTCTACAAAGTATTAATAATGCATTGGCTCGTGGTGAATATGTTGTCGCCGCATTTGCTTATGAATTAGGTCTTTACATTCATAAAATCAATCGGCCTACTGCTAGAGATAAGAAAAGTCACCCGCTAATGCAGGCATGGTCTTTTAGATCCTATGAAAGCCTAAGTAAACAAGATGTTGATGTATTGATTGATAACAGAACAGCTGCTCTAGAGACTGACTCTCGAATTGCAGGCGTTGCTAACCTTCATTTTTCTATCGATGAACAACGCTTCACCTCTGATATTGAGACTATTCAAGAGTACATTCGCAACGGCGATACCTATCAAATTAATCACACCTTTCGAATTAACGGTGAATCCTATGGTGATCCACTCGCGCTATATGCACGTTTAAGAAAACGTCAACCCGGAAGATTTGGTGCATTTATTACTGAGGACTCCAGCTTTATTTTGTCTCAATCACCTGAATTATTTATTCAGAAGCAAGGAAGCACTTTAAAGGCCATGCCAATGAAGGGTACTGCAAGTGCCTTGAGCGATTCTGCTGAGAATTTATCTGGAGATGCAAAGAATCAAGCCGAGAATGTAATGATCGTCGATTTGCTTCGCAATGATCTGGGTCGTCTAGCTTTACCAGGAACAGTGAGCGTTCCACAGCTCTTTGAGGTTTCCAGATACGGTGATGTATTACAAATGACATCAACGGTTGAGGCTGAAATGAAGCCGGGAATTGAGTTGCATGACGTTCTCACTGCCGTCTTTCCCTGTGGCTCCGTTACTGGCGCCCCCAAAAAACGCAGCATGGAAATCATTCAAGAATTAGAACCTCAAGATCGTGGCTATTATTGTGGTGCCCTGGGTTGGATTGATCCTTGCGGAGACTTTGCATTTAGCGTCCCCATCCGCACCCTTGAGATTAGTCAAGATTCAAAGACACAGACATCTAGCTTTACTTTGGGTATTGGTGCCGGCATTACGATTGACTCACAGGCCAATAAAGAATGGGACGAGTGTCAAATTAAAGCCGCCTTCCTAAGCAAGTTACCTAGTGAACTGGGATTATTCGAGACTATCTTAATTCGCCAGGGTCAGGCTCAGCATCTTCAACTCCACTTGTCGCGCTTAACTAATTCAGCTTTAGTCCTTGGCATTCCCTGCTGCGTTACAGAGCTTATTCAAGTTGTTGAGAGCGCTTGTCTACAGTGCGCTGGAGATGCCGAGTATCGATTGCGACTAGATCTAGACCATGCTGGTAAGCCGAGCACACAAATTGCTGCTATCAGCCCTCTTCAAGACTCAGTAAAAATCTTTTGGGCCAGCGACATTCTCCCCGATCCTAGTAAAGCCATCCTACACTCCGGCAATGTGTTGTTGAGACATAAGGTTAGTAGCCGCAATCTTTATGACCAGGCTTGGAAATTAGCAGAGGGTTTAGGTGGATTTGATGCGCTTTTTATCAACGAACAAGGTTTTGTTACCGAGGGTGGAAGAACCAGTATTTTTATCAAATCAGGAGACCGCTGGCTAACTCCACCGGTCTCGGCGGGTCTTCTGCCAGGAGTCATGAGGTCAGTCGTATTAAATGATCCCCATAGAAATGCCCATGAGGCTAACCTGACTATTGATGATATTCGGAATGCAAAAGAGATTATGCTTAGCAATGCACTACGCGGCCTCATCCCCGCCCATTTTTAGAAAGTCCGCATGAAGTTTTGCTCGCACTGCGCAGCGCCGATTAGCATCAAGATACCTGCAGATGATTCGCGGGAACGTCATGTTTGTGAATCCTGTGGAAGTATTCATTACTTCAATCCACGTAATGTAGTCGGTAGCATCCCAGTCTATTGCGAACAAGTTTTATTGTGTCGTCGTGCCATACAGCCGCGTCACGGCTACTGGACTCTACCTGCCGGGTTTATGGAACTTGGTGAAAGTACCAGCACTGGTGCAGCAAGGGAAACTCAGGAAGAGGCTGGCGCCATTGTTGAGATCGGTCCGCTGTACTCACTACTTAATGTGCCGCATGCTGAGCAAGTTCACCTCTTCTATCTAGCCACAATGACTTCGCCAGACTTTGAAGCCGGCGACGAGAGTCTTGAAGTGGCTCTATTCAATGAGCAAGATATTCCCTGGACTGAGATTGCCTTTCCAACAGTTAAGCAAACTCTAGAATGGTTCTTTGCTGATCGTGCCGCAGGAGTATTTGATTCTGGTGTTGAGTTTGGCGTTCGCAGTAGAGATATTTTGCCAACAGAAAAAATTTGACTTCGCAAACTCATGAGCAACATCAACTGGCTGGGATCTCAGGATGAATTTCCTAATCCACTGGATTGCCCAGACCCCGACCCAAGCGTTCCTGGCTTAATCGCAGTTAGCGAACGCATTTATCCGGGGCAGCTAGCTCGTGCATACCAGATGGGCATCTTTCCCTGGTATTCCGATAATCAACCAGTTTTATGGTGGTCACCAAATCCAAGGATGGTGTTAAAGCCAAGCAACTTTAAATGCCATGATTCTCTCAAGAAAACCATTAAACATTTTTTATCGGATCCACAAAAACATATCTGTGTTGATGATGACTTTGGGGCAGTAGTTCGCTCTTGCGCAACTGCTAAAAGAAAAGATCAGGATGGGACGTGGATCACCCATGAAATTATGGACGCCTACACACGCCTCCATGAACAAGGTCATGCCCACAGTATTGCTATCAAAGAAAATGGGCGACTGATAGGCGGCCTCTATTGTGTGGCATTTGGTGGGATGGTTTTTGGAGAATCCATGTTTAGCCATCAAACCGATGCCTCTAAAATTGCCTTAGCTGCCCTCACCGCCTGGTGCGAACAACATCAAGTAACAATGATTGACTGTCAGCAGGAAACTGCGCACCTAGATTCAATGGGCGGCGCACCAATATCTCGGGATGAATTTTTAGCCCACCTGCAAATTGCCATAAAGCAAACTAATATAGAGATTCCTTGGAAATTTGATAAAGAAATTTTGCGTCACTGGCTATGACCCAATTAAAAGAACTCCCCTTAACTGAGCTTCAGTTCTATGCAACAGCCCCCTATCCCTGCAGCTATTTGCCGGGCAAAACTGCTCGGTCACAAGTGGCAACCCCATCGCACTTAATCAATGCTGATTTGTATAGCGAGCTGGTGAATGGCGGGTTTCGTCGTAGCGGTTTATATACCTATCGCCCATATTGCGATGAATGCAACGCCTGCACTGCAACCCGCATTCCAGTAAAACATTTTGCGCCCAATCGCAGTCAAAAACGCTCCTGGAAAAAGCATGCCGGACTAGATATTCGTGTTCTGAATCTAGGCTATCAAGACGAGCACTTCGAGCTGTACCAACGCTACCAAAATGAGCGTCATTCTGGCGGTGATATGGATCAGGATGATCAGGATCAGTACATGCAGTTTTTACTGCAAAGCCGTGTCAATTCCAGAATCGTTGAATTCCGTGATGGCCCCCATGATCCTCATCCAGGTCACCTACGCATGGTCAGCATGATTGATATCCTAGATCAAGGCATCTCCTCGGTTTACACCTTCTTCGATACCAGCAATACCTCAGCGAGCTATGGAAGTTTCAGCATCTTATGGCAAATTCAGCAAGCCTTAGAGTTAGATCTCCCCTATCTCTACCTAGGCTACTACATCGAGAATAGTGAAAAAATGTCCTACAAGGCCAAGTTTCAGCCAATTGAAGGATTGGTTGATGATCACTGGCAACCCATCATTGGGCCATAATATCTACTCATGATCGATAGCTACCCTCTATTACGCCCCTGGCTTTTTTCTTTAGACCCAGAACAAGCCCATAACTTCACCCTGAGCAATCTAGATCGCGCTCAGCGCTGGGGCGTGCTGCGATGCTTAGTAGATCAACCTGCTCCAGATCCTCGTAACTTGTGTGGCATTACCTTTCCAAATCCAGTTGGTCTTGCTGCCGGACTAGATAAGGATGGTAAACACATTGATGCGCTTGGCGCTCTTGGTTTTGGCTTTTTAGAAATTGGCACTGTCACTCCAAAACCTCAGCCGGGCAATCCAAAACCCCGAATGTTTCGCTTGCCACAAGCTCAAGCAATTATTAATCGCATGGGCTTTAATAATGATGGTGTTGATGCCTGTGTTAAGCGTGTTAGAAATTCTGAATACTGGCAAAACGGTGGCATTGTTGGTTTGAATATCGGCAAGAATGCAAGCACCCCGATTGAGAACGCTGCCAGCGATTACGTGACAGCTATGGAGGCAGTCTATGATGTCGCCTCATACATCACCGTTAATATCTCATCCCCTAATACCCAGAATTTACGTGCACTTCAGGGCGAAGACATGCTGCGCTCTCTGCTTGGCTCTTTGCACTTAGCGCGTGAAGCACTGAGTGATCTGCATGGTGCACGAAAACCCCTCTTTTTAAAAATAGCTCCCGATCTAGATCAGACCGATATCAAACTCATTGCCGATCTATTGCTTGAATTTAAGATTGATGCAATCATTGCGACGAATACAACGATTGCCCGTGATGCTGTTCGTGGCCTCGAATTTGGCGAGGAGATCGGCGGCTTATCCGGTGCTCCAGTTCGGACGGCCTCTACCGAAGTTGTGAGTAGCCTAAAACAATACCTAGGTGATGTCATTCCTATTATTGGTGTTGGCGGCATTTTGTCTGGCAAGGATGCTCAAGAAAAAATGATTGCAGGGGCCAGTTTGGTGCAAGTCTATAGTGGCCTCATATACCGCGGCCCCAAACTCATTTCGGAGTGTGCTGCGGCATTAAAACAGTGAATCTCTTTGGGTGGCAATACGCCATTTAAGGTTGAAATGGTATTTCATATTGTGCAATTTGAATAAAAATCGCTACAATTAACAGTATGACAACGAGCAAACCCGAAAAAATGCCAAAAGTACCTGGTGAGGCTGGCAAAACAGCCATTCAGGTAGTTGAACGCATGATGAACCTGCTTGATGCCTTAGCTACCCACGAAGAATCGAGTAGCCTTAAAAACCTCGCTGAAGAAACCGATCTTCACCCTTCTACAGCTCACCGCATTCTCAATGACCTAGTAGCCTGCCGATTGGTTGAGCGTGGCGATGGCGGCACGTATCGCCTTGGCCTAAAGTTGCTTGAGCTTGGTAACCTCGTTAAAGCCCGACTATCCGTTCGAGAAGCGGCGCAAGCGCCTATGCGAGCATTACATAAACTTACTGGTGAGACCATTAACCTATCAGTTCGCCAAGGCGATGAGATTGTCTATATCGACCGAGCCTACAGCGAACGTTCTGGTATGCAGGTGGTTCGCGCCATCGGTGGTCGTGCACCACTTCACCTGACATCAGTTGGAAAGTTATTTTTAGCAAGTGATGATGCAAGTCAGGTTCGCGCTTATGTCACTCGCACCGGTTTGGCTGGTCACACCAGAAATAGCATCACTGAACCAGGAAAATTAGACTCCGAACTCAATCAGGTGCGCAAACTAGGTCACGCCCGTGACAACGAAGAATTAGAGCTCGGGGTTAGCTGTGTGGCTGCCGAAATTTTTGATGACAGCGGAAAATTGGTGGCGGGACTTTCATTAAGCTCGCCAACTGATCGCATTCAGGCTGACTGGCTAAAACTACTGCAAGACACGGCCCTACAGATTTCCAAAGGGATGGGCTACAAACCCAAGGTCAGCGATCCTAATTCTTAAAAAGTAATTTCGCTCAGGAACACAATTCCTACATTAAGCGACGAATTGCATGGGGCTCACCCGAAGGCATACGCTCATACCAATCGCGCACTCTCACCGCATCAGCAAAACGAGATTGCGTACCGACGGAGTCCAAGAAGACCAATAATAATGGGGTGTCATTCACTCGAGCCTGCATGACTAGACATCGACCCGCTGCATTAATGAAGCCTGTTTTCTGCAAGCCAATATTCATATCACCAGCACGAACTAAACGATTGGTATTCAAAAACTTCTGCGGACGTTTAGCGATCACCATTGTCAAATCGGGCCAAGTAGAAAACTCACGAATCATCTTGTATTGATAAGCAGCGCTCAACATACGCGTGAGATCCTCAGCAGAAGCAACGTTTTCGCTCATTAAGCCGGTGGGGTCAGCAAAATGAGAATGTGTCATGCCGATTTCTTTTGCCTTACGATTCATGGCATCAACAAATGCCGTAATACCACCAGGATAATTGCGGCCAAGGGTGTAGGCAGCACGATTCTCAGAAGACATCAAGGCCAATAACAGGGCTTCTTCTCGGGTTAAGACCGTTCCACCGGCAAGGCGCGAAGTCCGATAAATATGAACATCATCAGCATTAATAACAATGGTTTCATCGAGAGGTAATTTAGAGTCGAGCACTACCATTGCAGTCATCAACTTAGTAATGGAAGCAATCGGTAAACTGACTGAAGAATTCTTTTCAAAATAGACTTCTTTGGTGTCTTGATTAACAACCATCGCTACACTCGATTTCAAACTTAAATCATCGTGCTGACCACGCAAACCCAATGCAGTTGCAAATGAGGGTCTTCCTGCAACAACGGGATCACTTGAACGAGTGACGGTGGTGCGAACAGTTTTTGGCTTCTTAGATGTTTTAGCTGGCTTTTTAGATTCTGATTTAGCGGGAGTCTTTGCTGACCCCTTGCTTGACTTGGTAGTTTGGGAGTCTTTATTGGCCGCACTAACCTGAGAAGAAGTGGCAACGCCAAGTGACATGAGGCCGACTAGGGCGATGAGCCAAAAACGATTCAAATGCATCCCAAAGTGCCTTCCAAAACTTTAAACATACAGAATGATAAATAACTTTTGCTTTTATGCCGCGGTAATTGCACGCGTCAGTGAAAAAAATGCTTCTATGTAGTGCGACTCTATTCAGCAATAGTTGCAACAGTACTGGTTTGCCCACGATTCACCAGCACCACCCCTGTCATAGTGAGTAACAGGCCCGCCGCCATCATTAGCGTGAAGGGCTCGTCAAATAAGAACCACGCCATTACTGCGGTAGTAGGCGGCGTCAGATATAAGAGACTCGTTACCTTGGTGGCCGCCCCTTTGCGAATCATCATAAAGAGCAGGCTAATTGATCCGATGGATAGCGGAAAGATTGCCCAAAGCAAAGCGCCAATAACAGAGGCATTCCAAACCATAACTCCAGATTCGAAGTAATACATACAGATAAAACACAGTAAGGCTGATACTCCAAACTGAATTGATGAGCCTGCGCGAAGGTCAAACACTGGACAGAACTTCTTTTGGTAAAGCGTGCCAAAAGTGATGGATAGCAAGGCAGCAAAAGCAAGAATGTAGCTAAACACGGGAATATGGGCAAAACCAATTTTTTCGGCAACTACCAGAGCAACACCGGCAAAACCAAACGCTAAGCCTACCCACTGGCGTCCAGTCACCTTTTCGGATACCCAAGCGGCAAACCAAGCTGTCAAGATCGGCTGCAAGCCGACAATAATTGCAACTAAACCAGCAGTCATACCCAGTCGGACTGCAAACCAAACGCCAAGCAGATATCCAAACTGGAGCAATATCCCTGCAACTGCTATGTGCTTTACTTGGGACCAACTTGGCCAACTTATTCTCCATACCAAGCTAAGGCATGCCATGGCCATTAAAACGCCTGCAAATCGCCAAAACAAGAAGCCTGCTGGCTCCACATACGGCATCGCTAATCGCGCAATGACAAACCCAGTACTCCAGATCAATACAAATAATGGGGCAATTAGGCTGTCAAGCTTCAATCTCATGGGTAACTTGTTGAAAATGAGGAGTTTTTTGTTAATCACTGATTTTAGGCTTTTTTATATCCCAACCCTCCATTTCAAAGTCTTATCTAATTTATATTGCAGTGCATCATAAATACAATAAAATAGTACATAAATCAATTGACAAGATCCAGATAAAGCTCATAGTTAGAAAAGATTGAGTCGACATGAAAAGGATTGAAATGAACTTAACGCCTGAACAAATTGCAGCAGCGCAAAAAGCCAATTTAGAGACTTTGAGCGGACTCACCAATCAAGCGCTCAAGAGTATTGAGAAATTGGTTGAGCTCAATATGCACATAGCCAAGCAAAGCTTAGGTGAAAGCATGAGCAGCGCAAAGAAAGCATTGGAAGTGAAAGATATTCAACAACTTCTCGCCCATCAAGCAGAGGCAGTTCAGCCAATGGCTGAAAAAATTATGGCTTACAGCCGTCATCTTTACGAATTAGCTCATGAGACCCAGGCAAGCTTCACCAAGTCAGCAGAGCAAGAATTCCAGGCCGGCCAGAAGAAGATTAACGCTTTAGTGGAAGACTGGACAAAGAATGCGCCAGCAGGATCAGATGCTGCAGTCAACGCCATGAAGCAAGCCATCGCGTCTGCAACCAACGTGTTTGAGACAAGTCAAAAGGCTGTAAAGCATGCTGTTGAGGTAGCTCAAACTAATTTGAGTAATGCTACTAGTTCAGTTCAAAAGACTATGCAAACAGCTAGCAAGTCTGCAAATAAGACCACTAAGAAAAAGTAAAATTTTTTGTAGTCACTACATTGCTGATATTGCAGCAGATGTAATTGAAAATCCCCGATCTCTCGGGGATTTTTTTATCAAACAAAGCAGTAAAGATACGTAGTTTAATGCGCCTTCTTTTTCACTGGCGGCAAATCAGTACAGTGACCATGAGCAGCCTCAGCAGCTAAGCCAACTGACTCGCCCAGGGTTGGATGCGGATGAATTGTTTTACCAATATCTATAGCATCAGCACCCATCTCGATCGCAAGACACACTTCACCAATTAAATCGCCAGCATGAGTGCCTACAATTCCGCCGCCAATAATGCGCTTACTTGTGGCATCAAAAATGAGCTTAGTGAAGCCTTCATCACGGCCATTAGCAATTGCCCTGCCACTAGCAGCCCAAGGGAATAAGCCCTTCTCATAAGCAATACCTTTGGCTTTACATTGCTCTTCAGTCAAACCGGCCCAAGCCACTTCAGGATCGGTATACGCTACGGATGGGATCTGCTTGGCATCAAAGTAGGATTTTTCACCAGCTGCTACTTCGGCTGCAACATGTCCTTCATGCACCGCTTTATGAGCAAGCATCGGTTGACCAACAATGTCGCCAATAGCAAAGATGTTGCTCACATTCGTGCGCATTTGATTGTCGACAGGGATAAAGCCTCGTTCATCAACAATTACTCCTGCGGCAGAAGCATCAATCTTTTTCCCATTAGGCGTGCGCCCTACTGCAACCAATACCAAATCGTAAGTTTGCGGCTCTGCAGGAGCGCTCTCACCTTCAAAGCTTACTTGAATGCCATCAGACTTAACTTCAGCTTTGGATGCGCGAGTCTTGAGCATGATCTTTTCAAAGCGGCCGGCATTGAACTTCTCCCATACCTTCTCTAAATCACGATCCGCCCCAGCCATCAAGCCATCCATCATTTCAGCAATATCAATGCGAGATCCTAAGGTGCTATAGACAGTCGCCATCTCCAAACCAATAATGCCGCCGCCAATAACCAACATGCGTTTTGGAATACTCTTGAGCAATAAAGCCCCAGTGCTATCCACAATGCGCGGATCATCTGGCAAGAACGGTAGTTTTACCGGCTGGCTTCCAGCAGCAATAATTGCATTCTGAAAACGCACAACTTCTTTTTGACCTGAAGTATCTTGACCATCACCTTTAGTCAACTCGACTTCAACGTGATTCGCATCCAAGAATCGTCCAAGACCACGAACAACTGTCACCTTACGAGCCTTGGCCATACCAGCCAATCCACCGGTTAACTTGGCAATAACAGAGTCTTTATAGCCACGCAGTTGATCGATTTCAATTTTTGGCGCGCCATAGCTAATGCCATGCTTAGACATGGTCTTGACTTCATCCATGACTGCGGTCGTGTGAAGTAAAGCCTTTGATGGAATGCAGCCGACGTTTAAGCAAACGCCGCCTAATGTCGAATAACGTTCAACCAAAATAGTGCTCATGCCAAGATCGGCACTTCTGAATGCAGCGCTATATCCACCAGGACCAGCACCTAAGACAAGCACTTCGCACTCGTGATCCACCTTACCGCTGTATTGACCGGCGATAGGAGCGCCAATCACAGGAGCGGCTGTTGGAGTAGGTGCAGGCGATGGGCTTGCTGTAGGTGCAAAAGTCTGAGGCGTAGCTGATGCCCCCACTTCAATTTCCGCAACCGCACTGCCCTTGCTAACTTTGTCGCCAGCTTTTACGGAAATACTCAAAATAGTGCCAGCAGCATCTGCCGGAACTTCCATCGTCGCTTTATCAGATTCCAAAACAAGTAAGGGCTGTTCTTTATCAATGACATCACCCACCTTGATGAGCACTTCAATAACTGGCACATCTGAATAATCACCAATATCTGGTACGAGAATAATTTGCTTGGCCATGTCTTCTCCTTAAAGCGCTGCGCGACGGAAGTCGGACATCAGCTGAGCGATATAGACATTAAAGCGCGTTGCTAAGGCACCATCAATGACGCGATGATCAGCACTCAATGACAATGGACAAATCAATCGTGGTACAAATTGTTTGCCATCCCAGACAGGCTTCATAGCAGCCTTACTCACACCCAAAATAGCTACTTCAGGCGCATTCACGATGGGTGAGAAATAAGTACCACCAATGCCACCTAGGGAAGAGATCGTAAAGCTAGCGCCCTGCATTTGTTCTGGCTTTAGCTTGCCATCACGCGCCAATGCAGCTAACTCTGAAGTTTCTCGAGCAAGCTCAAAGATACCTTTTTTATCGGCATCACGGATCACCGGCACAACTAAACCATTTGGTGTATCTGCAGCGAAAGCAATATTGAAATACTTCTTCAATACCAAGTCATCGCCATCAATAGAGCTATTGAACTCAGGGAATTTCTTAAGTGCAGCGACAGCGGCTTTCATCAAGAAAGCTAACATCGTAATTTTGAGACCTTGCTTTTCATTCTCTTTATTCGTGAGAACTCTAAATGCCTCAAGATCAGTAATATCTGCGTCCTCGTGATAAGTCACAGCGGGAATCATGACCCAGTTGCGGCCAAGGTTTGCTGCAGTCAATTTCTTAATGCGATTGAGTGGCTGGCGCTCTGTCTCGCCGAATTTAGAGAAATCGACTTTAGGCCAAGGAATTAAATTCAGGCCGCCTAAGCTGCCACTAGATGCATTTGATCCGCTTCCAGCGCCACCACTCATAGCGGCTTTTACAAATGCCTGCACATCTTCCTGAGTAATTCTACCTTTAGGGCCAGAACCCTTGACCTGATGAACCACTACACCGAGTTCACGAGCAAACTTACGCACTGATGGGCTCGCATGACTTGCTGTTGGGTCAATCTCGACCGGAGTATTGCTCACAGGCGGCGGTGCCGGTGCACGCACAATCGGTGGCTCTACTTTTGGTATTGGGGCTGCAACAGGCTCCGCCTTGGCTACTACTGGCGCAGCAGTTTGAGTTGCTGCAGGAGCTGAAGCACCACTTTCTTCAAGAACCAAAACAATGGCACCCTCTGAAATCAAGTCACCCACTTTAACCTTAACCTCTTTAACCACGCCCGAGTGTGATGAGGGAACATCCATGGTTGCCTTGTCTGATTCGAGGACAACAATGGACTGCTCTTTCTCAACACGATCACCGGCTTTTACCAATACCTCGATAACGGGCACATCTTTGTAATCCCCGATATCCGGGACTTTAATATCAATTAGTTGGCTCATAGTATCTGTCTCTTATCAAACCATCATTGGGTTTGGTTTGGTGATGTCGATTTCATATTTCTTAATCGCTTCGGCAAGCTTTTGACGATCAAGCTGGCCAGCATCCACCAGAGAACGTAAAGCTGTTAATACAACCCAGCGACGATCGACCTCAAAGAAATCACGTAACTTTTCACGAGTATCTGAGCGGCCAAAACCATCTGTACCTAGCACTTCGAAACGGCGACCCATGTGCTGAATTGCAGGACGAATTTGCTCTGCAAATAGACGTACATAGTCAGTCGCAGCAACAATTGGACCGACAGTATCTTTGAGGCACTTCTCTACATGAGATAAAGCAGGTGCAGTTGTTGGATTGAGAAGATTATTGCGGTGGACTGCATTCCAATCTCTGCCTAACTCTGTAAAGCTTGGGCAACCCCACAGATCAGATGCAATACCCCAATCTTTATGCAGGATTTCAGCAGCCTCAATCACTTCACGGAAAATCGTGCCCGAACCCAAGAGCTGTACACGTAGTTTCGCATTGGCATCGCCAACGGATTTGAGCTTGTACATCCCTTTAATAATGTCTTGCTCTGCGCCCTTTGGCATTGCTGGGTGAGCGTAGTTCTCATTCATCAAAGTGATGTAGTAATAGACATCTTCCTGCTCAGCCAACATGCGACGCATGCCATCCTTAATCACCACGGCTACTTCAAATGAGAATGAAGGGTCATAGCTGATGCAGTTTGGAATAGCAGCACTCCATACCTGGCTGTGACCATCTTCATGCTGAAGGCCTTCACCGTTCAGAGTCGTTCTACCAGCAGTGCCGCCCAACAAGAATCCACGGCTACGCATATCGCCAGCAGCCCAACAGAGATCACCAATGCGCTGGAAACCAAACATGGAATAGAAGATGTAAAAAGGCAACATCGGTACACCATGAGTTGAGTATGAAGTTGCAGCGGCGATCCAGTCGCACATACCGCCTGCCTCATTAATACCCTCTTGCAAAATCTGACCAGTCTTATCCTCTTTATAGAACATCAATTGATCATGATCTTCTGGTGTGTACAGTTGACCAAGCTGATTCCAAATACCGAGCTGGCGGAACATGCCTTCCATGCCAAATGTACGGGACTCATCGGGAACGATCGGCACCACCCTCTTGCCCAAAACCTTGTCGCGAACAATCGTGTTGAGCATGCGAACAAAAGCCATGGTTGTGGAGATCTCACGACCCTCTGAGGTTGCTTCCAGCAATGGTGCAAATACGTCCAGCGCAGGAATAGGCAAACTCTCAGCCTTCATTCGGCGCTGCGGCAAGTAGCCACCCAACTCTTGACGTCGAGCCTTCATGTACTCAAGCTCCGGACTGCCTTCCGCAAATTTCACCAAGGGCATTTCATCGAGCTGCTCATCTTTAACTGGGATCTCAAAGCGATCGCGGAAACGGCGTACATCATCCGCATTCATCTTCTTGGCTTGGTGAGCAATATTCATTGCTTCACCAGAGCCACCCATGCCGTAGCCCTTAATCGTGTGAGCCAAAATTACTGTAGGCTGATCCTTGTGGTTAATAGCTGAATGGAAGGCTGCAAATACTTTATGTGGATCATGACCACCGCGATTCAACTGCCAAATCTCATCATCACTCCAGTCACTTACTAGCGACTTTAGTTCAGGAGTATTAAATACGATCTCGCGAACATAGGCGCCACTCTTCGCTTTCATCGTTTGGTACTCACCATCCACGATTTCGCCAAGACGTTGCATCAAGATGCCTTTTTTGTCACGGGCGAACAATGCATCCCAATGACCACCCCAAACTACCTTAATCACATTCCAACCGGCGCCACGAAACTCACCTTCAAGCTCTTGGATAATCTTGCCGTTACCGCGTACTGGACCATCGAGACGCTGCAAGTTGCAGTTGATGACAAAAATGAGGTTGTCCAATTTTTCACGACCAGCCATACCGATTGCACCGAGTGACTCGGGCTCATCGGTTTCACCATCGCCGAGGAAGGCCCAAACTTTGCGGCCTTCTGACTTAATAAATCCGCGATCCTGCATATAGCGCATAAAGCGCGCTTGATAAATAGCCATGATGGGGCCAAGGCCCATAGACACCGTGGGGAACTGCCAGAAATCTGGCATCAACCAAGGATGTGGATAACTAGAGATGCCCTTGCCACCAACCTCTTGTCGGAAATTATTCAGTTGATCTTCTGATAAGCGACCGAGCATGTAAGCGCGAGCATAAACACCTGGAGCTGAATGACCTTGAACAAAAATCAAGTCACCACCATGCTCAGGAGATGGCGCATGCCAGAAATGATTAAACCCTACGTCGTATAAAGTCGCAGCCGATTGGAAAGAGGAAATATGCCCGCCAACGTTAGTATCTTTATTGGCGCGAAGAACCATAGCCATCGCGTTCCAACGTGTATAGGAGCGAATACGATGCTCAACGTTTTGATCCCCTGGTAGGCGCGCTTGCTGCTCTACGGGAATCGTATTGATATATGGTGTTTCGGCATGAAACGGTTGATTAACGCCATTGACTCGTGCATGCGAAATTTGCTGGTCAATAAGATAGGCAGCACGTTCTGGGCCTTCATTGCGAATTACGCCATCAAGTGCTTGCAACCATTCTTGAGTTTCACCTGGATCCGCGTCTTGCTTACCCGCGCTCCCCAAAATTTGATCTGGAACTGCTGCCATAACTGCCTCCATTAGTCACATCGGTATTATTTATTCACTCTATAGGCAACATTCTAGGAAGGTCTATGGGTGTAAACAAGCAATTTTCCACATAATGATAGTATTTCTCACTATGTGGTAATTTGTTGCATCGCACTCAGCTTAGCTAAAAAGAGAAATAAGCTGAGAACGCCCATCCATAGGGCAAAATAAGCGGATTACATGAAAAAAATCGTATTTTCAATCTGGCAACTAAGGCCTGTGAAATGGCTCCGTCGAATACGGGGATTTAAGCTTGTATACACGCCATTAATAGCCATTGTGCTATTTACCGTTGTTATGGGTGTCATTATGGGCACCCTACAACTACAAGAAAAGAGCCAACAAGAAGCTGCACTATTTAGAGAGCTTTCTTTTGCAAAGCAGCGCATCCAATTACGTTTTGCAAACAACACCGATGTATTGCAATCCATTGGGCGTGACTATCTCAGCGCTGGAGATTCTTCAAAGTTAAAAGATAACGTGATTATTCAGGCGGAAAATCTACTGCAAAGTAATCATGAAATCGCGCAAATCATTTGGATCAATGAAGCTGATCAGCGTCTATGGAAAATTCCTCCAGACAACTTAAAGACTGACTGGTTTAGCAAAGCAAACAATGCGATACCGATAAACCAAGCTCTGAAAAAGACACTGGAGCTCAGCACTGCAACAAATAGGCCAGCCTTTAGCCAGTACATCACCATTGAAGTTCCAAGTGATGAGGTTGTATCTAAAGAAATTCGTAATGTGTTTTGGCAAGCAGTTCCTCAAATTTCCGGTGGCGAAATTAAAGGAATGGTAGCTGTTCTCTATACGACTCAGGGCATACTTGAAATGATCCCGGGAGAACTCAAAGGTCAATATCGATTCACTTTAATTACCGATGACGATAAAGTTCTGGCGATCTCATCCGATAAAAATACGCCCAAGCGCGCATTTAGCAATCAGACCAGTCTGGACATTGGAGTACTTAGTCCAAACCTGAGCCTCAGAATTGACACCTACCCACCAGCGACGAATTTAACATTCAGAATGTTGATTGGCGTTGTTTTAGGTTTGAGCGCTTTCGTGATTTGGAGTTTGTGGTCAGTGCTCAAGCAAATGCAAGTAAGGCAAGAGGCTGAAGCAAATCTTCGCGCCGAAACGAACTTCCGAAGCGCGATGGAAAATTCCACTCCAGTGGGAATTCGTGCGCATGACATGAACAGGATGATCACTTACGTCAATCCGGCATTTTGCGAGATGTCAGGCTGGTCTGCCGAAGAGCTGATTGGAATGAGTCCGCCCTTCGCGTTCTGGCCAGAAGGACAAAAATCCGAGCTCACTGAAAAAATGAATCGGGCACTCAAGCTGGCCTTGAGTCAAGATAAGAAAATTGGAATTGAAGGCTCTATTCTCCACCGTAATGGATCCATCATCCAGACTCGCACTTTCATTTCACCTTTGATTAATGAAAAAGGCAAGCAAACTGGCTGGGTAAGCTCATTAATTGATATTTCCGAGCCAAAGAAAATTCGGGAAGAATTAGCCGCTTCACAGGAACGCTTCGTTACCGTGTTAGAGGGCTTGGATGCTGCTGTTTCAGTAGTCTCAAATGAGACCAGCGAATTACTGTTTGCCAATCGCTTTTATCGTGAACGCTTTGGCAATTCGCCCAAGGGACATTTTGATTTAGCTGGTATCGATAGCAAGCAAAACATGATCCAAGCTTTGGCAGAGGGTGCGCCTCCCTCCTCTCTTTACCAAGAAACAGAGTCTGAAGAAATTCAATTGCTAGATGAATCTACCGGCATCACAAAATGGTATGAAGTGCGTAGACGTTTTGTGCCGTGGGTTGATGGTCATTTAGCGCAATTGCTCATTGCAACCGATATTACGATTCGCATTGAAGCGGAAGATTTGGCGCGCCAACAAGAGGAGCGCATGCAATTTACTAGTCGTTTAACCACCATGGGTGAAATGGCCTCATCCTTAGCCCATGAATTAAACCAACCGCTCGCAGCTATCTCCAACTATTGCATGGGGGTAGCAAAACGTTTACAGGGTCATATAGATCCGGCAATGCAAAAAGATATTCTTCCAGCACTAGAGAAGGCATCCGATCAGGCGCATAGAGCAGGAACAATCATTCAACGCATCAAAGGTTTCGTGAAGCGCAGTGAGCCACAAAGAAAATCTTGCGATATCAGCGAAATCATTAACGATGCTGTTGGATTGGTCGAAATTGAGGCTCATCGCCATAGATTGAATATCGCCACCGATATTGCCGCAAATCTTCCAATGATTGACGTTGATCCTGTCTTAATTTTGCAGGTGTTAGTCAACCTCCTGAAAAACTCCTTGGATAGTTTGAGAGAGGTTTACCCACTCTCCTCTCGCTGGTCGGCATCTCCAGTGCGGATTTCGGCCGACCTAGATACCAGCACTTTTCCCGCCATGCTGCGTATCCAGGTAACCGATACAGGCGCCGGAATCGCTGAATCGGTCATTGAACGCATGTTTGAACCCTTTTTTAGCACTAAAAACGATGGAATGGGCATGGGCTTGAATATTTGCCGATCCGTTATAGAGTCCCATCAGGGCCGTCTTTTTGCAAAGAATCAGATGGACGCAGAACAGACAAAGCTAGCAGGCTGCACCTTTACAATATTATTACCCTTAGAGACCCCGGGCTCTAAAGGTAATAGTTAATTTATGCATTTTTAAGATTGATCTGCGAGAGCGAATATGAACATCAGTGCTAACACCAAACCCAGCCAAACTGAAGTGGTTTATGTTGTAGATGACGACGAGGCGGTGCGTGACTCCCTCACCTGGCTTCTAGAAAGCAATGGTTATGTTGTGCGTTGTCATGCAAGCGCTGAACGTTTCCTGCAGTCACTCCAGAGCACAGATAAATCAACCATCTCCTGCGCCATCTTAGATGTCCGTATGTCAGGCATGTCAGGTCTCGAATTACAAGAACGCTTAATTAGCGAAAATCTGCCAATGCCAGTTGCTTTTATTACTGGTCACGGCGATGTTTCAATGGCAGTCTCCACCATGAAGCGTGGTGCAGTGGATTTCATTGAAAAGCCTTTTAAAGAAAATGATCTCTGCGGTCTAGTAGATCGCATGCTTGCTAAAGCACGTGTTGATTATTCACAAGCAAGTCAGCGCAAGATTACCCAAAGCCTCTTAAGCAAATTGACTGGCCGTGAGCGCCAGGTACTAGAGCGTATTGTTGCCGGTCGCCTAAATAAACAAATTGCGGATGACCTTGGTATCTCTATCAAAACGGTTGAAGCACACCGCGCTAATATTATGGAAAAGCTCAACGTCAATACCGTTGCAGACCTTCTTCGTTTAGCACTATCAGATCCACAACCTAATTAATTTCTTATGCCTGCACAGTTACTCGACGGCGTTGCCCTATCTAAAAAATTACGTACTGAAATTGCTGCACGCGGTGCAATCGTTACCGCCAAGGGCGTAAGGCCTGGCCTAGCCGTCATCGTGGTCGGAGAAAATCCTGCCAGCCAGGTTTACGTCAGAAACAAAGTAAAGGCGTGCGAGGATGTTGGCTTCCACTCTGTGCTGGAGCGCTACTCCGCCGAATTAGATGAAGAAGAATTACTTGCTCGCATTGCGACTCTGAATGCTGATCCAGCTATTCATGGAATTCTGGTTCAACTCCCGCTGCCTGAACATATCGCAGCAGAACGCGTACTGGAGGCCATTGCGCCAGAAAAAGACGTGGATGGCTTTCACGTAGCTAATGCTGGCGCCCTCATGGTTGGCCAACCAGAATTTAAGCCTTGCACGCCGTATGGCTGCATGAAGATCCTAGAGAGTATTGAATACCCTATCCGTGGTGCACGGGCAGTGATCGTAGGTGCCTCCAATATTGTTGGCAAGCCGATGGCGATGTTGTTATTGCAAGCTGGTGCAACTGTCACTATTTGCAATAGCAAGACTCGTGACTTGGCACACCACACGAAAGATGCGGATATTTTGGTGGTCGCCACCGGTAAACCCAAAATGATTACCGGCGATATGGTGAAGAATGGCGCGGTTGTAATTGACGTTGGCATCAATCGCATGCCTGACGGCAAGCTGTGTGGTGATGTGGATTTTGATGCCGCTCAGTATGTTGCTGGCTGGATTACCCCGGTACCTGGCGGTGTAGGCCCTATGACTATCACTATGCTACTGATGAATACCTTGGAAGCCGCTGAAAAGGCAGCAAAACCCTAGGAAATGGACTGGGGTTTTTGGCAAAAATGCTCCCAGTCCAGTAAGCTAGAGGGATGACTACATCCCTAATCTATAAGATTCCATCCGAATTACAAAACAACCCCTTAGTTACTTTTGGGCGTGGCATTGCAAAATATGCTCAGATCAAACCAGAGCATATTGCTCCGGCAATAGATTTTCTGCTTGAACAAGCTCAATGCGCAGTGGATCATGCAGTTGCTCCAGCCACACCAAGTAACTGGAATGATTTAGTAGAGCCTCTAGAGGATGCCACAGAGTCTTTGAGTAGATCTTGGGGTGTAGTCTCACACCTGAATAGCGTTGCAGATACCCCAGAGCTCAGGGCGGCGTACGGCGAGATGATACCGAAGGTCACTGCATTTTTTTCCAGCCTTGGTCAAAACTTGGCGCTGTATCAAAAATTCAAAGAACTCAGTCTAAGTGCGGACTTTTCTAAATTAAATTCTGCCCAGAAAAAGGTAATTGAAAACTCATTAAGAGATTTCAGGCTTGGTGGCGCCGAACTTCCAGACTCACAAAAGCCCCGCTTCTCACAGATTCAAGATGAACAGGCCCTGTTAGGCAAGGAGTTTTCTGATCATGTTTTAGATTCAACAGATAACTTTGTGCATCTCATTAGCGATAAAGCGGCTTTGGCTGGTCTACCAGAGGATGCGATCGCTGCGGCTGCTGATCTCGCTCAACAAAAGCAACTACAGGGTTGGGCATTTTCATTGCACTTCCCTTCCTACTATCCAGTCATGCAGTACTCCGAGAACCGCTCACTGCGTCGCCTGATGTATGAAGCCTATGTGACTCGAGCTTCCGAGCTAGCTCCGCAATACGCTCAGGGCAAAGCAGGTTGGGATAATACGCAGAACATGCTTAGTCAACTCAAGCTACGAGATGAAGAGGCGCGGATGCTGGGCTTCAAAAATTATGCCGCACTCAGTTTGGCGCCAAAAATGGCTAGCAGTGTTGAGGAAGTCGATACCTTCTTAACTAACTTTGCACAGAAGGCAAAGCCATTTGCGCTGAAAGACTGGCAAGAGCTCTCTGAGTTTGCCAAATCTGAACTTTCGATTGTTGATGGATTAGAACCATGGGATATTGCTTTTGCTTCGGAGAGATTGAAGCAAGCACGTTACGCATTTTCTGAAAATGAATTGAAACAATACTTCCCCCTACCAAAGGTTTTAGAGGGATTATTTGGAGTCATTCAAACCTTGTTTGGCGTCAAAATTGAGAGCGCTGATTTGCCAACATGGCATGCAGATGTTCAATCCTTCTCGGTCAAAAATGCCGAGAATAAGATCGTTGCTTACTTTTACCTAGACCCCTACGCTAGACCTGGCAAGCGTGGCGGTGCCTGGATGGATGATGCTCGCGGCCGTCGAGAATTGCCTAGTGGAGAAATTCAGACTCCGGTAGCGTATTTAGTGTGTAACTTTGCTCCCCCAGTCAAAGTCGATGATGTATTGCGCCAACCAACCATTACGCATGATGATGTCATTACCCTCTTCCATGAGAGTGGCCATGGCATGCACCACTTGCTCACACAAGTCAGCGCCCTGGGAGTATCCGGAATCAATGGTGTCGAATGGGATGCAGTTGAGCTACCAAGTCAGTTCATGGAAAATTTCTGCTGGGAATGGGAAGTCTTAGAAAAAATGACAGCTCATGCTGAGACTGGAAAACCAATCCCCCGCGAGCTATATGAAAAAATCCTTGCCGCCAAGAATTTTCAAAATGGCTATATGACATTGCGTCAGGTCGTGATGTCGCTAACAGATTGGCGTCTGCATGCTAACTTTGATCCAGAAGAGGCAAAAGGGCAGGCCGTCCTCGATCTATCCAGAAATATTGCAGATCAATTCAATGTCATCCCTCAGGCATCTATCTCGCGCTGGATTAATACCTTTAGCCACATCTTTGCTGGAGGTTATGCGGCTGGCTATTACAGCTATAAATGGGCTGAGGTGCTGTCTGCGGATGTCTATTCTGCTTTTGAGGAAGCGGCCAAACTTACTGGAAGCGTCCTCGATGAAAAAACAGGTGCTCGTTATCGCCAAGAAATCTTAGAAGTCGGAGGTAGCCGCCCTGCTTCCGATTCCTTTAAAGCATTTCGAGGTCGCGAACCCAGTATTGATGCCTTACTTCGTCATGGTGGTTTAGTGACACAGTAAGAGAGCTTAGTCCTTAATTTCTGCAATGACTGGGGCGTGATCTGAAGGCTGCTCCCAGGTACGAGGCTCTTTATCGATGATGCTTTCTGTGCATTGATTTTTGAGGGCTTCGCTTAATAGAATATGATCGATCCGCATGCCGGCGTTTCTTCTGAAACCCATCATGCGGTAATCCCACCAACTAAATGATTTTGGTGCCTGCTCAAACATTCTGAATGAATCTGTGAAACCTAAGTTAAGGAGTTGTTGGAACGCCTCTCGCTCTGGTGGCGATACCAGATTCTGTCCAATCCACTTAGAAGGGTCATGCACATCATCATCGGTAGGTGCGATATTAAAGTCGCCTAAGAGCGCTAAACGGGTATTTTGAGCTAACTCTTCTTTTAACCAATCTTCAAGCGCTGCAAGCCACCCCAACTTGTATTGGAATTTATCGCTATCGGGCGATTGTCCATTGGGGAAATAGGCTGATACCAAGCGAATGGGTTGCATCCCCTTAAAACAAACTGTAGCTGCCAAAATGCGCTGTTGCTCATCTGTGTTGCCAGGAATATTTCTGACTGGCTTTAGAAAGCTTGTTTCATGGTCTGCGGCAATGGATGCCAAGGCAGCCTTGCGAACAATAATGGCCACACCGTTATAGGTCTTTTGCCCGGCAGCAATACTGATGTACCCCGCCTCCTCTAACTCTTTATGCGGATACTTATCATCAGTCAATTTGAGTTCTTGAAGGCAAAGAGCGTCAATTGGCTTCTTCGCTTTTTCTTGATCCTGCAACCACTTGAGAACGTGGGGTAAACGGACCTTTAAAGAATTAACGTTCCATGCAGCTATTCGAACTGACTCAGCCATCAATACCAAGCTCCTGTAATTTACGGGTGATCGTATTGCGGCCAATACCAAGGCGCTGGGCAGCTTCTACGCGCCTGCCACGAGTCACTTCTAGCGCTGCCTGCAGTACTGCTTTTTCAAATTTGGAGGACAGCGCATCAAATACTTCAGCGTCTCCATCCTGCAGCATTTTTACAGCCAATCGACTTAAACCGCTTTCCCAGTCATTTGCAGATCCTCGATTGGTAATCGGGGTCATCGGATTGGAATCGCCTTGCAATAGCACGGGATGATCACCAGCCTCCGCCAACAGGTCGGCAGGCAAATCACTAGATCCAATCACATTAGATGGGGTCATTACTGTTAGCCAATGGCAGAGGTTTTCTAATTGGCGCACATTACCTGGAAACGGCATAACGCTAATTTCTTTTAAAGCATCATCAGAAAGCTTTTTAGCTTCAACCCCTAAAGACTTGGCACAGGTCAACATGAAATGACGAGCCAGAACCGGAATATCCTCAGCACGCTCGCGCAAGGCTGGCATCCGCAAACGAATCACATTTAAGCGATGCAATAAATCTTCACGGAAAGCACCAGCAGCAACACGAGCTTCTAAATTTTGGTGCGTTGAAGCAATGATGCGCACATTTGCCTTGATGGGATCTTGTCCACCAACTCGATAGAAATGGCCGTCCGTTAACGCACGCAATAAACGAGTTTGCAGATCAAAAGGAATGTCACCAATTTCATCTAGGAATAAAGTTCCGCCATCGGCCTGCTCAAAGCGGCCGCGACGCAATGTCAATGCTCCAGGAAAAGCACCACGCTCGTGACCAAATAGTTCAGACTCTAATAGATCCTTAGGTACGGCAGCAGTACTAAAAGAAACAAAGGGCCCCTTAGCGCGAGGGCTATGTTTATGTAAAGCTTGTGCAACCAACTCTTTACCAGTCCCAGATTCACCAGTAATTAAGACTGTTGAGTGTGACTGCGCCAAGCGACCAATAGCTCTGAAGACCTCTTGCATTGCAGGAGCCTGACCAATAATTTCAGTGGAGTCTTGTCTCCAACCAGTCATCTCTTTGTTGCCAGATTGATTACGCTCGCTCTGCTCCATGGCGCGGCGAATTAACTCCACCGCCTTATCAATGTCAAATGGTTTAGTGAGGTACTCAAATGCGCCACCTTGAAAAGATGAGACTGCAGAATCTAAATCCGAGTATGCCGTCATGATGATGACCGGGAGCATCGGATGACTTTCTTTTACATTTTGCAAAAGATCCAAACCATTGCCACGCGGCATCCGAATATCCGAAATCAATACTTGTGGAGCATCCTTCTCCAGAGCATCGAGCACATCATTTGGATTGGAAAAGCTCTTGTGAGGAATGTTCTCGCGAGTCAGCGCCTTTTCCAATACCCAACGAATAGATTGATCATCATCTACGATCCATACGGGTTTCATAATGCTTTCTCCTGCCTACGATAAGGAATTTGAATATGGAAATCAGTCCGTCCAGGACGGCTGTCACAGGCAATGAAGCCTTGATGCTGCTGCACAAAAGTTTGAGCCAAGGTGAGGCCAAGACCACTACCACCATCCCTGCCAGAAACTAAGGGAAAGAAAATACGCTCCCGGATATCCTCCGAAATGCCTGGTCCGTTATCGATCACATGTAGATCCATTGCCATCTTGTAGCGCTGCTTAGAAATAGTGACTGAACGAGCTACCCGCGTCTTCAATTCAATTTGAGCAATACCTTGCTGTATTTCTTCCGATAGTGCTTGAGCGGCATTGTGAGCAATATTGAGGACAGCCTGAATTAACTGCTCACGATCACCGAGCACCTCAGGAAGACTTGTGTCGTAATTGCGAATAATGCGTAAACCTTTTGGAAACTCAGCTAAGACTAAGCTGCGAACACGCTCCAAGGCCTCATGGACGTTAAACGATTCCATGGCATGCGCCTTGCGGTGTGGTGCCAACAATCTATCGACTAAATTTTGTAGGCGATCTGATTCTTTAATGATGACTTGAGTGTATTCACGCAAGCCTTTTTCTGGAAGCTCAAACTCCAGCAGTTGAGCGGCACCACGAATACCACCTAAAGGATTTTTAATTTCATGCGCTAAGTTACGCATTAACTGCTTATTAGCTTCAACTTGCTGAGTGACGCGTTCGTCGCGCTCACTCCGCAACTGTTGATCAATCGGAAACCACTCCATCATGATCAGAGTTGGATCCTCAAGACTAGCCACGACCACGTGTGCAGGAATCGATTCTTGATGAATGCTGCCTGGCAATGAATGCAACACCATCTCTTGGCGTTGAGCGGAGACATGCCCTGCTTTCACCTCTTCGATCATGCGCTTAATGGAAACATTATCTCCAAAGAGATTGTGCACAGACTGACCCTCAAGCGATTTACGCGACAGATCCAGCGCAGACTCTGCGGCCGGGTTGACGTAAACCAATTGTTGGTTGTCAGCCTCAAATACCACGATGGCATTGGGCATCTGATCAAGCAATGTCGGAAAAAAAGGAGCAGCCGAAGCTGCCCCTTTCAACGAATTGCGCAACAGACCTGCGCTCAACATTTCTCCTTCGCTTACAGGGAGTAGTACATATCGAATTCGATTGGATGAGTAGTCATACGGAAACGTGTGACATCTTCCATCTTCAAAGCGATATATGCGTCGATCATAGAGTCAGTAAAGACACCACCACGAGTCAAGAACTCACGGTCTTTGTTCAAGGCTTCTAATGCTTCTTCCAAGCTTGCACAAACGGTTGGGATCTTTGCATCTTCTTCTGGTGGCAAGTCATACAAGTTCTTGTCAGCTGCTTCACCTGGGTGAATCTTATTCTGAACACCATCCAAACCTGCCATCATCAATGCTGAGAAGCAGAGGTATGGGTTAGCCAATGGATCTGGGAAGCGAGTCTCGATACGACGACCCTTCGGATTTGAAACGTGTGGAATACGAATCGAAGCAGAACGGTTGCGTGCTGAGTAAGCCAACTTCACTGGAGCCTCAAAGCCTGGAACCAAACGCTTGTATGAGTTTGTACCTGGGTTGGTAATCGCATTCAATGCCTTAGCGTGCTTGATAATGCCGCCAATGTAGAACAATGCGAACTCTGACAAACCTGCATAGCCGTTACCAGCAAACAAGTTCTCGCCGTTCTTCCAAATAGATTGGTGTACGTGCATACCAGAACCGTTGTCACCAACGATTGGCTTAGGCATAAATGTGGCTGTCTTGCCGTAAGCGTGCGCTACGTTTTGAATAACGTACTTCTGCCAGATAGTCCAGTCAGCACGCTCAACTAATGTGCTGAACTTAGTGCCCAATTCGTTTTGGCCTTGGCCAGCAACTTCATGGTGATGCACTTCGACAGGAATACCTAAAGATTCGAGGATCAAACACATTTCAGAACGCATGTCCTGGAATGTATCTACTGGAGCAACTGGAAAATAACCGCCTTTTTTACCTGGACGGTGACCAGTGTTACCACCTTCGATTTCAGCAGCTGAAGACCATGGAGCCTCTTCAGAATCTACCTTAACGAAACAACCCTGCATGTCAGCACCCCAACGGACGCCGTCAAAAATAAAGAATTCTGGCTCTGGACCAAAGTAAGCTGTGTCGCCTAAGCCAGTGCTTTTCAGATAAGACTCAGCACGCTTCGCAATCGAACGTGGGTCACGGTCGTAACCTTTACCATCTGAAGGCTCGATCACATCACAAGTGATTACTAATGTTGGCTCTTCATAGAATGGGTCGATGTAGCAAGCTGTTGGATCAGGCATCAACAACATGTCAGAAGCTTCAATACCTTTCCAACCAGCAATAGATGAACCGTCAAATGCATGACCGCTCTCAAATTTGTCTTCGTCAAAATGGGAAATAGGTACTGTTGTGTGTTGCTCTTTACCCTTTGTATCTACAAAGCGGAAATCAACGAAAGTACATTCTTTCTCTTTAACCAACTTCATCACATCAGCGACGGTCTTCGTCATGCAAATCTCCTCTATTAACTAAATTCGGAATACAAACCTAAGGTGTACACCCTTGTTTATTCCAGGCATCAAATATGCCCTTGGGATGTATCTAATTTACTGAAGCAAACAAACGGGAACAGTCATTATTGCACTAATTAAGTGCTGAAATACCCTTAAAAACCTTAAAAAATACCCTATTTGCACCAAATTAGTGCTTACTCAGGTTTAGAAATATCATGAATTACATAACCCAAAGCCTCAGTGCCCGTACGCAAAGAAATCCAGGCGCTCTCAAGTAAGTTGGCGTTGCCTTTAATACCCAGCTCAATGTGACGTTCGGCATAAACACCATCCTTAGAAGCGTCGCCAACCGATGGCAGACTAAAGACCTTTACACCCGGGAATGTTGCTTCAATACGCTCCATTAAGGGCGTTAAGGTTGACTCGATGCCCTTTGGAACGATAAAGCTCCGCTCAGCCCAGTTTTCACGGTGAAACAGGTTCTGATAATAGGTATCTAGACACCAGGCCATCATGGGCGCCGCCATCACAGGAAAACCAGGGACAAAATAGTGCTCCCGATTTGAAAAACCCGGAATCTGGTTGTAGGGATTGGGGATGATGTCACTGCCAATTGGGAACTCCCCCATCTTGAAGCGATGCTGATTTTCAGGGGTACTGAGATCGGCTTTTAGAGGGTTCCCTTCAGCCATCGCCTGAATGCGTCCAGCAATCAATTCTTGCGCTTTTGGATGCAGTTCAGTTTTGGTGCCAAGGGCCAAAGCAGCGCATTGCCGAGTATGGTCATCTGGAGTGGCGCCAATACCGCCAGTACTGAAAACAACATCGCCACTTGCAAAGCTATCTATCAGGGTTGCGGTAATTTGCTCAGGATCGTCAGCAACATACTTAGCCCAAGATAGGCTTAAGCCGCGTTCATTCAAGAGTTCAATGAGTTTGCTGAGGTGCTTATCTTGTCGGCGGCCAGACAGAATTTCATCACCAATCACAATTAAGCCAAAGCGACGAGCTTTGCCCTCGGGCGCATCAATGCTGACCTGTTTTGACGTCTCAACCATGGTACGGTAGCTCCATATCAATTACACGTGCTTCTATATTTAAGGATTGATCTAATTCTTTTCTACGTAACTCTTTTAATGCCTCTAGTAAATAGTGCGTAAACCACAGCGCAGCAAATACAAAAATTAAAGAGTAAATCCATAGGGCAACAAAACTCACAATGGGAAATAACACTAACGCCAATGCTGAGGTTGCCCAGAAAAAAGTGGGTACGGCACCGAGCATTCCTGAAACAATTCCCATAGCCAAGAGTGGCCAGCGGTTTTGGTGCAATAGGGTATCGCGCTCTTGCGAAGTGGCATGCTGAGCTAGCACGTCATAAGACATCAAGCGCATGGTTAACCAACCCCAGAGTAATGGCGGTAAGACTGCCACCAATGGTGGAATCCACCATACCGGGAGAGTCAACATCACCAATGCCAAGCAGATCAAGGCAGACCAGATTGTGTAAACAAAGCTGCCAAACAAGCCACCACCCTTTTTCCGCTCAAGTTCTTTGTAGGCATGCTGACGCGTCACCACTCTAACGATGGTTGGTACGGTTGTGAAGGCAATGAACACCAATAAACTGATCGAGATTAATGGGATGAGCAACATGACAAAAAAGAGAGGCGCAATCCAGGCGCGTGCGTTCTCAAATCCGGCCCAAATCAAGCCATCCTGAATCCAACTAGTGAAGATCGATTCCGTCAGGAAGATGCTGAGCATCTCTAGCGCTGGCGTCCAGGTTAACCAAATTAAGCCACCCCATAAAATCGAGACAATTAAAAAAGGACGTAAGCTTAACCACAGCATTCTGGGATGCATTGTGCCAACCAAAGCTAAGCCAAAGGACTTAAATACTTGCTGCATGCTATCCATAGATTTCCAATGTCAACAAACAAACTGCGGGCTTTTACTTTGCCTTGGGGAAGATTTCGCGTAGTGAATGCATCAGACCCTGCCACTGCTGCTGCAATACATTGTGTGAAATAGTCAAATCCCTGACCCCAGTAGGATGAACTTCCTTTGGGAAGATCGCGGTATTGAAGATCATGTCCCACCATGGAAACAAGACACCAAAATTACAGCCACCCAAAACACCTGGCTTGCCTTTGGCCTCATGGCCATAACCTACCGCATGATGCAATCGGTGATACATCGGCGATACCAATAGGTATTTAAAAACGCCAAGATGAATTTTCAGATTGGCGTGCTGCCAGCTTTGAATAAACTGACTCAGTACCACCAGCAAAATAAATTGACTTGGGGAGACACCAAATAGTAATGCAAAGAAAGCAAATACAACTGCATGCAAGATGCTATCGAGAATATGGTTTCGATCATCAGACCATGCCGTCATCACAGTTTGACTGTGATGCAAGGCATGCAACTGCCACCACCAATTGAAAGTATGCGAAGCGCGGTGATACAAATACTCTACGAAATCTAACAATACAAAGTAGATGCAAAAACTAACTAATGGAATTGAAGTCACCGGCGGCCACCATGACTCCACATTAAGTCTGCTGAAACGAAAATCATGGAGAACTGAATCGATTTGAAAGAAAAATCCCGACAAGGCGAGAAAGATCAAACCGTGAAAAATACCCAGGCGATGAAATAAGGTGTAAAAAATATCTGCCTTGGAGTTTTTAGCAAAACGCTCCTGCATCTCGGCCGGAGAAAATCTTTCCCAAGTACGCAGGATGATCGCAATTAGCAAGATCTGAATGCAGCCAAATAAAAACCAATCGATGCCATCAAACACATCCTCAGCCATCGACATTAGGTCGAACTGATACAAAATTGGTCCAGCTGCATTTGCGAACAAGAATTCTTGTGTGCTAGCGTAGGCTGACGAGATAGCGGCTATTAAAGGATTGGAATCCATACCCTTAATTGTGACTTATTTATCCTGTTTTGGCAGGGTTGCAAAACAGAAGCCGCGAGCCTTCAAATTCACAATCAACTGCTCTAAGACAGCTGGAGCCCAAGGATCCTTACGCGACCAAATGCCCAAATGGGCCATGGTGATATCGCCGTCCTGAAGTTGGCTGCTTGCTCTATCGAGAAGCATCTTATTGGGATGACTTTGCGAGTTCAGCTCATCACCCAGAAATCCTGCCGGACTCCACCCAAAGTGCTGGTAACCGCATTGACTACCCATCCTAATAGATCGAGGTGAAGTTTTTCCACCAGGAGCACGCCAAATCTTCTGAATATTGCTACCAGTTAACTCTTTGAAGCGCTCATCTACTCGCCTGATTTCTCTGCAATAGCTTGCTTCGTTATATAGACTCATCACCCCAGCCTTAGAGCCAAACTGTGGCTTTGCAAAGATCTCTCCACTAGGGCCATCTTTGACAAAGTACAGATGGTCATAGGTATGACTGCCGAAATGATGACCCTCTCGGACGCGATCTTGCCAAAAAGATTTCCAAGAATCATCTAGAGCGAAATCGCCACGACTAGTTTTTTCATTTGCCAGAAAAAAAGTGGCTTTGATATTTTGACGATTCAGTATGTCTGCAACAGTTTGCGCAACAGACATATTGCCAGTATCAAAGGTAAGGTAAATCGTTTTTTTACATTGCGACTCTTGCGCAAGCCCAAGCGATGCAAAAAACGCTAAAGCTAGGAGTGCTGCAAATCGCGTAAACGAGGCTTTGAGAAGCATTACCTAAATTATTCCCAACCGGCACGTGGGGTAAAGAAAACACCATGCGGGGATTTACCAACCGGGATCACGGTAACCAGCTTCATTGATGGAATATCAATCACCCCCGCCTTTTTGGAGAAGCGGAATGTAACCCACATCGTTTTTCCATCGGGTGTAATTTCCATATCATCTGGTCCCGCAGGCAGGCCCGTAATATCGCCCACCTTTTCCAAGGTCTGCATATTGATCAGGCTAATGGTTGAGGCAATACGATTACTGACGAACACATGTTTTTTGTCGCCTAAGGGGCGGAAGTTATGAGCACCCTTACCAGTCAAGATTCTTTTGACTTCTTTGCGATTCTTCCAATCAATTACCTGGACATTATCTTCACCAGTAATACCAACCAATAAGTATTGATCTCCAGGAGTCATCCAAACGCCAGCCGGCACCTTACCTGTCGTCATTTTCCAAAGTACAGTCTGACTATCTAAATCAATTGCTGCTAATTCATTGGAATCTTGTAGGGTGATAAATGCAATCTTGCTATCCGCTGTAAATGCAACGTGGCTTGGCGTCTTACCCAACTTAATCGACTTGGCCAACTTGAGATCTGCGCCTTGAGCGTGATAGACATCCACTCTATCCAAGCGATTGCCGTTTGAAACAAACCATTTATGGTTCGGTGAATAGCCAATTTGGTACGGATCAATAATGTCAGGAATCTTGCCTGTCAACTCACCAGTAGTGGGGTTCATTAAGACAACATCATTACCTGCAGCATTTGCAATGAGGAGCGTCTTTTGATCAGGCGTCATCATCAAGTGATGCGGCTCTTTGCCAACGGGAACGGTCTTGATCACTTTACGACTAGGCATATCAATCAAACTGACTGTTGCTTCACCAGAGTTCAAGATAACTGCTAACTTGGGTTCGCCTTTGGAGTCAGTTGCTACTGGAGCTTGTGCAAAGGCGACATTCTGAAACCCGATCAGGGTAAATGCAGTCAAGGCTGAAATAGTGCCAAATTTGGCTTTTCTGAGATAAGTATGCATAGCTGCCATTGTAAGCAATTGACGCCTTAGACTGGCGCCTTAAGCAAAGAGCCATTTGACCTAACGCAAGCTGGCCAGAACCTTTTCTAGTCGTTTTAAAGACATTGGGGTTGGGGTCTTTAATTCCTGGGCGTAGAGGGCTACCCTCAACTCCTCCAGTTGCCAGCGAAAGTCTGTTAAAGCCTGGTCCTCAGACATGGCATAGTTCGCAGATCCACGGCTACCTTGAACCAGCTTTTGCCATGGTCGAGCAACAGATTCCCAGTCTTTTTGACACTGAGCATCTCGACTTGGATTGGCGCGTAATTTATCGATCCGCATGGCAATCGCTTTGAGATAGCGTGGGAAATGCACCAACTGTCCATAAGGGGTATCCGATACAAACTTGGGGAATATCAGACCCTGAACTTGCGTTTGTATATCTGTGTATGCGGCAGCTGAGGCAGCCTTTGCCTGAGCTAGTTTCTTTTGAAGGTCTGCATGGGCCTGTAATGCTGCCAGGGCATGCTTTGAAATCTCTTGAGCAATTAGAGCCAGGCGAGGCTTGCCTGCTTGCAAGCGCTCGGTAAATTGCTCGGCATTGACTGGTAGCGGATCATTCATGAAAGCTCGCTCTAGAGCAAGATTCAGAATCTGCTCAATCAAACCATCTACTGAACCAACATTGATAAAGAGTAAGCCAAGCTCTCTAATTCCGGGCAGCTGTTTTTGAAGCGCCTTGAGCGTGTCTTTATTGGACAAGGCAAATAATCTGCGCAATCCTTGCCAGTGATATTTTCTGGCTTCTAGCAAATCATCAAACACTTCAAGGTCACATGACTCAGTTCGATCCACTAAAGCAGGATAACCAAACAAGGTACGGTTACCTTTTTGAATTTCCAGAGTTTCAGGTAACTCACCAAAGTCCCAACTGCGATATCCGCCCTGCTCGACATTTTTTACTGCAGGGCTATTGACGCCTTGTACTGTTTTAACCGGGGCGTTTGGGGCAGTTGCTGGAACTTCGCCACTCAGCTCCTCTTGCACCGCTTGTTGGGCTATTGCCTGAAACGCAGTGCGGGCAGCTTCTCCATACTCAGCACGTAATCGAGATAGATTGCGCTCGAGCTCCAACTGGCGACCATGCTCATCCACCAGCCGGAAATTCATAGAAGAATGCGGTGGCAAAGATTCAGGCCTGAAGTCTGTGCGCTTAATATCTAAACCACGCTCTTTACGAATATCGGTAATCAAGCAATCTAAAAAGTCACCGACTCCAAACTGTTTTTCTGCCAGCATGCGCTCTAAGAACGATTTTGCATATTCCGGCAGTGGCACACAGTGACGACGTAATTTCTGGGGAAGCGATTTGAGTAGTAAGTGAATCTTTTCTTCGCACATGCCTGGTACTAACCATTCACAACGGCGACCATCTACCTGATTTAACAGCGTCAAGGGAACAACCAGGGTGACTCCATCTTTAGGGCTGCCTGGCTCAAAGTGATAAGTCAAACTCAAATCACTACCACCAACGATCATTTTTTTAGGATAGCGATCAGCCGTAATACCAGCAGCTTCATGGCGCATTAAATCTGCTTTTGCTAAACGCAAGAGGCTGTCCGCGCCCTCTTCATTAACACCCTCGCTCTTGGCTGCCTTCTTGAGCCAAGCTTTCATACCATCTCTACTGAGGATATCTTTCGGGATGCGTGAGTCATAGAAGGCGAATAGGAGATCATCATCAACCAAGACATCGGGACGTCTGGAGCGATGCTCTAATGCCTCGATTTCTTTAATCAGCCGGCGGTTATGCCAGAAGAATTCAAAACTACCCGGGTATTTTTTCCTAGCGTCGGCTTCGGTCTCACGCATTAATGCCGGAGTATCCATGCGACCGAACATCTCTTCCTGTACCAAAGCTTGCTTAATAAATAACTCACGCACCTCTTCTGGATTGTGCGACTCATAACGCACTCGACGACCGTGATAAATCGGCAGGCCATACAAAGTGCCGCGCTCAAATGCCATGACTTCACCTTGACGACTATCCCAAAAAGGATCGCTGAGAGATTTAATGAGTCGATGAGCGGCAACCTTCTCAACCCATTGAGGTTCAATCTTGGCAATCGTGCGGGCATACATGCGATTGGTTTCTTGGAGCTCGCCCGCCAGGATCCAGGCACCAGCCTTCTTACCAATAGTTGAGCCTGGCCAAATAAATGGGCGAATACCGCGTGCGCCAATATACCCGCCCGTCTTGCTACCACGCTCTTGGGATTTTTCGTCCTCTTCTTTTTTGGCAACATAGCCTAACAAGCCTGTTAACAAAGATAGGTGGACTTGTTCGTAAGTAGCAGCTGAGGGATTTTCTTTCCAACCCTTTTCGCCCAACATCGTATGGAGCTGACCATGAACATCGCGCCATTCTCGCAAACGTCTTGGGGATAAAAATTTACTACGGCATAAGCTCTCTAATTGGCGATTGCTATGCTTGTGTTTCAGTGCATCCTGATACCAATCCCACAGCTTCACAAAGCTTAAAAATTCAGAGCGTTCGTCTGCAAACTGCAAATGCGCTTGATCCGCGGCAGCAGCTTGATCCATGGGTCGATCACGAGGATCTTGCGTAGCCAAGGCTGAAGCGATGATGGTGACTTCACGCAATGCATTTTGCTCTTTGGCTGCCAAGAGCATGCGGCCAATTCGGGGGTCAAGCGGAAGGTCTGCCAGTTGCTTACCTGTAGGGGTGAGCTTGAAACTGTTATTAATGTCTTTATCCCCATCCTTAGAGCTATCGTCATAGACGATGGCACCCAACTCATCCAAGAGCTGTACGCCATCGGCAATCGCTCGACCTAGAGGTTTATCAATAAATGGGAATTCTTGAATGCGAGGTAAGCGCAGTGAGCTCATGCGAAGCAATACAGCCGCTAAGGAGCTGCGCAGAATTTCTGGATCGGTAAATTTAGGCCGATTTAAATAGTCTTGCTCGCTATACAGACGAATGCAAATACCATCCGATACACGACCGCAACGACCTGCCCTTTGATTGGCTGCAGCTTGCGAGATTGGCTCGATCTGGAGTTGTTCTACCTTGTTGCGATAGGAATAGCGTTTGACGCGTGCAAGTCCACTGTCAACAACATAGCGGATATTGGGAACGGTCAATGAAGTCTCGGCCACGTTGGTAGTCAAGATGATGCGTCGACCATTGCCAGGATTAAATACGCGCTCTTGTTCAGCAACCGATTGTCGGGCAAAGAGACTCAGTATCTCTGGATGAAAGCGTTGCTGAAGGACGTGATCTTTACGCAGAGCTTCAGCACAATCCCGAATCTCTCGCTCCCCTGGCAGGAATACTAAGACATCGCCAGCGCCAGAAGCACCCTCTCGCCAAACATTGGCAATGGCCTCCGCTACTGCATCTGGGATTTCTTTAGCTTCTTTAGACTCTTTTTTTCCATCTGGCCTGGCATCAGGCTCCAAAGGCTCATAACGCTGCTCTACCGGGAATAGTCGGCCACTCACCTCAATAACAGGTGCAGATTTGCCATTCAAGGTGAAATGATCTGAGAAACGTTTAGCGTCGATAGTTGCCGAGGTAATGATGAGCTTGAGATCAGGACGCTTAGGCAACAACTGACGTAGATAGCCCAATAGAAAGTCAATATTGAGACTACGCTCATGAGCCTCATCGATGATGAGGATGTCATAGGCGCGAAGCTGGGGATCTCTCTGAGTCTCGGCCAGCAAGATGCCATCGGTCATTAACTTGATGGAGGCGCCCTGGCTGGTCTTGTCAGCAAAGCGCACTTGATAACCTACATCTTGGCCGATGGGAGTGCCCAGCTCCTGGGCTATGCGCTTCGCTGTGGCAGTTGCAGCGATACGGCGAGGTTGTGTATGCCCAATCAGCCGGCCGCCGTTGATGGTGCCCCTTCCAAGGTCTAGGCAGATCTTCGGCAATTGGGTTGTTTTGCCTGACCCAGTCTCTCCACAGACGATCACGACCTGATGCGAGCTCAAGGCATCTTTAATGATTTGCCGCTGGCCTGAAACCGGCAACTCCTCCGGAAAGCGAATTTCTAGCCGTCGCGAGGTGTTGGAAGCAGGCACAGTCACAGGGCTTGCTTTGGGTTTTTGTTGGTTTATAGGCTCTTGCACCCTATAATTTTCTCACTATGCCAACAAATGCACCAAACCCTGGCTCAAATGCCGAAGAATCAAGCTCCAACTTTCCTTTTGTAGGATGGCTGCGTGATGTTGCGCCCTATATTCATAGCTTTCGCGAAAAGACCTTTGTTATCGCTTTTGCTGGTGAGCTGGCCCAAGAAATTGGCCTTGAGAATCTGATTGAAGATATCGCCATGCTGCATGCCATGGG
Source organism: Pseudomonadota bacterium (assembly GCA_041179645.1). GTDB lineage: Bacteria > Pseudomonadota > Gammaproteobacteria > Burkholderiales > Burkholderiaceae > Polynucleobacter. Next base: position 350,186 of record JBEGSZ010000013.1, read on the forward strand.
TATGCGCATTGTTTTGGTTCACGGTATCCGCCCTCAAATTGAGGAGCAGCTCATGCTCCGCAATATTAAAAGCCAGTTTGGCAAGAGCTCCATGCACAGCTATCGCATCACTGACGCTGCGGCTTTGGAGTGTGTAAAAGAAGCTGCCGGTGAATTGCGCCTCGATATTGAAGCAGCATTTAGTCGTGGATTGCCCAATACCCCGATGGCGGGCTCACGCATCTCAGTGATCTCAGGCAACTTCATCACTGCTATGCCTGTAGGTGTCGTTGAGGGAATCGATTACATCCACACTGGTTTGGTGCGCAAGGTGGATTCGACCTCTATCAAGCTTTCGCTCGATAGCAATAAGATTGTGCTGCTATCACCCTTAGGTTTCTCACCTACCGGCCAAGCATTTAATCTTGCCTTTGAAGATGTAGCTGCATCAACTGCTGCTGCGCTTAAAGCAGATAAGCTGATCTTTTTAAGTCCATATGCTGGACTGAAGGATGAAGAAGGTGATTACATTACCGAGTTGTCAATGCCACAATTGCAGGAATATGTGGCTCAACATCCTGAGCTCGATCTCGGCATGAAGAGCTTGCTCAATATCTCTGGCAGAGCGATTCGTGCTGGTGTGAGCCGCGTTCATTTCTTGCCTTGCAATCAAGACGGCGCACTTCTGGAAGAGCTCTTTACCCACGATGGTATCGGCATGATGTTGGCCTCATCCGATATTGAGAATTTGCGTGAAGCCAATCAAGATGACGTTGGCGGCATCTTGCAGCTGACTAGCCCGCTTGAAGAAGAAGGTATTTTGGCTGCCCGCGGACAAGACGTCATTGAACGTGACATTCAGCGCTTCTCTGTTATTGAGCATGACCGCGTTCTCTTCGGTTGCGCAGCCCTCTTCCCATTCCCTAACGGCGTTGGTGAGCTTGCTTGCCTCGCAGTAGATCCTGATGTTCAAGGCTCGGGTGATGGAGAGCGTCTACTCAAACGTGTGGAGATGCGGGCAAAACGGGAAGGCATCAAAAAGCTTTTTGTTTTGACAACCAGAACAGAGCATTGGTTTTTGAAGCGCGGCTTTAAGCGCGCCTCTGTTGATGATCTTCCAGAAGAGAGAAAACAGATTTATAACTGGGATCGCAAATCCATGGTTCTCACCAAAGATCTATAAGCTTATATAGATTTCTTTGATTTACATTATTTAGATTTAGTACATCGTATTTGAAAGGCATTACAAATGGCACGCATGGTTCAATGCATCAAACTGAATAAAGAAGCGGAAGGCATGGACTTTGCTCCACTGCCAGGCGAGCTAGGCAAAAAGATTTGGAACCAAGTATCTAAAGAGGCTTGGGCGGCTTGGTTAAAGCAGCAAACCATGTTGATTAACGAGAATCGTCTAAACATGGCTGACCCTCGTGCTCGCCAGTACCTACTCAAGCAAGTTGAAAAATACTTCTTTGAGGGTGGCGCAGACATGGCTCAGGGCTATGTACCGCCAACTGAATAATTATTTTTGAGTACCGCTTGACGAGTTAAATCCGGAGGCATAGGATTGAAGTGTGGTCGGTCAGATCTTGTGATTGGCTACATTGGCGAAAGCCACTACTCGTAAGCATATCTATATGCTTATGGGCATTGGGAACTAAATCTCTTCCCTTTGCCTGCGCCATGAAGGATCATGGCAAACAAACCCGATGGATCAGCCTGCTGCCCCGTCGGGTTTTTTAATTTAAAAAGTGATTCTACTCACGCCAGACGCATTGCTCACCAACAAAATATTGGCTTTCTCTTTTGCAAATAAGCCAACTGTAATCACGCCAGCGATTTGATTAATTTGCGCCTCAAGTGCAATTGGATCTGCAATCTTCAGTCCTGCTACATCCAGAATCCATCCACCGTTATCCGTCACAAAAGGCTGACTTGGTGTCTGCCCTAAATCCGCACGAGTCTCTTTGGCCATTCTCAGGCTTACTGCGCCGCCCAACTTGGCCAGCTCTTGAGTCACAACCCCTTTGGATACGGGAATGATCTCCACAGGCAAGGCAAAGTTACCCAGTATCGACACCTGCTTAGAAGAGTCACAAATACAGATAAATTTCTTTGCCATCGAGGCAATGATCTTTTCACGGGTCAAAGCCCCGCCCCCACCCTTAATCATGTGACCAGCAGGATCAATTTCATCGGCACCATCCACATAGGCAGGTAGCTGCTCCACTTCATTAGGATCCAAGACCTTAAAACCATGCTTTAAGAGGCGCTCAGTCGTAGCATTAGAACTCGATACTGTTCCAGCGAAATGCGCCTTATGGGGTGCCAGAGCATCAATAAAGCAGTTAGCCGTAGAGCCTGTGCCAACACCCAAGATCTGGCCGGCAGGTAGCTTTAAGACCTCATCCCGCGCTGCTTCACCTACCAATTGCTTTAGTTGATCTTGATTCATGATCTTGTCCGATATCCTTAATTGAACTGGAACAGCCTTATTTATCCATCTATCATATGATATTCAATCTGCTTTCCTGATTAATTAAATAAGAGCATTCAAGATCCCGATGACTTCCCCTGCTACGGCACTTAGCCAACTTAAACAACTCACCACCGTCGTAGCCGATACCGGCGACTTTGAGCGCATGCAGGAATATCAACCCCAAGATGCGACTACCAATCCATCCCTAATCCTCAAGGCCGCCCAGCAAGCAAACTATCAGGCATTGGTAAACCAAGTTAAATCAGCTCATCCGGGCATGAAACCAGTCGATTTAGTTGACTACATCCTGGTAGCGTTTGGCCTGGAGATTTTGAAGACCGTCCCTGGGAGGGTGTCGACCGAGGTTGATGCACGTCTTTCTTTTGATACTCAGGCAACCATCAATAAAGCAAGACACCTTATTGCGCTTTATGAGTCCCATGGGATTGATCGCAAACGCGTCTTGATTAAATTAGCCGGCACTTGGGAAGGCATACAGGCAGCAAAAGCCTTGGAGTCCGAAGGCATTCATTGCAATATGACATTGCTTTTCTCTTTGGTGCAAGCTGCAGCCTGTGGCGCAGTCAATGCCAAATTGATTTCACCTTTCGTGGGACGTATTACCGATTGGTATAAAGCCAAACTCGGTAGCAGTTGGAGTGACGTCAATAATGGCGGCGCAAATGACCCTGGCGTTACATCCGTCAAGCGCATCTTCCACTATTACAAGCATTTCGGCATTGCTACTGAAATCATGGGCGCTAGCTTCCGCAACACCAGTCAAATACTAGAGTTAGCTGGGTGTGACTTGCTGACCATCAGCCCAGAGTTGCTGGGCGATCTTCAGAACAGTGCAGCAGTAGTTGAGAAGAAACTCAACTCCAGCAATGCAGCAAGCGCTCTTGCCAGCGAAAATATCACCCCTCTCAAGCTAGATGAATCCAACTTTAGATTACAACTGAATAATGATGCGATGGCCACTGAGAAATTGGCTGAAGGAATACGAAATTTCTGCATTGATACTGAAAAACTAGAAGTACTTTTAAGCAAGTAAGTCTTTAGATTGATTTATTGAGGAGTCAAAATGATTATTCATTGCCCGCATTGCAATAAAGGAAATCGAGTACCCGCTGAGAAGCTAAATCAGACACCCATCTGCGGAGCTTGCAAACAAGAACTCCTATCGCTACCCATCAATGCCACAGCGGCAAACTTTAGCGAGCTAGTAACTCAACCTGTAATGCCGGTGATAGTGGATTTCTGGGCGCCATGGTGTGGACCATGCAAAATGTTTGGCCCAACCTTTCAGTCAAGCGCCATTAATCACGCAAATCAACTCTTATTTGTGAAAGTGAATACAGAAGTAGAACAACTACTCGGTTCACAGTGGAATATCCGCTCGATACCAACGCTAGCAGGATTTAAGAATGGTAAAGAAGTCCACCGCGTCAGCGGTGCACTACCGCCAGCTCAGTTAGAGCAATTTGTGCAGCAACTACTCGCTTAACGCCTTGTCGCTTACTTCTTAGCAGTATTAATACCCAATATGCTGTAGGCAGGGCAATTGCCGATCATTCCAGTCAATAATGGGATGATGCCAATCCAAGCCCAAGGACCAGTAATTCCAAAACCTGCAAGACCCATCAAAGTAACGCCAACAGTCATTCGTAGAACGCGGTCAGTATGTCCGATATTGCATTTCATAGAAGCCTCTTGAGTAGATGAAGTGATAAGTACTATTTAGCCTCTTTAGCTAAACGCTGTCTTAGTGCTTCGTACAAGCATACGCCACTTGCTACAGAAACATTCAGACTCTCGACTACGCCCTTCATTGGAATGCGCACTAACTCATCACAAGTCTCGCGAGTTAAACGGCGCATACCCTCACCCTCCGCACCCATGACAATACCAATCGGGCCCGTGAGATCCAAATCGTAAATAGATTTTTCTGCTTCATCATCAGTACCAATCAGCCAAACACCGGCTTCTTGCATTTCTTTCATGCTGCGAACCAAGTTAGTAACGGTAATCACAGGCATAACTTCAGAAGCACCGCTAGAAACCTTACTTACTGTCGCGTTAATAGAAGCCGAACGATCCTTAGGAATCACTACCGCATCAACACCAGCACCATCAGCAACACGCAAGCATGCACCGAAGTTATGGGGATCAGTTACACCATCTAATACCAAGAACATCACTTTACTTTGGTTGCTTTCTGCGTCCTCCACCACCTCGGTAATGGTGCGTGCAATCGTCATCTTCTCAGCTAGGGCAACCACACCTTGATGGCGATCATGCCCTGCTAACTTATGAAGGCGCTCAGAGTCAGCCGCGTGTAATCTTTCACCCAAGATCTCTTCAGCCTGCTTGAGAAAATCACCCATACGACGATCACGTCGACTAGGATCAAAATATACTGACTTTAGACTTGCCGCATCCACTCGTAAGCGCGCTTGTACCGCATGAAATCCAACTAATATTTGCTTCATCTCTACTGATCTCTATCCTTTATTACTGCTTATTTACGACGTGCTTTAGTGCTGCGTACCGGCGGCTTTGAGCCAGCAGGTTTGCCGGCTGGCCTAGCAGGCTTACCAGGCTTCCCAGACTTAGCAACCTTGCTTGCAGTTCGTCCAGCTTGATTCTTTGACTGATTGGCTCCCAGATTACCAGCAGACTTAGCGGCATTCACATTAATACCAGAGTGTTTCTGCGGCTCTTTGCTGCCAGGGCGACCTTTTTTAGGGGCAGCCTTTTTATTAGGTCTACCAGTGTCGCTAGCCAAGACAATTTGACGACGATTGGTGGTGCCTCCTGGCTCCAAGCCAACTGACTTGACCAGACTAAATTCAATCTTACGAGCATCAAGGTCAACGCGGCTGACCAAGACATGGACTCGATCACCCAAGCGATAACGAATTCCGGTTCTCTCGCCACGCAACTCTTGGCGAGCTTCGTCGTACTGGAAATAATCACCACCTAATTCAGTGACATGAACCATGCCCTCAACAAAAAGGTTTTCAAGCTGAATAAATAGACCAAAAGATGCCACACCAGTCACTGTGCCGGCATATTCCTGGCCTAAGTGGTCGCGCATGTAATAGCACTTCAACCAAGCCTCAACATCGCGAGATGCTTCATCGGCACGACGCTCATTGGATGAGCAATGAACCCCTAATTGACCCCAAATAGGCAAGGAAGCATTTGCACCCTTCGGCAACTTAGGTAAACGCGTGCCATTAGCAGCAGCCTCTTTTGCATCGCTATGGGACTTCTTGGCATTGACTGCGTTTTCACGACCTTTGCCCTTACGTGGCAGCGTGAGGTTGAGCGGCACTTTTGGTGGTAGGACAGGCGTATAAGGCTTTTTAGCCAAGATCGCCTTAATCACACGATGAGTCAATAGATCGGGGTAGCGACGAATTGGACTCGTGAAATGCGAGTACGCTGGATAAGCAAGACCAAAGTGACCTTCGTTATCAGGCTGATACATCGCCTGCTGCATAGAGCGCAAAACAACGGACTGAAGCATATTGGCATCAGGACGATCTTTGATTTCACGCATGAGCTTGGCATAGTCTTTTGGCTTTGGCTTTTCGCCACCACCTAAGGACAAGCCAGAGGTGCGCAAGACTTGACGCAAGGTAACTAATTTTTCCTCAGAAGGTTCAGCATGAACGCGATACAAACTGAGGTGCTTATTCTTATCAATAAAGTCGGCAGCACACACGTTGGCGGTCAACATGCACTCTTCAATTAAGCGATGCGCATCATTACGTAAACGCGGCTCAATACGCAGAATCTTACCCAGCTCATTACTAATAATTTGGGTTTCAGTAGTTTCAAACTCAATAGCGCCACGCTTTTGACGTGCCTCTAATAGAATTTTGTATAGAGAATATAGGTTAGTTAGTAAAGGTCTAAAGTCGGCAAAACGTGTTGCTTCGGGACCTTTGCTATTCGAAAGAATCTCCCATACCGTATCGTATGTAAAACGTTGCGCAGAATGCATCACTGCTGGATAGAACTGGTAAGCCAGCACCACTCCGTTCGCATCGACAACTGAGTCGCACACCATGCACAGACGATCAACACCAGGATTGAGCGAGCAAAGGCCATTAGAGATCTTCTCCGGCAGCATTGGTATGACCCGTCTTGGGAAATACACCGAAGTTGCTCGTAGGAGGCCTTCATCATCTAAAGGTTGACCTGGCTTTACATAATGGGAAACGTCAGCAATGGCGACAATCAAGCGCCAAGCCTTACTCTTGCCATACATGACTGGCTCGCAGTACACCGCATCATCAAAGTCACGCGCATCAGCACCATCGATGGTGACCAAAGGAACATCGCGCAAATCAACTCGACCTTCAAGATCGGATTGCTGCACAGTATCCGGCAATGCATCCGCTTCCTTTTTTACTGCAGCTGAAAATTCATGGGGAACGCCATACTTACGCACAGCGATTTCGATCTCCATGCCGGGATCATCAATCTCGCCAAGCACTTCAACAACCCGACCAACGGCCTGGCGATAGCTATCTGGGTAATCGATGATCTCAACGCTGACCACTTGACCCAATTTGGCATTTCCCTGCCCTTTTGGTGGAATCAAAATATCGTGACCGATACGCTTGTCTTCAGGCGCAACAATCAAAACACCATTCTCATTTAGGAGACGTCCAATGACCACCTTATTGGCATGCACAATCACATCGACGATTTGACCCTCTGGTCGACCACGGCGATCTGTTCCTAATACTCTGACATTCACTCTATCGCCATGCATGACGCGGGACATTTCTCTTTCGGAAAGAAAAATATCTTCACCACCGTCATCCGGGATAACAAATCCAAATCCATCTCGGTGACCTTGGACTGTACCTAAGCGGTCAGCCTCTCGTGGCACCAAGTTTTTTGCTTTACGCATTTAATTCCTTCGGCAATACATGCCTTATATATCGTTCATTATTCTTGTTTAGGCTACTGTATCAAACCACTCGGTCTGAAGGGGAAAAGCCCAAAGGGGGTTGGAAAGTAGGCCAATAGGCGCATGCCTTTATAATAACGGCATGCCCAGGTGGCGAAATTGGTAGACGCACCAGCTTCAGGTGCTGGCGATCGTAAGGTTGTGGGGGTTCGAGTCCCTTCCTGGGCACCAAATACACCTACAAAGACCTATATGGGGACAAAAGTCCCCTTTTCAATAGGCGTTCAAATGCCCATCGTTCGATGCAAAATCTTGGGCTTCATTTCCTCCCAAAGACTTTCAAACTCCTCTACCCTATCCTCCGATAGCTTAATAGGCTCAAAGAGGCCACTAAAGAAGATTGTCTTTTTGGGTGCCAAGGTCTTTTCAAAGTCAGTAAGCCCAACTGGCCTATCGTCAATATCCCGAGTTAATTGGGCTGAACACACAATCGCTTCAGCGTCATCTTGATCAATGACTGCAAATTCAATCAACTGCTGGGATCTTTCAAGAATGATCAAGGTGCCTCGTGCGTAGCAAACTGCCTCATGTTCTTGAACGATATATGCCAGGAACTGATCCTCTTCACCTTTATCCATACGCAGGTCGTCAATGAAAAAGAGGTATTGATCACCCGCCCCATTCACCAAAGTGAAGACCTTGGGAATCACGCCATGCCCTAAAGCAAGGTTTCGGTAGTAGCTAGAAAGTTCAACTGCGAGGTTTTCGGCAAAAAGATGCATTATGAGAAAAGAAAATAGTGGAGAAGTTATTCAGTAAGGATGTTCAATGGCTGATTAATTACTGAGTGTATTTTTTAAAAAAGTCATGGTGCGCTCCCAGGCCAAATCGGCAGCAGCCGGGTTGTACTGTAGTGGCGGTAGACCTCTCGAATCCGACTTTGGATTAGCAAATGCATGCTTAGCGTCATAGCGCTGAAAATCATACGTAACTCCAGCTGCTTTGAGCTTTTCTTCAAGTTGATCAACGCCAGTAATGGAGAAGAAATCATCATGAAGAGCCCAATGAGCCAACATCGGCTTTGTAATTGCGGATGCATCAACATACTCTAATGGAGGATATCCGTACCAAACCACCGTTCCATCAGACTCAGGAACAAGTCCAGCAGATAAGACCGTCAGCGCACCACCCATACAAAATCCTGTGACAGCCACTTTATTGCTACCAGTTGCTTTGAGGTACTGAACAGCACCACGAATATCTTGACTAGCAGCGTCACCAAAATTGAGATCATTCATGAGATGCTCAGCTTCATTCGCTTCTAAGGCAAGCTTTCCGCGATAGAGGTCGGGCACTAAAGCACGATACCCTGCTTTTGCTAAACGATTGGCAACATTTTTAATCTCATCATCCAGGCCCCACCATTCTTGAATAACAACTACGCCAGGGGCATTTTTTACATCTGCTGGCTCAACTAAATACGCGCTGCTAGATTTGCCGTCGGGTCTTTGAAATGTGATCATCACAATCTTTCTTTAAAAAATGGATTTACTGCGCTTGTTTGTCAGTATGAATATAGCCGACCAACCAGAAGGTAAGCAAGCCACACAGAGCTGCCCCATACCCAACTAGGTTGTAGTGCTCCATCTTGCCATCAGCGGCAATAGTGACGACCGCCCCCGCAACAACTGAGGCCAATCCCGATGCCAGCATTTGAACTGAGCCCACCAAACTCATGAAGGTTCCGCGAATTTTGGCATCCACCACTTGACTCACAATCGCCATTGCCGGAATCATGCGCCCTGAAACCAAAATAAAGAACGCAGTCGAATTAATGAGCACCACCCAAAGTGGAACTGGCATCAAATTGGTTGTTACTAATAAGGGAATCAAACTAATTACAGCAAGCACTCTGAAGACCTTAACCTTACCGTATCGGTCAGCCATATGACCAATGAGTCGAGAGCTCATAAGAGTGGCTATCCCACCGCAAAGATAAATTAAAGAAATATAGGAGTTATCAATCCCCACGTTGGATGTGAGATAGAGAGCAATATAAGGAATCACAGAAAATCCAGTCAACATAATCAGCGCCATAAAAATAAATGCGCGCAGATGCTGATGAGCAGCAAAGATATTCCAGATTTGACTGAGGCGACTACCCTCATGGGCATGCCCTAGGTGCCCAGAAATCTTAGGAATATTGCGATAGCCTAAATACAGGATTAGGCTCGATACCAAAGCGATGAATATAAATGGCGCACGCCATCCTAGGGATGGAATGTTATTAGCCAACAACAAACTCAAAGGCACGCCCGCAACAGTGGATACCGAGAAGGCAGACATGACCGTCCCCAATGCCTTGCCTCTTCTCTCAAATGGAATGGAGTCCGCAATGATGGTTTGAACTAGCGAACCCAAGATGCCGCCAAATGCTCCTGCAAATGCACGGGCAATAAATAAGGAATGGTAATCCGGAGCCAAACCACAAACTAAAGTGGCAATAATGAAGCAGGCATACAAACTTAGCAGTAGAACCCGCCTCTCAAATCGATCTATGAAGTAGGTGGCAAAGACTCCGGCAATAGCAGCAGCAAATGTATAAGAAGAAAGCAACAGACCGAACTCATGGGTATTGATATTAAGCTCCCGAATAAATTCAGGGCCCAAGGGCATCATGATCATGAAGTCCAGGATATGGGTGAATTGAATTCCAGCTAAAGAGAATAAGAAAAAGCGCTCTTTCTGCTTTCCTCCTGGCATGTGATGCTCGGTCAAGGGTTTCTTTACATGAAATTAGAGATGTGACATTATCAACCCACCAAGACATCAATGCCTGAGCCCCCTCTTAAAGTCCTCATGAACAACATCATCGACGCTTTCAATAATTTCCCTTTTTTACTGCTCCTTAGAGACAGCATCTGGGGAATCATTTGCCTTATTTGCATCTTAGTTTTTCATGGCAGCGCTATTAACCATGTCTACATGCGCTTTGAGCGTCTTACCCGCCAAAATCTAGCGACTCATCAATACAACCGCGTGTTCTTTCACTTTTATGCCACTTTCTTTTTCTTGGCCATGATCCACTTGATCGAGATCCTCTTTTGGGCTGTATTCATCATTGGCCTAGGAATTATGAAATCTCCGATTGCCGCCATTCTTTTTGCTGGCAGTTGCTATACGACAGTTGGCTTCGAGGCAGACACCTTGCTAGTGGGCTGGAAAAGTTTTGCCTTTTTCATCTCCTTCAGCGGACTCTTTTCATTAGCATGGACCACCTCCATCATGATTGGCATGACGACTACCTATAAGAATGCTTGGGACCAAAAGTACCGCCATACCAGCGCTTACTAGCCAATTGGAATAAATTGCTGCAATACGGAAAGATTGGATGTATCATTAGGGTTAACCCTTAAGGAGCTCACCATGGCACATTCAAACTCAGTACAGTTTCACCAAGCACCAGCATTCAGCTTTAAGCCTTTATTGGCAATTAAAGACCTTTTCGTTCTATTGGCTACAGCATTTAGCGAAGCAAAAACAATGGAACAGAAATCACGTAAAACTAGCGGAAATTGGTAATTTATTACTGATTTAGCCTTGTTTTAGGCCATTTTTGGTTAGTTTTGAGAAATAAGCCTCTGAAATTTTCAGGGGCTTTTTCTATTAATTTCGCCCCTAGCGCTTGATGTAATAACCATAGACGCAACGTGAGCCGCCTCGAGAAGGGTTATGCGTATCTTGAATGACCCCTTCAATTACTGCTGTTAAGTGCTTGGAAACTTTCACTATTAGCGTACCAGTAGGCAACTCATTGGCCAGCATATGAACTTGGCAGCCTGCCCCAACCTTCATGGTCGGAACCCAATCAAAACCATGCCCCACAATATAGTCATGAAACACATTGCGATGATTGCCATTACGCGGTGAAGCGCCCTTTGCAGAAAGCCTTCTAGCCAACTTATCGTTTCGTTGATCGGCATAGGCTGCATTAGCGGCACGAAGATCTTCATAAACCTGCATATAGGGCAACTCTGCAGCAATGGAAATTGCTCGAACTACACAGTCACCAGCCCCACCCTTAAAACCAGCAAGCTCTCTACCCCCATCATTGAATTGAAAACCTAGCATTTGTCCACGAGTAGCGGCAATTCTGGCAAAAGGATTTAAAAAGGAAAACATGGGGTGATTGCGTGCTTGAGGGAGTATTGTGTAAAGAAAAATGGACTTGTCTTTCGACAAATCCATTTCATCTTGAGACGAAAGAGCTAAAAGATTAAGCGTGAGCCTTCTTCACCTCTAAGCGCCATGCATGAAGCAAAGGCTCGGTATAACCATTCGGCTGCTCTAGACCTTTGAAAATCAAATCACTAGCTGCTTTATAGGCATACGAGTCTTTGTAGTTCGGCATCATTGGCTTATAGAAAGGATCGCTTGCATTTTGGCCATCAACTACTTTGGCCATACGCTGCAAAGTCTCATTTACTTGAGCTTCAGTCACGATACCGTGCAATAACCAGTTAGCAATGTGCTGACTAGAGATACGCAAAGTTGCACGGTCTTCCATCAAACCAACGTTATGAATATCCGGCACTTTAGAGCAACCAACACCTTGATCAATCCAGCGAACCACATAACCCAAAATACCCTGGCAATTGTTATCTAACTCTTGCTGAATCTCTTCTTTAGACCAGTTGGCTTTTTCAACCACCGGAATAGTCAACAAATCATTAATCAAGGCTTCAGCTTCAGCAGCAGTATCTAACTGCTCCATCTCTTTTTGCAGTTGAGCTACATTAACTTGATGGTAGTGCAAGGCATGCAATGTTGCAGCTGTTGGCGATGGAACCCATGCAGTATTAGCACCTGCCTTAGGATGAACAATCTTTTGCTCAACCATGGCCTTCATCAAATCTGGCATAGCCCACATTCCCTTACCGATTTGAGCGCGACCACGTAAGCCACAATCCAAGCCAGCGAGAACGTTACGACGCTCATAGGCAGATAACCATTTGCTGGTCTTCATATCGCCTTTGCGCATCATTGGACCCGCATGCATTGCTGTATGCATTTCATCGCCAGTGCGATCGAGGAAGCCGGTATTGATAAAGGCTACGCGAGCACCAGCAGCAGCAATAGCAGCTTTGATGTTTGCACTCATGCGACGCTCTTCATCCATGATGCCTAGCTTCACAGTATCTGCAGGCAAGCCTAGCAATTTCTCAACACGACCAAAGAGTTCGCCAGCAAAGGCAACTTCTTCAGGGCTGTGCATTTTTGGCTTAACAATATATACGGAACCTTTACGAGTATTGCCTATTGCCTGAGTTGCTGGACGGTTAATGTCATACAAAGCGATCAATACAGTCACCACAGCATCTAAGATGCCTTCGTAAATCTCTTTGCCATCGCCAGTGATGATCGCTGGGTTTGTCATTAAGTGACCAACATTACGGAGGAACAGTAAAGAGCGACCATGCAATGTCACCACCCCATCTTTTGCATCAACAGCGCCAATACCAGCCGTGTATTTACGATCTGGATTTAAGGTGCGAGTAAAGGTTTTGCCACCCTTGCTCACTTCTTCAACCAAGGTGCCCTTGAGAATGCCTAACCAGTTGTCATAAGCTACAACCTTGTCATCGCCATCTACTGCAGCAATCGAGTCTTCCAAATCCAGAATTGTAGAAAGCGCAGCTTCGAGCACCACATCATTTACACCAGCAGCATCAGTAGCGCCAATGGTTTTGCTCTTATCAATTTCAATATCAATATGTACGCCGTTATTGCGCAAGAGCACTGAAGAAGGTGCAGCAGCAGAACCTTGATAGCCAACAAACTGCTTCTCATCAGCAAGACCTGTTTTGCTGCCATCTTTAAGGCTGACAGCTAACTTATTACCATCCACTGTATAGGCAGTAGCATCTGCATGCGAACCTTTGGCCAGCGGTGCAGCTTGATCCAGGAACTTGCGAGCAAAAGCAACCACCTTAGCGCCACGAATCGGGTTGTATCCACCTGCTTTAGTTGCACCATCTTCTTCGGATATCACGTCAGTACCGTAGAGAGCGTCATACAAAGAGCCCCAACGTGCATTGGCAGCGTTTAATGCATAACGTGCATTGAGCACTGGAACCACCAACTGAGGACCAGCTTGGAGTGCCAATTCATCATCAACATTCTTCGTAGTACCCAGAACTTTTCCCGGCACTTCATCTAGGTAACCAATTTCTTTCAGGTGCTTGCGATAGGCGGCCATATCTTTAATAGGGCCGGGGTTGGCTTGATGCCATTTATCTAAATCCACCTGCAAACGATCGCGCTTAGCGAGCAAGGCTTCATTTTTTGGGCTCAGGTCTTTGACGATTTCGTCAAACCCTTTCCAAAAGTCGGCGCTTTTAATACCTGTACCAGGTAAGACCTTATCTTCAATGAAACGATATAACGGTGTAGCCACTTGCAGGCTATTACATTGTGTACGTGCAGTCATTCATAAACCCCAAAACAAATATGTAAATTAAATATACAAAAGCCAATTAAGAAAATATCTTATTAACCTTTGAATGGATGTTGCAGAAGAATCGTTTCATCGCGTTCAGGTCCTGTTGAGACCATAGCGATCGGCTTTCCTGCAACTTCTTCGATACGACGCAGGAACTTCTGTGCCTCTATTGGGAGTTTGTCCCATTCACGAATACCAAAAGTAGTCCCCTTCCAACCTGGGAAATCCTCATAAATTGGTTCACAGCGCGCAACAGCTTCAGCGCCGCGCGGCAATACATCCAGTTTTTTACCATCTAAGTTGTAGCCTACACAAAGGCGGATAGTCTCAAAACCATCCAAGACATCTAACTTAGTAATGCAAAGGCCAGACAAGCCATTAATCTGAATAGAGCGCTTCAATGCAGCAGCATCTAACCAACCAGTGCGGCGCGGACGGCCAGTAACGGAACCAAACTCTTTGCCAACTTCAGCCAAACGGATACCAACAGGATCTTGCTTGGCTGGATTATCAAAGTCATATAACTCACTCGGGAATGGGCCGGCACCAACACGTGTGCAATAGGCTTTAGTAATACCCAAGATGTATTGCAATGAATCTGGGCCAACGCCAGATCCTGCAGCCGCATTACCCGCTACGCAGTTGCTTGAGGTGACATAAGGATAGGTGCCATGATCGATATCGAGCAAAGTACCTTGTGCGCCCTCGAATAATAAGTTTTGACCAGCCTGCTCTGCTGCATATAAAGCGCTAGAGACATCAACCACCATTGGCTTAATGCGCTCCGCATAAGACATAGCCTCTTCTAAAGTCTTTTGGAAATCTACCGGCTCAGCTCCGTAGTAGTTTGTGAGCATGAAGTTGTGATATTCCAAGTTCTCGCGCAATTGAGCCGCAAACTTTTCCGGATAAAACAAATCTTGCACACGTAAAGCGCGACGCGCGACCTTATCTTCGTAAGCCGGTCCAATGCCACGGCCAGTGGTGCCAATCTTGGCATTGCCACGTTTCTTCTCACGTGCATGATCAATCGCCACGTGATACGGCAGAATTAATGTGGTTGCTTCAGAGATCTTTAGACGGGACTGCACATCTAATCCAGCAGCCTCTAGCTCACCGATTTCTTTAAAGAGCGCTTCTGGCGAAAGTACAACACCATTACCGATGTAGCAAATCACATTTTTGTGCATGATTCCAGAAGGAATCAAACGCAGAATCGTTTTCTTGTCGCCAATGATCAAGGTATGACCAGCATTATGTCCACCCTGAAAGCGCACAACTGCTTGAGCATGGTCAGTTAACCAATCAACTACTTTGCCTTTGCCCTCGTCACCCCACTGGGTACCAATGACTACGACGTTACGACCATGATCTTGTTGCTTTGAAGACATAATGAAATCCAAAAGGTAATTACAGAATTAGTACGTTATTAATACAGCGAGTTACTTTTTTTTCACTTCCCATGAGCTGCCCTGCTTTATCAGCTCACGATCACAAATATATTCAGCAGTTTCTACAGCGTCGCCATCCATTGCTTGAATGACTACCTCACCAGCATTGCGCAATTCAGCAATCTTGCTAGCTAAGCTTGAATCAACCACCCAAGACGCTACGATGGCGGACTTTCTTTGCGCTACCGGCGCAAGATTGGCTAGGGTTAATAAATCCATTGAAAAACCAGTGGCAGGACGAGGACGTCCAAATGCCTGGCCAACATGATCGTATCTTCCACCACGCGCTATTGGTTGCGGTAACTTATCAACATAAGCCGCAAACATCACGCCGCTGTGATATTGATAACCACGTAAATCTGCTAAGTCGATACTGAGCTCAACTTCATTGGGCAATGCAGCAATTGCTGCGGCCAACTTCTCTAATTGAGCTAAGGCGTCTTCAATTAATTTGTTTTTTGGTAAAGACTTTTTGGCGCTGGTTAGTACTTGAGCACAAGGCCCATTCAATTCAGTAAGCGCCATCAATGCTTCTGCGGATTTTGCTGGCAAGCATTTAGCCCAAATAGCCAAGCGAGGACGATCCTTGCTTTGCAACAAGCTATACAGAGCCTCAACATCACCCTTCTCCAGACTATGCCCTTCGAGAATTCCCTCGAGAACGCCTGCATGAGACAGATCTAGATAAACCTTGTTTAAGCCGGCGACATTCAAAGTCTGCAATAACAATGAGACCGCTTCAAAATCCGCTTCCCAAGTAGCACACCCATAAATCTCTGCGCCAAGTTGCAATTCTTCGCGAGCAGAACTACCCACTGGGGTGCGAGCATGCGCAACAGAGCCTGCATAACAAAGACGGGTCACACCTTTGCGATTGAGTAAGTGCGCATCAATCCGGGCAACTTGTGGCGTCATATCGGCACGCAGGCCTAATGTACGACCAGATAGTTGATCGACCAATTTAAATGTTTGTAAATTCAGATCCGAGCCAGTGCCAGTTAATAAAGAATCCAAAAACTCCAAGATTGGAGGGGCAACCAGTTCATAGCCATAGGACTGGTATAGATCCAGGATGGCACGACGCAGAGACTCTACCTTACGAGCCTCGGCCGGCAAAACATCAGCAATATCTTCAGGAAGTAACCAACGATTCATGATCTGAAATATTCACTTTTTAATTTTTTTTATGTAAGAACTTAAAGAACTCACCATTAGGCTCAACCACCATGACATCCTTCTTATCTTTAAAGGAGCTGCGGTAAGCCTGAAGACTTTGGTAGAACTGTGCAAACTGTGGATCACGACCAAATGCTTCAGCATATAAGGCGGTAGCTCTTGCATCACCGGAACCTTTGATCTTCTGGGCTTCACGATAAGCTTCAGCCAAAATCGTGTCGCGCTGACGCTCAGCATTGGCACGAATCTTGTCAGACTCTGCGGCACCAGTAGATCGCAACTCATTGGCAACGCGTTTACGCTCTGCTTCCATGCGTCTATAGACAGAGTCGCTAATTTCAGCCAAAAGATCTAAACGTTTTAGACGAAAATCAACGATTTAAACACCAAAATCGGAT
>JBEGSZ010000014.1:0-8702 GCA_041179645.1 Pseudomonadota bacterium
AGGGCTTGATTACTTTTGGAGGATCAAATATAGGGGAATACCCATGCTGATGCAATAGAAATAAAATGACTCTGTCCCATTTATATTGGGGTGGCACCAAAATGAACTTCTATTAAAGGGACAGAGTCAGAAGATCGATCCAGTAAGCTTAATTACCCAAGATCCAGGAACCGATCTAAGCTATTGAATTAATTGATATTAATTTTTTAGGGCGCCCACGATGGCGGATTAAGGCTTGATCAGGATTGTCTTTAAACAACTTTTTAGCGTAAATATCGCTCACCCAGGGCTTAGATCTCACCAGGGCCTCGGTAATTTGGCGATCCTCCCAATGAGGTGCACCCTCTTTCACAAATCCTGCCCAAGTCATTTGTCGCTCAAAAGGGGTATTACCCAACTTCCAAAAGTGCTGGTGATCCACTAGCCAAGGCTCTGCATTTCCGCCGACATGAGAAGCAAAACTGGTCCACGTCGAATCTTGGGGGCTAGATTCAAAACCAGCCCTCACGGGATTAAGTTCAATGTATCGCTGGCAGCGCAAAAAATAATCTGGGTCTATTAGCGAAGAGCGATAGCGGCCCTCCCAAATAGTTCCCGAGCGATTGTGCTGTTGATTGAAATACTGGGCATAACGCCTACCCAGAGACTGCATTGTCTTTGCAAGTGAATCCGCATTCTGTGGAGTCATTAAGAGATGCACATGATTTGGCATCAAGGCAAATGCGTGCACCGCACTACTAAATTGCTTGGCTGCTTCTCGTAGCCAATCTAAATAAATACGGCGATCAACATCATTAAAAAAAAGTATTTCCCGATTATTGCCGCGAACCATGACATGCATTGCCTGGCCAGGAATAACGGTGCGTGCTTGCCTTGCCATTGCTGAAACGAACTACTGCAGTTCGCGCACACCGCCATTGTTAGAGAACTCGGGAATAAACCAATCGCCATCAACTTGAGTCACACCTGCCGGCACTTCGCGCACTTGTTGCGGCTGATCTTTTAATGCGGTACTCATATAAGAGATCCACATCGGCAGAGCAAGACCGCCACCAGTTTCACGATCACCCAAACTTGCCGGTTTATCAAAACCAATCCAAGCAATGGCTACTACCTTCGGGTTATATCCCGCAAACCAGGCATCGTGTGACTCATTGGTTGTACCTGTTTTACCGGCAATATCGCTACGACCCAATTTTGCTCTCGCACTTCCAGCGGTGCCGGTTTTTGTAACCTCTTGCAACATGCTATCCATCACAAAGGCAGTTCTTGCATCCAATACTCGGGTGGCGTCTTCGCGCGCTTGGGCAGGCTTGGCTTCAAAAAGAACGGCGCCCTTTGAATCTGTCATCTTATTAATTAAGAATGGGTCTACGCGATAGCCACCATTAGCGAAAACACTATAAGCGGATGCCATTTGCAAAGGTGTCACAGAGCCTGCACCCAATGCCATTGTTAAGTATGGGGGATGCTTCTCCGCCTCAAATCCAAAACGCTGAATATATTCTTGCGCATAGGATGGGCCGATAGCACGAATTAATCGTACTGATACCAAGTTTTTTGATTTAGCTAGAGCAGTCCGCAAACGCATCATGCCTTCATACTTGCCATCGTAATTCTTCGGCTCCCAAGCTTGGCTACCAGTTTCCATACTGCCAATGGATAAAGGGGCATCATTCACCATCGTGCTCGGAGAAAAACCTTTTTCAATTCCAGCAGCGTAAATAAAGGGCTTAAATGAAGAGCCTGGTTGGCGTTGCGCCTGGGTCACATGATTAAATTGATTGCGGCGGAAATCAAAGCCGCCCACCAAGGAAAGAATCGCGCCCGTCTCGGCATTCATGGAAACAAAGGCTGCTTCAACTTGCGGTAATTGCGCCAGCTTCCAAACGCCACCATCTGAAAGCAATCTCACAATCGCACCAGGACGCAAACGTTTTTTGGGTTGAGTGCTATCAGTTAATGAGGCGGCGGCAAGCTTCATACCCTCACCTTTAAGTGTGATCGTATCTCCAGTAGAAATCATCACTTGCATTTCTTTTGGTTTGATATCGAGCACTACGCCAGACTGCAAATCATCTAACTGTGGGTAAGCCAACAGGGCCTCATCAATTGCACGCTGACGCTTTACAGTATCTTCTGGCAGCTCAATAAACCCCTCTGGTCCGCGATAGGCATGACGCAAATCATATTCAAAAATTCCACGGCGCACCGCTCTGTAAGCAGCTTCTTGATCTGCCTTCAAGATCGTGGTGTAAACATCTATTCCCTGGGAATAAATTGCTTCACCGTATTGGGTAAACAACAATTGACGCACCATCTCTGCAGCAAAATCGGCTCGGGTACTGAATTCATTTCCAAGGCCACGAATGTGCAACTCTTCCGCCATGGCAACTTGATACTGCTCGGGCGTGATGTAAGACAAATCCCGCATACGCTGCAAAATATATTCCTGGCGAATTTTTGCGCGACGGAAATTGCTAACGGGGTTATATGCCGAAGGAGCCTTTGGCAAACCTGCCAACATGGCGGACTCAGCAATTGTGATGTCTTTTAATTCTTTTCCGAAATAGATCTGAGCTGCACTAGAAAATCCATAAGCCCTCTGACCTAAGAAAATCTGATTCATGTAGATTTCTAGAATCTTATCTTTACTCAGCTGGGACTCAATTTCCCAAGACAAGAGCACCTCATAAATCTTGCGACTGAAGGTCTTCTCATTACTGAGGAAGAAGTTACGGGCTACCTGCATTGTGATGGTGGATGCGCCTTGAGAAAGGTTGCCCCGTAAATTAGTGAGCGTAGCCCTCAGGATGCCGACGTAATCCACTCCACCATGGGAGTAAAAGCGATCATCCTCAATGGCTAAGACCGCATTACGCATGCTCATTGGTATTTCATTTAAAGGAATCACCTTGCGGCGCTCTTCTCCAAACTCGCCAATAAGCACCTTGTCGGCCGTATAAATCCGCAATGGCGTTTTGGGGTTGTAATCCACTAATGCGGAGATCTTCGGCAAATTCGGCTTTGCTATTAAAAAAGCGTATCCCAGCAACAAGGTAATTACCACCGCAAAGACCATGCTGATAATCAGCAGCGCCTTAATCAGGGGATTGCTTCCTGATGTTCTGGACGAGAAATGCTCCGCTCTTGGCTGACCGGGACGTCTATCAGGCTGTCGGTTAAACCGCCGGTTTAGGGGCGGCTTGTCTTTTGGGGGTAGAGCCATAGAGTCAAATTATAGGGTGCTTACAGACTTTCCCCAAAAGCTCCAAAACCCTTGTTTGAAATATTGTGAGACGGATTTTTCTGACAAGTCATTCCGCTTCCCCTGATCGCTTTTAATATCCCCAGGGCGAACAATATGGCATGCCTTCACGCCACATTTCTCCCCAATCTTTTGATGACATTCTGAGTGAGCTGGGGGATGACCCGGCCATTCCAGACCCTCATGGAATTCGCAAATCAGCCCCTCCCCCCAGAGTTGATCCGACACCCCAAGCCAAAGTTCCGAAGCCCGCATTTTCAGCCAAATCTTTTGAAGTAAGGAGCCTCACTTTCAGCCCGATTTGGATCTTTGGCGGCATCTTATGCATCTGTGGTGGCAGCCTCTTTTTTTATTTTGATGCCAATAAATCCGGAGCTGAGCTTGAAATAAGTGCGATACATAATCAACTATTAAGCCTCAAGGAGGAATTTGAATCTTCCCAAAGCGAATGGCAGTCCGAGCGAGACGATCTATATGAAGCAATAGATGAAATAGAAGTAAGTGTTCACTCAATAGAGATAAAAGCGCCAATTCAGGCAATCCAAACCAAGCCTGTAGCCATCCCCCATGAGGCAGAACTTCGTCGCTGGAGATATTTAGGCCTCACCCGAATGGGGTCGACGGAGCAGGCCTTTTTTCACACCGGCAAGTCCACCAGGATGTTGGATAGGGAGGGTCTGGCTTTGGGGGAATGGCGCCTGACTCAGATGGCAAAAGAGCTAGCCATCTTGACCCATCCTAAAGGCAAATCCATCACTTTTAAATCCACCCAATCGGAGTGACTTTATTGAAAATCTTTCCAAAATTCTCCGCCGGACTGGTGCTGATCATCCTGGTTTTATTGCTCAACCCAGCACTAGGAAATCACTCCCAAATCAACCCATCAAACAAACCCAAAGATAGTCGCATTAGCCTGCAATTTAGCCAAATTGAAATGACCGAGCTTTTACAGGTTTTAGCCAAAATGGGGGATACCAACTTTCTCCTGAGCGAATCTATTCAGGGCAAGATTTCAGTTGACCTCAAGGACACCCCTTGGCAAACCGCTCTCCATTCAATATTAGCCAGCCGAGGATTGAGGCTAGTCCGAAATGGGGATATCTACTGGATTGGACCTCACGCAGAAATTCAAAGTTTTCAAAAGTTTCGACGGGAGGATGCCGCCCTACCTTTTGGGGGCGATCACATTAATAGCCCACGCCAAATCCTAATTGAGGCTCGCATCGTCGAGGCCGATCAGCGCTTTGCCCGCGAACTCGGTGTGAAGCTGGGATATCAAGCCAATGGCGCCGGCAATCAGCCAAACCAAAACGCCAGCGCCAATCTTGATCTGGGAGGGGCTGGCTTAGCGGGCTTTAACCCAGCCACCCTAGCTGCCACCCTGGTTTCCAAGAATGCAGCCAGACTATTGCAAATAGAGCTTTCAGCCCTCGAATCTGATGGACAGGGCAAGATTCTCTCCAATCCCCGAATCATGACCGGCGACCAAGTTAAAGCCACAATTGAACAGGGAACCGAGCTCCCTTATCAAGTTAGCTCTCAAAGCGGAAGTAAATTGCAGTTTCGCAAGGCGAATTTACGCCTAGAGGTCTTGCCCAAGATCCATCCGGACGGGAAGATCTCAATGTTAGTAGGGATCAATAAAGACACTATTGGCATGAAAACTGAGCAGGGCTATGCGATTGATACCAAAAACCTCAGCTCTGAAGTCACCGTTGAAAATGGGGGCACAGCCATCATTGGCGGCATCTTTCAAACTACCGAACGGGATGATGAGATTAAAGTCCCGCTTCTAGGCGATATTCCATTGATTGGGCATTTATTTCGGCATAAATCTAAATTGGCGGATAAAACTGAACTATTAGTCTTCTTAACCCCCACCGTGCTGGACAAACACTAATAAAATCAAAGGGTGAACTCTTCATCCAACAATATCTTCCTAATTGGCCTCATGGGTGCCGGGAAGTCGACCGTCGGCAAATTGCTGGCCAAGAAATTGGGTCGCCGCTTTTTAGATGCCGACCATGTGATTGAAGATCGTTGTGGAGTCAAGATTCCTGTCATCTTTGAAATGGAAGGCGAGGATGGATTTCGCAAACGCGAAGCTCAAGCCATCAAGGACATTACCGCAGAACCTAATGTCATCTTGGCAACCGGTGGCGGAGCCGTACTGCTTCCCGAGAATCGACAATTTCTCAGCGAAAGAGGAACGGTAATTTATCTGCACGCTAATCCGATGGAGCTATGGCATCGCACTAAAGGTGGTGAAGGTAGGCCGCTACTTAAAAATGGTGATGCAAAAAAGATTTTAGAAAACCTATACACCATTCGTGATCCTCTGTATCGCGAAATCGCTGACTATGTGATTGAGACTGGAAAACCCAGCGTCAATCAGTTGGTCAACACCTTAATCATGCAACTCGAACTCTCCGCATAAATTTATCCATGAAAACATTAGAAGTTGATCTAGGCAATCGTAGCTACCCCATTCATATCGGTACAGATTTAATAGACCAGCCAGAATTATTTAGTGCTTGCGAAAAAGCGACATCGATTTATATCGTTACCAATACGACCGTTGCGCCTTTATATGCAGAGCGCCTCACCAAGACTCTAGAGAAACTCAGTAAGCCCGTCAGAACGATTGTGCTGCCCGATGGAGAGTCTTATAAGGACTGGAAAAATCTTCAATTGATTTTTGATGACCTCCTTAAGTTTGGTGCCGATCGTCAAACTATGTTGGTGGCATTAGGTGGCGGCGTCATTGGCGATATGACTGGCTTTGCTGCTGCTAGTTTTATGCGCGGCATTCGCTTCATTCAAGTACCAACAACCTTATTGGCTCAGGTGGACTCTTCTGTCGGCGGTAAGACAGGCATTAACCACCCACTCGGAAAAAATATGATTGGGGCGTTTCATCAGCCAGCAGCGGTCATTGCCGATCTGAATACCTTAAAAACATTACCTGCGCGCGAACTCTCTGCTGGCCTGGCTGAAGTAGTGAAGCACGGCGCGATTGCAGATGCTGAGTTCTTAAACTGGATTGAGGCAAATGCAAAAGAATTGCTAGCTTGTGATACTGAGGCAATGGCACATGCAGTACTACGCTCTTGCGAAATTAAATCGGCTGTTGTTTCAGCAGACGAGAGAGAGGGGGGTATTCGTGCCACCCTTAATTTCGGGCATACCTTTGGTCATGCGATTGAAGCGGGCATGGGTTATGGTGAATGGTTGCATGGTGAAGCTGTTGGCTGCGGCATGGTGATGGGTGCAGACCTTTCACGACGCCTGAATTTCATTACCCAGGATGAAGTCAATCGCTTAACTCAAATTATTCAATCCATGAATCTGCCGATTGCGCCTCCCAAGTTTGGCGCACAGCGGTATATGGAATTAATGCAAGTAGACAAAAAGACTGAGGGTGGTCAGATTCGCTACGTCGTTTTAGAAAAGATTGGCAAAGCGCAAATCAAGAGTGTTCCCGATGCTCAGGTCATTGAGACCCTCACTGCTACTGGGGCAGTTTAATTTCCCGGGATATTAGATGCTATTTCTGAAGCAGGCTAATAGCAATCGCCTGCCCAGATTGAGCGCTTGCAAATTCTGATAAGTCACCTAAGAGCTCGCGCCCAGTTTTAGTATCCAACCACAGTGGGGAGGCTAGGGTACCAGCCCAGCGATAGTGATAACCGCCAGATTTAGCAGCTACCCAGATTTCATGTAATGGCGGCTGTGTATTGACCACAATGACACTGCGATCCTTAAATCGAATATTGATGACATTGCCACCCTGACGCTCTACATCGAGGTCCAGATCCAGCGCATCGTCTGCAGCCTCCAAGGCTACTTCTATCGACTGCAATAAATTACTACCCAGTTGATGGAATTGCTTGTCATCAATGGTTTCCACCGTTAAATTGCCTGGCTTCATATTAGAGTCCTGCATGCTATATTCAATCATTCGTTTTAGAGACATTCATGATAGCGATTCTTAAAAGAACTCTCGGCATTAGCCTTCTAATATCCCTTGTTGGATGTGGGGTTAGAGGGCCTTTATATCTGCCAAATGTGCCACCGGCACCCAGCCCTCCCTCTGAGCCAGAACCCAAAGGTAAGCTCTACCCACCCCAAAGCTCTGCTACTACTAACCCAATATCGACCAGGCAATGACAAGTAAAGCGATTCCACTCCCCGACTTAGCTGGATTTACAAAACGCAATGGCACTTGGTATGCAGAAGAAATTCCTTTGTCAGATTTGGCAAAAGAGTTTGGCACGCCTTTATATATCTATAGCAAAAAAGCATTAACCGAGGCGTATCAAGCTTATGACAAGGCTTGCGTAGACTCTGCCGGAAAAAGACGAGCTCGCGTCCACTATGCAATGAAGGCTAATAGCAATTTAGCTGTGATTGATTGCTTCAAAAAATTAGGCTCTGGCTTTGACTTAGTCAGCGGTGGCGAATTAGCTCGTGCACTGGCAGTTGGTGCAGATCCAAAAAGTTTAGTATTTGCAGGCGTCGGTAAATCTGCCCATGAAATCGCTCAAGCATTGCAAGCAGGTGTTAAATGCATCAATGTGGAATCGATTGCAGAACTGCACCAAATTAATCGTGTTGCTACTAAGCTGAATTGCCGCGCCCCAATTTCTTTGCGCGTGAATCCTGATGTTGATGCACAAACTCACCCTTATATCTCCACTGGATTAAAAGGGAATAAATTTGGCATTGCTTATCACGAGGTTCTAAAGACATATCGTGAAGCTGCACTACTTTCACAAATTGATGTAGTTGGTATTGATTGTCATATCGGCTCCCAAATCACCACTACTGCGCCCTACCTGGATGCGCTTGATAAAGTGCTCGAGTTAGTCGCTCAACTGAAAAAAGAAGGCATTGAGATTCATCATCTTGATTTAGGCGGAGGCCTAGGCATCTCTTACGGAGATGACAATCCACCAGACATTACCGAGTTCACTAACACCCTTCTCAATCGCGTTGCTGAGCGCGGCTTTGCTCATCTCGATGTGGTCTTAGAGCCTGGCAGATCCTTAGTAGGCAATGCTGGCGTGCTTTTAACCAAAGTAGAATATCTCAAACCAGGCACTGAAAAAAACTTTTGTATTGTGGATGCAGCAATGACAGAGTTAATGCGTCCAGCCCTCTATGAGGCTTATCACGGCATCGTCCCAGTTAAGACCAAACAAGTTGCAAGCTCCACCTATGACATCGTCGGACCCGTATGTGAATCTGGTGACTGGCTTGGGAGGGATCGCGAGCTTGCGGTTGAAGAAGGTGATCTGCTAGCCATTCTGTCCGCCGGTGCTTATGGTTTTGTAATGGCATCGAATTACAACACCAGACCTAAGCCAGCAGAAATTATGGTTGATGGCAAAAATGCATATGTTATTCGTGCACGTGAAAATGTTGCCGATCT
>JBEGSZ010000015.1:0-8139 GCA_041179645.1 Pseudomonadota bacterium
GTATTGAAGTACAACGTGCCATTCTATTTTGGCGGTACTTCATTGTTGATTATTGTCGTTGTTGCAATGGATTTCATGGCTCAAGTTCAGTCATTTGCAATGCAGCAACAGTATGGTTCATTGATGAAAAAAGCTAACTTTAAGATGGGCGCTTAACTGAATGTCTAAAGACGATGTAATTCAGATGGCGGGAGAAATTATTGAGAATTTGCCGAACGCAATGTTTCGCGTGAAGCTAGAGAACGGACATGTGGTTCTAGGGCATATTTCTGGAAAGATGAGGATGCATTACATCCGCATATTGCCAGGAGATAAGGTGACGGTGGAGATGACTCCTTACGACCTGACGCGCGCCAGAATCATTTTCCGAGCGAAGTAAAGATTAAGTAGTACCTATTTTTTTAGAGGTGAGTTATGAAAGTTTTAGCATCCGTTAAGTGTATTTGCAGAAATTGCAAGATCATTAAGCGCAAACGCGTTGTGCGCGTGATCTGTTCTTCAGACGCACGTCATAAGCAGCGTCAAGGCTGATCTGGTTAATTAAGAGGAAATCTCATGGCACGTATCGCTGGGGTAAATATCCCAAATCATCAACATACTGTTATCGGTTTAACAGCAATTTTTGGCATCGGCACAACTCGTGCTCGCAAAATTTGTGAAACCACAGGTGTTGCTATCGACAAAAAAGTAAAAGATCTTACTGACGGTGACTTGGAAAAGTTGCGTGATGAAGTAGGTAAGTTCATCACTGAGGGTGACCTTCGTCGTGAAGTAACGATGAGCATCAAGCGTTTGATGGACTTAGGCTGCTATCGTGGCGTTCGTCATCGTAAGGGCTTGCCTGTACGTGGTCAACGTACTAAGACTAACGCGCGTACCCGCAAGGGCCCACGTAAGTCTGGCGTGCAACTCAAGAAATAATCAAGAAAGTTTATTGACATGGCAAAACAACAATCCGCTTCTGCAGCTTCACAGCGCGCACGCAAGAAGGTTAAAAAGAACGTTGCTGACGGTATTGCACACGTTCACGCTTCTTTTAATAACACCATTATTACGATCACTGATCGCCAAGGTAATGCACTTTCATGGGCAACATCTGGTGGCCAGGGTTTCAAGGGCTCACGTAAATCAACACCTTTTGCTGCTCAGGTAGCTGCTGAAGTTGCTGGTAAGACAGCCATTGAATGCGGTATCAAGAATTTGGAAGTTCAGATCAAAGGCCCAGGCCCAGGTCGTGAATCAGCAGTTCGTGCATTGAACTCATTGGGCATCAAGATCACTGAGATTCAAGACGTAACTCCAGTTCCACATAATGGTTGCCGTCCTCCTAAGCGTCGTCGTATCTAAGCTTGGAAGTTGGCAGTACAACAGTTTTAGTAGTTTTTTTATTAAAGCCCACTGTTCGCCTGATTTAAAAGGCGAACTCACCGCCGGTCGTAAGACTGCGGCAAAGAAAGGAAAGCATCGTGGCACGTTACTTAGGGCCTAAGGCCAAATTAGCACGTCGGGAAGGTACCGACTTATTTTTAAAGAGCGCACGTCGCGCCCTGTCAGACAAGTGCAAGTTAGATACTAAGCCTGGTCAACATGGCCGTACATCTGGCTCAAGAACATCTGATTACGGTAATCAATTGCGTGAAAAGCAAAAGGTTAAGCGTATCTATGGCGTATTAGAGCGTCAATTCCGTCGTTACTTCGCAGAAGCTGAGCGTCGTAAGGGCAACACTGGTGAAACATTGCTCCAGTTGCTTGAGTCACGTTTAGATAACGTGGTGTATCGCATGGGCTTTGGTTCTACTCGTGCTGAAGCGCGTCAATTGGTTTCCCACTGTGCAATTTTGCTCAATGGTAGCCCAGTAAACATTCCATCAATTCAGGTTAAGCCTGGTGATGTAGTGGCGATTCGTGAAAAAGCGAAGAAGCAAGCGCGTATTACAGAATCACTCAATTTGGTTGGACAAATGGCAGCTGTTACTTGGGTTTCAGTTGACGCAGCCAAGCTAGAGGGAACGTTTAAGCAAGTGCCTGACCGTGAAGATATTAGCGGCGAAATTAATGAAAGTTTGATCGTCGAATTGTATTCACGCTAATTAGCACTCTCAAGGAAAAAATATGCAAACAAATTTGCTCAAGCCTAAAATTATTTCTGTTGAAGCGCTTACCGCCAACCAAGCTAAGGTTGTTATGGAGCCGTTCGAGCGTGGCTATGGCCACACACTCGGCAATGCATTACGTCGTGTTTTGTTATCCTCGATGGTTGGTTATGCACCAACTGAAGTAGCAATTGCAGGTGTTGTTCATGAATACTCCACATTAGATGGAGTTCAAGAGGACGTAGTTAACCTTTTGTTGAACCTCAAAGGTATCGTATTTAAATTGCAGTCACGTGATGAAGTTACCATCAATTTGCGTAAAGAAGGTCCAGGCGTTGTTACTGCAAAAGATATCGACTTGCCACATGATGTAGAAATCATTAATCCTGATCACGTTATCGCTCACTTGTCAGCTGGTGGCAAGTTGGATATGCAGATCAAGGTTGAAAAAGGCCGTGGCTATGTACCAGGCAATATGCGTCAATACCATGACGAAGCTACCAAGATCATTGGTCGCATCGTATTGGATGCCTCATTTAGCCCAGTAAGCCGTGTTAGCTATGCTGTTGAGTCTGCTCGTGTTGAGCAACGTACCGACCTCGATCGTCTCGTAATGACAATCGAAACCAACGGCGTGTTGTCTCCTGAAGAGGCGATTCGTCAAGCCGCTACCATTTTGGTTGATCAGCTAGTTGTATTCGCAGCCCTCGAAAGCAGCGAAGTTTCTGGTGATCTCGCACCAAGCCGCTCTTCAATGGTTGATCCAATGTTGATGCGTCCGGTTGATGATCTCGAACTCACAGTTCGCTCTGCAAACTGCTTGAAGGCTGAGAACATTTACTACATCGGTGACTTGATTCAACGTACAGAGAATGAATTGTTGAAGACGCCTAATTTAGGTCGTAAGTCTTTGAATGAAATCAAAGATGTATTGGCGGCTCGTGGCTTAAGTCTTGGCATGAAACTCGAAAGCTGGCCTCCAGCTAACCTCGAGAAATAATTAGAAAGGAAGCATCATGCGTCACGGAAACGGCTTACGCAAACTAAACAGAACATCATCACATCGCTTGGCGATGCTGCGCAATATGTCCAATTCACTCTTGGAGCACGAAGTCATTAAAACGACTTTGCCAAAAGCAAAAGAATTGCGCATGGTTGTTGAGCCTTTAATTACCTTGGGTAAAAAAGATAACTTAGCAAACCGTCGCTTAGCATTCAATCGCACACGTGATCGCGATATCGTGACCAAACTCTTCACAGAGCTCGGCCCACGTTACGCTACTCGTCCAGGTGGCTACCTTCGTATTTTGAAGTTTGGCTTCCGTCATGGTGACAATGCACCTATGGCTTTGGTTGAGTTGGTGGATCGTCCAGAAGTTGAAGAAACAGCAGTAGCCGAAGAGGCTTAAGCCCTTTAGCAAGATTAAAAGCCAGGCTTCGGTCTGGCTTTTTTCATTTATACGGTTATAAATACAAGATGGCCCTCGATAAATCTACTGAATTGCTGATTGTTGTCACTAGTTTTGCATCGCTAGAGGATGCAAAGAAAATGGCGCATCTGTTGATTGAAAACCATTTGGCTGCCTGCGTACAAGTCCAAGAGGGCATGCATTCTATCTATCGATGGGAGGGTAAGATTTGCGAAGCAAATGAAGTACTGTTGTCAGCAAAAACAGTTGCGAATAAGTGGGAGGAAGTTTCTCATTTCATCAAAAATCATCACCCATATGATTTGCCAGAGCTCATTGCCTACGCCTCTGAAAAATATGAAGCGCAGTATGGCAAGTGGGTACAGGCCGAGGTAAAGTAAGCCCCATGAGATTGATTAATAAATTCGTCCCGTTAGTAGTTGCATTCTTATTTCTTGTTGGAAGCGCTCTTGCAGCCCCAGAATTCTTGCCGCCTGAGAAAGCATTTCAGGCTGAAGCAACATGGGCAGTTAATACGAATGACATTGAGTTGGAGATTTTTCCAGCCAAGGGTTATTACATCTATCAAGAATCCCTGCATTTCAGAATGGGCTCAGAGCCTAGTAAATTAGCGTCTGTAAAGGCATCGATCCCTGCTGGGATTGAAAAGTATGACGAGACTTTTCAGAAGAAGATGCAGGTTTACAAGCAGGCATTTCTTCTCACGCTAAATAAAAAAGCAGAAATAGGGAAGCCGCTCTACTTAGAGCTGGAGCTACAAGGTTGTGCTGAAGCAGGCATTTGTTATCCGCCCATGACTCTGAAATTTTTACTTGCGGGCCCTGGTGTAAAGGCGGCGCCTATTCCAGAAATGCTGGATGGAGTTGCGGCAAGCTCAATTGCAAAAAAAGAATTGAGCCTAATGGATGTATGGCGTGAGCGTGATGACGTTAATGCCATTAGTCGCTTTTTAGAAAGCACGCCAACTGGATATCTTTTCCTGGCCTTTTTCATTTTGGGCTTGGCATTAGCTTTCACACCTTGCGTGCTTCCGATGCTGCCTATTCTGTCTAGTGTGGTGTTTGGAACCCAGGGTAAAAAATCGATTAGCAAGGGCCGTGCTAGTCTTTTGGCTGCGGCTTATGTGCTTGGTATGGCGTGCGTATACGCTCTAGCGGGGATCTTAATGGCAGCGCTAGGTGGTAGCGTTCAAAGAGCCCTACAGAGCCCTATAGCGCTGATTGGATTTGCATTGCTTCTATTGGCCTTATCGGGGAGCTTATTTGGCCTATATGAGCTCAGAATGCCCCAATCTTGGCAAGAAAAGGTAGATCAATTAGCGGGGCGCCACAAAGGTGGCAGTTTTGCGGGAGCCTTTGCCTTGGGTGGAATTTCTACACTAGTTGCCAGTCCTTGCATTACCGCGCCTTTGGCTGGCGTGCTTGCTTTCATTGCTCAAACAGGCTCAATGAGTTTGGGGGCAGGCCTCCTCTTTGTGATGGCTTTGGGTATGGGCTTGCCGCTTCTCTTTATTGCTATTGAAGCGCGTATTCTCATTCCATCAACGGGCATGTGGATGGTTTGGCTACAAAGAACCCTAGGTGTTTTATTGGTAGCAACTGCTGCCTGGATTGCCTCACCTTTGTTGCAAAGTGACGGTGGCAAAGTGGGCAGCAATGTGATGGCTAATGGCCAGCGCCAACATCAGATTGGAAATGCGAGTTTTGCTGTGATTGAATCTAGCGCTCAGTTAGATCAATTCTTAGTCCAGGCGAAAGAGCAAAAGAAATTAGTGCTCTTAGATTTTTATGCAGACTGGTGCATTTCTTGCAAGGAGATGGAAGTCAATACTTTCGCAAATCCCGAAGTGAATCAAGAGCTGCAGAAATTTGCTTTATTACAAGCCGATGTGACAAAGAATAGTCCCGACAATCAGGCCTTATTGAAGCGCTTTGGATTGTTTGGTCCGCCCGGAATTTTGATCTTTGATCTCAATTCAGAAGAGTTAAAAGATCAGCGTGTAATTGGTTATATGCCACCACAGCGTTTTGCCGAGCGCTTGAAAAAAGTGCTGGCAAATTAAATTTATTTACTTGCTTTGAGAAGTCGCGCCGCTTCAAGTGCGAAGTAAGTCAAGATGCCATCCGCGCCAGCACGTTTAAATGCGAGCAAGGATTCCATCATCACAGCGTCGTGATCAAGCCAGCCGTTTTGTGCTGCAGCTTTGAGCATGGCGTACTCTCCACTTACTTGGTATGCATAAGTCGGGTAATTAAATTCATCACGCACTCTACGAACGATATCGAGGTAAGGCATGCCAGGTTTGACCATCACCATATCGGCACCTTCGCTAATATCTAGTGCAACCTCCCGCAAAGCCTCGTCAGTATTGGCGCAATCCATTTGGTAGGTTTTTTTATCCGCCTTACCTAAATTCTTTGCTGAACCTACTGCATCACGAAATGGGCCATAAAATGCCGATGCGTATTTGGCTGAGTAAGCCATGATGCGCGTATGAATGAGCTTGTTTTGCTCTAATGCTTCACGAATTTTTCCGATGCGACCATCCATCATGTCTGATGGTGCAACGATATCAACGCCAGCTTGGGCTTGAGCAACAGCTTGTTGCACCAAGATTGCTGTGGTCTCATCATTCAGAATGCGACCTTGCTCATCGAGGACGCCATCTTGCCCATGGCTTGTATAAGGATCAAGTGCAACATCCGTCATGATGCCTAAATTGGGGAAGCGTTTCTTGAGTTCACGCACTGCAGTTGGAATTAATCCGCCTGGATTAAAAGCTTCTTTACCATCAGGTGTTTTAAGTGATGCATCAATTACCGGAAAGAGCGCCATCACCGGAATACCTAATGCAACGCATTCTTCGGCAACGCTGAAAAGTAAATCGAGTGATACGCGATTGATGCCAGGCATAGAAGCGACAGCTTGAGATTGATTGCTGCCTTCGAGCAAGAAGATGGGGTAAATCAAATCACTTGCGTGGAGATGGTTCTCTTGGATTAGTCGACGTGACCAATCATCGCGACGCATGCGACGTGGGCGGTGAGCCGGAAAGTTCAACAAAGAGTTAGCTTGTGATTTCATCTTCTTGAGTCTCTGCTTCAAATAACCATTTAATAACAATATTGTCTGCCTCTTCGAGGCCAATGCGTTTGGTGCTTGAGAATAATTGTGCCGTAAGTTGCTTTGACTCACCATTACCGTCTGGCAGTGCTGGATCGTATTGCTGCAATTGTTTGCGAACCGCTTCTAAGGCATGCTTGCACTCACTTTTATTGAGTTTGTCGCACTTGCTGAGCAAGATATGGATTGGTTTGCCAGTCGGCACAAACCATTGAATCATTTGCTCATCCAGATCGGTGATGCCGCGCCTAGAGTCCACAATCAGAACCATGCCTACCAGTTGCTCCCGCTCCTGCAGGTAATCGCTTAGAAGGGTATTCCAGTGGTATTTGGTCTCATGATTGACGGCTGCATAGCCATATCCCGGTAAATCCACTAAATAGGCTAAAAGATCATCTTTTGCAAAAAGCCCAAAATAGTTAATGTGTTGGGTGCGCCCCGGCGTTTTACTGGCAAAAGCGAGGCGTTTTTGGTTGCAAAGCACATTAATTGCGCTGGATTTGCCCGCATTTGATCGGCCGGCAAAGGCCACCTCGCGAAGTGGAGTGGCAGGCAGGCAATGGGTGTCATTGACTGTGGTCGCAAATCGGGCTTGAAAGAGTTTAGACATGTCCAGAAGCTATTGTAAAATCACGCAAAATCATGAAATATCTCATGGTGTTGGGTAAAAGGTTGTAAAAGTAGGGCCCAAACACTTTTAGGAATTTTTGCCAAGGTAAACATAATGCGTCAAACCTCTCAAATCTCCAAATTAACTAGCGTAAGCGCTGGCCTAGCTGCTGGCTTATTACTGGCAATGACCAGCTTCTCCGGCGTGGTTAGCGCCGCAGATCCTGCGCCTGCTGCCGCTCCGATGGCAGAAGCTGCTGCTAAGCCAGCCGTTCCGGGCAAGCCTAAGGTTGACCCTGCGGTTGGTGAAGCTCTGTACTCCAACGGCGATTCTAGCCGTGGCGTTACTGCCTGCTTGACTTGTCATGGCCCTAAGGGTCAAAGTGCAACCCCTGCTTGGCCCAAGCTTGCTGGGCAGCATGCTGCTTACATTGCCAAACAGCTAAAAAATTACAAAGACGGTACTCGTGCTAACCCAATCATGATGGGCATGGCTGCCACCTTAACCGAGCAAGATATGAATAACATTTCTGCTTATTTGGCTAGTCAGCCTGCATCCCAAGGCGTTGCCCAGAATAAGGACACGATCGAATTGGGTCAAAGCATCTACCGTGGCGGTATCGCTGCTAAGGGTGTTCCAGCATGTGCAGCATGTCATAGCCCAACTGGTGCCGGTATTCCTTCACAGTACCCACGTATGGGCGGTCAATGGGCTGAATACAACGCAGCACAGTTGCTAGCTTTCCGCGAAGGTACTCGTAAAAATAGCAGCCAGATGACCACGATTGCTACCAAGCTTTCTGATCAAGAAATGAAAGCTGTTGCTGATTACATGGCGGGCTTGCATTAATAGCTACGTTCAGTACAAAACAAAAACCCCGCTG
>JBEGSZ010000016.1:0-67567 GCA_041179645.1 Pseudomonadota bacterium
ATTTCTTTTGCAAAGGGGTTAACTTGAGTTCCAGGTGTAGAGCCTGCCGAATAGCCGATAAACCTACCACTGGAATGAGTTGACGCCAATGCTTCCCCCAGCACTGAACGAGCAGAGTTGTGGGTACATAAGAAAAGAATGTTGTACTGTTTCATTGGGCTTTCACCTTTTTGATGGTTTTCGTAGTTTTGCATGACTTGCCGCCGCAGCAGTTAGCCAAAAGAAATTGACTGAGCTCTTCTACCATTCCTGGGTTCGGACGGTAAATCAGATTACGACTTTGGCGCTCTACGGTAATGAGATTGGCCTGATAGAGCTCTTTTAGATGGAAGCTGAGCGTCGCATTCGGAATACCCAGCATCTCATGGATTTGCGAGGGCATCAGACCCTGATCCCCTTTTTGAACAATCAGGCGGTATACGTTTAAGCGGGACTCTTGTCCTAAGGCAATGAATGCCTGAATAGCTTCGGTATTTTTCATATTTCCATAATAATAGAACAATATGGCAATTTTATGACATAGATCAAATGATCAGCTGGATACTTTGTCAAAATGTTCAAAAGGAATATCGATGAACACAAGTGCAACATTAAAAGTCTCAAAATCTTGGCCAAAAGCATTTTTGACTGTTGCCATCCTTATTTGGTACGGACTCTATCAATCGTTGATCCCCATCTCAGAGTGGCTCGTTTCCCTATTACCCATTGATCGCAAAAGTCAGCTTGGCGATGCTTTGCAGTTCTTTTTATACGACACCCCTAAGGTTCTGCTCTTACTAACTGGTGTAGTTTTTGTGATGGGCATGATTAATTCTTACTTCACACCTGAGCGGACTCGAGTTCTACTGGCGGGTAAGTCTGAAGGTGTCGGCAATATCATGGCAGCCAGCTTAGGTATCGTGACGCCATTTTGCTCATGCTCAGCAGTTCCCCTATTTATTGGTTTTGTGCAGGCGGGTGTACCACTAGGCATCACATTCTCATTTCTGATTTCAGCGCCGATGGTCAATGAGGTTGCCTTGACATTGTTATTCACTTTATTTGGCTGGAAGATTGCTGGTCTCTATTTAATTCTGGGCTTATCAGTAGCAATTGTTGCTGGCTGGGTAATTGGCAAACTCAAACTTGAAGGCTATCTGGAGGATTGGGTAATTAATATGCCCAAAACTGTCGCTACCGTAGATGCAGATGCCTTAACCCTGAGTGATCGCATTGAATCGGGCAAAGCTGCGATCAAAGAGATCGTTGTCAAGGTCTGGCCATACATCATCGTCGGTATTGGTGTAGGTGCAGGTATTCATGGTTATGTACCAGAAGACTTTATGGCTAGCCTGATGGGCAAAGAAGCCTGGTGGTCAGTTCCAGTAGCAGTTCTGATTGGCGTACCCATGTATACCAATGCAGCTGGCATCATCCCGATTGTGGAAGCCTTACTTGCTAAGGGAGCAGCGCTTGGCACGGTATTGGCATTCATGATGAGTGTGATTGCCCTCTCCTTGCCCGAGATGATCATTTTGCGTAAGGTTTTAAAGATTCGCTTAATCATCATTTTTGCCAGCATTGTGGCAACTGGCATCCTCATTGTTGGCTATATTTTTAACGCTGTTTTATAAAGGAATCATCATGGACATTAAAGTGCTCGGTACCGGTTGCAGCAACTGCAAAATAACTGTCAAATTAGTTGAAGAAATCGCCAAAGAAAAAGGCGTTGCTATCACCATGGAAAAGGTCGAGGACATCAAAGACATCATGACCTACAACATTATGTCTACACCAGGCGTTGTAGTGGATGGCAAAGTAGTTCATACAGGCGGCATTCCTAGCCGCGAAAAAGTTGAGCGGTGGTTTGCATAATCACGATACGCATACTGACAATAAGCCAAAGTACAACGTCATCTTTGGCGTTAGTGTTGGTCTAAATGCTCTCTATGTAGCAGTAGAAGCCTTCTATGGCTGGAAAATAGACTCTCTTGCATTAATAGCGGATGCGGGCCACAACCTCAGTGATGTAGCTGGCTTGTTGCTTGCTTGGGCAGCAACCTTTATCGCTAGCCTACACCCTAATATGCGTCACACATTTGGCTGGCAGAAAGCCTCCATCATGGCTGCTTTTATTAATGCTGCACTGCTATTAGTGGCTATGGGTTCGCTCATTTTGGAATCAATTCAGCGCTTACAATCACCCGAACTAATGCAGGGAGTCACAGTGATTGTGGTTGCCGGTATTGGTATTGTGATTAATTCCTTTACCGCCCTACTCTTTCTCAAAAATCAAGGTGATGATTTAAATCTCAAGGCTGCGTTTCTGCACATGATGGCCGATGCTTTAATGTCTCTGGGAGTGGTTATTGCAGGCTTGCTATATTTATATTTTGAGTGGCTTTGGCTAGATCCTGTTGTCAGTCTTTTGATCTCAGCTGCGATCATCCTAAGCGCTCTCAATCTATTTAAAAAAACATTGCACATGATGTTTGATGGCGTCCCTGACTCAATAGATCTTGCCAAGGTATATGACTACCTCAAATCGATACAAGGAGTGGCGCAAGTTCGTGACTTACATGTCTGGGCAATGAGTACATCAAACATCGCACTAACAGCTCACCTCATTATTCCCAGTGCCGAGCATAATGATGCATTGATTGATGAGATCCAAGATGCTTTGCTAGATCAATTTCAGATTTCCCATGCCACAATTCAAATCACTAAATCCCCTATGGGGGCATCTTGTTTTAATCATTAAAGGCAAAAAATGTTTTCTAGAATCAAGCAATACTTTTATATGGCAATTCTGTCTTTGGCCACATTTAGCATTACTGCCCATAGCCAAGGCATTGAACTTCGTCCCGTTAAGCTTGATCAAAATACATACGCCCTCATTGGCTCTATCGGAGCCAGAACTTATGAAAATCAGGGCTTAAATGCCAATTTTGGCGTGATCGATACACCACAAGGCGCAGTGCTAATCGACAGTGGCGCAAGCGCGCAAGGCGCAGCTATTCTAGAAAATCAGGTAAAGGCGCTTACTGGCAAGAAAGTACGCTGGGTAATTAACACCGGATCACAAGACCACCGCTGGCTTGGTAATGACTACTTTGCCAAACAGGGTGCAGAAATCATTGCACTCAAAAGAACTACGGTCACACAGGCAAGTCTGGGTCTAGGTCAAATCAGCAGTCTTCAAACTACGCTTAAAGAGCGCGTGGATGGGACTACCCCTTTCACTAGCCCTAAAGCGCTCGAAACCGATTATGCAAAACTCAATCTTGGCGGAGTGGATGTTGAGATCCGCTATCTGAACCATGCGCACTTTGATGGTGATGCCGTGGTTTATCTGCCAGCAGCGGGCATTTTGTTTTCTGGAGATCACATTTACGTGGATCGTCTTTTGGGTATTTTGCCGCAAAGCAATGCCACCAAATGGCTAGACGCCTGTAAGCAGATTGAGGCCATGCAACCCAGAGTGATTGTGCCTGGGCATGGCTCTGTAACAAATATCAAGATTGCAAAAGCGCAGACTGGCGACTACCTAGCTTTCATTGTGAATGGCGTCAAGAAATACGCTGAGGATATGGCTGGTGTTGAGAGCGCGGTTAAGGGACTAGCTAATGCACCCCAGTTTGAAAAGCTTGTGAACTTTAATGAACTCCACAAAGGAAATATTAGCCGGGCGTACCTCAGACTTGAGTCTCAATAAATGGCGCGGCTCCTTATTTACTTCAACTTATATCCAGCATGACAAGCTACACAGGCTTGTGTAGTTTTACTGAGGGCTATTAATGCCGGTTTGACATCTCCTGTAGCTCCTGAGTTTTGAACTTCAATAGCAAACTTGCTAGCACTACGGTGCATTTGATTGCCAATATCCTGCATGCCTTTTGGCATGAACTTGGAGTTCTCATAAGCATTGTGATTTTTCAAAGCTGTTTGGCCTAGACGAGTCTCAGCAATTTGAGCGGCCTTATCGTATAGCCCATTACCCATGGCTTCTTGTATTTGACTAATCGCCAGCAAGTGATCCCTCATGCTGGTCAAGGTATGTTCTTTCATTGCGGGCGGGTATTCCACTGCGACTCTAGCATCGGCAGTTGGCGCTCCATGGCCATGGTCATGTTGAGCAAGGGCAAGACTAGCGATCACAAAGCAAGAGCAAATGATGGCTTTTAATTTATTCATGCTGTAACTATATCCGCATCCCATTCCTTAAATGATAAAAACCACCCGAAGGTGATTTTGGTATTTCTTGGTAGCCCGGGGCGGAATCGAACCAGGGCTGAGGATGCCTGACTCTACTCCATCCTACAAAAGCAATAGAGGAACTGCTGGGCTGTACCCATCGGAGTTTTATGGACTTCAGTAGAGCTATCAATTAGCCGAAAACGCTTTCCAAACTGTCCATGAAGATTTTCCGAGTTGTAGCGAACAACATCAAGGCCACTGCATTTTTCTGGCCCTTCAGGACCAAAGGTAGACATAATCACATAAGCACCATGCTTAACCGAACGAACGACTTGCTCAACATACTTCACTCGCTGCGCTTCTTCGGTCAAAAAATGAAATACCGCCCTGTCGTGCCATACATCAAAATAGTTTTGCGGCAAGGTTGCCTGGGTAATATCAGAGCAATACCAATGAATCTGATTGGCTGATTTACCAAGGCGCTCTTTTGCGACATCAATTGCCTTTTGGGAAATATCTAAAACGCTAATATCTTGATAGCATTCAGTAATGAGGTCATCTACTAAAGTTGATTCGCCGCCACCTATATCAATAATGGCTGAGTTCTTATTTGCTGATGCCTGATGAATCAGCTTTAATGAAGTCTCAAGATGGGGCGCGTACCAACTGACAGCATCTGGTGCTTTACTCCCATAAACCTTTTCCCAATGCGCTTTGTTATCCATGATATGGCTAGTGCTTAGGCTGCTTGTTAACAGCCTTCTTATAGGTATCCATGCCACCCTTAGTCTTCCACTCTTCATAGCCACCTTGAAGAATGCGGAGATTTTCATAACCAGCAACTCTTAAAGCAAATCCTGCTTGGGCGGACAGGCTACCGGTGTTGCAGTAAATCAACACTGGCTTATCTTTAGGAATTTTGTCTTTTTGTGACAATACTTGGCGCCACTCGATATTGACTGCCCCAGGAATATGGCTCTTGTCAAACTGGGCTTTATCTCTAGCGTCAATTACAAACATTTTTTTATACTCCTCAGCAGGAATCTGCTCCGGAAATATCGTCGCTCCACCGTAGTCTACAAACTCAAGATAGCCAGCCATTTCATCTACGGTAATGGCTTTATTGTCAGCCATTGCGGGAGTTAGAAGGATTGTTGAAAGTGTTAGCGCAATTAATAGCTTTCTCATTTACTGTCCAGTTTTAATAGTTGATTTAAATTTATCAAACTCAGGTCTTACGCTGTCGTTAAATAACTTACCTTGCCTTTTCTGCTTTGTTGTTCCCTCTAACTCAAGAATATCGGCAATGATTTGATAGCTCACCATGCCGTTGTGTGCGCCACCTGAAGCCGCAATGTTTTCTCCGTTGTACCAAACTGAAGGCGCTGGCGTTAGAGGTGGTACAGCAGTTTGAGGAAGAATCAAAATGGGTAATCGATAGGCATTAGCAATTTCTGCCGCAATTTGAACGTTGGTATTACACCTAGTGCCTGGAGGATCTTGATTAATGAATACCAAGGCTTTTTGTCCATTGATCACCTGCGGCACCGGGCTATTAGCCAAAGCGCCCAATGAAATTAAGGAGATAATTGCCACCAAGAAACTTTTAAGCATTTACACACCTCCTTATATTCAATAAAATCATTGAATGATTATGCCCAAACAAAAAGCCACTTTCAAGCAAAAACTTTACGAACAGTTCGCCAAATTAGGGAAAGCCCTTGGTTCTGAGGTTCGCCTAGAACTTATCGAACTCATCATTCAATGTCCCACAGCAGTAGAAGACTTAGCAAAGAAGGTGAAGTTACCGATTGCCAATGTCTCTCAGCACTTACAAGTTCTTAAGCAAGTAGGCCTTGTTAATACCATCAGACAAGGTAAATCCATCGTTTATGAAATCGCGGATTCCGATGTGATTGACTTATTCTTAAAGCTACAAGGCGTTGGGCAACGTCACATTAAAGAGGTTGATAACTTAGTCGACAAATACCTCAGCTCAAGAGATAGCCTTGAGGGCATGCCCGTTAGCCAAGTTCTTAAATTAGCTAAGCGTGGTGAAATTACACTTTTAGATGTACGCCCTACTGAAGAATATGCCCACTCTCATTTGGAGGGGGCAATCAATATTACCCTCGAAGAGTTAGAAGAACGCTTAGGAAATTTTCCAAAATCCAAAACCATAGTGGCTTACTGTCGTGGTACATACTGCGTACTGTCTTATGAAGCCGTTAAGCGCCTACGAGAAAAGGGCTTCAAAGCAGTTCGGGCTGAAGATGGCATTCCCAACTGGCTTAATATGAATGTCAAACTAGCAAAGCAGTCTGATTAAAGCTCATCTTTGTTTAATAGACTCATTCAAACGCCGCGATCTGCTTTTAAAGCGGCAATTGTTATATCGCTAGGACTACACATTGTCTTATTAGCTTTGTATATGCCGACAAACGCAAAAGTGCTCAATAAGACTGAAGAATCCATTGTTACCATTAAGTTAGACGAGCCTAAACAAAAGCAAGAGGAATCTATCCCTCTTCAAACGGCACGAACACCAACAACTAAAGTGCTGGCTACTCAAGCAGCACCCCCTGCCCCCACAGCAGAAGAATGGGCCTTCGCATCCAAGTACACGTTAAAGAATAGTAAAGGCTACAGGCACTCTTGGGGCAAGCAGGTGCGAAGCATGATGGGCACAGCCGTTGAAGGGGTTGATCAAGGAGAGGTTCGATTTAGGATTGAAATAGCGCCCAATGGCTCGATTGTTAAAGTAGAGACGCTTTGGAAAACATCGGATAAAGCGGAG
The DNA here is from genome assembly GCA_041179645.1 of Pseudomonadota bacterium. Taxonomy (GTDB): domain Bacteria; phylum Pseudomonadota; class Gammaproteobacteria; order Burkholderiales; family Burkholderiaceae; genus Polynucleobacter. The sequence goes on from JBEGSZ010000016.1 coordinate 6,974, forward strand.
CAACTGGCAAGAAAAGCAATGAAGACTATGCCGCCGCTACCTCCGACCCCAACGGGTAAGCCCCTCATTTTTGAAAAGACGATTTCATTCTCACCTTTTGCTAATGATGATTCACCCATATACAGAGATGACTGTCTACCCGACCCACCCGCATTTAATAATCCATTTGCCTGGGATGGAAAGTCGCCGCAAGAAATCAAGAAAAGTAGGTCTGCTGAACAACTCAGCCCGGAAGCATTGGCCGAGTGTCTAAAGCAAATACCTCAAGACTCTATTGAATCCATCACCGCTGAAGGTCAACGGCATTTAGATTTTTGGAGCTCGGGCAAACTAAAGCAAGGCAAGTGAGATTGCTACGCATACTCCGTATTCAGCATGGGAGACGGATATTCACTGTGGCGCAGAAAATCCAAATCTTGTCATTACTTGCCTAGACTTTGGCTCTTGCAGGTAGAGGTAAAAATCTTTAGCGCTAGGCGCATTATTTTTTATCAAGACCATCTTTTGTTTCAGCGGCTTATGAAGACTATCCGGTATCAGAACAGATGCAGACTGAGCCTGAATTTGTGGTGATGAGGCTAGCGATAAGGCGGAGATCGCAAAATCAGCCGAGCCAGTGAGGGCAAACATGGTTGCCTGGGAGATGTTCTCCCCAAATACCAGCTTAGGCTGAGCCAAATCCCAAGCTCCAGCATTCGTGAGAAATTCTTTTGCCGCCCTACCGTAAGGGGCATGATCTGGATTGGCTATTGCTATTTTCTTGGCTACTTTGATTGCCTGAATCAAACCCTCTTTATCCGTACTGAGCTGGATCGGGCCGCCTTTTTTCTCAAGAAGAACAATTCTGCCAATAGCGTACAGACTACCCTTATCAACCGTTAAGCCATTTTTATACAAGTCATCTACATAGGCTTCATCTGCAGACATCAGCAAGCCAAATGGCGCTCCGTTTTTGACTTGCTGCCAAAGTACGCCTGAGGAGCCAAACACCAGCTTCACATCTTGCCCTTTATCAGACTTGTAGTTTGCAGCAATTTCTTCTAAAGCAAACTTGAGGTCTGAAGCTGCAGCTACTGTTGGCGCTGTTTGAGCCAAAGAGGCCGAGGCATATAGGGCCAGCAATACTAAAAAGATTTTTCTCATTAGGGTCATGTGCTCTCTATTTGGTTGTCCATCATTACAAAGTGTAATGAAGGTGTGCTAGCCCCCACCCTTGAGTTTACGTAAGGCATCAGCCATTGCATTATTCATTGGGGGTGCAGATCTTCTATCTTCCTGCGGCCTTCTAGCCTCTGGGGCTCGTGGGGCACCTGGACGGTTCGGTCTTTGCTCAGGTTTTGCGCCCGCGGATGCTTTAGGAGCCTCATCAGAGAGTCTCATCGTCAGTGCAATCCGCTTACGCATTTCATCTACTTCTAGCACTTTGACCTTAACGACCTGTCCTGCTTTCACTACGGTGTGCGGATCCTTCACAAAGGTATTGGCCAGTGCAGAGATATGCACCAGACCATCTTGATGAACGCCAATGTCCACGAATGCACCAAAGGCTGCAACGTTTGTCACAACACCTTCCAAGATCATGTCTGCCTTGAGATCGCTGATTTTTTCTACACCATCCTTAAACGTTGCGGTAGTGAACTCCGGACGTGGATCGCGACCTGGCTTCTCTAATTCTTTAATGATGTCGGTTACGGTGGGAACACCAAACTTATCATCAGCATACTTTTCTGGGCTAAGACCTTTCAGAATAGTTGCATCACCAATCACTTCTTTAACGCCCTTCTTGATGTCTTTCAGGATTTTCTCTACTAAAGGATAGGATTCCGGATGGACCGCTGATGCATCCAATGGATCTTTACCATTCATGATGCGCAAGAAACCCGCTGCCTGTTCAAAAGTCTTCTCACCTAAGCGCGGCACGCTACGCAAATCTGCCCTCGTCTGAAAGGCGCCATTGCTATCTCGGTAAGTTACGATACCTTCCGCAACAGTGCTACTAAGGCCTGAAACCCTTGCTAGCAAAGGGGCTGAGGCCGTGTTCACGTCAACACCTACCGCGTTTACGCAATCCTCTACAACGGCAACCAGAGACTTTGCTAGTTGAGTCTGCATCACGTCATGTTGGTACTGGCCCACACCAATCGACTTCGGATCAATCTTTACTAATTCCGCCAATGGATCTTGCAATCTTCTGGCGATGGATACTGCTCCACGCAATGACACATCCATACCAGGCAACTCTTTTGAGGCGTACTCAGAGGCGGAGTAAACCGATGCCCCTGCTTCTGAGACTACGATCTTGGTGAGCTTGAGTTCAGGTTTAGCTTTAATTAAATCTTGCGCTAACTTGTCAGTCTCGCGTGAAGCAGTGCCATTGCCGATTGAAATCAAGGTCGCCTGATGCTTCTCAGCCAATTTCGCAAGTGTATGCAATGAACCAGCCCAATCATTCTTAGGCTGATGCGGGTAGATAACATCCGTATCGACTACCTTGCCGGTAGCATCAACAACGGCAACTTTCACACCGGTTCTCATCCCAGGATCTAGGCCAATAGTGACCTTTGGTCCTGCTGGTGCGGCCAGCAATAAGTCCTTGAGATTGCGAGCAAAGACATTAATTGCCTCAGCCTCAGAACGCTCACGCAAAGCGCTCATTAATTCTGACTCCAAATGCATGGAGCACTTAATGCGCCAAGTCCAGCGCACCGTCTCTGCTAACCACTGATCCGCAGGGCGGCCTTCATTCTTAATCTTGAATTGGTTAGCAATGCGGGATTCGCATGGATTATGAGGTGCATCCCATTTTGGCTTTTCTTCTTCGGTGTCTAGGCGCAAATTTACCATCAACATTTGCTCACGACGACCTCTAAATAAAGCCAAGGCACGATGCGAAGGGATTGCGGAAACAGGCTCCGAGTAGTCAAAGTAGTCCGCGAATTTTTCACCTTCTTGCTCTTTACCTGTGATGACCTTTGATTCCACAACGCCATGTTCTTGCAAATAGGCTCTCAGTGATTGCACTAAGCCGGCATCTTCTGCAAAGCGCTCCATCAAAATCTGACGCGCACCTTCAAGAGCAGCTTTGGTGTCTGCTACACCAGGGTTCTCACCCTGGTCGGATGTAAATGCTTCTTTGAGATATTTAGCAGCCTCCACTTCCGGATCCAACATGGGATTAGCCAACAAATCATTTGCCAAAGGCTCTAATCCCGCCTCTAAGGCGATTTGGGCTTTAGTACGTCGCTTGAGCTTGTAGGGCAGATAGAGATCTTCTAAGCGCGTTTTATCCTCTGCCAACATGATGGCTTTGAGCAACTCCGGAGTCATCTTGCCTTGCTCTTCAATCGAGGCAACAATCGCTTTACGACGCTCTTCCAGTTCACGCAAATAACCAAGACGATCTTCCAATAAACGGAGCTGAGTATCATCTAAACCACCAGTTACTTCCTTGCGATAACGCGCAATAAAGGGGACGGTTGCGCCTTCATCCATTAGTGCGATAGCAGCAGCTACTTGGGCAGGCTTAGCGGATAACTCTTGGGCAAGACGTTGTTCAATGGATGGCAGCATGAGGATCTATTTTTACTATTATTTTTGGAATATGGATTTCAATGAAGAACAAAAGCCACCCGGAGGTGACTTTTGTTGTGTAGCTTGAAGCAACTTAGTCGCGCGAGGCTTTCTTACGCTCATGCTCCTTGAGGTAACGCTTACGAATACGAATACTCTTCGGCGTTACTTCTACCAATTCATCATCATCGATAAACTCAACAGCGTACTCAAGGTTCATTGCGATAGGCGTTACCAAACGAACGGCTTCGTCAGTACCAGAGGCGCGAACGTTGGTTAATTGCTTACCTTTAATTGGGTTAACAACCAAGTCATTGTCACGGCTATGAATACCGATAACCATACCTTCATACAAAGGATCGCCAGGGCTTACAAACATACGGCCACGGTCTTGCAATTTCCACAAAGCGTAAGCAACTGCTTCGCCATCATCTTGACTGATCAATACGCCGTTATGACGCTCACCCAAGATACCGTCTTTTGCAGGTGCATAAGAATCAAATGTGTGGCTCATTAAACCGTTACCGCGAGTCATGGTCATGAAATCGCCTTGGAAGCCGATCAAACCACGCGCAGGAATACGGTACTCAAGACGTGTGCGACCTTTACCGTCACTCACCATGTCGAGCAATTCACCTTTACGCTTACCCAAGTCTTCCATGACGGCACCTTGAGTAGTGTCTTCTACGTCAACTGTTAAGTTCTCGTACGGCTCCATCTTCACGCCATCTACTTCGTGGAATACCACGCGTGGACGGGAAACCGCCAACTCGTAACCTTCACGACGCATTGTTTCTACCAAGATAGTGAGATGCAATTCGCCACGACCTGACACTTCAAATACGGTGTCATCGTCAGTTTCTTTAACGCGCAATGCCATATTGGACTTCAGTTCGCGATCTAAACGCTCACGAATCTGACGGCTAGTAACAAACTTACCTTCACGACCAGCTAATGGGCTAGTGTTCACCATGAAGTTCATGGTCAAAGTGGGCTCATCAATCTTGAGCATTGGCAATGCTTCAGGAGTATCTGGTGCGCAGATCGTTGTTCCGATCGCCAAATCTTCAATACCGTTTACCAATACGATGTCGCCCGCTTGAGCTTCGTCAACCAACTCACGCTCTAAGCCGCGGAATTTCAATACTTGGTTAATACGGCCTTTGCGTTGCGCACCATCAGGACCATCCATAAATACTACGTCCATCAATGGCTTCACAGTTCCGCGGTTTACACGGCCTACACCAATCTTACCGACGTAAGTGCTGTACTCAATAGAAGTAATCTGTAACTGCAAAGGGCCTTCTGGATTGTCATCACGTACTGGAACATGCTTGAGCACTGTGTCAAACAATGGACGCATGTCGCCTTCGCGAACATCATCAGTCAAGCCGGCATAGCCGTTCAAACCAGATGCGTACACTACTGGGAAATCTAACTGCTCTTCAGTAGCGCCTAATTTGTCAAACAATTCAAAGGTAGCATTGATCACATAGTCTGTACGAGCACCTGGACGGTCAACCTTGTTAATCACAACAATCGGCTTCAAACCAAGAGCCAAAGCTTTTTTAGTTACGAAGCGAGTTTGTGGCATTGGGCCTTCAACCGCATCAACCAAGAGCAAAACACCATCAACCATGGAGAGCACACGCTCTACTTCACCACCGAAGTCGGCGTGTCCTGGTGTGTCTACGATGTTGATGTGTGTGCCGTCATACTCAACCGCACAGTTCTTAGACAAAATAGTAATGCCACGCTCTTTTTCCAAGTCGTTTGAGTCCATGACGCGTTCGGTCATTTTTTCATTTGAACGGAATGTGCCAGATTGGCGCAAGAGTTGGTCAACCAAAGTAGTTTTACCGTGGTCAACGTGGGCGATGATGGCGATATTACGAAGTGCGCGTTTAGTCATGTGAAGCTTCTGAAGTTAAGAATAAGGTTAGTAAATAGGGGTTTAAGTTTTTTAATGAGCAGAAGAAATCAAGCGCTTGGGATGTAAAACCCCAGAACGCCAATCACCCGTACCAATAAAGTTATGTGGTGCTGCAGTTGCACGATAGATACGCACTAGCGCTTCTATCGAAGGTAAATTGAGCGGGACTCGTTGACCCATCTCTAATCGTTTTGCTTGTTGCTCATCCACGGTTAAGTGGGGCAAGGTTTGCAAGAGTGCGTCGACTGGCAAGATGTAACTTGAGCTATCTTCCAAGCCTTTTTGGATGGACTCGATGGTGAAAGACTGCTCCAAAGTAAGGTGACCTACCTCAGTGCGGCGCAGGCCAACCAAATGGGCGCCACAACCTAATGCCTTACCAATATCTTCTGCTAATACGCGAATATACGTACCCTTGCTGCAGCTAACCTCTAAGGTAGCCTCGGGCCAATTAACATTGGTCCAGCGAATTGCATGAATCGTGATATCTCGTGGAGCGCGTTCTAACTCAACACCAGCACGAGCGTACTCATATAAAGGTTTGCCATCACGCTTAAGCGCGGAATACATTGGTGGAACTTGGCTAATCGGGCCGGTAAAGGCTGGTAATAAAGCATCTAAGGCAGCTTTGATAGTGGCTTCATCAGCAAATGCAGGTACTGGTAGCTCTTCAATCACAAGCCCTTCAGCATCACCAGTATCAGTACGCTGACCAAATTTCACTTGGGCGATATAAGTTTTATCGGCCTCTAATAAATCCTGAGAGTACTTTGTTGCTTCACCCAAACAAATCGGGAGCAAGCCTGTAGCCATTGGATCTAGAGTGCCAGTGTGCCCTGCTTTTTCAGCATTGAATGCACGCTTCACGGCAGTAACTGCACCTTGCGAGCTCATGCCAGCAGGTTTATCAAGCAGGACTACACCATCGATACGTACAGACATAGCTATTTACGCGTTCTCGTCTTTGCGATCACTATCCACCGCTTGATCAATTAAGCGAGACATTTCAATGCCGTGCTCAACAGAACTGTCGTAGTGGAAATGCAAGGTTGGCACAGTATGAATATGCAAGCGCTTGAACAATAAAGAATGTAAGTAGCCCGCCTTATCCTGCAAAGCCTTCAATGCTACTTCAGGCTCAGCGCCTAAAACAGTAAAGAAGACTTTTGCATGAGCCAAATCTGGTGTGAGTTCAATACTTTGCAAAGTAATCAAACCTAGGCTTGGGCTACGTAATTCACGAGGAATTAGCTCGGCCAGGTCTCGCTGAATTTGATCGGCGAGACGCTGGTTACGATGAGGACTAGTTTTATGCATTAACTGGGCAGCTCTTAAAGTGTTCTAGCGACTTCAGTAACTTCAAAGGCTTCAAGTTGATCGCCTTCTTTGATGTCGTTGTAGCCTTTTAATGACAGACCACACTCAACGCCGGCGCGAACTTCTTTTGCGTCATCTTTAAAGCGCTTGAGAGAATCCAACTCGCCAGTCCAGATCACAACGTTGTCACGCAAGAGGCGGACACTAGAGGTGCGCTTAACAACACCATCGAGCACCAAGCAACCTGCAATCGCGCCAACTTTAGATACCAAGAAGACTTGACGAATCTCCACCATACCGGTGATTTCTTCTTTCTTATCTGGTGTCAACATGCCGCTTAAGGCTGCTTTCACTTCATCAACTGCGTCATAAATAATGTTGTGATAACGAATATCTACACCATTGTTCTCAGCTAACTTACGTGCTGCACCATCCGCACGAGAGTTAAAGCCAATAATCACGGCCTTAGAAGCAACCGCTAAGTTAACGTCAGTCTCAGTAATACCACCCACCGCTGCGTGAACGATTTGAACCTTCACCTCTGCAGTAGAGAGCTTTTGCAATGACTGTGACAGCGCTTCTTGTGAACCTTGTACGTCTGCCTTGATGATCAATGGCAACAACTTCGCCTCAATAGCACCCTCTTCCATGTTTTCCATCATGGTTTCGAGTTTGAATGCTTGCTGTTTAGCCAACTTCACATCACGGAACTTGCCTTGACGGAAAAGTGCGATCTCACGTGCTTTACGCTCGTCAGGAACAACTTGCACTGCCTCGCCAGCTGCAGGAACCTCAGATAAACCTTGAATCTCAACAGGGATGGATGGACCAGCTTCGTTACATGGCTTGCCGTTTTCATCCAACATCGCACGAACGCGACCGTAGGTTGAACCCGCCAACAACATATCACCACGCTTGAGCGTGCCAGACTGAACCAAAATAGTGGCAACAGGACCGCGACCCTTATCCAAACGCGCCTCAATAACGAGACCTTGCGCAGGAGCATCTTTCGCCGCCTTGAGTTCCAAAATTTCTGCTTGCAAGAGTACGTTCTCAAGCAAGGCATCAATGCCATCACCTGTTTTGGCGGAGACACCAATAAATGGCACATCACCACCGTACTCTTCTGGAACTACTTGCTCAGCGACTAACTCAGTTTTTACACGCTCTAAGTTTGCTTCTGGCTTATCAATCTTATTAATTGCTACAACGATTGGAACGCCACCAGCTACCGCATGATGAATCGCCTCTTTGGTTTGTGGCATCACACCGTCATCAGCCGCAACAACCAAGATCACAATATCCGTTGCCTTAGCACCACGAGCACGCATTGCCGTAAAGGCTTCGTGACCCGGAGTATCCAGGAAGGTAATCATGCCGCGTGGAGTTTCAACGTGATAAGCGCCAATGTGCTGGGTAATGCCACCGGCTTCGCCAGTAGCAACCTTAGCCGCACGAATCTTATCGAGCAAAGAGGTTTTACCGTGGTCAACGTGACCCATTACCGTAACTACTGGTGGGCGTGGCAATAACTCTGCATCATGACCAGTAATGCCAAGATCTAAATCTGGATCATCTAACTTAGCAGCATGAGCTGTATGGCCCATTTCTTCTACGATGATCATGGCAGTATCTTGATCCAAGATCTGGTTGATCGTTACCATCTGACCCATGCCCATCAAGAGCTTAATCACTTCTGCACTCTTCACAGCCATTGCATGAGCTAACTCAGCAACAGTAATGGTTTCAGGAACATGAACATCACGCACAACAGGTTCTGTTGGAACTTGGAAGTTGGTATCGACGTTAGCTTCTGCAATTTGACGTTGCTTTCTTCGGCCACCGCCTGAACGCCAACCGCCTACGCCGCCAGAGCTGTCACCACGAGTCTTGAGGCCACCAGGTTTCTTGGCGCCCTCTTCCTGCCAAGTAGATGAAGTCTCTGCAGACTTAATCGTCTTACCGCCAACCTTAGCAACCGCTTTTTTCTTATCGTCAGCACCTTCGGCTTTAGCAGGCTTATGCAGCGTGCCTTTTTTAGCTTCTTCAGCAGCAATTTCACTTGGCGCCTTGAGAACACGCGCAGGTGCACTCATCATGTCACGAATCGCTAAAGCTTCAGCCTCAGCGGCAGCACGACGTTTTGTAATATCGGCCAACTGTGCTTTATTGGCATCAGCGACATCTTTGGCAGCTTTATCCGCTTGCGCTTTTTTGTCAGCAGCTTTTGCAGCGGCAGCAGAACCATCATCGTCTGACTTGATTGCCTTCTCAACAACAGGCTCAGCTGCACTTGCAGCAGCTGCAGCATCAGCTTCTTTTTGGCGAGCATCTTCTGCCGCTTTCATTTCCGCTTCTTGACGAGCCAGCAACTCAGCTTGACGGGTCGCCTCAGCTGCGCGCTTTTCTAACTCTTCAGCAGAAAGGATTGGTTTCGCAGGAGCTGCAGGTGCAACTTCTTTAGCCGCTGGAGCCGGGGTCTCTTCAGGAGCTTTATCCCCTGCTTTAACTAGTACGCGCTTTTTACGAACCTCAACCTGAACGGTACGAGTGCGCCCAGCAGAATCTGCCTGACGAATCTCCGAGTTTTCGCGCTTGATTAAGGTAATTTTTTTACGACTACCTGTATCCGCACTGCCATGCTCTTTTTGCAAATGCTCAAGCAGGACAGTCTTGTCCTTCTCGGTAATGCTGTCGTCCTCAGAACCTTTTTCGATACCGGCCGCCTTCAACTGCTCCAGAAGGTCTGGCGCAGTACGTTTTAATTCTTTAGCGAGTACTTTTACTGTTGTTGCCATGTACTACTTCCTCTCATGAAGTAAACCAATGTTCGCGCGCTTTCATGATGAGCGTTTTCGCGGTTTCTTCGTCAATTTGTGTCGCCTCAACTAGCTCATCAACAGCCAGTTCAGCTAAGTCGTCACGTGTGTGAACTTGATTGTCAGCAAGCTTGGCAATCAACTCAGTAGTCATTCCCTCGAGGGAACGTAAATCTTGTGAGACTTCGCCAACGCGCTCTTCTTTAGCCAATTCCATGGTCAAGAGGGAGTCACGCGCACGAGTACGCAATTCATTTACTGTGTCTTCGTCGAAAGAATCAATTTCTAACATTTCAGAAAGGGGTACATAAGCAACCTCTTCCAATGTGTTGAAACCTTCTTCAATCAAGATGTCAGCAACTTCTTGGTCAACGTCCAATTTATCCATGAACAATTGACGTACAGAAGCAGCTTCTTTTTCAGTTTTCTCAGCAGACTCTTCTGGAGTCATGATGTTGATCTGCCAACCAGTCAACTCGCTAGCTAAGCGAACGTTCTGTCCGCTACGGCCAATCGCAATTGCCAAGTTCTCTTCATCAACCACCACATCCATGGCGTGACGCTCTTCGTCAACCACGATAGAAGACACTTGAGCTGGAGCCAAGGCGCCAATCACAAACTGCGCTGGATCTTCTGACCACAACACGATATCTACTGCTTCGCCAGCTACTTCGTTACGAACTGCAGTAACGCGTGTGCCACGAACACCAACGCAAGTACCGATTGGATCGATACGCTTGTCATAAGTAATCACGGCAATTTTTGCGCGGATACCAGGATCACGAGCTGCGCCTTTAATCTCCAATAAACCCTGCTCCATCTCTGGAACTTCATTCTCGAACAACTTGATCAAGAAATCAGGGCAAGTACGTGAGAGTTCGATCTGCGGGCCACGGGCTTCACGATCTACTTTCAAAATATAGGCACGGACACGGTCACCAGAACGGAGGTTCTCTTTTGGAATCATTTGATCGCGGCGCAATAACGCTTCAACACGGCCAGATTCAATAATCAAACCATTCTTGTCAGCACGCTTCACGGTACCGGTCATGACTTTTTCGCCACGCTCAAGGTAGTCGTTCAAAATCTGCTCGCGCTCAGCATCACGAATACGCTGCAAGATCACCTGCTTAGCGGCTTGTGCACCGATACGGCCAAAGGCTAAAGATTCGATTTGCTCTTCGATATATTCGCCAACTTCCATATCCGGAAATTGCTCGAGGGCTTCAAAATGGAGGATTTCTTTATCCGGCTCTTGGAGGCCCGCCTCATCAGGAACGACCAACCAGCGACGGAAGGTTTCATATTCACCAGACTCGCGATCAATCGATACACGAATATCCACATCTTCTGTCGGATAACGCTTCTTAGTGGCTGATGCCAACGCCATTTCTAGCGCCTCAAACACAATCGCTTGATCTACGTTCTTTTCACGCGCTAAGGCGTCTGCCAACATGAGAACTTCTCGGCTCATGACTTTCTTCCTTTGAAATCAATAACAGGGACCAACCGAGTCTTATCGACCTCGGCTAAAGAAAACTCCAATTGAGATTCAGTGCCATCAGCACCTTCAAACAACAAACCAAATTTCGCATCAGGCGAATCTAATTCACCACTCAGCAAACCTTGCAACACACCACGAAACTTCTTGCGATCGCCAACGGCAACACGCAACTTCAAATCCACTTCCATTCCGGAAAAGCGCTCGTAATCAGCCGCTGACTTCACAGGGCGATCCAAACCAGGAGAAGAAATCTCAAGGCGCTCAAAGGGAATGTTTTCCACTGGCAAGGTGTAGCTCAGTTGGTGACTTACCTTTTCGCAATCCTGGACATTAATCAAGCGCTCGTAATCCGGGTTTTCAATCGTGACGCGCAGCAAACCTCCGGCTTCACGCTCGATATCGACTAGCGTGTACCCTAGGTTTTCTACTTCTGCAGAAATAATCCGCTGATCTTTCACGAATACCCTTCAATCCAAAACGGCAAAAAAAAATGGGCTTCAAAGCCCATATTCTCGAAATTCAGAACAGGCCGACTTACGTTGATCGCAACATCAGTCGGTAACAACTCAAAACAGCAGCGAACTGCTGTAAGACCAAAATTATAGCCGATTTAGAGGAAAACCGATAGAAATCAGAAGCTTTCGCTTGGATTTCTTGGTTTTCTAGGGCCTTTATTGAAAGGTTTGCGCCCTTTTGGCGCCCCTCGTTTAGGGCCATTTCCTGGACTTTGGGGGCTTGCCGTCACAAAAGCAGACTGTCCATGATGAACTTTCTTGCCTTTATTGCGGTTTTGACCTTGACCACCCTGTCCGCCACCTTGACCACCCTGGCCACCCGCACCGGGACGACCGCCTTGGGTGCGACCCCGGAAAGGACCTCGACCTTCGCCCGAGCCACCGCCACCAGGCTTACCACCCCTGCTTTGATGAGTCAGAGCGCCATGACCGCTGGCCTGGGTTAAGGCATCCCGCGAACCCCAATAAGAAACTGAGGTTTGCATTGGATCAGGCTGAAAGTCTTCGCCAGCAGGAGAACGGCGATCGCGACCTTGTGCATTCGGATTACGGCCTTTGTCTTGCGGCTGAGGCATTTTTAAGCCTGCAAACTTCATCAGGTTATAGATACCACCGGCCTCAATCTCCTCCCATTTACCCCGTCTCAAGCGTGGGGGCAATAAGAAAATGCCATAACGAGTTCGGATTAAGCGAGAGACCGTATGACCAACTGCTTCAAACATACGGCGCACTTCGCGATTACGACCTTCAGTCAAGGCAACGTGGTACCAACGGTTTGCACCTTCACCGCCACCCATAGCAAGTCGCAAGAATTTAGCTTGGCCGTCATCCAGGGTAATACCGCTCTTTAATTGAGCCATATTTTCTTGACTCAAATCACCCAAAATACGGACAGCGTATTCACGCTCGACGCCGTAGCGGGGATGCATTAAACGATTCGCCAATTCACCAGAAGTTGTAAACAGTAGGAGGCCTTCAGTATTGAAGTCCAAGCGCCCAACTGCAATCCAGCGTCCTTGACGTGGCTTTGGCAAACGATCAAATACGGTTGGACGACCTTCAGGATCGGACTGACTCACAATCTCGCCAGCAGGCTTGTGATACATGATCACGCGTGGTGGCTTAGTCTGAATCTTGCGATGCACTGGCTTGCCGTTAATACGCACTTGATCAGTCGGCCCAATACGTTGGCCAATATGAGCCGGTAGGCCATTTACGGATACGCGCCCTTGAATAATCAAGTCTTCCATATCGCGACGTGAACCCATACCGACGTCAGCCAACACCTTGTGCAACTTGACAGTATCTTCGTCGTCAGCGTCGTCGTCTAAACCATCTAAGTCTGACCAAACTTCATCACGCAAGCTGAGCGGTAAATCATCGATGTTTGCAAATTGCAAACTGCTCATCTCATCGTCGCTAGGCGCATCTGCATCCTCGTCATGACGCACGCGTTGCGCACGGCGCTCTGCACCAGTCTGATGAGAAATCTCATTCTCATTCAGGCCATCAGGATTTTTAACTTCAAGGACTTCAGGCGCATCTAATGCTGCGTCGAACTCACCAGAAACTACAGATGCAAATAAAGCCTCGCTCTCTGCTGGATTTGGCGCGAGCTTAGCGGAATTATTGTTACCACCCTTGCGCTGACCACCGGACTCACCGCCCTCGCGACGAGGCCGGTCTTTATTGAATGGGCGTTTCTTATTGAAAGGATGTTTGCTAGCGCCTGCGCCCTGGCGGCGTGGACGACGTTGACCGCCTTCGCGCCCCTCGCCCTTCGCACCGTCTGCATTATTAGGTGCAGATTCAGAACCAGGAGAATTATCCGATGTCGGTTTAATCGGAGATGAATCGTTTTCGTTATGACTTGTCATTAATAATTATTTTTGTTCGTCTGTTTTATCTTCAGACTCTGGAGAAACTTCTTCTACTTCTTCACTTGTCTCTTCGCTGATTTCAACATCAGCAATCTCAATTTCTTCGCTGCTGGATTCTTCATGCGCTAATTCTTCGCTTGCTGACTGAATAATGGGTTGGCCATCTTCATCCAACTCAATCACTGTTTCCACAGTAGCGCTCGGATCAAATTCCATGACTGCCTGACCCAAATGTTCAGCAGCGGCCATTGGCGCAGCATCCTCCAACATCGGCAAGCTTTGTAAATTAGTAAGACTTAAATCATCTAAGAATTGTTTGGTAGTGGCATATAAACCTGGGCGACCAATAGTCTCTTTATGACCAATCACTTCAACCCAACCACGGTCTTCCAACTGCTTCATCACATTACTACTCACGGCAACACCACGAATCTCTTCGATCTCGCCGCGAGTCACTGGTTGACGGTAGGCAATAATCGCCAAGGTTTCCATTACGGCACGAGAGTACTTTGGTGGCTTTTCTGGAGTTAAACGATCAAGATATTCACGCATCGCTAAGCGGCTTTGAAAACGCCAGCCAGTAGCAATGTGAACCAACTCCATGCCTTTATCTTCCCAGGCCTTTTGAAGTTCTAACAGAACATCATCAATTTCGCCAGTAGCAATATCTTCGGCAAATAAGCGCGTCAGATCAGCAACTGTCAGTGGTTCTTGCGCGCACAAGAGGGCTGTTTCAATTACGCGTTTATTGTGATCATCCATAAAATTCGGGCTATCAGGCAAGGGCCTGATGAGGCTATAAAAATGTATTTCAATAATGGGTTGGTAGTGTTCTGGTGGCGCTATTTAGCTACTACGGGCACTTCATCTCCAAAAATCCTTGTGGGAGAGCCGCCCGCGCTGAAACGAAGTCTTTTTCGCTCACCGTTTGGTCATTATAAGGGAGGCTCAATACAATAGCCACATGCACGAAATTAAAGCCTTAGCCCCACTTTTACCCCCCAACACTGACACAAGACGCCGTTTTCTAGGTCTCGGCCTTGGTTTAGGTGCCCTAATTGGGGGTTCAAGTCTGAGCGGATGTAGCCTAATGAGCAGTCGCAAGCCTGTGGTCGGCTTAGCCTTGGGAGCAGGAGCAGCCCGAGGCTTTGCCCACGTAGGCGTCATTAAGGCGCTAGAAGCTCAGGGTATCAGACCAGATATTGTGGTTGGAAGCAGTGCCGGCAGTGTGATTGCAGCCCTACTTGCCTCCGGTGCGACCGGCAATGATCTGAACCGACTCGCCTTAAATTTAGATGAAGCAACGATTGCTGACTGGGGACTTCCTTTCGCCGGAAGATTTGGCGGCCTCATTAAAGGGGACGCCCTTCAGAACATGGTCAATCGCGAAGTACAAAATAAATCAATCGAGCAAATGCGCATACCCTTGGGCATCGTGGCGACCGAGCTGCAGTCCGGCAAAGGTATTTTGTTTCGCTCTGGCAACACAGGTCTTGCAGTGCGTGCCTCATGTAGCGTTCCAGGCGTATTTCAGCCAGCCGTCATTAGCGGCAAGGAATATGTTGATGGCGGATTGGTTGCACCCGTCCCTGTCAGTTATGCCCGGCAGATGGGCGCCACACTGGTGATTGCAGTCAATATTTCCTCCGAACCTGTTCATCAAGATGCCAGCGGGACCTTTGGCGTCATGCAGCAAACTATATCCATCATGCAGCGAAGTATTAATCAGTACGAACTCAAGAGCGCAGACATTGTGATTACCCCGCACCTTAAGCAAATGAGTAGTGGTGACTTCAAATCCAGGAATGCCGCAATCCTTGCTGGTGAAGTCGCAGCCCAAGAACAAATGGCAGCCCTGAAAGAAAAGCTGCGAGGCTAGCCCTAGGGCCAACTTTCCAAGGAAGGGCAACTCATTTAGGATTCAGTGCAATTGCTTATGAGATCTATCGCCACCCTCCTCAAATTCTTGATTGCGCTATTCATCTCAGTGCAAGTGAATTGCGCCTATGCGCAGGCAGGCGGCCAATTTACTGTTGCAGCCAACAATTACCTCAAAAAGCGCACTGACGCCTTCATGACAATCACGGGTTACTCCCTCACCCCGGATGTCACCACAGGATCGCTATCGATCACCGACAAGGGTGGAGAAAATCAAAATTTACAAATGGTTTCTCTTGGGGGTGGCGACCGCATTAGCGCGAACTTTCCACTCTACCTTGAAGGCACCATTGCCTTTAATCGCTACAACCCAACATTTACAGATGGGATAGGTAACTCGAGTGTCACGGTTCCCGTCAAATGGACTGGCATTACCGGCACAGGCGGGATCGGATGGGATTTCCCGCTAACAGATAACTTACGCATTCGTCCGATCGCCAACATCATGCTCGGCCATGTAGAGAGCGATCTTTCTGTAGCGGGTCGCATCATAGAAAATAAAACGGGAGTGGACCTGCAGTTCTTAAACGGTGGTCGTATGAATGCCTACGGTACAGGTGGCTCATTGATGCTGGACTACGAGGACTACAAGCCTGAGCGTGAATATGATGCCGAATTGCGTTACACCAATATCGCCATTAATACCTTTGATAGTTCAACTGCCGTTCAAGGTTCCGCTGATTCACAAAGCCTGGGCTTATGGGCTCGCGCCAGATATCCAACTCCGCTAACAGTGCTTGAGAGACCCTTGCGCGCAGTGTTTGAACTGGCCCACACCGAGTTTCTAGGCCAACTGCGCGGCGCCCTAGGATTTGACTCCCTCTCCTCTGTGGGTACGGGATTTGAAGTTGATAGAAGCGCATCCGACCCAATGTTTAGTCGAGTGAGATTGGTATTTCGCTATCAATTTGGACAGAACGTCCGAGGAACATCTATTGGTCTAGCCGCAAGCTTCTAAAGCAAGGCATGGCTAAGTAGATAAAGGGTATGTATTCAAACTCCTTAAGGCATTTGTTGGCCTTCTGCATCCCCATTTCATAAGCATGGTATATTTACATGCATCTGATTGTAACTACAATTAGATGTATGGAAATTACTTATGATCACTCAAAAAACACAAGAAATTTAATTGAACGCAACCTCTCATTTGAGGAGGTTATCGACTTTGATTTTGAGGGTGCAAGACTATCTATAGACGAACGAAAAGACTATGGGGAAATAAGGATTCGGGCAATAGGTTTTTTACGATGTCGATTGCACACTTTGGTATTTACTGAAACTAAAAAAGGGATACGAGTCATTAGCTTTAGAAAAGCAAATAAGAGGGAGCTCACTGAATATGAAAAACAAATCCAAGATTGATAATGACAACTTCGAGTGGTCGGCCGAGGAGCTTAAAAGATCAAAGACCTTTAAAGACCTACCAGAGTCGCTGCAAACTAAATTAGCCTCTCGCAAAATCAGAGGGGCTCAAGTCTTACCGACTAAAGTCTCAACTACTATTCGCCTATCAAGCAATGTCATTGAAGCATTTAAAGCATCGGGGTCGGGATGGCAGACTAGAATTGATTTAGCCCTTCAAGAATGGCTAAAGGAGCATACGCCCGCTTAGCGAGTTGCAAATCAAAGACTGCGAGATTTGCGCTTGAGCTTATTTACTTCATTTAACAACTCATGACGCTCGGCATCACCCAAGTTGTCGCTGCCATCTAAACGGCGCGCACCATCAAAACGCTTGTCCCAGTAGAGACTACCAAGATCATCGACACGAACGCTGGTACCCTTCGACGGGGAATGGATAAATTTATTGTCGCCAACATAAATGCCGACATGAGAGAAAGTTAAACGCATGGTGTTGAAGAACACCAAGTCGCCAGGTTGCAATTCTTCGCGAGTAATCGGTTTGCCAACACGACTCATCTGAGTGGATTTACGCGGCAGTAAGAAACCTAACTTGTCTTTGAAGACATATCCAACAAAGCTACTGCCATCCAAACCGGATTGCGGCAACTCCGCGTCCCAGCGATAACGCACACCAATGACTTCCATAGCGCGGTTAATCAACTCATCTGATTTGCCGGTAACGGAATCCGCTAAGCGATCGGACGCACGAACAAAGTAGGACTTGCCAGCTTGAAACATGCTTTGCTTGGGAGCCTCTTTAGCTACTTCTGCAGACGTGTCTTTTGCAACATCAGGAGTGGCATCCACCGCCAATGCTGGGCTCGCAACAAATATCAATGCAATCAGCGCGGCTATCGGCATTTGCTTAGACAGCGTTGGCAAGAGGTCTTTTTGAAGTGACATCATTTCATTCTAACAAAGAAGGGCTATTTCACCAAATGCTAGCCCTTGGGATAACTCTTTGTTTTTAATAGCAAATTTGACTTTATTGAATGTAAATGCACCAATTTAGCGCCCTGAATGGCTCTTTAAGTCGGATCTCAGGTCAGCTCGGCTGCTGCAAATAGTTCTTTGGTATAGATCTGGCGAGGGTGCTGGATCAGAGTCTCGGTATCGCCAAACTCCACCACCCTTCCCGCCTTGAGAACCATCACCTCATGTGACATCGCCCGAATGACTGCCAAATCATGACTGATCATGAGGTAGGCCAAGTTGTATTTTTTCTGGAGCTCAGTCAGTAAAGCAAGCACTTGTTTTTGAATCGACACATCCAACGCTGAAGTAGGTTCATCTAAGACCAAGATCTGCGGCTTCAGAATCAAAGCACGCGCAATCGCAATGCGCTGCCTTTGCCCACCCGAAAATTCATGGGGATAGCGAGTAAGGGCTGAGCGATCAATTCCGACTTCTCGCAAAATATCCAAGACACGAGACTCACGCTCCGCTGAAGATAAATTCGGAAAGTGCACATCTAAACCCTCTGAAACAATTTGCATCACATTCATACGCGGGGAAAGTGAGCCAAACGGATCTTGAAAAATCACCTGTAAGCTTGATCGCATAGCGCGGCGATCTACCGGCTTAAGCTTTTGCCAATCCTGACCAAGCACATCCACTACTCCAGTAATCTCTGCTGCAGAATCGCCCAATAAGCCTAGGACAGCCATACCTAAAGTGGTCTTGCCAGAGCCAGACTCCCCAATAACACCAATGGTTTGCCCTTGCTTAAGCTCAAAACCAACCTTACGCAAGACTTGATGACGTGGAGATTTTTTAAACCAAGATGTAGTTTCAGTACCTGGATAAGAAACACATAAGTTGTCCGTCTTTAATAACACTGGTGCCAAGGGTATTACTGGTGCTAAATCTCGAACGGGCGCACTGTTTACCAAAGCTTTGGTGTACGCATTATCTGGATGCTCAAAGACTTGCTTTGTTGGACCCACCTCCATGAGATTGCCTTGGTTCAATACGGCAACTCGTTGCGCAAAGTGCTTCACTAAGTTGAGATCGTGAGTAATCAGCAGAATCGCCATGCCACCATGATCTTTAGATTCTTCTTGTAACTCTTTAAGCAAATCCAAAATCTGCAAACGCAAACTTACATCCAAAGCGGTTGTTGGTTCATCAGCAATTAACAATCTGGGCTTGCAAGCCAAGGCCATTGCAATCATGGCGCGTTGTCGCTGCCCACCGGATAGCTGGTGCGGATAAGAGTGGAAGCGTTTATCTGGCTCTGGAATGCCAGTTTTCTTCAGCAAATCAATTGCCGCAGACATGCAATCTGCCTTAGAGATTAAGGGCTGATATATCTGCACTGCCTCAACAATTTGATTGCCGATAGTAAACAAAGGATTGAGCGCAGTCATCGGCTCCTGAAACACGATCGCAATCTCACGGCCACGAATCTCACGAATATCTTGGATTGGTAAATCCAGCAAGTTCACTGACTGATTGTTAGCAGTGGCATTCTTGCCACTCCACAGAATGCGGCCTGATGTTTTTGCACCCTCAGGCTCAAGACGCAGCGGCGCTAAGGCAGTCAGAGTTTTTCCTGAGCCAGACTCACCAACCAGAGCGACGCGCTCACCCACCCCAATCTCCAGATCAAGATGACTTACAGCAAATTTCTCACGCCGACCTGAACCAAAGGAAATCGAGAAGTCTTCGTAACGAAGCAAAGGCGCACTCATGATCGACCTCCGTTCATGGCGCCCGACTTACGAGAATCAAAAGCATCGCGCAAAGCTTCACCCATAAAGGTGAGCAATAGCAAGGTAGCGACCAAGACCACAAAGGTCGAAAGTGAAATCCACCAAGCATCCAAATTACTTTTACCCTGAGAGAGTAGCTCTCCAAGGCTCGGAGTACCAGGCGGCACACCAAGACCTAAGAAATCCAAACTTGTGAGCGACAAAATCGCCGCACTCATTCTGAAAGGAAGAAAAGTGATTACTGGGGTCAAGCTATTGGGCAAAATATGACGGCGCATGATTTGCAAATTCGTTAAGCCCAAAGCCCTAGCGGCACGAACGTACTCTAGAGCGCGATTTCGAAAAAATTCAGCGCGCACATAGTCAGACAAACCCATCCACCCAAAAGCAGCCAACAAAATAATCAGGAGCCAAATACTGGGATTAAAGATAGAGGCAAAGATGATGAGTAGATACAACTCTGGCATCGCTGACCAAATCTCAATCAAGCGCTGAGAAACCAGATCAAACTTACCGCCAAAGAATCCCATTAAAGAGCCGGTGATGATGCCAACACTCACCCCCACAATCGTTAACGCCAAACCAAACAGAATCGATAGTCGGAAACCATAAATCAAACGCGACAAGACATCGCGCCCACGATCATCTGTGCCTAGCCAGTTATCAAACGATGGTGGAGCGGGGTTGGGTACTTTTGAAAAGTAGTTCAGCGTCTCATAGCTATAGGGAATGGGTGGGTAAATTGCCCAATTACCATTACTTGTAATGTTGTGACGAATGTCAGGATCCAGAAAATCCGTTGGTGTTGCAAAGTCTCCGCCAAAGACACGTTCCGGCTGCGACTTCACGATAGGGAAATAAAATTTACCTTGATAACGCACAATTAATGGCTTGTCATTAGCAATCAGCTCGGCACACATGGATAGACCAAACAAGATCATGAAGATCCATAAGCTGGTATAACCCATGCGGCTATTTTTAAACCGATGCCAGCGACTCATGAGCCACCTCCCGCACCAAACTGAATGCGTGGGTCAATATAGACATAGCAAAGATCAGAAATCAGCTTAGTAAAGAGGCCAATCAAGGTGAAGAGATACAGCGTTCCAAAAACCACTGGGTAGTCACGGCGCATCACCGACTCGTAAGAAAGCAAGCCCAATCCATCCAAAGAAAAGAGGGTTTCAATCAACAGCGAACCAGTAAAGAAGGCACCAATGAATGCCGCTGGAAATCCTGTCACTAGAGGTAAGAGGGCATTGCGGAATACATGCTTCCAAAGGACTTGTTTTTCAGTGAGTCCTTTAGCTCTTGCAGTTAATACATATTGCTTACGAATTTCCTCCAAAAAAGAATTCTTCGTCAACATCGTGATGACTGCAAAACTACCCAAAACGGAAGCGGTAATTGGTAAAACTAAATGCCACAAATAATCCATTACCTTACCCATCATGCTCAGCTCACTCCAGTTATCTGAAGTCAATCCACGCAGTGGGAAGATTTGCAAGAAGCTACCACCGCCAAAGATGACCAGTAAGAGAACGCCTAATACAAATCCTGGGATGGCATAGCCCACTAAAATCATCGTGCTCGTAATCGCATCAAAGCGAGAGCCATCTCTGACTGCCTTAGCTATACCCAAGGGTATCGACACCAAATAAGTGAGAAAGAAGGTCCATAGACCAATGCTGATAGATACTGGTAATTTAGAAACTACTAATTGCCAAACACTTTGGTGTTGGTAGTAGCTCTCACCCAAATCAAATTGCGCAAAACGTTTGAGCATCATGAAATAACGCTCTACTGGCGGCTTATCAAAACCATATAGAGCCTTGACCTCAGCCAAGCGCTCAGCATCCACCCCTTGTCGGCCACGATAGTTGCTGCCGCCGCCAGATGATTCCGCTCCACTCACTGCGGCATCACCCTTACCTTTGAGTTCCAACATCAATTGCTCGACCGGCCCCCCAGGTACAAATTGCACCACTGCAAACGTGAGGGTTAAGACACCCAACAAAGTAGGAATCATCAAGAGCACGCGCTTGAGAATATAAGACCACATTTGCCCTTGCATTAGCGCGCCCCCTCTTTCCACCAATTGAGCAGAATCCAAGATTCGGCGGTGTAATACAAAGGAGGTTCTGGATAGCGCATTTCCTTACGATACGCAATTCGGTGCGTCGGGTTGTACCACTGTGGAATCACGTAGTAGCTATTCCAGAGAACGCGATCTAAAGCTCTAGTGGCAGCACGCAACTCTTCACGGGTCTGGGCTTTGACAACTGCATCCACCAAGGCGTCGACAACTGGAGATTGGATTCCAATGACGTTATCAGATCCTTTTTCTTTTGCAGCCTGACTGCCAAAGCGATCCCACAATTCATTGCCAGGGCTTTGTGAGTCTGGGAAACGAATCGTAGTCATATCAAAGTCATACTCATCCATGCGCTTCTGATGCAAAGCAAAATCGCTCGTCCGAATATCTACCTGAATACCCAACTTTTCTAAGTTACGCACATAAGAAGAAATAACTCTTAAAAAGAATGGGCCGTCCTCAACCATCTCAAATCGGAAAGGCTCGCCTTGCATATTGCGTAAAGCACCATCTCGATATTGCCAACCAGCTTGCGCCAGTAAGTCGCGCGCTTTGCGCAGATTTTGTCGCAAGCTATCAGGGGCAGCAGTTGAAGGTGCAGCGGGCATTGGGCCAAAGACTGCATCTGGCACCCACTTGGGATATTGCGCTTTCAGAGGCCTGAGTAATTTCAACTCTGCTTCAGTCGGCTTACGGGGGCCATCGAAATTGGCACTCAGGTCACTGTTCGTAAAGTAACTATTGATACGACTGTACTGCTCAAAGAACAGCTGGCGATTCAACCACTCGAAGTCCAGCGCATAACCCAAGGCCTGACGTACACGTGGATCCTGAAAAATTGGTCGACGGACATTCATGGCAAAACCTTGCATACCCGCGCCGTTGTGATTGAGAAAAGCTTTCTTTTCCAGAGTGCCATCATTAAATCTGGGGCCTACATAACTCTTCGCCCAATTCTTAGCACGGTACTCCACCAGCGCATCAAACTCTCCAGCCTTAAAAGCTTCTAGACGAACAGCATCATCGCTATACAGCTTGTAGTTCACGCGATCAAAGTTATAAAAACCGACACGAACATTCAGCGTCTTACCACCTTGATCTGCCCAGTAGTTAGGGTTGCGTTTAAAAATCATCGTCTTACCCGCTTTGTAAGACTCAATGACATAGGGGCCACTCGCTATCGGCATCTCAAAGGTCAACTTATCAAATGGCGTAATCGTGCCATCGGGCTTCTTACCCCAGTTGCGGGAGAACACCGGCAGGGTACCCACCATCACCGGTAATTCAGGATTGCGATTCTTAAAATCAAAACGGATGACGCGATCAGAAAGTACTACCGCTTGCTTGACGTCGGCATAGACCGTTTTAAATTGTGGATTGGCGAGCGAGCTCATCAGAGTATCAAAGCTGTGCTTTACATCGCTAGCCAAGATCGCATTGCCATCCGAAAATTTCGCCTCAGGGCGAATCTGAAACACGACTGACATCTTGTCAGTTGCCACTTGAATATCTTCTGCAATCAAGCCATAGGCGCTTGAGACCTCATCTGCACTTCCGACCGCCAAAGACTCAAACATGAGTTGAGCTATCCCAGGGGCAGCCACACCTCGCAAGGTAAATGGATTGAATTTATCAAAGCTCGTGCGGCGGTCTGGGTTAGGCAAAGTGAGGGTGCCGCCTCTGGGAGCATTGGGGTTCACGTAGTCAAAATGACTGAAACCATCAGGGTATTTCGGTTTTCCGTACTGAGCTATGCCCTGCGCACCCTGCGCCGAATTGACCGCCACCCCAGCCAGAAGGGCTAGGAGTAGCAAAGTGGGGATTTGGCGGATGACGGGGAGCATGGGCATATATGCAACAATTGTAGATAGCAAACCACATTTGAAGCAAAGGACACAACATGGGCTTTCTCGCTGGCAAAAAAATTCTGATTACCGGCCTTCTTTCTAACCGCTCTATTGCCTATGGCATCGCCAAGGCATGTCACCGCGAAGGGGCTGAATTAGCCTTTACCTACGTTGGTGAGCGCTTTAAAGACCGTATTGTCGATTTCGCAAAAGAATTCAATACCGATCTCATTTTTGACTGCGACGTCGGCAGCGATGAGCAGATTTCCGCACTCTTTAAGGATTTAGCAAAGACCTGGCCTCAATTTGATGGCTTTGTTCACGCGATTGGCTTTGCTCCCCGCGAAGCTATTGCCGGCGACTTTTTAGATGGTCTATCTCGCGAAGGCTTCAAGATTGCCCATGACATCTCTGCTTACAGCTTCCCAGCAATGGCAAAAGAGGCTTTGCCAATGTTGCGCGATAAGTCTTCCTTATTGACGCTGACTTACCTCGGTAGCTTGCGTAACGTTCCCAACTACAACACTATGGGTCTTGCCAAAGCATCCCTGGAAGCCTCTGTACGTTACATTGCCGGCTCAGTTGGACCTAAAGGCATTCGTGCTAACGGCATTTCTGCTGGCCCGATTAAAACTTTGGCTGCTGCGGGCATTAAAGGGTTTGGCAAGATTTTGGATGCAGTTGAGCAAACTGCTCCAATGCGTCGCAATGTCACGATTGATGATGTGGGCAATACAGCAGCCTTCTTATTGTCTGACTTAGCAAACGGCATTACTGCTGAAATTATTTATGTAGATAACGGCTTTAGCCAAGTTGTTGGCGGAATGGAAGAGGTTTGAGTGTTCCATTTCGCGAGGCCCTGAAGTTTTGGGCCAAGCTTGGCTTTATTAGTTTTGGTGGGCCCGCAGGTCAAATAGCTGTCCTTCACCAAGAACTTGTTGAGAAGCGTCGCTGGATTTCTGAGCAGCGCTTTTTACATGCGCTGAACTATTGCATGTTGCTGCCAGGGCCTGAGGCTCAGCAGCTGGTAACTTATATCGGCTGGCTCATGCATCGAACTTGGGGTGGCGTCTTAGCCGGAACCCTCTTTGTACTGCCATCTCTTTTTATTTTGATCGGCCTATCCTGGGTCTACCTCACCTTTGGCCAAGTGCCATGGATTGCCGCCATCTTTTTTGGCATCAAACCTGCTGTTACTGCCATCATCTTGCATGCCGCGGTTCGCATTGGTAAGCGCACGATTCACAATCAAGCATTGCGCTGGGTTGCACTTGGATCGTTCCTAGCAATCTTTATTCTCAATCTTGCCTTTCCAATCATTGTTGTTTTCGCAGCCTTAATTGGCATCTGGGGTGGCAAGCGCTATCCAGAGTATTTTCAACAAACTGCTACCCATAATCAAACGAGTGTGACTCATGACCCTGCAATCATTGATGATCACACCCCAATCCCAGAGCATGCCAAGTTTTCCAAAAAAAAATTGGCGGTACAAGGTTCGGTTGTTACGGCGCTCTGGCTCATTCCATTTCTCTCTCTTGCCCTCATTTTTGGCTGGAAAACGCTTTACCCACAAATCGCTTGGTTTTTTACTAAAGCAGCATTCCTGACGTTTGGTGGCGCTTATGCTGTTCTGCCCTACGTCTACCAGGGTGCCGTGGATCAATTCCATTGGCTTAGTGCCGGCCAAATGATGGATGGCTTGGCCCTTGGTGAAACCACTCCGGGACCGCTCATCATGGTGGTGGCTTTTGTTGGCTACCTGGCTGGCCACATCCAGCATTTAATCGGCTATAGCAATCCATTTTGGTTTGGGGTGCTTGGGGCCTGCGTTGCAACCTGGTTTACTTTTCTACCTTCATTTTTCCTAGTACTCATTGGTGGCCCACTGATTGAATCCACTCATGGCAAGATCAGCTTTACTGCGCCCCTAACTGCAATCTCTGCCGCGGTAGTTGGCGTTATCGCTAACCTGGGCCTCTTCTTTGCCTATCACGTCTTTTTTCCCCATGGTCTTGGTGGCTCAATTTCTTGGGTGTCGATTGCGATCACCTTACTTGCAGGTGTAGCGCTCTTTAAGTTTCAAAAAGGGGTGATTACTGTCCTGACTGGTTCAGCTCTGGCTGGCTTACTGAGTTATTTGCTCGCCACTTTATTGACCTAGCTCCACTGCTTTTGGAGCTGAAATTGGCATAATGGAAGTTATGCGAATCGAACCTCAAACCATCACCCATCTCCAAGAATGGCTCGGCAAAACCGAGACCCTTCAAGACATCGTTACTGCGGCACCCGTCAAAGCTTTATCAGCAACGCTTGATCGACCTGATCCTGCCCCGAATGATGGAACCTTTCTGCCAGAGCTATGGCATTGGCTTTACTTCTTGCCGTGTGCCCTTCAATCTGAAATCGGTCCTGACGGCCATCCTAAGCGTGGCGGCTTTTTGCCCCCCGTACCACTACCGCGCCGCATGTGGGCAGGTAGTCGAGTTGAGTGGCTAGCTCCACTTGCTGTCGGAGATGAAATCGAACGCGTCTCTAGAATCGAATCTGTTACGCACAAAGCAGGTCGCACTGGCGATCTCATTTTTGTGTTGGTCAAACATGAAATCTCCAATCAGAGTGGCTTAGCTCTCGTTGAAGAGCACGATATTGTGTATCGCGATGCTCCAGGTCCAGATGACAAACCAGTTGCACCAACACCTGCGCCTTCTGGAGCCACCTGGTCTAAAACAATTACGCCAGATGATGTTTTGTTATTTCGTTACTCAGCCCTGACATTCAATGGTCATCGCATTCATTACGATCGCAAATATGTTACTGAGGTAGAAGGCTATCCCGGCTTAATTGTTCATGGCCCTTTAATTGCAACCCTGTTGGTAGATCTTGTGCGTCAAAGTATTCCGGGTTGCAAGTTAAAGAACTTTGAATTCCGCGCCATTCGCCCAACCTTTGATATCAATATCTTTAAAGTCAGCGCAAAACCCGATCTCGAGAAAGATCCTTCCGGAAAAACAATCTCCATTTGGGCCGAAGATCATGAAGGCTGGCTCACCATGCAAGCCACTGCAGTTTTAGCTTAGGGAATTTTTATCAATGACTACTCCGCATTTATCCAAAGCCTTAGCAACATTTGCTGCTGAGTTAACAATTAGTGACATTCCCGAAGAAGTCATTGCGCGTACTGAGGATTTACTGGTCGATTGGTTTGGCTCTGCAATTGCTGGTAAAGGTTCGCGTCCAGTAGAGACCATCACTCAGTTTGCGCAAAGCATGGGCGGCTTTAATGCGGCCAATCCTGGCTCCGCTGAAATCCTGATTAGCCGCAAGAGCTCGAGCCCTTTTTTGGCCGCACTGGCAAATGCAGCGGCCTCCCACGTTGCTGAACAAGATGATGTTCACAATGGCTCCGTCTTTCATCCAGCTACCGTGGTATTTCCTGCGGCACTAGCAACAGCACAAACGATTGGCGCCTCAGGGGAAGATCTTCTGGTAGCCGCTGTTGTGGGCTATGAAGTCGGCATTCGGGTTGGTGAATTTTTGGGTCGCTCGCATTACAAAACATTTCACACCACAGGTACTGCTGGCACCCTAGCAGCTGCCGCTGCTGTAGGCCATCTTCTCAAACTCAACCCAAACCAAATGCTGCATGCCTTTGGTTCTGCGGGCACACAATCCGCTGGCCTCTGGGAATTCCTACGCGATGCCGCCGACTCCAAGCAACTCCATACTGCGCATGCCTCCTCAACCGGCTTGATGTCAGCCTACTTGGCGCAATCGGGCTTCACTGGTGCTGAACATATTTTGGAAGGCAAACAAGGTTTGGCTGCTGGTATGTCCAGTGATGCAGACCCTAGCAAATTAGTTGATCGACTAGGTAGTCGCTGGACTATTGCTGAGACGAGCTTTAAGTATCACGCCTCATGTCGTCATACCCACCCTGCTGCAGATGCTTTATTGCAAGTCATGCTAGCAAACAATCTCAAGCCTAGTGATATCGCCAAGGTAGAAACCTTGGTACACCAAGGGGCAATTGATGTCTTGGGTCCGGTAACGGATCCCGCTACCGTGCACCAATCTAAATTCTCAATGGGAACGGTATTAGCTTTAATTGCTCACTATCAATTTGCTGGCCTGCAGGAATTTGATCAACACTTTCACGATCAAGAGATTTGCGAATTCCGTGATCGCGTGACCATGATTCTGGATTCCGAAGTTGATAGCGCCTATCCTCAACGCTGGATCGGCAAAGTCAAAGTGTATTTACAGAACGGTGAAGTCTTGGAGGGTCGCGTTGATGAACCCAAGGGCGATCCTGGCAATACACTAAGCCGCGCTGAGATTACGGATAAGGCCATGCGTCTTGCTGCATTCAGCGGTGGTGCAACACCAACTGAAATGAGTGCCGCAATTGAGCGCTTGTGGAATATCCGCAAAGAGGCCAAGATAGGTCTCTTGATATCCTAAATCCCAGTTATTCCTTTTTTGTTTCGCATTCAATAAAGCCTTACACATGAATCCACTTGATACACCCATCGGCTTTAGCAGCACTTTCTTATTTGTTCCAGGCACTCGCCCCGAGCGTTTTACTAAAGCACTAGATAGCGGCGCCGATGGCGTCATCATCGATTTAGAGGATGCCGTTGCCGAGGAAGATAAAGAATCTGCCCGCGCAGCGATCCGTGCCGCTTGGCCCACATTTACTGCTGAACAAAAAAAGCGCCTGATTATCCGTTCGAATTCCCCGGGTAGTCACTTTTATGCAGCAGACCTCATTCTGATTCAAGAGTTGGATGCGGCGTGCTTACTCATCCCAAAAAGCGAGTCCCTCGACCAAATTAATGGTGCAGCACAAATCCTGCCAAACACAGCCATCATTCCAATGATTGAGACTGCCATCGGCCTTGATCGCCTCAATGAGATTGCTAATTCCGAACAAGTCTTGCGCCTTGCCTTGGGCAACATCGATTTACAGGCGGATTTAGGGATGGTCTGCGATGCTCAAGAAATCGAGCTACAAACAGCGCGCTTTCAGATTGTGTTGGCATCCCGTTTAGCCCAAATTGCCCCTCCAATTGATGGGGTTACCCCCTCCACCGACAATATTGAGCGCATCACTGATGATGCCGAGCGCGCTAAAAGAATGGGGTTTGGTGGTAAGCTTTGCATTCACCCAAAGCAGATTTCCCTGGTTAAGGATTCCTTTATGCCTACTGCCGCGGAAGTCTCTTGGGCACATCGCGTCATTGAGGCTGACAAAGCATCCAAAGGTGGTGCGGTCAAGCTAGATGGTCGCATGATTGACCGCCCAGTTGTCCTGTTAGCCCAGAGAACCCTAGCTATTGCTGGTAAACCCTAAAGCCGATAGTTATTAAAAGTGGCAAAATCAGTCAGCTTTACACATTAACGGAGACTTAAATGAAATTAAAGAAAACCCTGTTCGCTGGAATTGCTGCAGTTGTGAGCGCCAGCACTTTATTGGGTAGCAATATTGCATCAGCCCAAAAAGATTGGCCAACAAAATCCATTTCCTTGATTGTTCCTTTTGCAGCTGGTGGACCAACTGACTCTATCGCGCGCTTAATTGCAGTGCCAATGGGTCAATCACTCGGTCAAACAGTAGTAGTTGAGAACGTACCTGGCGCTGGCGGCACGATTGCTTCTACCAAGGTTTCTCGCGCAGCTCCAGATGGCTACACGATCTACATTCACCACATGGGTATGGCTACAGCGCAAGCGTTGTACGACAAGCTCCCTTACGATCCAATGACCAGCTTTGATTACATCGGTCAAGTAGCGGACGTTCCAATGGTATTGCTCGGTAAAAAAGATTTGCCAGCAAACAACTTTAAAGAACTGGAAGCCTACATCAGAGCTAACGGCTCAAAAGTGACTATGGCTAACGCCGGTCCTGGCGCAGTGTCACAACTGTGCGGCCTGCTATTCCAAAGCCGTTTAGGTGTTAAGTTGACCAATATTCCTTACAAAGGAACTGGCCCTGCTTTGACAGACCTCTTGGGTGGTCAAGTTGACCTCTTGTGCGACCAAACTACACAAACTATTCCTTACATCAAGGATGGCCGCGTAAAGGCATTTGGTACAACAACCATGAAGCGTTTGCCTGCAATTCCTAACGTTCCAACTTTGAATGAGCAAGGCCTCAAAGGCTTTGAAGTTAAAGTTTGGCACGGTGTATATGCACCAAAAGGCACTCCACAAGCAATCCAGGACAAAATCAATGCAGCTCTAAAGAAAGCATTGAATACACCTGATGTGAAGAAGCGTTTGGAAGATGCCAACATTGATATCGTGCCTGCTGAGAAGATTTCTTCAAAAGGCCTCAAAGATCACCTTGAGAAAGAAATCAACGTCTGGGGTCCAGTCATTCGTAAAGCCAACATTCCAGATTAATTCTTGGAATAGCAGTCAACAAAAAAGCCAGCGATCTGCTGGCTTTTTTGTTACCTCAAATTTACAGAGTAACCATCTAAGTAATCGTCAGCCCGCCCTAAACAGATAGCCTGACTGCGCCTTTTCACGACGCTTGCGATAAATTGCATTGGGAATAGCTATCAGAGCCCAGATCGCCAAGAAAGGATCTAAGAGATAGTCCCAAAGATTTGTGGATTCATGCCAATGAGCCGACCAGGCAATAATCGCAAAAGAAATGATCCAAACACCTTTATTCCAGCCAGCAAGACCACAGACAATGGCAAAAAGAATTACGCTAATCAAAAGAGCAATAGAACCATAGCCCCAAGCATAGGGATCTACCATTCCAAGCCCAAGCGCCAAGGGGTAAAACGCTATCGCAATCAGCGCTAATGACGCCTTAAATCCAAGCGGCGTCTTTTTGGTAGTAGGCAATATGGAACTCCACAATAAGAGCATCGTAACAATACTGAGCTCACCGGTAACACCACGCACGTAAGCAGATAAAGGCAATTCAAGTGACATTCCGAGGGGCCAGAAAAATAAATTGCCCAATAACAAGACTGCAGCTAGACGAATTACAAAGGGGATCTCTATTGAGGATACTTTTTGTAAGAGAATCATGAGCACCACCGCACAGGTAATGGACATTTCAAGCAAGGCAATGATTTGCAAATATGAGGCCATCATTGCACTTCCTTTTCTTTGAGATTGTTTGCGGCATGCTTAAACCAGTCGGTCGGAAAATAAATATGCTTAATCCTTTTTCTATCCCAGGTATAAGCAAGATGGGCGTCTTGACCATTGGCAGAAATTAAATACGGGTAAGAAAATTCTCGACGCTGATCATTGCTCAATGATTCATCGTCCTCAAGAACCTGAACCACCTGCCATTCAGGAGAGCCTGGTTCACGCATCACCATTACAAGTCGATAGCGCCCTGCCTCAATATTATTGAGAACCATCAGCCTAGTACCGTTGGTTAGAGTAACTGCAGCAACGGCAGAGTTAGGGTTGGAGATCTCGAGATCTCCTGTAATCGACCAGGACTGTCCAGCATCCTTGGTTTCGCTGACCGGAATTTTTTTGGGCTGAGAACTAGATCGAGTTTGACGGAAATAAGCACTTGCGTCTTGCGGCCCATTGTCAAAAAGTACAGGTTGAATAGCACCCCTACCGGAGCTCATGCGTCGTTTATCAATGACTTGACTCGCTTCGATTCTGAGAAACTCACCAAAGCGACCAATCCACTCGTGATATGCCGGCAGGCCGAGACGCCCATCCGAAAATGAAATTGCCGGAGACTTTACTAAGGTGCTAAGGTTAATCAGCGGGGAGCTAATGAGTCGTTGAGGTCGATCCCAAGTTAATCCTTCATCATCTGAAATCACCGAAGAGATTGAGCTGCCTGCCCAACCACCAATAGATACGGTCACAAAAAATAATTGCATACGACCATCAGCCATTCTTGCAGGAACAGGGTTACCTAATTTGGCAATGTAACGGGATAAGCCTTTCTCTGCAGTGATGCGGTCCATTACCACTGTTGGGGCGCTCCACCTAGATTCCCGCGAATCAAAAACGGATGTGTTGATGACTACGTCTGGCGCACCCTCTCGGCTTCCCGCAAACCAAAACGCTCTCACCCCACCATCTTTGAGTGCAATTAAAGAGGCGGCATGGACTGATGGAGCTCCGGTATCTGGCAACCAATCAGTGCGCAGGCTTGGTGGAGTGAGCTTTAGGGGCACAGCATTTTTGGGATTCTTTACTGGCCTACTGGGCTCGGCTAGCTCTAAGGTCTCATCTGATTGACTTGGGTTATTCACAGGGTGATCAATTGCAAATGGCGCCCACACAGGCCGACTATCAATGTGCAGGTAGCCTAAAACGGAAGCAAGCAATAAAAAACAAAAAGCAATTACCCGACTCATCGGCAAGCATCCTTACCCACCAATGGCAACGCAATCGTTGCTGGCGTTGAAATTAAATATTCATTCACAAACAGGTGTTCTCCAATATGACCTCTGAGTATCGCCCGAATCTCAGCATCCGAATGACGGGCTCGCATTTCCATGCGCTTACCTACTACCTGGCAAGATTCACATAGCGTGAGCTCCGTACCTATAGGCGACTGCACCGCTACTAATGGGTAAGTGCCAGTCAGCAAATCAATTTGGCCGGCATCCTTTGCCAGGTAGCCATGCAATTTAGCACCAGGCAACAAGAGTCGATATTCCTCGTCTTTAGCGCGATAGTCGCAGGGCACCCAAACATCTTGCCCAGCAACGCCTTGGATAGTGGCTTGAGAATATCGACCTAAGACACCCTCCAGAGGTGACAAGCTACTAGTCAACGTGCAATAACAAAGAAAGCATCCTGCTAAAGCAATTACCTTGCTGCACTCTCGATTCAATAGGCCTAGCAATACTAAGGCGATCGAAATGCCCATGAAGCCCCAATGCCAAGAGGAATAATTCCAGATGTTGGGCTGACCCAGGAAATTGGATAGCTGTAAGTTGCCCCCAACCCAAGTGAGCGCAGCAAGTAAGATGAGCTGCAAAAGCAATGCAATCCGAAATCCCCACAAGGGCAGCCGATCCCAATACATAGCGATCAATGCAGCGAATGCGGGCATTACCGGTAACAGGTATCGACCAGAGCGCTGACTTGGCAAACTAAATACAATGAAAAAAGCTAACGCTAAAACTAGTAACAAGCTTTCTTCAAGGGACATAAAACGCCGCTCACGCCAACATTGAAGCAAGGCAGAAATCAATACGAAGGTAAATAGTCCAGCATTGGCTAGGCTTGTTAACACCAACATCCAAATACTGTCGCCACCACGCACTAGATCTAACAGGTAATTGGAGCTACGTGCCTCGAACTTGCCTGCATTCTCACCAAGGACAAATTCCTTCCAGACTGCCTCTGGAAATGGGTCGAGTACAAACCACAAGGAAAAGACACCTAAAGACAGAATGGCAATCAAAAATACTTTGTAGAAGTCTTGCAGTAAGACCTTGGGAATGCTCCACTCACGCCAGCGCCAGTAAAACAGGCTCAAAGCAAATGCAGCAGGAACAATATAAGCAAAAGACTTTGACAGTAATGCCAAACCAAAAGAGGCGCCTGCCAAGACCGGAAACAATAGTTTGGATTCAAAGGCGGCCCTACCCCAATAGAGCAAAGCCAGAAATGGCAAGCTGAGCCAAAACACCTCAGGAGGATCGGTTAAAAATGGACGGCCATAGCGATAGGTCGCAAAAAAGGAAAGCCATATCAGCGCAGCTAGTAAGCCAGTCTGTTTTTTACCGCTAAAACGTGCCACAGCAAGAAATAAGAAGAGTGCTGTCAAGCCGGTATATAGAACACTAGGCCAACGCAATGCCATGAGTGTCCAGTCGCTTCCCCAGCCCGTGCTAGCAATCCCCTCCCAAAACACCAGGGGAGGCTTGGTGTTTTTTATACCGTCCATCTCAGACTGCAAAGGTAACCAAGCCCCAGAATCTGCAGTCATCCTCACGATGTGCATATAGGGATACTCATCGCCGTTCTTGGGGGCAAAGCGGCTATCCAATCCATACAAGTAAGTGAATACACCTAGAAGTAGGATAAAAAATGCATTTCGATAGGTAAAAGAGCCTCGCATATCCATAGTTTATAGGTCTTGGGGTGCAATGCTAAAAACTATTGGCGCTATTAAGCTCATTTTTCGCTCTAAGCTTATTCAAAAGCGATCTAAGTAAAACTACTAATCCCTCTATTATCTGATTAAGATAGGATCAGTTAGCACCATCCTTAGAACAGTGTATGTATGACGGAGATTATCCCTATGCGATTGAAGTATCTAAAACCGATTTTGGTGGCCAGTACATTGATTGGCTTAAGCCAGTGGAGTGGACTAAGTTTGGCCCAGACAGCCGATCAACTCTATAAACGCAGCCTCGCTGCAACCTGCGCCAATTGTCATGGTACTGATGGTAAAGGCGTGGTTGATGGTGGCATGCCCCTCATCAATAACCTGACTAGCCAAGAGATGCTAAGCAAACTCAAGGCTTATAAGAGTGGCGCACTAGAGGGCACCATCATGCCTCAGCTAGCAAAAGGCTACACAGATGAACAACTTGAAACTATTGCCAAGCAACTTGGCAAGAAACAATAAGGAGGCGCCATGGATCGTCGACATTTTATAGGTCAGAGCGCTGCAGCCGTAGGTTTGCTTGCAGGTCTTTCAGGTCAAGTAAAAGCAGCTACTTTACAAAAAGCAGAAATCATCGTGATTGGTGGCGGCTATGGCGGCGCCACTGCCGCCAAGTATTTGCGCTTGTTTTCTAACAACACTGCTCGAGTAACCCTCATTGAGCCCAACACCTCTTTTATCTCTTGCCCACTGTCCAATTTAGTTATTGGTGGTTCACGCAATATGGCGGAGATCACATCTCCTTACGACACATTGAGTAAGCGTCATGGCATCAAAATTATTCAAGACAGCGTCAGCAGCATTGATCCAGATAAGAAAACGGTGACTCTCGCCTCTGGCAAAACTTTGCGCTACGACAAAGCAGTCGTATCTCCTGGCGTGTCACTCAACCTCAAAAGTATTGAGGGTCTTGCGCAAGCCAACAAGGATGGCGTAACGCTACAAGCTTGGAAGGCTGGACCAGAAACAGTTGCCTTACATAAACAAATCGCCGCTATGCGCGAAGGTGGCACTTTTGCAATTAGCATTCCAGAAGCTCCATATCGCTGCCCTCCCGGCCCTTATGAGCGCGCTTGTCAGGTTGCCAACTATCTCAAACAACATAATCCTAAAGGTAAGGTATTGATCTTGGATGCCAACCAAGACGTCACCTCTAAGGGAGCATTGTTCAAAAAGGTGTGGGCTGAGCAGTACGCCGGAATCATTGAGTACCGACCAAAGAGCAATGTAGTTGGTGTGGACGCAAAAACCAAAACACTCAAACTCGAAGTTGAGGATGATGTGAAGGCCGATGTATTGAATGTCCTGCCACAAATGGCTGCCGGTGAAATCGCTGTTAAAACTGGCTTAGCGAATTCCAATGGTCGCTGGGTGAACGTCAACTTCCTCAATTTTGAATCAACTGCACGTAAAGACATTCACGTCTTAGGTGATGCCATTCAAATCGCGCCATTAATGCCGAAATCTGGTCATATGGCTAACCAACATGCCAAAGTGGCAGCGGCAGCAATCGTTGCAGAGTTGAGCGGCTGGGAAGTTAATCCAGCCCCTGTACTGACCAACACTTGCTACAGCTTTGTGAATGATCGAGACGTGGTTCACGTTGCTAGCGTTCATCAATATAACGCTGCCGAGAAAACCTTCAAGACTGTTCCGGGATCTGGAGGCCTCTCACCTGGTCCAACCACCCTCGAGGGTGTTTATGCTTGGGGCTGGGCACACAACATCTGGGCTGATAGCTTAGGTTAAGACGTAATACGCTCATTAAAAAAGAGGCCGAGGCCTCTTTTTTAATGTCTACAGAGATTTACTCATCTCAGTAATGCGCTTACGTCTTCGCTTGCTAATGAGCAGGAAGACAATGGCTACTACTGGAGCGGCAATGGCGGCAACTATTTCTGGATGAATAGCGAAGCCAGCCTCCTTGCCACCCTTGGCAACATAGGCCAACAAACTCACTGCATAGTAAGTTAAGACTAAAACTGAAAGACTTTCCACAGTCTCCTGCAAGCGCAATTGCAAACGCGCTCGCTGATCCATGCTAGCAAGCAATTTTTGCGTCTGCTCTTCATTTACAAACTCAATACGCGTTCTGAGAGTTTGAGTTGTTCTCGAGATGCGGTCCGATAACTCTTTTAATCTACGTTGCGTCCAGATGCAGGTGCCCATGGCAGGCTGAAAACGTCGATCCATAAATTCCGAGAGAGACTGCACGCCCGGAATTGGAGACTCCGCTAGCTCATATAGATTCTTACTGAGTAATTGGCTATAGGCCTCGGAAGCTGTAAAGCGTAATCCATATCCTGAGATCCATTGCTCAGCTCTTGAGGCCAAATGAGAGAGCTCCCCCAAAAACTGCCCATCCTTTTCAGGATGCACACCCGGCTCAGTTTGTAACTGAGAGATATTTTTAGATAAGTCTGCCAATTCTGACTCCGCAGTCCTGAGTGGCATTGAGAGACTCTTGGCGACCGGGAAAGCAATCATCGCTGCCATACGATAAGTTTCTGCTTCAGCAATGGCTCGCGCTACGCGACCAGCCTGTCGTGAACCTAGAATATCGTGTGGAATAAAGTAGGAGATATAGCCGTCATCATCCAAACGTAAGTCTGTCCACAACTGAGCCTTCTTGTTTGACAAGATATAACTGCCGAGCACGGTATTCCCACTAAAAATAGCGGACACCTCTTGTGCCTCTGAGAATAGCGGGCGATGCTCAAACGCAAGATCCAATGCAGAAATTCTTTCACCGCCAGCCTCAACAATAGTTGGACATCCTAGGCTTTGAAATAATTGATCCAAGATCCTCTCAAGAGCCAGCCGAGACTCTAACAGTGGCCCAGTAATTTTGATGGGATTATGCGTAATCGCTGCGATGGTTGCAAACTCGCCATGCAATTCCCACTTAATCAGCACCCTCTGTGGCTCAGGTGCCAGAGTGAGCATCTTAAAAGAGTGATCCTGCTCATGATCATTGGGAATATCCAAGGCAGCACTTAGCCTTTGAATCCACTCAATTTGAGTCTTGCGAGAATTAGCATCAAGCAAAAAGGATTGTGACAACACCCTTTCATTTGGCCAAAGTGCAATTGGGGGGCGCGCATGCACTTCTTCATGCAACTGTTTGCGGGCGGGGTGATCGTAAGGTTTCATAAAAGTTACAAATTAATCAGTATTAGCAAACTATACGCCACCAGAATCTTCTTCGAGTCGATAAGGGTGAACACCCCGATTTAAGCAACTGCGGACGTAGTCAATACTCGTCCGCAAGGCATAGTAATCACCAGACATGCTTTTCGAGACCTTCAGCTGAAGAGCTTGATACTCCAGGAGATCTAATTTCTTGAGGTACTCATCTTTTATTTCTAGCTGGAAATTAGTCGTTAGCTCTTGCTCGTATGTCTTCAAAATCCCATACAACTGATTAATCTTTCGGCGCATGCGTTTATTACGATAGCCCGGCAAGGTTAGCAAAACTGGGTAAGCCAAGGCGCAGAATGGTAGCAGGACAAATATCAAACGATTTACCATCTCAGCCAACCAAAATGGTAAATAGGTCATCAGTAAAGGGGAGCCATTTTTTTCATAGTGCAAAGCTACAGGACTTTCCTGAACGCCTGTGTGTTTGAAAGATGGGAATTCTCCATGCGCAGAAAAGAATGTAGATTTTCCATTGATCTCACGCGCAGCCTCTAAGAATAAGAATTGCAGTGCGGGATGCATTCTGTCATCAATGAGCAAATTAGTAGTCGAGGCCATTAACTTAATATCCCTAGCGGGAAAGTTACGTATTAAGCTAAACCCGCCTGTTGGCACATTCAGAATTTGCATATAAGGCAACAACCGGGAATAAGCCTCCGCTCGAGGAAATGCGGATAAATGTAAATTAGGATCTGCTAGCAAAGCCTGCACATTGGGAGCTTCATAGGAATCAACAACAAAGGCGGCATCGATCTCACCTTTTTTTAGCGCCTCCACCGATTTCGCCCCAGAGAGGTAAAGAAAATGGGCGCCTTCTTCAAATCCATTGGCCCTCATAATTTGAATGGCTTGTGCGTAAGTTCCACTCCCTTTCTCTCCAACTGACATTCGGGAATCAAGGAAGTAACGTGATCTGACCTTAATCTCCTCATAGTCAGTCTCCCTGACCTCGGCACCGCGATAAAACAACCAAATAGGGTCATAGGAAATTGTGCCGAGGGATTGAACGCCTTGAACGGAATGGGGGTCAAAAGCTCCCGCCTGCACAAATGCGGCCTGCACTGGATCTTTACGAT
Source organism: Pseudomonadota bacterium (assembly GCA_041179645.1). Lineage (GTDB taxonomy): Bacteria > Pseudomonadota > Gammaproteobacteria > Burkholderiales > Burkholderiaceae > Polynucleobacter. Next base: position 44,916 of record JBEGSZ010000016.1, read on the forward strand.
CGGCCAAACGATTTATATTATCTTCCGCACCCTTAGTCGGAAGCAGCTCTAGCGTAATCCCTTTTTTCTCAAAAAAAGCAGCGTACTTTTTGCCTAGGATGTCATAAGATCCGCCGGGCTGACCGGTTGCCATAACCACATGTCTTGGTGGTGGCGGATCAGCGTACCACCAGACCCCCATCAATCCAATCAATAAGACTAACAATAGGGGCCAAGCCTCTCTGAAAAACTGGGTAAAGTCACCCCACTTTTCTTGAGCGGTCTCATAGAGGCCTAAGTACGTTTCCTTAATGTCTTGTTTGATACTTCCCATGGAAGGCCAATCAGCAAATATGTCAAAAGCTAATGATAATGTGCTTACACCCTCCAGAAAAGATCTTCATCATGCTGACTATTCGAAAATCTCAAGACCGTGGCTATGCTGACCATGGATGGCTGAAAAGCTTTCATTCCTTCTCTTTTGCCGGTTATTACGACCCCCAATTTATGGGCTGGGGAAATTTAAGAGTAATTAATGAGGATCAAGTCGCCGCGGGCATGGGTTTTGGCAAGCACAGCCACCGCAATATGGAAATCATCAGCTACGTTTTATCTGGTGAATTAGCTCATGAGGACAGCATGGGTAATGTCAAAGGCATTCCACCTGGTGACATTCAACGCATGAGCGCTGGCGCAGGCGTCACTCATAGCGAGTTCAATCACGCCAAGGATCAAAGCACCCATTTTCTGCAGATTTGGATTGAGCCCAATGTCACAGAGATCTCTCCAGGCTATGAGCAAAAATCCATTCCTCCCGAAGAAAAGCAAGGGAAGCTTTGTCTGATTGCCTCGCCAGATGGTGGGGGCAATGCCGTCAAAATTCATGCAGATGCCAGAATGTACGCGGGACTATTTAACGGAGATGAATCTGCAACGATCCAAATCGATCCAAATCGCAAGGGATATATTCACCTTATCAAAGGTAAGCTCAGCATTAATAGCCTGGCACTCTCCGCTGGAGATGCCCTCTATATTGAAGATGAGCGTGAAATTTTAGTGAATAATGGGCGAGATGCGGAAGTGTTGTTCTTTGATCTCAGTCCACAATAAAAAAGGGGCACTGACTTTCGTCAATACCCCAGAAGATTCAGTATTACTTTTTAATTCAGTTTAATATTTGCCTTCTCAATAACAACTTTCCATCTAGCAATATCAGAGTTATATAAATCAGTAAATTGCTGAGTATTCATTGGTGCAATCTGAACACCTGCTTTAACGAAGCGCTCTTTCATCTCCGGAGTGTCTAGCATTTTTAGGACGGTGTTATTTAAGGTGCTGACGATGGCTGGAGGAGTTCCTGCAGGAACAAACATCCCTTGCCATAAGGCCATTTCATATCCCTTTACACCAGCCTCTTGCATTGTGACCAATTCTGGAGCCCCACTAAAGCGATTTTTACCAGTGACTGCTAAAGCGTTTGCTTTGTCACCTTTATATAGAGGTAAACCTACTGGCATGCCGGCAAAATAAAAATCGATTTGACCGCCCACTAAATCGGTGGCTGCAGGAGAGCCTCCCTTATAAGGAACGTGAATTGCTTGGGTGCCAGTACTTGCCAAAAACAACTCTCCAGCCATGTGGTCAGAATTTCCAATTCCAGATGACCCGAAACTGAGCTTACCTGGGTCAGCCTTTAGCATTGCTATCAAATCGGCAACATTTTTAGCCTTTGAATTCTTACCAACAATCAGAATATGCGGAGTGGCTGCCACACCCACAACCGGAAGCAAATCTTTTTGACCGTCAAAGGGTAATTTTGGGTTTGAAGCTACATTGATCGCTAGGCCGTTCTGGGCAAATAGAACGGTATAGCCATCGGGGCTGCTTTTAGCAACAACATCTGCTGCCAATGTGCCCGCTGCGCCACCCCTGTTCTCCACAACAACCGGCTGCTTTAAGACGATGCTGAGTTCATTCGCAATCATTCTGCCAACAATATCAGTGGCACTTCCAGGAGCAAAGCCAATCATCATTTTAATTGGCTTATCTGGGTAAGCAGCAAAAGCAGTCCCCAAAAGAAAAGGTGCTACCAAAGAACTTAATACTATTTTTTTAATGGTTTTATTAATCATTTTGTCTCCCTTTTTAAATTTATACATCTAAAACTGCAATGCCACACTCCTTAGCACATTGATTTAAAGAATCTTTTAATTCAGGTGAAATGGGGATACCTTTTTGCATCCGTTCTGCCATCATCTTGGCGGCCCCATCACCCGGCACTCGAATCTGATCTATACCAGGCAACTTAGCAGAAGCTTTTAAATCATTCACCAAGCTAATTACGCGCTCAATAAATAATTCTTTATCACCAAATGCACTCGGATCAACTGCAATAATCGTTTGGCCTGTATTCGTAATCAAGTCGTGGTGTGCGTTAAAGTCAATCGTCTCTTTACCAACGGCTGCATTATTAAGCGTTCCTGCAAGCAAGCCAATCATCACAGCAAGCCCATACCCCTTATAGCCACCAATCGGTAATAAAGAGCCTTCGTTCGATTTTTTTGGATCGGTAATAGGCTTGCCATTTCTATCAATCATCCAAGTATCCGGAATGGACTCACCTTTTTGAGCTGCCACCTTTACTTTTCCATAGGCAGCCACCGTAGTCGCAATATCCAGCAGCACAGTAGGATGATTACCAGCTGGAACTGCAATCGCAATTGGATTGGTGGAGAGAAGTAAATCAATACCGCCCCACGGTGCCATATGATTGGCATTACCAACTGCCATATAAATTCCGATGTAACCTTGTTCCGCCAATTTTCTTACATATACGGATGCTGCTCCAGAATGATTCCCATAATGACTGCCCACCCAGCAAACGCTGTGTTGCTTCACTTTTTCTATTGCAATATCGACCGCTTTGTTCATTACCAGATGACCTAAAGCGTTGTCGCCATTGATCAAGGCGGTTGCACCCTGCTCACGTTCAACATGAATGTTAGGATTAAGGTTAATACCGCCAGCACGAATTCTTTTGATGTAGGCTGGCAATCTAAAAATCCCGTGGCCATCCGCACCAACCATATCGGACTTAATCATTAACTGTGCGACCACTTGAGCGTCAGCAGCAGGTACTTGATTGGCCTGTAATGCATTTGCAATAAATTCCTCGGCCTTATGTATTGGTAAATATTTCATATCAGTTTGAATAGTTTATTTTCCTGAGCCACTCTTAAACTCCATCTTATAGATATATTTATTCTCAGGGTGGTATGTAAAGGTAATCTCAAAGAGCTTATCTTGATCGTCAAAGTAACGTCGAACAATCACTAGGCACGGATCATGTGGCTTCAGTTGCAGTTTTTTAGCCACATTGACTGGGGCGCCAACGGCATAAACATCCACTTCAGCTCGATCAATTCGAGTTCCATATCTTTTCTCGATCTGCTCAAACACCATGACTTGGCTATGATCAGGGTCTGAGGTTAAAGATGCAAACTGAGGAAGAATATAAATATCGGTCCAGGCGATCACTTGCTTGGTATTTCGCTGCTTACGAAGACCACCAATGTGATACCAAGAAGAGCCGACTGCGCCCCCAATCATTTCACCAAGGGACTTATCTAGCTCAATAAATTCCTCAATGACATTCTCCCGATAGGTATCCCTTGGGTAACTCAAAATATCAATAGGTGAATTAAAACTTTGAGTAAATCTTCTCACCTTACGCCTTGAGATCACCTGAGTCGGAGCTCCTTGACGACGCAATACCAGACCGTCACTCTCCAAGTTTTGAAGAGCATGCCTCAATGTATGACGACTTGCTTTGAAGCTTTTGCAGAGAGTCGCTTCCGATGGCAAGTTAGACCCTACCGCCCAATCACCCTCGTAAATCCGCTGAGTCAGCGCATTTGCCAAAGCCTTATAAAGCGGTAGAGACTCTTTCAATTTAGGAGAGGCCAAACATCTTCTTGCCGGCTACTGGCAAACGTGCTTTCAAGATATCGCCAGATAGGGATTCGGTGATATATAAATCTCTACCATCCTCGCCACCAAAGCACATGTTTGCTAAGTGATGATGATGTGGGTTGTCCGAATAAATCAAATGCGTCGGGAGCATATTGCTATCAAACCTCCAGATACCAATGCCCAGATGACATACCAGCAAACCATTCTCAGAATCCATCTCAATACCATCTGGCCCTGCAACACCACCTGTCAATTGAATAGCTACACCAGTTTTAGAAACAGAGCCGTCCGCCATAAGCGGCAAGCGCCAAATTTGCTGTGATCTTGTGGCGGCAACGAATACATGCTTTTCTTGCGTATTCAAAGTAATCCCATTTGGACTTGGGACATTTATAGCAAGACGATCCAATTGACCATTAGCTCGTAATCTAAACACCCTTCCGGTTGGGTCTGCAATACCGGTTTGACCTTGATCAGTAAAGTAAAGATCGCCGTTCGAGGCAAAGTGCAAATCATTCAAGCCTTTGAAGTTTTCGCTATACATGGATCCCAGTACTGTTTCAACCTTGCCAGTCTTGGGATCAAGAGCCAATAAGCCTAGTTTGTAATCGCAAATAAACGCGCGACCATCTTTATGAAACTTCAGGCCATTAGGCCAACCATCAAATTGAGTCACCAAGTCCCAGTCGCCCTTAGGTGTAATTCTAAAAACCCGACCGAAAGGAATATCCAAAAACCATAAGTTACCCTCACGATCAAAGGAGGGTCCCTCTAAGAAGCACTCTACTTCAGCATTTTGACGATTGGGATCTGACCAGGCGGTACGGGATTTTTTTCTGAACTTAGCTGGCATTGACATAAAAACTTCTGCCTTAATTTTTTCTACAGGCTGAAATGGGTTGTGCATCGTCATAGCAAAAACCTTATAAAGTTATACGGATAAGTTAAATTGGATACTGATTCATTAAAACATAATTAATGCTAATCTACAGTATTTACATAAATCAATAAACTTACAGACTTCTCAAACTTAACCGCATAAGATAAAAACATGAGTCAATATGTAGCCGTAATAGGCACTGGAACTATGGCCGCAGGAATTGCAGCAGGATTTATCTCGCACAGCATTCCAGTTGCAATACTAGGAAGAAGCAAAGAGAAATCAGATGATTGTCTTAAAAAGGCTATTCAGCTAGCAATCAAGATTGGCTTGCATGGTGAGAATACTTTGCTTGATCCGGTCGCTATCGAAGCAGCTCAAGTGAGCGCCACCATGGAGGGCTGGACAGGATGGGATGATTGCTCCTGGGTCATTGAGACGGTTGCCGAGAATCTGGAATTAAAGCAACAAGTTTTTGCTTACCTTGATAGTAAGGTGCCTGCTCACATTCCGATTGGCAGCAATAGCTCAGGCTTTCCAATCACTAAAATCTCTGCCAACCTGAAAACCGCAAGCCGCATGATGGGCGCTCATTACTTTATGCCAGCAGAAGTAGTTCCATTAGTGGAGATTGTGATGGGTGAAAAAACAGAATCCGCCTTCGCAGAAAAGGTATGTCAAATTTATAAAAATATTGATAAAAAACCAGTGCTAGTTAAAAAAGATATTCCTGGATTTTTAGCAAATCGAATTCAACATGCCTTGATGAGAGAGGCACTCTCTTTAGTGCAAGAGGGGATTGCAAGCCCTGAAGATATTGATGACGCTGTGCGCTATAGCTTTGGATTTCGATATGCAGCCGTTGGGCCAATGACTCAAAAAGAGATTTCTGGCTGGGATGGAATGGCCAATGCCGCAAAAGAAATTTACCCATCCCTTTCCAATATCACCACCCTACCGCCAAAGGTGGTGCAGCTTATGAATGATGGAAAGACTGGCATGAAAGCTGGTGAGGGTTTCAGAAAATGGACGTCGGAAGAAATTCAACAGACCTCAAATTCGTATTCAAAAAGGCTAAAAGCGGCTTTTGACGTATTGAACATGGACTAATTAATAAAAAACCTATTTACTGAAAGCATTACATGATTGAAACATCTGAAAAAAAATTAGCAGGGCCAATTATTCGACTGCATCCCAATGACAATATTGTTGTTGCTCGTATAGATGTTGGCATCGGTGAAGCTGTGCCTAGCGAGAATTTCACAAGCCGTAGCCAGGTTCCTGCAGGTTACAAAATTGCCACAAAGAAAATTCTTAAGGGCGAACCTATCCTGAAATACAACGTGACCGTAGGATTTGCCAATACCGATATTGAGCCTGGCACGATGGTCCATAGCCACAATACAGAGTTTCGTGAATTCGATCGCGACTACGCTTATGCCAGCGAGTACAAGCCCACCACCCTACTTCCAGAATCTGAACGTGCCACCTTTCAAGGTTACGTGCGCGCTAATGGAAAAGTCGGTACACGCAATTTCATTGGCATTCTATCTACTGTCAATTGCTCTGCAACTGTGGTCAACAAAATTGCAGAATGGTTTACACCTGAACGCTTAAAAGACTTTCCAAATATTGATGGTGTTGTAGCATTTAGTCATGGCATTGGTTGCGGCATGGAGATGAGCGGTGAACCGATGCAACTGCTTCGCCGAACCATGGCGGGCTATGCACAACACCCTAACTTAGCCGCTGCCCTGATCATTGGATTGGGCTGCGAACGTAATCAGCTCAAAGGACTGATGGAGCAAGAATCCCTGCAAGAAAACTCTACTTTGCATACTTTTATCATGCAAGAGACCGGCGGTACACGCAAAACAATTGAAGCCGGAATTGAAGCTGTTAAAGCGCTCTTGCCAGAGGCCAATAAAGCGAAACGCCAGACTGTTTCCGCAAGCCACTTGTGCGTTGGCCTGCAATGTGGCGGATCCGATGGATTCTCCTCTATTACCGCAAACCCTGCCTTAGGTGCTGCAATTGATATTTTGTCGCGCCATGGTGGCACAGGCATTCTGTCTGAAACACCGGAGATTTATGGTGTAGAACATACCCTCACCCGTCGAGCGGCGAGCAAGGCGATTGGTGAGAAATTAATCCAACGCATTCGCTGGTGGAAGGATGAATACTCCGTTGGTCGCGATGTCCAAATTAATGGGCAAGTCAGTCCCGGGAACCAAATTGGCGGTCTAGCCAATATCTTCGAAAAGTCACTTGGCTCCTCTATGAAAGGTGGCACAGGCCCCTTAATGGAAGTGTATCGATACGCAGAGCCTGTAACAGCTAAAGGCTTTGTGTTTATGGATACACCGGGGTTTGACCCAGTTTCGGCAACTGGTCAGATTGCTGGTGGCGCAAATCTGATTGCCTTCACTACAGGACGTGGATCCATGTTTGGATCAAAGCCAGCCCCTTGCATCAAACTGGCGACCAATACACCGATGTATGAGCGACTCACTGAAGATATGGATATTAATTGTGGTGAGATCCTGGATGGCACGGTTTCAGTCCAAGAAATGGGGCAACGTATTTTTGAACTCTTTCTCAAGACGGCTTCTGGTGAAGCCTCTAAAAGCGAACTACTGGGTCTCGGGGATTATGAATTTGTACCCTGGCAAGTTGGGGTCATGAGTTAAGCCCAAGCTCAGGCTAAGGGCGTTTCCAAGCGGGCTTAATGCCCGCTTTTTCTTTACCCAAAAGAAGCTAAAAAACTGCTCTGGGGATTGTAGAATGAGGCTTATTGATTCAATTGGGACCTCATTGGGATTATGAAATTCAGGGACTACTACGAAACACTCGGTGTAGCACGCGGTGCTACTGAAGCGGAGATCAAGGCGGCTTATCGCAAGCTAGCTCGCAAATATCATCCGGACGTAAATAAAGAAGCTGGTGCAGAAGAGCAATTTAAAGCTGTTGGCGAAGCCTACTCCGTTCTGAAAGATACGGAGAAGCGCGCAGCATATGACCGCATGGGCGCCAATTGGAAAAATGGCCAAGACTTCACTCCACCACCGAACTGGAATGAGGGATTTGAATATTCCGATAGTAACTTTGGCGGCGGCAATAGTGGATTTGGTGGCGGCTATGAAGGTGATCAGAGCGAATTCTTTGAGTCGCTTTTTGGCAGAGGTCGTCACACTCAAGGCGGTCGAAGTGGGAACCCCCGCCAAGGCATGAACTTTAAAGGTCAGGATCATCACGCTAAGATCCTGATTGACCTTGCTGATGCTTATAACGGCGCAAAGCGCACTATTGCTCTGCATATGCCTACTCAAGATGCGAATGGCCATGTCAGCACACAAGAACGCAAACTCGATGTCAGCATTCCAAAAGGCATTAAGGCTGGACAAAATTTACGCCTAGCTGGTCAAGGTGGGCCAGGCATGGGGACGGGTGGTGCAGGCGATCTATATCTAGAAATTGATTTCCATCCAAACCCCATTTATCGCGTGGATGGCAAAGATGTATATCTGGATTTGCCATTAGCGCCATGGGAAGCCGCACTCGGTACAACCGTTAACATCCCCACTCCTGCGGGCTCCACATTGGAGCTCAAGATTCCTGCGGGCACAGCAACAGGACGCAAGATGCGACTGAAGGAAAAAGGAATCCCAAGTAAAGAGGCTGGTGATTTATACGTAGTACCCAATATTGTCTTGCCTAATGCTGAAACGGATGCGCAAAAAGAAGCCTATCAAACACTAGAGAAAGCTTTTGATTTCAACCCCAGAACCCACCTGAAGGGATGATGAATATGACACCAACACAAATCACCTGGATTGAAGGTAGCGTTGTAGAAGAAGAGGTGCACATGAGCATTGTGGAAATTTCACAAGCAACACGCGCACCAGAAGAACTGATCATGTCTTGGGTATCGGAGGGTGTTCTCAGCCCTGCAGGATCTAGCCCTGAAGACTGGCGCTTTAGTGGAGAGTCTCTTAAGCGTGCGAAGACTGCTGCTCATTTGACTCATGATCTTGAACTCAATACCCCCGGCGTTGCTTTGGCACTCGATCTTCTGGAAGAAATTAGTCGCCTTCGAAACCAACTCCTTCGCACGAATTTAGGTTAAGCACGTTTGAACTCAGGATTACTTAAACAAAATCCGAAGCAAGCCAAGGACATTAGTCTTTTTTCTGCCACCGCCCTAGGGATTGGCGGCATGATGGGTGCTGGCCTTTACTCCTTACTCGGATTGGCAAGCTCTCATGCAGGCACTCACGTGCCGCTGGCTTTTTTAATTGGAGCTATCGCAGCTTCATTCTCGGTCTACTCCTATGCAAAACTCGGCTCCGCTTTTCCGAGTAGCGGCGGAGCGGCAACTTTTACAGTAATGAGTTTTGGCCCTGGGATCATTTCTGGTGGCATCAATATTTTTCAATACATTGCCTACCTCATTGCTGCTGCACTATATGCAGCAGGTTTTGTGGAATACACCAACACCCTATTTGGCGGAGATTTATCACTCCTTCAACTAAAATGCATTACGGCAGCAATCATCATCATTTGCACCTTCATTAACCTTCTTGGCCCTAGCCTAGTGGGTAAAGCAGAAATGCTTGCAATTGGCCTAGTTGTTATCAGCTTATTAGTCTTCTCTGTCATGGGAATTGAGCAGGCTGATTTCAAAAGCTATCACATGACTGGTGGCTCAATTGAAGGAATCGCGGTAGCCGCAGGGATTCTATATATTAATTTCCAAGGCTTTGGTGTGGTGACCAACTCTTCATCTGCTATGAAGAGTCCACAAAAGGAACTGCCTCTAGCCATGTTTTCCGCCTTAATCTTGGTAACGATTGCCTACCTAGCCGTCAGCATGGCTGTGGTTTTATTAATACCTCTGAACTTAATGCAACTTGATAATGGTCATGTACTGGCTGATGCAGCAAAACTAGTTGCTGGAAAACTTGGATTTGTTGTTATTAGTATTTCTGCTTTGCTAGCCTGCGCTGCTGCAGTCAATGCGACTATTTTTGCAGCTTCCAATATTGCGGCTGACTTCGCGAAAAAGAAAGAGATATCCAGCGCATTAGGGGGTAGCGTTCTCAAGAATAATCTGCGCGCCCTTACCGTCTCTTCAATTGGGGTAATTGTCTTAGCCTTGATTTTCCCTCTAAGCGAAGTGGGTCAAATGGCCAGCCTAGCATTTTTACTCGTTTATGCAGTAATCACTTATGGGCATATCCGAGTTTGCAAACAGACTGGGGCTAAGCCAAAAGTTCTATGGTGTGCAATTGCGATTAATTTGAGTTTATTCACTGCGCTTCTGACGAATACCATCAAGACTGCGCCATCTAGTGCGATCGCCCTATTGATTGCACTAGTAGCCTCTTTTGGATTTGAGGCATTTGCACGACTCAAATCCAAACACGCCTAATTCAATTAGGATTCGGATCGACTCAAAAGCAATTCCCAGCGTTGTAATTTGATATCTAGATCGGCAGTAATTTCCGATAAGCGCGCTTGCATACTCGCTGCTAATTCGGGCTCATTCTTATAGAGATCTGGATTGCTCATTGCAATGCCAATATCTGCCTGCTCCGTCTCCAAAGTTTCAATCTGCAAAGGCAATGCCTCTAACTCCAGACGCTCTTTGCCGTTGAGCTTTTGCACCCCAGCCTTTGCAGCCACAGGCTTGGCTTCAACTTTAGACTCAATCTTTGCCTCTGGTTTTGGTTCAGTCTTAGCACCACCATTGGCCGCACGAATCTTATCTGAGCGCGCTTTCTGAATCTTCCAATCTTCATAGCCACCTTCATACTCTCGCCAGAATCCATCCCCCTCATTCGCAATGATGCTGGTCACGACGTTATCCAAGAAGTAGCGATCATGACTGACCAAAAACACTGTGCCCTTATAGTCTTGGAGTAACTGCTCAAGCAAATCTAGAGTGTCAATATCCAAGTCATTGGTTGGCTCATCTAAAACTAAAACGTTTGCAGGACGGGCAAATAAGCGTGCCAACAATAAGCGGTTGCGCTCTCCACCAGACAAAGTGCTGACCGGTGAATTAGTGCGCTCAGGTGCAAATAAGAAATCACTCAGATAGCTCTTAACGTGCTTCTTATTCCCATTGATTTCAACCCACTCACTACCTGGGCTGATGTAATCTTCCAGCGAAGCATTGAGATCAAGGCCTTCACGCATCTGATCAAAATAAGCCACCTCAATACGAGTACCCATGGTTGCCGTACCGGAGTCTGGCGCAATCGTTCCGAGAATTAATTTAAGAAGCGTAGTCTTACCTGCACCGTTAGGGCCAAGTAGCCCCACTTTATCGCCACGCAAAATCGTTGCAGTGAAATCCTTCACAATCGGACGATCGTAAGACTTGGAAACATTCTGAAGGTCAGCAACAATCTTGCCGCTTCTATCCCCAGCTGAAACTGCAAGCTTAACTTGACCAACAGCATCACGCCTTTGTGAGCGACTGGTGCGCAAAGCTTCCAGACGAGCTATACGGGCAACGCTACGAGTGCGCCTAGCCTCCACCCCTTTGCGAATCCAAACCTCTTCCTGAGCAAGCAATTTGTCCGCACGTGCATTAGCCAGCGACTCTGAGTTCATTTCCTGATCTTTTAATACCTCGTACGCCGAGAAATTCCCTGGGTAGGTACGCAAGATACCGCGATCAAGCTCCACAATTTGCGTGCAGACGTTATCCAAGAAAGCGCGATCATGGGTAATCAGAATGACTGAACCCTTGTACTCTTTGAGTAAATCTTCCAACCAAGAAATCGAATCTAAATCCAAATGGTTGGTTGGCTCATCTAACAACAATACATCCGGCATTTCTACTAGAGCACGCGCTAAAGCAACACGCTTCTTGGTGCCTCCCGATAGCGTATTGATCTTGACCTCAGCCTCTAAATGCAAGCGATCCAAAGTCTCATGCACGCGCTGCTCCCAATTCCAACCGCTGAGGGCCTCTAATTGGGATTGCACTTCATCCAGACGATGATGAGCTGCATCATCCCAATCACCAACGCTCAGGGCCTCATATTCTTCACGCAGAGCCTTGGCCTGAGCCACACCCTTGGATACCGCATCAAAGACAGTCTCCTCAGCCTCAAATATAGGCTCTTGAGGAACATAGGCAATGCGGAGGCCTTGCTGATATTGCAGCAAACCATCATCCATTTTTTCTATGCCAGCTAGAATCTTCAATAGAGAAGATTTGCCTGTGCCATTGCGGCCAATTAAGCCAACCCGCTCCCCAGATTCCAATGAGAAAGCAGTATTTGCGAGGAGGTCAACGTGGCCAAAAGCCAGTTTTGCATCAGTGAGTACGATTAAAGCCATGGCGACATTATCGTCACTTCACCCAAAGTGGTGATATTTCCAATAAACATGGGATTGAGAAGTAGAATTTACTCAAGCAATACCTCCAAATAAAGAGATAAATGACCTGTAAGCTCAGCCCTAGCGCCCCGCGACTTATCCTCTTTGCCGGCCACGCGGGTACCGGTAAAACTACTTTAGCCAAAAAAGCACTTCCCTTGATTGTTGAAAAGACTGGAGAGAGCTTTTTCTTTTTAGACAAAGATACCGTGTATGGCGCCTATAGCGCTCATGTCATGGAACTCACCACCAATAATGCCAATGATCGCGATAGCCCCTTCTACCTTCAGAACCTCAGGAATTGGGAATATGCAGGGTTGATCGCCATCGCTAAAGAAAACCTACAACTGGGAGTTAACGTCATCTTGGTTGGGCCATTTTCTAGCGAAATCCAAAGTGGCAGAATGTTCAACCCTGAAGAGCTCGGAGTACCCAGTGTATCCAGCATCAAAATCGCCTGGATTGATCTCGATGAGAGTGAAGCAAAGAGTCGCATGAAGAAACGCGCAGACCCCAGAGATGAATACAAACTTCAACACTGGGAGCAGTACACCAAGCGCAGAGTAGAGCCACCAAAACATCCGGCAATACAACGCTTTGATAATCTGCACTTTGATGATGCTAAGTTCGAGAAATTAATCGACCACCTCATTCAATAAACTCCAGGCAAAAAAATAGAGTCCGATAAGGACTCTATTTCAACAACCAAGAACTAATTTCTTAGAACTTATATGTAACGCCAACAGCTGGTGTCCATGGACTTAAGTTAAGCTTACCTACGCTAGCACCCGTAGCCACACTACTGACGTTTGTATTCATTGAGATGTACTTCACATCCAGGTTTAAGCCCCAATTCTTATCGAACATGTAATCCATGCCAACCTGGCCGACAGCGCCAAAACTTGAGCTATCAACAGTGTATTGATTGCCGCCAAGCCACAAATTGTTACGGTTACTAAAAATAGTGTAATTAACGCCAGCACCAACGTAAGGCTTGAATGCCCCCAAATCAGTGAAGTGATACTGCAATAACAGTGAAGGAGGTAGCGCCTTGACGGTGCCAATGCTATTAGATCCAGCATTGATAGTTACCGTTTGCGGGTAAGTCAAGACCAACTCAGTTGCAATATTCTTGGTAAAGAAATAGCTGATATCAAACTCAGGAATCATTTGCTTGCGCGCCGTTATGTTTGCAGCTTGAACTGTTTCGGTTTGACCATTAGTCCAATCCAAATAAGCTGCGCGCACGCGAACCATCCATGGGTTTTCGTTTGAAGATTGAGCTTGAGCGGCGATTGGAGCTAATGAAGCTACTGCTGCCATAGCGGCTACTAGAGTTTTAATGCGCATGATGTACCCCTTTTCTGTTATCAATTTGATGAATCTATTTTCAAATTGAAGATAGGGTTTGAATTTGATGCAAATCAAATGCAAGGGCTGCTGAAATTTTTTATTGGTTTTAAAGCAACACTGTTTTGATGAGTTTTTGATCTAGGTCAAATTGATCAATTTTTGATGCTTATTTGATCAAAGCACCTTGGAATAAGTGCCTTTGGCTTGAGACTCCCTGAGGTGACGATCGAAGGTCATGGCTACGCGCCTAGCCAAGAGTCTACCCTTGATGGGTACAACAAGTTTTCTCCCCTGCCACTCCAGGAGGCCAGCTTCTTCTAAGTGCTTTAGCTCCTCAATCTCTGTCTTAAAGTAGGTAGGGAAGTCAATTTGATGAGCATTAGCAAACTGTTCTGAGTCGAGAGCAAATTGGCACATCAACTCACCAATGAGTTCACGGCGCAGTAAGTCATCCTTATCTAACTGCAAGCCTCGAAGCGTGGGTAGGCGTCCATCATCAATTGTGGCGTAGTACTCATCTAGAGTGCGGACATTTTGCGAGTAGCAATCATCCACCTTACCAATCGAAGAGATACCAAATGCTAGGAGATCGCACTCAGCCTGAGTTGAGTAGCCTTGAAAATTGCGGTGCAGCTTACCCTCTTTTTGCGCAATCGCTAATTCATCATCGGGCTTAGCAAAGTGATCCATACCAATAAAGACATAACCAGCCTCACCTAGTCTTTCGATCGTGTTTGACAAAATATCCAACTTATCCGAAGCTCCGGGCAAGTCTGCCTCAGCAATTCTGCGTTGGGGTTTGAAGATATGGGGGAGATGAGCATAGTTGTAAACCGAGAGGCGGTCAGGACTCATCTTCAAAACAGCATCCACAGTTTCTTTAAAGGTCTCTGGCGTTTGTTTTGGTAGGCCATAAATCAAATCAACACTTCTAGACTTAAACCCATGCTTCCTAGACCAATCCATTACCGCTTGAGTTTCCTCAACAGTTTGCACGCGATGCACCGCTTGCTGAACCTCGAGGTTGAAGTCTTGCACCCCCAAGCTGATACGGTTAAAGCCTAATTCGGCAAGCAAGGCAATATCCGCTTCGGTCACGCGTCGCGGATCAATCTCAATCGAGTATTCGCCACCAGGAAGTAGCTCAAAATGCTCACGCGTATGGTGCATCAACTCAATCATCTCTTCGTGAGATAAAAATGTCGGCGTACCACCGCCCCAATGCAGCTGAGTCACCGGTATTTTTTTCTGTGCACCCATGGCAGCACAAACCATCATCATTTCTTTAGCTAAATACTTAATGTATTTAGCGCTTCGACCATGGTCTTTGGTGATAATTTTGTTGCAACCACAGTAATAACAAATATTGGGACAAAACGGCAAATGGAAATAGAGTGATAGCGGCTCATTGACTTTAGCTACACGCTGCAAAGCCCCCAAATAATCGGACTCGCAAAACTCATTGTGAAAGCGATCTGCGCTAGGGTAAGAGGTATAGCGTGGCCCATTGATATCGAACTTCTGCAATAGCTCAGGATGAAAAAGTACTTCTTTTTCATTTGAAGTGGATACAGATGCTGCAGAACTCATCAGAAATCAGCTTATTTAATTATTTGGAAAGGTAGTCGAGAGCGACTGCTTCAGCCACTTTAATCCCATCAACCCCAGCCGACAAGATGCCGCCCGCATATCCAGCACCCTCGCCTGCAGGATAAAGACCTTTGACATTCAGGCTCTGGAGATTTGCGCCTCGTGTAATGCGCAATGGAGAGGATGTGCGCGTTTCAATGCCGGTCAATACAGCATCCTTCATAGAAAAGCCTTTGATCTGCTTCTCAAAAGCAGGGATGGCCTCTCGAATTGCCTCAATTGCATAAGCAGGCAAAGCATCAGCAAGATCCGTCAAATGAACGCCAGGCTTATAGGAGGGCATGACAGAGCCAAAATCTGTAGAAGCCTTACCAGCAAGAAAGTCACCCACCAATTGTCCGGGGGCTTCATAAGTAGATCCGCCTAGCTCGTATGCCTTGGACTCTAAGGCCCTCTGAAACTCAATACCTGCTAGAGGACCGCCAGGATAGTCTTCGGGGGTAATGCCAACGACGATACCCGCATTAGCATTGCGCTCATTGCGTGAGTACTGACTCATTCCATTCGTTACAACACGATTTGGCTCGGAGGTGGCAGCAACTACGGTTCCGCCTGGGCACATACAAAAGCTGTAGACTGCGCGGCCATTCTTAGCATGGTGAACTAATTTGTAATCAGCTGCACCGATAAGCTCATTGCCAGCATGTGGCCCTAGGCGCGCCCTATCAATCAAGGATTGCGGGTGTTCAATGCGGAAGCCCACTGAAAAGGGTTTTGCCTCCATATAAACACCTGCCGCATGCAAGGCCTCAAAAGTATCGCGAGCACTGTGGCCCAAGGCCAGCACGACATGATTAGCTGGCAAATCTGGGTGCCCCTCAATTTTGACTCCAGCAATACGATCATTCTGAATATCAAAGCCAATGACTTTTTGTGAAAAACGAATCTCTCCACCGAGTTCAATAATTTCTTGACGCATTCTTTCAACAACGCCAACCAATCGGAAGGTGCCGATATGGGGCTTAGCTACATAGCGAATTTCTTCTGGAGCACCCGCTTTAATAAATTCGGCAATGACCTTGCGACCATAAAACTTTGGATCTTTAATTTGACTGTAGAGCTTGCCATCAGAAAAGGTACCTGCCCCACCCTCACCGAATTGCACATTGGATTCCGGATTGAGGATATTCTTACGCCATAAACCCCAAGTGTCTTGAGTACGCTCGCGCACTGGTTTGCCACGTTCCAATACGATCGGCTTAAAGCCCATCTGCGCCAATACCAATGCAGCAAAAATTCCGCAAGGGCCAAATCCAATGACAACAGGGCGCTCAAAGCTTTGGCCCTTCACTTGTGAGGCATTGGCTACAAAGTGATAGCTCGTATCTGGAGATGGCCTGATATGGATGTCATTACCAAACTGCTTCAGCAGTTTTTCTTCATGATTTACCGATAGATCTACTGTATAGATGAAGGCAAGAGCTACATTTTTCCTGGCATCGTAGCTTCGTTTAAATACATCAAACTGAATCAGGTCCTGGGCTTGAATATTCAAGCGCTTCAAGATTGCCTCTTCCAATGCCTCAGGGGCATGGTTAATAGGCAGACGAAGTTCGGTAATACGGATCATGGGACTCTACGATACACAGTAAATCAGGGCAATTTTCTAAATAATACTGGGAGATCTGGCTTACCCCCTTTTAAAGGCGATAATGCGCCATGGCTCTACGCGCAACTATCCACAAAGCCGACCTCCACGTCGCAGACTCTGACCGCCACTATTACGGCAGTCATTCCCTCACCATCGCAAAGCATCCATCTGAAACCGAAGAGCGGATGATGGTACGTATCATTACCTTTGCCCTACAAGCCCAAGAAGATCTGGCTTTTACCAAAGGTTTAAGCGATACCGATGAGCCTGACCTCTGGATCAAAGATCTCACGGATGCCATTAAGCTATGGATTGAAGTAGGCCAGCCAGATGAACGACGCATCCTTAAAGCCTGCGGTCGATCCGATCAAGTCATCGTCTATTGCTATGGCGGACACACCAGCAAAATCTGGTGGGATGGTATTGCCAACAAGTTGACTCGTGCTCGCAATCTTCAGGTGATCTCTATTCCAGCGGAGCAGGCTAAAGAGCTCAATAAGCTAGTCGAGCGCAGCATGGTCCTCCATGTCAATATTCAAGATGGAGAGGTTTATGTTTCTTCAGACATGGGTCAAGTGACCATTACCCCAGAAATCTGGCGCAATCAACAACAATGAAGCCGGTAGTTTTAGACACCAATATCTTGTTAGATATTTTTGTCTTTGATGATCAAAGGGCTAGCAATTTAAAGCAAGCAATTGTGGATGGCATCATTACTGCAATTGCGAGTCAAAAGACGTTCTTAGAGTTTGCCGATGTCATCTCGCGCCCTCTATTTAAGTTAAATGCAGCAAGGCAAGGCGCCATTCTGGCTCAATGGCAATCCATCGCACAACTGCATGATGATTCCAATTTAGCTCCAGCACCCTGGAAGTGCCAAGATCCTGATGATCAGATCTTCTTAGATCTAGCCTATCAAGTCAGGCCGTCGATACTCATTAGTAAAGACAATGCCGTACTGAATATAGCGGGTCGAGCTGCTCAAGAAGACATTCTGATTACCAGCGACTACGACGCCTTTAGGCTTTAGAACTAAAGCGCAATCCCTTAGCCGCTTCAGCGGCAATCTCAAATGACCTCAAGCGCGCTTGATGATCGAAGATTTGACCCGTAATAATAATTTCGTTCGCACCAGTCTGATCGAGCCAATACTGCATCTTCTGCCTTACAGTTTGCAAGGAGCCAACAGCAGAGCAGCGTAATGCATTTGCAGCGGTAGCCTTTTCATGAGGCTCGCAGAAACTATCTAAATCTTCAATTGGTGGAGGTAACTGTCCGCGGGTATTGCGGCGCATACGAATCACGTTTTGCTGCAAAGTGGTGAACAGATGATCGGCATCTTCATCAGTATCGGCAGCCACAACATTCATTACGAATGCGCAATAGGGTTTAGCCAGCTTATCAGACGGTTTAAATAATTCACGATAAGTAGCCATTGCATCGATCAATTGCTCTGGTGCAAAGTGAGAAGCAAAAGCATAAGGCAAGCCAAAGTGAGCTGCTAGTTGAGCCCCGTACAAGCTGGAGCCCAAGATCCAAATCGGCACCTCGGTATCCGCGCCCGGAATGGCCCTCACAGCCTGACCCTCCTGAATGGGGCCAAAGTAATGCTGCAACTCTCGCACATCCTGCGGAAAGCGATCGTCGCCTCCGAGCAAATCTCTACGCAAGGCTCTCGCCGTCATTTGATCCGTGCCTGGAGCGCGCCCTAAGCCCAACTCAATCCTACCGGGGTAGATCGACGCCAAAGTTCCGAATTGCTCTGCAATGACTAGCGGAGCATGGTTTGGCAACATCACACCACCAGAGCCAACCCGAATGGTTTTGGTACCCCCAGCAATGTAGCCCACTAAGACTGAGGTAGCAGAGCTGGCATTACCCGTCATGTTGTGGTGCTCCGCTACCCAATAGCGGGTGTAGCCCAAAGCCTCCGCATGCTGGGCAACATCCAGCGAGTTACGCAAGGCATCTCCAGCGGTAAATCCCTGCGGGATTGGAGATATATCTAGAATGGAGTACGGGACAGAATTTGTCATTCGTAGATCATACTGAGAAAGCGGTTTTTTGACATGACTAAACCTAAAATGGCCGATGCCGATGACGGCCTCTTTAAACCAGGCAGCAAGCTAAGACATATTAAGACGGGTGGTTTTTATAAAGTGGTATTGCTTGCCAATGTTGAAGCCAATTTAGAGCCAGCCTATGTCTATGAATCCCTCCAGTCACATGACTTTTGGATTAGACCCAAAGCAGAGATGGAAGATGGTCGCTTTGAATTGATCGATGCTTAAGCTAAAGACAGGGGAATTAAAATGACTGAAGACCGCATCACCAACCTTGAAATTAAACTTAGCTTTACTGAAGATTTAATTGATCAACTCAATCAAACCATCTATAAGCAACAACAGCAAATTGAGTTTTTATATCGCGAACTGAAATCAATTAAGGAACAATCCAGCAGTGGAGATGGTGCGGTCAATGGCAGCCCAAAAGATGAAATTCCTCCCCACTATTAAAGCCCTGATAGTATTTAGCGTAAATATTGCAGTTTATTTAAAAAAGGACGCTCGTCATGGGTAACTTGCTACCGTTTCTAGTTCAGTGGGGTTTAACCTCTTTATCCCTCTGGGTCGCTAGCTATTTGTTTAGCGGCTTACGCTTTGCTGATGGTGGCTCACTACTGATTGCCGCCCTGCTGCTTGGATTTGCCAATGCAGTTGTGAAGCCTTTATTGATTCTCTTTACATTGCCACTCACTGTCCTCACCATGGGATTGTTTTTGCTGGTAGTGAACGCCTTAGTGCTAATGCTGGTCTCGGCAGTGGTTAGTGGCTTTACGATCTCTAGCTTCTGGACCGCCTTCTTTGCCAGCATCTTTATTTCTTTATTCAGCCTTTTTATCAGCGGATTGCTGTTTTAAGAGTCACTCTGCCCCGGGATAGATGTCAGACCAGGGGTGGAGTGCATTACGGCAAGGATGGCTTTTTGAGGTCATTGATCTAGCGTTCTCAGCCAAAATACTGGCGCCACCCGTTAAAAATCCAAGCCCAATAGAGACGGCGCTATTAACCACCCCAGCCTGGTTAATGGCCGCCTTAGGATTTGCCAGTGTGCCGCCCATTTTTACCAATCCTGCCAAATCGAGCCCAGTAGTGAGTCCTGATTTTTCTCGTGGCTCAATGGTGAGATTTACTGCTTCAGTTTTCAGATTGATAGACCCCGCTAGGACTACATCCAATCTATCTGTTTCGGCGCCAACTGTATTGGCTATGTTGATCTGGCCGTTATTAATCGGTAGATAGGCAACCGCACACTCCAATACCGTCTCACTCGTTTTTTTACGCATCGGGTTCATTGAATCCAATAGCGTGACTACGAAATCACCAGCATCATTTAAAAGATTGGTGCCCAGTTTTGCTTGATTGATACTCAATTGAATCTTGCCGCTGGAATTACCCGCCATCTGATGCAGGCTATCTCCAGATGCCTTAATATCAAACGCCAACTTCATTCCACCTCCACTCACTTTGGAGTTTGGATCAAGCCTAGCCAATAAATCCTCAAGTGCGAAATCCTTTGTCACCCCTCTGGCAGAGAAAATGGGGCTTGCTGTATTTGACTGAGCAAGATTGATCTGCACATCAGCACTCCCCTTGCCTATCTGAAAAGTCAGGTGCGGGATATCGATTGCATTGCCGTTCAATTGCAAGGTGGCCTGAAGTTGCTCAATTGACTTACGTTTTGGCAAACCCAACTCAGAAATATTGACAACTACTTTTCCCTGGACCTGCGGTATCGCGCCAAAAGGAATGCTGTCATCACTAAACAGGTATCTGGAATGCGGCTTTGAGGCTGGAGCTGATTTGAGAGCATTCAAAGCCTGGGATGGCTGCTTGGATATCGCACTCATAGCAGGCCAATCAAATGCCTTGGCGCTCAAAGTCAGATCGATGGTCGGAAGAGCTTTAGGCGACTTAGTCACCTCACCTTTGATCTGCATAGACTTACTGTTCATATTGAGGTTTAGGTCAACCGGGAAATGCATCGATGAAACATCCCACTGCTTGAATAATCTAGAGAGCGAACCTGTTTTTCCACTGAGCTCTAGTGCATGACCTTGCGCTTGCATGTTTAGAGTGATGGCTGTTTTATCGCCACTCTCCCCTAATGACAAACGCTGAATTTGATAGCTTGAGGTTGGGTTAGCGGCATCTTGATACTGAATCTGAGCATCGACCACTGAAACAGTCTCCATGTAGATCAGATTGTCGCCAACGGAAGAGCTGTCTGCCTGGGCATTACCGGAAGTGTCGCTGGAGTCTGAGGGTCCTGCACTCATGTCCCAATTAACTTTGCCTGATGTATTTTTTTGGAGCAGTAGTTCAAGGCCAGCAAGCTTCACGCTACCAATCTCAATCCGTTTTGCTAGAAGTGGCAGAGTTTTAATATCCAACTCAATGCGTTTGAGAGTTAGCATATCAGCACTAGAGGCCCAAGATGCATTACTCAAGCTGACGCGTTCAGCTGATACAGAAATTCTAGGGAAAAAGCTTAGGGTCACCGGACCGGAGATTTTCAGATCCCGCCCAGTCGCAGTCTTTACTGAGCTAGATAGCAATTTTGTCAGCTGCACCGGATCGACTGATGAGGCTGCGTACCACACGCCTACCCCAAGCAGGATGATTAGCCCACCAATAATGCTGATGATGATCTTGACTGATTTGCTCATGAACTGCTGATTCTAAATTACCCCACTCACAGTGGACTAAAATTGAAGCTTACATGACCATTAACAGCATCCCAATATGAATACCACTGCCAATCTTCCAAAATGTCCAGCTTGCCAAGAGGACATGACCTACCCTGATGGTGAGAATTTTGTTTGCGCCCAATGCGGTCATGAATGGCCAATGGCAGCTAGTGCAGAGGAAGATGAAGGTGCTTTGATTGTGAAGGATGCCAATGGCAACCTGCTGGTTGACGGCGACACCGTAACCCTCATCAAGGACCTGAAGGTCAAAGGATCATCAACCACTCTGAAGGTTGGAACAAAGATCAAGGGGATACGCCTGGTTTCTGGCGATCATGAGGTGGACTGCAAAACAGAGGCGGGCAATATGTTGCTCAAGGCCTGCTTTTTAAAGAAGGCATAAGACCCAATAAAAAGACCATCAGACCTAGTATGGGTTCCGATGGTCTAAGCAGTTTAGGTGGCGCTGGCTTTTTTCAAAACCACGTAAAGCTGATCTTTCAATAAGAGCTTTTCTTTTTTCAGAGTTTCAATTTCTTCTGGAGTGCTCGGCTCAGAATGCGCCTCCATTCTTTGAATCTTTTGATCCAGATTATTGTGCTTGTCAAATAAATGAGAAAAGTGACGATCTGATGTTTTTAGCTTGCTAATTAACTCGCGATATTCAGGGAACATGGATTCTCTTTAGGTTGAGGTTATTTATAACTGCACGCCCCCAGTGTAGCAAGTTGACGATCAAATTCAAGCGCTGCGACCCTCCTTTCGATACTTAGAAAACAATTGAGGATCGACCCTTGATATTGCCAGGTAAATACCCATATATATACGTAAGCAAAGCTTGATAGAACTGAAGTAATATCACACATGTGCGCTAAGCACATTAACCACCAATAGGAAGGGTAATAGACCATGGCTACAAAGAAGTCTCCAGCAAAAAAGAAAGTAGCTGCTAAGGTGGTAAAAAAAGCCCCTGCAAAGAAAGCCGTTAAAAAAGTTGCCGCCAAGAAAGTGGTAGCTAAAAAAGCGGTTAAAAAGGTAGTGAAAAAACCAGCGGCTAAAAAGGTGGCGGCGAAGAAGCCTGC
>JBEGSZ010000017.1:0-6399 GCA_041179645.1 Pseudomonadota bacterium
GGAAACCAACGTCCATGATTCCGTATACGGTTACTGATGACTGAGCTTGAGCTGCTGAGGCAAATGCGCCGATTGCTGCAACTGCTAATAGCGATTTTTTCATTCTTTAAATCTCCATAAATTGAAAGTAATGCCCAAATAAAACTGGGACCTATGAATTTTGCTTGTTTTGCCCCGCTAGACTGGGGGTAAGGGTAATTAGAGGCTGTTTTTGCTTGTGGAAAGGCACTTTTTTGGCTTTCTTCGTTGTATCAGGGCAACAAGGGCTTTGATTTCTGTCTTTTTAGGGCCTGGAATGCCAAAATTGTCATATGGCAAGCCGCGAATTCTTAAAAATCCTCCAATCCGCCCGTCTTGGTGATGTTTCTGCGCAACAAAATTTAGCCTCCGCCTATTTGACTGGCGCCTTTAAGACCCCAATTCAACCTGCCAATGCATTAATTTGGCTTGAGAAATCCTATTTAGCCTATAAAAATCAACTACTTGTAGATACAGGCTCGGTTAAAGCTCAACTTTCCTCATCGGAGACTCTCTCCCAAATGATTCCGGAGATGTTGGATCAAATCTCAGCCCTGCCCTTAGCTGCAACCATTAACTCCCCAGCCTTTGCATTTGGATGGAAATTATTCTGGGAGTTAGCCAATGCAAATACGTCCGTAAGTTATGCCGCGCAGTGGCAGCTTGCAGAGTTACTGCTTGATCCTATTAAAAAAGATCTGCAGGCTGAGCTTAGTCACTGGCTTTTGCGACAAGAGAGCAGTATCGACTTTGCATCCTTGCAAAAAACCGCAAAAGAATTTCTCTTTCAGTTAGCGGAATCAGAAACACCCTTCACCAATTTAGCTAAAGAGCTTCTGATTAAACTTCAGCCAAAGGACGAGGCACTATCTTCACTCTGGAATACCTGGCTTGCCGAAAAAAATGAAGTTGCACTAATGCAAGCGGCAGAACTTGGCCTTACGGTTGCCAAACTCACCTTAGGCTTACGACTAGCGCAATTTAATGGGGTTGATTCTGATGAAAAAGATTTGGGTAGCTCCGGCGGAAAGTCTAATGCTTCACTAAAGAAGGCTGCTTACTGGCTAGAGCTTGCTGCAAAAGATGGTGATCGAGATGCTTGGTTTGCTCTTGGGGAGATCTATCGTCGCCCACAGTTTTCAGGTTACAACGCAAGTGAGAGCGATCGTTGCTTTGACAGAGCCGCTGACCTAGGGCATGCTCAAGCACAGCTTCGCAAAGGCGCTAATTTATGGCGCAAGCGCGAAAAGATTGAAGAAAGGGTGCGGGGGCTACAAGCGTCCTACTGGATATGGCAGGCCCATCAACAAGGCGTACCAGAGGCTAAAGAATTACTAAGCAAAGTTTTAGGAAATGTCGCCAGCCCAGAGAGTAATGATTGGTATGAGTTAGCCACTTATGCCGAAAAGGCATTAAATCACTCGGAACATCAGCTAGATGAAGAATGGATCTTATTGTGTCACCGGATCATTGTTGCCAATCAATTTAATTTGAGTAAGGCAGAGTTACTACTTTGTGAAATCAGCCAACTACAGCATGAACACTGTGTCGTTGTAGATATTCGTCATGAGTTGCCAAAAATATTGCCGCGGTTGATTCAGATAGACAGCACACAACAACGTCGATGCTTATTGGCAGCAGGAAAAGCATTCTCAGGAATCGAAGCCGATCAAGAGGGTAACTTGCGACAAAGACGTTATCGATTTGATCGCGTTACAGAATGGCTCAGCGCGACCTTCTCACAAGATCAAGCAGCGGCTTGAGTATCGGAGCCAGTCGTTGAGCTCAGGTCATCTTCAGATGGCTTAGGGATATAGAAACGCGCAATTAAGAGCCCCAACTCATAAAGCAGGCTCATTGGAACAGCGAGTAGTAACTGTGAAAGCACATCTGGCGGTGTCACAATTGCCGAGATCACAAAAGCGCCAACGATTACGTAGGGGCGAATCTCTCTGAGTTTTTGCAGTGGCACCATACCCATGCGAACAAGCACCACAACAACCACAGGAACCTCAAAGGTAATACCAAAGGCCAAAAAGGTGGTCATTGCAAAGCTAAGGTAGTTATCAATGTCAGTCGACATCTCTGCGCCCAAGGGTGCGTTATAGCTAGCCATGAACTGGAATACCGTTGGGAAAACCAGGAAGTAAGCAAAGGCCATGCCAAAAATAAATAAGCTGTAGCTACTGATAACGAGCGGCACTATTAACTTGCGCTCATGTTGATATAAACCTGGGGCAATAAACGCCCACAGCTGATACATCACCACCGGCAATGCAATTAAGAATGCGACCAGCATGGTGACTTTCATGGGAACAAAGAATGAACCGGTCACATCTGTCACGATCATCTTGCCGCCGGCGGGCAATGCTTGAAGTAAAGGCTGCGCAAATAAATGAAAAATATCTGGCGCCCAGTAAACAAGACAAACGAACACCACAATAATTGCTAGGGCCGACTTAATGATGCGATCACGCAACTCAAATAAATGTGACAAGAAGGATTCTTGTAAGCCCGAATCTTCTGTTGAATTATTTTGCGTCATTGATATTCGTATTTACTTTTCTTTGGACTAATTTATTTGCTAGCAGTGTGGTGAAAGCGCTTCATGCGTGCAGCTCCAGATTGAACTCTTGTGCGCATACCAGTCGAGCGCTTGAACCAAACCGGTCTTGCTGCGCGTCTCACGCCCCAACTCTTGCGACCCTGGCGTATCGATTTTTGCAGCACCTCTTTTTCATCTAAAGGGGCTCGCGTGTATATGTTCATACCGACATCAGCTTGGTCACTTAAATTGGCGCCCGCCTCTTGAACGCTAGACTGAATAGAGTTCTCGACATCCTTAAAGGCAGAGACGCTTTCTTCACGGAGCTTCTTAAATTCCTCAACATCCATCTGCCGGCTCACTTCGGATTTGACATCAGCCATATAGCGCTGTGCCCTTCCAAATAAATTACCTGCCATGCGGGCAATTTTAGGAAGGCGCTCTGGGCCAACTACCACCAATGCAACTACTGCAATGAGTGCAAGCTTTGAAACTCCGAGATCAATCATTGCAGGTACGCATTATTTCTATCAACAATTATTTATTGATGTCTTTTGCCTGAACATCTACAGTTTTCTCTGTTGATGCAGCGGCGCTCTGGATTTGTTCCTTGGCTTTATCTTGCGACTCTTCAGTTCCCTCAGGCGTTTTCATGCCGTCTTTAAAACCTTTCACAGCACCACCTAAGTCAGTACCGATATTGCGCAATTTTTTGGTACCAAATACCAACATCACGATTACTAAAACAATCAACCAATGCCAAATGCTAAATGAACCCATTTTTATCTCCTCGGACTATTTTTTCCAGGGGCGCGGACCGCCCATCACATGCAAGTGCAAGTGATAAACCTCTTGCCCACCATCTGCACCGTTGTTAACTACCAATCTAAAGCCGCCATCTTTTCCGGGACGGCAACCCTGCTCCTTGGCAAGACGCGGTGCTAATTCCATCATTCTACCTAGCAATGGCGCATCCACCACTTCTGCAGACTCCAACATGGGGATATGTTTTTTAGGAATCATCAAAAAATGAATAGGGGCGGCAGGATTAATATCTTTAAAGGCATAAATCTCCTCATCCTCGTATACCTTCTGGGATGGGATTTCGCCTTTGGAAATCTTGCAAAACAAGCAATTAGGATCGTGGCTCACGCTTTCGCCTCTAGTTTTGATGAATTTATTGGGTTTTTCTGAATTTACTCTTTACCAGTAGCTTTTCTGGCGGCCTTCTCTTCGATACCCGAGGTACCTAGGCGACGATTCAGTTCAGCCACCACATCTTCTGGGCGTAAGCCAAACTGGGAAAGTGCAATCAAGCAATGGAACCAAAGGTCAGCCATCTCGCCAACCAAGAGCTTTTGCTGCTCAGGAGCCAGGTTGGAGTTACGCGCGTCCTTGGCCGCCATCACCGCCTCAGTCGCCTCTTCACCAATTTTCTTCAAAATCCCATCGTCACCCTTAGAAAAGAGCAAGGCGGTATAAGAAGTTTTGGGATCAACCTCTCCAGCTTTATACGCATCACGTCGCTGATCCACCACATCGGCCAAATGAGCCAAAGCGGAATCTAAATTAGAAGGGTTTTGTGCTGGACTAGTCATAAAGCGATTTTATGTCTTTTATTGCCGAAAAGACTCTGAGGACCTTATTTGTGACCCTTGGACTCATCCACCCAAGCAGATTTACCCGAATCCCACCTTAGAAAGAAGCAACTATGTTCGCCAGTGTGGCAAGCAATGCCGTCCTTTTGCTCCACCATGAGCAAAATGGTGTCGCCATCACAATCCAGGCGGATTTCTTTCACCTTTTGGGTGTGGCCAGACTCTTCGCCCTTATGCCACAGCTTTTGTCTTGAACGAGTCCAATAGACTGCCTCACCTAAGCGCATTGTCTCTAACAGGGCTTCACGATTCATCCAAGCCATCATCAAGATGTCTTTACTGCCAACTTCCTGAGCAACTACTGGAACCAGGCCTTGCTCATTCCAAGTTACGGTCTCTAATAATGTTTGCTCTTGTAATTTTTTATTTGTATCTGACATTTGTTCAATTTTGACAGAATTATTCGCACCATCACATAAACAGTCGCTCAAGGCTTACCGAAATGACCCGCTACACCACATGGACACTAACTTATTTTGTGTGTATGATGTGTATAGAATTTATAATTCGAGAATGAATAGCAAAGAACTAATCAAGGCTTTAGAGAAGGATGGGTGGGTACTGCGTGGCTCAAAAGGCTCTCATCATGTTTTTCATCATCCCTTTAAGACTGGGCATATTACGGTCCCTCACCCCAAAAAAGATCTAGGTATTGGATTGGTTCAAAAGCTTCTGAAACAAGCAGGCATTAAATAAAGGGGTCATCATGAAATATCCAATTGCCATTGAGCCAGGGGGAGATAAAACTACATGGGGTGTGGTCGTGCCGGATTTACCGGGCTGCTTCTCCGCAGCCGACAGCGGTATTGATGAAGCTATTGAAAATACAAAAGAAGCAATCGAGCTTTGGATTGAGGCAGCTTTAGATGCTGGCGAAGATATACCCAAACCTAGCTCCATTACTAATTTACAAAAGAAAAAAGAATTTAAAGGATATATCTGGGCAATTGCTGAGATTGATCCAGCTCTGCTGTCAGATGATATTGAAAGAGTAAATATCACTTTGCCCAGAAGGGTATTGGCAAGGCTAGATGCTAAAGCTAAGTCAGCAGGTGAAAATCGCTCTGCCTTTATCGCCCATATGGCAATCAGCGCTTAAATTTTCCAATCAAATCCGAACCGGAATTCCTTGGCTCGCCATATATTCTTTTGCCTGCCCAACAGTATATTCACCATAATGAAAAATACTTGCCGCAAGAACTGCATCGGCATGACCTTTGGTAATGCCATCGACCAAGTGCTGTAAATTACCAACGCCACCAGAGGCGATCACTGGAACACTTACCGCATCACTCACTGCGGCAGTTAACTCTAGATCAAAACCATCTTTACTGCCGTCACGATTCATACTGGTGAGAAGAATTTCTCCAGCGCCACGTTTAGCAACTTCAGAAGCCCAGGCAACTACATCCATACCGGTAGCAGTTCTACCGCCATGGGTAAAGACTTCCCAATTACCCGCTTCAGTTTTTTTGGCATCAATCGCAACAACAATGCACTGCGAGCCGTAATACGCCGCTGCATCAGAAACCAAATCTGGATTTGCTACAGCGGAAGAGTTCATGCTCACCTTATCGGCACCAGCATTGAGTAAGCGACGCACATCCGCTACCGCACGAACACCACCACCAACCGTCAAGGGAATAAATACCTGGGATGCGACATCTTCAATGATGTGCAGAATCAGATCGCGTCCATCAGAGGTGGCGGTGATATCCAAGAATGTCAGTTCATCAGCACCCTGAGTGTCGTAACGTTTTGCAATCTCTACAGGATCGCCCGCATCACGCAGCCCAACAAAGTTCACGCCTTTTACAACGCGCCCCGCCGTCACATCAAGGCAAGGAATAATTCTTTTAGTTAGCACTGATCAGCAATCTAGATAATTTTCTTGGCAAACTTGAGTGTTAAATCATCAGCATATTTTTGTGCCGCAGTTAAATCTAAATCACCAGCGTAAATTGAGCGTCCAGCGATGACCCCCATAACGCCTTCGACTTCAGCTTCGCAGAGCGCTTCAATATCTTGATTATTCGATAAGCCACCACTGGCAATTACTGGAATCCGAATCGCTTGCGCTAATTTGACTGTGGCATCCATGTTGATGCCTTTCATCATGCCATCGCGACCAATGTCGGTGTAGATGATGGCTTCAACGCCATAATCTTCAAATTTCTT
>JBEGSZ010000018.1:0-74303 GCA_041179645.1 Pseudomonadota bacterium
TCACCAGATACTGGTGAGCTTGCAGAGATGAGTTGATCAGCGGCACCTTTGTTTTCAATCTTCATAAAGCCGCCAGCTACTTGCTGACCAGGAACTGTTGCACGTGTGTATGCGTTTTCAATTTGTACGTTACCGACTTTGGCGTTCTGCGCATGAGCCATACCAGCCAAACCCAAACCTGCTACTGAAACCAATAATGCCTTTAATAGAGCGCTGCTATTCATTCGTACATCCTCCAAATTAAACTTAAATCCCGAGATATTTCTCGAGCTCTTTTTCAAACTGTTGTTTCTCATTGAGGCCAATAAAAAATCCGATCGAGACTTCTTTAGCGGAGGTCTTTAAAATGAAATCTCCTCTACCTGATTCGCTCCGTATCAGCTTCGTCCATATCGTATTAAATTCATGGGACTGAAGCTTGCCACCCCAACTTCTTTCAAATAACAATTGCTTGCCATCGATCGTAATCTTTTCGTAATCCAATGCATGTCGTGTATAGACATATAAAGCAATGGTGACCGCTAGAATCTCGATTGAGGTAAAAATCAGGATTATCCAGGCCCCAATCAAATAAAAATAGCCAGCCACCAAAAGAGAAAACCCCACAATAGATATGTAGAAACCCCCTACCTGCTTTGGGGAGAAGGAGCAATTTCTCTTCATTAGCCAGACTTTCATCAAATCACTGTACTACCAAGTCATTGTCTTTGTGCCATCTCTAAAAAGAGCCTCGCCGGTAACTTTGGCGCCGCCCATTTTGATGCCAGGCAATAAATCAGCTTCTGTAAATCCGTAATGCTTTAAGCACAGCGGGCACATGATGACCGTTCCGCCTTTGGCAATAATTTCAGCCAACATCTTTTGCTGCTCTGGATACTTGGCAGCACCCGATTTCACACCAAGGTATACGCCTTTGTCGCTCAAGAATACGCTTAATGGGTGGCCAGCTGCATTCATATGCGAGCCAAAGTTAAAAGCCATCGTTGCACGGTGCGGCTCATCACTTGTCAGACTCACAAACAAGGGGTCATTTGCACCAGCAAAGGCCGATAAAGATAAAGTTGCCAATACTGCGAGCACCGCTGATTTTAAAGTCTTCATAAACATGTCCTGCTCCTTTTTAAATTTAAGTAATTAAAATTTCATATTGGCTGATACGTAGAAAGTTCTACCCATTCCCGCAACAGCAGTACCCCACGCGACTGAATTCATGCCCATAGTATTTCCCTGGCCCAAATAGGCTCCACCCTGCGGTAAGGCATAAAGCTTATTCAATAAGTTCTCAATACCAAAGTTCACACGATATTTTTTATCGTCATAAGAAGCGCGTAAGTTATAGAGCGAATATCCACCGGTAGCAATCTCATTACGCACTGCGTTGAGATTAGTTTTGGCGGCAACAAATTGTCCTTCAATCGTATTAGTCCAATTCGCTCCCAAGTACTGAACAAGCCCAAGCTTTCCATTTAGCGGCATGATGTTGTATAGATTGCCGCCAGTGGTCACGTTTTGCCCGCGCGTATATGAAGCCAGACCAGTCATTTGGAAACGACCTAACTGAGGCAATTGACCCAGCATCACATTTCCCGATAAATCCAGACCGTAAAGCTGTGCATCTTGATTCACATACTTTAAGACATTAAATTGATCTGGGGTACATGTGGTGTTGCAAGCAGCATCAATGTAGTTACTCACGTAGGTGTAGTAAGGGTTAGTCTTAAATCCCCAAACTTCCTTATTAGCGTCATGCCAGTCACTTGCAAAGCTCACAGTATTTGCAACTTCAGGGGCTAGCGTTATCTGACCAACATAACCGTTACCATCTCCCACGAAGTTATTCATGATTGCTGCCATCGGTGTTGTTGACCAAGAGTAGCGCTCATAGAGATTTGGGGATCTGGTCTTGCGCGAGTAACCTGCTTCGTAGTTTTGATTGTTATCTGGTTTATACCGAGAAAGGGCTGTTAAGTCCCAGTTGTAATCAGTCTGCTGATGTTTCTGAGCATTAAATGCATTTGCTTGAGATTGATACATAGAGCTATATCCCTGAACATTTCCCGCATTTGCAGCGACCTGCTCAACACGTACCCCAGCCAAACTCATCAATTCCTTAGACCACTGTTGCTCTAATTCGCTAAATAATGCTAAACGCTCTCTGGTGCCATTGTTGATATTCTGAAAGGTGTTTGGACTCATCATCATTCCAGTGCCGGATGGTGGCCACCAATCGTTTAATTTATATCCTTGCCACTCGGTTCCGAGTCTAGCTAACTGAGTTTCGGAAATTGGCAGTATTCCCTTAATAACGGCGCCATTGGTTGAGCTCGTTGCCAGCATTGGCATTGCAGGAGATGTTCGTGCACCGGTGTTGTCATCCATCTGGTGATTGACCATTTGGTTATAGGCTTGAGCCTCTAAAGTACCCCAATCATATTTACCGGTGTACTTGAGGTTAAATTGCTCACTTTGATTTTTAGTCATATCCATACGTTGGTTTGCATAACCCTCGAATGGAATAAATTGATACCCGGCTTTGAATTCAACTAGGTGGTTATCTTTTTGCCACGCTAAAGCGAGTTGCTGATTAGTGGCGATATATCTTGAAGCGCCAACCGTACTAGGTGAGATACCATTTCCAGCCGGCTTGAAGTTACCGCCAGCTGTGTAATTTCCTGCTTTTACAGAGTCAACCGTGTAGTTAGCACTAAATTCATCGGTTGCTGCCGTGACATTCAAATTTCCACCAATGGCTGTTGCATTGCTACTGTATGAAGCACCCACCTCACCTTGTGTGAGGGTCTCGCCTTTGTTAGCAAATACTGGAGGCAATGATTGAACAGAAACTACGCCACCCAAGCTATCACCGCCAGCACTTACTGGCGATAGACCAGTAATCACTTTAACGCTACCCACATTAGCTGGGCTGATATATGACAGCGGTGAGTTCATATGGTTTGGGCAGGAAGCTAAGAGCGGCATCCCATCCACGCTTACTGCAACTCGATCATCGGCTAACCCATGAATTGCTGGTAAGCCAGATACTCCACCACCGGAATACATACTTACGCCAGGAATATTCAAAAGCATAGCTGCAGTATTGGGGGTATTAACGCGCGACTGATTCAGCTCTTTGCCAGTGAGGGTTATTTGAGTTAACGGAGCCTCTTGAATACCAGTTACCGTTAATGAATCAATACTAGGGCTAACTTGTGCGTATGCACCCGAACACACCAAAGAGGCCACCAAGGCCATAGGTGTAATTTTTACTAATTTCATTTGCATCACCAAAACAATGACCAAGATGGTCAATTACAAAACCCAA
Source organism: Pseudomonadota bacterium (assembly GCA_041179645.1). Taxonomy (GTDB): domain Bacteria; phylum Pseudomonadota; class Gammaproteobacteria; order Burkholderiales; family Burkholderiaceae; genus Polynucleobacter. The sequence goes on from JBEGSZ010000018.1 coordinate 3,323, forward strand.
AAATGGGAAGAATGTAGTGTTAGGTGATTGCAGGAGGTGCGGCTGAGGGTGGCGTTACCCAAGCGGTAAGAGGCTTGGGCGATTGATAGAAAAGCTGTGGCAGCAAAGCAAGTGTTTGCGGCGCTTGGAATGTAAGATTCGTATTAAATGCTGGTGTGATGGCTGTATGGGCGATGCAATAGGGGCAAGGCTGCACTTCTGCGCGATCAGCCTGCTCTTCACCCTGAACATTAATCTGTAATTTAGTGCCATCAGCAGAACAGATTTCCATTGCAAAGCCTTGGCCATGCTTCGCTAGCGATACCGCCTGAGAAACTGCTGGCGCAAGCGCACTCATCGCGATTGCTAGAGCAGCAATCCAGTGAATGAGGCGGTTTTTGCGGAAAATCATGGTGGTGAGATTTTATCGGAGTTTTGTATTTCTTTCGTCTTTCGCATGAAAAAAGGGGCTTACGCCCCTTTTCCCTTTTGAAATCGCTATTTCTAGCCTATTTCACCTTATGCTGCAGCTGCCTTTTTCTTGCCTACGAACTTGCCAATTAATGGCCAGAACAGCAATACCATTGCAACTGTAGTGATCGCACCAACTAAGTAGTTAGAGAAGAACACGTCCAAGCTACCTTGTGAAATCAACATGGACTGACGGAAAGAATCTTCCGCACGGTCGCCCAATACCAAGGCCAACACCATTGGCGCCATTGGGTAGTCGAGTTTCTTAAAGACATAACCCAAAACACCGAAGCCTAACATCAACCAAACGTCAAACGTTGCGTTGTGGACGGTGTAAGCACCAACCGCACAAATCACAATAATGACTGGAGCAATGATTGAGAATGGGATTCTCAAGATTGAGGCAAACAATGGCACGCAAGTTAATACAACAAACAAGCCAGCCAAGTTACCCAAGTACATACTAGCGATCAAGCCCCAAACAAAGTCTGGCTTCTCAACGAAGAGTAGTGGACCTGGTTGTAAGCCCCAGATCAACAAGCCACCAAGCAATACAGCAGCTGTAGGTGACCCTGGAATACCTAATGACAACATTGGCAACAAGGCAGCTGTACCAGCAGCGTGGGCTGCTGTTTCTGGAGCAACAATACCCTCCATCTCACCTTTACCAAAGTTCTCACCATTTTTAGAGACACGCTTAGCAACGCCGTAAGCCATGAATGACGCTGGTGTTGCACCGCCTGGAGTAATACCCATCCAGCAACCAATTAAGCAGCTGCGTAATGAAGTAGCCCAGTACTTTGGCAACTTCGCCCAAGTTTCGAGAACCACTTGACGACGGATCTTGGCAGCAGCACCTTGGAACGCAAGACCTTCTTCCATAGACAGGAGAATCTCACCAATACCAAACAAGCCGATAACTGCGATCAAGAAGTCAAAACCGCGCATCAATTCATGGCTACCGAATGTCAAACGCAACTGACCGGTTACTGTATCCATACCTACTGCAGCCAAGGCAAAGCCCAACATCATGGCAGAAATAGTCTTGAAAGGAGATCCCTTGTTCATGCCCACGAAACTGCAGAAGGTAAGCAAGTAAACCGAGAAGAATTCTGGCGGACCAAATTGCAAAGCAAACTTAGCAACCAACGGTGCCAAGAAAGTGATCATCACAATCGCAAAGAACGCACCAACAAATGATGATGTGAACGCTGCTGTTAAGGCCTCACCAGCTTTACCTTCACGAGCCATTGGATAACCGTCAAAGGTTGTCGCAACAGACCAAGGTTCACCTGGGATATTAAATAGAACAGATGTAATCGCACCGCCAAACAAAGCACCCCAGTAAATACAGGAGAGCATGATGATTGCGGAGGTTGGTGGCATTGTGAAGGTCAATGGCAACAGAATCGCAATTCCGTTTGCGCCACCCAAACCTGGCAATACACCAATAATCACACCAAGAGTTACACCGACAAGCATTAATAGCAAGTTAAAGGGTGTCATTGCAACGGCAAAGCCGCTGAATAGAGCGCTAATTTCTTCCAACTTGAACTCCTTCTTTTCTAATCTTTTTTAATAGTTATTCTTTTTATTGCACACCAACGAACTCGAGGGGATTAATCCATGAGCCATGTGGTAGCGGTACCTGGAACCAGTACTCAAACATGAGATAGAGGGTTGCGCTCACACCAACTGATACTGCAATCGCTTTCCAAGCTGGGTACTTTCCAAGCCAGACCATAAAGATGGCGATATAGATTACAGAAGACACATAAATGCCGATCAACTGAACACCAAGCACGAACACAAGCGCTGGAAGTAAAACAGCCATAACCTGCTTGAAGGATTCTTTATCAACAAAAGATTCTTTTTTCTTTTTTCTATCAACAACTGCCGCTTGATAGAGGGTAACAACACTCGAGAGAATAATGATCAAGCTAATGTAGAAAGGGAAATAGCCCGCTTCTGGACCATCGCTACCCCAGCTAGCGCCTAACTTGATACTCCCGACCATTACCACAAGGCCTACACCAATAAACAAGAGAGCGGTGATGATATCCATCATTCTCACGCTAATTACTGAATCTTGATTTGAATTATTTGTATGTTCAGACATTTGCTTCGTTCACTAATAAATGGTTAATTAATACTGCTTCGTTTTTAATAATTATTTTTATTGCGATTGCATTCAAAAAAATAGGACCTCCTCGCAGAGGCCCTATTTAATATCGAGCGATTACTTAGCTAAGAAACCTGCTTCAGCCATCAACTGCTTGTGCAAAGCTTCATTCAATGTCAACCAGTTATTAAATTCTTTGCCGGTCATGAATGTTTGATTGAATGCACCATCAGCCATGAACTTTTTCCACTCTGGTGTCTCGCGTACTTTCTTGAACACGTTGATGTAGTAATCAACCTGCTCTTGAGTTACGCCAGGAGCCATAAAAATGCCACGCAACATCACATAGTCAGTTGGCACACCTACTTCTTTACAGGTTGGAACATCATTCCAAGACTGAGTTGGAGTAATTTTCTCTTTGTAAGGCATACGTGTGTCATCAAATACGCACTGAGCACGCAACTTACCAGCACGCCATTGAGCAACAGCCTCAATTGGGTTATTCACAGAAGATTCGATGTGGTTACCAACGAGCTGAACAGCAACGTCGCCACCCCCTTTGAATGGGAGGTAAGTGAACTTAGCACCAGTTGCTTTTTCAAGAGCGACGGTAATGATTTGGTCCTCTGATTTAGAGCCAGTACCACCCATCTTGAACTTACCTGGGCCGGCTGCTTTAGCGGCATCGATATATTCTTTTGGTGTTTTGTATGGCTTGTCAGCATTAGTCCACAACACGAATTGGTCGAGTGCCAACATCGCTACTGGAGTGATGTCTTTCCAGTTAAATGGAACACCTGTTGCTAATGGAGTTGTAAACAAGTTGGAAAGCGTAATTACGATCTTATTTGGATCGCCCTTAGCCTCTTTCATTGCCAAGAAACCTTCAGCTCCTGCGCCTGCACCCTTGTTCACAGGAATTACAGCCTGTTTCATCAAGTTATTTTTTGTGATGATGCCTTGGATCATACGAGCCATTTGGTCAGCACCACCGCCAGGACCGGCAGGAATAATGAACTCAACTGGCTTGGTTGGTTCCCAAGCAGCAAAAGCAGGTGAAACACCAGCAGCACCGAGGGCTAATGCGGTGGAAATCAATGCCCCTTTAAACTTCATCTTCATGAACGCTCCTCCAAAAAATTTTGAATACCAATATTACTTTGGCTTTTCTTTGTTGTGTAATGATTTTTGATCTTTATCAGTGCAGATCTCTTGATTACCATCAACATTTTTTAAATGGGCACCTAGGGCTTACACTAACTAAATCAGTAGTAACCCTATAAGAATTTTGTAAAAAAAATGCTTACCGGAAACGATCTAAAAGTTTCTTGCTAACTTTATCCAGCTGAGTGGAGTCTTTGATTAAAAATTGCAGGCCATTGGAGTCGGCAATTAGGAGGGTATTACCGGCGATACGGCGAATATCTTCCTCGCCCTTGAGGCGAATTCGAGTTGGGCCACGATCAGTTTCAATATCCCAGATGCTAGGGGTGGCAAAAGTAGATACTTTGGTGATTTTTTCAATCACGGGCATGAATTCACGAGCAGCCAATTCTTCCTCAATCAGGGCCAACTCATTCTCCGGGATGGCAGCGATGTCATCAAACCAGCACAGCTCTTTGCCAGACTGGTCCATGATGGAAATTCCGGCATCCGGCTGGGTAATCGGAAACGCTCTTACTGGATAGACACCAAGGTGGCTAGCTCCAGAAGCATCTATGAACATTAGACGGCCAAGTGCGTCACGCTCAAGCGTGTGCGGCTTTTGATAATCACTCATACCCCGCCTCCAACTTCTTTGGCGATCACCTGCAAACGCTCTTCTTGTTGCTCACCCTCATCAATGCTTTCACCAATAGCTCCACCCTCAACCAATTCTGCAGCGTGACGTAATTGCGCTTGGTACAGAGCGTAATACGCGCCCTGCGCATCCATCAACTCATCATGAGAGCCAATCTCCACAATCTCGCCCTTATCAAGCACAACCAAGCGATCTGCCTTTCGCAAAGTAGAAAGGCGATGAGCAATTGCGATCGTAGTGCGCCCCTTAACCAAATTATCTAAAGCACGCTGAATCTCTTTTTCGGTTGTAGTGTCTACAGAAGAAGTGGCTTCATCCAAAATTAAAATACTTGGATTAATTAATAGCGCACGTGCAATTGAAATGCGTTGACGCTCACCACCCGAAAGGGATTGACCACGCTCGCCTACTAATGAGTCATAACCCAAAGGCAAGCGAAGAATAAATTCATGGGCATGTGCAGCGCGCGCTGCTTCAATAATTTCTTCACGAGTGGCATCGGGTTTTCCGTAAGCAATATTTTCTGCAATGGTGCCAAAGAATAAGAATGGCTCTTGTAGAACTAGGCCAATACGCTTTCGGTAGTCTGCAATTCCGATGCTACGAATATCGCGCCCATCCAATGTAATTGCGCCTGCACTCACATCATAAAAGCGACAAATCAAATTCACCAATGTACTCTTGCCAGAACCGCTATGCCCGACTAAGCCGATCATTTCTCCGGGGGCAATATCCAAATCAATACCCTTTGATACTGCACGGTTGCCATAGCGGAAACCCACACCCCGCAAGGAGATTCGACCCTCTACTCGCCCTAATGGTGCCGGGTTAATTGGCTCCGGAACACTGGAAACATGGTCCAAGATATCAAAAATACGTTTAGCGCCAGCTGCTGCTTTTTGCGTATGCGAAACAATTCGACTCATGGAATCTAGTCGAATGTAGAAACGCCCGATATAAGCCAAGAAAGCAATCAAAACACCTACGGTAACTTTTTGATGTGCCACCTGCCAAATACCAAACCCCCACACCACCAAGAGACCAGTCTCAGTAAGTAGCGTGACCGTGGGAGAGAACAAGCCCCATACGCGATTGACACGATCGTTAATTTGTAAGTTGTGTTTATTGGAGTCAACAAAACGCTTGAGCTCACGGTCCTCTTGAGCAAATGCTTTAACAACCCGAATGCCTGGAATCGTATCGGCCAGGATATTGGTTACTTCAGACCAAACACGATCAATTTTTTCGAAACCAAAGCGGAGTTTGTCGCGCACTACATGAATCATCCACACAATAAATGGCAGTGGTGCAAGCGTTACCAAAGCAAGCAAGGGATCAATTGAAACTAAGATCGCTGCAGTCATCGTCAGCATAATGACGTCGGTTGCAAAATCTAAGGCATATAAAGATAGAAATACGCAGATGCGATCTGTCTCCGCACCGATACGCGCAATTAAGTCGCCTGTCCTTTTTCCGCCGAAGTACTCCAAAGACAATTTGAGTAAGTGCTCAAAAGTGGTATTGCGTAAATCAGCGCCGATACGCTCACTCACCAATGCAAGCAGGTATGTTTTCCACCAGCCCAAGCCCCAAGCAACGATAGCCGCTCCAAACAAAGCCAACAGGTATTTGCTAGCTAAATCAAAGTCAATCGGATTGCCCTTTTCATACGGAATCAAAACATGATCCATCAAGGGCATGGTCAGATAAGGCGGAATAAGGGTCGCGCCGGTTGACAGCAAAGTCAGCACAAAACCCAATAACAGCTCTTTTTTGTAGGGGCGAGCAAAACGCCACAACTTAAATAAAGTCCAGGTGGATGGAGGGGCATCCTCCTCAGGATCACAGCTAAGGCAAGCTTCTGAATTGGCTGGCTTGGGACTCAAGCAAACTGAGCAAACCTGCTTATCGTATTCAGAAACCTCAGGGTCTTGACCTATCTGCTCACCCTTGATTAATTGCTTATAAGTGGCCTGTAGGCGCAATACCTGGGGATTAACCGCCAAAGTGAAATGCCAAAGTCTAAGTAAAGCAGTCTCTGACTCCAACTTCAGATGACCTACTCCGGCATGATCCCCATGTAAAAGATGAGCCCTAGAGCTAATAGACCAGAATTCTGAGCGGGCACCATCAGTCCAAAATAGCCCCGATGGAATCAAGCAAAGCAGGCTTTTTTCAAAATGCATGCCACCATCAAGATCGAGCTCAACCCATGCCAGTATGGAGTCCAGCCCGTTTATTGGGGACTGGGCGGCCTCTAAAACGCTAACCCATTGAATGGGTACGGAGGGCACAGATGGGGAAATTTCGGGCTTCATTGATCCTAAAAGTATAGTGGAGCCAGGTTTTTTAGATTTAGTAACTCTGTCAACTTTAGTAGGCAGAAAGCCGTTAAATTGTTGAAGTAAGCTTTTTTGTACATTTTTGCTAATTTTGTGGATTTTGAATAATCATTAGAACCAGAGAGACAGTCTGAGACCTCCATCGCCCCCACCTTCTGAAGCGGCGCTGAGATTCCCCGCTCCACATATGCCCCAATTACTAGATAAAACCATTGAAATCCTAAGCCATAGACATCTTCGTGGCCCCAATATGTGGAGCTACAACCCTGCGCTAGAGGTTTTGATTGATATCGGTGACTTAGAGGACTATCCATCAGATTTAATCCCTGGGTTTTACGATCGTCTTAGCAAATGCCTTCCCAGCCTGCATGAGCACCGTTGCAGCTATGGGGAGCCCGGTGGATTTTTGAAACGCGTTGAGGAAGGCACCTGGCCCGGACACATACTTGAACACCTCACAATTGAACTGCAAAATTTAGCCGGTATTGCAGGCGGTTTTGGAAGAGCTCGTGACGGTGGTCGCCGAGGTGTTTACAAAGTCATTGTGAGCGCCACTGAAGAGGCAGTGACATTACAGGCCTTCAAGTTTGCCCGCGATCTTCTCCTTACCCTAATTAAAGATAATGGCGATGCCATTGCACAGAGAGAAAAGATTATTGAAGAGCTTCGCGATTTAAGCGACGATCTTTGTCTTGGACCCAGTACAGCATGCATCGTCAACGCCGCAACCATCCGAGAGATTCCCTACATCAGATTGTCCAGCGGCAATTTAGTACAACTTGGTTACGGCTCCAAACAACGACGCATTTGGACGGCCGAAACTGATCAGACCAGTGCCATCGCAGAAACGATCTCCCGCGATAAAGACCTGACTAAGAGTTTGCTTGCTAGCGCTGGGGTTCCCACACCAGAAGGCAGAACTGTTACCAGCCCAGATGACGCCTGGGAAGCAGCTCAAGACATCGGCTTACCAGTCGTTGTGAAGCCAATTGATGGCAATCATGGCCGCGGCGTGTTCATCAACCTCTATACCCAACAAGAAATCGAAGCGGCATATGCTGTAGCTATCGAGGAAGGTAGCGAAGTTTTGGTTGAGCGCCACATTATTGGTGACGAGCATCGCCTATTGGTAGTAGGCAACAAAGTAGTGGCGGCTGCCAAAGGGGAAACTGTTTGGATTACAGGCGATGGTAAACATACCGTTCTTGAACTTATTCAAATTCAGATTAATTCTGACCCACGTCGAGGAACAACAGAAGAGTGCCCGCTTAATCTAGTTCGCATTGATTCAGCTGTTGAGTTAGAGCTAGCACGCCAGAAATTGACAGGCGATAGCATTCCGAGCATCGATCAAAAAGTACTAATTCAAAGTAACGGTAACGTAGCATTTGATGTCACAGATTTAGTTCACCCCGAAGTAGCACACCAAGTTGCTCTAGCAGCGCGCGTAGTTGGATTAGAAATTGCCGGTATTGACCTCGTTGCCCAAGATATCAGCAAGCCCTTAGAGTCACAGAACGCTGCCATCGTTGAGGTGAATGCCGGACCCGGTTTATTAATGCACTTAAAGCCTGCCAGCGGCAAACCCCAGCCCGTAGGCGAAGAGATTGCAAACCATTTATTTCCTCCGGGCTACGACTTCAGGATTCCTATCGTTGGTATCAGCGGAAACTCAGGAAGAACAGTCGTTGCCGAAATGGTCGCTCACTTTATTAGACTAACCAACATGCATGTTGGACTCTCTACGAATAACGGGCTGTATTTCGGCAGTCGCACCATCAAGCAAACGTCCTCTTCACACTGGGAAAATGCGCGACGCACTCTGCAAAACAGAGCCATTGAAGTTGCTGTAATCGAGAATGACAACGCATCTCTTTTGCTAGAAGGGCTTGCTTACGACCAGTGTCAAGTTGGCATCGTTCTCAACATTGATCCACTGAAACTCTTTCCAGAGCACAATATCAGTGAAGAAGATCAGTTGTTTAACGTGGTTCGCACTCAGGTAGATGTCGTATTGCCGACCGGTACTAGCGTACTAAATGCTGATGACTCCATGATTGTAAGAATGGCTGAACTCAGTAAGGGTGAGGTGATGTACTTCTCTCAAGATCCAGCCTCTTCTGTGATAGCCGAGCACCAAGAAAAGGATGGCCGCTCAATTATTGTGAGTCCATCTGTCATTACCCTCAAGCAGGGTAAGTTGGATGCATTGGTAATTCCTATTCCACCAGCCGTCCAGAGCTCATCTCTTGACTGGGCTCCAAACTTAAGTCTTGCAGCTGCCATTGGAGCTGCTTGGGCTTTAGATATTCCGTTCAACGTTATAGAGGCTGGAGTTGAAACATTCGTTTCCAACTCCAATCTTCCAGCAGGTACTTAATTGGAAATCACCCGTATTCGCATGTTGCGCGGCCCGAATTTATGGAGCCGCCATACCGCCCTAGAGGCTATTGTTTCTTGCGATGAAACAGAACGATCAATAGACTCCATTCCTCAATTTGAAAACAAGATTCGTGAGCGCTTTCCTCAGTTAGGAAGCATGCGTCGTGGTGGACATAATGAAATCCTCTCCTTAGCTCATGCACTAGAACATGCAGCCTTGGGCCTTCAGTCCCAAGCCGGCTGCCCAGTCACTTTTAGCCGCACAGTCCAAACTGTTGATGTGGGCGTCTATCAAGTTGTGGTGGAATACACCGAGGAAGTTGTTGGGCGCATGGCCTTTGATTTTGCATTTGGACTAATCCAAGCAACCCTCAATGATGTGCCATTTGATTTAGCTGCCGCACTCTCAGAGTTAGAGGCTTTGTATGAAGATGTACGTTTAGGCCCAAGTACTGGATCCATCGTTGACGCTGCCGTCCAAAGAAACATCCCCTATCGCCGCATGACCGAGGGCAGCATGGTGCAGTTTGGCTGGGGTAGCAAGCAAAAGCGTATTCAAGCAGCAGAAACCAGCGACACAAGTGCTATTGCAGAAGCGATCGCCCAAGACAAAGAGCTCACTAAAAATCTCTTGGCGGCCGCAGGAGTATCAGTCCCAATTGGCGAGGTAGTTACTACCGCTGATGATGCATGGCGTGCTGCACAAAAAATTGGTGGTCCGATTGTTCTAAAGCCCAAAGACGGTAATCAAGGTAAAGGCGTTGTTGCAAATATTCAAACAGAGGCCGACGTCCGCGCTGGCTTTGTAGTTACGCAAGCCTTTGGCCGAGAAACCATTGTTGAGCGCTATCTTCCAGGCGCCGACTATCGTTTGCTAGTAGTAGGTAATCGCTTATCCGCTGCTGCACGTCGCGAGCCTGCGCAAGTGGTTGGCGATGGAAAAAATACTGTTGCCCAATTAGTTGAGCTAGAAAACAAAAATCCATTACGTGGCGATGGTCATGCAACAGCATTGACGAAGATTCGATTTGATGACATTGCTCTTGCGCACTTAGCAAGCAATAACCTCACCCCACAGTACATTCCCAAAACTGGTGAACGAGTTTTGTTGCGTAACAACGCCAATCTCAGCACTGGCGGTACGGCAACCGATGTTACTGATGATGTCCATCCTGATGTGGCTGCTAGCGCAATTGCTGCCGCACAAATGATTGGACTAGATATTGCTGGTGTCGATATTCTCTGCGAGGCAATTTATAAGCCTTTAGAACCCCAGGGTGGTGGCATCGTTGAAGTCAATGCCGCACCAGGTCTACGTATGCATCTCAAGCCCTCCTATGGGAAGAGCCGCCCTGTTGGAGAAGATATTGTCAATATGATGTACCCCTTGGGTGAAGATGGTCGCATTCCAGTTGTAGCTGTGACAGGCACTAATGGCAAAACCACCACTGTTCGCCTCATCTCTCATTTACTCAATGAGACTGGCTTAAGGGTGGGTATGACCACAACCGATGGTGTTTATATCAACCATCGCCTCATTGATTCTGGGGATTGCAGCGGTCCCAAGAGTGCGCGGAATGTCCTCATGCATCCGGACGTTGATGCTGCTGTTTTAGAAACAGCCCGTGGCGGAATGCTGCGCGAAGGTCTTGGCTTTGATCGCTGTGAAGTTGCCGTTGTCACCAATATTGGTGAGGGAGACCATCTGGGCCTCAACTACATTACCAGCGTAGAAGACCTAGCAATTCTCAAGCGCGTCATTGTTCAGAACGTTGCACCGACTGGCGCCGCAGTTCTCAATGCTGCCGACCCAATTGTTGCGAAGATGGGTGACGTGTGCACCGGTCGCGTAATTTTCTTTGCGCAGAATCAACACCACCCTGTGATTGCAGCGCATCGCGCAAAGAATAAAAAAGTAATTTATTTTGATGGCACTAACATCATCTGCTCCAAAGGAGAGCGTGTTCTCTTCCGCTTCCCCGTAAGTGAAATTCCACTGACTCAAAATGGTGTTTTAGGCTTCCAAGTAGAAAATGCCATGGCCTCTATTGGCGCAGCCTGGGCTTTGGGTTTAGACACCGAAAATATTGCACGCGGACTCCACTCTTTTGAAAGCACGGCCAATGCAGTGCCAGGACGCTTCAATCAATTTCAACATAAAGGCGCTACTGTGATTGCCGATTATGGTCACAACCCAGATGCCATGCGTGCTTTAGCAAGTGCCGTTGAGTCCATGAAGCCCAAGAAGAGTCATGTAGTCATTAGTGGTGCCGGCGATCGTCGCGATGAAGATATTCGTGATTTAACGCGCATTCTTGGTAATAGCTTTGACAACATCATCCTCTATCAAGATCAGTGCCAACGTGGTCGCGAAGATGGAGAGGTTCTTAAACTTCTACAGCAAGGTTTGGTAGGAACCAAAAAGGTTAAACAGGTTAAAGAGATTACTGGCGAATTCCTCGCAATTGATACCGCTCTCAATGATTTATCTGCTGGCGATATCTGCCTCATCCTAATTGACCAAGTGGAAGAATCTCTGGCCTACTTAAAAGAGAAGGTGCAGCCTTAATTCCCTAGCGTACCCAATAGGTAATTTCATGAAACAAAAAGCCCAATCACTGATTGGGCTTTTTGTTGGGTCCTACCAGCTTTGATTACAGCAAATGAATTAAGCCTGAGAATGATAATGCTGCAAACGCTCAATCTCTTCTTTGGATCCCAGCATGACAGAAACACGCTCATGCAACTCAGTAGGGACCATATCCATAATCAATTGATCGCCATTGGTCGAAGCACCGCCAGCCTGCTCAACCAAGAAACTCATAGGATTTGCCTCATACATTAGACGCAACTTGCCCGGCTTGTGTGGCTCACGCTGATCCCATGGATACATAAAGATGCCACCGCGCGATAGGACGCGATGTACATCGGCAACCATGGATGCAATCCAACGCATATTGAAATCTTTATCGCGTTCGCCGCTGACGCCAGCTAAGCACTCATCGACGTAGCGACGCACAGGCTCAGCCCAGTGACGCATATTCGACATATTGATAGCAAACTCTTTGGTTGAATGAGAAATCTCCACCGCATGCTTGATCAAGACAAACTCGCCAGTCACCTTATTTAAGGTAAACATGACAACACCATCGCCCAAGGTTAATGCCATGGTCGTTTGCGGCCCATAAACAACATAACCTGCAGCTACCTGGTGACGACCTGACAACAAGAAATCCTCTGTTTGCAATGGCGCTGCAGGATCTTGTTTTTTCAGCACAGAAAAAATAGTGCCGATGGATACATTCACATCGATGTTTGAAGAACCATCCAATGGATCAAATAGCAGCAAATAGTCACCAGTACCTTGGACTGGAAGTGGTAACTCCATCTCTTCAGAAGCCAAGCCGGCCAGGGATTTACATCCTTGCACGCCATCAATCAATAAATCGTTGGCGATCACATCTAGCTTTTGCTGAACTTCACCTTGGACGTTGCCGGTACCAGCAGAGCCTAATAAGCCAATCAAAGCTCCTTGAGCAACTTCATGACTCAAAGTGGAGCAAGTATCTGCAACAGCTAATAAAAGCTCCTGTAGGCCGGCTGGGATGTCTGCACCCTTTACCTTGGTGGATGCTAGATATTGCTTGAAATTAGTATTAAAAGTACTTGAAGCGCTCAAAAGGAGTTTCTCCGAAATGGGTTTATTTCTGCATGGGCTCTATTTTGCCTTGTTCTGAGCCGATCAATTCGCCAAAGCCTTAGAAACCACCTCTTTCACATCTGCAGAGAGGGTTTCACAAGCATCTACCTGCTTGAGGGCCGCCAGCATGTGCTCTTGATAAGGTTGTGCGAAGTGGCGCCAGCGATCCAATCCCCTGGCCAAACGAGCAGCGACTTGTGGATTGATTGGATCTAAAGCAATGACAGATTCAGCCCAAAATGCATAGCCACTTCCATCTACCAGATGGAAGCTCGCAGGGTTGTTCATACAAAACGCATGAATAACACTGCGAACCCGGTTGGGGTTATTCATCTTGAAAGCTTCGTGCTCGCGCAAACGTTTCACCTTATTTAAGGTGGATTCCGCATCGGCAACAGGCGGTCTACTGGACTGCAATGCAAACCACTTGTCTATCACCAAAGCATCATCAGCAAAGCGTTTATAGAAATCATCTAAACAAGCAGCGGCTGATTTCGATCCATGAATAACCAAGCCAGCCAAGGCGGCGTATCGGTCAGTCATGTTGTCAGCATTCTGATATTGATTGACTGCCATTGGAGCCCAAATCAGTGGATCTGCTTCGAGCAACATGCTGAGCGCCAAATTCTTTAAACCACGCTTACCAGCGCTGACTGCATCCGGATTAAATGGTCCTGGCGTTTGCATCTGCTGGTAGAGAGCGGCCCACTCAATTCGCAACTCGCTCGCAATAGCGTGACGGAAAGCGTGACGGGCCGCATAAATCCGCTGAGGATCAACGCTAGTGCACTGCTCATACAAATAGGTCTCTGCAGGCAAGGTTAGCGCCAGCTCTTTAAATGCAGGATCTAACTCAGGATCCGTTAAGAGCGTCCGATAGGCCTCAATCAGCGCCTTATCGGGCAAGCGATTACCCAAGATCATTTGCATTGCGAGCTTCTGACCAGCCTCCCAACGATTAAAAGCATCGTCATCGCTCGAGAACATAGTTAACAGGTCGGCCTCGCTTTGATCAAAGTCCAAATGAATCGGGGCTGAGAAATTACGATTAATCGACAGCACTGGGTGACTTGTCACTTGATCAAAAGTCCAGGTTTGCTGATCTTGAGTTAACTCCAACAATGTCTCGACCTGATCATCTGCAGGAGTTAATAAGCGCATCTTCAATGGAATATGGAACGGCTTGCTATCTTTGTTCCCCGCATTTGCTGCAGGGCTTTGCGTCAAAGTAATTTGATATTGCTTTGTGTCCGCATCGTAGGATTCTTCTACCTTGACCTTAGGGGTGCCTGCTTGGCTATACCAGTTTTTAAATTGGGAAAGATCACGGCCATTGGCATCTGCCATCGCAACCAAGAAATCATCGCAAGTAACCGCCTGGCCATCATGGCGCTTGAAGTAAAGATCCATACCTTTACGGAATCCCTCAACACCTAACAGCGTTTGATACATGCGAACTACTTCAGCACCCTTCTCATAGACCGTCACGGTATAAAAGTTATTGATCTCTTGATATTCATCTGGACGAATTGGATGCGCCATAGGACCCGCGTCTTCAGGGAACTGTAGTTGACGCAATAGACGGACATCCTCAATACGCTTAACCGCCCTGCCAGACTCACTTCCCATCTGATCGGCAGAAAACTCTTGATCACGGAATACAGTCAAGCCCTCTTTAAGGGAAAGCTGAAACCAATCGCGACAAGTCACTCGGTTGCCAGTCCAGTTATGGAAATACTCGTGGGCAACAACGCTCTCAATATTGGCGAAGTCGGCATCTGTTGCTGTCTCTGGCTGCGCGAGTACAAATTTGGTATTGAAAACATTCAACCCCTTGTTCTCCATCGCACCCATATTGAAATCACTGACCGCCACAATCATGAAGCGTTCGAGGTCAAGTTCGAGGCCGTAGCGTTTTTCGTCCCAATGTATCGAGGCAATCAAGGAGTCCATTGCATGACGGGTCTTTATCAAGTCATGTGGCTCAACCCAAATTTGCAATAACTTCTTAGCACCACTACTAGTGGTGATGATTTCCTCAATACATTCCAATTTGCCGGCAACCAAGGCAAATAAGTAAGATGGTTTTGGAAACGGGTCTTCCCAAACGGCGCTATGCCAACCATTTGGTAATTTTTCGGTGCCAACAAGGTTACCGTTTGATAACAACACTGGGCACTCTGCCTCGCGGGCGCGGAGGGTCACACGATAGCGCGCCATGACATCTGGCCTATCGAGGAAGTAAGTAATCTTTCTAAATCCTTCAGCTTCACACTGGGTAAAGAAATTGCCATTCGAGACATACAGACCCATGAGTGAAGTATTTTTCTCCGGCACACAAACGCAGATAATCTCCACGATGAAGCCTTGCTTACCTTCATCAGGTAATGCATGAATAGTTAATGTTTCTGGTGTTAGCTCAAATTGACGATGAGCTTCTCCATTAATACGCAAACTCACAAACTCGAGCTCATGACCTTGCAATACCAAAGGTGAACCAGCTTCATGACCTGCACCAGGCAGCACCTCTAGGCGACTCTTCACAATCGTCCTAGCGGGATCTAAAGCTATATCTAGCTCAACCTGTGAAAAGGTGTAATTGGGAGCGCGGTATTCGAGCCTGCGAAAGCTCTGTGGCAGATCAGTTTTCATAGGGCAATTTTAAGCCTCATGGGAAAATTCGACCTAACCCCAGATGAGGGTTGCAATACCAATGGCGATGAAGGTGACCGCCGCCACTGCATGGACCCACTTGATGGGCATGCGTTTAGTAAATTTCTGCCCAATCCAAACTGCTGGGGCATTGGCCAACATCATCCCCAAAGTGGTGCCGACGGTAACTGAGAAGACATCGGAATATTTGGCGCCCAAGGCAATTGTGGCGATCTGAGTCTTATCCCCCATCTCTGCCAAGAAAAAGAGTCCGACCGTCAACATGAATACCTGAAAGGCTCTATCAGCCACTTTTGAACCAGCAGCATCATCAATATGATCGGGAACCAAGAGCCAAAGTCCAATTCCCAAAAAGCTCAAACCTAAAATCCACTTAAGCAGATCTGGGCTCATAAATGTGGTGAGCCAATGCCCTAGAAGAGCTGCGCAGGTGTGATTGGCAATCGTTGCAATCAAGATCCCGCCAATAATGGCAAGAGCTTGTTTTGGATAACGCGCGGCCAACATCAAGGAAAGTAGTTGGGTTTTGTCACCCATCTCAGCCAGAGCGACTACGCCAGTAGAAAGTGCTAATGCGGATAAGTCCATACCCAGAATGATAAAGGAAAGCTCGGGAGTCAAAACTCCCGAGACATTCAACTTCTGGAGCTACATTGAAGCTTCTAAGCTACCAATAACTCTTCTGCCGGTACAAAGTCGATTTTCTGGGCTTTAGCTACTGGCTCTGAGGTGAGATTACCCCGGTGCACACTCAAGCCATTACGCAGATGATGATCGTGTGAAAGCGCCCTTACCATCCCTCGATTTGCCAAGGCCTCAATGAATGGATAAGTTGCATTCGTCAACGCAAAGGTAGAGGTTCTAGCAACGGCACCTGGCATATTTGCTACACAGTAATGCAGCACACCATCCACAATAAAGGTGGGGTCAGCATGGGTTGTGGGCTTAGACGTCTCAAAACAACCGCCTTGATCAATTGCCACATCCACCACTACTGCACCTGCCTTCATTTTGCGCACCATTTCACGAGTCACCAATTTTGGTGCTGCAGCACCAGGCAAGAGCACGGCGCCAATGACCACATCTGCCTCACAAACCTCTAACTCCACTAAAAGCGGGTCGGCATAAAAGGTTCTTACGCGATTACCGTAAAGCATGTCAATCTGCCTTAAGCAATCAATGTTGCGATCGAAGATGCAAACATCGGCGCCCATACCTACTGCCATTTGTAAGGCATTACGCCCCACTACGCCAGCACCCAATATGACGACCTTTGCTGGTGCTACCCCTGGCACACCGGCCATCAAAATACCTAAGCCGCCGTTCGTTTTCTCTAGATGGCTAGCAGCAGCTTGAATAGACATCCTGCCTGCAACTTCACTCATGGGAGCTAGGAGAGGTAGAGCGCCATTACACGAAGTAACTGTCTCATAGGCTATACAACTTGCGCCTGAGGCGAGCAATGCTTTTGTCTGCTGTGGATCTGGCGCGAGGTGTAAATAGGTAAAGAGAATTTGATCTTCACGCAACATCGCACACTCTTGTGGCTGAGGTTCTTTCACCTTCACCACCATCTCCGCTTTTGCAAAAACTTCAGCGGCACTGTTAATTAAAGTAGCGCCAGCCAAGCGATAAGATTCATCACTCAAGCCAATTTGTTCGCCTGCTCCACGCTGCACCAAGACAGAGTGGCCCTGCTTACATAAGCCCCTCACATTTCCCGGAGTTAAGCCAACACGAAATTCATTATTTTTTACTTCTTGAGGTACGCCAACAATCATTTATGTCTCCTTATTTGAATTCACGACTCAGTTTTGTTTTGCAATGCAAGCCAACGATGTAAAACATGGCGAGATACACACCTAATAAACACGGACCCAAGACCAAGGCAATCCGCGCATCCTCATGAAAGCCCATCAACACCACGACTAAGGCAATGAATGCCAATGCGAACCACGAGGAATAAGGCCACCAAGGTGTGCGATATGCCAACTCGGCAACCTGGGCTTTAGTAAGTGAGCGACGAAATTGAATTTGGGTGAGCAAGATAGCAATCCACACCATTAATCCGACAAAGGTAACGGCAGCCATGACGTACTGAAACGCTTTATCCGGAACAAAGTAGTTCAGTACGACCCCAGTCATGCAAACCGCCACTGTAGCCATGACTGCACGATGCGGCACACCATACTTCGATAGCTTGGCAAATGGCGAAGGTGCGTAGCCATTGACTGATAGTGCATACAAGAGCCGTCCACCACTAAAGATTCCGGCATTGCAGGATGACAAAGCGGCTGTAATGACAACGAAGTTAATAATTCCAGCAGCTTCACGCAAACCAATGCGCTCAAACATCACAACAAATGGACTACCTTGTTGACCAACTTCATTCCAAGGGAAGATCGCCAGGATAACGAGGATCGCGCCCATATAAAAAATTAAGATGCGCCATGCTAAGGAATCAATCGCCATCGGAATGGTTTTACGGGGATTCTCTGCCTCACCAGCAGATAGGCCAATCATCTCAATACCAACGTAGGCAAATAAAACCATTTGCAAAGAAAGCAACATGCCACTAACACCATTGGGGAAGAAACCACCGTGCTGCCATAGGTTACTAAAGCCAATCGGATTCCAGTCATTGGTAAAGCCAAAGAAAATCACTGAGCCGCCTAAAGCAATCATGGCAACAATAGCAACTACTTTGATAAGGGCAAACCAAAACTCAAACTCACCAAAGACTTTTACGGCAATGAGGTTGATCAGACCCATCATGAGAATGGAAGACAAAGCCCAAATCCACTGTGGCGTTTCAGGAAACCAAATTCCCATATAGATACCAACCGCAGTGACTTCAGCTATCCCGACGACGATCCAATAGGTCCAGTAGCCCCACCCAACCATATAGCCCGCAAGCGGCCCAACGTAGGTATTGGCATAGGCAGCAAATGAACCCGCGACCGGCTCATGCACCGCCATCTCACCCAAGGTGCGAAGGACGATGAAGGCAACGATGCCAGCCAGTAGATATCCCAACAAGATTGAAGGTCCTGCGATCTGAATCGCGCTTGCCGAGCCTAGAAATAATCCAACCCCGATAGTGGACCCTAATGCCATGAGGCGAATGTGCCGCACTTTGAGGTGGCGCTGTAAACCAGTTTGTTCAGTCTGCAAAAGAGACCTCCTTTCGATTTGTCGTTGGTAAATCACCAACGAGACAAAGTCTAGGGAGGACTGCGCTTCTGCACTAGAGGATAGAAATGCGCAAAGTTCTTAAATAAATAAATATGATGCGATATAAATGAGCGCTCTACGCATGTACGAGCTCAAGGGGGTATTAATTAATTTGGGATGACACCAGAATCCGTAATTTCCTACAGGGATTCCCCTTAAGGATTTTCGGATGGATTTGAAAATATTGCTTACTCAGTGGCAATCAGATTTAAAACTTCAGCAGCAGCGGCTAAACCACAGGCTGCAGTCACCATCACCGTTGACCCATAACCAGAGCAAGCAAGCCCGCCACTAGCAACACCTGCTCGGGGCTCGTGTGAGTAAATTGCACGAATCCCAATTTTTCTTTTGAGATTTCTGGAGAAGCCATGATCCTGTCGAAGGCCTTGACGCACCTTTGCTAGCAAAGCATCTTGCTCAGTTCTTGAGAGATCATCACAACGAACAGAAGTCGGATCTGACTTTCCACCAGCCGCACCACACATCACTAAGGAACGCTGATTTTTATTAGCCCAAACTGCTAAAGAAATTTTGGTTTGCACTGAGTCAGTTGCATCCAGCACAATTGCATTTTCTGGAATCAATACATCCAGATTTTCTGGCTCCAAAAATGCGTCATGGCTAGTAATCGTAATCTCGGGATTAATTTGGCGAATGCGATCAGTCATCGCTTGCACCTTAGCCTTGCCATACTCACCTTCAAGAGCATGCAACTGACGATTGGTGTTGCTTTCGGCAATGTGATCAAAATCAATCAGGACAAGATGACCGATGGCAGTGCGAGCTAAAGCTTCAGCAGCCCAAGAACCTACCCCACCTAAGCCAGCTACAACGACTATCGCATGGCGAAAACGCTCACGCAACTCTGGGCCATATAGCCGTGCCACACCCCCAAAGCGACGGTCTCCCACACTGTCTTCTATCTTGTCTTCTGCCATAGCTTCTCTTTATACTGAAAAAATGGACTCCATCGCTCAACTCCGCAAAAACTATACCTTTGGCCAGCTTTCAGAGACTGAGGCTCCACCTAATCCACTGAGCTTATTTCAAGTGTGGTTTGATCAGGCCGTCAAAGCGGAATGTCCTGAACCCAACTCGATGACTTTGGCAACAGCAGATGCAGCAGGCAATCCATCAGCCCGTATTGTCTTACTAAAAGGTGCTGATGAGGCAGGCTTTACCTTCTTTACCAATTACGAAAGTCAAAAAGGTAAAGATTTGGCGGCTCGCCCCCATGCCGCCCTGCTATTTCACTGGCACGAGCTAGAGCGTCAAGTTCGCATTAAAGGAGTGGTTGAGCGTGTTAGCCCTGCCGAGAGCGATGAATACTTCCACTCGCGTCCAGCAGCTTCCCGAATTGGGGCTTGGGCTTCACCACAAAGTGCGGAGATCCCCAACCGAGAATATCTTGAAGAGGCTGAAAAGCGTTTCGCAGCAGATTTTGGGGATAAACCGCCAAGACCAGAACATTGGGGCGGCTATCGCCTACACCCCACTGAAATTGAATTCTGGCAAGGTCGACCCTCGCGCCTACATGACCGCATTCACTATCAACTCGATGGGGCCGACTGGCGCATTGCTCGCTTAGCACCTTAATAGATTCCCTGCGTAGATTCAACTGCGCTTGATCTGATTGCTCTAGCGAAACTCCGGAGCAATCAGAGACTGGAACTTGGATCTAAATTTTGCTAATTTGGGAGCGACTACTGCCATACAGTAGCCCTGACCTGGATGCTGACGAAAATAATTCTGGTGGTAGTCCTCAGCCGGATAAATAACCGGCGCAACATCAATTTGAGTCACGACTGGCTTAGAGTAGATCTTCGCATCCTCTAGCTCTTTGATCACCTCATGTGCTACCGCATTTTGACTATCGCTATGAGTAAAGATTACTGAGCGATATTGGGTGCCATGATCATTACCTTGGTAGTTCAAGGTAGTAGGGTCATGAATAACAAAAAAGATTTCCAGTAAATCACGATAAGACACTGCCGCCGGATCGAAATAAACATCAACGATTTCTGCGTGACCTGTTTGGCCGGAGCAAACAGACTCATAGTCGGGGTTTGGCATTGCCCCTCCTGCGTACCCCGAAACTACCGCACTCACGCCAGAAATTTGTTGATAAACCGCTTCTAGACACCAGAAACAGCCGCCGCCCAAAGTAGCACGCTCAAGAGTAGGCTGGTTTTTAAGGATAGTTTCGTTCATGCCTTTATCCTAATACCTTATTCAATCGTTTGCTTGCTATACATATATCCATGTCCATAAATCGCTTCACACTCCAATTAGATGAAATCAAGGCAGCTTATGCCGTAGAACCCAACCCTACGCTAGAGGTTCGCCTTGAGCGAATTGGTCGCATTGAGCAGATGATTTCCGCTAATGAAGAAAAAATCTGCAAAGTCTTGGCTGCAGACTTCGATACCCGCCACTCAATTGAGAGTCGACTTCTTGAGTTTCAGATGATTTATCAAGCTTGCAAACATGTTCGCAAACACCTGAAGGAATGGATGAAGCCGCAACTAGTAGCCACACCGGGATTCTTGGGCTCATCTCATGCTTGGACTCAAATGCAATCGATGGGTGTCGTTGGCATCATGAGTCCCTGGAATTACCCAGTTCAACTGGCGCTAGTTCCAGCTATCGCTGCTTTTGCTGCCGGCAACCGTGTTTGGCTCAAGCCATCAGAAAGAAGTTCACGCACATCTGGATTTTTGGCAACATTGATCCAAGAATATTTTCACCCGAGCGAGTTTTGCGTCACCGCTGGCGGCACTGATGTTGCAGAATCTTTTGCAGCGCTCCCCTTTGATCATCTTTTCTTTACCGGCTCAGGTGACATTGGCAAAAAAGTGATGCGCGCAGCTGCAGATCACCTGACCCCGATCACCCTTGAGTTAGGTGGTAAATCGCCTGCGATTATCGACCCCTCAGCTAAGCTCAAAGATGCTGCCGCAAGTATTGTGTACGGCAAGTTGGTGAATGGTGGTCAAACTTGCATCGCCCCTGATTACGCGATAGTTCCAGCAAGTGATTGCGATGCATTTATTCAAGAGTTGCAGAATGCAAGCAAAGAACAATTTTCCAATCCCGAAGAATTTACAGGCGCAATTGATGAGCATCAGCTGGCGCGTTGGCACCAACTAGTTCAAGATGCGGTAGATCGTGGAGCGCAAGTAATCCCTCTCATCTCTGCTCCTAACACTGAATTGCCATTCACACCAGTAGCACTCCTCAATGTTTCTGAAGATGCACTCATCATGCAAGAAGAGATATTTGGACCGATCCTACCAATCGTGGCAATCAACGATACCGACTCGACAATTCGCTACATCAATGAACGTCCAAAGCCATTGGCCCTGTATTGGTTCGGCAAAGATAAAAAGGTGATGCAACGTATCCTAAATGAGACTCGCTCTGGCGGCGTCACAATCAACGACACCCTATTGCACGCAGCTATCGAAGATTTACCATTTGGCGGGATCGGTGCAAGTGGTATGGGTGCATACCATGGCAAAGCTGGTTTTGAGGCTTTTAGTCATCACAAATCCGTTTTAGAAGTTCGCGGTTTCTTTGGTCTGAATTTCTTACGTGGCACTCAATTGGCTAGACCACCCTATGGCAAGGGTGTTGAGCGACTGTTGCGCTGGCTACGTTAGAGCCATGCCCCCGTAATTAATTCGGGAAAACCCTTGTAATTAGCTTCTTAAAATGCCATAATGGGAGGCTTTTAAAGCAATTTGATTCATCGCCCCCCAGCTATATTTCAGCGTACCGTTTAGAAGTCATAAACACCAAAGTTTAAAAAACGCGCTGCCGCCTGTCTGATGGTCGATGCCTTTGACCATCACACTCAATAAAAAACAAAGAGTGTATACACGGAGACATCCCTTAAACGGGATGTGTAATAGCATGACTTTTTCTAAAGAAACCAATCCTACTGGAACCGAGTTCCAGAATTTCGCCCTCGCGGCGCCACTCCTTAAAAACGTTGCTGAGCTGGGTTATACCCAAGCTACCTCAGTGCAAGCTCAGGTTATTCCTGCTGCTCTCGCTGGTGGTGACTTATTGGTCAGCAGCCAAACCGGTAGCGGTAAAACCGCAGCCTTCTTATTGCCTTTGATTAATCAACTCATCGAAGACAACCCAAATGGCTCACCTGTACCAGGCCGCGCACAACCTAAAGTGTTAGTGCTCTGCCCTACTCGTGAATTAGCTCAACAGGTTGCCGCAGATGCAGTGAACTTAGTTCGCGGCATGAAAGGTATCCGTATTGCAACCGTCATGGGTGGCATGCCTTACGGCAAGCAAATCCAAGCGCTGAAAGGTGCATTGTTAGTTGTAGCAACTCCCGGCCGTTTACTCGACCTGACCGACAGCAAAGCAATTCGCTTAGATGATGTCAAACAACTCGTTATCGACGAAGCCGATCGCATGCTCGACATGGGATTTGCTGATGATCTCGAGGCGATTGATAAGCGTTGTGCTGGACGTACTCAAACATTGATGTTCTCTGCAACTTTTGCACCAAAGATTATGTCTTTGGCTAATGAGTTGACTACTAACGCTAAGCGTATTGAGCTTGCTCATGCTGGCGAAAAGCACGCGAACATTGAGCAGAAGCTTCACTGGGCTGACAGCATGTCACATAAGCATAAATTGCTCGAGCACATTTTGGCTGACGCCTCTTTGGATCAAGCAGTGGTGTTTGCAAGCACTCAAGTTGAAAGTGAAAAAATTGCTGACACCTTACGTGCCAATGGTTACGAAGCTAGCGCCTTGCACGGTGCTATGCCTCAAGCTGTACGTATGCGCCGTCTTGAGTCTTTGCGTAAAGGTCACACCAAGATTTTGGTTGCGACTGACGTAGCGGCTCGCGGTATTGATGTGCCACGTATTAGTCACGTGATTAACTTTGGCTTGCCAATGAAACCAGAAGACTATACGCATCGCATCGGTCGTACTGGTCGTGCGGGTCGTAATGGTGTTGCTATCACTTTGGTTGAACATCGTGATCGCGCCAAGATTCGCAATATCGAACGCTTTACACAGCAAGACATCGTTGCTTCAGTCATCGCCGGCCTTGAGCCACAAGCCAAGCCTAGCTTTGGTGGTGGCGGTGGTCGCCCAGGTGGCGGTCGCTCTGGCGGCGGCTTCGGCGGTGGTAACCGTTCTGGTGGCGGTGGTGGTCGTTATGGTTCTGGTGCTCGTTCAGAGTCACGTTCTGGTGGTGGCGGTGGCAATCGCTCGGGCAACCATTTTGAATCTCGCTCTGGTGATTCCCGTCCGTCTGGCGACTCACGCCCTGCTGGTGGCAATCGTTTTGCTGATTCACGTCCTGCCGCTGGCAATCGCTTCGGTGACTCACGTCCTGCACGTTCTGCTGACTCACGTCCAGCGCGTTCTGCAGATTCACGCCCATCCGCTGGTCCACGTTTTGCTAAACCAAAATCTGGCGGTCAACGTAGAAACTTTAGCGGCAGCTAAAAATGGTTCACCGTCGTCGCCTCCGTTCTGCATGGAATCGAGTCGATTCCGGTGAATTGCATCAAGCGCCACGTAAGTGGCAGCCTTGGCTTGGCGATACGGGTTCTTTAACTCAAAAAATTGAACGTGCGATCGGACAAAAACTAGAGGTTCTAGTTCTGCGAGATTGCCGTCAAAACCTAAATAGCGACGAGAGTCGCTATTTTCATTTCAAGATCAAACGTTGTCGCATTAGAGAAGTATTGCTTTGCGCTAACGGAATCCCATTGGTGATGGCACACAGCATTATTCCGAGCGCTAGCTCAAGCGGTAGCAACCACGAGGTTCTGCGCCTAGGTAAGAAACCATTAGGCGCAGTGCTGTTTGCTAAGACGCGGATGCACTCCAAGAAAAAACCGATGCGTGAAATTGCGCGCCTAGATAAACAAAGCGCATTGTGGAAAAAGTGTTTCAAACAATATTCACAATTGCCCCCTGTAGCATGGGGTAGACGCACCCTGTATGAATTGAAGGGTCGACCACTTCTAGTCAGCGAAGTATTTCTACCCGCTCTACTCAACTACCCAAGTATTTAAATAGATATCCAAGCTTGCGACGCGGCAATCAAAGCCTCATCGCCAGGCTCGCAAGCAAATACCTCACCAAAACCAATTTGCTCAGCAGCATCAGCAATATTGTGATGCGGACAAATGGCTGTTGCGAGATTGAGTGGTAATTTTGCTTGCCCTAGATAGCGCACTGCCTCAGATGAAGTGAGCAGCCAAAGTGATTTAGCAAAATCCATCTCATGAATATCGTTCCACATGGGGCTATCGAGATCTAAAGGCACGCGGGCATAAACTGAAAATGCTTCCACTTGAGCACCAGCATGCTTCAAAGTATCAGCCAGCCAATCGCGCCCACCTTCACCTTTAAAGATGATGACTTTCTTGGTGGACCAGTCCCAGCCCAGCTTCTGTAGTTCAGCCCACAAACCTTCTGAATCCCATTGCGCATTGTTGTGAGGGAGAATAACTTTGGTGGGATGGCTCTCAATACCAATACCGTGATTTCTAAGGGCGGCCATACTGCTACCCCCCATAACCCCAATGGGTACAGGCTTATCTGACAAACCTTGCCAAGATTGCTCGAGCAAACGCATCGTGCATTCAATGGCATTTGGACTAACGAAAATTGCCAAATCTGCAGTCTTGAGTAGCACGGCAATCTGCCCTAATAAAACATCATCACCCCTTGGGGCAATCGTCAACAAAGGCAAAGAAATAATCTGAGGGAAGGTTTCTGGAGTAAAGCCACTCTTTAACAAGCTTGTCTGCAACGCTTCTGACAATTGACGTGCCTGTCCACTAGGACGAGTAATGACAATAGTCTTGTTGCTCATGAAATTTTACTTAGGCAAACCGTTAGGCAATAAATGCTCAGCACCTTGAGAAATCAAATCGCGTGCAACTGACAAACCAAGTGCCTCGGCATCTTCTAAACTTTTTACTGCACCTTGAGCACTAGCCAAGCAACTTGCAGTACCGTCTACGCTAGCAACAAAAGATCGGATGTTCATGTGATCCTTATCCCAAGTAGCATAGGCTGCTAAAGGAACTTCACAAGAGCCACCCAATTGACGTGACACCATACGCTCGGCAGTAACTGCATAGAGGGTTGGCAAATCATTCAGAGGGGCAAGCCACTCTTTAATGTTGGGATGTTTGCTAAGGGTTTCGATACCTAAAGCACCCTGCCCTGCTGCTGGCGTGTATGGGTCAATCGGCAACAGCGCACGAATACGACTTTCCAGACCCAATCGCTTTAGACCAGCGGCCGCCAAAATAATGGCTTGGTATTCACCGCGATCGAGTTTGCCCATACGGGTATCTAAATTGCCACGCAAAGGCTGAATCACTAAATGCGGGAATTTGGATCTTAGGACCGACTCACGGCGTAGGCTAGAAGTGCCCACTACCGCGCCTTTTGGCAAATCTTCTAGGCTAGCGTAATCATTGGAGACAAAGGCATCATGGGCATCTTCCCGCACCATGACGCAGGACAAATCAAAGCCATCTGGCATGACCATAGGGACATCTTTTAGGGAATGCACCGCCAAATCTGCCCGGCCGTCTTCCAGGGCCGTTTCAAGCTCCTTCACAAACAAGCCCTTACCACCCACTTTAGAGAGGGCTTTATCGAGTATCTGGTCGCCTCGGGTAGTCATACCAAGAATCTGCACATCGCATGCTGGGTAGAGCTTTTTAAGGCAATCCCGGACGTGTTCAGCCTGCCACATAGCAAGTCTGCTCTCACGGGAGGCGATTACTAGGCGCTCAGGGGCGGCAGATTTAGGGGATGTAGAGCTAGAAATGGGGGTTTGGGACATAACATTTAAAATAATCAAAGACCTACACCAATATACTGCGTTTATGAGCTCATCAAAAAATTCCCTTGCCAACAAAGCCCAAGCTTGGTCGGCCCGTTTTAACGAACCCGTTGACGAACTAGTTCAGCGTTATACCGCCTCTATTGGCTTTGATCAACGTTTTGCTTTAGTCGACATTGCCGGTTCCTTGGCACACGCAGAGATGCTAGCCACTCAAAAAATTATCAGCACCCAAGATTTGGCGGATATTCAAAAGGGTATGGCTCAGATCAAAGGTGAAATTGAAGCCGGTGAATTTAACTGGCAACTTGCGCTGGAAGATGTGCACCTGAATATCGAAGCCCGCCTCACTGAATTAGTTGGCGATGCTGGCAAGCGTCTTCACACTGGTCGATCACGTAATGACCAAGTAGCTACAGATTTACGCCTGTGGTTGCGTGGCAGCGTTGATCAAATTGCAGATACCCTCAAAACTTTACGCATTGCCTTGCTGGATCTTGCGGAAACGCACTCTGCCACCATCATGCCGGGTCACACCCACCTGCAAGTAGCGCAACCCATTACTTTCGGTCATCACTTAATGGCCTATTACGAAATGTTTAGTCGCGATGCAAGCCGTTTAGCTGATTTACGCGCCCGCTTTAATCGTCTGCCGCTAGGTGCAGCTGCTTTAGCTGGAACAACCTACCCAATCGATCGTGAGCAAGTGGCCAAGATTCTTGGCTTTGACGGTATTTGCAATAACTCCCTTGACGCAGTCTCTGACCGGGACTTTGCAATTGAGTTCTGCGCTTTTGCATCTATCTTGATGATGCACGTGTCGCGCTTATCCGAAGAGCTGGTGCTGTGGCTCAGTCCACGCTTTGGCTTTATTGACTTGCCAGATCGCTTCTGCACGGGTAGCTCGATCATGCCTCAGAAAAAGAATCCAGACGTTCCTGAATTAGCTCGTGGAAAAACGGGTCGTGTGTATGGCGACTTGATTTCTTTATTAACCTTAATGAAGAGTCAGCCATTGGCATACAACAAGGATAATCAAGAAGATAAAGAGCCTTTGTTTGATGCCGTTGATACTGTACAAGATACATTGCGCATCTTCGCCGACATGGTTCCACATATTCAAGTGAAAGCGGATGTAATGAAAGCCGCTGCAGAAGAAGGTTTTGCAACAGCAACCGACTTGGCTGATTACTTGGTTAAAAAAGGTTTAGCCTTCCGTGATGCCCATGAAGCCGTGGCTCATGCAGTCAAAGCCTGCGTTGGCCGCAACTGCATGCTGACCGATCTAACGCTTCCCGAGTTACGCTTTGCTTGTGGCTTAGATAATCGCCCCGAGATGATGGGTGATGATGTTTTTGCTCTTTTGACTGTTGATGGCTCTGTGAACTCTCGTCAACATGCTGGCGGCACCGCTCCAGCACAAGTACTTGCTGCAATTAAACGGGGTCGTGCAGATCTCTAAACTGCATGGGCTTTTGGGGAACGCTCTCAACAGGAATTGACCGGCTAAATCAATTCCTGGGCAAGATTGCTAGCATCATGATCTTGCTGTCTTGTGTAGTGTCAGCTACCAACGCCGTTCTCCGCTATACCTTAGACATGAGCAATAACTGGCCACTAGAATTGCAGTGGTATTTATTTGCTGCTGCCGTCATGCTAGGTGCTGCATACACCCTCAAACGCAATGAACATGTTCGAGTTGACTTAATTTACTCGCAGCTTTCTGATCGCGGATGTCTTTATGTTGATCTCTTTGGCTTGATTGTCTTTTTAATGCCAGCCTGCATCTTATTTGCCTGGCTATCTTGGACTACTTTGTTTTATCCCTCATGGTTAGTCTCAGAGCATTCACTCAATGCAGGCGGTTTGTCGCGTTACCCCATTAAATTTGTTGTGCCTTTTGGTTTCTTTATGCTGAGCCTTCAAGGTCTATCTGAAATCATCAAACGCATTGGCGCACTTAAAGGCAAAAAAACATTGCCAGCTGCCGATCTCCATTATGAAAAGCCCATGCAATGATTCCACTTGAATGGATGCCACCGCTCATGTTTGGCGGACTCATTGTGTTTATGTTGATCGGCTTTCCAGTGGCTTTTTCTTTGATGGCCGCGGGATTATTTTTTGCTGGTATTGCGATTGCTGAGAATTTCTTTGGCATGCCGTTTTTGCAGGCCATCCCGCAACGCATCTTTGGCAGCGTCCTTGCTAATGACCTCCTATTGGCAATCCCCTTCTTCACTTTCATGGGCGCCATTCTGGAGCGCTGTGGCCTTGCTGAAGAAATGCTGGACTCGATGGGTCAACTCTTTGGACGCATTCGGGGTGGTCTTGGTTACTCAGTGATTATTGTGGGATTTATTCTGGGGGCAATTACCGGTACAGTAGCTGCTCAGGTGATCGCTATGGCAATGATCTCCCTGCCAGTGATGATGCGCTACGGCTACAACATGCGCTACGCTACGGGCGTTTTAGCAGCATCTGGGACCATTACCCAGCTAGTACCGCCCTCTTTAGTACTAATTGTGCTGGCGGACCAACTGAAAACCCAAAGCGGCAGTGCCGATGTGGGCAGTATGTACTTGGGCGCCTGGGGTCCATCGCTGCTGCAAATTGGTCTTTTTGCCCTCTACACCTTTTTCCTCTCTCGCTTTAGGCCTGACTACCTCCCTGCTGCACCAGAAAACGAACTCACTTTAAAAGGCTGGGCACTCTGGAAAAAATGTCTCCTAGGGATCATTCCTTCAGCGGTGCTGATTTTTTTGGTGCTGGGAACCATTATGACGGGCATTGCGACCCCAACTGAGTCTGGCGCCATGGGTGCGATGGGAGCATTGCTCCTGGCGTGGATACGTAGGGCAAGCATTCCCAACCTAAAGGGATTAATACAAGAAGCCTATCAAAACACCATGCGCATTACTGCGATGGTAGTTTTCATCTTGATTGGTTCAACTTGCTTCTCGGTTGTTTTCCAAGGCGTTGATGGTGGTCACTGGGTAGAAGAGTTATTTTCTAATCTGCCAGGCGGTTGGGTTGGATTCTTGGTAGTTGTGAATTTGTTTGTTTTCTTCTTGGCGTTTTTCTTGGACTTCTTTGAAATTGCTTTCATCGTTGTGCCCATGTTGGCACCTGTCGCAGTTAAGCTACTTTCACCAGTGCTGCTTGCTTCCATGAATGGCAATCCTCAGGCAGCAGCCAGCGCAGCGCTAGTCTGGTTTGGCGTCATGCTCTGCGTGAATATGCAAACCTCATTTATGCATCCGCCATTTGGATTTGCGCTGTTCTATTTGCGTGGTGTTGCACCGAAAGAAGTCAAAAGCAGCGATATCTACTGGGGCGCATTACCTTGGGTTGCTCTGCAACTCATCATGGTTGTAGTAGTTGCAGCATTCCCAGCACTAGTCACCACCTTGCTAGATAAGCCTGCAGCAATAGTGCAGAGCCAAGACTTTAATTTCACTGGTGGCGATGAGGCTAAATCAGAGGCGCCTTCAAGCAAAGTGGATGAAGATGCACCGGTAGTCTTTCAACTAGATAAGCCAGTAAAGTAGCCATCAAAATCCACAGTTATTGATAGTGATATCGGCACGCAATAATCACAAGCTGATCTTTCTCGATAGCATAGACAAGACGATGAACATCATCAATACGTCTTGACCAAAATCCCGATAGGCTTTCTCTTAATTCCTCAGGCTTTCCAATGCCATCCTCAGGATTGCGCATAGCATCTTTTATAAGTGCATTGATACGCTTTAAACTTTTTTTATCTTGCCCTTGCCAGTAAACATAATCAGACCATGCAGCGCTTGTACAAACAACCCTACTCAGCATCTACAAGAGCCTTTTCTTTGGTTTGCCCTTTGCGATATTGCGCCAATGATTTCTCCAAATGTTTTACGTTAGCTGGAGATTTTAATAAATGGAGTGTTTCCATCATGCTGTTATAGGTATTCAAAGACATCACCACCGCATCATCAGCATCTCTGCGAGAGATGATTGCTACATCACAATCACTCACCACTTGATCGATTACTTGTTTAAATTGATTTCTTGCGTCAGAAAAATTAATGACTCTCATGGTCCTGCCTTACTTGTTCAATATATTGTACAAGTATAGTTAAAGACTTATTTGGGCGCAAGCAAAAAAATACCCTGCAAAAGCAGGGTATTAAGGGGATGATTTAGCTGAACTAGATCATAAGGTGATATCAGGCTCTTGCCTCACGCAATCAACGTAGTACTCGCTACGTCCGTCGATATCCGCTTTAACTAAGCCGTGTATATCAGTTTCAAATCCTGGGAATTGCTCATTGAAGTCACGCGCAAAGTAGAGGTAGTCAATGATGCGTTTATTAAAGCGTTCGCCCGGGATCAGCAATGGAATACCTGGAGGATATGGGGTTACTAGCATTGCGGTAATGCGGTCTTCCAATTGATCTAAAGGAACGCGATCCACCTTCTTATGTGCCATCTTCGCCCAAGCTTCTGAAGGCATCATCGCCGGCACCATATCTGAGGTGTACATCTCCGTAGTCATGCGGGCCACGTTACGACTCTTATAGAACTCATGGATCTGCTGGCAGATATCTTTAAGACCAACGCGCTCATAACGAGGGTGCTTAGCAACAAACTCTGGCAATACTTTCCACAAGGGAGCGTTCTTATCAAAGTGGTCTTTAAATTGCTGTAGTTCAGTTACCAAGGTATTCCAACGACCTTTGGTAATGCCGATAGTGAACATGATGAAGAAGGAATATAAACCGCACTTCTCCACGATCACGCCGTGCTCAGCCAAATATTTTGTAACGATGCTTGCTGGGATGCCCATAGAACCGAAGTTACCTTCAATATCTAAACCAGGCGTGACTACTGTCGCCTTGATTGGATCGAGCATATTGAAGTCTTGAGCTACTTTGCCAAAGTCATGCCAGCTAGCATTGGGCTCCAGAATCCAATCTGAACGCTCGCCAATACCCTCTTCAGCAAGGTGATCCGGCCCCCAAACCTTAAACCACCAGTCAGCACCAAACTTATCATCGACTTCGCGCATCGCGCGACGGAAGTCCATCGCCTCAGCAATAGACTCTTCAACTAGCGTGGTACCACCGGGAGCTTCCATCATGGCAGCAGAAACATCGCACGAAGCAATGATGGCGTACTGTGGGCTAGTTGAGGTATGCATCAAATAAGCTTCATTGAAGCAGTCGCGGTCAAGTTTGTGCTCCTCTGCATCCTGCACCAACACCTGCGAAGCTTGTGAAAGGCCAGCCAATAACTTATGCGTTGATTGAGTAGCAAACATCAAACTCTTTTTAGTGCGCTTACGATCCGCACCAATTGCATGCATATCTTTATAGAAAGGATGGAATGCAGCATGCGGCAACCAAGCCTCATCAAAATGCAGTGAATCTACTTTGCCATCAAGCATGTCTTTAATCATCTCAACGTTGTAGACGATACCGTCATAAGTGCTCTGCGTGAGTGTCATCACGCGAGGCACCACGTTCTTGTCCTTAATGAAGGGGTTGGCATCAATTTTCTTCTTGATGTTTTTCCATTCGAACTCTTCTTTTGGAATTGGGCCAATAATGCCCAGGTGATTACGGGTTGGCATCAAAAAGATCGGAATCGCACCCATCATCGTGATTGAATGAATTACGGACTTATGGCAATTACGATCCACTAGTACCACATCGCCAGGAGCAACGGTGGAGTGCCAAACAATTTTGTTTGATGTAGATGTGCCATTGGTTACGAAGAACAAATGATCAGTATTGAAGATGCGCGCAGCATTGCGCTCGCTTTGCAATACGGGGCCAGTGTGGTCTAGCAACTGGCCCAACTCTTCCACCGCGTTACAAACGTCAGCACGAAGCATGTTCTCGCCAAAGAATTGATGAAACATGCGGCCTACCGGGCTCTTCAAGAAAGCGACGCCACCGGAATGTCCTGGGCAATGCCAAGAGTAAGAACCTTCAGAAGCGTAATTAGTCAGAGCACGGAAGAATGGTGGAGCCAATGAATCAAGGTAAACCTTTGCTTCGCGAATGATATGACGCGCCACGAACTCCGGCGTATCTTCATTCATATGAATGAAGCCATGCAGTTCACGCAAGATGTCGTTCGGCATATGACGTGAAGTACGAGTCTCGCCATACAAGAAGATTGGAATATCCTCATTGCGCTTACGCACTTCGGTAATAAATGCGCGCAAGTTATTTAATGCTGGTAAATCATGGTCTTCAGAGTCAGAAACAAACTCTTCATCATCGATCGACACAATAAAGCTAGAAGCACGGGAGGCCTGCTGGGCAAAGGATGTGAGGTCACCGTAACTAGTCAGGCCGATCACTTCCATGCCCTCGTTTTCAATTGCTTCCGCTAAGTCGCGAATACCCGAACCGGAAATATTTTCAGAGCGAAAGTCCTCATCAATAATGATGATTGGAAAACGAAATTTCATGAGTACCCTTTAAATTCGCCAATACGGCGATTAAATAGATTAAGTCTTCGGCAGAGTTACGCCGACTTGGCCTTGATATTTACCGCCACGATCTTTATACGATGTACCACACACTTCATCGCTTTCAAAGAACAGAACTTGTGCACATCCCTCGCCGGCATAAATCTTTGCAGGCAAAGGAGTTGTATTGGAAAACTCGAGCGTGACATAACCTTCCCACTCAGGCTCGAATGGAGTGACGTTCACGATAATTCCACAACGCGCATACGTGCTCTTACCGACGCACACTGTTAATACGCTACGAGGAATCTTGAAGTACTCCACTGTTCTTGCTAAGGCAAAAGAGTTTGGGGGGATGATGCAAACCGGACCCTTGAAATCAACAAAGGATTGCTCATCAAAATTCTTAGGATCAACGATAGTGCTATTAATGTTCGTGAAAATCTTGAACTCATCAGCACAACGAATGTCATAGCCATAGCTTGAAGTGCCATAGCTCACAATTTTTTGCCCGGCAGCATCTTGGCGGACCTGCCCAGGTTCAAACGGGCTGATCATGCCTTGCTCGCCCATGCGGCGGATCCAGTGGTCAGATTTAATAGTCATGGCCGAATTGTAAAACCATCGCAGGCCATATGCCCACGAATTTACGAGGCAACAGGCGGAGAGGTAAAAATCACCCTCTCAGGGGCATTGAAGATCTCAAAATGCTTCCCAGAACAACGGGATAACAAGGTGAGATTGGTTTTGCGGGCAAGCTCCAGACCCATCAGGGTCATGCCAGAGCGGGTCATTAAGAAGGGAATACCCATCTGAGCGCCTTTAATGACCATCTCGGAGGTAAGGCGCCCAGTAGTAAAGAAGATCAGGTCTTTGCCTGGCTTGTCAGCGAGCCACATCAGGCCAGAAATGGAGTCCACCGCGTTATGACGCCCAACGTCCTCAATAAAATGAAGTAGACGGACGCTGTCCTTACCTTCCCGCTCAAATACAGCACAAGCATGTACTGAGCCGGATTTCTTATAAATGGTATCGTGCACCCGAATGCTATCGATCAGGGCCACTATTGCCTCTTGGGTTAGCTGTGGACCATCTGGCAATCTAATCTCCGCCATCTCCTCAATCAAGCCACCAAACATCGTACCTTGCCCACAGCCTGTAGTTACCACGCGCTTGCTGGTGAGGGCATCAATATCCACCGTGCTGCGATGAGTCTTCACCGCTGCTGAATCTGTCTCCCAGTCCACCTGAATGCTGGCAATATCGTCGGGAGACTCTACTAGGCGCTGATTACGTAAGTAGCCCAGAACCAGAGCCTCTGGGGCACTACCCAAGGTCATCAAGGTAACTACCTCACGCTTATCCAAGTAAATCGTTAAAGGACGTTCCCCAGGGATGTGGGCTGTTTTGATACGCCCCGCCTCATCCATGATCTGCACCTCATGCACCAAGGGCACGGAAGCGTGAGACATCTGAATGTTGTGGGGCAAAGCCATAAAACGCCTCTTAAATAGGTTCAAATCGGTATTAACTTTAACCGCAGACTAAAATTAGTGCTGAAGCAGGGGCTCAAGCCCCATAATCCTGTATTCCCATTTGTTGAATTTATTTCTATTTAAGTACGCATGAGTAGCCTTAAACGTCGCCTGCTAGTTACCTCCGCCCTGCCTTACGCCAATGGCCAGATTCACATTGGGCATCTGGTGGAGTATGTCCAGACAGATATTTGGGTGCGCTTCCAGAGAATGCGTGGTCACGAAGTACATTATGTTGGCGCCGATGACACTCACGGCACACCGATCATGTTGCGCGCTGAAAAAGAGGGTCTGACTCCTAAAGAGCTGATCTCTAATGTTTGGAAGGAGCACAAACGCGACTTCGATGATTTCTTAATCTCTTTTGACAACTACTACACCACAGATAGCCCTGAGAATAAGCAGCTATCTCAAAGCATCTATCTCAAATTGCGTGATGCTGGCTTAATCGAAATGCGCTCGATTGAGCAAGCGTACGACCCTGTTAAAGAGATGTTCTTACCAGATCGCTTTATTAAAGGCGAATGTCCTAAGTGTGGCGCTAAAGACCAGTATGGCGACTCTTGCGAAAAGTGTGGAGCAACCTACTCCCCAACTGATTTAAAAAATCCGTTCTCAGTAGTAAGTGGTGCAACACCGATTAAAAAAGTTTCCGATCATTACTTCTTTAAATTATCCGATCCTCGCTGTGAAACTTTCTTGCGCGAGTGGACTCAAGTAAAAACGCCATTACAACCTGAAGCTCGCAACAAGATGAAGGAATGGGTTGGACAGCCAGGAGATAGCAAGCTCGGTGACTGGGATATCTCCCGCGATGCACCCTACTTTGGCTTTGAGATCCCCGATGCACCAGGCAAGTATTTCTATGTATGGCTTGATGCGCCGATTGGCTACTACGCCAGCTTCCTCAACTATTGCCGGGGCAAGGGCTTGAACTTTGAGGAGTGGGTCAGACCTGATACGACTACCGAGCAATATCACTTCATCGGTAAAGATATTCTGTATTTCCACACACTCTTTTGGCCAGCAACCCTACACTTTGCAGGCTATCGCACGCCGACTAATGTGTTCGCTCACGGCTTTCTCACTGTTGATGGCGAGAAGATGAGTAAGTCTCGCGGTACTTTAATTTCCGCGCATAGCGTAATTGAATCCGGCTTTAATCCTGAATGGTTCCGCTATTACTTTGCAACTAAACTCAATGACAGCATGGAAGATTTAGATTTAAATCTTCAAGACTTTGTTGCTCGCGTCAACAGCGATCTTCTTGGTAAGTACATCAATATCGCTAGTCGCAGCGCTGGCTTCTTAGTGAAGCGTTTTGGTGGCGTGGTTTCTGATGCAGCAATGGACAACCCACTACTTGCTGACATTGCATCTGCTAGTGAAAAAATTGCTGAATTGTATGAAGCTCGTGAATACGCAAAAGCATTGCGCACGATCATGGAACTGGCAGATAAGGTCAACGCCTTTGTGGATGAGAATAAGCCCTGGGAAATCGCCAAGAATCCAGATCGTGAGTCCGACTTACAACGAGTCTGCAGCGTTACCTTAGAGGCATTCCGTTTATTGAGCCTTTATCTCAAGCCAGTGCTGCCTCAAGTCACAGCCGGAGTTGAGGATTTCCTCTCAGTTCCAGCCATGACCTGGAATGACGTTAAAACACCGCTCTCCAGCCAAAACCCGATCAAACCCTATAAACACCTCATGACGCGCGTTGAAGCGCCTCAAATCGAGGCTTTATTGGCTGCAAACCTATAAAAACAGACCTAAAAGAGCTGATTTCTTGGAATTAGACAAAAAGTCGGCGGGTTTGTAGGAAAAATCGTTAATAATGATGGGCTAGACAGCCAGTTGCTGTGCAGCGATTTTTGTAAGTTATTGAATTAATTGAGAATTTTAGGAAATATGATGGCTAGATATACATCCGAATTCACCCAGTTCTTAAATGAGCTCAAATCCGAGAAACCGCATCTCGAAGCAGGCCAACAAGCTGGTCGCGCGCTCCTCTGGGATAAAGAACCTTTGACTACCGAAGATCAACGTCGCGCTAAGGAAGCTAAATTAAAGCAACGCCCTTACGTGTACTCGAATGACTGAGCTGGGAGCCGAGCCAGGCGCTCAATCTGAGCTACTAGACAGCACTCCATCGGTTACTGATGGAATGTCTTCGGCATTCGCCAAACTATACGGTGAGCCTTTATTTAAGCTCCCAACAGATCTGTACATCCCGCCTGATGCCCTAGAAGTTTTTCTAGAAGCATTTGAAGGCCCGTTAGATCTGTTGCTTTACTTGATTCGCAAACAGAATTTCAACGTCCTCGATATTCCGATGGCGCAAGTGACTCAACAGTATCTAAGCTACATTGATCAAATCCGCCATCACAACTTAGAACTCGCCGCCGAGTATCTCCTGATGGCAGCCATGTTGATTGAGATTAAGTCTCGCATGCTATTGCCGATGAAGAAGGCGGATAGTGATGAAGAGGTGGAAGATCCACGTGCTGAGCTGGTTCGTCGTCTCTTAGAGTACGAGCGCATGAAATTGGCTGCTCAAGAGCTCGATCAAATTCCACAGCAAGGACGTGATTTTCAAATCGCTCACGGCTATGTTGACACCACCGTTGCGGTCACTTGGCCCGACGTTAATCAAGATGATCTGCAAATGGCTTGGCGTGATGTGCTGCATCGTGCAAAACTCAATCAACATCACACCATTACTCGCGAAGAGCTATCTGTACGCGACTTCATGACACGTATTTTGCGCCGCTTGCAAAGCACTAAATTCGTAGAGTTCGGTGAGTTATTTGAAGAAGCCATTAAATCCGGCAAAGGCATCCCAGTCATCATCGTCAACTTCATTGCCATGCTAGAGCTCTCACGTGAAGCTTTAGTGGAAATTACACAGGCCGAGCCATATGCACCAATTTATGTGCGCCTCGCCTATACCCCTGTTGCATGAAAATAATTAGCGATATACAAGAGTTACGCGACCACTTGCGTGGACAAAATCGCGCTTCCTTTGTACCAACGATGGGCAACCTTCACGAAGGTCACCTATCACTCATGCGTCTTGCCAGACAACATGGCGATCCAGTAGTAGCCAGCATCTTCGTTAACCGTCTTCAGTTTGGGCCAAAAGAAGATTTTGATAGCTACCCGCGCACTATGCAGGCAGATATTGATAAGCTAGAAAAAGAAGGTGTGTACATCCTGTTTGCGCCTACTGAGCGCGACCTATATCCACAGCCCCAAGAGTACCGTGTAGATCCGCCCCAGCAATTAGGCGACATTCTGGAGGGTGAGTTCCGCCCCGGTTTCTTTAAAGGGGTTTGCACTGTTGTACTCAAACTTCTATCTTGCGTCCAACCCAAAGTCGCCGTATTCGGAAAAAAAGATTACCAACAGCTGATGATCATTCGCCAAATGGCTAAGCAGTTTGCATTACCTGTAGACATCATCCCCGGTGAAACGATTCGGGCTGAAGATGGTCTTGCCCTCTCTTCGCGAAACGGCTATCTCTCGGTTGCAGAGCGTGCAGAAGCACCTGAGCTACAGAAAGCATTGAGAGAAGTTCGTGAACGCGTCTTAGATTTGAGTGATCGTAATGTGCAGTCACTCATCGAGATTGAAAAGATTGCAGTAAATCTTCTGACTGGCCGTGGCTGGCAACCAGACTACATTGCGATTCGCCAGCAAAGTGATTTAGCACCAGCTTCCAATGAAAGTCTGCAAGCTGGCGTGCCGCTAGTCATTCTGACGGCTGCCAAGCTTGGTAAAACACGCTTAATTGATAACCTAGAAATTTAAACTCTTGGCCAATAACCTACTGGCTTATTTTGTCAAAATGGGTAAGGAATTTTTTTAAACTTGATCGTCGCCTGAGGTAGCAAAATACGCTTTTACTTAATTAAGTCATATGAGCGCAGCAAATATCGAGCCAACCATTCAATCGCGCTTTTTCATATGGATAATGAAATCTCTCTTTGAACTCAGCCCGTTTTTGACATTTTTTAGCAGCGTCCTTACAGCGCTCCAGAGTCCAAATTGCTGGTGTAGCAGGCTTTCGCTTAAAACCAACAATGTGTGCTGTACATTTAGTTAGCCAGCCTCTATTAATTGCCTTTTGATAGCTAGCAGGGCTTGCTAGTTCCCATTCATCTCTTGTCTGGTATTTTGCCGCCTCTTCTTTACAAAGACCAAGAGTCCAATAACTGTCATCAGCTAGAGGCACGGAAGAGCACCAAGTTCTTGCTGGATAGTGACTTCTAAAAGACTTAATAAAACTGCTTTGGATGTTTTCAGACAACATGAATCTCTCCTCACAATCAAATCATTTCAGTTAATCGAGGGGGTACGGCGCCCCCTCGATTAATTTAAGCTACTTGATAAAGCGAATCTTCTCGTTAATCTTGCTCAAAATTGGGCCCTTCTTAGCATTGAAGACCTTTTTGTTTTCCTCGATCAAGTTCTTGCCCTTTGTATCAATCGAGATAATTAGTGGGCCGAATTCCTTTACTCGATTTACCCAAAGCGTTTCAGGCATACCTAAGTCCTTCCATTGGGCATCTTCGATTTTCTCAACCTTAGTAGCAGCCAGCACCGCGCAGCCTCCTGGGAAAATCGCATGAACTGCCTTGTTTTCAACACAGCCCTCTTGCGTTTCAATACCCATACCGCCTTTACCCACAATCAGTTTCACGCCGGTTTGTTTAATAAATTCTTTTTCAAACTTCTCCATGCGCATAGAGGTTGTTGGGCCGATAGATACCATTTCGTATTCGCCATCTTCTTTTTGACGCACAATCGGACCAGCGTGAAAAATTGCTCCACCCTTAAGATCTACAGGCAATTCTCGGCCTAGCTCAATGAGACGACGATGGGCAACGTCACGACAGGTAACTAAAGTACCGGTTAGATAAACAACATCGCCAATATTTAAGGATTCGAGATCTTCATCTTTAATTGGAGTTTGCAGGACTTTTCTCATACCTTGAATCCTTCGTGGGAAATGATTTCATAAGACATATCGGCGTTGATTTTGATCTTGCCACGGCGATGTGCCCAGCAACCAGTCGACACAGCAACTCCGATAGTTGATGGATGGCGAGCGGATGACTCAATATTGACACCCATCACACTATTTGCTCCAGTCAAACCTTGCGGCCCAAGACCCAACTCATTTAAACCATCGGCTAGCAACTCTTCCATTAATGCGGCATTTTCATTTGGATGGCTTGAGGTTACCGGGCGAAGAATAGCTTTTTTGGATAAGCGAGCAGCAGTTTCTGCTGAAGTAGAGACACCAACTCCAACCAATAATGGTGGGCAAGCATTTACACCACGCGATGTGATGACATCAAAAACGAACTCAGCAACGCCTTCGTAACCCTGTCCTGGCATTAATACCTTTGCCGCGCCCGGTAATGTACATCCACCACCAGCCATGTAGACGTCAACGATACAGTGATCCGCCCCGGGAATGATTTCCCAATCAAGCCATGGAATCTTTGAGCCAGTATTCGTGCCTGTATTTTTTTCCTCAAAAGTTTCTACTGCGTTATGACGCAATGGACCTTCCTTGGTAGCACCTTTAGTAGCATTTAAGAGAATTTCTTCTAGCTCGCCAAGTAGCGGAAAGTTGGAGCCTGCTTGTAAGAAATATTGAATAACTCCTGTATCTTGGCAACTTGGGCGATCTAATTTATCAGCAAGCTCTTGATTCTCACGCATGGATTCAAAAACCTCTTTTGCTAAGAAGTTCACCTCTTTGCTACGTAATTCGCCTAACTTCGTTGTGACATCGGTTGGCAATCGTTTACCGATATATGAAGTAAATTTAGAAAGAACATTGGTTAAATTAGATACAGCGACTTCTTTATCCACTACGGATGATTGCTTATCCACGAGTTATTCCTTTTGATTGTGAATTCAAAAAAATTATTGAATTGAAATATTGGCGGCTTTAGCAACCTCAGAGAACTTCGCAGTTTCGTCTTTTATTTGCTTAGCCATTTCAGCCTGTGAGTTTCCAACTGGTTCGGCACCAATATCAAACATCTGCTTTTGAAATTCTGGCGTCTTAATAATTTTGACTACTTCAGCGTTTAACTTAGCGGTTACATCTTTAGGTGTTGCAGCGGGAGCAAGCAGACCAAACCAAGTACCAATATTGATTCCTGGTACACCTGCCTCAGCTAATGTTGGTACGCCTGGCAAAGTTGATGAACGCTTTGCTGTTGTTACGGCCAATGGACGTAATTTATTTTCGCGAATGAATGGGAGGACTGGTGTGATTGTGTCAAATGACATGGTCACTTGACCCCCTAATAGGTCAGTTGTTAAAGGGGCGCTGCCCTTGTATGGGACATGCAGGAGTTTTGTTCCAGTGATCATTTGAAACTGGGTGCCAATCATGTGCTGTGCAGTACCGTTACCATTTGAACCATAAGAGAGTTCATCTGGCTTGGCCTTTGCTGCAGCAATAACCTCCTTAA
The DNA here is from genome assembly GCA_041179645.1 of Pseudomonadota bacterium. Taxonomy (GTDB): domain Bacteria; phylum Pseudomonadota; class Gammaproteobacteria; order Burkholderiales; family Burkholderiaceae; genus Polynucleobacter. The sequence continues at coordinate 44,377 of JBEGSZ010000018.1, forward strand.
CGTTCTTATATGGAGAGCTGGCACTCACAACCATAATATTAGGGACTAAAGCAACTGTAGTAATCGGTGCGAAGTCTTTTTCAAAGCTGTAGGGCAATGTTTTATAAACGCTGGGCGCAATTGTATGATGTACCGCACCCATGAATAATGTGTAGCCATCAGGGTTAGATTTAGCAACCAAGCCAGCGCCTAAGGTTGCGCCAGCGCCAGGTTTATTCTCAACAATGACAGATTGACCTAAAACTGGGCCCAACTTTTGAGCAACCGCTCGTGCCAAAACATCAGTTGTCCCGCCCGGAGGGAACGGCACAACAATAGTGATTGTTTTAGTTGGATAACTTTGCGCAGATACAGCGCTAACGAATCCACACAACGCAATACTCGCTAGGCTATTTTTCGTTACTTTTTTTAACATTTTGCCCCCTCCAATAATTGACTCCATCAGCCCATCATGGGCTTGGAATATTGGCACTATAAATTTGAAGGCTATTAAAATATCATGTATAAAGTTAAACTATAGTTAACTATTAATTAACAATCGCAAATGGCTAAAAGTATTAATCCGGCTGATTTAGGCTTCTTTTCAACGCTGATTAGCTCTGGCAGCCTTGGGGCTGCGGCTCGTGAGCTCGGGGTAACAACTGCGGCGGTTAGCAAGCATTTGGCACAAATGGAATCTCGCCTGGGATTGGTACTGGTCAACAGAACCACGCGAAGAATGAGCCTTACCCATGAAGGCGAGATTTATCTAGACCATGCTAGGCGAATTTTGGGTGAGATCGATGATCTTGAGCACATGCTTTGGGGCTCAACAAAAGCCCCGCAGGGCTTGCTTAGAGTCAATGCGACGCTTGGATTTGGACGCAGTCACATCGCCCCTTTAATTGCTGAGTATGTAAAACAATTTCCGCAGGTAGATATTCAATTACAGCTATCCGTAAACCCTCCGCCGATTACCGATGATGCTTATGATGTTTGCTTTAGATTTGGTCACCCACCAGACTCTAGATCAATTGCCAGGCTGATAGCCCCCAACAAAAGAATACTTGTTGCGTCCCCTTCTTACATTAAAGAATATGGCGAACCAAAGTCACCTAGTGAGTTAATTAAACATAACTGTATTGGCATACGCCAAGGTGATGAAGGTTATGGACTGTGGCGCTTCTCGAGTGGCAAAGGTAAATCTAAAAATGAATTTACTGATAGCACAAAGGTTCGTGGCAACCTAACAACTAATGATGGAGGTATTGCCGTGAACTGGGCGCTAGATGGCCGAGGCATTGTTTTGCGGGCCGAATGGGACGTCATGCAACACCTACAGTCCGGCAGGCTGATACAGGTTATGAAAAACTTTGAAACACCAGATGCGGATATCTTTGCCGTCTTTGCTCAGAGACATAAGACATCGGTCCGAGTAAAGACATTAATTGATTTTGCGATTGCTACCTTTAAGACTAGGTAGCATAACTTATAGCCGGCTAATGACTTCTAATTGGCAATAATGATTAAAGTGCGAAGAACTGACCCACTTCCAAGTTCAACTCTTTAGCCAATTCAGCGCCAGTCACTTTTCCTGCGGCACCTTTTGCCTTGAGGACTTCGATTTGTCCGCCATGACAGGTGACAAAGAATGAATCCAAAGTAATTTGGGTGATTTCACCAGGCTTGCCTTTGACTGAGCCAAAAGTAGCCGCTATATGCTTATGGCAGTCGTAGATCTGTACTTTTTGCTCACCAAACTTTGTCCAAGCTCCAGGAGCAGGATTACAGGCACGAATCAAGTTATAGATCTGAGTAATGTGAGTAGCCCAATGAATTTGAGCGGCATCAACACCAAACCAGCCTTCGTAATTTGCCTTTGATTCGTCTTGAACGACTTCTTGATGCTTGTTGGCAACCACGAGGTCGGCAGCCTCAAGAAGCGCTTTCACGCCAACTGGGAAAAGATGGTCAAAATAGACTTTTCCTAGAGTGTCATCAGGGCCGATAGCAACCTCTTTTTGCAAGATCACCTCGCCCTCATCCAAACCATCAGATGGGCGGAAAATTGTTAGGCCTGTTTTATCTTCACCCAATGCAATCGCCCAATTAATGGCACTAGGGCCACGGTACTTAGGCAAGAGTGAAGGATGATATTGAATGGTCCCGTGCTTGGGTATCTTGCAAAGTTCTTGCGGCACAAACTGAAGCACATAGGCCATGACACAGATATCGGCCTTACTATCAATCATTGCCTGCGCTGCCTCGGGGCCCTTAAGAGAGGCAAATTGCAAGGGGGTTAAACCTCTTGCAATAGCCGCTTCTTTAAATGCCTCAGGCTTCGTTGACTTTGGATTATCTGGCGGACAAAAAACGGCAACCACTTCATCACCGCGATCTAAAAAAGCCTCTAATGCTGCCTTGCCAAAATCCGCACTCCCGATCAGCGCAACCCGCATCTTAGATCACCTTATCGTGGCGAAGACTGATCAACTCATCAGTTGAGTATCCCAGCTCACTCAAAATCTCATCAGTGTGCTCCCCCAATAAAGGTGAGCGTGTAACGTCAGTTGGGCTATCAGACATCTTGATTGGATTACCGACAGTGAGGTACTTGCCACGAATTGGATGATCCACTTCAACAACCGTCCCGGTAGCGCGCAATGCTGGCTCTTCTGCGATCTCTTTCATCGACAAAATTGGCCCACAAGGAATGTCATATTTATTCAAAATATCCATGACTTCAAACTTCGTCTTAGTCATCGTCCACTTTTCAATTTCACCGAAAATTTCCATCAAGTGTGGCAAACGAGCCATTGGTGATGCAAAACGCACATCTGTAATCCAATCTTCGCGACCAATCACTTTGCAGATTGCCTCCCAAACTGGAGCTTGCACAATGACGTACATGTAAGCATTTGGATCTGTTTCCCAGCCTTTGCATTTCACAATCCAGCCTGGCTGACCACCACCAGAGGCATTACCAGCACGGGGTACAGAGTCACCAAATTCTCCATTAGGGAACTGTGGGTACTCTTGCATCAAACCAACGCGCTCTAGGCGCTGTTGATCACGCAACTTAACACGGCATAAGTTCAATACTGCGTCCTGCATTGCTGCCAATACTTTTTGACCGCGACCAGAGTGTGTACGTTGATACAGCGCAGTCACAATTCCCAACGCCAAATGCAAACCAGTACCGCTATCGCCAATCTGTGCACCAGTCACCATCGGAGGGCCGTCATCAAAACCCGTAGTGGATGCTGAACCACCAGCACACTGAGCTACGTTTTCATAAACTTTGCAATCTTCGTAAGGACCAGGGCCGAAACCTTTTACCGAAGCCATGATCATCATTGGGTTCAACTCTTGAATGCGCTCCCAAGAAAAACCCATGCGGTCTAATGCGCCAGGTGCAAAGTTCTCAACCAGAACATCACACTCTTTAATCAAACGCTCCAAAATTTCTTTACCTTTTGGAGTCTTCGTATTCACCGTGATTGAACGCTTGTTATGGTTCAACATCGTGAAATACAAACTATCTGCATCAGGGATATCGCGCAATTGACCACGAGTGGCATCACCCTCACCAGATTTTTCCACCTTGATTACATCCGCACCAAACCAAGCTAGTAGCTGAGTACATGTTGGGCCAGATTGAACGTGCGTGAAGTCAAGAATTTTGACCCCTTCTAATGCTTTTGCCATGATTTAAAGTCCTAATAAGATTGAAATTTTGAATTAGGCCAATTTTACCAGCGACGGATTGCAGTGCAACATGGCATGCCTATTTATTGTGCACACCCTAGCAAATAGGCCTCAGATTGGCTATTTAAGCAATATTTAGCAACCCTCAAGGTCAGAAAGGAGCTTTTTAAGCGCCCTCTCTTCGGCAAACCGTTCCGTCTCATCCCGAATCACGGCAGCAACGCCATTGGCCTGCTGTTTCTCGTCAAAAAGCATGCCCACAGTAAAAGCTATGGATAAAGTACGCCCATCCTTATGTTTTGCGGGAACTCTTAATAATGAAGTGCCATAACGGGTAGTACCAGTTTCCATAGATTTACTGTAGCCCTCGCTATGCTTATGGCGTTGACGCTCAGGAACAATCAGATCCAAGGTGTGGCCAAGCGCCTCTTCTTCTGAATAGCCAAAAATTCTGGTGGCCGCCGCATTCCAAAGAACAATCTTTTCACGGGCATCAGCAACAATCACAGCATCTCCAATGCAGTCGATTAATTGCGATAAATCTACAGTTGTTTTCATTCTGTCAGTCTAAAGACTTTCATTTGGTAAGGGTGAATAAAAAAAGGCGCTCACGATGAGCGCCTTTAAGATCACAACAAAACTTACTTATTGTTATTAAACTGCTTTTGCTGCATGCAACTTAGCAATGTCATCAGCGTTATAGCCAAGATCTTTCAACACTTCATCGGTATGCTCACCCAATACTGGTGATGGACCAACATCGATCTTCAAATCAGAGAACTTGATTGGGCTACCGATTGTTAAGTACTTACCGCGAACCTTGTGATCAACCTCAACGATAGAACCGCTCTTACGCAAGTCAGGTGATGCAGCCAATTCCTTCATTGAGAGAACTGGTGCGCAAGGAATATCGAACTTGCGGAGGATGTCCACAGCTTCGTACTTAGTCTTATCCTTGAGCCAATCTTCAATCGTTGCGAAGATGTCAAAAATCTTATCTTGACGAGCTTCTGCAGTCATGTAGGCTGGATCAGTTGCCCACTCTGGCTTGCCCAAAGCTTTGGTAATTGGCTCCCATGCATGACCTTGAATTGTGAAGTAGATGTATGCGTTTGGATCTGTTTCCCAACCCTTACACTTCAAAACCCATCCTGGCTGACCGCCACCACCAGCGTTACCGCCACGTGGAACTACATCAGAGAATGTGCCGTGTGGGTACTGTGGGTACTCTTCGAGGTAACCAACTTTATCCAAACGTTGTTGGTCGCGTAACTTAACGCGGCACAGGTTCAATACAGCGTCTTGCATTGAGCAAGATACTTTTTGACCTTTGCCAGTTTTTTGACGCTGCATCAATGCAGTCAAAATACCGATTGCCAAATGCATACCTGTGTTGCTATCGCCCAGAGCAGCAGCAGAAACTGTTGGAGGACCATCCCAGAAACCAGTTGTAGATGCGGCGCCACCAGCACACTGAGCAACGTTCTCATACACTTTTAAGTCTTCATATGAGTGACCATCGCTAAAGCCTTTGACAGAAGCCATAATCATTTTTGGGTTCAATTCTTGGATACGCGCCCAGCTAAAACCCATACGATCCAAAGCGCCTGGACCGAAGTTCTCAACCATGACGTCAGATGTTTTGATCATCTTCTCTAAAACTTCTTTACCTTCTTGCGTCTTAGTATCCAATGTCAATGAACGCTTGTTGCCGTTCAACATAGTGAAATACAAAGCATCTGCACCCGGGATATCGCGCAACTGGCTACGAGTCACGTCACCAGAACCTGGGCGCTCCACTTTGATCACGTCCGCACCGTACCAAGCCAATAGCTGAGTACATGCAGGACCTGCCTGTACGTGTGTGAAGTCAATGATACGAATACCGTCTAATGGTTTAGTCATGTTTGATTCTCCTTAAAGTGTTTCTTATTTGTTACTAAATTGGCTCTTAAAAAATTACGTGTTTATTGCCTACGCTTTAACTCTTACCAGCAGCAGTGGATGGATTCAAGTTTGTTAAACGTCCACTCTCTGTACCAGCTGTCTCGTCAATCACTGCATTAATCAAAGCTGGCTTGCCTTCGGCAATTGCTTTAGTCAAGGCCGCCTCTAATTCAGCCGGGGTGGTTACGTAATAACCAACACCACCGAACGCCTCAATCATCTTGTCGTAACGCGCATCCTTAACGAATACTGTCGGAGCAACATCTGCACCACCAGTTGGATTCACGTCAGTGCCACGGTAAACACCGTTGTTATTGAAAACAACTATAGTGATTGGCAAGTTGTAACGACAAATTGTTTCCAACTCCATGCCGCTAAAACCAAACGCACTGTCACCCTCAACTGCAACTGTTGGCAAGCCACTTGTTACAGCAGCACCGATGGCGTAACCCATACCGATACCCATGATGCCCCATGTTCCAGAGTCAAAACGTTTGCGTGGCTTATACATGTCAACGATTGCACGGCAATAGTCGAGAGTGTTTGCACCTTCGTTGACCAAGTTCACATCTGGGTTCTTCTTGATCACATCACGAATAGCACGCAGAGCGCCATGGAAGTTCATTGGTGAAGCTTCTTTGGCCAATGTCTCAGCCATCTTCGCCATGTTCTTATCTTTTTTCTCATTGATCGCGCTGATCCACTCGGCAGAAGGTTTTGGAACTGAAGCAATACCCTTCAAGAGCTCACCAACAACAGAACCAATGTCACCAATTAATGGAGCATCAATTTGTACGTTGCTATCAACTTCATTTGCTTGAATATCGATTTGGATAAATTTCTTAGGATCTTTGCCCCATGTCTTACCCTTGCCGTGCGCAAGCAACCAGTTCAAGCGTGCACCAACCAACATTACAGCATCAGCCTCAGCCAATACAAATGAACGCGCTGCAGAAGCAGATTGTGGGTGATTGTCTGGTAACAAGCCTTTGGCCATCGACATTGGCAAGTAAGGAATTCCAGACTTCTCAATCAATGCGCGAATATCTGCATCAGCTTGTGCATAAGCAGCGCCCTTACCTAGAAGAATCAATGGACGCTTAGCGCCTTTCAGCACATTCAATGCGCGCTCTACAGCATCAGCTGCAGGGATTTGACGAGGAATTGGATCGATTACTTTGAAGATGGATTTCTTAGCTTCTTCAACCGGCATTGTTTGTGAAAGCAACTGTGCTGGCAAGTCCAAATAAACACCGCCTGGACGACCAGAAACAGCTGCACGAATAGCGCGCGCAAAACCAATGCCAATATCCTCAATGTGATTAATACGATATGCAGCTTTGCAATATGGCTTAGCAGCATTGAGCTGATCCATCTCTTCGTAATCGCCCTGCTGTAAGTCAACGATTTCACGTTCGCTTGAACCAGAAATCAAAATCATTGGGAAGCAGTTCACAGTGGCATTAGCCAACGCTGTTAAACCGTTCAAGAAACCCGGCGCTGACACAGTCATGCAGATACCAGGCTTTTGGGTCATATAACCCGCAATCGCTGCGGCGTTACCTGCATGCTGCTCGTGACGGAAGCCGATGAAACGCATTCCTTCAGCTTGAGCTAAACGGCACAAGTCGGTAATTGGAATACCAACGAGACCAAAAATAGTATCTAGGTCATTTGCTTTTAAAGCATCAATGACGAGATGAAAGCCATCAGTGACTTGGGTATTTTGATTATCTGTTGTCATAGAAATTTTTAGTTAATTACACCGCCCGAACGAAAGACCCGTTCAGTGCAACTTAGCTTTCGCTAACTGTCTCCAATTAAGTTATTAGTAGTGCCACGGGTAAGCAAAGCATTCCCGTTGAGGCTGAGATGAATCTTAGGCTTGGGGATAGGGTTCATCATTGACTTCGGTCAATTTCCCCTGAAATCTAGAAACAATTAGGATTTCTAACTAAACAAAGAGCTCTTTATGCTTTGATTTGAGGCGACTTAAAGTCTCTGGAGAGAGGTTAAGGTAAGCAGCCAGCTCTTTTTTAGGAAGAAGCTCAAATAAGTCTTCATATTTACGTAAAAAACGCTCTACACGGCCTGGCGCATCAAGCATATGCAAGGTAATCGTATGAGCCATGATTTCACTCATCAAGCGCATCACCTCAAACTCAAAGCTTTCCTTGAGGGGTTTATGGGCATCCAAGAATTCAGCCCATTTCTTAAGGGGCATGCGAGCCACGCGGGCTTTGGTTACTGAAGCAATGCTGTATGGAGCTGCTGTTTTGAGGCGCCAAGCTGCATAACTGGTCTCAATATCTTTTTCGATGGCAAAACGCAGAATCATCTCTTTTGCATCCGCACTAGAAACAATACGCTTTAAGATTCCATCGAGCACAAAGTACTGCTCCATCTGGTGGTCACCCTGATGAAGCAAGATTTCTGATTTTCTGAGGTCTGAGATCACTAAATGGCGCTCTAAATCAGCCATTGCCGCAGGATCCAAGCTTTTTAAAACCGAGTTTTGGCTCAGCTGCAAACGAATCAGGTTTTTTTCGGGGTGCTTGTCTAATGCTGTCATGAATCCTTAATCCTAGAGACTCTATTGTAGGCTTTTTTGGGGTTTTAAGCCGATCATTACCCAGCCTAAGATAGAATTACAGGGTCGTGGTGCTTTGTTGCAGTGCAATAAAGTTAAACGGGAAACACTAAACGTGTGCTGCCCCCGCAACGGTAAGTAAATACACCCTAACTTCAAAGAAAAGGTGTCAGGAATCTGAGTAAGCCACTGTGCGCGTCAATTGCATGGGAAGGCCAGATTCTGATATTTACTAGCCCGGATACCGGCCAAGACAGGTGGAATTTCGCGGACGGGGATCTTCGCGCGCCGATGAAGCATCCTTTGCCAAGCCGGCATGGTGCCCAATTGACGCCTGAACTCTCAAGAAGTGGAATTCTGTTCGACCCAGCTTACGGGGAAGTTAGCTAGGTAATTCGAAGGCAGAAGGTTCATCATGAAACAGCAGTTCAGCAGTAAAACACTAGTCGCCCTATTTTGCGGCGCAGCAATGGCACTTAGTACAGCAGTATTTGCACAAAACTCTCAATCCACAGTCATTGTCTCTGGCTCACGTTTTGAAGAAAACCTAAACGAAGTACCTGCGAATGTTCAAGTGATTACCCGCGAAGAAATTGCGGAATCTACGTCGACTAACATTCCAGACATTTTGTCGCAGATTGGCGGCTTGAATATAAGAAGTACTGCAGGCGGGCAGCTAAACCTTGGCGCAACCGTGGATATGGGTGGATATGGTCCCACAGCTAAAGATACAACTCTTATCCTAGTTGATGGGCAACGCATCAATCCCATTGATTCATCGGGCATATCTTGGGAATCAATTCCACTCGACTCAATTAACCGCATTGAAATATTGCGGGGCGGGGCCAGCGTTCAATATGGTAATGGTGCTTTAGGAGGTGTCATTAACATCATCACAAATGGTGGAAGCAAAACTCTTAATCAAGCATCAACCAGCTATGGCAGCTTCAACACCCTAGTAAATAACGCCATCTTTAGAAACACCATAGATCAAACAACTGTCCAATTAAGCGCCAATACCTCAAATACAAATGGCTGGCGTCAAAACTCTGCTGCTAATGCTTATTCATTTGATGGCAAAGTAACGCAATCATTAGGGGGTAAGGATAATGTATATGCTGATCTGTTTTATAGCTACTCCAATCAGCAAATGCCAGGAGGTACGCTTGGACAAGTAGGGCAAGGCAATCCACAACTTGCAAAATTTAATAACATTGGATCGGGCACTACTGTCGACAATTCTGGGATCAGAATGGGTCTGGCTAAAGCATTAAGCGATACTTTTAATTTAGAAGTTGATAGTTTCTACAGCGCCAAAACTACCTTCTTTACTCAGCCCTATTACTCCACTACTGCTTCGGGTGTTGGAGACTTTCCAACTATAAGTCCATCCTTTACAAAATATGAGGGATGGCAAGCCAACTTCAGCCCTCGAATAAAGGGTGACTTTGGTAAATTTGGAACGAGTATTGTTGGCTACGAGTTCAATAAAGCAAATCAATCGTCTGCCGCTAGCTATAGCAGCATCATGAATCAAGCCGCGCAAGCGCAATTTGCAGCAATAAACCCTATAGCAAGCTATGCCCACGCAAGCCTCTACAACCAATCCGTGTATTTAATTCAAAGAAATCCGCTAACTAGAGTCATAGATTTTGCTGGAGGCTATAGATATCAAACACAGAGCGCTAGTGCTAATGGCTTAAGTATCTGGAGTGGCTCAGCCAATCCCAACCCCAATCAAACTTACTCAGCAAACGCTGGAGATATCGCATTTAATTTCAAATATGTTGAGGGTCAACGGATTTACATCAAGTGGAATCAATCCTATCGCTTTCCAAATGTAGATGAATTTTGGACTTGGTCTAGCGCTGGAGGAAGCCCATCATTTGGCGGCATTCTAAAACCGCAAACGTCTCAAACCTATGAACTTGGTGGCAATTGGCAGCTACTCAAAACAAATTTGACTGCAGCAGTTTTTAGCTCAGTTTCTCAAAATGAAATTTTGTACAACCCTGCAACCTACAATAATTCTAATTCGCCCTACAACATCAATAGAACTGGTGCGAATCTAAATTTCCTCTCTCCCGTAACTTCTCAACTTTCTATCGGTGGCGGCGGTACAGTACAGAATGCTTTTTATGCTAACGGACCCTATCAAAATCAAGCCATTGCACAGGTACCAAACTTATTACTAAATGCTAGAGCTATTTACGTACTAAACAATAATTGGTCTCTTGGTGGTGTAGTAAATTACGTTAGTAATCAGCGTTATGATGCCGCCCCCTCCTACTACAGCAGTCTTAACGTCATGCCGTCATACGCAGTAGGTGACATTTATGCGAACTATAGAATGGGGAATTGGGAAACTCGTTTAACCGTGAAGAATGTTGGCAATGCACAGTACTCAACTTATGGGGGTTACGGTTACGTTCAGTTCCCAAATAATAGTAGCGGAAATAGTTACTACTATTACGCAAATGATCCTAGATCAATTTATCTTAGCGCTAAATACAACTTCTAATCCAGTTAATTGGCACGGATAAATTTATGCAACCCTCAACTCGGACTCATTACCTGACAATCGGCGTTGCATTATTTTTTCTTGTATTCTCTTTGTCAGTATTTGCTAAACCTCTCACAGTTAGAGATGACCGAGGGATTGGGGTGGTGTTTGATAAACCACCACAACGCGTTGTAAGTCTTTTGCCCTCGCTCACCGAATCGGTATGCGCCCTTGGAAAATGCAGCACCCTGGTTGGTGTTGATCGATTCTCGAATTGGCCCAAATCAATCCAAGAGTTACCCAAGCTTGGTGGAATGGGCGACATCAATATTGAGCGCATTGTGCAGCTCAAGCCTGATGTTGTTCTGCTGGAGAAAGCTTCGCCTGTGATTGCACGCCTAAATGAATTGGGTGTCAAAACGTTTTCCTTGGATGTGAAGTCTATGACCGACGAGAAAAGAGTTCTTGAAAAGCTGGATGCAGTATTAGGAGCATCGGAAAGCTCGCGGGTATGGAATCAAATTGAGAAAGAAATCATGCGGGCAAATAAACAATTGGTGACTAGTCATCAAAATATTCGCGTGTACTTTGAAATCAATCCTGCACCATTTGCAGCAGGCAGCACTTCTTTTATTGGAGAAATTCTGTCTCAACTAGGGTTAGTCAACATCATTCCAAAATCGCTTGGGCCATTTCCAAAAATTAATCCCGAGTTTGTGGTGCAGGCCAAGCCCGACGTCATTCTGCTCACTGAATCAACGGTAGCCGATATTCAAAAACGTCCAGGCTGGAGCTCTATTTCAGCGGTTTCCAAGAATCAAATTTGCGTATTTACTGGTAATCAAAATGACGTCTTAGTGCGTCCTGGGCCGCGTATGGGCGAAGCTGCACTCATTATTTCTCAATGCGTACAAGAGAAGATGTCATCATCTCGGTAATGCAGAAAAACTATTTTCTGGGCAAGCTATTCGCCCTACTCATTCTCAGCGCGGCCTTAGTGCTAATGGGCACTTTACTTGGAAGTATCGGTGCCAGCTGGAATATGTCAGGAGTTGACCAAATAGTCTTGTTTGAGATTCGGCTTCCACGATCACTGGGTGCCTATCTTGCTGGCGCTTTATTGGGACTGGCTGGCGGCATTGCGCAGAGCCTGTTTCGCAATCCCTTAGCTGACCCCTACCTACTCGGCAGTGCATCGGGCGCCCTGCTTGGGGTTGGGAGCGTTCTCTGCTTCGCCTATCTTGGTAATTCTTGGCTAGAGATTATTGGTCTCAATGGCGGCGCATTTCTGGGAGCATTAATTGGTGTGCTGGCCTCCATTCTTCTGGCTGGCGGCTATCGCAGCTCCTTACGTCTTTTATTGTCTGGAGTAGTTATCAGTGTGATCTTGGGCGCAGCGAATTCTTTATTCACATTCATCCGTCCCGATCTCTTTCAAAGCATTCAATCTTTTATGCTGGGCAATACAACCCTACTCAATTGGTCTGGCGTTACGATCATGGCCATTACTTTAGCCATTTGCTTACTCATTACCCTCATCATCAGCCACGTACTAGATGCGCTCTCACTTGGTGAGAATACCGCGCGCACTTTAGGCCTACCACTAGATCAATTGCGCCTAGCGCTGATTGGCATTCTCGCGCTTGCGACAGGCTGCGCCGTTGCGCAAACTGGCTTAGTCGCTTTTGTTGGGCTAGCAGCCCCACATCTAGTTAGAAAATTTTCTGGCGGACGGCAACGCGTCCAGCTTTTATTCTCCTGCCTAGCCGGCGGAATCTTATTACTTAGCTCAGACCTAGTTGCTCGCACCCTTTTTGCACCAATTGAAATTCCGGTTGGCATTGTCACAGCTGTCTTGGGCGGCTTATATCTACTGGCTCTATTAAGACGAAGCTCTTTAGGGGTGCGTCCATGAAAATGCGTCAACTTAGCATCTATAGAGGCCCCTGTGCCATTCTTTCTGATCTGAATATAGATATTCCACGGGGCAAATGGACCAGCATCATTGGCCCCAATGGCGCAGGAAAATCATCCCTCTTGCAGGCAATGGCCGGCTTACTTAAGTGGGATGGGTCTATCACTATCGACGAGGTGAATTTATCTGCATTTACCCCCAAAGATCTTGCAAAGAAAATTGCTTGGCTCGATCAGGGTTCAAATAATTCAGAAGAATTTGATGACTCCCTAAGTGCTTATGACACAGTCATGCTTGGGCGAACTCCACACCAAGGATGGCTTCACCTACCCTCTAATGCCGATCACATTTCGGTTGAAAGTGCTATGCAACGCACTGATGCTTGGCATTTACGCCATCGCCCCTTGCAACAACTATCCGGAGGGGAGCGTCAGCGGGTTCTTTTGGCGCGCTTACTTGCTGTAGATTCAGACATTCTCCTCCTAGATGAGCCGTTGACCAATCTAGATCCGCCCCATCAGGCTGATTTTTTGAAATGGCAAGGTGACTTATTGGCCAAAGGCAAAACCTTGGTGACAGTCCTACATGAAATTCATTTTGCGCTCCGTGCCGATCATTTGGTGATGTTGAGAGAAGGTAAGCTGCATTTCCAGGGGTCCAGCCAAGATCCCATGACTCGTCAAGCGCTGGTGGGACTATTTGACGGCCGTATTCGCCTTGAAAAGCTGGGGGATGATTGGGTGGCTTTACCCAATTAAGCCTAAGGCCAGGAGTTTCACAAAGCGTTTTGCTAAGGCTACAATGCCCATATGACCGAGTACACCCCTCATGTCCAAAGTGACCCAACTGAGTCTGATTCGATAGCCGAATCATTGCAAAGGCTATCTCACAAAATTCAATTGATTTCAGATGCCGTTAAAGCATTACACCAAGACCGCAGTCAACTTGAAACCAAGATTGAAGACGCACAAAAGCGAATTCAGCATATTTTGAGCCGTCTACCGGAACAGACTGACGGACGTCAAATGAACCTTCTTGGCGAACCCGTAACGCCACCCAACCCAGAGGATGACAATGAGCCAACAACGCATTGAAGTAACCCTCGCCGGTCAAAAAATTACCTTAGCTACGAGCGCCGAACATGAGCCCTTGCTTCGCGCAGCTTGCGCCCTGGTTGATGAACAAATTCAGCTAGCAATCAATGGTGGTAACCGCAGCATTGAACGCGCTAGCATGATGGCTGCACTAAAGATTGCGGGCGACCTCATCAAACTACAAACCGCACCTCAACAAGCGCCCGCGCAAAGTACGTCATCAAACTCCAACCCAGAAGAGATCGCTCGCCTCCAGAAGGAAATTCATTCCCTGGAAGATCAAGTAGATGCTCTGATGCAAACCCTTTCCCTGCCTGGTTCGCCAAGGCCAATAGTTCCTTGAACCGATGCGCAAGCATCAGGAACGATCTTTACACTGTGGGCGTGAGCGTTTCGAGTCTTCACAGTGGCAGCTTCGCGCTGTTCACTCCCTGGAACTCTTAATGCACCCGAAACAGAGTAGCCGTTCCACCTTGAACCTTAGGGTTCAGGATGACGGCCTAGCGGCTAAGGCGGGGAATTCATGTCACTAATTGATATTGGAATGTTGATGCTCTGCGGAAGTATCGCGGGCTTTCTGGCGGGACTACTGGGCATTGGCGGTGGGATGATCCTGGTACCCTTCATGATTGTGGTCTTCAATCATTTAGGATTCGGTCAAAATATCATCGTGCATATGGCGATTGCCACCGGCATGGCAACCATTCTTTTTACAACTACCTCAGCTATCTGGGCGCATCATAAGCACAACTCGATCGATTGGAAGTTGGTGGCATCGCTCAGCCCAGGCCTAGTCATTGGCAGTCTCGTTGGTGGCAGCGAAATCTTCGAAGCAATTGACACCTCTTGGCTATCCCTATTCTTCGCCATTTTTATTGTGTACACCTCGATCCAAATGATCATTAATAAAAAACCTACGGCCGGGCGAGAGTTGCCAGGCGCTCTGGGTCTTTTTTCATTTGGAGCATTTACGGGCGTAATTGCAAGCCTGGTTGGAGCGGGCGGTGCCTTTATTACCGTTCCATTTATGCTTTGGTGCAATGTAAAGCCACATACTGCGATGGCAAGCTCCTCTGGCCTAGGGTTTCCGATTGCTGCCGCAGCAACAATCGGCTATATGTATGGCAGTTGGGGCAACCCCAATCTTCCAGAGGGCTCCTTAGGATTTGTCTATGTTCCGGCAGTGCTTTGTATTGTGGCGGTTAGCATCTTTACCGCTCCACTCGGCGCAAAAATGGCTAGGAAACTCAATGTGGCTCAGCTTAAACGCATCTTTGGTGTGATGCTGTTTATGCTTGCAGCCTTCATGTTTAATGAAAGCCGCAAGGCATTCGGTTTTTAGAAAACCTGCTTACTGCTCTTAGTTGGTGTATTGCTGACGCAGAATATTCTTCTGTACCTTACCCATTGCATTGCGAGGCAAGTCAAAAACAATCTCTAGACGTTTTGGAATCTTGAAGTTGGCAATCTGCGTTTTTAGTGTGGCAATCATAGCCTGCGCATCTAATTTAGCTCCCGCCTTCGGTACTACCACTGCCATTACTGCTTCACCAAAGTCGGGATGTGGAACGCCGATCACAGCGCTTTCATCCACGCCTTCCATGTCATCAATAAAGCTTTCGATTTCTTTCGGATAAACGTTGTAGCCACCAGAAATAATTAAATCTTTGCTACGACCAACAATACAGAGGTAATCCTTAGGCGCTTTCCCACCATTGGCATCACCACCCCAACGACCAACATCACCCGTCTTAAACCAACCGTCCTTGGTAAATTCTTCAGCGGTTTTTTCTGGCATGCGCCAGTAACCCTTGAATATATTTGGGCCTTTAACTTGAATGCTGCCAATTTCATCAACGCCACAAGGCTTATTGTTTTCATCGACTACGCGAACTTTCACACCTGGCAAAGGCAAGCCAACTGACCCGCCTACACGATTACCTTTGTATGGATTTGAAACCAACATCACGGTCTCACTCATACCGTAACGCTCAAGGATAGGCTGTCCAATGACCTCTTTAAATGCATTGAATGTTTCAGTGAGTAATGGCGCAGAACCAGAGACAAACAAACGCATGTTGCGAGCAACATTTTTATTAAAGCCTTTATCTGCAAGCAGGCGAACGTAGAACGTAGGTACACCCATCATGACCGTAGAATTTGGCATGTGATGAATCAATTGGGCAGTATCAAGACGTGGCAACCAAATCATTTTGCTACCGTTAATTAAGGCGCCATGAGCAGCTACAAATAAACCATGGACATGGAAGATTGGCAAAGCATGCAATAAAACGTCGCCTTTTTTCCAACCCCAGAATTTCTGCAGAACTTGAGCATTACTTCCCAAATTCTTATGAGTCAGCATCGCACCCTTGCTACGGCCAGTTGTGCCAGACGTATACAAGATTGCCGCTAAATCGTCATCTTTGACTGCAACTGTTTTGAACTTATCACTTTGACCCGCAGAACGCTCCAATAGAGTGCCTTTGCGATCTTCATCTAAGGTAAACACATTTTTAGTGCCAGCCTTAAACGCAACCTTGGATACCCAGGAGAAATGTTTACTGCTACAAACTACGACAGCAGGTTCTGCATTTTCTACGAAATACTGAATTTCTGCGGCTTGGTAAGCAGTGTTGAGAGGGAGGTATACATAGCCTGCCCTTACTGTTGCCAAATAGAGAAAAAGGGCTTCAGGGGATTTCTCGACCTGTACCGCAACCCTTGATCCAGCCGGTAATTTGAGGCTCTTTAGAAAATTCGCCATCTTGGCACTTGCACGCTCTACATCACTCCAGGAGTAATACAGACCATCATGTGTTTCTAATGCGCATGCTTGTTTATCTTTTGGAAATCCTTTTTCCAAGAGCGAATATAAATTCATTAGAGCCTCAAAAACCAATCAATTAAAACGATTACCAATTAATCCAACGAAGCGCCAGATTTCTTAACTACAGTAGACCAACGAGCTACGTCAGCACGAACCTGCTTACCGAAAGCCTCACCATAGAGGTTTGGAATTTCAGAGCCATTCTTTTCCCAAATAGCCTTCAATTTCGGCGAACTCATCGCCTTCTGCACTTCAGCAATCATCTTGTCAACGATAGGCTTTGGAGTACCAGCTGGAGCAAACATGGAGTACCAAGTAGATACCTCGTAGTCAGGTAAACCAGCTTCCTTAAAAGTCGGCACATTCGGGATGGCAGTTGAACGCTTGTTTGAGGCTACTGCAATCGCAACCAACTTCCCAGCATTAATTTGTGGGGCTGAAGTAGCAAGACCATCAAACTCCAAATCAATTTGACCAGCCAATAAGTCATTCATTGCTGGGCCAGCGCCACGGTAAGGAATGTGGGTAATGAAGGTACCTGTTTGGATCTTAAATAACTCACCTGCTAAGTGGTGAACAGTGCCACTACCCGCGCTAGCAAAGTTATATTTGCCAGGGTTTTTCTTCATGAGCTCGATAAACTCTTTAGCATTGCGAGCACTTACGCGCTGTGGATTCACCACTAAAACCTGTGGAACGTTTGCCAGCATTGCAACTGGAATAAAACTCTTCTCAATGTCGTAATCAAGATTCTTATACATTGAGGGCGCAATCGTATGGTGTGTCGCGCCGATAAACCAAGTGTAGCCATCTGGAGCAGCCTTTGCAGCTACTGATGCGCCAACAGTTCCACCTGCACCACCACGGTTATCAATGATGAATTGCTTGCCCATTTGCTCTGTTAGTTGAGCCGCTAAAGGTCTAGCAAAAGCATCCGTTCCGCCACCCGCAGGGAATGGGTTCAAAAAGGTAACGGGCTTAGCTGGCCATTCTTGCGCCATTACAGCTAGAGGTGCTGCGCAGAAAAGAAATAGCGATTTCTTTAAAGTGCTCACAGAAAAAAGTGATGCCTTTTGTTTTTGATTAAACATCTTTGTCTCCTTTTATGCCAATCTAATGATTGGCTTCGTTTTTATAAACACAGCACTCATTCTAAGGGCACTTAAGGCTTGCTACAAAAGTCCATACAAGGGAAAACACTAGGGCGCCATCAGGCGACCCACAGTCCTGGAGTAAACAATTTCGCCATTAGCGAAGCGCTCATGATTATCTTCAACACTACCCAAGTCATAGAGATAGTTCACCATGAGGCCAGCAGATTGGCGCAATCCTTTACGTGATAAATCCCCAGCCCAATTGACCAAATGCAACTTTGCACCATTGCCCAAATGAAACTTCGCTACAGGATTGCCATCGCGCCCGGTAGAGGCAAGCCCCAAATATATGCTTGCCAGACTCAATAAAGCGGCTTTTTCTTTTTCAGAAGCTAAGTCTGGATGCCAGCCACCCGTCAATCGTTCAGCCCAAGATTGACTCTCTAGTTTTAATACAGCCAGAGCGTTATCTCTCGCTACCTTGAGATTGGGCTTCAATCTGTCAGCTGGCACCCCCTCACCTAAATGAGCTCCTGCGGCAACCCAATCCATAAACCCTGGAATGGGCGATAAAGTGACAAAGGTTTTGATTCCCGGGAATTCAGCATGCAATTGCTCTGCCACCCGCTTAATCAAGAAGTTCCCCATAGATACACCGCGAAGACCGGGTTCGCAGTTGCTGATGGAATAAAAAACAGCTACCTTATATTGAGATACTTGATCTACTGTCTCTGCTTTTTTATCGACCAATGGCGTGATCACCGTTGGGATTTCAGGAAGGAGCGCAACCTCCACAAAGATCAAGGGCTCACTTGGTAACTGCGGGTGAAAGAAAGCAAAGCAACGACGATCCGGCTGAAGGCGACGACGTAAATCATCCCAGCCATCGATAGCATGAACTGCTTCATGCTGAATTAACTTCTCAAGCACCTCTGCTGGAGACTTCCAGTCAACTTGATGCATTTTCAAAAAACCTGGATTAAACCAAGAAGACAGCAAATGGCGCATATCGAAATCGACCGCAGCCAACTCTGGTTTTTTATCTAATAACTGCAAGAGATCTCGGCGCATCTGGACTACAGCGGCAGTGCCATGACTGGCGCGATTTAAGCGACGAAAAAATTCTTGGCGAGGAGATTCGGAAACCTTTTGCAATTGGATATAGTTGCGCGCACTGGAATCTGCAACAAAATTTTGCGCTGCTTTGAGCACCGCATCTGCTTGAGGGTTCAGTTTCTCGAACAAAAAGTTGAAAAAAGAGACATGCTGATCTTTTGCCAACTTGCGGTAGTTATTAACTACATCGTCAGCCATACTGAGCGCATTAGATTCGCCTCGCTCGGATATCAAACGCTTAATTGCGTTATTAGCCTTAGACAAATTGCGAGCTTTGGTTAACTTCTCCAGCATGGATTTCTTTCAGTTTTAGTAAAAATGCTCAGAAATTAGGCAAATTCAGTAAAAAGCACATGTTTTACTGGCTAATTTAGTCAATTTTAGGGAATTGACTACAAAAGACCTGGAAAACCTGATTTTTAACTACCGATGGCTACCGTTTTTCGTATTTACTCTAACTATAAGGTAAATTCCAAAAATAATCATGGGTATTGAAAGCCATTGCCCCATAGATAGGCCGAGACCTAGGAGACCCAAGAAGGCATCAGGCTCGCGAGCAAACTCCGCCAAGAAACGGCATAGGCCATAGCCAAATAAAAATAGGCCAGAGATCTGCCCCACCCTGCGCGGCTTACTGGAATAAATCCAGAGAATGATCCCTAAGCAAATCCCTTCACCTAAGAATTGGTAGATCTGAGAGGGATGGCGTGGAATGGAGTCAACCATTGGAAATATCATGGCCCAAGGCAGGTCTGTTGGCCGTCCCCATAACTCGCCATTAATGAAATTACCTAAGCGGCCAAATGCCAAGCCAAAAGGAACTAGTGGCGCCACCAAATCACTCACAACAAAGAATGAGACCTTGCGGCGATAGGCAAACCAGAGCAAGGCTAATAAGACGCCCAGGAGGCCCCCATGAAAAGACATACCGCCTTCCCATATTTTGAAGACACTTAAGGGATTTGCGAGATAGTAGCCCGGCATATAAAACAGCGTGTAACCCAAGCGCCCACCAAGCACTACACCCAAGACCCCAGCAAACAAAAGATCCTCAAGATCTTTATACGTCCAACCCAAGGATTGATATCGCGGAGTACGGATACGCAAACGGCCTAGTAATAAAAATTGAGCAAATGCCATTAGATACATCAAGCCATACCAATGAATAGCAAATGCGCCAATCCGAATTGCAGCAGGATCAAATTCTGGATGAATCAACATACGTAGCGCCTGCTCATGATCATGATCATGCTTTAGATTGATCGAAGTTGTGCAACTCATGACCTAAGTCGCGATAGGCTTTATATCGCTCGCGACCCGCAAGACGCTCCGCTTCGTTGATCGTAACAACCTCAACAATACGAGGGAAGCGTGCAAGCAATGCCGGAACATCTGATGGCATTTTCATGCCCAAGTGAATTAACACGTCTGCATGGGGAAGCTGAGACAAAGCTGGCGATAGAAAGTCGCCTGTCAGCAAAATAGGAGTCTCTACTGCAGCCTCATCCTCGATAAAGCAATGCGGTAAAAAATCTGTTGCACTAAACGTCCATAGAAGCTCATCTAACTTTTTGAGATCCGCTTTCTCGCCCACCATCACAATATTGCGTACAGGTTCACCCGCAGGTGTAGCACTCCAGATCTTGCGTGTCAAGCGGCAAGCGTATTCCAGCTTATCGCTAACGTTGCTATGAAAATCAATGCGGGCCATGAATTGCTCCTTGTGCTTACTTTTGATCTAACAAGTAATTCACTAGCAAAGGCACTGGGCGCCCAGTTGAACCCTTAGCGGCACCACTCTTCCAGGCGGTTCCAGCGATGTCTAAGTGAGCCCATTTATATTTCTCGGTGAAGCGCGACAAGAAGCAGGCTGCAGTAACACTACCCGCTGGGCGACCACCAATATTGGCCACATCTGCAAAATTCGATTTGAGTTGCTCATGGTAGGCTGCATCTAAAGGCAAACGCCATACGGTATCCAAAGAAGCATGACCAGCTTTAGTAAGGGAGGCAACCAAACCCTCATCATCAGAGAACACGCCGCTATGCACATGGCCCAATGCAATGATGCAGGCACCAGTCAAGGTTGCTACATCAATTACCGCCTGAGGTTTAAAGCGCTCAACGTAAGTTAAGGCATCACACAAAATTAAACGGCCCTCTGCATCGGTATTCAGAATCTCAATGGTTTGTCCCGACATACTCTTCACAATATCGCCAGGGCGAGTGGCATTACCAGAAGGCATATTTTCACAAGTTGGAATCACGCCGATGACATTCTTCTTCAACTTCATCAAGGCTGTGGCATACATCGTGCCAATCACGGAGGCAGCGCCACACATATCGTATTTCATCTCATCCATGGCTTCGCCAGGCTTCAAAGAAATGCCGCCAGTATCAAATGTGATGCCTTTACCCACCAACACAATCGGAGCCTCACCGACTTTGCCGCCCTGATGACGCATCACAATAAATTGTGGCGGTGTGTCTGAGCCTTGGGCTACTGATAAAAAAGAGCCCATTCCCAAGGCCTCAATTTGCTTACGACCCAAGACTTCAACCTTCAGGCCGGTCTTCTTACTTAATCCCTGCGCCGCCTTACCTAAATAAGTTGGTGTGCAAATATTGGGGGGTAAATTGCCCAAGTCTTTAGCTAGATTCATACCCTCAACCATCGCAGCACCTTCCGGTACTGCGGCCTTGAGCTCTTTAGCGCAACTGTCATTTCCGGCAAAGATTAAGTGAGTAAAAGTATCAGCCTTATCTTTGGCCTTGAACTTCATCGCGGGCTGACGAACACCAAAGCGATAAGCTTGATCACCTGCATATTGAATCGTCAAACGCACTTCTTCAGCAATGAACTCAGCACGATGGCCTAAGGCAAAACTCGGAATAAACCACAAGGCATTTTGGATGGAACCACCACTCAAGTGCTTCAAAGCAGCGCGAGCAATTTTTGAGTAAGAATTCAGGTTGCGTGCACTAGCAGAGGCAACATCGCCCAAAGATACCAAAAGAATACGTTTTGCCTTTACACCCGAAGTAGCCCAGGATTTTTCAGCACGAAGCACGCAGGTAGATGCCTGTTGGGCATCAAGGTCACCAACAAGATTGGCATGAGTGGCAGAGCCGCCCAATAGATGATCCAATTCGACCAAAAGTCCAGACTTCGATTTGGCGGCTACCAAAGCATCTAAGTCTGCCTTGGAATAGGCCAAAACCAAACAATCGGAGCTCTGACCCAGCAAAGCGCCTAGGCTTGCCTTGAGCTGCTTAGGGTTATTCAGATCGGCTTGCGCGAAATTCTTGGTACTAAATTGAATAGTCATGATGTCTTGATGTATTTTTAAGTCAATTCAAGGGAAAAAATGGGTGTTTATCCATTATCCTCCGAGATGCAGGTTCACATCTTGAGTGAACCAATAACAGCCAAGCCATTATCTATTCATGATTTTTCACCAAGCCCTTCGCCGCGAACTCAGTTTTACGACTGGTGGCGTTTTTTTGGTCCTGGTCACCATCATGATTACCACCCTAGTCATTCGAATTTTGGGCTTTGCAGCCAATGGAGCCGTAAATCCAGAGGATGCTTTAGTTTTAATTGCGCTAGCCACGCTTGGCTATATGGCTGTTCTTCTCACGGTCTCCCTGTTTGTAGCGGTATTAATAGTGCTGGTTCGCTGGTACAAAGACTCAGAAATGATTGTTTGGTTTGCTAGCGGCCTCAGCATTGCCAGCCTTATTAGACCAATCTTACGTTTTGCAGCACCCCTCATTGTGATCATCGCTCTATTGGCTCTTTTTGTTTGGCCTTGGGCTAATCGTGAATCGACCATCATTAGTCAGCGTTTTCAACAACGCAGCGATGTTTCCATGGTTGCCGCAGGTCAATTTAGAGAGTCAGCTAAAGCCGAGCGCGTATTTTTTATTGAAGAGTTGGATGTTGATAAAAGTGAAGTGAAAAATATCTTTGCCGCAGAAACTAAAAATGGACGGCTCAGCGTTGCAGTTGCTTCCACTGGATTTATTGAGGGTGCAGAAGGTGGCGGAAAATCGATTGTGCTAAATAACGGTCGTCGTTACGAAGGACTACCTACGCAACCGGATTTCAGAATTTTAGAATTCGCTGAATACAACACAAACATTCAAAGTAAAAGCGCGCTCGATCCAGCGCCACGTGATCGCGAGAAAACAGTCTTCGAACTCTTGAATGATCCCAATCCAGTCTCCATGAATCCAAATTACGCCGAACTACTCTGGCGTATTGGCTTACCATTGATGGCATTAGGTTTGGTACTTATTGCCATCCCACTTGCCTACGTCAACCCAAGACTGGGTAACTACACCGCGATGTTTTATGCCGTACTGATTTACCTCATCTACAGCAACCTTCTCAATCTCACTCAAAATTTCGTGTCACAAGGCAAGGTGAATGTTTTTGTAGCGGCTTGGCCCATACACGCCCTAGCCTTTAGCATTGCTTTTTTACTGATTCGCAACCGCATCAACCCGTCGTTGAAATGGTGGCGACGCCAACTTCCCTCATTCTTGGCCAATAGATGAAATATCTATTCCCCTACATTTTTGAACGCTACTTGGCCAGGCAGATCTATGCCGCTTTTGGCTTCATCCTGTTTGCCTTGGTAGCGCTGTTTTTATTTTTTGACATCCTGAGTGAGCTTGGTTCCGTTAAGGGGCAATACACCCTACCGTTAGCACTACTGCACGTTTTATTAAAAGCACCCAGTCGTATTTCCGAGATTATTCCCATCGCCGGTTTGATTGGAAGCATTTATGTATTTGCGATGCTAGCAAGTCAATCGGAGTTTACGATTTTGCGTATTGCAGGATTAGATATGCGTAGAGGCTTAACTACCCTCGCTAAGATTTCTTTACCGCTGGTGGTAGTTACGCTCGTGATGAGCGAATGGCTAGGGCCTTATACCGAAAACCTTTCCGATCAGATTCGCATGAAGGCTTTGGGCTCATCCTACAGCTCGCAATTTAAAACTGGAGTTTGGGTAAAAGATCGCTTACGCGATGAGGATGGCAGCGGTCCAGTTAGGCCCGGAGTTCGTTATGTCAACGTTGGCAAAATTGAACAGGACAACGAAATCAAAAATATTCGCATGTATGAGTTTGATGATGCGTATCGCTTACTCTCGATTCGAAGCGCCGTTTCTGGACGCTTTGATCAAACCGGAACCTGGATTCTGGATGACGTCACCGAAACTCGCTTTAAAGAAACCAAACAAACTGACCCACTGAACCCAGTCTATTCAGCGCAAACTTTCTCACACCCTATTGTTAGCTTAGATTCCGAAGTCACCCCACAAATTTTGAACGTGCTGTTAGTCAGCCCAGAAAAAATGTCGATCTTTAGTTTGGGTCGCTTTATTTCCCATTTAAGAGACAACAAGCAAGATGCGCAGCGGCACTCGATTGCGTTCTGGAAAAAAGTTATCTACCCATTTACGATATTTGTCATGCTGACACTGGCTCTCCCATTTGCCTACCTAAAAGTTCGAGCAGGTAGCGTTGGTATCAAGGTATTCGGCGGCATCATGCTCGGCATGAGCTTCCAACTTTTCAACTCACTCTTCTCGAATGTGGGGCTACTGGGGTCATGGCCCGCATTACTTACTGCGCTCACGCCGCCGTTGCTCTATTTCATTCTTGCGATTGTGGGTTTACGTTGGGTATCTAGGGCTTAATACTCCAAAATCATATAGAATCTTATTCCTATATCGCAGTTGATATAAAGAATGGGATCCATATGAATTTGCACCAATTTCGCTTTGTTCGTGAGGCCGTAAGGCAAAACTTTAATCTCACTTCGGCAGCTAAGGCACTCTTCACCTCTCAGCCTGGAGTATCCAAGGCCATTATTGAGCTTGAAGATGAGTTAGGTGTGGAGATATTTCGTCGCCATGGCAAGCGTATCCGCTCTTTGACTGAGCCGGGCAAGCGCATCCTCTCATCGATTGAACGCATTCTGGATGAAGTGGAAACTTTAAGAAGGGTAGGAAAAGATTTTGCCAGCCAAGATCAAGGTAACTTTGTAATTGCCACCACCCATACCCAAGCCCGTTACGCATTACCTAAAGTACTGACTGAATTTACAAAACGCTTTCCAAAGGTGCGCGTCAGTATTCAACAAGGAAGCCCAGGTCAAATTGCGGAGTTACTCATCCATGATCGTGCTGACATTGCGATAGCTACAGAAGGTATTGCCAATACCCCTGGTGTGCTGGCACTCCCGGGCTACCAATGGCAACACGTCGTTATGGTGCCGCTGAGCCACCCCCTCCTCAATCAACCAACAATTACCTTGGAAGAAATTGCAAAATATCCGCTAATTACCTACGACAGAGCATTTGCGGGTCGAAGCAAAATTGACGCTGCATTTGCACAACGCAATCTCAGTCCCGATATTATTTTGGAAGCGATTGATGCAGACGTGATCAAGACCTATGTTGAAACCGGAATGGGCGTGGGAATTGTTGCGGGATTGGCCTATGACGCAGACCGTGATCGCAATCTACGAGTGATTCCAGTTGGGCATTTATTTGGCAACAATGTTACCCATTTGGGCGTTAAGCAAGGAGCCTACTTACGCTCTTTTGTATACACATTCATTGAACTATTCTCACCAACATTGACTAAGAAAATTGTTGAGCAAGCCATGAAAAGCGAATCAGAAACTTACGAGATTTAAGATTCAGAGCATCTCGTAGCGTAAATATCAGCCAATTTGAGATGGTGCCCCGGGGCGGACTTGAACCGCCACGCCTTGCGGCACCGGATTTTGAGTCCGGCACGTCTACCAATTCCATCACCGGGGCAGGTGTTTGCAGTGGAAAAACTGCATTGAAACTAACTAAGAGGTGAGAGTGTAACAAAAAAGTTGTGTCACCCCTATTCTTGGCCTCAGAAGCCCTTAAAATGACGACTTCAAGCCACATTACTCAAAAGGACTTACCCGTATGGCCGGCCATTCGAAATGGGAAGAATATATTTTTAGCTAAAAAGTCCACAATCAAAAAATTAAACATAAGCAATTGATTTATATTGAATTAATGAGAAATTTAATCAACTCTCAATCAGTCAAAATCAGGGGAAATCACTCAAATAGTGTGTTTCTAGTGTGTTTCTTTGTTTGATTTAATCCTCAAAGATTTGCAAGACAAGTTCGGGAGTAAGGTATTGCTCGGACCCGAAGATATTGCCGACATCATTGATATGACAGTTGGGCAACAATCCAACAAAAGAAGTGATGATGACTTTCCAATACCTTGGTCAAAAGACACAGGAAGAGTGAAAGTAACCATCTACCATCTTGCTGACTACCTAGCCAATCACGGGAAAAGACAAGTCAAACAAGAAATGTCCAAAATTCCCGATAAGTTAACTCGCAGTCAAAAGAAAGCCACTAAGGGGCATTTAGAAAAAGAGTGGTGGCTTTTCAGAAGTAGGTCAATAGTCGCAATTATTGAAAAAGCAATACTGGAAAATGAACTTCACTCAAAAGAGTCTGTTAGCAAAGTACTAAAAATTTAAAAAATCATAAATGTGGATTAGGTATAGTATTTATAAGTACAAACCTTAGAACACAAAAATATGATTTACCAACTAGACCTTAAAAATTTCGGCAGCTTCCAAGATTTTGATTGGAATAGCTCAATGAGAGACAAAGGCAACAATGTCATAAATTTTTCTAAATTAAATATTATTTATGGCCAAAATTATTCTGGAAAGACAACTCTATCAAGAGTGTTTAGACTGTTAGAAACTGGTCGGCATCCAGAACACTACGAAAATATTTCATTCAAAATTCATGGGGATGGAGGAGAAGTAAACGAAAACACCTCGCTTCCACAGTCCAAGTTTCATGTACGTGTATACAACAAAGATTTCATTTCTGAAAACTTAAGTTTTTTAACAAATGGAATTAATGGTGAAATTAAAACATTTGCTATTGTTGGAGATGAAAACAATGCAATAAAAAAATCTATTTTCAAACTGGAAGAAAAACTAGGGAGCCTAGACAGCAAAAATGGGCTTAAATTTGAAATAGAACAAGCAAAAATTGATTACCAAAATAAGAAAGGTAAACATGAAAGTGAAAAATCATCATTAGATGACCAATTACAAAGACACGCAAAATTTCTTAAAGATGAAATCCCGTATACCCAAGCCAGTTACAACATCACCAGTATAAAAGCAGATATTTCCACCATTAAAGCTAATAATTTAGCGACTTTGTCTGCAGATAAAACTACTGAGTTAGAGTTGCTTTTAAAAGAATCCGAATTAAATGACATTAATGAAAATGTCATTTTTAAAGAAGATTTTTCGAAAATTCTTGAAAAAACAAACTCACTAATTACTAGAAAGATAGCCCCCACTAAATCAATCCAAGATTTAATTAACAATGCTTTATTGCAAAATTGGGTAAAACAAGGCATCCCCCTCCACAAAGATAAAAGAGATAACTGTGGATTTTGCAATCAAAAACTTCCAACTGACATTTGGGACAATCTCGCAGCACATTTCAATGAAGAATCAGAAGAATTAGAAAAATCTATCAATGAATGCATTGCTCACATTGATAGAGAAATCAATTTATTAAGCTCTATAGTAAAAATAAAGCCATCGCTTTTTTACTCCGTAGAAAAAAAAGCCTTTGAGGCAAATCTAAAAGAACTGGATTCCAATATTAGCGACTACAAATCTCTACTTGAAAAACTTAAAAAGAGACTCAATGAGAGAGCAAATTCAATATTTAATTCTTTAGACAGCATCAATGAATCTTTTTCATTTGAAAAAATAAATCAAATAATTTCCAACATTAATGCAATTATTTCCGATAACAATCAGAAAACAAAAACCCTCAAAGAGCAAAAAAATAAAGCTATTAACCAACTAATTCTATCTGATGTTAAAAATTTTATAGATACTATTAACTATGACTCAATTGTAAAAAAAATTGCAACACTTCATTCCGAAGAGGAGGTCGCAAGTAAAAAATTTCACGACATTGAAGACAAAATCAACTTGATAACCAAAGAAATTCAGAAGTTGAACACTCAGCTGAAAGATGAAAAAAAGGGGGCTGAGCAAGTAAACAAATATCTAACAAATTTTTTTGGGCACAATGAACTTAGGCTCATAGCAACAGAAGAAGATGGTGTTAACCAAGTTGTTAAATTCCAAATCATGCGAGGGGAAAATTCTGCATTTAACCTTAGTGAAGGCGAATGCAGTCTGATTGCTTTTTGCTATTTTATGGCGAAACTAGAGGACACAGAGAGCAAGGGAAAAGATTTAATTATTTACATTGATGACCCAATATCAAGCCTTGACAACAATCATATATATTTTATCTATAGCATGATAGAAACACTTATAACAAAACCAATAAGAAAGCCTCAAACCCCAAATAAATACAAGTACCATCAACTATTTGTTTCTACACATAACTTGGAATTTCTGAGGCACCTTAGAAGACTTCATCAACCAAAAAATGAACATCAATACTTTCTAATCAGTAGGGATGCCAAAAATAGTGAATTTAAAACTATGCCGTCTTATTTAAAAGATTATGTGACAGAATTTAATTACTTATTTAAGCAAATTTATTTGTGCTCTAGTAAATTTGCAGACAATGAAAATAATGATTACTACTACTCTTTTGGAAATAACTTGAGAAAGTTTTTAGAATCCTTTTTATTCTACAAATATCCAGAAACAGCAACTACATTAGAAGAGAAAATCAATAATTTTTTTGGCAACAACTCTATTGAATCTCAGTTACTTTTTAGAATTGCAAATGAACATTCGCATTCAACTGACTTTGATCGTAGTCAAAAGCCAATTAATGCATTTGAAATAAACAAAGTAGCTGATTTTGTAATTAAAGTTATGTTTTGCAAGGATAAAGAGCAGTTAAATTCACTCTTGGTAAGCATTGAAGAACCCGTCATGAATGAACTCACTTAGGTTTAATTTTATATTTTTCATCTGAGATTTCTTCTCGAAATCGCATCAATTGGTTAATACGAGCCTGTATCTGGGGTACTTCGTGATACTCACAATCAATGAGAGCCATTCCGAGTTTTCTCAACTCGTCATTTATATCTAGACCTTGGGTCTGCGAGTTACAAATGGAAGACTGTCGTCCTCTTGTTCTGTTGTTTGGCCCGTTGAATCCCCTCCTGAACTCTTCCCACGAAGTTCGTCCAATCTGTTGGAATGCACTGTAAGAATGACATTCATTTTGCCTATGGCTGTTTTTAAGTCCTGTAAGTCCTTGTGCATTTTTGTGATGGTGTTCATATGTGCTGTTTGCTGATGTAACACCTGATTGTTGGAGTGCTCGGTTAAAGATACTCGGCTGTTGAGACTGTTTAAATAGATTTCCATTTCCAAGATGGCTCTTGTAAGCAGTTCGTTGTCCATTGATTGCATTTGATTGTTTTCCATCATCTCTCCTGTTTCTATTTGTACTAACAAATTTTTTCGGTAAGTCAAGAGAGGACAACATTTCTGCTCGTTTATTTTTTAAATCATTCAAGACTGATTGATAAAACACCACATCTTTAGATGTCATCTGTTTGTTATCTACTTGATCAAAACCAAGGCGATAGTTTTCAAGCCTTGTGAAACTCTCAAAGAAAAGCAGATTGGCTTTTCCTGGTGGGTGAAGATTGAATGCTTTACCAAAGCCATTGGGCTTGAGTAATGTTCTGGGGCAAACAAAATGTAGCTCTAGATTGCCTTTGTCTTGGTGTCTCACAAATAGGAAGTTTATTTTTTCTCTTTGCTCTACTGGAGCAAAGGTATCCATAAAGCGATGAATGAGGCTCTGTTGCTGTTTCTCAGTTAATTGCTCATCATCCTTTAAAGCAATCACTCCAGCCACATAGGAGTGCCTTCTAGTGCTTGGCATATTGCCAATAATGCTTTTGGTGATTTCAGGACCGCCAAAAACTACTTGAGGCTCATAGCCTTGATGCTTTTCTTTATCTAGTAGGTAATCAATATGACCAATCCCACCCAAGCCTTGCCCTTGGTCAAATATCCTAATAATCATAATTTGCTATACACACACAAAATATTGGATAGCAAATGATTGGTTTGATTAATCAC
>JBEGSZ010000019.1:0-37851 GCA_041179645.1 Pseudomonadota bacterium
CCCATTTGCTTGGAAAGGTTGCTGCCCTCAAGCCCACCAATCACAATGGGATAGGAAACTGGGGTCATTTCTAGAAATTGACGAATATTAGAGGGTGAATCGATACCGATGCCGACAAATAAGACATTTTGATCCTTGAACTCCCCCTGCAATGCATCCAAAGTGGGCATTTCTTCAACGCAAGGGGGGCACCATGAGGCCCAAAAGTTCACAACGAGGACTTTTCCACGCCATTTTTCTGTATCGACTGGTTTGCCATCAGCTGTTTGCCATGGGTTGGCAAAAAAGGCTTTGATAGCCGGGCCACTGGCCAAGCCTGTTTTGTAGATCCATTGCGAAGTCAGGACTCCAGCAACCAAGGCTGCGAGACTAATTGCGATGATGCTAATCCACTGTCTTCGATTCATTCCTACTCCTTAGCTAAAATTCCCCAATGCATATTCATATCTTGGGCATTTGCGGTACTTTCATGGGCGGCGTTGCTGCAATCGCTCGGCAGGCCGGACATCGCGTAACTGGCTGTGATGCCAACGTGTATCCACCAATGAGTACTCAGCTTGAAGCACAAGGCATTGAGCTTATTGAGGGATTCTCGCCTGACCAATTATTACAGTTTGAGACGATGCCGGATTTATTTGTAATTGGTAACGTTGTTTCTCGTGGTAATCCGCTGATGGAGGCTATTCTCAATCAAGGTCTTCCTTACACATCTGGACCACAGTGGCTGGGCGAACAAGTTCTGTTTGGTCGACATGTCTTGGCCGTTGCTGGTACTCACGGTAAAACAACTACCTCTGCAATGCTGGCTTGGATTTTGGAATTCAATGACTATAAGCCTGGCTACTTAATTGGTGGAGTGCCATTGAATTTCACGGTATCAGCTCGTCTGGGTGAGAGTAAATACTTTGTGATCGAAGCGGATGAATACGACACAGCGTTTTTTGATAAGCGCAGTAAGTTTGTTCACTATCGTCCGCGCACTGCTCTACTAAATAATCTCGAGTTTGATCATGCCGATATTTTTGCTGATCTTGCCGCAATCGAAACACAGTTTCATCATTTGGTACGCACGGTGCCGGGCAACGGTCTCGTTGTGGTGAATGGTGAAGAGCCTGCTTTAGAGAGAGTCATCGCGCGAGGCGCTTGGGCACCTGTTGAAAAGTTTGGCCAAGATAAAAATAATGCCTGGTCTTTAATTTCTCAAGCGGCGGATGGCTTTATTGTTTTGCATGATGGCAAAGAAGTTGCAACAGTCGCTTGGGCCCCAGACTCTGGTGTCATGGGGCGACATAATCAGCTCAATGCATTAGCGGCTATTGCCTCTGCAAGTCACATTGGCATTTCACCGACTGATGCAGCGCGTGCACTTGCTGAGTTTAAGAATGTGAAACGTCGTTTAGAAACAATTGGTGTAGCAAATGAAGTAACGGTCTACGATGATTTTGCACACCACCCTACAGCAATTATTACTACGGTAGATGGCTTGCGTCGCCGTGTAGGGCATTCTCGAATTTTGGCAGTCTTGGAGCCGCGTTCCAATACGATGAAACTCGGCGTGATGAAGGCGCAATTGTCTAATAGCCTGGAAGCGGCAGATAAGATTTTTGCTTATGGCGCTAGTGCTGGTAAAGATTCTTTAGGCTGGGACTTAAATGAAGTCTTAGCCCCGTTAAATGCAAAGAGTGATGATCGTGCTGCGGCCTTTGATGATCTATCTGCTTTGGTTAAGGCTGTTGCAAATGAAGCAAAGCCTGGCGATCATATTTTGGTGATGAGCAATGGTGGTTTTGGTGGAGTGCACCAAAAAATATTGACTGCAATACAAGAGAAAGCAAAGTAATGAGTATGAGATTAAAAGATAAAGTAGCCATCATTACTGGCGCTGCGAAAGGTATTGGCTTTGCAACTGCAAAACGTTTTGCGCAAGAAGGTGCAAAGGTCATGATTGCGGATGTGAATCCCGAGGCTGTTAAGGCTGCAGTGGATCTGATTCCAGGCTCAGAAGCCTACGTCATGAATGTGACTGATCGCGCTAGTGTTGAAGCAGCTGTTGATCAAATCATGCAACGTCACGGACGCATAGATATCCTAATTAATAATGCTGGCATCACACAAGATGCACGCTTGGTCAAAATGACGGAAGCGCAATTTGATGCGGTGATTGATGTCAATTTGAAGGGTGTATTCAACTGCACACAGTTGGTAGTGCCACACATGTTGGAGGCGGGCAAAGGTGCCGTTGTCAATGCTTCAAGCGTTGTCGGTATTTATGGAAACTTTGGCCAGACAAACTATTCCGCCACGAAATTTGGCGTCATTGGTTTTACTAAAACTTGGGCACGTGAATTGGGTGCAAAAGGTATTCGGGTAAATGCAGTGTGCCCAGGTTTTATTGCTACTGAGATGGTCAAAGCTATGCCAGAAAACATTCTGAAAGATATTGAAAGACGCAGCTGGCTTGGTCGCTTAGGTACTCCAGAAGAAATGGCGAACGTGTATTTATTCTTAGCGAGCGATGAAGCCAGTTATGTCAATGGCGTAGCACTTGAGGCCAGCGGCGGGATCTCTCTCTAAGCATGCATCTTTTATATGAAGAGGGTGGCGACATCAAGGTCGCCACAGTCCAGTCTGCCTCGGGCGCTGGAGATGCTGAATCTTGGCAGGCGACGAGCCTGTCTGGGAAAAAGATCAAACTGAAGGCCAAAGAAGTTTGGCTACGTTTTGAAAAGCCAGAGCCACAGGCCTTAATGGATGAGGCAAATGCTTTATCTAAAGAGAT
The DNA here is from genome assembly GCA_041179645.1 of Pseudomonadota bacterium. GTDB lineage: Bacteria > Pseudomonadota > Gammaproteobacteria > Burkholderiales > Burkholderiaceae > Polynucleobacter. The sequence goes on from JBEGSZ010000019.1 coordinate 2,780, forward strand.
TGATCTGCAGTTCTTATGGGACTGCGCGCCTGATGAAGAATTTGGTTTAGTAGATGTTGCTCAAGAATACTTTGGTGCGCAAGCTTCCATCCCGCAACAGACGGCATTAGCCATTGCCTTACAAGGTGCACCGGTATTTTTTCGTCGCAAAGGGCGTGGGCGTTTTCAAAGAGCGCCGCTAGAACAATTGCAGGCTGGTTTGGCCGCACTCGAGCGTAAGCAAAAAGAATTAGAGCAGCAGGCTGTGTGGCAAAAGGAGTTGGTGGCCGGCGTATTTCCAGAAACACTCCAGTCTCAGGCAAATCAACTCCTGTTTTCTCCGGATAAAAATACCTCAGCCTACAAAGCATTGATTGCAGCGTGTACCGAATCAGGGGAATCACCCGCCCAATTGATGATCCGCTGTGGTGCGATTGATTCACCTTTGCAATATCACCAAGGCATGTTCTTAAAAGCCCATTTTCCTCGAGGTGCTGAACATGACCCTAGTTTGGTGGTTGAGAAAGCTGCATTGGATGTCGCTATTTCAGAGTTACCTTTAGCTGAAGTGACTGCATTCTCGATTGATGATTCAGGCACTACCGAGATTGACGATGCTTTATCCGTTACTGCGCTTGAGGGTGGCGGGCATCGCATTGGCATTCATATTGCAGCGCCTGGTTTGGTGATTGCTAAAGATGACGCTTTAGATAAGGTCGCACGCACGCGTATGTCTACGGTGTATTTCCCTGGCGACAAGATTACGATGTTGCCTGACACAGTGATTTCGCAGTTCTCATTGGATGAGGGTGCCGCTCGTCCGGCTTTATCGATTTATGTAGACATCGATGCAGCTGGTGTCGTAGATCAAGAGACTCTGCAGTTGCGTGCCGAGATGGTTCCCATGGGATCCAATCTTCGCCTCGAGAATTTGGAGCATCTAGTAACGGAAGAAAGTTTGACCGATGAATCGTCTAACTACCCCTATCGTCAAGAGCTCAGTGTGTTGTGGGCCGCCGCAAAGCTATTGCATGCAGGGCGTCAGGAGCAGCGTGTAGTGAATGGATTACGCGCTGAACAATTGGGTGTCTTAGATCCCAATGCTCTGGCAAGAGACTTTCATTTTCAAATTAAAGAAGTAGATGGATCGCAGCGAGTAGACATTACGCCCCGTCAACGCGGCTCCATCTTAGATACGATCGTTGCTGAGTGGATGATTTATTGCAATAGTGCTTCAGGACGTTTGTTGGTAGATCATGGACTACCTGGTTTGTTCCGAACTCAAAAGGGCTGGGGCCCATTGCGCACGCGTATGCAGACGACGCCTGGTCCTCATGAAGGATTAGGCTTGGATTACTACGCTTGGTGTACATCGCCATTGCGTCGCTATTCAGATTTAGTAAATCAGTGGCAGTTGATTGCGATAGCCAAGCATGGCATTACCGCCAAGATGGTGGCGCCATTCCCACCGCGAGACGCTGCCCTGATGGGTATTGCTGCCGATTTTGAAGCCTGCTATTCGGCCTATGGTGAATACCAGGATCGCCTTGAGAAATATTGGTGCTTGCGCTGGGTTGCTCAGGATGAAGTTCCTAAGCAAGTCTTTGTGAGGCATCTCAAAGAAGGCATGTCGCGCGTTGAGCCGGTGCCTTTACATTTGCCGGTTCCAGAGTTGGCCACGCACCCTCGTATGACTCGGGCTGAAGTGAGTATTGCTGATGTAGATCTTCTGCAGCTCACTGCGGGAGTGCGAGTGCTTCATATCGAAACACCAGAAGTACCTGAGAGTGATGCAAGTCCCACCTAAGCTGACTCAGCTAGTTGCTCGTTTAGATGGTAGTTGGCGCCGCTACCCATTTGGCTATGCTCTGGGCCTCTCGATTTTGGCTCACCTCATCTTCTTATCGTTTCGATGGGGTATTGGGGAAATAGAACATCGTCGTTTAAATACGCCTCTGAGTGTTGTCTTGGTCAATGCCAGCAATCAGGTAGCGCCCAAGCAGGCGAATAAATTGGCTCAGGCAGATTTGCATGGAGGTGGTAACACTCCCAATCAAGATGCAAGCGCATTACACCGGGCAAGGCTGGGTGCGGATGCTCGCCTCGAAGTCTTGGAGAAACAACAAAAACAAATGCTGGCTAAGCTTGAAGCAGATCGGGCGCTAGCAGGTGGTCGTAAAAGCGGTGACGAGAAAAAAGCCACGTCGCAACTGAACTCTTTAGAGGCTGAGTTAGCGAAGCGCTTGCAGGTCAATGGTCGCGAGCCGCGTCGTAAGGTCTTGACCGGGGCTAGTACGAAGGCAGTTGTATTTGCGCAGTATTACGATGCTATGCGTCAAAAGATTGAGGCTTATGGAAGTGCATTTTTCCCGCGGGCCAACGGTAGGCCTCTTTATGGCAGCTTAGTAATTGTAGTGAGCGTAGATGCGCAAGGGCGTATTGCCAATAATGCGCAAGGTAAAGATGGTTTGAGTATTGGGCGAAGCTCTGGCAATCCTGAGTTAGATCGTCAGGCTCTGGCCATTGTCCGAGCTTCTGCTCCCTTTGGAGTTTTCCCTATAGAAATGCGCAATCAGATTGATATCTTGGATTGGGTTTCGACTTTTGATTTCACGAGAGATGGATCTAATCGCTTGGATCTGCGTCCTTAATTCAGTAGACGTCATTCAATTTCGCTTATCCTGTAGTCACTATGAGTCAAGCCACTTCCGCGCAATTGCATACTGATCCCACCCAATTTCCTGGTGTGGATGTCTATGCAGTCGCCGGTAATCCGATCTCACACAGTAAATCACCCGCCATTCATAAACGATTTGCTGAGCAGTCAAATCAAAAAATGCACTACGGTCGTTTGCAGCCTGCACTTGATCAATTCAAAACCGCTGCGCAAGCCTTCTTTGCTGCTGGCGGTAAAGGTATGAATGTCACTGTTCCATTTAAGTTGGACGCCCAGGCACTTGCAGATGTATTAACACCGCGTGCACAGCTCGCTGGTGCTGTAAATACTTTACGTATGGAAGATGGAAAAATCTTTGGTGACAATACTGATGGCGCTGGCTTAGTCAGGGACTTATTGGCCCAGGGTATTCAGATTCAAGGCTCCCGAATTTTATTGCTGGGAGCAGGTGGTGCATCGCGCGGAGTGCTGGGACCATTGCTAGAGCAGTCGCCGAAAGAATTAATCATCGCCAATCGATCCAATGCTAAAGCCGATGAATTGGTTCAGTTATTTAGTGACTTAGCTATTTCACGCGATGTTGTATTGCAAGCGGTCACTTTGAGTGACTTGGAAGATGCTGCCAAGACTACATCCCCTTTTGATCTCATTATTAATGCCACTGCTGCCGGCCTATCCGATGCATCACCGATTAGCGATGCGGCAGCGAGTAATATTTTTATTCCAAAATCTTTTGCCTACGATATGGTCTACGGCAAGATTACTGCCTTTATGCAACAAGCATTACATCGCGGTGCTCGGGTCAGTGATGGCTTAGGCATGCTGGTAGAGCAGGCTGCTGACGCCTTCTTGATTTGGCGTGGTGCCACGCTTGCTGATGCGATTGATCCTCGCGCCGTATTGGCAGAACTTCGTACTTCCTAGTTTCTAGCTGAGCTTCGATGCGCTGGCTTTCTTACCTTCTGAAATGTTTGTTGGGTGGTTTTATTGTCATGCAAATGTATTTTGTCATTCAGATTGGCTTGTGGGCAGCGCTGGATCCCAGTAGCACTGCATTTCAGAGGGCGGAGCATTGGCGGCTTTGTGGACTGTCTTGGTCTTGCCCAGTGCAGTCATCTTGGGTCCCTTACGACAAAATCTCTGCCAACCTCAAACGCGCAGTCTTGGTGAGCGAAGATGACATTTTCTTTCAGCATATGGGTGTCCGGGTTGAGGATATGCAAAAGGCTTGGGCTAAAAATTCACAACTCAATCAACAGAGTGGTAAATCTAAAACTGCTTTACGTGGTGGATCCACGATCACACAGCAACTAGCGAAGAATCTTTTTCTCTCTTCTGAGCAGAATTATTTTCGCAAAGCACAGGAGTTGATTATTACGGGCTTGCTTGAGGTAATGCTATCTAAGCAGCGTTTGTTTGAGATCTATCTGAACTCAGTAGAGTGGGGTGAAGGTATCTTTGGAATTGCTGCTGCCTCTCAACATTACTACGGCATTAAGCCTTCCATGCTTGATCGAGAGCAGTCTGCAGCTTTAGCTTCAGCATTGCCGGCACCGAAGTGTTTCGACAAAGTACAGTATTGCCGCAAAGCAAATATTCATTTCCCTACAAGGCAAGACTTTATTTTGGAAAATATGGATAGAGTGGCTTTAACACCTACTCCAAAACCAAAGGCGCGATAGGTCTGCTGTAACTCGACCCAGCCCCTTTTTATTTACTAGCCGCAGCTCTTAATGCATCTCTCGTAGTGATGGCTACTTTTCTGGCGGCCTCAGCAAAATCATTACCTGTGCTCGCATACAAGATTGCTCTAGAAGAGTTAATCATCATGCCAGTGCCTGGTTTATTCGGGATGCCACCAGCCTTCACAGTGGCATCGATATCGCCGCCTTGAGCGCCAATACCCGGGATGAGCAAAGGCATCTCGCCCACAATCGCTCGGACCTTGGTAATTTCTTCGGGGAAGGTTGCGCCAACTACGAGGCTGATTTGACCGGAGGTATTCCATTTCTGTGCAGCCAGCTTGGCAACATGCAAGTAAAGCGGTTCGCCATTGGGGGCCACGTTCAAGAACTGGAGGTCGGAGCCCCCTGGATTTGAGGTGCGGCATAAAACAATCACACCCTTGCCAGCGTGCTTTAAATAAGGCTCGATCGTGTCAAAGCCCATATAAGGGTTCACTGTCACCGCATCTGCACCGTAGCGGTCAAAAGCCTCTAAGGCATAGTGGTCGGCAGTGCTGCCGATATCACCGCGCTTGGAATCTAGGATGACTGGGATATGGGGGTATTTATCTTTAAGGTATCTAGTCAGCTTTTCTAGTTGGGCTTCGGCTCTTTGGGAGGCGAAGTAGGCGAACTGGGGCTTAAAGGAGCAGACGGCATCTGCAGTGGCATCAGCGATCTCGCGGCAGAACTCAAAAATCCCCTCAGGCTTACTCTGGAATACGGCGGGCAAGCGCTTAGGATCTGGATCAAAGCCCACACACAACATACTGCCTTGGGAAGCCCATGCAGACTGGAGTTGTTGGGTAAAGGTATTTGGGCTGGAGTTCATTGGGATTAAGCTTATTTTAGTGAAACTGTCATGAGCTATAGGATAAACTAGCGACCATTCCTTAGGAGTTCACCATGATCAACTTGTTCGTCCTGCAAAATGGCCGCCTCTCTCAAGAGCAAGTGGAAGATCGCAATGAATTGTTGCAATACTCCAACCCTATCTGGATCGACGTTGTAGACCCTGAAGAGGAAGAGCTCCTATGGATTAAAGAGGCTTTTGGCGTTCTTTTGCCTGAATTAGATGATTTGGGTGACTTAGAAGCTTCTGCGCGTTATTTCGAGGCTGATGATGGCCATCTCCATATCCGTACGGATTTCCTTTTGGACGAAGAAGAAACCTCTCGCAACGTGCGAGTCGCTTTCGTGATGACCAAGCAAGTCTTGTTCTCTATTCATGATGAAGATTTACCGGTGTTCCGTTTGGTGCGCTTGCGTGCCCGTTTGCGCCCAGGTTCAGTAAGCAATGCAAAAGACGTTTTACTGGATTTGTATTCCACTGATGCCGAGTATTCCGCTGATGCTTTGGAAGAGGTTTATGAAAATCTCGAGCAAGCAGGTAAGCGCGTTCTTCAAGATGACATTACTGATAACGATGCAGAAGAAGTGCTCGAAACGATTGCTAAGGAAGAAGATACCAACGGACGTATTCGTCGCAATGTGATGGATACCCGCCGTGCATTGTCTTTCTTAATGCGAAGCAAACTATTGTCTGATGAGCAACAAGAAGAGGCGCGTCAGATTTTGCGAGATATTGATTCTCTAGAAAACCATACTGCGTTCTTGTTCGATAAGATTAACTTCTTGATGGATGCGACAGTCGGTTTTATTAACTTGAACCAAAGTAAGATCATCAAGATCTTCTCGGTGGTATCGGTTGCCTTAATGCCACCTACTTTATTAGCTAGTGTGTGGGGCATGAACTTCCGCTACATGCCTGAGCTAGAAGAGACTTGGGGTTATCCAGTCGCCATCATCTCTATGGTGATTTCAGCGATGATTCCATTGGGCTACTTCCGCCACAAGGGCTGGTTAAGCTCACGCTAATTCTGTGGTGCTAGCTTGTTAGGCGTTTTTAGGTTTAAGTAATTCCAAAAATTGAGAGAGCGCAAAATCACGCGCTTGTTCCCGAACGATTTGACGATCACCGTTGAAATGCTTGGTCAGTGTGGCGGTGTTGATCACATCATTTCCAATGCTCTCTTTAATTGCCCAGCCAAAGCAGACGGTGCCAACGGGTTTCTCAGGTGAGCCACCTGTTGGTCCAGCGATGCCCGTAATGGAGATGGCGGCATTGACATTCGCATTGCGAAGCGCCCCCTCAGCCATGGCTTTAGCGACTTGCTCGCTGACCGCACCAAAAGATTCAATTGCTTCTACTGGAACATTTAAGCATTCAGATTTTGCGGCATTGCTATAAGTTATATAGCCTCTCTCAAGCCAATCGCTGGAACCTGCTAAATCTGTCAGGGTTGCGCAGACAAGCCCACCAGTGCAGGATTCAGCTAAGGCAATTCTCCAGCCCCGGCTCACTAAAGTCAGGGCAATTGCTCTCGCTAGTTCGTGTTGGGGATCATTATTATTTTTCATGAGATGTAGCTCAATCCAATATGTAAAAGCGCAATGGTGAGTAGAGTGAAAAAGGCTGCAGCCAAATCATCGGCAATGATTCCAAATCCGCGCCACAGAATTAAACCAAAACTTGATGGAGAGGAATGATCACCACCCTCTAGATGTTTAAAGTGTCGATCAATCATTCCAATCGGGCCGGGTTTCACGGCATCAAAGAATCTGAAAAGTGCAAATGCCAAAATCTGCATCCATAAGTTTGCTGGCATGATGAAAATCAATACTAGCCAGAAGGCGACAACTTCGTCCCACACAATTCCGCCAAAATCTTTTTTACCCAACTCTTCGCTGACTTGTCCGCAGATCCAGCAGCCCAGCAGTACTCCACCCCCAATGATCCACAGCCAAGCTTCGGTAGATAGAAAAAACTCTCCTACCAGGAAGGCAGCCCAAGCCCACAGCGTTCCTGCGGTGCCAGGGGCGAATGGCGCCAAACCACTACCCATGCCGAATGCTAGGGCGCGACTAGGTTTACCAAATACCCACTTGAAGCTGGGGGTGAGGGTGGGGGAGCTCGGCGTATTAGTTTGGGTATTCATGCGAAGTGATCAAAAGATTTCAGCAGTAAAGCTGCTTGCTGAGAATTTAATTCTTTCCCATCGTTATCGATGATGTGTATCTCAGGTGCTGAGTGTTGCATGGACTTGATGCTACCAATTTGAGTTAGCGGAAGATTTAGGTCAGCACTTATTTTGGCAATGACGTCCCGTTTGCCACTTGGAGCGGTAAAGCACAGCTCGTAATCGTCTCCACCATTCGCTGAATATTGATTTTGAATTGCCAGAGTTTGTTTCCGCAATGTGGCAGATTTTGGAATCCTGTCTAAAAAGACTTCCGCATCTTTGCCTGACTGTTTGAGGGTATGCTTTAAATCACCCAAGAGGCCATCAGAAATATCTAAAGCGGAATTAGCGACTTCTCTCAAGGCAAGACCTAAATTCAGTCTGGGGGTAGGTTGATGCATCCGCGCTGCAACGCTCGCCAAATCATCTTTGGGTAATTCAATTTCATGACGCAGTGCAGCAAGAGTAAGCCTGGCGTCACCAACGGTCCCCGAAACCCAAATGTCATCACCTTCCAATGCCCCCGATCTACGAATGGCTTTATCTTTCGGAATGCTGCCAAAGGCAGTGATGCAAATATTGAGTGGGCCAGCAGTGGTGTCGCCACCAATCAGTGGGCAGTCATATTCATTAGCGATTGCAAATAAACCCTTGCTAAAGGCCTCGAGCCAGGCCGGATTCGGCTCTGGTAAGGCTAGTGCCAGAGTAAAGCCCAGAGGCCTAGCGCCCATGGCTGCCAGGTCTGAAAGGTTGACTGCTAGGGCTTTCCAGCCCAGCCACTCTGGATTGGCGTCTGGAAAAAAGTGCCTTCCGGAGACCAGCATGTCGCTGGTAACCGCAATGTCATCGGCGGGGTCGATTTTGAGAAGGGCGCAGTCATCACCAATCCCCAGCTTCACCTGGCCGGGATTATTGGCAAGCATGAGATCTGATTGCGTTTTAAAGAAACGCTGAATCAGGTCAAATTCGCCAAGTGGTGATGTTTGAGATTGCATGCCCCATTTTATGGCTCTTGGGACTCTTCCATCCGAGAGGAATAGAATTAGAAGCTTGAATAAGTCTGATTGATGAGTGAACTGATGAGTAAACCAAGCAATAGCAGCAAAGAACAACAAATAGCGGATTTAAGAGCGGCCGCTCTCCACTATCACGAGTTTCCGGTTCCCGGAAAAATCGAAATTGCCCCAACTAAGCAGTTAACTAATCAGCGAGACTTAGCGCTTGCCTACACTCCTGGTGTTGCTGCAGCCTGTGAAGAGATTGCTAAAGATCCTGCCAATGCATTCCGTTACACAGCACGCGGCAATTTGGTTGGCGTAATTACCAACGGTACTGCAGTTTTGGGTTTAGGAAATATTGGACCTTTGGCAAGTAAGCCAGTGATGGAAGGTAAAGCAGTTCTCTTTAAGAAATTTGCTGGCATTGATGTTTTCGATATCGAAGTGAATGAAAACGATCCAGATAAGTTAGTTGAAATTATTGCCGCACTTGAGCCAACTTTTGGCGGCATTAATTTAGAAGACATCAAAGCACCAGATTGTTTTGTAGTCGAGCGCAAGCTACAAGCGCGCATGAAGATTCCAGTCTTTCATGATGATCAGCATGGAACTGCGATTGTGGTTGCTGCCGCAATTCTCAATGGCCTAAAGGTAGTTGGTAAAGATGTTAGCAATGTGAAGTTAGTTACTTCAGGTGCTGGCGCTGCTGCATTAGCTTGTCTAGATTTATTGGTTGACCTTGGCATTCCACGTAAGAATATTTGGGTTACTGACTTGGCTGGCGTTGCATACAAAGGCCGTACTGAATTAATGGATCCAGAGAAAGAGCCATTCTGCCAAGAAACTGATTTGCGCACCTTGGATCAAGTGATTGAAGGCGCTGATATTTTCTTGGGACTCTCAGCTGGTGGTGTTCTCAAGCAATCTATGGTGAAAAAGATGGCTAATAAGCCATTGATTTATGCCTTAGCAAATCCAACCCCAGAGATTCTTCCTGAAGAAGTAAAAGAAGTTCGCCCTGATGCTGTGATGGCAACTGGCCGTACTGATTATCCAAATCAAGTCAATAACGTATTGTGCTTTCCATTCATCTTCCGTGGTGCATTAGACGTTGGCGCAACCACCATTACACGTGGCATGGAAGTCGCGGCAGTCAAGGCTGTGGCGGAATTGGCGCAAGCTGAACAGAGCGAAGTAGTGACCTCTGTGTACGGCATTGAGAACCTATCTTTTGGCCCAGAATATTTAATTCCGAAACCATTTGACCCGCGCCTGATTACTGTCATCGCTCCTGCGGTTGCTAAGGCGGCAATGGATGATGGTGTTGCTCAACGTCCGATTAAGGACTTTGATGCATACCGCAATCAGTTGCAACAATTTGTATACCACTCCGGTACTTTGATGAAGCCACTGTTTAGCATTGCTAAACGTGTACCTGCTGCACAAAAACGTATCGTATTTGCTGAAGGCGAAGATGAGCGCGTATTGCGCGCCGTGCAAATCATTACCGATGAGCACCTTGCTACACCAATCTTGATTGGTCGACCAGCGGTGATTGAGCACCGTATCGGTAAATTTGGTTTGCGCATTAAGTCAGGCGAAGATTTCGAGATTGTGAATCCAGAGAGTGATCCACGCTACCGTGATTTCTGGCAAACCTATTTGGGCTTGACTGAGCGCAAAGGCGTTACCGAATCTTTTGCTAAGTTAGAAATGCGTCGTCGCAATAGCTTGATCGGTTCGATCATGATTAGCAAAGGCATGGCTGATGGCATGATTTGCGGAACGGTTGGTAATTCAGCTACGCATTTGAAGTATGTTGATGAAGTGGTGGGCCGTGAACCTGGCGCCAACGTTTATGGAGCAATGTCAGGATTGATTTTGCCGGGACGCCAAGTATTTTTGTTGGATACCCATGTCAACATCGACCCAACTGCAGAGCAATTGGCTGAATTGACCTTGATGGCTGCAAGCGAAATGCGTAAGTTGGGTCTTGTGCCGAAAGTGGCATTGCTTTCACATTCCAACTTTGGCTCAAGTAATGCGCCATCCGCAGTCAAAATGCGTGAAGTATTGGCTTTGATTCAAAAAGCAGACCCAACTCTTGAGGTTGATGGTGAAATGCATGGCGATAGCGCTTTGGATGAAACCATTCGCGCGAGCGCGGTGACTTCATCTCCTTTAAAGGGTGACGCTAACTTATTGGTTCTGCCTAATATTGATGCCGCTAACATTTCTTACAACCTGCTAAAGACTGCTGCTGGTAACGGTATTGCAATCGGACCATTGCTTTTGGGTGCTGCTAAGCCGATTCATATTCTGACGCCATCAGCGACTGTGCGCCGTATCGTCAATGTCACCACTTTGGCGGTAGTTGAGGCAGCAAGTAATGCCAGAGGTGTGGCTTAAGAAGGCGGGGTGAGCTTTTATTTATGTTAGTTAGCAGTAACTAACATAAATAATTATTATATAAATCAAAGGTTTATATAAAATGCACTGTAATTGGGCTTGATTTGATGGCGTGTTAAGGGTAACCTAGCACCCATCATGAATAATCGCTCTGAAAACGGCACTACAGTAGGCTTCGACGAACACAGTCGTGCTGAAAGTTGGGATAGTAACGATCGACTTGAAGCCGAGTCATCTGCCGCCAATATCTATGCTGAGGGTGGTTTATCTCGTTTACAAACCTATGCAGCAAATCAAGTTTCGGGGAAAAAAGTGACAGCTTCTTGGCGTGCCGCTTTGGCCGTTCGCGATGCCGGACCGCCGGCAATGTTGCGCAGTGTGCGCCCTAATATCGTGCAATCTATTCGTGCTTTCCGCACTCCTGACCTCCAGGAAGCGGCTACAGAGCTTGGCCAACATTTCATTTACGCTAATTGTGCAAATGCCATGACTAAAGGCGAAGTATTGGAAGCGATTGCGATTGCCTATACATTTACTAAGCAACAAGCGAAGAATTTCGATCCTTTGCTGGATGCTTTGACAACTACAGTTGATAAGTCTGGTCCACAGCCAGGTTTTGTAGTGGTGCTCGAAGGCTTGCCTTGCACTCAAAAATTTGACAAAGAAGCTCGCGAGACCTTATTGGATGTGTTCCGTGATGCTGTTGACTTCTGGTCTGAGCGCCGCACACCGTATCGTGTGTTCTACTCTTTCGCCTAGAACTCGCTTTAATTAGCAACTCAGCCTAAATCGCCTCTATTTGAGGCGATTTTGCATTTCTGGATCCCAAATGCTGTGAACTGCGGTAATTGCCACAATTCCAGCAGTTTCAGTGCGTAGCACTCGATCACCTAGAGATACTATTTGATAGCCCGCCGCTTGAGCTTGAGCCTCTTCTTCTGGAGAATGTCCACCCTCGGGCCCAATCATCAAAATCACATCCTGCGGTGGACTTTCAATTAATACTGAATACAAGCTTTTGTCGGTATCTGGACTTAAAAGTAGCTTAAGTTTGGCTTTTTGTGGCTTTTGTAGATAACTTTCAAAACTTTGCACAGGCTCTACTGAGGCTAAAACTGTGCGATCGCATTGCTCACAGGCCGCTTGAACAATGCCCTCCCAGTGGAGGACGCGCTTTTGGGCCCTCTCTGCATCGCTAGAGCGAGTTAATTTGATGACTGAGCGCTCGCACTGCAGCGGTGCAATGACCTGAGCGCCGGTCTCTATGGCCTTCTCGACAACCCAATCCATCTTATCGCCACCAGCCAAGCCTTGTGCCAAGGTAATGGCATAAGGGCTCTCACGATGGGTGTCTAGGCGAATATCGCTCAACTCCGCTTCTCCGGATTTATTGCTTAGGGAGAGGAGTTTGGCCTTGGCAACTTGGCCTTTTCCATTAAAGATGGGGAAGAATTCACCAATCTGGATGCGGCGGACGCGCAAGTGATGTGCGAGCTCAGGAGTGAGGGTATTTGGCTTTTGGGTTTCCCATGGGCCGGGAAGATAAAATTGAGGCATTACTGAAATATAGCTAATTAATTTTCCAGAGACCCAATTTACGATGTCAAACCTTCAAATTCGTATGGCAAATGCCATTCGTGCTTTATCCATGGATGCAGTTCAACAAGCCAATTCCGGACATCCTGGAATGCCAATGGGTATGGCTGATATTGCCGTCGGTCTTTGGAATGAGCATTTGCAACATAACCCAACCGATCCCCATTGGATGAATCGTGATCGTTTTGTTTTATCCAATGGTCACGGTTCGATGTTGTTGTATTCCCTATTGCACTTGACTGGTTACGACTTGCCAATGAGTGAGTTGAAAAACTTCCGCCAGCTGCACAGTAAAACTGCAGGCCATCCTGAATATGGAATTACTCCAGGCGTGGAAACTACTACTGGTCCTTTGGGTCAGGGGATTTCAAACGCAGTGGGTATGGCGCTTGCTGAAAAATTATTAGCGCAAGAATTTAATCGCCCAGGCCACGATATTGTTGATCACTACACCTATGTATTTTTAGGTGATGGTTGTTTGATGGAGGGCATCAGTCATGAAGTATGTTCCTTAGCCGGTACGCTCAAGTTAAATAAGCTGATTGCCTTATGGGATGACAACGGTATCTCCATTGATGGCAAAGTAGTCTCTTGGTTTAATGAAGATACGCCTAAGCGTTTTGAGGCATACGGTTGGAATGTGATTCGTGATGTTGATGGTCATAACGCAGAAGTTGTATCGAGCGCAATCGCTAAAGCGAAGAAGAGTGACAAGCCAACATTAATTTGTTGCAAGACTGCGATTGGTCAAGGCTCTCCGAATATGGCGGGTAGTGACAAGGTGCATGGATCTCCATTAGGTGCAGCTGAAATTGCTGCAACCCGTGTTGCCTTGAACTGGCCATATGCCCCGTTCGAAATTCCGAAAGATATTTACGATGCTTGGGATTTTAAGAAGCGTGGTCAAGCTGCTGAGCATGAGTGGAATAAAGAATTCCAATCATATAAAAATAAGTATCCAGAATTGGCTTCTGAATTACAGCGCCGTATGCAAGGCGACTTATCTAAAGATTTCTCTAAAACTTTAGATGCTTATCTCAAGACATGTGAAACCAAAGCAGAAACGATTGCTACTCGCAAGGCAAGTCAAAATGCCATCGAGGCATTAGCTCCTGCATTGCCAGAATTTATGGGCGGCTCTGCTGACTTAACAGGCTCTAACTTAACCAACTGGTCTTCATGCAAGGCTGTACGTGGCGATCAATGGGGTAACCACATCAACTATGGTGTGCGCGAGTTTGGTATGAGCGCCATCATGAACGGTATTGCCTTACATGGTGGCTATATCCCATTCGGTGGCACTTTCTTAACTTTCTCTGATTACAGTCGTAATGCCTTGCGCATGGCTGCATTGATGAAGTTGCGTAGCATCTTTGTCTTTACGCATGACTCTATTGGTTTGGGTGAGGACGGCCCAACCCATCAGTCTGTTGAGCATGTAGCGAGCTTGCGCCTCATTCCGAATTTAATGGTTTGGCGTCCATGTGACACCACGGAGAGTGCCGTTGCATGGGGTGCTGCGATTGAACGTAAACATGGCCCAAGCGCTTTGATCTTCAGTCGACAAAACTGCCCATTTGTATCGCGCAATAGCCAGCAAGTAAAAGATATTGCTCGTGGCGGTTACATTTTGCGTGATCCGAAGAAATCCAAAATTGATGCTGTGATTATTGCGACGGGCTCTGAAATTGCCTTGGCATTACAAACGGCAGAGCGTTTAGAGGGCGAAGGCTTCGGTATTCGTGTGGTGTCGATTCCATCGACAACAGTGTTTGATCGGCAAGATGCTGCTTACAAAGCAAAAGTGTTGCCAGCGGATATTCCACGCATTGCCGTTGAAGCGGGCGTGAGTGATTTCTGGTGGAAGTATGGTTGCGTAGCAGTGCATGGTGTTGATACCTTTGGTGAATCTGCTCCAGCACCTGTGCTCTATGAATACTTTGGCTTAACCGTAGATCAGATCGCTAAAACTGTGAAGCAGTGCATCGCAAAGAATTAGAAAAGATCAGAAGCAAAGTATTTATTTAAGAATTCAAAATTAGTAAGGGGAATGGAATGACAATTCGTGTCGCAATTAACGGTTATGGTCGTATTGGTCGTATGGTCTTACGTGCTTTGTATGAAGATCAGGTCAATGGCAAGCCTAGACGTGATATCAAAATCGTCGCAATTAACGCGATGGGCGATATCGACATCAATGCGCACCTGACGCAATATGATTCTGCGCACGGCCGTTTTCCTGCTGAAGTAAAAGTGGATGGCGATTGCATGGTAGTCAATGGTGATCGCATCAAAATGTTTTCTACTCGCAATCCTTTAGAAACACCTTGGGGTGAGTTGGGTGTGGACTTGGTGCTCGAATGCTCTGGCAAATTCACTTCAAAAGAAAAAGCCATGGTGCATATTTCTCAGGGCGCGAAGAAAGTATTGATTTCTGCTCCTGGCGAAAAAGATGTGGATGCCACAATCGTTTACGGTGTCAATCAGCAAGTTCTGAAGCCAAGCGATGTAGTAGTTTCTAACGCAAGCTGTACAACTAACTGTTTGGCTCCATTGGTTAAACCATTGTTAGAAAAGATTGGTATCGAGTCTGGCTTGATGACAACCATTCATGCCTTTACAAATGATCAGGTATTAACCGATGTTTATCACAAGGATATGCGCCGTGCGCGTTCTGCTGTGACCAGCATGATTCCTACTAAGACAGGCGCTGCAAAAGCGGTTGGTTTGGTATTGCCAGCTTTGGCAGGGCGCTTTGACGGTTTTGCAATGCGCGTGCCAGTCATTAACGTTTCTGTTGTGGATTTAACCTTTGCTGCCAGCCGGGCTACTAGCGTGGACGAGGTCAACTCTATCCTCAAAACAGCAAGCGAAGGTGAATTGAAAGGTATTTTGGGTTTCAATACCCTGCCTTTGGTTTCCATCGATTTCAATCACGATCCACGCCCAAGTATTTACGATGCTTCCCAGACTCGTGTTTCAGCCGATGGTAAGTTGGTCAAAGTCTTAGCTTGGTACGACAACGAGTGGGGCTATTCAGTTCAAATGCTCAATGCTGCTGAAGCATTGATGGCTGTAAAGTAAGTAATTGATCGGGTGTTTAACGCTAAAACCCCTTAAATTCTTGTTTTAGATGTAAAAAAGACCTCAATTGAGGTCTTTTTTCATTATCTTAGCTTATCTTTCAAATATTAGGCTTTAAGTTTATTGCGGCAATTCTTCTTTTGGCAGTGGCCATACATCGCTAAAGAGTGCTCCTGGAGCTTAAAACCAAGGTTTTTGGCAATATCGCGTTGCCTTTTCTCAATTGCCTCATCGACAAACTCTTCAACATAACCGCAATCTAGGCAAACCAAATGATCATGGTGTTGCCCCTCGTTTAGCTCATAAATAGCCCTGCCATCCCCTTTGCTTGACTCAAAATGACTGCGGAGCAAGAGTCCTGCTTGTTCAAACTGGGTCAGCACCCGATATACCGTGGCTAAACCAATTTCTTTGTCATCTTTGGCTAAAGCCATAAAGACGTCTTCGGCGCTAAAGTGAGTGCCACCATTTTGATGGAAAAAGTCCAAGATTTTCATGCGTGGACCGGTCGCCTTGAGGCCAATATCGCGTAAATCTGCTGGAGTGGGGTTTTGGTTCATATTCATGGGTTTGGGAGCTAAAATCAATGTCTTAATGATACGGCCTGCCATGCAAAATTGCCCTCAACTTTTTACTCGTCTATTGAACTCCATTTTTGGGGTTTTTGGCCTCGCTCGGTCCGGGCTAGTCATTGCTGCTGTTAGTTCAGTAATGATCGCTACCGGCTGCACTAGCGCCGTAGATGAAACCCAACGCGCCTGGATGAATAAAGTCTTTAGACCTTATGTTCCTGATGTGGTGCAGGGCAACTTTATTTCTAGTGAGCAATATGCCAAGCTACAAGTAGGCCAGAGCCGCGAGCAAGTTCGCCAAATTCTAGGTACGCCTTTGCTTGCCAGTTATTTCCATGCCAATCGCTGGGACTACGTTTTTGAATTTAAACGTTCTGGTCAGGTGATGGGTAAAGAGCGTCGCGTCACTGTATTTTTCGAGAGCGATAAGTTGGTGAAGTTTCAGGGCGATGCTCTACCAACGGAAGTGGAGTTGGTTGCCGAGATTGATGGCTATGCAAAAACCAAGCGCTCCTTCTGGGATGTGATGACCGGCTCGAATAAGCCTCCAGTAACTCCGCCTTTGCAGCAGCCAGAGTTGCTCGTGCCTAGTCCAACTAATAATTTACCTGCTGGTGCCCCTGTGCCTGCGACTCCTGCTAGCAGTTCTTTTTGGGACTTTTTTAGCTTCTCAAAAAAATCACCAGAAGCTCAACCAGTGCCTCAACAGTTAGGCCCTGGCGCCCTCAATGTTCCGCAAGCTAGTGAAGCTAAGTAAAGAAAAAGTTGTGCTGAAGTCGAGTGAATTTTTTCGACAACCTTGAATAAGAAACGAAGATACAAATGATGAAAATCGCAATCGCTGGTGCAACCGGCCGCATGGGAAAAATGTTGATCGAGGCTGTACTCAATTGCTCAGATGCTGAGTTGGTTGGTGCTCTGGAGCATGAGTCTTGCCCACTACTGGGTGAAGATGCAGGTGCGTTCTTGGGTAAAAAAACTGGTGTAGCAATTACATCAGATGTTACGAAGGCTTTGACAGGCGCTGAATTTTTAATTGATTTCACTCGCCCAGAAGGCACCATGGCGTATTTAGCTGTGGCGCAAAAGACCGGCAGCAAAATGATTATCGGCACCACCGGTCTGAGCCCAGAGCAAATCGACAGTCTGAAAAAAGCTTCTGCCAATTTAGCAATCGTATTTGCGCCAAACATGAGTGTGGGTGTGAATGCCACATTTAAGTTGTTGGAAATTGCCGCCAAGATGTTGAACGAAGGTTACGACATTGAAATCGTTGAAGCCCACCACCGCCATAAGGTAGATGCTCCATCAGGTACTGCGCTGCGAATGGGTGAAGTGATTGCAGATGCGCTGGGTGAGAAATTAGACGATGTTGCTGTGTATGCCCGCGAAGGTCACACCGGTGAGCGAAAAGCAGGCTCGATTGGTTTTGCCACTATTCGTGGTGGAGATATTGTGGGTGATCACACCGTCTTATTTGCAGGCGAGGGTGAGCGCATTGAGATTAGCCATAAGTCCTCAAGTCGTCAGTCTTATGCGCAAGGTTCATTGCGAGCTGCACGTTTCTTGCAGGGGCAGAATTCTGGCTTGTATGACATGCAAGATGTTCTTGGTCTGCGCAAGTAACTCACCAAATACGATCACCATTAATTACAGAATAGAAGAAAAGAGTTGTATTGAATGAGTAAGGATTACGATCACCGCAGTATTGAAGCTGCAGCACGAGCTGATTGGGAAAGCGCGCAAGCCTATAAGGTTGCTGAGAATGCTCTAGACGCTTCCGGTAAGCCGAGACCAAAATACTACGCTTGCTCCATGTTGCCTTACCCATCTGGTAAGTTGCATATGGGCCATGTTCGTAACTACACGATTAATGATGTGATGGCTCGACAGCTGCGCATGCAGGGCTATAACGTACTCATGCCGATGGGTTGGGATGCGTTTGGTATGCCTGCTGAAAATGCGGCGATTCAGAATAAAGTGCCTCCAGCTAAATGGACCTACGACAACATTGCTTATATGAAAAAGCAAATGGCAGCGATGGGTCTGGCAATTGATTGGTCGCGCGAAGTGGCTACCTGTAGTCCTGCTTACTATCGTTGGAATCAATGGCTCTTTTTGAAGATGCTCGAAAAGGGTATTGCGTATCGCAAGACCCAAGTCGTCAATTGGGATCCAATCGATCAAACCGTATTGGCAAATGAGCAGGTGATTGATGGGCGCGGCTGGCGCTCAGGCGCTTTGGTAGAAAAGCGCGAAATCCCAGGTTACTACTTCAATATCACCGCCTATGCAGAGCAATTACTTTCTGGTCTGGATAATTTAGGTTGGCCTGAGCGCGTCAAGACCATGCAGCAGAATTGGATTGGCAAAAGTCGTGGTGTGCGTTTTGCATTCAAGCACGAGATCCAGGATGCGCACGGTAATTTTGTTCAAGATGGTCAGTTGTATGTATTTACTACGCGTGCTGACACCATTATGGGTGTTACTTTCTGTGCAGTCGCCGCAGAGCATCCATTGGCAACCTTGGCGGCCACCAATAATCTAGAGTTAGCTGCATTTATTGAGAAATGCAAAACGGGTAGCGTGATTGAGGCTGACCTAGCTACTCAAGAAAAAGAAGGTATGTTCACGGGTCTGTATGTGACGCATCCGCTAACTAATGAGCCGGTACCAGTTTGGGTTGGTAACTATGTATTGATGTCGTATGGCGATGGCGCCGTGATGGGTGTTCCCGCGCACGATGAGCGTGACTTTGCATTTGCTCTCAAATATGACTTACCGATTAAGCAAGTGATTGCTTTGCGTACCCCTTCAGACATGTTCAACACCAGCCATTGGCAAGATTGGTATGCCCAGAAGGATGATGTTGTTTGTCTTAATAGCGGTAAATACGATGGCCTATCGCATGAAGAGGCAGTTGATGCAGTAGCTCAAGATTTGGCAAAAATGGGTATTGGTGAAATCAAAACCACTTACCGTTTGCGCGATTGGGGTATCTCTCGTCAGCGTTATTGGGGAACCCCAATTCCTATTATTCATTGTGGTGATGAACACAATCCTGGTTGCGGTGCAGTTCCAGTCCCTGAAGCAGATTTACCGGTAGTACTGCCGGAAGATTGCGTGCCAGATGGAAGTGGTAACCCGCTCAATAAGCGTGCTGACTTCCTCAATGTGAAGTGTCCGAAATGTGGCAAGCCAGCTCGCCGTGAGACTGACACGATGGATACCTTCGTAGATTCTTCTTGGTACTTCATGCGCTATACCGGACCAGATGCGAAAACCATGGTTGATGAGCGTAATGAATACTGGATGCCAATGGATCAGTACATCGGTGGCATTGAGCATGCGATTTTGCATTTACTTTATGCGCGCTTCTGGACTAAGGTCATGCGCGATCTAAATCTGATTACCTTTGATGAGCCCTTTCAAAACTTGCTGACGCAAGGCATGGTTCTGAATGAGACTTATTACTCTGAAGAGGCGTCCGGTAAAAAGACTTGGTTGAACCCTTTGGATGTAGAGCTCGAGCTTGATGACAAAGGTCGCCCTCAAAGCGCTAAGCTGAAAGGCGACACTTCTGGCACACCAGTCATTATTGGTGGCGTTGAGAAGATGTCTAAGAGTAAAAACAATGGCGTTGATCCTCAAGCTTTGATTGATCAATACGGCGCAGATACAGCGCGTCTGTTTGTGATGTTTGCCGCTCCTCCTGAGCAACAGCTGGAGTGGTCTAGTGCTGGTGTTGAGGGCGCTTCTCGTTTCTTGCGCCGCGTATGGATGTATTCCAGTAGTCAGGCCGATGCAATACGTGCTGCCGGTGAGGCATTGCCAAATGATTTAAATGATGCTGAAAAAGAATTGCGTCGTGAAGTGCATGCCATTCTGAAGCAGGCTAATTTTGACTATCAGCGTCGCCAGTACAACACCGTAGTTTCTGCGGCAATGAAGATGTTGAACGTCTTAGAGCCTGTGAAATTGGGTGATAAGACTGCGGTACGACCTGCAGTATTGCGTGAGTGTTTGAGTATTCTGATTCGAGTGCTCTACCCAGTGGTGCCTCATTTGACGCATGCCCTTTGGAATGAGATTGGCTGCAATCAATCTTTTGGCACTCTGTTAGATGCGCCATGGCCCGTCGTTGATGAAGCTGCATTAATTCAAACTGAGCTCACTATCATGCTGCAAATTAATGGCAAATTGCGTGGCGATATACGAGTGCCTGCGGATGCCACTAAAGAGCAAATTGAGGCCTTGGCCTTACAAAGCGAACCTGCCATGAAGGCATTAAACGGAGCGCCTCCTAAAAAGGTGATTGTGGTACCAGGTCGTTTAATCAATATTGTTGCTTAGATCATTGCCAATTACTTTGAATAGAAACTAAACACATGCGCGTAAATCACCTTCGACGTACTCTGCTTGGGCTTCTCACCTTAGCTCCAGTCAGTGGTTTGATCGCCTGTGGCTATCGTTTGCGTGGCATGGTAGATTTGCCTTTTAAGGTAATCGCGATTACCGGCAGCCCATCGCCGCCTCTGAGAGCGGATCTACAGACGGCAATTTTGACTGGGACTGATGCCAAGGTGGCCATCAACCCTAAAGATGCCGACCTCATTTTAGAAATTACGAGTGATCTCAATGGTCGGGAAATCCTGGCCTACAACTCGAATGGTCAAGTCTCTGCCTATCGCTTAAACATGCGTGTTGGGTTTAGGGCTTATGACAATGCTGGAGCTGACGTTGTTCCTGAGGCTGAGATTTACATGACCCGCGATATGGACTTCTCGGTGTCTACTGTTTTGGCGACCGATGTCCAAATGCAGCAATTCTTATCTTTGATGCGCAGAGATCTTGCAGTACAAATTCTGCGTCGTGTTTCTGCTTCTGCTCGAGCACCACAGACTAAAAGCTTCTAAAGAATGACGAGCAAATTGCATGGTTAAGAGCGATGCCCTGCAGGTTCATTTGAAATCGCTTAATTCAGCGGCTTCATTAAAGCCGCTCTATATATTTAGTGGTGATGAGCCCCTCCTCATGATGGAAGCAATGGATCAGTTGCGTGCCACTGCTAAAAAAATGGGTTACACAGATCGTGAAGTCTTGCTGCAAGAGCGTGGGTTTGATTGGAGTGCTTTACTCAGTGCTGGCCAAACCATGTCCTTGTTCGGAGACAAGCGCTGGGTAGAGTTACGTATACCAACTGGCAAGCCTGGTCGTGATGGTGCAGATGCGCTCAAGCAGTTCTCAGCTCAAATCGAGTCTCAGCCAGTAGGATCTGAGGGGCCAGATACCATTTTTTGCATCATTTTGCCTAAATTAGATGGCAAGACCAAAACCTCTGCCTGGTTTAGCGCTTTGGATGAAGCGGGCATGGCTATTCAATTGGATTCTTTAGATCGCACGCAATTGCCGCAATGGATTGCAGGACGACTCAAGAAGCAAGGGCAAGAGGTACAGTCAGGTCCAGAAGGGCGGCGCGCCTTGGCTTTCATTGCCGAGCAGGTAGAGGGCAACCTCATTGCTGCTCACCAAGAGATTCAGAAGCTAGGTTTGTTGCATCCTGCTGGCGTGCTGACGGAAGAACAAATTCGGTCAGCCATTCTGAAAGTCGCCCGCTATAACGTTTTTGAATTAACTGAAGCGATGTTGGCTGGCGATCTGCCACGCCTTAATCGTATGTTAGATGGCCTTAAAGGTGAGGGTGAGCCTTTAGTCTTGATTCTGTGGAGCGTAACGGAAGAGCTTCGGATACTATCGAAACTGAAGGCAGCCAGCGATGCTGGGGAGTCTGTGCAGAACTTAATGCGTGCCAACCGCATCTGGGGTAATAAAGAGCGTTTATATCCCATGGCTCTCAAACGCGTGCAGCCTTTGAGGTTGCGCAGAGCAATGCAGGTGGCTGCAGGTTTAGATCGTCAGGCCAAAGGATTGCATGCGGCTGAATTGCCTGCAGATCCTTGGGATGGCTTGCGTTTGGTAGGTAACTTATTGCGCTAGATGAATCTAGAGTGAAGATTAAAACTTAGATAAAACAATATTAATTTAGATACAGCATAGATATGAGTAATTCAAAAAATACGTTTCAGCACATGATGCAAGATATTGGCCGACGTGCTCGTCAGGCCTCACGCGCAATGGCGCGGGCATCTAGCGAACAGAAAAATCAGGCACTATTGCATATTGCTAAGTTAGTTCGTGATCGCTCCGAAGAAATTCAGCGCGTGAATGCGCTTGATGTTGCTCGAGCAAAAACTAATGGTCAAGATGCTGCATTTATTGACCGACTCACCATGACTCCAAAAACAATTGAGTCAATGGCCTTGGGTTTAGAGCAAATTGTTTCCCTGGAAGACCCGATTGGAAAAATAACGCCATTGCAAAAACAGGCCTCCGGTATTGAGCTTGGTCAGATGCGCGTGCCACTCGGTGTGATTGGCATTATTTATGAGTCCCGCCCCAACGTCACGATTGACGCAGCGGCACTTTGCTTGAAGTCAGGTAATGCGGTTATCTTGCGTGGTGGTTCCGAAGCGATTGATTCAAATGCCTTATTGGCGCAATTGATTCAAGAGGGTTTGGATGCTGCCAATTTACCTATGGACTCAGTGCAGGTTGTGACTACTACAGATCGCGCTGCTGTTGGCGAAATGATCACCATGACTGAATATATTGATGTGATCGTTCCACGCGGTGGTAAGAGTTTGATTGCTCGCTTGATGGCAGAAGCCCGCGTACCAATGATTAAGCATTTGGACGGCATCTGCCATACCTATATTGATGCTGACGCAGATATCGCAATGGCAATTAAGGTATGCGATAACGCCAAGACCCAACGCTACGCTCCATGCAATGCGATGGAAACACTCTTGGTCAACAAAACTATTGCACCTCAAGTCTTACCAGCTCTTTGTAAGATCTATCAAGACAAGGGTGTGGAATTGCGTGTGGATGACCAAACCCGAAACACGCTTGAAGCTGCGGGATTCAAAAATCTTGTCAATGCAGTTGAAGAAGATTGGCAAACAGAATATTTGGCACCGATTTTGTCAATTAAGACTGTTGCGGATATGGATGAGGCAATGAGCCATATTGAGCAATACGGCAGTAAACATACCGATGCCATCATTACTAATAATCAAGCGCAAGCTAATCGCTTCTTGCGTGAAGTGGATAGTGCTAGTGTGATGGTCAATGCCAGCACCCGTTTTGCCGATGGATTTGAGTACGGTCTAGGTGCCGAGATTGGTATTTCTAATGACAAATTACATGCTCGTGGCCCTGTTGGCTTGGATGGTCTCACTTCTCTCAAATACATCGTCATGGGTCATGGCGAGATTCGTACTTAAATGCGCACTTAATCTAGCTTCACTACAGAACGGAAACTATTCATCATGGGCAATGCATATTTATGGACTAAGACATTTCACATTGTTTTGATTGCCTCTTGGTTTGCAGGTTTGTTTTATCTCCCGCGTATTTTTGTAAACCTGGCTGATGAAAAGAATCCCGAGGCTTATACCCGTCTTCTCGGCATGGCTGATCGCCTCTTTCGTTTCATGACTATTTTGGCGGTCCCAGCAGTAGTGCTAGGACTGACGCTTTGGCTGCATTTTAAGATCGGTGCTGGTGAGATTTGGATGCATGCCAAGATGCTGTTTGTCATCTTGGTCGTCAGCTATCACCATGCATGTTGGAGCTTACTTAAAAAGTTCCGCAGCGGTGTTAATACGCGTTCCGGAGTTTGGTATCGCTGGTTTAATGAAGTGCCAGTCATTCTTTTGTTGGTTGTGACAGCATTGGTCGTGATTAAGCCTTAACAATGACTCCCAACTATTTTTTAATTGCTCATATTTTTATCCCCCCTTTTTTAGATTGCTAGCCTCATGAGATTTTTTGTTGTTTGTCCAGGCGGACTCGAAGTACCTCTTGCACAAGAGCTAGCAAGCATTGCGCAGCGTCCTGACTGTAAAGCTCTGGGTGCATGGGTAATTGAACCTACGCCGACGAGTCCTACTGGTGGGGTGGGTTTGGCGGCGCCAATATCTGCTGCGATGGCTTTAAATCTGCATTCACGGATTGCAAGTCGAGTCTTGCTACAAATGGCAGAGTCGCCATATCGCCAGGAAGAAGATTTATATAAGCTGGCCAGTGGTTTAGCTTGGGAGGAGTGGTTTTCTTCTAAACAAACTCTGCGTGTTGATGTGACTGCCCATCGCTCCCCACTCAAGAGTTTGAATTTTGCCACTCTGAAGATTAAGGATGCGATTGTTGACCGTCTGCGTGATGTCACTGGTGACCGCCCGAGTATTGATACTGCGTTTCCCGATGTGCGAGTTCAGGCGCATTTGACGGCAACGCATGTCACGATCTATTTGGATACTTCTGGTGAAGCCTTATTTAAACGCGGCTGGCGCGATGAAAAGGGTGATGCACCTTTAAAAGAAAATCTCGCCGCAGGCATCCTGTCAATTACTGGCTGGAAACCTTCGCAAACCTTATTTGATCCAATGTGCGGTAGCGGCACATTCTTGATTGAAGCTGCACAGATGGCTTTGGCTATTCCACCTGGAGCTATTCGGGCAGGCATGTATGGCGATGATGCAAAACCAAGTCGCTTGGCTTATCGTCCATTGGTAACTTCTGCTCATGGCTTTGGGTTTCAACGACTCAAGCCTTTTAACGAGGCTGCTGAACTAAAGCGCTGGAGCTCCCTGAAGGATGCTGCACACGCAGAGATGATGGAAAAGCGTAAACAGTTCCCAGATTCAGAGTCATTAGGTATTAGCGGTGGCGATATTAATGAGCGCCTAGTTGCTATGTTTAAGGGTAACTGGCAGCGTGCACAGTTACCCGGACTGCCAGTCACTCGTCAGATTGATGCTTTGGCTAGTAAGCCCCCTGCAAGCACTCAACATGGCGTGATGCTGTTAAACCCACCTTATGGCGAACGCTTAGTGATTAAGGGTGGACGAGGTCAGGATCGCGCAGCGGGCGGCGATATGGAGCGCGACTCCTATGAGCAAGCTGAAGAGCCAGAAGATCGCTATGCTTTTAATCTGGAGACAGGGCGTCAGAGCGCTAAACGCTCTAGCCGCGAGTCTCTCAAAAAGTTACAAGCTCAAGAAGAACAAGATCCTAAGTTTGTTGAGTTCTTAAGACAGTTCGGTCAACACCTCAAGGATGCTTTCGGTGGTTGGAATGTTTTTGTATTAACGGCAGACATGGCATTGCCAGGGCAGTTGCGCATCAAGGAATCTAAGCGTACGCCTTTATTTAATGGCCCGTTGGAATGTAGGCTGTTTAAGTTTGAGATGCATCAAAAACGCGATGCTGCAGCAGATTTAAAATAAAAAAATATAGACAAGGAAGACGGCGATGGAATTCAAAACATACATGTGTTTAATTTGCGGTTGGGTTTATGACGAAGCTGCTGGTTTACCTGAAGAGGGTATTGCACCAGGTACGCTTTGGAAAGATGTACCTATGAACTGGACTTGTCCTGAGTGCGGTGCGCGCAAAGAAGATTTTGAAATGATGGCGATCTAATCGACCCAAATCAATTAATTACTAAAAAATACTATAGCGAAAGCAGGGCAGCATCTTGGGACAAAACGACATCTTATTTGAACGTGCGCAAAAAACGATTCCTGGAGGGGTTAACTCTCCAGTACGCGCTTTTCGTCAGGTGGGTGGCACACCCCGTTTTGTTGCTAAGGCTAAAGGCCCTTATTTCTGGGATGCTGAAGGTACGCGCTATATCGATTTGATTATGTCTTGGGGCCCTATGATTGCGGGCCATGCAAATCCAGAAGTAGTTGAGGCGGTAAAGCAGGCCGCAGAAACCAGCTTTAGTTACGGAGCTCCTACTGAAGGCGAAATTGAGTTAGCAGAACGTATTTGCCAACTAGTTCCTAGCATCGAGCAAGTTCGCATGGTATCGAGCGGAACCGAAGCCACCATGAGTGCGCTGCGTCTTGCGCGTGGTTACACCGGTCGTGATCTCATCATTAAATTTGAGGGTTGCTATCACGGTCATGCAGATAGCTTGCTGGTTAAAGCGGGTTCTGGGCTTTTGACTTTTGCGGATTCCACTCAAAATGCACCCTCATCTGGTGGTGTGCCACACGATCTGGTGAAGCATACTTTGGTGTTGCCATACAACGATGTAGCAGCACTGAAGGAAGTGTTTGAGAAGCAGGGCGACCAGGTTGCAGCAGTCATTATTGAGCCGATCGCCGGCAATATGAATCTCATTAAACCTTCAAAAGAATTTTTATCGACATTACGTCAGTTAACTAGCCAGCATGGCAGCGTATTAATTTACGACGAAGTGATGACGGGTTTTAGGGTTGCATTGGGTGGAGCTCAATCGCTACAAGGCATTACTCCTGACCTCACCTGTCTTGGTAAGGTGATGGGCGGCGGGATGCCGATGGCTGCCTTTGGCGGTAAAAAAGAAATCATGTCTAAGCTGGCTCCACTTGGTAATGTTTATCAGGCAGGCACTTTGTCGGGCAATCCTGTAGCGGTAGCTGCAGGATTAAAGACGCTGGAAATTATTTCTCGAGAAGGTTTTTATGAGTGCCTGACTGGCCAGACTGAAAAGCTTATGGCTGGATTAAAGCTCGCTGCCAATGAGGCGGGTGTAACGTTCGCCGTGGATAGCGTTGGCGGTATGTTTGGCTTTTACTTTGCTAATGAGGTGCCAACTTCTTTTGAGGCGGTTACTAAAACCGATATCGAAGCATTTAAGAAATTCTTCCACCTAATGTTGGATCAAGGAGTGTACTTAGCGCCCTCTGCATATGAGGCTGGATTTACTTCTATTACGCACGACAACGCCGTGGTTGATGAGATCATTGCTGCAGCAAAAACTGCATTTAAAAAGTTATAAGAGGCAGAGACAGAGTCAGAGGCAGCGTCAGAATTACATTCTGAGCGGATGGTCGTAACCATCGGCTTGAATAATTTTTAGCCCCTTACTGGGTTTACCTGACTCTGGAATTTCCATGGCGGTTAGTTTTCCACCCCAGACACACCCTGTGTCTAGTCCAATCACATTCTCATGTTGGAGCAGCCCTAGAGTTGACCAGTGCCCAAAGTAAATCAGAGAGTCTTGCGTTTTTCGTTTAGGGGTTTTGAACCAAGGGATGTAGCCCTTAGGCCCATCTTCGAAACCTTCTTTGCTTTCAAACTCCATGGTGCCTGTTGGAGTGCAAAAACGAATACGGGTTAGTGCATTGGTAATGACGCGTAAACGCTCATAACCCTTGAGCGAGTTACTCCACTTATTGGGGGTATTGCCATACATATTCGCTAAAAAATCTTTATAGGATTTTTTGCGGAGCGCTTTTTCTACTTCTTGTGCGCATTCAATTGTTTGCTGCAGATCCCATTGAGGCAGAACCCCAGCATGAACGGTGAGCACTTTTCCATTACTCAGAGCCATTGGCCTGTGCCTCAGCCATTCAATGAGATCAACTCTATCAGGTGCATCTAGAATGGGCTGAACGGTATCCAGCCCCTTGGTTTTACGAATGCCTGCATCTACAGCCAGCAAATGCAGATCATGATTTCCAAGGATGCATTCAATCCGTTTTTCTTCTTGTAGTTGCTTGAGATAGCGTAGGGTGCCTAATGAGTCAGGACCTCGATTCACAAGGTCCCCCAAAAAAATCATCTTAGATTGAGCGGGGATTTTTTTGACGAGCGCTTTCAAAGATGGCGCACATCCTTGAATATCACCTACGGCATAAATCTTGCTCATGCCCTATCTTAAAGCCGAACACACTAAAGCCCGCAATTAAGTTGCGGAATCCTCGGAAGTCACTTTTTTAACTACGCTGTAGCGCACCAAGGTCTTTTTGCGCGCTTCATCATGATTCACAACTGGCAGGGGATAGTCACGCCCCAAGAGAATGCCAGCTGCCTCTAACTCAATATGACCAGCCTCCCAAGGAGCATGAATCGATTTTTTGGAGAGCTTGTCTAGTTGAGGCAAGTAGCGACGGATAAATTTTCCTTCGGGGTCAAACTTCTGGGATTGGGTGATCGGGTTGAAGATCCGGAAGTAGGGCTGCGCATCGCATCCAGAAGAAGAGGCCCATTGCCATCCACCATTGTTGGAGGATAGTTCAAAGTCATTGAGGTGTTTAGCGAAATACATTTCACCCCAGCGCCAATCAATGCCTAAATCTTTAGTAAGAAAGCTGGCAACCACCATGCGTAGGCGATTGTGCATATATCCACTTTGGTTAAGTTGGCACATGGCAGCATCTACCAATGGGTAACCCGTCTTGCCATCACACCAAGCTTTAAATAATTTCTTAGCAGTGGCGCCGCTTTCCCATTCAATATTGTCGTAATCTGGTTTGAAGGCTGCACCCTCAGCTAGGCGTGGGTGATTAGCCAGAATCATGAAATAAAAATCACGCCAGATGAGTTCGCTTAACCAGATCGTTGCACCCATACTGCCAGCAAGCATGCGGCGGTGTGCTTCGCGCACTAAGCCTCGAATGGATAGCATGCCAAAGCGGAGGTGTGTGGATAGATAGCTCACGCCTTTAATGGCGGGGAAGTCTCGGCCAATTTGGTACTGATCGATACGGTGGAGAAAATCCTCTAGGAAGCTCTGACCACCTTCTGATCCTGGTGGGAGATAAGTTTCAATCCCAGTCGGGCTAAAGCCCATAGATTCTAGCGATGGAAAGGGCTTCTCTAATGATTTTGGGATGGCGGCTAACTGACCTTTTTTAGGATCGCAGTCATAAGCGGCAATATCTTTTTCTTGCAGCGTCTTCAGCCAATTATTTTTGTAAGGCGTGAAGATTGAGAACACCGTATTGGAGTTGGTAAGAATCTCTTTCTTCTCAAAAATGACTTGATCTTTGAAAGTCTCTAATTCAATCCCAAGTTTCTCTAGTGATCTCGCTACAGAAGCATCGCGGGCAATTGCCGAAGGTTCATAGTCATGATTGGTGTAAACGGTATTGACACCTAAAGTCTCCGCAATCTTCGGAATGCACGCAGTGGGCTTACCGAACTGAACAATCAGTCCGCCACCTTGCTTACGTAATTGATCGTCAATTTGCTTCAGACCTTGCCAAATAAAGTCTACGCGACGATCATGTTTGAGGCCGCTTGAATCTAGATCTTCAGATTTCAGTGGATCCAGAATATCGGTATCGAAGATAAACGCTAGCCAAACTTGGCCATTATTTTTCAGGGCATGATGAAGTGCGGCGTTGTCATAGAGACGCAGATCACGACGGAGCCAAACGAGAGCTTTTTGCATAGGCAACATCTTATGGCTTATTGCCTAAAAGTGCTTGAATACGTAGGAATTTCTGTAAAATAAAACCTTATATGAACATGGCTAAAAAAGCCCCTGTGGGTCAAGTTACAACACCCACCCAGACTTCCCAAGCTGCTGCTGGGTCCTCAATTGCTTATTCTGCTGATCATTTAGCAAATCAATTCCTGATTGCCATGCCTGGGATGGTCGACCCCAATTTTGCAGGTTCAGTTATCTATCTTTTTGAGCATACCGAGCGAGGTGCGATGGGTTTAGTGATCAATCGCCCTACCGAACTCGATATGGGTGCCTTATTTGAAAAAATTGAGGTCAAGCTGGAAGCTGAGCCAGTATCTGAGCAGCCCGTCTATTTTGGTGGTCCAGTGCAAATCGAGCGTGGTTTTGTGTTGCATGAGCCCACAACCGAGGGGGCTTACAGCTCCTCATTGGCTGTTCCTGGTGGCTTGACGATGACGACATCCAAGGATGTGCTTGAGGCTGTGGCAATAGGCTCTGGACCCAACAAGTTCTTGATGACCTTGGGTTATGCGGGTTGGAGTGCGGGCCAGCTTGAAGAGGAGATTACCCTCAATGGCTGGATCAATGTCCCCTTGTCCCAGCAGCAAATGGTTGAGATTATTTTTAATACCCCCTCTAGCCAGCGCTATGAGCGGACGATGAGTCTTTTGGGGTTTGATCCATCCCATCTATCTGGCGAGGCAGGGCATGCCTGAGGGCACTAAGAAGAGCGTAGAGCTGACTGTCATGGCTTTTGACTTCGGGACACGGCGCATTGGTGTTGCCGTTGGCAATACTCTGACTAAGGCTGGCCAGCCCTTGAAGATTATTGAGGAGCCATCTGAGGATGTGCGATTTAGGGCTATTCAGGCCCTCATCATAGAGTGGCAACCAAATCGGTTGGTGGTGGGATTGCCGTGCCATCCTGACGGTACTGAGCATGAAATGAGTGCCAAGGCTCGCCGCTTTGGCAATCAGCTGCATGGACGCTTTCAGTTGCCAGTGGAGTGGGTGGATGAGCGCTATACCTCTGCCGTTTTAGAGGTTGATCCCGATATGCGAGACAATTTGGATGCCGAGTCTGCGGCCTTAATTTTGGAGCAGTATTTCCTTGAAAAGAATTGGATTAGTTGAGATGAATGCAGAGCAGTCCTATCTGAAATTACTGGAGACTTTGAGTCAACGCAAGAAAGCGGGCGATTCATTTGAGTTGGCTGGTCTTGCAATGGGCGGGGCCTGGATTGCGGAACGTTTAGCTGCGGATTTAAATCTTCCCCACTTTGGAGTAATTAATGTTGCGTTTCACCGAGATGACTATGCTGAGAAGGGTATGACAGCGCTTCGCACTGCCAGCACGATGTCTACCCATCTTCCTTTTGAGGTTAATGGCGCAAACGTCATTTTGATCGATGATGTTTTGCTGACTGGCCGCACGGTTCGTGCAGCACTCAATGAGTTATTTGATTTCGGTAGACCTGCACAAGTGAAGTTGATGGTTTTAGCAGATCGTGAGAATCGTGAGTTACCAATCTCGGCCGATTTTGCGGGCGAGCAAGTAAGCGTTCCCGATAATCAAATATTAGTTTTAGAAAAAGATGATGCTGGCAAGTTCAGCTTCCAATTAGAGGAGCACACAGAATGAGCGGCATTCACAATTCAATCATTGTTCCAGTAAATCAATTTAATGCCGCTGGTGAGTTAACCCATTTGCTGACTTTGGAGGGTTTGCCAAAAGAGCAAATCCTTCACATCCTCGATACCGCACAACAGTTTGTTAGCGTGACGGATCCTGCGCGAGAGGTGAAAAAAGTTCCACTCCTACGCGGCAAGAGTGTCTTCAACCTGTTCTTTGAAAACTCCACCCGTACTCGAACCACTTTTGAAATTGCTGCTAAACGGTTATCGGCAGATGTCATTAATTTAGATATCTCCACATCCTCTACTGCTAAAGGCGAAAGTCTTTTAGACACGATTGATAACTTAGTAGCTATGCAGGCAGATATTTTTGTAGTGCGCCATAGCGTCTCCAGGGCGCCTATTGAGATCGCTCAGCACATTCCTGCACACGTCCACGTAGTCAATGCCGGCGATGGTAGCCACCAGCATCCGACTCAAGGCTTGCTGGATATGTACACAATGCGTCACTTCAAGAAAGACTTTAGCGGTTTGAAGGTAGCGATTGTGGGTGATATTGTGCATAGCCGAGTTGCTAAATCCAATATTTGCGCTTTGAGAACTTTAGGTTGCACGGATATTCGTGCGATTGGGCCTGAGAGTCTTTTGCCAAGCGATTTAGATATGCTGGGGGTGAAGGTGTTCCACAGTATGGAAGAGGGGCTTAAGGGCGTTGACGTTGTCATGACCTTGCGTATCCAGAAAGAGCGCATGGAAGCGGGGCAAGTTCCAGAGGGCGATGCTTTCTTCAAGCAATATGGCTTAACGCCTAGCCGTTTAGCATTAGCCAAATCAGACGCCATCGTCATGCATCCAGGCCCCATGAATCGCGGTGTAGAAATTGATTCCGCCGTAGCAGATGGTCCTCAGTCAGTGATTCTGAATCAAGTTACCTTTGGTATCGCGGTGCGCATGGCGGTGATGTCAATTGTGGCGGGGAATTAATCTAAGCCAAAATAGCGGGCACCCCTAAATTAAATAGCTGTAAATCAATAGAAGGGTAAGTTTCATGACGCAATTTTTCGGATATTGGGGTGGATCGTTACCTGCTGTCACGGATCTTCACTTTAAAAGCTTTATTCATTTTCATCCTAACTCCCAATATGATTTATGGCTTGATGAAGATGTGGGATGTACTATCCCTCCAGAATTAGATTGGATTAAAGATTGTGCGCAGATTCGTATTCGCAATTTCTCGTTATCAAAGTTGGTTGAGCAATATGTCAAGCCGCTAACTAGGGATGCTGAATCAAAGAAGCATGATATTTTGCGGTTTATTCATAGCAAAAAGATATTGCGCTTCATCAATATTAAGTCTTACTATGCGCCACTTTTTAAGATCAATTACAAACATTCCTCCCCGCTATTTACCTATAAAAAAGATTTGGTTTATAGGGGTGATTTGGCTAGATGCATCATCCCGGTAGCCCATTACAGCGGCGCATCACTTTATTCTGATTTAGATGTTTGTTTTTTAAGTAATTTAAATGAAATCTGTCGCGATCAAGGGTTTGTATATGAATGGGAAGACTATGATTTTGCAAACTCGGCAATCTTATATTCTCCCAACACAGAAGTTGCAAAAAACATTCTTACAGAAGGAAATTCAATAGAGTGTTTTAGGCCTTGGTATCTTTTTTCAAATGCTATTTGTAAAAAATTGAACCTGAAAATTTATCCCAAAAATCAATTTGATGCGATGTGGGATCCAGAATCCTTACTCTCCGGCGATGCAATGAAATTTTTTACCAAGTCACCGCAGTCGCGGCAGATGACGGATGAGTTATTTTCAAAAAAATACATTGTCAACCACTGGCACAACAATTGGCGAACTAAGCCAGAGAGTGGTTCGCCGTACGATTTATTAATGAATCAATTTAGGCTTTGATAACAGGTTTTCTCATTAGCGTAATAAGCGTAAATCCATTCCACCCCTGCTCTGTTATTTCAAAGCCACCATTAAATCCATATATTTTGGCGTAGTTATTTGTCTCATCAAAGTAGATGCTGAAAGTCTCTTCGGTGATGTAATTTACATGGGTAGGATCCCTGAATAAAGGGGAGTAAGGATATGCAGGCGTGTGTGAAAGAAAGTATCCACCAGGCTTTAGGCATCTAAATATTTCATTCATTAAATTTATAAATGGAAAACTTCTAGATGGTGAGTAGATTACTCTGGGTATGTGCTCTATGAAATCATATGCAGTAATAAAGTCAAATGCATCCTTTTCAAAGGGAATGGGATTGACCGCCAAATCAGCAACTTTAATTTTTTCGTCATTCTGTTCAAATAGATCGACGCCATAAAAATTATTGGCCCCAAAAGGATTTCTTGGGGTGCTGCCACATCCTAAATCTAGAGTATTTGAGTCAATTAGCCCCAGCCCATCTGCACTATAAGATTCATAAATGCGCTCAGGCTTTATTTTTGGAGCATATAGACCATATTTCAATAGTCTATAGGAGGCTTTCCATTTGGATATTTGTTTCATATTGTGATTATTAATCGAGGTTTATATATGCCAGCATGAACTTATAATAACTTATGGATATTAAGGCCGATATTATTTTTTTGGGTAAGCGTGATCACGATGATCCCCTGTATCGATTTTATTTTGATACCCTGCGCGCCCAGCTAATTTATCGTGGATTTTCTGTAAAGCTAGTTTCACCGGATGAAGATTTATCTAGCCATCTTTCCAGCAATAGACCAACCATAATTAATTTTTTCTATAAAGACAGGGATGCAAGCCAGTCAATTAAAAGGGTGGCAGAGAAAAATTTTCTCTCTCTATCATTCTGCTCTGATATTGATTCTTATGCAGATTATGCTGATGCATATCAGGTAGCCGACATGTTTGTTTGTCCCAGCGAAATGCATCAGCAAGTTCTACGGTCAGTCTTTGATCTACCAATTTATTGCCTCAGGGAGGCCATTGATCCTATTTTGGAGAAGATGCATCCAGTGAATTGGAATAAAAAGACCGTCGATCTTGTCTGGTTCGGTTTTTCTGAGAGTTATCAAAAAAGCATGGTTGCATTAGAGGCGGTCATTATTAGTGCCTTACAGAATGGTTCCATCAACTCCTTTTCAGTTATTTCTGGCGAGTCACTGGAGGAGCAATTACCCTCTGAATTTACTTTTATTAGATACGAGACAAATACATTTGCCGAGAGTCTGGGATCATTTGCTTTCACAATTCTTAGTCATATACCGTTGGATTTGCACTTAAATACATTTATTAAAAGCCCAAATAAAGCCTGCTCCTCAATTATGAGCGGCATGATTCCGATTTGCAGCAATACTCCAAATTACCAATCATTGCTTAAAAAGTCGGGGCTGGAGAATTATCTGTTTGATTCCCCAGAAGGCCTCCTAAATATCTTAAGTAAACTTCGAGACTTATCAGCATCCGCGGATCTCCAGAGCCAATTGAATCTTGCAAGTCAGTATGTTTCTAGTCACTTTTCTGCGCAAGCTCAGTGCGATCAATATTTGGAGATTATTGATTCTTTTGATGGCTCTAATGTATTAGATGGGAGCTCTCAAAAGCGCGCTTTGAAATTTTATAATCCCCCAATAGCGCCAATCAAACTTCGGTTTTATTGGCGCCAGCAATTCGCCAAATTGAGACAGATTTTGGGAAAAATAATGTCTAACTATTAAGAAAATAATCTGCAATCTGTTGCTTAAAGATTCTTGGCTCATCTTGTAGCCATTTTCTATAGGCGCCGAAATCTTCATAGTGTTTTGGAAAGTTTTCCATCACATCATTGGCGAGTGCTCCAAAGGCTTCTACAAAGTTTGAGGCGCTGCTATCAAATTTGTACTGTGATGGGATTGGCAGATCAATTGCGTTTCCAGCTGAACCCAATTTTCCGGTGATCAGGCAGCATCCATGCATTGCCGCTTCGCGTGGCATGCGATCTCTTCCGGGATGGTGCCCAAAATCAATATATAGTTTTGCGCTGTAAAGCTTTTCTGAGAGTTGGTCTCGGTTCAAGCCCTTGAGTGGAAGAAATT
>JBEGSZ010000020.1:0-70760 GCA_041179645.1 Pseudomonadota bacterium
CAGTGCCGACAAGAACGCAATAAAGGCGGCCGAAGCAATACCGGAACTTAGGTTATCCGCAGAAATTACCCAGATCAAGCCATGTAAATCATGGCCCTGAGTGGCAAGCCAAGCAAATAACAAATTACTCACGGCCGATAAGATCGCCCCCAAGAATAAAATTCGCATCACACCAAAGCGCAAGGTGAGTACGCCGCCAAGGAAGGCGCCGACCAAGGTCATCACCACGCCAAAGACCTTACTAACTGCCGCCACCTCATCTTTGGTGTACCCCATATCTACATAAAATGGGTTAGCCATGATTCCCATCACCACATCACTAATGCGATAGATAGCAATTAAGGACAAAATCAAAATTGCGTGCCAACCATAGCGTTTAATAAAGTCGGCAAATGGCTCAATCAAAGTTTGATGCAGCCATGCTTTTGCATTGCGCGCTTTTGCAAGCTCAATACGAATAGGCTCTTTACTAAACAAGGTGGTGATCACACCCACACCAATCGAGAGCGCCATACAAAGATAGGCAAACTGCCAGGCAGCAGGATCATAGCCAACAGAGCCTGACTCAGCGCGGGCAGCCAACCAAAGAACGCCAGCACCAGCCCAAATTAATGCAAGTCGATAACCGGTTTGATATGTAGCGGCTAAAGCTGCTTGATGATCGCTATCTGCAGACTCAATCCGAAAAGCATCCAAAGCAATGTCTTGCGTTGCGGAGCCAAAGGCAACTAGGAGTGCGCACCAGACAATCGGCGTGAGCTGAACTTTGGGGTCAATACTGGCCATGCCAACTAGACCCAGAACAATCAGTAACTGCGCAAAGAGAAGCCAGCTACGCCTTCTGCCAAATAAAGTCGATAACAAGGGAATGGATAGCCGATCCACCAATGGAGCCCACGTCCACTTAAAGGCGTAGATCAAGCCAACCCAAGTGAGATAACCGATGGTGCTGCGATCAATACCAGCCTCTCTTAGCCAAAAGCTCAGAGTTCCTAAAATCAGTAGTAGGGGTAGACCCGCAGAGAAGCCCAAGAAGAGCATTCGGAGACAAGGCCATTCGAGATAAACCCGAAAATCTTTCAGCCAGGACTGAGCGCTACTAAGCACGTCGAACGCGGAACAGCGCTAGGCTTCCAAAAAGATTCGGCATCAGAGTAACCCGACGACCTTCATGCAAGATGCATTGATCCAAAATTTGCAAGCCCAAGCTCGAAGCCAGTTTTTCAAAATCAGCCACAGTAAGAACCCGTACATTGGGTGTGTTGTACCACTGATAGGGCAAGGTTTTAGAAACCGGCATACGGCCAAAGCCAACAGCTAGACGGTGTGACCAATGACCAAAGTTCGGGAAAGAAACAATCGACTCCTTGCCAACCCGGACTACTTCACGCAAGATCTTTTCGGTTTCATGAATAGTTTGCAGTGTTTGTGAGAGCACCACCGTATCGAAACTATTATTCTCAAACAGTGCTAAACCGCCTTCAAGATTTTGCTGAATGACATTTAAACCCTTTTGCACACAAGAAAGTACGCGCGCATCATCAATCTCAACGCCATAAGCGTGCACAGGTTTCTGTTTTTGCAAATACTCTAAGAAGCTGCCATCACCACAGCCCAGATCAAGCACCTCGCTATTCGGCGTAATCCAGTTTGCTATTGCGGCAAAGTCTACGCGCTTCATGATTTGGCCTCTAGCATTTGTTCGAAATAAGCGCGAATCAGATTGTGATAACGAGGGTCGTCTAACAAGAAAGCATCATGCCCGTGTGGTGCATCAATCTCCGCATAACTCACTTCACTCTTATTGCTGAGCAAAGATTCTACAATCTCGCGACTGCGATTTGGCGGGAAGCGCCAATCCGTAGAGAAGCTTACAACTAAAAACTTGGCTTGCACTTCCGCTAGAGCCCGATTAAGACTGCCCTCATAACGACGAGAAGGATCAAAATAATCCAATGCTCTAGTAATCAACAAATAGGTATTGGCATCAAAGTAGGTGGAGAACTTATCACCTTGATAGCGCAAATAACTTTCTACCTCAAATTCGACATCAAAGCTAAAGCGATAGTCTTGAGATTCACCTTGGGGTCTTTGCAGTTCGCGACCAAACTTTTCTGCCATGTCATCGTCAGACAGGTAGGTAATGTGGCCAACCATGCGAGCTAATCTGAGGCCACGCTTTGGCACTACGCCATGCTCGTAGTAGTTGCCACCATGAAAATCTGGGTCCGACAAAATGGCATTGCGCGCCACCTCATTAAATGCGATGTTCTGTGCACTCAGCTTTGGTGTTGAGGCAATTACCAAGCAATGTGCAAGTCGCTTGGGGAACTGGATAGACCAAGCCAATGCCTGCATTCCACCCAAGCTTCCACCCATTACCGCAGCAAAGCGGCGAATGCCTAACTTATCAGCCAAACGCGCCTGGGTGTTTACCCAATCTTCAACCGTAATTACCGGGAAATCCGCACCATATGGCTTGCTAGTGGCGGGATTAATACTCATTGGCCCGGTGGAGCCAAAACAAGAGCCTAAATTATTAACGCCAATAACAAAGAAGTGATTTGTATCTACTGGCTTGCCTGGCCCAATCATGTTGTCCCACCAGCCGATATCGCTTGCATCATCTGGGTTAGGACCGGCTACATGGTGTGACGCATTCAACGCATGACAAACCAGTACAGCATTACTTTTATCGGCATTGAGTTTGCCGTAAGTTTCAATAACTAAATCGTAGCCCGATAAGATGGCGCCACTTTGCAAAGGCAAGGGCTCGGCAAAGTGGATAGTGTTTCTAGAGAGATGTAACTCGCTCATTCGGACAGAAGAATACGAAGACTAATATCAGATGCTTCCGTTGGAAGCTTCTTAAAGCCGCTACGAGCAAAACGATGCCAGCGGCCCAAGACATAACTCATCAACATAGCCGCACGAATACTCACCTCATCTTGAGATACGTTTGCCCATGTACCACCCTGAGTTTGTGCAATACGTAATGCCTGCTTTAAAGAAGCTTCTACGCGATCAAGCACTTGGGTAATCCGCTCTTGTAAACGGTCATCCTCTTGCAATAAAGCGTCACCTAAAAGGACGCGAGTCATGCCAGGATTCTTTTCTGCGAAGAATAAAAGCATCTGCAAAATACCGCGAGCTTGAGCAAGTCCAGATTCTTCTTTTTGATTAATCTGATTAATCAGGCCAAAAACCGTTTGCTCGATAAAAGAAATCAAGCCTTCAAACATTTGCGCCTTACTAGCGAAATGTCGATAGAGGGCGGCTTCTGAAACTTGAATTTTCGCTGCTAAGGCCGCAGTTGTTACGCGCTCACCCTTCGGGTTTTGCAACATCTCAGCCAATACTTGCAAGATCTGCAGGCGGCGCTCGCCAGGCCGTGGACGCTTACGTGTCTTGCCCTCTTCAGCAACTGTTGCCTCGATCTCTGATGCAGTAGGGTCTAAAGAATCACGCATATCTATATCTCTTATTCAACTCTTAGCGAGAGCGAATCATTGTCCCAAATGCTTGCTCTGTCAGAATCTCTAACAGTAAAGAGTGCTCAATTCGTCCATCAATAATATGGACTGAATTCACGCCGCTTTTTGCCGCATCCAATGCAGAAGAAATCTTCGGCAACATTCCGCCTGAGATCGTGCCATCAGCAAATAGGCCATCGATTTCACGCGCAGTCAGGTCAGTTAAGAGCGTGCCATTTTTATCCATCACACCAGGAATATTGGTCATCATGACCAATTTCTCTGCATGCAAAATTTCCGCCATCTTGCCGGCGACTAGGTCAGCATTAATGTTGTATGCCTGACCTTCTTCGCTAAATCCAATTGGAGATATCACCGGAATAAAAGCATCGTCTTGTAATGCTTTAACAACTGCTGGGTTAATTGCTTCGATTTCACCTACAAAACCTAAATCAATCGTTCCGCCAGCTTTCTTCTCATCAGCAACCAACATTTTCTTCGCACGAATCAAGCCGCCATCCTTACCAGTCAAGCCAACAGCCTGACCACCAAAGTGGTTGATCAACATGACGATATCCTGCTGCACTTCGCCACCAAGAACCCACTCCACCACTTCCATGGTCTCTTCATCGGTTACGCGCATACCTTGAATAAAGGTGCCGGTCTTGCCAATCTTTTTGAGAGCCTCATCAATTTGCGGGCCACCACCGTGAACAACTACGGGGTTCATGCCAACGAGTTTGAGCAAGATGACATCGCGCGCAAAACTTTCTTTGAGGCGCTCTTCGACCATTGCATTCCCGCCGTACTTAATCACGATAGTCTTACCGTGATACGCACGAATGTAAGGCAAGGCCTCGGCCAAAATCTCCGCCTTCAGTAAAGGAGAGATTTCGCCAATAGATGGGGATTGCTTTGTCATTGCTACTTTTTTATTTGATCTAGTAATTAATCGCCAAACAACTTTTGACGAAGCTCACGACGCTCTTGCGCTTCAAGAGAAAGATTGGCCGTTGGGCGTGCAATCAAACGGTTCAAGCCAATCGGCTCACCAGTTTCTTCGCACCAACCGTAATCACCAGACTCAATGCGGGCCAAAGCCTGCTCTACTTTTTTCAATAACTTGCGCTCACGATCACGCGTACGCAATTCCAGAGCATGCTCCTCTTCAATCGTTGCGCGATCGGCAGGGTCAGGAACCAAAATGTTTTCACGCAAATGCTCTGTGGTTTCAGAAGCATTTTTCAAAATATCGTCTTTTAATGTCAGTAGCTTTTGACGGAAAAAATCCAGTTGAGCCGCATTCATATAGTCCTTTTCGGACATCTTGAGCAATTCAACTTCTGTTAAAGGAGCACCCTTAGCAGCCTTTGCGCTTGCAGCCTTAGTAGGCGCTTTTGCTGTAGCCGTAGATTTCGTTGGTGTTTTTACCGTCATTTCATTCTTTCCATGGATCTAAACCATTATTACTTCATTCTGCCAAACTTTTACCGCCCTTTACCAATATTTACCAATATTGACCGTGGCGCCGGATTGTACTTGATATTTCCTAGGCCAAACAGCCCTCAAGCCCAGCCAGCAGGGTGTCTTTAGGTAAATCGATGCCAATAAAGACCATGCGGGTTTGCTTGGGTTCAGCACCCCATAAACCAGCCATATCGCTACCCATCATCTGATGAACGCCCTGGAACACGACTTTTCGGTTAGTTCCCTTCACATAGAGAACGCCTTTGTAGCGCAACATCTTCTCTCCAAAGACCTCCAAAATGCCTCCCAGAAAGTCCTCTAATTTTTTGTGATCAAAGGGTTTATCACTACGAAAAACGAAGGATTGGATGCGGTCTGTATGGCCGGCATGGCCATGATGATCGTGACTATGGTCGTGTCCACAAGTGCTGTGATCATGGTGGTCATGGCTGTGATCGTGCCCACAAGTAGCATGGTCATGATCGTCTTGCTCCAAGAAGTGAGGGTCAATATCGAGCTTCGCGTTCAAATTGAAGCCCTTGAGATCCAAAACGGCATCCAAAGGAACAACGCCCTGAGAAATACCCTGAATCGGAGCGCGAGGGTTCATATGCATTAATCGATTCCGCAAGGCACCCACTTCAGCAGGCGTTACTAAATCTGTTTTGGTGATGAAGATTTGATCCGCAAAGCCTACTTGGCGCTGCGCCTCTTCATGCTCAGTCAGTTGCTGCGGACCATGTTTAGCATCTACAAGGGTCACTACCGCATCTAATACGTAATGATCTGCAACATCATCATCCATAAAGAATGTTTGAGCCACTGGGCCTGGATTAGCCACGCCAGTGGTCTCAATGACCACGCGATCAAAGCTAATTTTTTTATCTTTGCGTTGCTCCCAGAGGGCGTTAAGCGCCTCAACTAAGTCGCCACGAATGGTGCAGCAAATACAACCATTACTCATTTGCACAATATTTTCTTGATTGTCTTGAACCAAGATATCGTTGTCGATATTCTCTTCACCGAACTCGTTCTCAATCACGGCTATTTTTTTGCCATGCTCAGCGGTCAGGATATGTTTTAACAAAGTGGTTTTGCCGCTACCCAAAAAGCCTGTGAGAATTGTTACCGGAATTAACGCCATCATTGATCCATTCAAAATCTATAAATACATTTCCCAACCGGGAAACCTTCTATCTTACCGAGTTCCTCAGGCTTTGCCAGCCTTTGCGCGAGGATGGGCTTTATCGTATGCCTGCGCTAGGTGCTGGAAATCCAAAGAGGTGTAAATCTGGGTGCTAGCAATGCTGGCATGCCCCAGCATCTCCTGCACTGCCCGCAAATCTTGGGATGATTGCAGGACATGGCTAGCAAAGCTATGGCGCATCATGTGCGGGTGCACATGGGTTGGTAGCCCAGCCCTCATTGCCAAAGTCCGCAGACGCGCCTGCACCGTCCGAGGGGATAAACGCGCACCTGTAGCGGAAATAAATAAAGCCATCGACACATCCGCTTGCTCCAGTTGGTCACGAACCGTGCGCCAGACCTTGAGAGATTGCATTGCAGGTCCACCAATCGGAACTGAACGGCGCTTGCCACCCTTACCCAAAACCGTTACTTCTGCAGCATCCCAATCCAACCACCCGGCAGACTCATGCTGGCGATCCTTGCTTTGCATTACATCAATACCCAGAAGCTCTGATAAACGTAGGCCTGAGGAATACAGCAAATCGATGATCGCGGCATCACGTATCGACTCCAGATCTTTCTTTTCTTCGGCCTCTTTTACGGCTTGATTTACCAAAGAGAGTGCCTGCTCAACCGAAAGCGCTTTAGGCAAAGATTTCAAACGTTTGGGCGCCTTCACATCATCAACAGGATTGGCGACTAGGTTTGCGGTGACCCTTCCCGCCTGGGCATCACGACGCGCATCTTTTTCGGTCAACCAGTCATACCAACCTCGCCACGCAGACAGCGCTCTAGCTATCGTGCGAGATGATTTTCCTTTGGAGTGCAGGCGACCAGCCCAGCGACGTACATGCGCATTGGTAACTTTTAATAATTCAATGGAATCATCGGTTGCCAATACTTGCAACTCACCCAGATCCATACGGTACGCTTTAAGCGTATGAGGTGATAGCTGCCTTAATACATGCAGCTCGTGCAGATACTCCTGCACCAAGGGATGAAGATCAGCTGGTGCTTGGCTCATAAGCCTGGATACGATCCAAAGCTG
Source organism: Pseudomonadota bacterium (assembly GCA_041179645.1). Taxonomy (GTDB): domain Bacteria; phylum Pseudomonadota; class Gammaproteobacteria; order Burkholderiales; family Burkholderiaceae; genus Polynucleobacter. Next base: position 7,177 of record JBEGSZ010000020.1, read on the forward strand.
CAGCAGTGAGTTCAGCAATCTGGCGTAAATAGAATGCGCCCATGTCGGCAGTAAAGCGAGACTCGTCTTTACTTGCTAGTAAAAGCACGGCTGGTGATTGCACCGCTCCAATACTTTTACCTAGCGGCAATCCAATAGCCACCATACTTTGCCACTCAGGATCAATGCTCACTTGGGTTGCCAACAAATCTACGCTAGCAGCAGCCAACTCTTTAGCAGAACCACATAGAGGCGTATCAATCCAAGGACCAAACGCCGCATTAGGCGACAGCAGTTGAGCCGACTCCACCTCAAAAACTTCCGCCAATCCAGCGGTCACTGCAGACTCCACATCTGCCTTTGTGTTTGCACGCATGAGACGTAACAACCAAGCAACTAAGCTCTGTTGAGTTTTGTCATTGCGACTACCAAAGTGCAGCATCTCGCTGAGACGGCGATTGAGCTCTTGGTTCTGTGTGCGCAATAAAGTCATCTGACGCTCTTGCAGGGAGATCGCACGATCTTCATGAGGATGCTTCAAGCGAATTTCATTTAAGAGATTGGCATAGCGCTCAAAAAAACCTGGGGTAGCGCGTAACCACTCTGCTACCAATTCTTCTTGCTCGGCCTGCTTAGGATCGATTGCGCTCATCTATGTCTTTCTCGCTTATTTTCTGATTTAACTTTTTAGTTCAGCTTTTTACGCAGCAGCTCATTCACCTGACCTGGATTGGCCTTGCCTTGTGAGGCTTTCATGATCTGACCAACCAAAGCATTAAATGCTTTTTCCTTGCCAGAGCGGAACTCTTCAACAGACTTTTCATTAGCTGCCAATACCTTATCAATCATGGCTTCCAGCTCACCACTATCGCTAATCTGTTTCAAACCTTTAACGTCAATCACTTGATCAACAGTGCTAATGGCTTTTCCTTCGATAGCTTCTTCCCAAAGAATCGCAAAGATATCTTTTGCAATCTTGTTGGAGATCGTGCCATCTGCAACTCGAGTTAATAGGGATGCTAAATGTTCCGCTTTTAATGGTGCATCTGCAGTAGCAATGCCTGCGCGGTTCAGCGATGAGGCGAACTCACCTGCAATCAAGTTAGCCGCGGCTTTCGCCAGCGACTTACCAACGATTGCTAAAAGCGCTTCAAATACTTTGGCAGTGTCGCGATCTTGCGTAAGCAATTGCGCATCGTAGGCACTTAGACCAAACTCGCTTTGCCATTGTTCGCGAAGCTGGGCTGGGAGCGCAGGCATCTTGCTGCGCACATCGGCAATCCACGCATCATCAATCACGACCGGCAATAAATCTGGATCCGGGAAATAGCGGTAGTCGTTTGCATCCTCTTTACTGCGCATGCTACGAGTTTCTTGACGATCAGGATCGTAGAGGCGAGTTTCTTGAACGACTGTACCGCCATCTTCTATTAATTCAATTTGACGACGTACTTCATATTGAATCGCCTCTTCCAAAAAGCGGAAGGAGTTTAAGTTCTTAATCTCGCAACGAGTACCAAACTCTTTTTGACCAACAGGCCGAACAGATACGTTGGCATCACAACGGAAAGAGCCTTCTTGCATATTGCCGTCACACACACCCAACCAAACTACTAATGTGTGCAGTGCTTTTGCATAAGCTACTGCTTCTGCAGCACTACGCATCACCGGCTCAGTCACAATTTCTAGCAATGGCGTGCCGGCACGGTTTAAATCAATACCGCTGGATGCTTCGCCATGCGGCCCTAAGAAGCCCTCTTCATGAACTGATTTGCCTGCGTCCTCTTCCATGTGGGCGCGTGTGAGCTCAACCACCTTGACTTGATCGCCAACCAATATTTCCAAATGACCACCAACGACTACCGGGAGATCCATTTGACTAATCTGATACCCCTTTGGCAAGTCAGGATAGAAATAATTCTTGCGCGCAAAAATACTTGCCGGAGAAATCTTAGCGTTGACCGCTAAACCAAAACGAATGGCATGCTCAACCGCTTGACGATTTAAGACTGGCAATACACCAGGCAAGGCTAAATCTACTGCGCAAGCCTGTGTGTTTGGGCCTGCGCCAAAACGTGTACTCGCACCACTAAAAATTTTGGATTGTGTTTGTAACTGCGCGTGGGTCTCTAGACCAATAACGATTTCCCACTGCATCATGCCACCTCGCCTGCTTGACGCAAATGCCAATCACTATTTTGCTGATATTGATGAGCCACTTGTAGTAAGCGCGCCTCAGAAAAATAATTGCCAATGAGCTGCATGCCGATCGGTAGCTTGCTTGAATTAAATCCGCAAGGAACACTCATCGCCGGTAGTCCCGCTAAATTAGTTGAGAGCGTGTAAATATCCTCTAAATACATCTGCACTGGATCTTTTGATTTTTCACCTAATCGCCATGCAACATCGGGTGCAACTGGCCCCAAGATGACATCGCACTTTTCAAACGCTGCCTGAAAATCGGCCGCAATGATGCGACGAATTTTTTGAGCCTGCAAGTAATAAGCGTCGTAGTAGCCATGACAAAGCACGTAAGTCCCCACCATGATGCGACGTTTTACCTCTGCACCAAATCCTTCGGTGCGTGATTTCTTATACATGTCGGATAAATCGCGATATTCCTTTGCACGGTGTCCATAGCGCACACCATCAAAGCGACTCAAATTACTTGAGGCTTCAGCCGGAGCCAAAACGTAATACACCGGGATGGACAACTTAGTTTTAGGCAGGCTTACTTCAAGCAACTCTGCGCCCAAATCTTGCAAGGCTTTTGCTGCAGTATTTACGGCATTAGCCACTTCCGGTGCAAGGCCTTCTGCGAAAAATTCTTTTGGCAAGCCAACGCGCAAACCTTCTAAAGGTTTTGCTGGATTAGAGCCGCCCTCTTTCCAAGACTGGGTGAGATAACGACCGTAATCCTCTCCAGAATCTGCCAAAGAAGTAGAGTCACGCGGATCATGAGAAGACATTGCCGTGAGCAATAAGGCGCAATCTTCAGCCGTCTTACCCATTGGTCCTGCCTGATCTAAAGATGAGGCGTAGGCAATCATTCCGTAACGAGATACGCGCCCGTAACTTGGCTTGATTCCAGTAAGTCCGCAAAAAGCAGCTGGCTGACGTATAGAGCCGCCCGTATCTGTTCCTGTCGCAATTGGAGCCAATCCTGCAGCCACTGCCGCTGCAGAACCTCCAGAAGAACCGCCGGCAACATATTCTGAATTCCAAGGGTTTAATACTGGGCCGAACGCTGAATTTTCATTGGAGGAGCCCATGGCAAATTCATCCATATTGGTCTTACCAAGGCAAACCATGCCTGCACCATTTGGATTTAGTTCGTCTGGAATTCCGAGATTGGCGACTACCGTCGCATCGAATGGGCTTAGGTAACCCTCGAGCATTTTGGATGCTGCAGTGGACTTCCAGCCACGGGTTACAAAGACATCTTTATGGGCTACAGGGATACCGGTCAACTTTCCAGCTTTGCCAGATGCAATTATTTTATCCGCTTTAGATGCTTGCTCTAAACTTAAGTGAGCACTTACATCAAGGTATGCATTGAAATGCTTTCCTGCCTCAATACGATCCAAAAAGTACTTTGTCAACTCGGTGCTCGAGACTTCTTTAGCAGCCAAGGCTCTAGCCATTAAGGCGATGGGGGTTTGGTGCCAACTCATTCGATCACCCGCGGGACTAAGAAGTAGCCATCCTGCACAGCAGGGGCAGATTGCATGTTTTCAGCGCGATGGTCGGCTTCCGTCACTGCATCACTACGCAGGGGTTGCGCCAAATCACGCAAAAAGAGGATGGGGTGAGCCAAAGGGGCAAGGCCGCTTGTATCAACGGCCTGCATCTCCTCAACCAAAGCAAAAACTGCTTGTAATTGGGGCAAAACTGCCTCGGCTTCTGCCTGACTTAACTCAAGGCTGGAAAGGTGCGCAATGCGCTGGACATCATCAAGTTTCATGGGGCGCTAGAGTATCATTCCTATATATATTTTTTAACACTTACTTATTTTCCCACTACATCATGTTTGGTTTTTTCCGCAGCTACTTTTCTAATGACCTGGCCATCGACCTAGGTACCGCCAACACCTTAATTTACATGCGTGAACGGGGTATTGTGCTTGATGAACCGTCGGTTGTGGCAATTCGCACTGAAGGCGGCCCAAATGGCAAAAAGACCATTTTGGCAGTTGGAAAAGAAGCAAAAGCGATGTTGGGACGTGTTCCTGGAAATATTGAGGCCATTCGCCCTATGAAAGACGGCGTTATTGCCGATTTCACGATTACAGAGCAAATGCTCAAGCAATTTATCAAGATGGTGCACGAGAGCAAGCTACTCAAGCCAAGCCCACGCATCATTATTTGCGTTCCATGCGGATCCACCCAAGTTGAGCGTCGCGCAATTCGCGAATCTGCTTTGGGTGCAGGTGCCTCACAAGTATTTTTGATTGAAGAGCCAATGGCTGCTGCGATTGGTGCAGGTCTGCCAGTTTCTGAAGCGGCTGGTTCGATGGTCGTTGACATCGGTGGCGGCACAACTGAAGTTGGCGTCATGTCATTAGGCGGCATGGTTTACAAAGGCTCTGTTCGTGTTGGTGGCGATAAGTTTGATGAAGCAATTACCAATTACATCCGTCGTAACTACGGCATGTTGATCGGCGAACAAACTGCTGAGTTAATTAAGAAGACTATTGGCTCTGCATTCCCAGGACAAGAAGTGCGCGAAATGGAAGTAAAAGGTCGCAATCTTTCTGAAGGCATTCCACGTAGCTTCACTGTGACAAGCAATGAAGTGCTTGAAGCCTTAACTGATCCACTGAATCAAATCGTTACCGCAGTCAAAGCAGCCTTAGAGCAAATTCCTCCTGAGCTTGCGTCCGACATCGCCGAACGCGGCATGATGTTGACTGGCGGTGGCGCGCTATTGCGCGACCTCGATCGCTTACTGCTCGAAGAAACCGGCCTTCCTATTCATGTTGCAGAAGATCCCCTCACTTGCGTCGCTCGTGGTTGTGGCATTGCCTTAGAGCGCATGGACAAGCTGGGTGGCGTATTCTCTCAAGAGTAATTGACTTAAGCGTCGATTAGGGAATTGCAACATAGCGCTCCTCCTCTTTTCAGACAAGGCGTTCCGGCTTTAGTCAAACTGATTGTCTGCCTATCGATCAGCATCGCACTGATGTTGATCGATTTTCGCTTTAAAGCCCTCGATCCGATTCGCAATAATGTGAATTGGTTATTGCGTCCACTAGAGTATGTGATGATGATGCCGCGCAATGCGTATGAAGCGACTTCAGAATATTTCACTACACGCGGAACGCTTGATAAAGAAAATCAAGAAATGAAAGTGCGTCAAGCAGAGCTCTCTTTGCTTGCCAATCAATCTGAGTTTCTGCTTGTAGAAAACCAAAATCTACGTCAGTTGATGGACTTGCAAAAGCAAGTTCCATTTAAAACATTGCCAGTAGAAATTTTATTTAATCCACCCAATCCAATTTCTCAGCGCATTGTGATTAATCGTGGAAGTGATGATGGCCTCAAGCTGGGTAATCCCATCGCAAATGATTCCGGCATCTTGGGTCAAGTGGTGCGTATTTACGATCGCTCTGCAGAGGTATCACTACTAGAGGATCGCGACTTTGCAGTTCCCGTTCAAGTTGCACGCAACGGCTTAAGAGCGGCTGTTTTTGGTGCAGGACGAGGCAATCCGCTCGAGCTTCGATACCTTCCCGTAGCCAGCGATCTAGAAGTAGGTGATGTGTTAATTACCTCGGGTATCGATGGCGTCTACCCTCCTGGCTTTGCAGTGGCAGTGATTAGTCGCATTGAACGCAATGCAGACAAAAACTCTTCGAACGTATTTTGCGTACCAGTTGCGCCAGTCAATCGCTATCGTCAGGCACTAGCCCTGCTTTACGATCCACAGTGGGATGCAAAAGCATCCGCTGCCACTAGCAAGCCTGGTGCGCCACTGACCAATACTCCAGGTCGCCGCCAAACTCGTGCGCGAGGCATGCAATGATCGATTTTCAAAGCGGCTACATTCTGCGCCCGGTGAACCCGGTCTTTATTTACTTCAGCCTGTTTTGTGCATTGCTGCTAAACCTGTTGCCTATTGGCAATTACGGCTGGGTTCCTGACTGGCTCATTATTTGCATCGTGTTCTGGAACATTCATCAACATCGTTATGTCGGCGTCATCATTGCATTCATTCTCGGTCTACTGATGGATGTCCACAACTCTGACTTATTGGGTCTGCATGCATTTAGCTACTCATTGGTGGCATACATCGCCATCTCTTGGCATCGTCGCATCATTGCTTTAACAGTTTTAACGCAGACCCTGCATCTACTACCAATCTTTTTACTGGTTTCTTTATTTCCAGTGTTGGCTCATTGGCTATTGAGTGGTGAGATTTATTGGTGGGCTTTAACTGGGGCTATTCAGGCCCTCATTGAGGCATTACTCTGGCCTTTAGCAACGCGCATCCTGTTGTCGCCTCAACGTCGCCCCATTGACGTTGATCACAACCGTCCTATTTAAATAGCGCCATGGTTTCGTTTAAAAAACCAGACCTCGACTCGTTTCAAGAGCGCATTCACATTGCGACTCTATTTGTTACCTTCTGCTTTTTACTGCTGATCACCCGCTTGGTATGGCTTCAACTGGTAAGCCATGGCAAATACGCTTTGCTTGCCGAAAGCAATCGTATCGCCTTAGTTCCCGCACCTGCTAACCGAGGCCTTCTCATAGATAGAAATGGCATTGTGATTGGTAGAAACTACTCTGCACTCACTCTGGACGTTAATGCGGAGGAGGTAAAGGGCAATGTGGATGAGCTCATCGATGAACTGTCCAAAATTGTCCTGATTTCCCCGCGAGATCGCCGTAATTTCAAGCGCTCCCTAGAGGATTCCCGAAAAATGGGGACATTTCCACTCAGATCAATGCTCACTGAGGCGGAAACAGCCCGCTTTATGGCCAATCGCTACCGATTCCCGGGGGTAGAGATCCGTGCCCGTAGCTTCCGAGAGTACCCCTATAACGAATTGGCTTCCCATTTAATTGGCTATATCGGGCGCGTTTCTCAAAAAGATAAAGAGAAAATGCTGGCGGAAATTGAGCATTCCAAAGCAGATGATCCCGATGCGTTGCAGACTTCTTTTTTGCCGGGCATTCAATACGTTGGCAAGATTGGTCTAGAGCAAAGTTATGAATCGGTTCTTCGTGGAGTGCCAGGATATGACCAAGTAGAAATTACTGCGGGTGGCAAACCAGTGCGCACGCTCTCCAGCTCGCCCTCAATCCCTGGAAAAAATGTAGTGTTGTCAGTGGATATCAAGCTGCAATATTTGGTAGAGCAACTCTACGGAAACTTCCGCGGCGCATTCGTAGCAATTGAGCCTGAGACTGGTGATATCTTGGCCTTTGTATCCAAGCCCAACTTTAATCCCAACGACTTTGTTGAGGGCATTGATTCAGTTACTTGGAAAGAGTTAAATGACTCTCCACAAAAGCCACTGTATAACCGCCCGCTTAAAGGCATCTATCCTCCGGGCTCTACCTATAAACCATTCATGGCTCTGGCTGCTTTAGAAACTAAGAAGCGCACACCCTCACAAACCATTTCAGACCCAGGTTACTTTGAGTTTGGTAACCATACCTTCCGCGATGATAAAAAAGGTGGGCATGGCATCGTGGATATGCAAAAGTCGATTGTTGAATCTTGCGATACCTATTACTACCTGCTAGCGCGTGATATGGGCGTGAACATGATGCATGACTTCATGAAGCCATTTGGTTTTGGACAAATCACTGGCATTGACCTACAAGGCGAATCCAAAGGCGTGCTACCTTCCACTGAGTGGAAAAAAAATACCTTTAAAAAACCAGAGCAGCAAAAATGGTATGAAGGCGAGACAATTTCTCTTGGCATTGGTCAAGGCTATAACGCATTCACTATCTTGCAATTGGCACATGCCATGGCGAACATGGCAAACAACGGCATCGTGATGAAGCCGCATTTAGTAAAAGCAATTGAAGATCCATTTACAAGACATCGCACTCTCACCACTCCCAAGGAGAGCTATCGCATCGATCTTGTTCCTGAGAACATTGAGGTAGTTAAGAAGGCGATGGTAGAGGTAAACAATTCTGGAACTTCAGCTTCTGTTTTTAAAGGCACGGGCTATCAAGTGGGTGGTAAGACAGGAACGGCCCAAGTATTTAGTTTGAATTCCAAAGAATATAAGCATGGCTCTACTGCAGAATTTTTACGCGACCATGCTCTATACATCGCTTTTGCTCCCGCAGAAAAGCCAACCATCGTAATTGCCATGGTTGTAGAGAACGCTGGATTTGGAGCACAGCATGCTGCGCCGATTGCGCGCAAAGCACTCGATTTTTATCTTGAAGGTAAATGGCCAAAGGAGATTCCTGAATGGAAAAGAGCTCCATAACTAAAGCCAAGAAAATATTTCTCAGTATTTTCAGCGGTCTTGATCGCCAGCTAGGCCTTATTTTACTTGGCTTAGCGGGGATTGGTTTTATTACCTTTTTATCTGCAAGCCAAAATACGCCCGTTCGATTTGAAGATGAGTTGCGCAATCTAGCGCTTTCATTTGCAGTCATGTGGATTGTTTCTCGCATTCCACCAAAGTGGTTAGAAATGGCTGCAGTGTGGATATATGGAATCGGAATTGCACTACTCATTGCCGTTGCAGCATTTGGTTTAATTAAAAAAGGTGCGAGACGTTGGCTCAACATTGGTTTTGTAATTCAACCTTCAGAGCTTATGAAGATTGCTATGCCACTCATGTTGGCTTGGTACTTTCAGAAACGTGAAGGCATTCAAAAATCCTGGGACTATGGAGTGGCAGCAATCATTCTTGGCATTCCAGTGCTACTCATTGCACGTCAACCTGACCTGGGTACTGCACTCTTAGTATTTGCTGCAGGTATGTACGTGATTATTCTGGCGGGACTGCCGTGGAAATGGATCCTGCCATTTATAGGTATTGGTGCCTTCGGAATTATTTTGATTATTATTTTTGGCAGCACCATTTGTGCGCAGGATGTTAGCTGGCCATTTGTGCACACCTATCAAAAGCATCGAGTCTGCACTTTGCTTGATCCAAGCAGCGACCCCCTTGGCAAAGGCTTTCATACAATTCAATCTATGATTGCAATTGGGTCGGGTGGATTTTTTGGCAAAGGCTGGTTCCAGGGTACGCAAGCGCATCTGGAATTTATTCCGGAAAAGCATACTGACTTCGTTTTTGCTGTTTTCTCCGAAGAATTTGGCTTGCTGGGCAATCTTGTCTTGTTGGCACTTTTCTTTGCCCTGATCAAAAGAGGTCTGGCCATCTCCGCCAGCGCCCCCAATCTATTTACCCGCTTGCTTGGTGCATCAGTGACCTTGATTTTCTTTACCTATGCCTTTGTCAACATTGGCATGGTCAGCGGCTTATTGCCAGTTGTAGGCGTTCCATTACCTTTTATTAGTTATGGAGGTACTGCTCTAGTCACACTGGGTTTTGGTGCTGGCATTTTGATGAGCATCCATCGACATCGACGTCTAGTGCAAAGCTAAAAATTACGCAGGGAGCATGCGCAAGCTTATTGCGTTACCACTGAAAATAAAAAAGCCCGGCATGCCGGGCTTTTTCATCAACAAAGCAAGAATTACTTCTTACGCTTGTTAACTGAATCTTTAAATGCTTTACCAGCAGAAAACTTAACAGTTTTAGCAGCAGCAATTTTGAGTGGCTCGCCAGTTTTTGGGTTACGGCCCATACGTGCAGCGCGCTTACCAGAAGCAAAAGTACCGAAACCGATCAGTTGTACTGAGTCGCCTTTAGTAACAGCCTTAATGATTTGCTCAATAGCAGAATTCAATGCAAATTCAGCTTTGGCTTTTGAGATCTCAGCGTCGTCAGCAATCGCTGCGATTAGTTCTGCTTTGTTCAAGTGAAGCTCCTTATAGATATTGATATCGGCGCACAGTGCGCTTATATGATTTTAACCACAAAAAATAATAAAAATAAAGTTGCGTTACAGCAATTTTTTTTATTGACTACTTTTTACTCATCCAAAACAGTGACATCGGACACAAAATACTCTGTATCACCAAAACAGCTTGTAGGTAGCCCAATGTGCTGATCGTATTTAAGTGCCACCTTTTTTCCCAAATTGGCATTGATTTTTTGCGCTACAGCATCTTCACGTACCGTAAAGAGAAATTTTTCCGACATGGTGCCAGGCATAGAAACCATCGCCAATTCACCTTCCCAGGTTTTACAGATATAGCCGCGATTGGAAAACTTTTGAACGTAGCCGGCACGCTCGCCGCTACCATAGCTCCAATTGAGCATAATCCAGGTATAGGCCGCTAAACCCGCCAGGCCAATCAATACAAGGCTTAAAAGCCATTTTGCGAATCCATTCATGTGGTTTTCCTTAATAAATCATCTTTGCAGCCCTGTTTAGGTGCATTCATTGCGGTCTGTTGTGACCCCAATCAACATTTGAGCATATTCGTTATAAAAATAGGGGTGAAATGCAGCGCCATACAAATTAAAATATCAGTATTAACGCTAATTGGTAAACCCCATGGAACTACGTCATATCGTCTTTTTGATCTTTGTCGTCTCAGCTGTCTATGTCTATTTCAGGGGCAAGGTGCGATTTGGTGTAGTGCGCTCCCTAACGGACTACCAAGTGCTTTTGGCGCCAATTAATAGCCTACTGTACTTATTCTCGAAAACTAAGGCTGGCGCATTTTTACCCGTTGCCGACTTTCCTGAAATGAAGCCCCTTCAAGATAATTGGCAAATGATTCGCGATGAAGCCCTTGCTTTGAATGCCGATGGTGCTATTGCTGCTGCTACGGGATATAACGATATTGGGTTTAATTCCTTTTTTCGCACAGGCTGGAAGCGCTTTCACCTCTATTGGTACGGGAAAGAAATGCCATCTGCACAACTCAACTGCCCCAAAACCGTTGCACTACTGAAATCAATCCCCTCCATCAAGGCGGCAATGTTTGCATCACTACCTCCGGGTGCAACGCTAGTACGCCACAGAGACCCTTATGCAGGCTCGCTTCGATACCATATTGGCCTTGTCACCCCAAATGATCCAAAGTGCTTTATCGATGTAGATGGAGAGCGCTATTATTGGAAAGATGGCGAGCCCGTGATGTTTGATGAAACCTACATCCACTATGCAGCCAACGAAACTGATCACCAGCGCATTGTCTTGTTTTGCGATGTGGAGCGCCCTGTTTACACCAAATTGGTGCAATTACTCAATCGCTGGTTTGGACGCTACGTCATGAGCGCTGCTTCCTCCCAAAACGTTGAGGGGGAGAGGGTTGGGTTTGTGAATATCCTCTTTAAGTATTTCTACCACTTAAGAGCGCAGGCAAAAAAACTCAAAGCCAAACATCGCAGCGTTTACTACATCGGAAAATGGGTGCTGATTTTAGGAATTGCGTGGGCAATATTTTGGTAGGCCCTAGGGGCCTAACACTTCAATAATTTGCTCCGGGGTGATTGAACCCCAGATTTCTACCCGCTTAATGCGGCTACTTTGCCCCGACAAGAGTTGAATTTGTTTTTGTGGCACCCTTAACTGCTTAGATAACCAAGATAGCAGCATCTCATTCGCCCTATTTTCCTGGGCGGGAGCCTGCAAGGATATCTTCAGGCAGCCGTCATGCAGACCAACTACCTTGGTCAGCTTAGCGCCTGGCTGGCAATGCAAATTAAGAACAATGCCAGTGGGGGTTTGCTTTAACCAAATAGGCATCATTAAAGTACTTTAAACTCAAATCATGATTATGAAGAACTCCAGCGCCTTAGACCAGTTATTTGCCAATAATCGCGAGTGGGCGGAAGCCATGATTGCCCAAGATCCAGATTTCTTTAAGCGTCTAGTTTCTCAACAGGCGCCAGAATATCTTTGGATTGGCTGCTCCGATAGCCGCGTCCCAGCCAATGAAATCGTTAATCTTCTGCCGGGTGAATTATTTGTTCATCGCAACGTTGCCAACGTCGTCGTGCACACTGATCTGAACTGTTTATCTGTAATTCAATTTGCAATTGATCTTTTAAAGGTCAAACACATTTTGGTGGTTGGTCATTACGGCTGCTCTGGCGTCCACACTGCGATGACAGATAGACGCGTAGGTCTAGCTGACAATTGGTTACGTCACGTCAAAGATGTGCACCAAAAACATGAGCGCTACCTTGGCGAAACCATTCCAACACCAAAGCGTCAAGACCGATTATGCGAGCTCAATGTGATTGAGCAAGTGGTCAATGTTTGCGAAACCACCATTGTTCAAGATGCGTGGGCAAGAGGACAAGACCTAACTGTTCATGGCTGGGCTTACCGCCTGGAGACGGGCCTGGTAAATGATTTAGGCATGTCCATTAGCTCAGACGAAGAAATGAATATGCGCTACGCCAAATCCTTATCTCGCTACGACGCTGAATAAATTGAGTTTTGTTTAAAAACTTTTCAAACTACTCTGGAGTAGCGCTCCTCAGATTTCTAGTATCGCTTCCCTACAAGACGCTAGTCTCTATTGGCTATGGCTTGGGCTCCTTAGCGGCCCATATTCCTAGCTCGCGTAATCGCGTAGTGAAAAAAAATTTAGAACTATGCTTTCCTGAGCTGAGCCCAGAAGAAATTAATACGCTTAGAAAAGAACATTGGCGACTACTCGGTCGCAGCCTAGTAGAAAAAAGTATTATTTGGCTCGGCAGTAAAAAACAGCTTGCCGACATGATTGAGGTTCGCTCAGAGGTCGACCTAAACGATAGGCAACCTCGCATCTTAGTGAACATGCATTTTATTGGTATTGAAGGCAGCATTATTTTGAGTGCACTCGCTCACGATAAAGGCTGGCCACGTACCTCAGGTTTTTTCCAAAGAATGAAAAACCCCTTCTTTAATAGAAAAATTATTGAGTGGCGCAATCGCTTTGGTGGAAACTCGATTGACCGCCAAGGAAACACCCTTGAGCTCATCCGAGAAATCCGCAGAGGGAGCTTTATCATCATTGCGCCCGATATCGATTTAGGCCTCAGGGACTCTGTCTTCGTTCCATTTTTTAATATTCAAACCAATACGATCACTGCCGTATCGCGTCTTGCCAAAATCACAGGGGCGCAGGTCTGCATGATGGTCACAACGCTCAAAAAAAATGAGGCTGGCTATGTTTGCACTATTAGTAAGCCGCTTGAGAATTTTCCGACCGAGAACCCTGAAGCAGATACTGCACGCCTAAACCAAATTTTTGAACAAGAAATAAGACTCAGACCCGCCGAATACTATTGGGTTCATAAACGCTTTAAAAATCGGCCATTTAACGAAGCGAATCCCTATTAGCCCTTCTTCTGACTGTACTTTTGTCCTATCATTAATAGATGACTGAACGTATTGGGCTATTTGCCGATCTCCATAGCAATTTAGAAGCTTTTGATGCCTGCATGGAGCAGGCCAAAGAATTGGGTGTAAGCCGCATGGTTTTTTTAGGGGACATTGTTGGCTACAACGCAGATCCTGGCGCACTCATTGATCGCATTGGCGAAATGGTTGCTGACAAGAAAGCGATTGCGGTATTAGGCAATCATGATCAAGCGGTTTTTGAAGACCGCCGCCACCAAATGAATGCCAGCGCAAATGCAGCAATTGAGTGGACTAAGGCACAACTCAATTCCACTCAAATTCAGTTCTTAAAAGATTTACCGCTCATGGTTGAAGAAGAGGCGATGTGTTTTGTTCATGCATCAGCCCACAATCCTGCAGACTGGAACTACATTACTGACAGCATGAGTGCATGGCGTTGCGTACAAAGTTCAGGGAAAACATATACTTTTGTTGGTCATGCGCATGAGCAAGCGCTCTTCTATCAAAGTGCCGTTGGTAAGCTCATTCGTTTTGCACCACATCCTGGCGATGAAGTTCCAGTGATGCATCATCGCCAATGGGTTGGCGTAGTAGGCTCACTTGGTCAACCGCGAGATGGAAATCCTGAAGCCTGCTTTGCCGTCTTCGAACCAGCATTAGAAGTGCTCACCTTTCATCGCACTCCTTATGATCAATTCACTGCCGCAGATAAAGTCCGTCGCGCTGGATTGCCAGAAGATCTTGCTAACCGACTCATCACGGGAAAATAATTTATCCATGTCGACGAATACCGATATCGAAGCAGTTGATGATATTTTCCAGGAAGGTAAGGTTGTTGATGGATTCGTACTGGGTACCGAGGTCCATCGTGGTGGCATGGCTAGCTTGTACTCTGCAACCAAAGAAGGTATTGATGTTCCTATTCTTCTAAAAATACCTAGAGTAGGCCGCGATCAACCAGTTGAAAGTTTGATTGGTTTTGAAACTGAACTGACTATCCTGCGCTCACTCAAGAGCCCCTATGTTCCCAAATATCTCGGCTCTGGCAATATGGCAACGCGCCCCTATATTGCAATGGAGCGCGTTGAAGGCAGGCCGCTGGAGGACTTCATCAAAGAAGGTAAGGTCTTTACGATTGATGAGGTTGTGCAGATTGGCGCTGACTTAGCACAAGCAGTGCAATCCTTGCATGCACAAGACGCTATTCATTTAGATATCAAACCAGAAAATATTCTGATTGATGCAAAGGGCAAGCTGACTTTAATTGATTTTGGCTTATCGCATCATGCACGCTTCCCCGACTTACTCGCAGAAGAAATGCGCAAGGGCATTGGCTCGGCGCCCTACATTTCACCAGAGCAAGTTACTGGTATTCGCTCCGATTATCGCAGCGATATTTATTCTATTGGCGTCATCTTGTATGAGTTGTTAACCGGAGAGCTGCCGTTTGGCAATCCGCAAACTATGAGTGGTTTACGTAAAAGGATGTGGGCGCAAGCATTCCCTCCGCGCGCCATCCGCAAAGAGATCCCACGCTGGTTACAGGAAATTGTTTTACGCTGTCTAGAGCCACGCGCAGCAGATCGCTACCAGAGCGCCACGCGTCTACGTCAAGTTTTACGTGATCATGAGAGTGTCACACTCACTGAACGCGCAGATCGAGTCGATCCTTTGAGTTTTTGGGAAAACCTCAAGCGCATGTTCCGTGCGGCAGGTTACGAACCCTCTCCAAGTCCACGCCCCAGCGCTGGAAATTATGATGCACCACTCATGATTGCTGCGATTGATACGCGCCAGTCTGATGAAGACTTGCGTGATCGCATGCAAACAACCGCCAAGAATTTATTGCAAGCTTATCCTGAAAGCCGCCTCGTGTGTCTCAGCACTATTGCAAGCACTCCCACTTTTGAAGGCAACCAAGAAAGTGAAACTGCTAGCGGCATTGTGCGAGGTCATCTCGTGCAGCTCATGGAGTGGGCAAAGCCTTTGAAGCTGCCACCAGAGCGTATTTCGTATCACGTACTAGAAGCGCTGGATCCAGCCAGTCGCATTGTGGAATTTGCTAAGGACAATGATGCCTCGCTAATCTTGATTGGGGCATCCCACAAGCTGCCAAACAAAGTAACGCCATGGCGGACCTCCATGACAAAAATTGTTGAAGAGGCCCCTTGCAGCGTTCACATAGTCAGAACCTAGTCTAGGTTTGGGCAATTGCCCGATAATATGGTCATGGAAGAAAAAATACGTGTATCCAAGCTGCTCTCTGAGTTGGGCCTGTGCTCTCGTCGCGAGGCTGACTCTTATATTGAGCAGGGCTTGGTCACCGTTGATGGTGAGGTGGTCAACGAGCTAGGGTCCCGAGCCTTTCGTCATCAGAAGATTGAGCTCCAGTCTGGCGCCAAGGCACAGCAAGCATCGCGGATTACGGTCATCCTAAATAAGCCAGTCGGCTTTATCTCTCACTATGATGATGAGCAAGAGTATCAACCCGCCGCATCCCTAATCACCCCAGATAATTACTTTGCCAGCCCGCTAGACAAGGGTCGCAACCCACGCTTTAATACTCGCGGACTAGCGCCTGCCGGTCGCCTAGATATTGACTCCACAGGCATGCTAGTACTGACTCAAGATGGGCGCATTGCAAAACTGCTAATTGGGGAAAACAGCCCCATTGAGAAAGAGTATCTAGTCCGAGTTGAGGGCGCACTCTCTTTTGAAGATTTGGACAGACTAAAGCATGGCCTGGAATTGGATGGCGTTGTTTTGAAGCCAGCCCAAGTTAGCTGGCAGAACGAAGATCAACTTCGCTTTGTTTTGCGAGAGGGTCGTAAGCGTCAAATTCGTCGTATGTGCGAGATGGTTGGCCTCAGGGTTTTAGGCCTTAAGCGCGTCCGCATGGGTAGAATTTCTTTGGGCGCCCTACCTCCGGGAAAATGGCGCTTTGTCAGGCCAGAAGAGCAATTCTAAGAAGCTGCGCCCGCTTATAATTCTGTCAATTAGATTAAGCGCAGAATTACCATCGATACCATCACCTCCAGCACTCCCGGCGCAGAAGTTTTAAGACGTCGTAGCTTTGCCATCATCTCTCACCCAGACGCTGGCAAGACCACGCTTACCGAAAAACTACTCCTATACGCAGGGGCCATTCAGATTGCTGGTAGCGTCAAGGCCCGCAAGGCGAGCCGCCATGCAACCTCAGACTGGATGGAGATTGAGAAACAGCGCGGTATTTCCGTAGCAAGCTCGGTAATGCAAATGGAGTATCGCGATTGCATTATTAATCTTTTGGATACGCCGGGTCACCAAGATTTCTCTGAAGACACCTATCGTGTATTGACTGCAGTAGATTCAGCACTCATGGTGATTGATGCTGCCAACGGCGTTGAATCACAAACCTTGCGCCTGCTTGAAGTCTGTCGTGCACGCAACACACCAATCGTCACCTTCATCAACAAGATGGATCGTGAAGTAAAACCACCCATGGAGTTGATGGATGAGATTGAAACTGCGCTCGGCATTGAGGTAGTACCTTTTACCTGGCCAGTAGGCATGGGTAAATCATTTGCTGGTGTGATTGACATTGCCAACTCTCAAATGCGCATGTTCAAGGCTGGCGAAGATCGGGTGACCGAAAATTCTCATGCGATCGTTGACGTCAATGATCCGGCTTTGAAAGAGCGCTTAGGCACTGATCTTGAAAATGCACTTGCCGAAGTAGACCTTATTAAAAATGCAATGCCTGCTTTTAATAAAGAAGCTTTTTTGGCGGGCCGTCAGTCGCCGGTGTTCTTTGGATCAGCCATTAATAATTTTGGTGTACGTGAAATTCTGAATACCTTAGTAGAGCTCGCGCCATCACCGGGCTCACGCAAAGCATTGCAGCGAGAAGTCAGTCCCGCCGAGAATAAATTCTCAGCAGTGGTATTTAAGATCCAAGCCAATATGGATCCAGCCCACCGAGATCGCGTTGCCTTCTTACGCATTTGCTCAGGGCACTTTCAACGCGGCATGAAACTGAAGATTTGTCGTAATGGCAAAGAAGTGCGTACCAATAATGCGCTGTCCTTCTTGTCACAGCGCCGCGATATTTTGGATGAAGCCTTTCCTGGTGACATTATTGGATTACCAAACCATGGACTTCTTCGACTGGGGGATACGCTCACCGAAGGAGAGCAGCTGCAATTTACAGGCTTACCATTTTTTGCGCCTGAGATTTTCCGCATGGTCGAATCGGCAGACCCATTACGCTCGAAGCAATTGCGCACAGGCTTAATGCAGCTTGGTGAAGAAGGTGCCATTCAGGTATTCCGACCTATGACGGGTGGCACCATGCTGCTCGGCGCTTTTGGACAACTACAGTTTGAAGTAGTAAGTCATCGCCTGCAAACTGAATATGGTGCGGAGGTACGCTTACTGCCTGCACGCTACAACTTAGCGCGCTGGGTCAGCTCGGATGATCCTGTCGCACTTAAAAAATTCATACAAGAAAATATTCACCGTATGGCAGAGGATGTAGTCGGCGCATCAGTATTTTTAGCTAGCCATAAATCCGAATTGGATGTTGCTCAACAACGCTGGGAATCAATTCAATTCCATGCACTAAGAGAGCACGCAGGCCTTATCTATCAATCTGACCTCGCGGGTTAAATCTAGCGCGGGCTTGATTGCGGCCAATTGCAATCAAATACCGCAACTAACTGAGTGTCACTCTTTCTAAAAGAGGCGGTCTTGCCATATTGTGCGCAATACGCATTGGCTTTTGGTGTGAGTGATGCAATAGATTCACCGTCACTATTTAGAAAAGTAACATGGTTAGAATCTGAAGCATCGGTATAGACCGCAGCACAAGCGCTCAAACCAATAATCCCCAATAGCAAAACATATTTGAGATGTGTCATATCAATCCTCTTGTTTAACAAATGTAGCAGCCGACTCATGGTGCAAACTTTTTCACCAACCTTGCGGTCAGATTGCTAGCTAATGGGCGATAGATCAAAATACAAATAATCGCAACTGGGTAAGCAACCAGCCAAACCTCGAGCCATACCCAGAAGAAATTCTGCGCTAAGCCCACTCGAACAAAAGTCGTAGCCAGAGTAATGCTCAGTGACATAAGGCCACCCATGATGGCGGCAAAAATAAGATTTGGAATATTCATCATGATCCAATCATAGCGCCTGGGCTGCTTAGCTGTTATTCTGATTTGTGATCACTATTCCGCGCCCTACTTAGGGGAGTCTACTGAGGAAGCTCAGGGGTTCATCATTCCAAGACTCTAGGAAAAAATATGGCTGTTGGCCAAAATCAAAGAAATAGAAAAAACGATCCCATGGTTAGTAAAACCGGCAAAGCCAAATTGGGCCCCCTAACCGTCACTCAGCTCAATAAATTACTTGAATCTAGTACTAAGCCTAAAGAGAAGGCAAAGATTCAAAGGGCTCTGAATAAGCGACCCACGCTAGCAACTGCAGCAGCTTAAATATTAAGCCCCGAGATTACCGGGGCTTTTTCTTATGTAATATGCTCTCATCATGAAAGCATCTCCACGAATTCATTCCATCTATATTGCAGCTCAAGCGGGCCACTCTATGGTTCAACTTACTCAGGCCGAGATTATTGCTGGCGAAGGAATTGTGGGTGATCGATATGCTTTGGGTATAGGCGCATTCTCAAAAACCAAGCCCAAGATCCGTCATGTTTCTATCATCGCACTTTCTGCTATCGAGAGCGCCAATAGCCAGCTACTTGCCAAGCATCAAGCAGCTTTTGATCATGGCGATACTCGCAGAAATCTTGTCATCAGCGGGATTTCGGAGGATGAGCTTAATGGTCTAGTTGGCAAGACCTTTCATTTGGGGGGTCTTGCTTTTAAGGGCACTGAACTATGCGAGCCTTGCCAAAGGCCGGCCAACTTACTAAAAAGACCAGACTTTATGAGCGCATTTGAAGGGCGAGGCGGCCTTAGGGCCGAAGCCTTGCAATCTGGATGCCTGATCCTGGGAAGCCCCCTTCTATTCTCCGTCACCAAGGAAAGTTAATTCAACTTCATATCAGATATGTCCACAACAACACTCTGCCTTATTCGCCATGGTGAAACTCGCTGGAATGCTGAAAGGCGCCTGCAAGGGCATACCGACATTCCCCTCAATGCTAAGGGTGCACTACAGGCGCGCCAAATGGCGCAAGCCCTTAAAGACATAAAACTCTCGTTTGATGTCTTGTACACCAGCGATCTTAAAAGGGCGGCCGATACTGCCAATGCTATCGTTGAATTATTTGGTGTTGAGGCGCAGGTGGATAGTGCTTTACGAGAGCGTCATTTCGGCGCACTTCAAGGGCTCTCGATTAGCGAGGCGCCATCACTGCAACCCGATATTTGGCAAGCCCATATTGCTCGTGACTTAGAGCATGATCTTGGTGGTGGCGAAAGTATTCAGCAATTTGCATTGCGCGTTCAAAATGCTCTAGACAAAATCCAAGAGCGATATTCCGGCAAAACAATTTTGCTGGTTAGCCATGGTGGCACGCTTGACATGATGTATCGAATTGCCAGCAAGCAAGCCTTAAGCGCTGAAAGAATAGCGTCGGTGCCCAATGCCTCTTTAAATTGGATTACGTATAGTCAGCCTAATGGTTGGGCTGTGAAACAATGGGCAGACATCCGCCATCTTGAGGGCCCCGCCTTAGAAAACGTTGACCTCTAAGTAAAAAGTCACCCGAAGGTGACTTTTGCATTTTTAGAAAGGATTTACTTTCTGATATGCGCGTGACGGGCAGCATCTTGTGACATGCCCTCACCCTTTGGCTTGCCTTCAAGCGCCTCTTTTTCGGCAGTAATTTCTTTGCGACGCTCTTTGCAGGAGCCGGCTATCTCTTGCAAGGCCTTACGTGCTCTTGCTGCAGAAGCTTTGATTCCTTTTCCGTGGAACTTTTCGTTCTCTGATTGGTATGTTTCGAAAGCGGCAATTAACTTGTCATGATGGGACATATTTTTCCTTATGAATAATTGAAATAATCGACTTAAGGAGCACTTTAACCCAATATATGCAAATCGCTCTAATTTATTGCGTCCAGTGATCAATAATCTCTTTTAACTTTTCTGGGCCCAATTCGGCCAGATAGAGATTAAAGTCATCCCGCAACTTAGAGCCCTTTTTGAAGGCAAAGCCCAGATTATCAAAACCAACCACTTGGTAGCTACTGGTAACTGGAAGATTTAAGGACTTTTGATAGTTGATTAACATGACGTTGTCCACAAATACCAAGTCCACATTACCATTTTGCAGGGCAAGCAAGGCCTCAGTGGGTGATGGATATAGTTTTACTTGCTCTACCGAGTAATACCCTTTTGGCTGTAATACAGTCTTCACATAATCATCAAACACACTACCCGTCGGATAGGCAATAGTGTATTTTTTGAGCTGGGATAAATCAGTAATTTTGATATGGCGGTTTTTTAATCCAATCAACTGCCATGTGCTGGTGAAATATGGATTAGAAAAATCCATCACTTCTTTGCGTTTATCTGTAATAGAAATTCCCGAGAATGCGACATCAGCCTGACCACTAGTGACAGCGCCTAACATCCCCAACCAATCGTAAGCAGTCGTCTTAAATGTACAAGCACGCGACTTGCAGTAGCCCTCAAATATTTCTAAGTCTATGCCAGTGTATTTGCCGTCTTTTTCAAACAGCATCGGAGGAATAGCAGGAGACACGGCCACTTTAATCACATTAGACTGCTCTTCTTTGGAGCATCCGCCAACAATGAATAGGGTGACAAATAAAATGGAAAGTAGGCGAGCAAGTCTCATAGAGTATTTAAGATTAAATTAGATAAATGATCTTATCAAGAATTGAATGTAAAAAACCACCCGCAGGTGGCTTCTCATTTACCGCTCACATCTACCAATTACTTGGCGCGGCTTTTTGTTGCTTTTGGAGTCTGGCCAAACTGACCTTGTGCACTCTTCATTGCTGTTTCAACACTTTTCTCAAAATTTGCAAAAGCGTCTTGAGTGCTTGATCGTACTTGATCAAAGTTTTGCATTGCCGTATTGAATGCAGATGTAAAGGCACTTACATATGCCTCGGATCCAGCAGGCGCTTTTGAAGTCGCTGCCGCTACAAAGCTTTTCAAATCATCCTGTGATTGGTCAATAGCAGCTTCTACTGCCTCCACTAACTCTTGGTTGCCACGGCGCAGCACTGCAGCAACTTTTTTCTGATAAGCGGCAACTTCTGCAACAGCCTCTTGAACTTCTGGGCTTTGCAAAAGATCTAATGCTGCTTTGGCATCTTTACCTTTTAATAGCTCAGCAGCTTTTGCTTGTGCATTTGCTACGGCCTGTTGTGCTGCTTGGTAATTGATTTCTGCCAACTCTTGGGCATTCTCAAGGGCGGTTTGACCCAGAGCGCGTGCGTTTTCTACGGATTTAGCTTGATTTCCAGCGAATTGATTATTGAACATGGTATTTCCTTTAAAAGGTTATTTGCTGCACCGCACCATATTAATCGCTTATATGAGGCTTAGCAAGGAAATATTGTTGCAAAGCAACATATAATCTCGTCAGCCGAAGTAGTCTCTTATAAAAAACAGCATCAATCCTTAATTAAGAGGCGCCTTTCTTTACCTGTTTTACAAATATTCGTTATGTGCCGTAGATTTATTGTCTTTTTACTTCTTTGCATGCCATTGGCAGCGCTCCATGCTGAAAGCATCTCAGACTGGTTCCAAACCACAACAGCTCACCTTGAGTCTGTCTGGGACAAAGGTGAGAATGAGCTTTATATCCCCCTCTACACCTATCACATGCCCTATGCCTACTCGCAAGACAAGATCAATGAATACACTGAATATCCCATGGGAATTGGTTTTGGCAGAGGCTTAGTAAATGAGAGCGGTAATTGGGAAGGTATTTATGGAATGACCTTCAAAGACTCCCATGGAATTTACCAGTACATGGTGGGCTACGGCTGGATACCGATGTGGAATATTGGCAATAGCCCAGACTGGAAATACGGTGTTGGAGCAACTGCGTTCATCATGTCGCGGCAAGACATCATGAACTACATCCCCTTCCCTGGAGTGCTCCCTATTGCCTCGATCAGCTATAAAGATCTCAGCATTCAAACTGCCTATGTGCCTGGCGGACAGAACGTTGGCAACGTGTTATTTACTTGGGCCAAATACAATTTGCCCTAAATAAAATTAAGCAGGGTTATTTTTTAAATAGTTGATAACCCAAGCTGGATCGCTGTCGCTTGGAAAAATAGGGTAGTGCACAGCCTCAATCACACCATGATTTGCTATCAAGGTGATCCGCTTTAACAGGGTCATTCCGGCAGCAACAAAAGTCGGCAACTGCAAAGCTTTCTGAAATTGATAATCGGCATCACTTAATACCGGAAATGGCAAATGCAAACGATCCGCCATTTCTTTTTGGTATTCGGTAGATTGCACACTCAAGCCAGCCACCTCCGCTCCCAAAGTGCGCAACTCTTGATAATGATCTCTAAAAGAACAACTTTGTGGAGTGCATCCTCTTGCTCCCGGTATCTGATCCCACCCGTCAGGCAAAGCTACATTCGGCTGCCCCGTCATTGGGTAGCAGTAAATCACCAAGCGACCTTTGCTCTCACCAAGATTAAATTGACTGGAGGTAGTTGTGCTCAAGGTGATCGAAGGCAGGCTCATGCCAACCAAATGATCGGCAGCTCCATCATCCTGGGGAATAGGTAAATCAGTGGGTAATTGATTGAGATTTGTCATGGTCACGTCACCTTAAACTAAGCTTACATATTACAGCTTACATGCCGTCTTTTGAGAGGACTTTCTTAGAGACGCCATTTCCGCCATTGACTCAAACTGTCGACGCACAATATTTTTAATGAAGTACTCGATTACGGCTGATGGCACCAAAGAATTTGGCTCAACCTGTGCATCGTATTTAAAAATAGTGAACTCCCTCTCGGGCAATAGGCGCCAGCTTCCCTTGTAGTATTTTGTATCTCCGCTTAACTGCTCAAAAAGCAATGCTTTATTGGGAACCTCAACGTACTCGAGCTCGGAACGCATCTCAAACGGGATGAATAGAATTCTTTCTTCAAGTAAACGGGCAACCTTCACCTTATTACCCGACCTAGATAGCACTTTCGAATCTACAACTCCAGGTAAATTTTTAATGCCTTCGTAGTCCGTAATAAATGCAAAGGCTTCACATACAGTAATCGGCACCTCATAGCTTGCATTGACCTGAAAGCGATCGCCGGATCTCGTGACAGCAACCTTTAGGTCATAAGCATTGGAAGCTTCTTGCGCGCAGGCAATGCCGAAGGATGCAATAAGAAAAAAATGTAGGAGCTGCTTCATGACTACAGTTTAGATACTCTTGAAGCAAGCTACTTTCTAGCAATGGCAGGCCCTAGCCTGCTGCTGTGCGCATTAGCCTTAATAGCTCATCATCATGCTCGGGCAGACCATCTAATACGCCGGTAAGGTTTGGCATCTTCGCAATAATTTCTTTTGCCAAAAAGAAGCGCATTGACCAGGCAGGAAAACTTCTCTCCGCAATCTCTTCCATCTTCAACAGGCGCACCTGCTGATGGCGAGGATCTCGCTGAATTTTTTCCCATATCTTCGTGACCTCTGCACGAGGCCCCTCCAATATTTGGCCAAAATGTTGGTTCTCATAAAAGAGCACCCCGGATAGGCCTAGCTTTTGATTAAGTTGTGCAGCCTGATCCATAAGGCGCATCAATGCCAATACGCCCATATCCTGCGTTGCCCGGCTGATGTAGCTTATGGAAATCAATAGGGACTCACTCATTCTTATCTCAGTGCTAGAAACCTGAACCGCTCTTAATTAAATCGGGCAAGAAAGACTGATTTTAGCTTTTGATGTGGTCCAAATCTATGCTGATTTACCCGACAACCTAGCTACCCGAAAGTGGCCCCTCACATTACGCGGCCATTGAATAAATTAACGGCCCTGACAATCCAGCGGCATTTCCCACAAAGGCTTGCCTTGACTGTAATCACAATTAACGCCCACTGGTGATGTGGTGCTGGCAAGACAGCCGCTTAATACCCATACAAATAGAGCTATACATGAAAGCTTAAATAATTTTTTCATATCGATTCTTAATCAATTTTGTTATGCACCAATAGCCCGCAACAGAAGCAGCTAAAGGCTAGAATAGCCGATCAAGCATGATTACCCTAATATCACGATATATCTGCATACCAGCGATAAAGATTAGGGACAGGGAAATCGGCACCACTGAAATATAGCCAACTTTTTTAAAGCTGATTGCCCCAATAATCCCTCCAACTAAAAATACTGAAAAAATGAATAAATGGGTTTTTAACTTTTCTCTATTGGCTTTGACATAATTTTTTTGATTCGCTTCGCTTGATTTGTTCCAGTAAATTAACTTTCCCAACTCGATACCTATGTCCGTAATCACCCCGGTCATATGGGTCGTTCTAATTTCTGCCTTTGATGCCTTAGTAACAATCGCATTCTGCAAACCCATAACAAAGCAGAGGAGCAATGCAATCGCCGGTACCGTTAGGGGCAAATATAAATTTAAGTTGGCCCCGACCAATCCAAAAACTAAAAGTAATACTGCTTCGAGCAATAAGGGCAATGCAAACTCACTATGAATTTTTCTTCTGTGACCCCAATTAACAATGATGGCGGTAGTAGCGGCGCCAAATAGGAAAGATAGCAAGAGCGAGATGCCGCCTACAACTGAAATCAAATCATTAAGGGCCAGATCATCCCCAATCGCAGAAATGATGCCGCTCATATGGGAGGTGTAGCGGGCAATCGCCAAGAATCCACCCGCATTAACCGCGCCCGCAACAAATGCCATATAGGCGCCCAACTGAACATTAGTCTTGTGGGAACGCTCGGCGCTAGTTAAAAGCTGTATGAACTTAATTGGCATTGAAGCTCTATTCTACGACTCAGACTTTTTCAAGAATAAAATTTGGCGTCCCAAGCAAGGTCCACGCAAGTAGCTCAATCGGGGCACGGACACGGCCTACCTGGATAGCAAATACTGGGTAATCGAAAAGAGGCCTGCCGTTAAACCACAACAAATGAGCAAAGCAGCATACCCTGCAGGCTCGAGACCCTATAGTAGCTCTGCCTCATTAAAAGCATCGCGCATATATACAGGTAAATCTATTGATGGCGACCTAAAACCAGATTGATAAAACATGTCACCAATATGGCCCCGATGAAACGCTTTGTGATTACAGATATGAATCAAAATGTCACCTCTAGTCATTTCTCCGGCGCCGCCATCAACAAATGAAAAGCACACTTTTTCATTCAGTAAAGACTCGCTCATCGTATCGGCATATTGAACATACCAGTCGCCCAGTTCATTTAACTTTTCTGAAAGTAACTTTAAAGAATCTGGTGATTCGGTAGTGCGAGATGTAAAACCATGGCCATTACCAAGTAAATGGGCTCTCCAGATTTGATCAACAATCACTACATGGGCTAAAGCGAATGCCATCCCACCAAATGCTGCAGGGCGTTTTTTACTGAACTCCTCATGTGGCAGCTTAGAAATAGCAGCTAAGAGCAAGTTATTTGCCCACTTGTTGTAGCGCGTAAGCATTCGGATATTTCGAACAGCAGACATATGACCTCTTTTGAGAAGCTAGCCTAAGGTGAATCGCCAGTTTATAACTTAGGTGATTGCAATCGAAAGCTCAAATGAGCATCTACAGCAGGAAATTCCCCCGCCAGAATGCTATATACACAGGTGTCTCGAAGACTATCTTTGGCATCCGGGTGATGATTAATCTGATGACTTCGCAAGATACCGTCTAGTTTCGCCCCTAATCTCTCAATGCCTTTTCGACTTTGATGATTGAAAAAATGTGTACGAAATTCCACGGCAACACAAGCCAAGCTCCTGAATGCGTAACGCAATAGCATTAATTTACATTCAGTATTGATAGCCGTGCGCTGAACCGACTGACGGTACCAAGTAGATCCTATCTCTAGCCTACGATTTTCTGAATCAATATTCATATAAGCGGTCATTCCAATAGGATTGCCTTTGGCATCCAAAATACAAAACGGATTCATTGAACTCAGCTGCTGTAAGTTCAAACGCCTTTCAATTTCCTTTGACATTAACTCGGGCGAAGGAACGCTTGTATACCAAAGCTTCCAGAGCTCACCATCCCTAACGGCCTCACATAAACCGTCATGATGCGCCATAGTTAATGGCACTAATGAGGCATGCTTGCCTTGTAAGGTAACCGAATCGGAGAATTTCATCTTATATAACCTTCAAAACCTTGCTTAGAGAGTCGCCCTCATAGTCCGGCATTTCACCAATTTCTTCAAAGGGATGATTCAAGCGATTAACCCAAAACACATCGAAGCCGAACCACTTGGCCGCTAGAGCATCCCAAGCATTGCTTGATACAAATAGTATCTCCTCTTTCTTGACCGGAAAAGCTTTAAGCAAAAGTTCGTAGGCTTGTGGGGCAGTTTTAAATAGGCGAATATCTTCAATGGTTACTACTTTATCGAGATAGGAATTTAAACCATTGCTCTCCACTACTGTAGCCAGCATCTCTTTACTGCCGTTCGACAAAATGGCAGTTGAAATACCTTTCGCTTTGATTGCTTTGAGCACACTCAAACTATCGCCAAACCCAGTGAGCTTGGCATACTGATCCATCAGTCGTCTCTCATTTTCGGGAGTGAGGTTTAATTCCATCCGCTTACAGACATACCTCAATGAGCGAATCGTTAGCTCCCAAAATGGAAGATAGTGTTTGCTGCCATCGGGACTGGGGTCACTCATGGTTACCAAGCGCGTGTATTCGATTTGGCGATCACGCCACATCAAAGCAAAAGCCTGTCCATGACCCGGAAATAATTCTTCTGCCAACTGTCCCATGGAATAAACATCAAATAGCGTTCCATAAGCATCAAAGGCTACGAGCTTATACATACCGTCCCCCTGCTTTTATTATGAATTTACATTGTCGTTTAAAGCAATATTTCGTAATTAGACCATCTCAAGCAAAGCAATGCCACCCGCCAACTCAAATGAAAAACCACCCGAAGGTGGTTTTGGTAATTCTTGGTGGCCCGGGGCGGAATCGACCAGGGCTACAGGATGCCTGACTCAAACTCTAGACTGTCGTTTAAAACGACATCTATGAACACTTACATCCACCACCACAGCCACCGCCTTGTTTGGCTTGTGGCGCGCCACCAACATCTAGTTGAGCCGGATAGCCATCTTCAATTAATGCGGCAATCAAATCATCCGACTTATCTGTAGCTCTAGTGACTTTCACTTTGCCAGCCCCCAAATCAACAGATACATCCTGAACGCCATCTAATGGTTTAAGAGCATTGGTGACATGCTTAACGCATGAGCCACATGTCATACCGCTCACACTTAAATTAATTTCACTCATTTCAATTCCTTTATCTATAGGATTGATAAACGCTAGGCTTACCATTCATTCCAATCAATAAAACATCGTATGGGTCTTTTCTACCCTTGTATTCAGGACCATCCATACCAGGAGAACCCACTGGCATAGCAGGAACAGCAAGTCCAATAGCTTTGGGTTTCTCCGCCAACAATCGCTTTATGTCTTTTGCCGGCACATGCCCTTCAATTGCGTAACCGCCAATCAAAGCGGTATGACAAGAGCCAAACTGAATAGGCATGCCCAATTTCTTGCGAATCTCATCATTGCCATCTGTATAAGTTTTTACAGCGAACCCATTCTTTTCAACATGGTCTGCCCAATCTTTGCAGCAACCACAAGTTGGACTTTTCCACATCGTAATGACTGGCTTTTCAGTTGCGGCAAAACCTATTGCTGGCAATAAAACCAATCCCAAAGAAATCAACCTTCTCTGTTGATTAACCAATTTCATATCAACCATTTCTTTCTTCAAATAAAGGCTGCCCTTTCGGGAAAACCTTTTATTAATGATTGTGTCCTTGGTTATTCATTGGCATCTGCCCATTCTTCATCTGCTGAGGCATTTGACCACTACCCATTGGCATTTGCCCGCTATTCATAGGCATTTTCTTCATTTGCTCAGGAGTCATATTGCCCATCATTTGTTGATGTTGTTTCATCATCTTTTCATGCTCTTCTGGATGGCAAAACTCATGATCATCAGAAGCTGAACTCATTTGGTGAGTGTTAGCTCCTTTGTAACCCAAAATACTTGGGTCAACCATGCCGGCAATCATCGCGATATGACCAAACACCAAGAACAAAGCCACGCAAATCGCATGAATCTTTAACTTGCCCATTTGATCTAAGGCTCGATTAACTAAGCCCATCTCTTGTAAGGCAATCCAAATCAATGGCAAGCCAGCAATTAAGTATGTGCCAACAGCAATCACATCAATTACTGTTCTCCATTCGCCCGCCTTAGTAATAGGAACCACAGCATTTGTCATGATGTAAATGATGATGCCGACAAAATAAATGCCTACCCCAATACCAGCAAAGCGATTGAGGTAATACACGGCGCCATCAAACTTGCGAGTAAAGAGTAGATAAAGCTCGGTGATGGCAAGTGTCTCAGCCAAGATGACTGGAATAGCCATAAAAATAATTAAGTTCCAAGGCTGGTTAACAGCCAATAACTCCATGTAGTGAGTCATATTCATAAGATTTCTCCAATAGGTAACAGTGGCAATAAGCCACAAAAATTAGTTAATAAGGGATTAGCTAATTTGTCTTGGAGGTTTGAAGATGTTGTTGGGCATTTCCTCAATTACTAAGCGAGGAACCCACGCAACAAAGTGACTGGAAAAGTCTGGTTGCTTATATTCATTTGTAGATAAATTGGCTACAACTCCTAAACAGCACTGATGGTGAGTTTGGTGATTGGTTGTATGCGACTTATCCATCTTGGTATCGGCTTGTGTATGGCAATCATGTTGAACCATATTTTGAACATGTACTTGCCCAGCCAATTCATTTGAAGCAGAAAGGCTGCCCGCATGAATAAGGCTCACGAAAAGCGAGAGGCACAAAAGTACACAAATCCGACGCATAATTCATTTTATTCCTTTTTAATACTTTTGTTAAATCATGACTTGGATTATTACGAAATACCTACTAACTGCTGGAATGGTTGTATTCATTAGCGAGGTAGCAAAACGAAGTGACAAGTTAGGCGGCTTCATTGCGGCACTACCCCTAATGACTTTGCTCACTCTCACATGGTTATTTATTGAAAACCAATCGGAAGAAAAAATCGCTAATCACGCTTATTACACCTTTTGGTATGTGATCCCAACACTGCCGATGTTTCTGCTATTTCCCTACTTGCTTCCAAGACTTGGGTTCTGGATGACAATGGGCGCAAGCTTAGCTGTGACAGTTATTTGCTTTGGTCTGTTTGCTCTAATGATGAAAAACTTTGGGGTCGAACTTCTGTAAATAAAAAACCACCCGAAGGTGGTTTTGGTGTTTCTTGGTGGCCCGGGGCGGAATCGACCAGGGCAGAGGATACTTAACTCTGTTTAGAACTTGTAGCCAATACCTACTAAGAAATTATAAGCAGATGTTGATGGCTGAAAATTAGTTATCAAAGTGGTGTCACACAAAGATGAATTACCAAAAGAAGCATTTCCATATTTATAGTAATTTGCCTCGCCGAATCCATAAAAGCCTCCAGCAATCATTTGTTTGTATCCTGCGCCCAGAACGTATCCATTTACGTTTCCGCTACCAGTTGAGTTGCCTGAGCATTGACCGTCAATATTATCCCAGTAAGAAGTCTGGAGTCTCTGGGTAGAATAACCGGCCTTGGCATATACAAGCTTGTCTTTGTCAATCGCATAACCAGGGGTTACAAAAAGATTCAGCCTATTAGAAACTTTGTATGTAGTGCCGGTGTTTGGTTGAACCGAGGGATTAATATTCGCATTACCTATTGTTGTCTGGAGTAACGAATAGTCAACCCCAAGACCAAGAATAAACTCGGGGGTTACAGCATAGTTGTAACCAAGGCCTATGACTAATGGCATTGACCCCTTTGAAGGATTATTACCGCCTGGGAAATTGCTCGAGTTATTCATAGTTAGACTGGTATTACTTACTGAGTTATTTTCGTAACCAGTGGCAATCTGCCCATAAAAGCCTTGAAATCCGCTTTGGGCAAAAATAAATGGCGAGAAGCAAGCCATAGCCAAAACCATTAACTTCGAAAATTTATTCATTTCTTTCCCCCAGCTATTCCAACAATTAAATAGATTATGGCTCAATTCATTTTGTGACATATAAGGGCTTGCCCTACAAACGAAAAAACCACCCGAAGGTGGTTTTGGTGATTCTTGGTGGCCCGGGGCGGAATCGAACCACCGACACAAGGATTTTCAATCCTCTGCTCTACCGACTGAGCTACCAGGCCAAGAGATGAAATTATAAATGAAACTCCATTCCAGCTTGAAAAAAGGGCTTAATCGCGGTCAACTATTGGGTTAAATCCGTAAATGCTGGGCGATTCTTCATCCTTTGCCTAACCATCCCGCTCTTGAGCAGACTTATTGAAGATCACCATAGCCAAGGACATCACGATAAATGCCAGTCCAAGCGACCATGCGGGATCTATCCTTGCCAAATATCCGCCAATAGCTCCACTAACAATAAATAACATAATCGAAGTTAGTCTTCTTATCCAGCGATCACTTTTAGAGGCAGCCAAGGGGGATTCGGCTATGAGGGAGGTGTAAGTCCCCGTCAATAGACTGGTTGCTAAATCTTGAACACCATGCACCCTGACAATGGTTGCCATGGCACCCATAGCCATTGATAAAAGATTGACCAGCATATCTCTAAGAGACTGATGCGTTTCCGGCGCCCACCAAATGGTTAAGGTCATTGCAATGCCCAATAGCAACCAAACAAGCCAAAATGCTTTGCGTGAGTGATTGCCGCCGCCACATGCCTTCATCACTCTTGCGGCAATGATGACGCCGATAGTAAACCCGCCCAAGGCTTGAAGATACTTCAAACCCATTTCAATCGGATGGCCGTCTGCAAGGGCAATAGTGAACATCAATATATTGCCAGTCATCATGGCAGAAAACACGCCATGCAGCCCGACAAAGCAGGTGACATCTACCAAGCCGCAAACGCAAGCCAAAAGATAGATGCCATATTTATGCTCGGGGATATGCATAAGCATTTTTAGTTTTTACTTTTAGACCTAGCCGTATGAAGTTTTTTATAACTATCAATCAGACGATGATGTCTATCAAGGCCCTCTAACTTGATGCTAGTTGGGCTCAAGCCAGAGAAGCGAGTGCCCCCAACGGTAGAGCCTACTACGGCGTCCATTCTTTCTTCACCAAACATCCGACGGAAATTGGCTATGTAGTCACCCAAATCCAGGCTGTCATCTAGCAAAATTTCTAATACTGCATTTAATGCCTGATAGAACAATTTACGATCGACTGTATTGTCGTTGTACTGAAGGAAGGCGCCCACAAGCTCATGCGCCTCCTCCAGCTGTTTTAATGCCAGATGAATCAGCAGCTTCAACTCTAAAACTGTTAGCTGACCCCAAGGCGTATTTTCGTCAAACTCAATGCCAATCAATGTAGCGATGTCGCCATACTCATCTAATTCGTTACCCTCTAAACGCGCAAGCAGTCCGGCCAAGCTTGCATCATCGAGATTAAATAAATTCAAAATATCGGCGCGAAACAAAAGCGCCTTATTGGTGTTATCCCAAACCAAATCTTCAATTGGATAAACCTCGGAGTACCCCGGCACCAAGATTCGGCAAGCGACCGAGCCCAACTGGTCATACACGACGACATACGCTTCTTTACCCAAAGATTTTAGAATGCCAAATAAGGTGGCAGCTTCTAGAGCATTTGAGTTTTCGCCTTTGCCAGAAAAATCCCACTCAACAAATTCGTAATCTGATTTAGCGCTAAAAAATCGCCACGATACAATGCCGCTCGAATCAATAAAGTGCTCAACAAAGTTATTTGGCTCGGTGACCGCTTCACTTGCAAAAGTGGGTGGGGGTAAATCGTTCAGACCCTCCAGGCTACGGCCCTGCAGTAACTCCGTCAAACTCCGCTCTAGCGCTACCTCTAGACTTGGGTGCGCCCCAAATGATGCAAATACTCCGCCCGTTCTTGGGTTCATTAAGGTAACGCACATGACGGGGTATATGCCGCCTAACGATGCATCCTTTACCAACACCGGAAAACCCTGCTCCTCAAGGCTCTGAATACCAGCCAAAATACTGGGGTATTTTTCAAGCACCGCTTGCGGGACATCTGGCAAAGCGATTTCATGCTCAAGAATTTCACGCTTAACTGCGCGCTCGAATATCTCTGACAGGCACTGTACTTGGGCCTCAGCCAGCGTGTTGCCGGCACTCATGCCGTTACTAACGTATAAGTTTTCAATAAGGTTAGATGGAAAATAAACAGTCTCGCCATCGGATTGACGTATATATGGCAAAGAACAAATTCCTCGCTCGATATTTCCAGAATTAGTATCAATTAAATGTGAGCCTCGCAATTCACCATCAGGGTTAAAAATATTGAGGCAGTACTCATCAAGAATTTCTTTGGGTAGCGCATCTTTGGGTCCGGGCTTAAACCAGCGCTCATTCGGGTAATGGACAAAAGCGCTATTGGCGATCTCTTCACCCCAAAATGCCCCGGCATAGAAATGATTATTGCTAAGTCGCTCGATATACTCACCCAAGGCCGAAGCTAGGGCACTTTCTTTCGTAGAGCCTTTGCCATTTGTAAAGCACATGGGTGAATGCGCATCACGAATATGTAAGGACCAAACATTGGGTATGAGATTGCGCCATGAGGCGATTTCAATCTTGATTCCTAGGTTCGCCAACACACCAGACATATTCGCGATAGTTTGCTCTAACGGCAAATCCTTTCCTGGAATATAAGTACTTACGTCGGAGGCTGAGCTCAAGGTTAATAGACTTTGTGCATCAGCATCTAGGTTCTTGACTTCCTCAATGACAAACTCTGGGCCTGCTTGAACAACTTTTTTTACCGTGCAGCGCTCAATCGAGCGCAATATACCCTGACGATCGTTTGCAGAAATATCTTCTGGTAATTCAACTTGAATTTTGAATATCTGTTGGTAACGGTTTTCTGGGTCAACAATATTGTTTTGCGAAAGACGAATGTTTTCGGTTGGAATATTACGGGTATCGCAATATAACTTCACAAAATATGCCGCGCATAAGGCAGATGAGGCTAAAAAGTAATCAAAAGGTCCCGGGGCTGAACCATCACCCTTGTATCGAATAGGTTGATCAGCAATCACCGTGAAGTCATCGAACTTGGCTTCAAGACGCAACTTATCGAGAAAGTTAACCTTTATTTCCATGGGAATAATTCCGAAATGATATGAACGCTATTATCCGTCGCAATAGCAATACTGTGTTTCGTATCAATCAGCCCAAAGAATCATTGCAAGCAGCTGTTGGCGCAGCGTCTTATTGCTCAGTCTTATTGCGCGAAGTATCG
The DNA here is from genome assembly GCA_041179645.1 of Pseudomonadota bacterium. Lineage (GTDB taxonomy): Bacteria > Pseudomonadota > Gammaproteobacteria > Burkholderiales > Burkholderiaceae > Polynucleobacter. The sequence goes on from JBEGSZ010000020.1 coordinate 41,136, forward strand.
ATTCCCAAAGCTTTTAGCTTGCGGTAGAGATGGGTTCGCTCTAAACCTGTGTATTCAGAAATCTTAGTCATGCTGCCGCCCATGATGATCATTTGATGCTCAAAGTAGGCTTTTTCGAATAAGTCCCTAGCCTCGCGCAGCGGTAAATCAAAGTAGGTTTTTGCAATCCCACTAATGTACTCACCATCTTGAACTTGCGGCGCTTGCTCGCTGACCGTCGCCTTAGGACTTGGAGTGGATGAAGGGGCTGTGGATGCCTTTTCTTCAATCGGCTCAATGTGCTTAGGCGAACTCTCAAGCGCCTTATTGACGGTCTTCAGTAATTTTTGAAGCGCGATGGGCTTTTCTAAGAAGTTGAGCGCGCCAATGCGCGTGGCTTCAACGGCCGTATCAATCGTGGCATGTCCAGACATCATAACTACTGGCATCGTCAGCTGCCCGGTCTTAGACCACTCTTTGAGCAAGGTGATGCCATCAACATCGGGCATCCAAATATCGAGCAAGACAAGATCTGGGCGCATCTGCTCACGGATTGTGCGTGCCTGCATAGCACTCTCAGCCGCATAAACAGTGTGGCCTTCATCCGTCAGAATCTCGTTGAGAAGCTCGCGGATTCCCATCTCATCATCGACCACCAAAATGCTTGCCATTCTTATGCTGCCTCTTTTGCTAGATTCATAAACAAAATTGATATTTGCGCACCAATCACTTCATCTCCCTGCATGCGATTCCGAACCTCAATTTTGGCACCGTGATCATCCACGATTTTCTTCACTACTGCCAAGCCCAAACCAGTACCCTTGCTCTTCGTCGTTACATAAGGCTCGAAAGCTCTTGCCAATATCTTAGCTGGAAACCCTGAACCACTATCACTTATTGTTAAACGCACTGCATTTTGTGGCACACTATTTAATTCACCGTAGGGCACCAATTCGGTTTTAACTTCAACCGGCTCAGCTTGATGCACGCCCTCAAGAGTAGCATCTTGTGCGTTTTGTAAAAGATTATGAATAATCTGTCTCAGTTGCGTAGGGTCACCCATAATGCTTGGACAGCGTGGATCAAGCTGCGTCCTTAAAGGACTTCCCTCATACAAACCCAGAATCTCTTGTATCAAAGTATTGATTGACACAGATTTCAGTTGAGGACTCGGCGTCTTAGCAAAGTCCCTAAAATCATTTACCATTTCTTTCATCGCCTGCACTTGTCCAATGATGGTTTCGGTGCTGCGATTCATCATCTCTTCCTGCTCAGGACTCAATTTTCCCGCCAGCTTATGCTGCAATCTCTCTGCGGAGAGTTGAATCGGGGTTAATGGGTTCTTAATCTCATGGGCCAAACGCCTAGCCACCTCACTCCAGGCAATGGAGCGCTGTGCGCTTACTACATCGGTGATGTCATCAAATACCACCATGCGTAAATCCGCAGTCAACTCAGTTCCACGAATGAACAAAGTTACACCAGACTCATTTTCAAACTCGTTTGTACTGTGAAGCTGAATTTGCTTTTGCCACACTGGTTCCGACTTATGGGTGCCTACACCTGGTTGTCCGCCCTCCACGCCCACTGCCAGCTTCATCGTAGCAAACCCTTCTTTAATGGCTTGATCAAACTCGATAAGACTTGGGCTATCACTTAATGGGCGCCCATCCATTTGCGTTAAGTCTTGCGAGAAAATGCGATCAGCACCAGCATTGCTGGATACCACATTGAAATTTTTATCAAAGATAAGAACGCCCGCAGTTAGATTGCCTAATACCGTTTCTAAAAATGACTTTGATTCTTGCAGGGAAGTTCTTGTGTCCGCCAGCTGGCGAGTCATCACATTAAATTGCCGCGTCAACATTCCCAGCTCATCACCAGTATCTAGTTCTGGCTTAGGTGATAAATCGCCCTGAGCAACTGCCTGCGTTCCTTTTAAGAGCATTAACAGAGGTCTGGCTAGCTGACGACCCAAAATTAAAGCCAATGTCACAGCTACAAACAATGCAAAGAACAACGTTAAGGTGAGCGTACCTACAAACATTTTTCGTAGGCCGGTTCGACCCAATGACTTCTCTTGATAATCGCTATAGGCAGACTCAACAGCAACAATATTTTTGGCCAGTGGGCCAGGAATATAACGCACCAACTGCAAAAAGTATTTATCGTCTACTACTTTGCCAGAATCTAACTTACTAGAGGCTTGCTTCTTGCGCACAATCGGCACAATTGCCCTAACACGATAGCCGCGCTGTCCTCCCTCCATTTCAATTTGGTCTACAGCGGTAATGCCCTTCTTTTTAAAGGCCTCAGCAATCACATCAGTGCTAGGAGCCGGCAAATATTTTTTTGGCTTTGACTCACTAGTCAAAATTAAATTGCGCTGAATACCAAAAAGACTTACCTCTTGAATACCAAATTGATTGCGCGTCTTCATGACCATGGCGCCAACTTGTTCAGAAGTGCTTCCAGATGGAACTTGCACTATTTGCTCGGCAATGTAATTGCCCTCAGCCAAAATCTCTTCTTGCGCAACGCGAAGAGTAACGCGCCCCAACTCAAGCCCAGCATCTAGTGCAGACTCCACTTGGACATCAAACCAGGTTTCGATGCTCCGAGAAACGAATTGCAAGGAAACGCCGTACAAAATTAATCCTGGAACAACGCCGACTAAAGCAAAAATCATGGCTAGCTTTGCTACTAAGCGTGTGCCAAATCGACCCTTACGCCAACGAATGGCAATCACAATCACCAAGGTGAGAATCACCAGGGTTAGACAAATACCAACAATTACATTAGCTGCATAGAGCCAAATAAAGTAGTTATCAAAAAATTCGGTGTTTGATGTTGCAACAGATAGCAGCACAAGCAACAACAGCGCAAAGGTGGCAATCACTGCCATCGCCGTTGGCAGTGCACGCCTTTTCCAGGCATCTTTCTCAAACGCGTTTGAGCCAATGAAGTCTAAGGATATCTTCATCGTTTAATTAGGTTGGGGCCATTTGGCAAAAAGGGGAAGCGCACCCAATCACTGGTGACATTCCAATCTCGATTGTTAAGGGCGTTTATCTGAAATGGTTTGGGTAGCTTAGCCAAATCCAAAGTCATTCTGATTGCCGCAGTGTAAGACTTGCTCGGATCAATTTGGCTGCCCTCTATTACTCGCCAGCCCCCGACGCTACCCACGGCCTGCAAAGCCTCAAACATCGTTCTTGCAGAAAAAGTAAAGCCTTCAGATGCAATACGATATTGCTGAGTCATGGGTTGATAGGATAAGCGCGTTAATCGTTGGGCAAGTGCAGGCTTTTCATCAAACCAATACCAACGCGAACGAGTTACATCAAACTCCGTCTGAAAATATAAGACAACCCCTTTTTGGACTGCATCTTCTAAGCCTGGGGTTAGCTCAATCTTAAACGTGGCATTCAATAGCCAGTCGCCATCCACCCGCTCTAGTTCGGCAGATTTAAGCTTAATGCCCTCTGCATTTGCAGCCACTGAAAATAGGTTCAGCGCCATCAAGCTACAAAGAATGAATTGTTTAATGCTTTGGCTCATGGCCCATTTTTCTTAAACAAAGCATAGTAAAAACCATCATTTAGCTCCGCAGGCAAAATTTGTCCGGGGGCACTTAATCGTAATGCATCACGATGCTCTGCCGCAAACCACGCTGCCTGCTCCTCGCCCTCCTCGGGAAATACCGAGCAGGTCACATACAAGAGCGTGCCTCCATCCTTAAGCATCTTCCAAGATTGCTCCAAAATGGCGCGCTGCCTTAACTGCAGCGCCTTAATGTCCGCTTCGCGGCGTAAGAATGGGATGTCTGGATGTCTTGCAACAATACCCGATGCTGAGCAAGGCGCATCTAAGAGAATTTTGTCAAATGCCTTTCCGTCCCACCAGGCAGACTTTGAAGCATCGCCGCGTACAACTCGAACTGCATCGGACTGAAGACGCAAACGATCTAGGTTGCCGCCAATTTTGCCAAGGCGCTCACCATCAAGCTCTAAAGCGGTCATCTCACATTGCGCCAATTCCAACAGATGAGCAGTTTTTCCTCCAGGAGCAGCGCAAGCATCCAATATTCGCTCCCCGGGTTGTGGATCAAGCAATACAGCAGCAATTTGCGCGCCCGCATCCTGAACAGAAGCTGCGCCACTATAAAATCCGGGCAAATCTGAAACAGGCACTGGCTCCCGGAGCAACAAAGCTGAATCCAATGCAATACCAGCAACACTGGTAATGGGCTCCGCCATGATGCCAGCTTGCTGCAATAAATCCTGATACTCCTGGCGAGTATGTTGTTTAGCGTTTACTCGCAATATCAACGGCGCACGTTGGGCTTGCTGAATCAGCATGGCCTGCCATGACTTGGAATAATTACGCTTCAGACTAGCCCTCCACCAGGGCGGAAAAAACATGGGGGTGGGGTCTGGCGGATAAGGCTTTTCATTCTCTACCTGAACTGCAAGGCTCACCTTGCGAAGTACCGCATTCACCAAGCCTTTGGCATACATCGTGGGCTCATATTCACTGCAGGCTTTTACGGCCTGGTCAACGATCGTGTGCGCTGCATAACCTTTGCCTGCCGTCGCGCCCTGCAAAAACAAGGCGATTGCCACGCTTAACAAATACTCCACCTCCGGCGGTGGCGCCTTTGGAATGAACTGCTTAATAAACTCGTGCGATCTCACCCACTTACGCAGAGCATCAAATGTAAGACTTTGCACAATGGGCCGCTCATGCGCATCCAACTGATCCAAAACTTCTGTGAGCGATCGACCCACCATCACCTCACCAATTGCTTGCGCAGAAATAGTGATCGCTTCTGATAGCGGAAGACTGCGTGGTGTTTTTTGATCGGTCAAATTAATCTTTCTTGAACTGCATTATTTTTTCTTGTGTGCGATAGCTTTGAAGGCAAGCACTGGCGCTCGTTTTTTTTCCACCGGGCTTTTGCATTTCTAAGATTTCAATTACACCCTCTCCACACTGGACATGCACAGCATCCCCATCAAATCCCAACACTTGCCCTGGGGTGGCATTTTGAAGTGCTTGCGCCTTGCTAGGCAAACAAGAATTCCAAAACTTGAATTGCTCGCCATGCAGGTTACTAGTGGATCCAGGAAATGGATTGAAAGCTCGAATGCGTCGATCTATTTCAATGGCACTTAAATACCAATCGATCTCTGCTTCGCTCTTTAATATTTTTTCTGCATACGTGATGCCTTCGGTAGCCTGCGGAGTTTTTACAACGGTAAGGTCTTGATTCAAGTCATTCAAAACTTTTACCATCAACTCAGCGCCCAAAGCTGCAAGACGATCATGGAGTGATGTACTGGTTTCGTGGGGTGTAATTTCTAAATCACCCACCAAAACGGTATCGCCAGTATCTAAGCCTGCATCCATCTGCATGATGCTCACACCTGCAATGGCATCACCACTCTCAATTGCACGCTGTATCGGGGCTGCACCGCGCCACCTTGGTAGCAGAGAGGCATGAATATTAAAACAACCATGCCTACCATTACGAGAGGCAAGATCAAGAATATCTTGAGGAAGAATTAATCCATAAGCAACAACGACCATTGCATCAAAATCAACATTAGATAAATATTGATACGTCTCTTGCGCTGCCCCTCGTTTCTGCAAGTCGGTATGGCTCTGCTTGAGTGATGCCGGCTGTAATACGGGAATATTTTTCTCTTGCGCAAATATTTTTACAGGGCTCGCCTGAAGATGCATGCCACGTCCTGCGCGTCGATCCGGCTGGGTAAGCGCCAAAACAATTTGATGGCCAGCCTGTTCTATTGCTCGCATTGCTTGCGCAGCAAACTCTGGGGTACCAGCAAAAACAATTCTCATTGGGCGCTTAGCGCTCGCCTACTAATTCTTTTGCGCGCTTTTTCATTTTGAGAGAAATACGATTGCGCTTCAACATCGAGAGGTATTCAACAAACACTTTGCCCTGCAAGTGATCCATCTCATGTTGCAAGCAGACTGATAACAAACCATCTGCCTCTACTTCGAATTCTTTGCCATTAATGTCAAGCGCCCTTACTCGGACTACCGCTGGACGATCAACCTCATCGTAATACTCGGGCACAGAAAGACAGCCCTCGCGCCATGATTTTTTTTCTGGGCTTGACCAAACTAACTCAGGATTAATGAACACCATTAGCTCGTCCTGATTATCTGAAACATCAATCACAACAATTCGCTCATGAATATCCACCTGTGTTGCAGCCAAACCAACGCCAGGTGCGTCATACATAGTCTCGGCCATATCGGCCACAATTTTTTTAATACGCGCATCTACCTGCGCCACCGGTTTAGCAACCTTGTGTAGGCGTGGATCTGGGTAACAAAGGACGGTTAATAAAGCCATATAGGAATTATCCAACAGAGTAATCAGGCTGTCCTGATAGTTCTCTACAGCCCCATGCTGAAAATTACTTTATGCACACCCCTAAAAACCCAAACATGATCCAAATTCAACGAAATTCCCCCAACTACCCAGCTCGTCTGCTGGATTTATGTGATCCGCCCAGTTCACTCTATATATATGGCGACATTCGTCTTCTCGACGTACCAACGATTGCCATCGTGGGGTCCAGGGTTGCCAGCCCAGAGGGCATTAAAAATGCCCACTATTTTGCGCAAGCCCTATCTGCTGAGGGTTATCTCATCATTTCCGGACTGGCCCGAGGGATTGATGGAGCCGCCCATTTAGGCGCCCTTGGGCCTAAGCGGGACAATCCAACCATAGCGGTATGTGGAACAGGGCTAGATATCGTGTATCCAAGGGAACATCTTGGGTTGGCTCAGGCCATTGGCAGCGCTGGTCTCCTGATGTCAGAGCTAAGCCCAGGGTCAGGGCCAAAAGCATGGCACTTCCCACGCAGGAACCGCATCATTGCCGCCCTCTCCCTTGGAATCCTAGTAGTTGAGGCAGCCGAGCGATCTGGTTCGCTTATTACGGCAAGACTAGGCTGTGAGCTCGGTCGAGAGATTTTTGCTATTCCGGGGTCAATCCATAACCCCCTTAAAACGGGCTGCCATCAGCTACTTCAGCAGGGGGCAAAGCTGGTGCAATCGCCAAAAGATATTCTTGAAGAGTTGCCAAAATGGTCAAAAACCGCTTTTAAAGCTATTTAAAGTGCTATTTTAAGAAAATCTGGGGCTTTTAATGGGGTCTTACTAAGCCCTAAAAATGAGGCTTTTGGACTTTTGTCAATTTATCGGTTAATAATAAAAAAGGGTGTGGGTAAGGTCTGACCAGGATCTGGTTTAAATTGGTCGGCCGTTTTCACCCATTAAAAACATCATTTCAAGCTCAAATTTAGGCAAAACGCGTGGCAACTAAAGCATCTACCAAAAAAAGCAGCTCAAAAACTTCAACCGCAGATCACCCAAAGGCGCTGATCATTGCGGAGAAACCTTCCGTTGCGAATGACATTGCCAAAGCCTTGGGTGGCTTTACTAAATATGAGGATTATTTCGAGAGCGATGACTTCGTGATCTCCTCTGCGGTTGGCCATCTATTAGAAATTGCCGCCCCCGAAGAATTTGATGTGAAGCGCGGGAAATGGTCTTTTGCAAACTTGCCTGTTGTGCCCCCCTATTTTGATTTGCGCCCAATCGCCAAAACTGAATCGCGGCTTAAGGTATTGCAAAAGCTCATTAAACGCAAAGACATTAACGAACTCATTAATGCATGTGACGCGGGTCGCGAAGGTGAGTTGATCTTCCGCTTAATTGCACAGCACGCAAAAGCGCCTCAAGCAATCAAGCGACTTTGGTTGCAGTCGATGACACCAGCAGCGATTCGAGATGGCTTCGCTTCGCTTCGTAGTGATAGCGACATGAAACCTCTAGCGGATGCAGCACGTTGTCGCTCTGAAGCAGATTGGTTGGTTGGAATCAACGGTACTCGCGCCATGACTGCGTTCAACAGCAAGAGCGGTGGATTCTTTCTGACAACGGTTGGTCGAGTGCAAACACCAACACTATCAATTGTTGTGGAGCGCGAAGAACTCATTCGTAAATTTATCTCCAAAGATTATTGGGAAGTAAAGGCAGAATTTATTGCTGCAGCTGGCGTGTATGAAGGGCGCTGGTTTGACCCCAAGTTCAAGAAGGATGCAGCTGCACCTGATGCACGTGAGAATCGCCTGTGGAGCGAAGCAGCAGCACTAAGCATTGTGGCAGCCTGTCGCGATAAAAAGGCAAGTGTTAAAGAAGAGGCAAAACCAGCCACTCAATTAGCGCCACAACTATTTGACTTAACTAGCTTGCAGCGCGAAGCCAATGCCCGCTTTGGCTTCTCCGCCAAAAATACTTTGGGTTTAGCCCAAGCGCTTTACGAGCGCCACAAGGTGCTGACCTATCCACGTACTGATGCTAAGGCCTTGCCTGAAGATTATCTGGATACTGTAAAACAGACCATGGAGAACCTGGCTGAGCACTCACAAGAATATCGCCCATTTGCTAAACAAATTTTGCAAGGCGACCCCAAGGATCCAAAAGCTAAAGCTGGGTATGGCTGGATCAAACCAAACAAACGTATTTTTGATAATTCAAAAATCTCGGATCACTTTGCGATCATCCCCACTCTAGAGTCTCCAAAGAGCCTCAGTGAACCAGAGCAAAAACTGTATGACTTGGTTGTGCGTCGCTTCTTGGCGGTCTTTTATCCCGCAGCTGAATTCCGCGTCACGACACGTATTACGGAAGCCTCGGGGCATCACTTTAAAACTGAAGGTCGCGTACTAGTCACACCAGGTTGGTTGACAGTCTATGGCAGAGCCAACCAAGCAGATGATGAATTGGTGGCAGTGCAAGAGGGTGAGACCGTCCAAAATGAATCTATTGCAGCCGTTGCATTAAAAACCAAGCCGCCAGCTCGCTATACCGAGGCAACCTTGTTGTCAGCCATGGAAAGCGCCGGTAAATGGGTTGATGACGATGAGATGCGTGAAGCGATGGCTGAAAAAGGCCTGGGTACACCTGCAACACGCGCCGCCATTATTGAAGGTCTGCTAGCAGAAAAGTATATGGTGCGCGAAGTGCGCGAGCTCATTCCCACCGCTAAAGCATTCCAATTAATGACGCTCTTGCGTGGCTTAGACGTGGAAGAGTTAACGCGACCCGATCTCACGGGCAGCTGGGAAAATAAACTCTCCCTGATTGAGCGTGGCGAGATGAATCGCGACACCTTCATGCAAGAAATTGCGCAGATGACGCAACGTATCGTCAAGCGCGCAAAAGAATATGACAGCGATACGATTCCTGGTGACTATGCAACTATGTCCACGCCATGCCCACACTGCAAAGGTGCGGTTAAGGAAAATTATCGTCGCTTTGCATGTGAGAAGTGCGGCTTTACGATTAGCAAAACTCCGGGTGGTCGCGCATTTGAATATCCAGAAGTAGAAGAATTGCTGCGTGAGAAAACCATTGGGCCATTGCAGGGTTTCCGCAGCAAAATGGGTAGACCATTTGCGGCGATTATCAAATTAAGTGAAATTCCTGAGGATGATAAGGATTATCCAAATGCAGGCTTCAAGCTTGAATTTGATTTTGGCAATACTCAAGAGGATGAATCTGAGGCAATCGACTTTACTGGTCGTCAGGCCTTAGGTGTTTGTCCAAAATGTTCTGGCGCCGTATATGAAGATGGCATGCGTTACCTTTGTGAAAACAATACCGGCCCAAATAAGTCATGCGATTTCAAAACAGGAAAAGTAGTTTTGCAACAGGAAATTTCTGCGGAGCAAGTTCAAAAATTGCTTGCCGAAGGAAAGACAGATTTGCTAACCAACTTCAAATCAAACCGCACTGGTCGCGGATTTAAAGCTTATCTTGCCTTAGGTGCAGATGGCAAAATTGGTTTTGAATTTGAAGCAAAAGCACCTAAAGCAGGCGCTGCTGCTAAAGCACCCGCAAAGAAACGCGCAGGAGCCAGTGCAGCCACTAAGTCTGCAGCAAAACCTAAGCGTGCCAGCAAAGCAAAGTCATCCTCAAGCACTTGAGCAGTAATGAGTTTGGCAGCCAAAGCTGACCACAGTGCACCTCTCGACCCCAGGGCTGTTGCCAAAAATATCCCTGGGCGTTGAGTCAGCGCACCAATAATTGGCAAACGATCGCCAGCAACGCAACGCACGCCCACAAAGCTTCCCGACTTTTGAAGTTGGCTAAGGTCACCATGTTCGTAATTTAGTAAGCCTCTTGCCTGTTCGCGATTAAAGTCATCGCTTGAATCCCAGTCCTGAAGATCAGACTCTCCCTCATCAAAACTAGAGCCCACTATCCACTGGTAACTTCCATCAGGTAATTTCTTAGCAGGCAAACAATAGCCATCGCCGGATATTGCGGTGCCAGGTAGCTTTGGGACCCACGAACTATTTTCATCAATAGAAAAAATGCTCAGCTGTCCGCGTACCGGTCTCAAGGGAAGTCGTATATCGATGCTTGCGGCTAACTTTTTAGTTTCAAGCGCTGCCGCAATAATGACTTTGTCAGCCGTCATGATGGGTCTATCGTGAGAGTCAATTAATTGCCAACCGGCATTAACTTTCTCCAGGCGAGCTACGGGAGTATTCCAACAGCAAGTCAGTTTTGGGTGGGGGGCCAACGCATCCTGCGTTGCTTTAAATAAATTTAATGATGCGCCCCGTGGAAGCCAAATTCCGTCTTGAGAAATTCCACATGCCTGCATTGCTTTATCTGCATCAAGCGCTTGCGCCATACCTTCATCGAGCTTGAGTGACTGCAGGTAGCTTGCAACTTCATTGCGATTAAAAACTTTGTCTTTTTTATTTGGCTGAAAGATGCCATGCTGATTCCAGGCCTTGCCCCAGCGAGCTTCGGCCATCAAGAAGGCAATGCGGGTTAAACGCAATAAACGCGGGGCGCCGCGCCCAACATGAGGATGGGCAATGGCATAGGCGTGGCTAGAACATGCAGATGCAGCATGGGGTGCAGAGTCAAGAACACATACTGCTTGACCGCGCTCGAGCAGCTCACTGGCAATGCTGGAGCCTGCAATGCCCGCCCCAATCACCACGATGTCATGGTGTTGGGGTAAGGCCATTAAATAAAGATGTTTTTGAAAGGGCTTCTTAAATTTCTAGGAAATGCCTAGGCGTTTAAGCGCTTCTCAATTTTGCTGCGGGCTTCGATTAATTCTTTAGGCAAGCGCTCACCTAAATGCTCAAACAATTCTGAATGCAGTTTGAGCTCGTTCTTCCAGTCGTCAACACCAACAGTAATCGCTTTTTCAAACTTGTCTGCAGAGTAATCGAGACCATTCCAATGCATATCAGCGTGCTCTGGACAAATACCAAATACAGTTTCCTTGCCTTTGGCTGTGCCTTCAGCGCGGCCCAAGATCCAAGACAACACGCGCATGTTTTCACCAAAACCAGGCCATACAAACTTGCCGTTTTCATCTTTGCGGAACCAGTTCACACAATAGATCTTTGGTAACACAGCACCTTCAGCAGCAAGCTTGCTACCGATGTTCAGCCAATGTTGGAAGTAGTCACTCATGTTGTAGCCGGCAAATGCAATCATTGCAAAAGGATCGCGACGAACAACACCAACTTGACCAGTAATAGCAGCGGTAGTTTCAGAGCCCATTGTTGCAGCCATGTAAACACCCTCTACCCAGTCACGCGCTTCGCTTACTAATGGCACAGTGTTTGAACGACGGCCGCCAAACAAGAATGCATCAATCGCTACACCTTCAGGATTATCCCAATTAGGATCAACTGCAGGGTTATTGGTAGCAGCCACAGTGAAACGTGAATTTGGATGTGCCGCTTTGCGACCAGCAGCGCCATCGGCTGGAGTCCAGTCCTTGCCCTGCCAATCAATTAAATGTGCTGGAGGTGTATCAGTTAAACCTTCCCACCAAACATCACCATCATCAGTTAAACCAACGTTAGTAAAGATTACGTCTTGGTTTAATGAATCGAGACAATTTGGATTGGTTTGACGGTTTGTTCCTGGAGCAACACCAAAGTAACCAGACTCTGGATTAATTGCAAACAAACGCGTCTTGCCTGTAACAGCGTCTTTGCGTGGCTTGATCCATGCAATGTCATCACCAACTGTAGTGACCTTCCAGCCCTCGAAGCCTTTTGGAGGAATCATCATAGAGAAGTTGGTTTTTCCACAGGCGGACGGGAACGCAGCAGCGATATGGTATTTCTTGCCTTCAGGTGAAGTCACACCCAAAATCAACATGTGCTCAGCTAACCAACCCTGGTCGCGACCCATATTGGATGCGATACGCAAAGCAAAACATTTTTTACCCAACAGGGCGTTGCCACCGTAGCCAGATCCGAAAGACCAAATTTCACGAGTCTCTGGGTAATGAACGATGTACTTGTTTTTGTTATTGGGCCAAGCAACGTCTTTTTCACCTGCAGCCAAAGGCTTACCAACAGTGTGAATGCAAGGAACGAATTCACCGGTTGCGCCAAGCTGATCAATCACAGCCTTACCCATGCGAGTCATCAGGCGCATATTGATTGCAACATATGGGCTATCAGAAAGCTCAACACCAATGTGCGCAATTGGGGATCCAATTGGGCCCATTGAGAATGGCACCACATACATTGTTCTGCCGCGCATGCAGCCATCAAACAATGGCTGGAGGGTGGCACGCATTTCGCTTGGCTCTACCCAGTTATTGGTTGGTCCCGCATCTTCTTTTTTTGCAGAACAAATAAATGTGCGGTCTTCAACACGAGCTACGTCGTCTGGGTCTGACAACGCCAAGAAAGCATTTTTGCGCTTAGCTGGGTTGAGGCGCTTGAATACACCCGCATTTACCAGCAACTCACAAAATTCATCATATTCAGCCTGAGAGCCATCACACCAGCGAATTTTGTCTGGCTTAGTAAGAGCGGCTACTTCAGCCACCCATTGAATCAATTTTTGATTTTTTACGTACTCAGGTGCATTGGTATTGGTAGTCATGAGAATCCTATGAAATGTAATATTTTTGATCGCACTATTTTAACATTTTGGGCATATTTTTAGCGGCACACCCACCAAGCGCAAACCCTTTACTTGCCAATGCAAAATTGGCTAAAGATCTTGCCTAAAAGATCGTCTGGAAGTAGTTTTCCGGTAATCTGTCCGAGCTGATCTTGCGTTAAACGGAGCTCTTCTGCAAACAACTCCAGTGATATGTTGCCATCTGCCGCGAATTGCTGGGATTTATCTAAATGGGTAGCAGCCCTGTCCAGGCAATCTAAATGTCGTCTACGCGCCAAGATCGCGCCCTCTTGAGTGCCGCCCCAACCCACAGCCTCTAAGATTTTCTGTTTTAGCAACTCAATACCATCGCCTGTCTTTGCAGAAATCAACAAACAAGGGCTTCTATCTTGATTTAATGCGGATTCACCCAATAAGTCTGATTTATTGCGAACCTCTAAAACAGGGCACTTCGGTGGAAGCGCTTGCAATATTTGAGCCTTCAACTCCGAGGCCTCGGCATTATTGCTTGTATCTGTAGAGCTTGGGTCTTGAAGAAATATAACCAGGTCGGCAGCCCGAATGGCCTCCCAAGATCTTTCGATTCCTTTTGCCTCAACCAGGTCGCCGGTCTCGCGCAATCCAGCGGTATCAATGATGTGCATCGGTACGCCATTGATGGTGATGCTCTCTTTAACACGGTCTCTCGTCGTTCCAGCAATGGGCGTGACAATGGCCACCTCCTCGCCCGCCAAACGATTGAGCAGGGAGCTTTTGCCGACATTGGGTGCGCCAGCCAAAACCAACTGAACGCCATCACGCAAAATCTTTCCTTGTTTTGCACCCTCTCTCAATGCTTTTAACTTTTGCATCACCATGCCGAGGCGCTCACGTGCTTGAGCATTCTCTAAAAATTCAATTTCCTCTTCTGGGAAATCCAGCGTGGACTCCACCAAAATACGCAACTGGGTAATTTCCTCAATTAGGCCGTTGATATCGTTTGAGAAAGCGCCCTGCAAGGATCGTGCCGCTCCACGAACCGCCGCCTCACTTTGAGCATCAATTAAATCTGCAATTGCTTCTGCTTGGGCTAAATCGATTTTGTTATTGAGGTAGGCTCGCAAAGAAAATTCGCCCGGCTCGGCAATCACCAAGCCTTGATCTTTTCCGAGCTCAAGACAACGCTTCATCACCAACTCTAAAAGTTGTGGTCCACCATGGCATTGCAACTCCAAGACGTCTTCACCTGTAAAGGAGGCTGGGGCAGCAAAGTAAATGGCAATGAGCTGATCGATCGACTCACCCTGAGCGTCTCGAAGCGTTAGCAAGTTAGCTTGACGCGGTGCAAGCGTCTTATGAAATAAGGCCTCAGCCATCGGCAAAAGCTGGGGCCCACTTATACGAATAACCCCAACCCCCGCTTTACCAGGCGCAGTGGCAACCGCAATGATGGGTAACTTTCTCGTCATCATTGCGGGCACTCCTTTTTTATTTTGGGGCGGCTAAAAATTTATTTAGCCGGCTTCTTCCCAAACATTTGATTGATTTGCCATTGTTGGGCAATTGAGAGCAAGTTATTCACAACCCAGTACAAAACTAAGCCTGCAGGGAAGAAGAAGAACATGACCGAAAATACCAAAGGCATGTACATCATTATCTTCGCCTGAACTGGATCTGGAGGCGTTGGGTTGAGTTTGGTTTGCACAAACATAGAGGCAGCCATAATGATTGGCAAAATGTAATATGGGTCTGGAACTGATAAATCATGAATCCAACCAATCCAAGGCGCGTTGCGCATCTCTACTGAAGAGAGTAGAACCCAATACAAAGAAATAAACACAGGGATCTGAATCACTACAGGCAAGCAGCCACCTAAAGGATTGATTTTTTCCTTGCGATACATCTCCATCATCGCTTGATTCAGCTTTTGTGGTTCACCTTTGTATTGCTCTTTCATGGCAAGCAAGCGAGGTTGGACTTCTTTCATGCGCGCCATTGACTTATAACTAGCTGCAGATAATGGGAAGAACACCAACTTAATTAAGATGGTCAAAAGGATGATTGACCAACCCCAATTACCAACATATGCGTGAATATTTTCAAGCAACCAAAAGATAGGTTTAGCAAGAATCGTGAGGTAGCCATAGTCTTTCAATAAAGCAAACCCAGGGGCAATTGTTTCCAACACACTTTCTTCTTGTGGGCCTACAAACAACTTTGCTTTTTCAACAACAGTTGTTCCGGGTGCAACAACACCCAGAGGTGTTTGCATACCAATACGGTAAAGATTGTTGTCAATTTTTCCAGCATAGATATCGCGCGCCGCTTTATCACCAGGAATCCAAGCGCTTGCAAAATAGTGTTGAACCATAGCAATCCAGGCAGGGTCGCCAGCAGGCACTAAAGCGGGGATAGTGATTTTGTTTTTATCAATAGCCGTGAATTCCAGCTTATTAAATTTTTCTTTTTCGGTGTAGGCGGCTGGCCCAGTAAAGGTACTTGCCGAGAACGCGCCATCGAAAGGTCCAATTTTTTGCTCTTGTGTTGCATCGCGAACGATCTCTGTATACAGAACCAATGGAGCAGCATTTGCACTGCTTTGAGTAACTCGATGACCAACATCTACAACATAACTGCCGGGACTTAAGATGAAAGTCTTCTCTAGCCTTACGCCATTACGCTCGCTGGCCAAAACAATAAAGGGTCTTCCAGATCCGTCTTTACCAGACTGCACCAATTTAAATGTGCTGGTGTGATTCGGAAGATCTGCATTTCCTAAAGCAATCAAACCAGAACGCGCAAAATATTTATGGTTTGGTGCGTATTGGAATAACTCAACCGGCTTTTGTTCTGCGGTGAGCTGTTTTGGCAACTTTGCATCAATCACATTGCCGCCATTTGCGCTGATTTCTAAAATCAACACATCATTTTGCAAAACAAATTTTTCTGATGTTTCGATTGCGCCAGCAATCACTGCGGGCGCCTGGTTTGGTGTGGCTGTTATAGAGCTTTGGACAGGAGGCGGTACATCGACCTTATTTTCCGAGGCCCTATCAACCACTGCAGTAGTGCTTGTAGGATTTCCACCAAACATCGATGGCTTACCATCATGAACTTGCCAGTTGTTGTACAACATGAGGCCCGACATGGAGAAAACTGCCCAAAGGATTGTTTTTTTAAAGTCCATTTGCATTCACTTAATGATGATGAGATGTTGGTTTTACTGCAGGATCATATCCGCCCTGTGCCCATGGGTTACAACGCAAAATGCGCCAGACCATTAAGCCAAAACTTTTAAAAAATCCGTAATTAGAAAAGCAATCGCAAGCGTATTGTGAGCAGCTTGGTACAAACTTACAGTGCATGCCCATAAAAGGGCTGAGCGCTATTTGATAGAACCTTACAACTTTAATTGCCAGCTTATTAAATAGACGCACTTTAAATTAGCCCTGCAATTTGAGTTCGCAGAACCTCTTTTTCTTTGCTTCTAAGTCTGCCGCGAGTTTCGCGACCAATTGGCTTTTTCAACTTCACCACAACATCGCTGTTGAGACTGGTTGTTTGTGCGCCTCTGACCAGTTCACGAATCATGCGCTTTAATTGATTGCGATCTACCGCACGCTTAGCTAGTTTTTTAGCTACTGCAATACCTAAGTCTGGCCTTGCACCCTGATCTGAAGATGCCAAATACAAACCCCAATACAAACTTGTCTTGGGGCGTGTTTTTAGTAATTCAGAAATCCTGGCGCTATTCAACTGCTAAATTAAACAGCTAAACGTTTGCGACCTTTAGCGCGACGTGCGTTTAATACTGCGCGCCCACTCTTGGTTTTCATACGGATACGAAATCCGTGTGTGCGTTTACGACGTGTTACTGAGGGTTGGTATGTTCTTTTCATGATTCATCCTGCAAAACCCAGTATTTTCCTTGTTGCAAGGCAAAAGGTCAACCGCTGCGGAAGAATATATAGGTATTTTTCTCTATTTAATCAGTGATTACTTTATAAACCTCTGTTTTTTATTGGTTTTTTACTCTTATTCACAAGTTATCCACAGGTTTTCCACGTGTTTCCAGCTTGTGGATAACTTTATGGGCTCGCTACAATGGATCCTCCAAAAATATGAGCAACCCACAGAATCCACCCACATTGAACTCAATTAGCCCGCTGGGTTTTTGGGACGACGCCCTTGGCATACTTGCCCGTGAGTTATCCCCCCAGCAATTTAAAACCTGGATTCAACCTTTAAGCTTGGTCTCTTATGATGAAAGTGAGCAGTCACTTATATTGGGGGCACCAAACAGATTCAAACTTGATTGGATTAAGAAGACTTTTTCTGACCGCTTCCAGGCAATTGCTGACCAATATTTTGGCCACCCAATTACCTTAAGTTTTGTCCTAAACATTGAGGGATCAAACCCACAACCAACAGAGCTTGGCTCACCCGAGGAAAGACTTGAACCCAAAGAAGTTGTAATTAATTTGGACAGCAACTCCATAGAGGAGCAGTCATTTGAAATTGAAGACCACTCCAAACTAAACCCCAACCTTACTTTTGAGACTTTTGTAACCGGTAAAGCCAACCAACTAGCAAGGGCCGCATCCATTCAAGTCGCCCACAACCCGGGCACATCCTATAACCCCATGTTTTTGTATGGGGGGGTGGGCTTAGGTAAAACCCATTTAATCCACGCTATTGGAAACCACCTTTTAAAAGAAAAGCCCAATGCCCGGATTAGATATATCCATGCCGAGCAATATGTCTCTGATGTGGTTAGGGCATACCAACAAAAGGCGTTTGATCGTTTTAAGCGCTATTACCACTCATTAGACCTTCTGTTGATTGACGATATACAGTTCTTTAGTGGGAAATCAAGGACGCAAGAAGAGTTTTTCTACGCCTTTGAGGCCCTTTTAAGCAACAAGGCTCAAGTCATTATTACAAGTGATACTTACCCGAAAGAAATGGCGGGGATTGATGATCGACTAATTTCCCGTTTTGACTCCGGGTTAACTGTGGCAATTGAGCCACCAGAACTAGAGATGCGGGTCGCCATCTTGATGAAAAAGGCTTTGAGTGAGGGCATCCCCATGAGTGAGGATGTTGCTTTTTTTGTGGCAAAACACCTTAGATCTAACGTCCGCGAACTTGAGGGCGCACTAAGAAAGATTTTGGCGTTTGTACGCTTCCATGGCAAGGAGGTCACGATTGAGGTCGCCCGCGTAGCCTTAAAAGACCTACTTTCAATACAAAACCGACAGATCTCGGTTGAGAATATTCAAAAAGCGGTGGCAGACTTTTATAGCATTAAAGTTGCGGACATGTATTCCAAGAAACGCCCTGCAAATATTGCGCGCCCACGCCAAATTGCCATGTTTATGGCTAAAGAGTTAACCCAAAAAAGCCTCCCGGAGATTGGGGAGCTGTTTGGCGGTCGAGATCACACCACTGTTTTACATGCCGTTCGAAAGATTGGTGAGGAGCGATCCCACGATGGTCAACTCAACCATGAAATCCACGTTATTGAACAAACCTTAAAGTCGTAGGCTTTTTTGCCTGTGGATAAGGCTGTGGATAGCTCAATGGATAACTTTGGGGATATGGTGTGGATAAATTGTGGAAAGCTCGCGCTTCATGCAAAAATAGGGTGTTGATAAAAAGTTATCCAATATTTATGCAGTGTTTATACAAAAGTTTTCCACAGGTTTTTTTGGTTTTAGTGGTTTGTTTTATATACGATTTTTGACTTACCCACCGAAATAACGAGCCTTACTACTACTACTAATAAGATATATACAAGGATTTAAAAGCAATGCAACTCGTAAACACTTCACGTGACAGTTTATTAAAACCACTTCAGGTTGTTAGTGGCATTGTTGAACGTCGCCATACTTTACCAATCTTGGCAAACTTGTTGTTCAAAAAGCAAGGTGACAAAGTATCTTTTGTATCGACAGATATAGAAATTCAAATTACAACCAACGCTAGTTTTGGTGTTGGTGTAGAAGATGTGACTACGACTGTTGCTGCAAGGAAGTTGCTTGATATCTTGCGTGCACTCCCAGAAGGTCCTGTTGCATTAAATCTAAAAGATAACAAGATGGTTGTGCAGAGTGGTAAAAGCCGTTTCTCTCTGCAAACTCTTTCCGCAGCTGAGTTTCCAGTGATGCAAAGTGTTGGTGAGGTAACTGCGAGTTGGAAAATGACTCAAAAGAGCTTTCGCCAGCTTGTTAGCCAAGTGCATTTTGCAATGGCGCAACAGGATATTCGTTATTACTTAAATGGCATGTTGTTGGTTATTGAGGGTAAGCAAGTGATCGCTGTAGCTACCGATGGCCATCGCTTGGCTTATTCTCAGGTTGAATTGCCTGAGGCACCCGTAGGCTCCGGTCAAAGACAGGAAATTATTATTCCTCGAAAAACCATTCTCGAGTGCCAACATTTACTTGAAGACTCGGATGAGATGTTGGAGATGAGCCTCACATCAAATCAAGTGAAGTTTACGTTTGGTGATATTGAATTAATCTCAAAACTAGTTGAGGGGAAATTTCCTGATTTTCAGCGAGTGATTCCCAAGGGTCATAAAAACTCATTAGTGGTCGGCCGCGATGTTTTGCAATCAGCATTACAGCGTGCTGCAATTTTGACAACGGATAAATTTAAGGGCGTACGTTTCTCTTTGTCACCAAATCGAATTACCGTTCAATCTACTAATGCTGAGCAAGAAGAGGCGCAGGAGGAGATTGAGACTGAATACAGTGGTGACACTGTTGAGATTGGATTTAATGTAAGTTATTTATTAGATGTTTTATCAAACTTGAAGAATGAAAAAATTCAAATTAGTTTGGGTGATGCCAATAGTAGTGCGGTGATTACCTTACCTGGTTCTGAAGACTTCAAGTATGTAGTGATGCCAATGCGTATTTAATTTAGAAAAAAATGACTGAAGAAAAAAAAGTAGTTGAGCAGTACGGTGCATCATCAATCCAAATCTTAGAAGGTCTCGAGGCTGTTCGTAAGCGTCCAGGTATGTATATCGGAGACACCTCCGATGGCACGGGTTTGCATCACCTGGTTTTTGAGGTTTTAGATAACTCTATTGATGAGGCGCTAGCAGGGTATTGCTCTGAAATAACTGTTGTTATACAAACCGACAACTCTATTTCCATAGTGGATAACGGGCGTGGCGTTCCAACCGGTATTAAGTACGACGACAAGCATGAGCCAAAAAGAAGCGCGGCTGAGATTGTGATGACGGAGTTGCATGCTGGTGGTAAGTTTGATCAAAACAGTTATAAAGTTTCTGGTGGTTTACATGGTGTGGGTGTTAGTTGTGTAAACGCACTTTCTAAATGGTTGAAACTCACTATTCGTCGCGATGGCAAAGCGCATTACATGGAGTTCGCGCGTGGCGTTATTCAGAACCGCAATATCCAAGAGGAAAATGGTGTTGCAGTTTCACCAATTACCATTACGGGAGATACAACCCTATCCGGTACTGAGGTACATTTTTTAGCTGATGAGGAAATCTTTGGAAACATTGAGTTCCATTATGAAATTCTTGTCAAGCGTATTCGTGAACTCTCATTCTTAAATAACGGTGTTCACATTAAGTTAATTGACCAACGTTCTGGTCAAGAAGAGGATTTCGCTTTCTCTGGCGGAGTTAAGGGTTTTGTTGAATACATCAACCAAACAAAAAATGTTTTACACCCCAATATTTTTTATGCTGAAGGCATTCGCCCATCTGACTTGGGTGGCAATATCACTGCTGAAGTGTCTATGCAGTGGAATGATAGTTTTAGTGAGCAGGTTTTATGTTTTACCAATAACATCCCGCAACGCGATGGTGGTACCCACCTAACCGGTCTGCGTGCTGCGATGACGCGCGTTATCAATAAATATATTGATGAGCATGAGGTTGCTAAAAAAGCTAAGGTAGAAATTTCTGGTGACGATATGCGTGAGGGCCTTGCCTGCGTTTTATCAGTCAAAGTGCCAGAGCCAAAATTCTCAAGCCAAACAAAAGATAAATTAGTCTCTAGTGAAGTTCGTGGTCCTGTAGAGGAAATTGTTGCGGAGGCTTTGAGTGCTTATCTTCAAGAGCGCCCTGCAGATGCAAAAATTCTTTGCGGGAAAATTGTAGATGCTGCTCGTGCTCGTGAGGCTGCTCGTAAAGCCCGCGATATGACTCGTCGCAAAGGTGTCTTAGATGGTTTAGGACTTCCTGGAAAATTAGCGGATTGCCAAGAAAAAGATCCAACCAAATCCGAATTATTTATTGTCGAGGGTGACTCTGCGGGAGGCTCTGCCAAACAGGGTCGTGACCGGCGTTTTCAGGCGATTCTTCCACTTAAAGGAAAAATCTTAAACGTTGAGAAGGCTCGTTTTGACAAAATGTTGGCCAGCCAAGAGGTTGTTACTTTAATTACCGTGCTTGGAACGGGTATTGGGGTTGAGGAATATAAGGCTGACAAATTACGTTATCACCGCATCATCATCATGACCGACGCGGACGTTGATGGTAGCCACATCCGCACACTCTTACTCACCTTCTTCTATAGACAAATGCCTGAGTTGATTGAGCGTGGCCATATCTATATCGCGCAACCACCTTTATATAAAGTGAAGTTTGGTAAAAATGAGCAGTACATTAAGGATGATGCTGAGCTTAACCAACTTCTTTTGAAGATTGCCTTAGAGTCTGCATCTCTTCAAACCCCTGCCGGTGAAATTATTGAGGGTGCTGCACTAGGTGAGCTAGCTAAACACTATCAAGTTATTCAATCGGTTGTAGACCGCTTGTCGCGCACTATAGATGAAGACGCTTTGCGCGCCATTGCTTCTGGCACTCAACTTAACTTGGATACCGAGAAATCGGCACACGAGTCTGCTGAGCGCTTACGTAGCGCGCTTGCCGATTCTTTAAATCCCTTGGCGCTCCCCCCAGAAATTATTGTGCAAAAGGAAGAGCGTACCGATCGCTACAAATTACTACTGTCACGCCGCATTCATGGCAACTTGAAGTTATCAGCAATTAACTCGGATTTTGTACATGGTGATGATTATCAGAGCCTGTCAAATGCCGCAGCTGTTTTGTCTGGCAAGGTGTTGCCTGGCTCAAAAGTTCGTCGTGGCGATCCAGATAAAAATCAAAAGGAACAAGCTATCCAAGATTTCAGAGCTGCCTTTTCTTGGTTGCTTTCTGAAGCTGAGCGCGTGCTCAGCCGTCAGCGTTATAAAGGTCTTGGTGAGATGAACCCATCTCAGCTGTGGGAAACCACTATGGATGCGGGCTCACGCACTTTGCTTCAAGTCAAAATTGAAGATGCGATTGCTGCTGACCAAGTCTTTACTACCTTAATGGGTGATGAGGTCGAGCCTCGCCGCGCTTTTATTGAGAAAAATGCATTAATTGCTCGTAACCTGGATGTTTGATTTAAATGGCTAAAAACAAATTGGCTGTACCGAGTGTGGATAGGTCTTGTATTGTTGTTAAGTCTTCACCCATTCATGGCAAGGGGGTGTTCGCTGCAAAACCCATTAAAAAAGGCGCGGCCATTATTGAGTACAAAGGTGAGCGCATTAGTTGGAGCTTAGCTGAGAAGCGCCACCCTCACGACCCAAAAGATCCAAACCACACCTTCTACTTTTCATTGGAGGATGGTCGATGTATTGATGCCAAGTATGGCGGCAATGCTGCTCGTTGGATCAACCACTCCTGCAAGCCAAGCTGCGAGACTAGAGAAGATAGTTTTAATGGTGAACCCCGCGTATTTGTTTATGCAAAGCGTGATCTCAAAAAAGGTGAAGAGCTTTTTTATGACTATTCTCTTGATGTTGAGGGTCGCGTCACCAAACAAATGAAAAAAGATTATGAGTGCCGCTGTGGTGCAAAAAAATGTCGTGGCACCATGTTGTCGCTTGACGATAAGTAATCGTAAAAAATGTTGTTTGTCAGTATTCAGGATTTGGAGGCCGCCATTAATTACTGGCGCAGCCAATCACCCGCAGTTGGTGAGGAGCTGCACCTGTGCCCAGAGGCTGCGGCGCTTGCGAAGCCATACGCCCTCATGATTGTTCAAGGAGCCCAAAGGGTTCCCATGGATGTGTTGGATGAGACGGCAAGATTGGCAATACAAACTTTTTTCAAAAATACCCATACAAATTAAACAACACACACTTTATGTGTTTAGGGTTATCGCTATATTGGTAAGCGATCTCTTAGGGTATTCTCAAACTCTTGCCCAAGGAAGGGTGTGAGGATCTGAGTTTGCAAGAAACAATATTAAAAACAATTGGCCTTGGAAAAACGTTTAAAGGTTTTTCTGCGGTGAGTGATGTCAACCTAGATGTCACTCGGGGAACTATCCACGCCCTGATTGGGCCTAATGGTGCGGGTAAAACTACCTGCTTTAACCTTCTTACGAAATTTTTAGAGCCTAGTAGTGGCCAGATTCTATTTAATGGTTTTGACATTACCAAAGAGAAGCCGGCACAAATTGCCCGGCGTGGTGTTGTCCGATCTTTTCAAATTTCCGCCGTTTTTCCACATTTAACAGTTTTGGAAAATGTTCGTGTTGCACTGCAGCGAGGTTTGGGTACCGAATTCCATTTTTGGAGGTCTGGTGATTCGCTTAATGTGCTTAATGAGCGCGCTGAGGCGCTTTTATGTGAAGTTGGTTTGGCTGATTTTGCCCACGAAGAGACCTTAAACCTGGCCTACGGGCGCAAAAGAGCCCTAGAAATCGCCACCACCATGGCGATGGAGCCCGAGTTAATGTTGTTGGATGAGCCAACACAAGGTATGGGGCATGAAGACGTAGAGCGCGTTACCGAGTTAATTGATCGGGTGGCTAAGGGCCGCACCATTTTGATGGTTGAGCACAACATGAAGGTTGTTTCATCTATTGCTGACCGCATTACGGTTTTACAACGCGGTTCAGTTTTAGCCGAAGGCTCCTATCAGGAGGTTTCAAACAACCCGCTAGTGGTTGAGGCATATATGGGTAGTCACGGGGGTGACAGCATATGAGCAATATGGCGCTAGAGGTTAAAAACCTTGAATCTTGGTATGGGGAGTCCCACATCCTTCACGGCGTGAACTTTGCAGTACGCGATGGTGAGGTAGTTACTCTTTTAGGCCGCAACGGTGCTGGTCGCAGCACCATTCTAAAAACTATTTTGGGCTTAACTAGCAAAAGAACCGGCTCGGTAGAGATTTATGGCACCCAAACTATTGCGATGCCAACTTACAGAATTGCGCGCCTCGGTGTTGGCTTCTGCCCGGAAGAGCGCGGCATCTTTGCCAGCCTAAGCACTGAAGAAAATTTAATGTTGTTGCCGGAGATTGCGCCTGGCGGCATGGGTTTGGACGAGATTTATGAAATGTTCCCCAACCTTTATGAGCGACGCAATAGTCCTGGCACAAGGCTGTCAGGTGGTGAGCAGCAAATGCTCGCAATGGCACGCATTCTGAGAGCGGGTGCAAAACTATTGTTGTTGGATGAGATTACTGAGGGCTTGGCGCCCGTGATTGTTCAAAAATTGGGTGAAGTGGTGACAAGCTTGCGCAATAAAGGTTTCACGATTGTGTTGGTGGAACAAAACTTCCGTTTTGCTGCGCCCTTGGCTGATCGTCATTACGTGGTCGAGCACGGCAACGTGGTGGAAGTTGTTAATCAAAACGAGCTTGCTGAGAAAGCAGGATTGTTAAACGAGTATCTTGGTGTTTAGTGGTTATCTATAGGAGACAAAAATGAAGTTAAAGCAAATTACCGCATGTCTGGTGGCGGCAACCTTTTTTGGTTCAAACCCAGCATTTGCACAAACATCTAAAGTTAGTGGTGATGTAATCAAGATTGGTGTATTAACCGATCTATCATCAACTTATTCTGACTTGGCTGGTCCTGGTGCTGTGATTGCAGCAAAAATGGCGATCGCTGACTTTTCAAAAGACGGAACCGTTATTGGCAAGAAGATTGAATTGGTTAGCGCTGATCATCAAAACAAAGCAGATATTGCCGCGAATAAAGCCCGTGAATGGTACGACAAAGATGGTGTTGATGTAATCGTTGAGCTGGTGTCTACCAACGTTGCTCTAGCTGTGATGGAAGTTGCAGAGCAAAAAAATAAAATCACATTAGTGTCTGGCGCAGCCTCTTTGCCAATTACCAATGAAAAATGTACTGCTAACAACGTGCATTGGACTTACGATACTTATGCACTTTCAAATGGAACAGCCAAGGCTGTTGTAAAGCAGGGTAAAAAGAATTGGTACTTCCTCACAGCTGACTATGCTTTCGGCGCTGCTTTAGAGAAAGATTCAACTAACGTTGTTAATGCAAACGGCGGTAAGGTGTTGGGTACTAGTAAGCACCCATTCCCAAATAGTGACTTCTCTTCATATCTTTTAAAAGCGCAAGCTAGTGGTGCTGATGTTGTGGCATTGGCGAACGCTGGTCAGGACACAATTAACTCAGTTAAGCAGGCTTCAGAGTTTGGCATCAATAAAAAGCAAACCGTAGTGCCTTTGCTGATGTTTATCTCCGACGTTCACTCCTTGGGTTTGAATGCTGCACAAGGCATGTATTTGACCGAAGGCTTCTACTGGGATAAAGACGATAAGACGCGCGCATTCTCTAAGCGTTTCATCTTGCAACACAAGCGTATGCCTACTAGTGTCCAGGCGGGTGTTTACTCATCAGTTCTTGCTTACTTAACTGCAGTACAAAAAGCTGGCACTGACGATACTCAAGCGGTAATGAAGGCGTTGAAATCCACCAACATTGATGATGGATTGTTCAAAGGAAAAATTCGCGCTGATGGTAAGTTTGAGCATGACATGTATTTGCTCGAAGTGAAGAAGCCATCTGACTCTAAGAGCCCATGGGATTATTACAACGTCAAGGCGGTGATTCCTGCTGCTGAGGCAACACAACCACTTTCATTGTCACGATGCAAGCTGGTTACTAACAAGTAATTCATTTCTAGCTAAGTATGTTTGAACTTCTTGGAATTACCCCACAAGGGCTGGTTGCTCAGCTCTTGGTGGGGCTTATTAATGGCTCTTTCTATGCCATTTTGAGTTTGGGTCTGGCCATTATTTTTGGCCTACTCAACATCATCAATTTTTCTCATGGTGCTCAATACACCATGGGTGCATTTGTTGCGTGGATTGGCCTCACTCAAGTTGGCCAATGGTTTGGCTTCCCTGAGTTCTCTATTAACTATTGGTTTGCATTAATTTTGGTGCCCTTGGTTATGGCGGGCTTTGGTTTGATCCTTGAGCGCACAATGCTCAAGCGCCTTTATCACTTGGACCATCTTTATGGTCTGTTGTTAACTTTTGGTTTGGCACTCATCATCGAGGGTATGTTCCGTCATTGGTATGGCATTTCCGGTGAAAGCTATCCAGCCCCTGAGTTACTACAAGGTGCAATACCTTTGGAGTCGATTGGCATTATTTTGCCTAAGTACCGTTTGTGGGTGGTGGTCGCTTCCTTGGTGGTTTGTTTCTCCACCTGGTACGTAATTGAGCGAACCAAGTTAGGCGCTTATCTTCGCGCTGGTACTGAAAACCCAAAACTCCTTCAAGCGTTTGGCATCAATGTGCCACTCATGATTTCTTTAGCCTATGCCTATGGCGTTGGTCTTGCTGGTTTTGCCGGTGTTTTAGCTGCACCAATTTTTCAAGTTAACCCTTTGATGGGTTCGAATCTCATCATTGTGGTTTTCGCAGTTGTTGTGATTGGCGGCATGGGCTCCATCATGGGCTCTATATTGACCGGCCTCGCTTTGGGTTTGATTGAAGGCTTAACTAAAGTTTTTTATCCAGAAGCCTCTGGCGTGGTTATTTTTGTGATCATGGCAATCGTGTTGCTCATTCGTCCTGCTGGACTTTTCGGCCGGGAGAAATAAGTGAACTCAAAAACAAAATTGCTTTATGGCATCCTGGTTTTAATTGCCCTACTACTTCCATTTCAAGACTTTATCTATCTAGTCTTTGCAATGAAGGTGTTGTGCTTCGCACTCTTCGCCTGCGCTTTCAATTTGCTGTTGGGATTTACAGGGCTTCTTTCTTTTGGGCACGCAGCATTCTTTGGAACCTCTGCTTACATCACCGCCTACCTTTGTAAGGAGGCTGGCCTATCCCCTGAGTTTGGAATTGTGTTGGGCGTTTTGGGTTCTGGCATCTTGGGATTTCTGATTGGCTCTTTAGCAATTCGTCGTCAAGGTATTTATTTTGCGATGGTGACGCTTGCTCTTTCGCAAATGGTTTATTTCTTGGCGGTGCAACTTCCTTTCACTGGTGGTGAAGATGGCATTCAAGGGGTGCCACGTGGAATGTTATTTGGTTTAATTGATTTAAAAGATGATGTCAGCATGTATTACTTTGTGCTTGGTGTTTTCTTGCTCGGATTTGCTCTGATCGTTCGCACAGTGCACTCTCCATTTGGCCAAGTCTTAAAAGCTATTCGTGAAAACGAGCCGCGCGCAGTTTCTTTGGGTTATGACGTTGATCGTTTCAAACTGATCTCTTTTGTGATTTCAGCCGCGCTTGCGGGTCTTGCCGGCTCTTTGAAAACCCTCGTATTCCAGTTGGCAACATTGACTGATGTTCATTGGCATATGTCTGGCGAAGTTGTTCTAATGACTTTGCTTGGTGGCATGGGAACCATCCTTGGTCCAGTAGTCGGTGCTGGGATTGTGGTCGGCTTACAAAACTATCTGGCTAACATTGGTTCTTGGAGCACCATAGCAACCGGATTCATTTTTGTAATCTGTGTCTTGGCATTCCGCCGTGGGGTTGTTGGGGAAATAATTCACCTCTTTAAGAAGAAAAGTTGATTTAGCTTTTTTCCTGTTAGTTTTTTAGTGCGGCGCTTCGGCGCCGTACTCATTTAAGCCCCCCGCTATTCGCACGGGCCGCGCCTCTAATTTACGGTGGTAGCCAGCGTGGGTTTTAGCATCACTAATCCGCCGCCATTTTTTACAAAAAACCAATTAAATCATACACTTAGAAAATAAAGGCAACATTTAATATTATTTGTGTGCCCATTTGTTTCACGTGAAACCTACAAAATGCTATGATCATCGCCCTATCTGAGGCAAATCATGCGTTATTCAAAGAACTTCGATGTCATTGTGGTTGGTGGTGGTCATGCCGGTACCGAGGCCGCCCTTGCGGCCGCACGTATGGGGTGCGACACCCTTCTAATTACCCACAGTATTGAGAATTTGGGTGCTATGAGCTGCAACCCCTCAATCGGCGGCATTGGTAAAGGCCACCTGGTTAAAGAGATTGACGCTATGGGTGGCGCCATGGCGGCGGCTACCGATGAGGCTGGTATTCAGTTTCGGATATTGAATTCAAGTAAAGGCCCCGCCGTTCGCGCGACCCGCGCACAGGGTGATCGGATTTTATATAAAGCAGCGATTCGTCGTCGTCTCGAGAACCAGGAAAATCTCACCCTTTTTCAGGCGGCCGTAGATGATCTTCTGGTTCAGGGTGATGAGGTCCAGGGCGTGGTTACGCAAATGGGCTTGAAATTTATGGCCAAGAAGGTGGTCTTAACGGCTGGAACCTTCTTGGATGGAAAGATTCATGTCGGCTTAAATAATTACGCTGGTGGTCGAGCTGGTGATCCGGCAGCTGTTTCTTTATCAGCCAGATTAAAAGAGTTGAAGCTTCCTCAAGGCAGGTTGAAGACTGGCACCCCACCCCGGATTGATGGGCGAACCATTGATTTTTCAGTTATGTTGGAGCAGCCGGGTGATCTAGACCCGGTGCCCGTTTTCTCTTATTTGGGTCGGCCAGAGCAACACCCCAAACAAGTTCCTTGCTGGATTTCTCATACGAATGAGCAAACACACGACATTATTCGGGGTGGTCTAGATCGCTCACCAATGTATACGGGTGTAATTGAGGGGGTTGGCCCCCGCTACTGCCCTTCTATTGAGGATAAGATCCATCGCTTTGCCTCCAGAAACAGTCATCAGATCTTTTTAGAGCCCGAAGGTCTGACTACAAACGAGTTTTATCCCAACGGCATTTCTACCAGCCTTCCGTTTGATGTTCAGTGGAGTTTGGTGCGAAGTATTCGGGGTTTAGAGTCTGCGGTGATTGTGCGCCCCGGTTATGCCATTGAGTATGACTTCTTTGATCCACGCCACTTGCGCCATAGCTTAGAGACTAAGGCGATCGCCGGTCTTTACTTTGCCGGCCAGATTAATGGCACAACAGGTTACGAAGAGGCTGCAGCACAGGGCATGCTTGCTGGTATTAATGCTGGTTTGGCAGCACAAGGCAAAGAGCCATGGCTACCCAAGCGCAGCGAATCATACATTGGTGTTTTGGTTGATGATTTGATTACTCTTGGTGTTCAGGAGCCCTATCGCATGTTTACTAGTCGCGCTGAATACCGCCTGAGTCTGCGTGAAGACAATGCGGATCTGCGTTTAACCACCATTGGTCGGGAGCTTGGCCTGGTGGATGACTACCGCTGGAATACCTTCTGCAGGAAACAGGGGGCTGTTTCACGTGAAACAGCCCGCCTGCAAGAAATTTGGGTTGGACCAAAACATGGCTCAGCAAAGGTTGTTTCCGAGCTTTTAGGGCAGGATTTATCCCACGAGTGCAGTTTGGCGGAT
>JBEGSZ010000021.1:0-83662 GCA_041179645.1 Pseudomonadota bacterium
GTCTTCAGAAAGATTGATGTATAGACCTGCACGCAGAAAAACAATACTGCGCCACCAGCTGAGATGCAGAAAAAAAGTAGAAACATTCTCTTTCTGGTTTCGGGATCCTTAAGATTGTCTCGTAATGGACTCTTTGATTGAGCTTCTGATTTGCTGAGTTGTAAATAGATCGGTGTTTCTTCTAAAGCCATCCGTGCTTTAAATGCAATTAATAAAAGGATCAGTGAGACCCAAAAAGGAATTCTCCAGCCCCAAGATAAAAACTCTTCTTGGGTAAGAAAGGTCTGAAGCAGGGCAATTTGGAGTGTTGATACTAAGATGCCAAGTGGTCCCATGAGTTGCAGGAAGCTAGTCTTAAAACCGCGGTTAGTGTCTCCAGCATGCTCTGTGAGGTAAACGGCGCTGCCACCAATTTCACCTCCTGCCGAAAGGCCTTGGAGCAGCCTGAGGCTTACTAGCAAAATGGGTGCCCAGATTCCGACCTGAGCATAGGTTGGTAAAAAACCAACACAGACCGTTGCGATACCCATGAGGGTGATGGTGATCATGAAAACAGGCCTTCTCCCAATGCGGTCACCAATGCTGCCAAATATGGCCGCACCAATAGGTCTTACCACCATGCCTACACCAAAGGTTGCTAGGCTAGCTAATAAAGCTGTGCTCGGATCACTAGACGGAAAAAAGAGAGGGCCAAAAACTACAGCTAGAGTGGCAAAAGTAAGAAAGTCGTACCACTCTAGGAAGGTTCCAAAGCAGGCTGCAATGGCAACTCGTCTGTAGGAATGAGATGGGGCTTGAGAGTCTGATGCTGTAGCAGTCAATTTTTGTTCTGCGTTTATTCTGGATCTGTTGAAGATTCAATCAGGGGCGCAGGGATGTTTTTACTAGGCTTAACTCCAAGCTCGCGCACCCTCTCAGCGGTACGAATCAGATTACCCTTACCGGATTTCAGTTTATTAAAGGCATCGTGATAACTGGTTTGTGCTTGATCTAGACGTTGACCTAGTTTTTCAAGATCATCTACAAAGCCAACAAACTTATCGTAGAGCGTGCCACATTGTTTTGCAATTTCTAAGGCGTTGCGATTTTGGTGATCCTGACGCCATAAGTGAGCAACGGTACGTAGTGTGGCCATCAAGGTGCTAGGGCATACCAGCACAATGTTCTTCGCTAGCGCTTCTTGGTAAAGGTTGGGTGCAGTTTTCAGTGCCAATAGAAAAGCTGGCTCGATGGGCACAAACATTAGGACAAAGTCTACCGAGCCAATGCCATACAAAGAGCTGTAGTTTTTGCTTGAGAGTCCCTGAATATGTTGCCTTAATGACTGAATATGTGCTGCTAACTCTTGTTCTGAGACTGTCGGATCGGTTGCTTCAGCATGACGTGAATACGCTGTGATGGAAACCTTACTATCAACAACGAGACTTCTTCCTTCTGGCAGCTTAACTACAACGTCAGGCTGAAGACGTGAGCCATCAGTCTGAGTATGGCTGTCTTGAACAAGATATTCTTCGCCCTTGCGTAAGCCTGAAGATTCAAGGATAGACTCGAGAACCAATTCACCCCAATTACCCTGTACTTTCGAATCACCTTTGAGTGCTTGGGTTAGTGAGCGCGTCTCATCGGACATGCGCAGATTTAGATTGGCTAGACGCTCGATCTCGCTCTTGAGGGCAAAGCGCTCACGCGCTTCATTGCCGTAGGAGGTATTTACCTGCTCTTTAAATTCTGAAAGCTTAGTTTGTAGTGGCTTGAGTAAGGCATCTAAATTGGCGACATTCTGCTCGGTAAAACGCTTCGATTTATCTTCCAGAATTTCATTGGCTAGATTTTTGAACTGACTTGTAAGCGCTTCTTTAGCTTCATTAAGAGATTCAATCCTGCCCAGGCCTTGCTTGCGCTCAGAATCTAGGGCTGCTTCAAGTCGAATGGCGTTTTGTAGTGCTTGGTCACGCTCTACTCGTAAGTTGGCAGCAAGCACAGTATCTGTTTGACTTTGTTGTTCAGCCCTAGTGAGTGCCGAGCGCAAATTGAGCGCATAAACCAAAAGGCCTGCGCATAAACCGAATGGCAGGCCAAATAGAAGAAGAGAGCTTAAGTCAAAAGTCACTAATGTGGCCTTGTAATCAATTTACCTAAACTTAGGCTTTAACTAACTTTTGCAATTCACCGCTCTGGAACATTTCAGTCATGATGTCAGAACCACCAATGAATTCGCCATTGATGTAGAGCTGAGGAATAGTTGGCCAGTTAGCAAAATCTTTAATACCCTGACGAATTTCTGCATCCTCCAATACGTTCACTGTATGCAGTTTTTCTACACCACAGCTACGCAAAATATTGACTGCATTTCCAGAGAAGCCGCATTGTGGAAATTGCGCATTGCCCTTCATGAACAATACAACGGGATGGCTGTTAACGATTTCTTGAATTCTTGCTTGGGTATTCATCATTTTCTTCCTGAATTAGTGCTGTAAGGCGATCTTGAATTGCAATTAACAATAAGGGTAATTTTAAGGCTATCCGGAGAAAAGGGTTGATTCCCTTTGTGGGTTTTAGAGTCTTTTCCGCCCAGAAGCTGCTCGGAAGTGGCCCGCTAAATCCAGGTGCACCTGAACATCAATTAGGCCTACCCCTTTCATAAGCTCCACCACGGCTTCAGATTGATCAAAGCCATGCTCAACGGCAATCAAGCCACCAGCTTTCAGGTATTGATCTGCCCCGGCAATAATGAGCTCTAGACAGCTCAGGCCATTAGCGTAATCGGTAAGGGCAGATTCAGGCTCAAACCTCAAATCTCCTTGCCCGAGGTGAGGGTCCTGACTGGCGATATAAGGTGGATTGCTGACAATGACATCAAACTGATCTTGTGGACTGACAGCTTCATACCAGCTACCTTGCGCAAACTGGATTTGGGTGCTTAAGGCAAGAGATTGGGCATTCTGTTTTGCAATGATCAGAGCCTCAGCCGATCGATCTGTTGCAAGCAGTGATGCCAGAGGTGCAGTACTAGCGATCGAAAGGGCGATAGCGCCAGAGCCAGTACCCAGATCTAACACTTTGGTAGGCTTGTTGAGTTTGGCGATTTCACTAAGGGCAATCTCTACGAGAAGCTCAGTTTCTGGGCGGGGGATCAGGACCCCAGGCCCTACCTGTAACTCAATATTATGAAAACCCTTCTTGCCCAAGATATAGGCGATGGGCTCACCATGCAATCTTCTGGAGACCAGACTTTCCCATTCCTCAAAAGCTTGCTCATTCAGACCCATATCGTCACGAGATAGCAGAGCAGAACGAGGGAGTTGGTAGTGCTTCTCTAGTAAATGAGCTAGTAGTATGCGAGCCTCATTGGCTGGCAATGTGCAGTTGCTAATTAATTCGCGTAAAGACTGGCTGATACTCATCCTGCTTGTATTAACTATCGCCAAGTGCCGCTAGAAGCTCTGCCTGATGTTCTGATGCCAAAGCGTTGCACAGGTCATCTAAATCCCCATCCATCATGGCATCAATTTTGTAGAGCGTGAGATTAATACGGTGATCGGTAATGCGACCTTGCGGAAAGTTGTAAGTACGAATACGATCGCTGCGATCCCCAGAGCCGATTAAAGACTTTCGGGTTTGCGCTTCGAGCTGATGCTTCTCACGTTCACGCGCATCCATGATGCGTGAGACCAGCACCTTCATCGCTTGTTCGCGGTTACGGTGTTGACTTCGGTCATCCTGACACTCCACTACTGTGCCCGTAGGTAAGTGCGTGATGCGCACTGCAGAATCCGTTTTATTAATATGCTGGCCACCTGCTCCTGATGCTCTAAAAGTATCAATACGCAGTTCAGCGGGATTAATCTTTACAGCCTCTAATTCATCGGCTTCAGGCATCACTGCTACCGTACAAGCGGATGTATGTATGCGGCCTTGAGTTTCGGTTTGCGGTACGCGTTGCACGCGGTGACCACCGGATTCAAACTTGAGTCGTGAGTAGACTGACTGACCAACTAGGCGCAGAACAACCTCTTTATAGCCACCTAGATCAGATTCAGCGGCATTCACTACTTCCACCTTCCAGCCTTGACGCTCAGCAAAGCGGGTATACATCCTTAGTAAGTCACCAGCAAAGAGGGCGCTTTCGTCACCACCTGTACCCGCACGAATTTCTAAGAAGACGTTGCGCTCGTCGTTTACATCTTTGGGTAATAGTAGTTTTTGAAGTGCGCCCTCAAGCTCCTCCATGGTTGCCTGAGCTTGCTTTTGTTCTTCGTCGGCAAAGTCCTTCATCTCAGGATCTTTGCGCATCTCTTCAGCGGCTTGAGCATCAGCCTCAGCTTGTTTGTATAAGCCAAATTGCTCCACTACCATCGCAATATCAGAATGCTCGCGTGTGAGCTTGCGATAGTTGTCCATATCCTTCGTGGACTCTTCGGTAGTTAATAGGGAATTGAGTTCGGCTAAGCGCGTGTCTAGGTGGTCTAGCTTAGCCCGCATGCTGGGCTTCATCTAATGGTCTTCTGGCTTGGAGTGCGAGGCGAATAATTTGGGAAGCAACTTAATCAAGGCGTCACGCTCGGCGCCATTGGAGTGTTGTAAAGCATGCAATGAGCCATGCAAGAACTTATTGGTTAGGCCTTGAGCCATCGCATTGAGAACTTCTTGGGGATCCTCACCACGCATTAATCGTTTCATGGCGCGATCGAGTTCAAGTTGCCTGAGGTGTTCACCTTGTTGTTGGATATCCTGAATTAATGGCACAGTCTTGCGACCTTGCATCCAGTGCATAAAGTTACCAACCCGATCTTCAATGATCGCTTCAGCTTGACTTACAGCAGCTTGACGCAAAGAAGCACCCGTTTGAATCATGACGCCTAAATCATCCACCGTATAAAGATAAATGTCATTTAAACGAGCAATCTCAGGCTCAAAGTCACGGGGCACGGCTAAGTCAATCATCACCATGGGTTTATGGCGACGTTGCTTCAGAGCGCTCTCCACCATGCCTAAGCCGATAATCGGCAGTGAGGATGCGGTGCTTGAAACAATGATGTCGAATTCATGTAATCGTGATGGGAGCTCTGAAAGCTTGAATGATTCTGCTTCAACATCTTGAATCGATATCGAGTCTGCTAATTCTTGGCCGCGCTCTATGGTGCGATTGGCAATCGCTACTGCTTTCGGTTTTCGTGCGACGAAATGGGTAGCACATAAAGTGATCATGTCACCGGCACCGATAAACAGAATGCGTTGATCAGCAATGCTTTCAAAAATACGTTCGGATAAACGAACCGAAGCGGCAGCCATCGAAATTGAGTGAGCGCCAATTTCTGTAGAGCCACGAACTTCTTTTGCGACGGCAAAGGTTTTCTGAAAGAGTTGGTTAAGATAAGTACCAAGGACGCCTGCATCATTTGCAGTGCGCACAGCATCTTTCATCTGACCCAAGATTTGGGTTTCACCAATCACCATGGAATCTAATCCACAGGCAACTCTGAAGGCGTGACGTACCGCATCCGATTGCGGTAGTGAATAAATGTGCGGCTCCAAACTGCTTGGAGCAAGTTGTTGAGTTTTTGCCAACCAATCAAAAGTCGCTTCATGCAAAAGACTGGCTGCATCTGCATCATTAGCGGCGCAATAGACTTCGGTGCGATTGCATGTGGATAAGATGGTGGCTTCTGGCAGCCCGGCCTGATTCGCGCCAACGAGATGTTGGCGAAGATCGTGCAACGCTTCTTGAAGAAATTCAGGGTCAAAGGCGACCTTTTCCCGAATGGCGACCGGCGCTGTGTGATGATTGATGCCGAGTGTCAACAACTTCATAATGGTGATTATAGATTTGATGTCGGCAACAATGGGGGTAGCAATGGGGTTTTTAGCTTTTCTGGTGATCGGTGGCTTAACGGGCCTATTTGCCTTGGTTTTTTACCCCGGGCAGCGTAAAGCTAAGCCCAAAATCAAGAGATTCCTCATGGCCGCCTTAATAGGCTTCATATCTGCCTTAGCGAGCTCCTATGTAGGGCAATTTACAGGCTTCTTTCAGTCGGGCCAGATGCTGGAATGGCTAAGTGCCATAGTCGCCTCTTGTCTTGCAGGCTGCCTCTACACAATCTTTTCTAGCAAGCCAATTTAGGCCAAACCTAGCCAAAGCGCCAGCGCTCTATTGACCCGAACCATCATGACGTCATTGAGCTCACCAATCACGGATCCAATTTTTTCACTTCGAATTGACATGATCTTATCGATTTGAACTTGGGATGGTCGGGTTAGGCCATTGGCTTCATTGGGCTCAATATCAAGTCGGAATATTGGAGCTTGCGCAATTTCACTTGAAATCAGGGCAACCGTTACCGTTGCATGAATGTCACTAAATACGTCTGACTGAAGGACTAAGGCTGGTCTCGGCTTTCCAAAGTCGCCTTGTATAGCAACTGTCACTACATTGCCACGTTTCATGCTTCATCCAAGTCAGCTAATGCGTCATCAAGGAAGAACATTAATTCTTTGTCTGCTCGATCGGATGTGGCTACTAATGCTGATTGGCGACGGCACTCTTCAAGAAAGCCTGGAGCCTGCGTGTTGGGAACCCATATTTGAATAGGTCGCAATCCAGCATCCCTTAAGGCATGCCTGTGTTTTTGGACTCTAAGTGCACTATTTGAGGACATTTTCAGGTTTTTTGTTTGCGTTACATGTAACATATTAACTTATTTATTTGTTACATATAACGTAAAGATTAATGCCCTGTAAAAAATAAGTCCAATCCAGTTGAATTGTTTCTACCTGCCCAGGTAATTGGTTCTAGACCCTGCTTTATGAGCCATTCATTTGCCTTCGTGAAATGCCTGCAACTTGCCATCCCGCCTGGCTCTAGAAAGGGCCGGTCTGTTTTGTAGACCCCCAGCCCAGAGGGGTGGGAGGATTGCAAAATCAATTGGTTCGGAGCTGCCTCAATCAGCGGGAGCTTGGATTGGGCATGACCACCCCAGAGCATCCAAACTAAGTGGGGCTTTTGGAGAGCTAAGGCGCTAATCAGCCTATCGATCAGAGATTTCCAGCCCAAATTGGCATGACTGCCTGCCTCACCTAATTTGACGCTCAGGGCGGTATTGATAAGCAGGACCCCTTGTTCAGCCCAGGTATGAAGATCACCGTTAGGAAGCGCACCAAACCCCTCCAGTGTTAGCGCTTTACTGATATTGCGTAAGGAGCTGGGAAATTGCCTAGAATTGGTCGGAATATCACTCGGGATGGAAAAAGCTAAGCCTTGAGCCAGCCCAGGAGAGTGGTAGGGATCCTGTCCCAAAATGACGACCTTAGCCTTGGTAAGCGGGGTTAATGTCAGGGCTTTGAAGAAACTCTGGGGATCGGGGCAAATCTTTGCTGCGTCCATATTCAACTCAGCCCTGAGATTGGTCTGTAGTTCTTGCCACTCAGGGGATTCAAAATAATCTCCGAGTAGGGCGCGCCAATCTTCTGGAATATCAGCCGCAGAAAATGAATACATTACTCAGCTGGAGTGAGGGTGTATTGGTTTGGAATTTGATCGTCCTCAAGAACGGTCATGCATTCATGTTCAAGATCGTCACGGTAAAAACAAATCTGAATGACTTGTCCCGAGATTAAGCTAGATAACACCTTATCCCAGCGAGTAGCGGTAACACGCTCACCATTGATACTTGCTAACAGATCTCCAGTGGCAAGGCCCGCCAATTGCGCGGCACCACCATCAAGTACGTGGGTTACCTTTAGCCAGCCACCTACCTCCGTATGACGCAAGCCAAGTTGCAATTTAATTTGCTCAAGCTTGGAGTGGGTTTTTTGCTTCACCAAAATAGTTTTGGAGTTAAGCCATTTTTGAATGGGAATATCTTCAGCGCCAAAAATATAACGAGACTTGAATTGAGCCCAAGTTTTGGAGAAGCCATTGCCAAGCAGTTTTAGTATCAACTCATCCAAACCATCTTCAGCAATACCATCCAGCGTGACCCCATGTGTTTGCCAGATGAGGCGCATCAAATCGTCTAAAGACTGACGGTTTCTAGTAAATGCACGAATCTTGAGATCTAAGCCTAAAGCGAGCAAGGCGCCTTTGCCGTAATAGCTGACAACTGCATTCGGAGTGTTCTCATCGGCTTGGTAGTACTTAGTCCAGGCATCAAAAGAACTATCCGCCAGGCTTTGCTTCAATCTACCTGGTCCACGCAAAATACCATTCCAATTATTCGCAACTAGCTTGAGGTAGGTTTTGAGGTCGATGCGTTTGCTGCGGAATAATTGCAAGTCATCGTAGTAACTCGTAAAGCCTTCAAATAACCAGAGTAAGCGAGTGTGGTTTCTGCGATCGAGTTGATAAGGCTGAAATGCCTTGGGCTGAATGCGTTTGACCAACCAGGCGTGGAAGTATTCATGACTACAGAGGCCTAAAAACTCACGATAGGATGCTTCGTCCAAAGGAGTATTGACTTGGGGAATCTGATCACGACGGCATAGCAGGGCAGTGCTATTACGATGCTCAAGCCCTCCATAGCCAGAAAGAACCGCATTGACTAAAAATAAATAATTCTGGAAGGGTGCGTTTTTAGTCTTGGGTTCAAAGAGGTTAATGGTGGATGTGCAGATAGCCTGTAGATCTGTTGCTAAGCGCTCTAAATCAATTTCATGAATGCAGCCCTGAATTGCCATGCTATGTGATACACCATTGGATTTCCAATGGGCAATCTGAAATTCGCCCATGGCAATTGGGTGATCAAGTAAGTCATCATAGTTTTTAGCGAGATAAAAGCCGTAGCCTTGACTATCTACTTTGGCGGACTGTAAGCCTGTCTGAACAGTCCAGGAATTTGCGCAAGTGCCTTTAGGTGGAATCAACGCTAGAGCACAGGGCAAAGACTCTTGACCTTTGACGGCCAAACATAGGCTACTTGGATTAATAAATGCACGCTCGGTATCGAGATAGGCGGCGCGCACAGAAGAATCAAATGCATATACCGTTGTGAGAATTTCTACTGGACCAGCCACCTTTGGCAAACGCCACTGATCATTGTCGATGCGCTCAAGCGGCAGAGATTCGTTAGGGTTATTGGCTGCAAAGGCTTCGATAGTTTCAATTTGCTTACTGAAGTCGCGTATTAAATAGCTTCCTGGAATCCATGCAGGCATTTGCAGAATCTGTCCATTTGCCAATGGGTTCTCAATACGCAACTTCACATGAAAGCGGTGGCCATGCAGATCGGCCGACCAAATGGTGTACTGGATTGCAGGTAGTTCAGAAGTATTTAATTTGTTCATAAACAAGAGTGCTTACTTCAAGCTACTAAATTTCTTTTCAATATCGGAGATTTGAACTGCGCCCGGAAAGCGACTGCCATCTGTAAAGAAAATAGTCGGGGTTCCTGTAATGCCATAAGTTTTGGCAAAGGCCATGTTTTTATCCAAAGGCGTGGCGCAGTCGCTCTTGCCGCTAGGAGCAATGCCATTGATCATCCAGTCAATATAGGCTTTCTGGGGATCAGCAGAGCACCAAATTTGTTTAGA
This sequence comes from Pseudomonadota bacterium, assembly GCA_041179645.1. Lineage (GTDB taxonomy): Bacteria > Pseudomonadota > Gammaproteobacteria > Burkholderiales > Burkholderiaceae > Polynucleobacter. The sequence continues at coordinate 9,526 of JBEGSZ010000021.1, forward strand.
CTTCTGGGTAGAGTCAGCTGACAGAATCGGAATTAGGTAAGTGTAGACAGTGACGTTATCCAGTTGCTGCAAAGATTTTTCTAAACGCTTGCAGTAGCCACAATTGGGGTCAGAGAAAATGGCCAGCTGTCGGCTACCATTTCCACGAACTACTTTTAAAGCATTGGATGGGATAAGCTCAGACCATTTAATGCGATTGAGGTCTGCTTGTTTTTGTTCCGTAATATTTTTTCCTGTAGAGATCTCAATGATTTCACCTTGAATTAAATATTTACTATTGGCATCGGTATAAAACACATCATTTCCAACCAAGACCTCGTAGATGCCTGGAATAGGTGATTGAGAAATGCCTTTAATTTTCGTGTTTGGACCAATTTTTTTTTGCAGTTCAGATCGGACTTGTTGCTCTGATTGCGCATTGACTACTCCCGCCAAAAAGGTGAGAGAGCAAGCTAAGGCAATAGTAGAAAATAATTTATTCAAAATCAGTATCTCCGAGCGCGCGTTCAATGAGGCGCCGTTTAATAAAGTGACTGCGATTGACCATGCCTAGCCCCCAGTTGCGTAATTGCTTTTCAGTACCACTACTGGCCGAAAATAGTTTCTTTAGTTTATCTGTGACCCAAAGCAATGCGCTGGTATCGCCTTGGCGTTGACGCTCGTAGCGACGTAATAAAACTTTATCATTTGGTAGGCGGAAGGATTCGCGTTTACTCAAAATATTGAGTAGGGTCGAAACATCTCTTAAGCCTAGGTTCAAGCCTTGTCCTGCTAGTGGATGCATCACATGGGCCGCATCTCCGATGAGGACAACTTTAGGGCTTTCATCCGGACCAATAAATCGACTTGTCCGAATTCTTCTCAATGGAAAATGAGCGGGTGTTGAATTGAGTTTGAGTGTTCCAAGTTGCTCGACTATTGCCCCATTCGCAATCAAGAAAAACTTTTCAGTCCAGGCTGCTTGATCCAGTTTTAAAAGTTCAGCAGCATTTTCTGGTGAAGTTGACCACACCATCGAGACTTGTTGATTTGGTAGAGGTAACATTGCCACAATATCGCCACCTGGTAAAAACCATTGGTAGGCAGTTTCTAAATGTGCGTTACTGCAAATCCAATTTGCTACCACCCCGCTCTGTGAGTAGCTTTCTTCTTGCGCGGAAATACCCAGCTCCTGACGAATCGGAGAGTTAGCGCCATCAGCAGCAATGACAAGTTGGGCGCGCAAGGTAGGTCCATTCGCAAGCTGGAGGGTTGCCCCATCCGAATCCACTTGAATATTGGCTACCGCGTCATTGATGCGCTCTAATTTATTTTGGAAGCGTGAGGCTTGATCCAAGGTGTGTTCGATCACATTCGATTCACCAATCCAGGCCAATTGAGGTGTCCCCGCTTCAAAAGCAGATAGATGAAGTTGATCGTACTTTTCTCCGCGATCGCCAAAAATTCGCATATCTCGAACAGGCTGCATGCGGCTGTGATCAATTGCATCCCAAATCTGTAGATGGGCCAGTAACTTTTGGGTGCTAGGAGAAAAAGCGTAAATCCGCTGCCCCCATTGATTTCCTTGGGGTGGAGCAACTCCTTGCCCTAAGTCAGGCGCAATTTGAATGGTTTGCAGACCAAGCTGAGCTAGACCTAAGGCGCAGGCCTTACCCGCTATACCTCCACCCACTACAGCGACATCAATTGTCCGCATTTGGGAGGTATTTTTGGGCAATTTAGCCGAGGTATTTTGGTGAACTTCTGACATATCTCGATGATATCGAAACTAGCCCTTTACAATACGGCTATGTCTTTGAAATGTGGCATCGTCGGCCTGCCTAACGTCGGCAAATCTACCCTCTTTAACGCGCTTACCAAGGCTGGAATCGCGGCGGAAAACTATCCTTTCTGCACGATCGAGCCTAATGTGGGCGTGGTCGAGGTTCCTGACCCCCGTCTTGCGGCTTTGGCTGAGATCGTCAAGCCTGAGCGCATCCTGCCTGCCGCTGTCGAATTTGTCGATATTGCGGGTTTGGTGGCTGGAGCCTCTAAAGGCGAAGGCCTGGGAAATCAATTTTTAGCCAATATTCGTGAAACTGACGCCATTACCCATGTGGTGCGCTGTTTTGAGGATGCCAACGTGATTCACGTCGCTGGCAAGATTGACCCGATCTCCGATATCGCAGTAATTGATACCGAGCTGGCCCTATCCGATTTAACGACGGTTGAAAAAACGCTACAGCGCTCAAGCAAGGCGGCTAAGTCAGGTAATGATAAAGAGGCAGCTGCTTTAGTAGCTGTGCTAACTAAGGTGCAGGCCCATTTGGACCAAGCGCAACCAGTACGTAGCCTGAAACTGAGCGATGAAGAGCATTTGCTCTTAAAGCCACTCTGCTTAATTACTGCAAAACCGGCAATGTATATCGCCAACGTCAAAGAAGACGGTTTTGATAACAATCCCCATTTAGATGCGGTTCTTCAGCATGCAGCTAAAGAGGGTGCACCAGTAGTGGCAGTGTGCGCCGCAATCGAAGCGGAGATCGCCGATTTGGATGATGCTGACAAGGTTGAGTTCTTGGCAGACCTCGGTATGGAAGAGTCTGGACTGGACCGTGTTATTCGTGCGGGCTATAAGCTATTGGGTCTTCAGACCTACTTTACGGCTGGCGTTAAAGAAGTTCGTGCCTGGACAATCCACCAAGGCGATACTGCTCCTCAGGCCGCAGGAGTGATTCATACCGACTTTGAGCGTGGCTTTATTCGTGCGCAAACTATTGCATTTGAAGACTTTATCCAATTTAAAGGTGAGTCTGGCGCTAAGGAAGCTGGCAAGATGCGTGCCGAGGGTAAAGAGTATGTCGTTAAGGATGGCGACGTCTTGAACTTCCTCTTTAACGTGTAAATCAGCACTGCTAAATAAAAAAAGCCCTTACTAGTAAGGGCTTTTTGCTATCCATGGATCCAATTAGCTTGCCTTGACAGCCTTTTCTAGGCACTTAGAAATCTCTTCGTAACGCTTGATGGCCATCTTGCTAGGAACAACTTCTTTTTTGCGCCCATCTTCATTCGCAGCCATCTTGATATAACCCATGGCGCTAAGATTCTTGAGTCGTCCATGGAGGGTCGCCTGGGACCCCAGATCAGAAAGGGAAATCAGGTCGCCAACCAAAATCGACTGCTTGGCATGAAAGCTCAAGATAATTTTATCTAGAAGGCTCTCTTCAATGGAATCGAGCTTCTTGCCAGGATTGATTCGATCAAGTACATCAATCAGATTTAAAAAACGAATGTAGCAAGAAGATTTAATTGTGGACATTTTTGTTGCGTTTGTGAGGAAATAATTAGCCTTAGGGTTAATACCATTGTAGACTCATTTAGCTTGTTCGCAACTTGTCTGTATTTATAAAATCAACCATACTGACAATAATGGATAAAAAAAGTCGCGAATGGGCAATAGGATTGATGGTGAGCGCAATTGCTTACTCCAGTCTCTTTTACATTAATGATTGGCTCACCACACACCTTGCCTACGGCCTTGGTGTTAACTGGATTTATCTTCCAGCCGGCCTACGTTTGTTTCTTACTCTGATATTTGGCTTGCCAGGCGCAATTGGAATAGCTCTGGCATCCTTTTTTATTAGCTATTTGGGGTCATTTCCCCACGAGATCACTACCTGTATCGGCATAGGTTTGATTTCAGGCTTTGCACCCTATTTGGCCAGGACCTTTGTATTGAGCAATGTAGATATCTCATCCGATCTGAGTAATTTGACGTTGCCGAAGTTGCTAATCTGTACTTTGATTTACGCAGCTCTAAGTGCGGGCTTGCATCAATGGTGGTTTGCTATTCGAGGGCTTGATGAGACCGGAAGCTTTAATCACTTCTTGGTGATGCTGATTGGTGATGTGCTTGGCACAATAGTGCTTGTTGGGTTAATTAAGGTGGGGCTCGATTTGCTGAAGCCCTCTAGGCTTGCCTAGTTAAACAGTTCACTTAAGGCTGCACCCGGATCACTCGCACGCATAAATGCCTCGCCCACCAAGAATGCATTGATTTGGTGATCACGCATCAACTGCACATCGGCGCGACTCATAATTCCGGACTCAGTAACCAGAGTTTTTCCAGTCGGCACCATTGATAGTAGCGAAAGTGTAGTTTGAAGGGTAACTTCAAAAGTCTTCAGATTACGATTATTGATCCCGAGTAGCGGGGTTTTTAATTCAAGGGCTTGCTCTAATTCAGGCGCATTATGAACCTCAACAAGTACATCCAATCCCAGTTCATGCGCGCAAGCTTCTAACTCTTTCATTTGATTGAGCTCTAGGCAAGCTACAATCAATAAAATAGCATCAGCACCAATTGCTCTTGCTTCGTAGACTTGATAGGGGTCGATCGTAAAGTCTTTGCGTAAAACTGGAATGCTACATGCAGCTCTTGCAGCCTGAAGGTAGGCATTGGATCCTTGAAAATAATCCTTGTCCGTGAGAACGGATAAGCAGGCCGCACCATTTTTTTCATACGACTGAGCAATTTCAGCAGGCTGAAAATTTTCTCGCAAAATTCCTTTGCTGGGGCTTGCCTTCTTGATCTCGGTAATCACACCGGCCTTACCTGCTGCAATCTTATTTTCAATAGATTGAATAAAGCCCCTAGGCTTTAAGAGCACATCACGATTATTTTCTTCGGCCTGATCGCGTTGATTCGCTAAAGAGACTTTTTTTAAATCAGCAGCTACTTCAATCTTCTTGGTGGCAACAATTTTATCGAGGATATCGCTCATGCAGGTCTTAATTAATTTTGGGTTGCTGCTACAAACTGATCTAGCTTTTGACGGGCAGCACCAGAGGCAATGGCTGCTTGAGCCATCTGAATACCGCTAGCAATGCTTGGTGCCACATCAGCTACATATAAAACTGCTCCGGCGTTGAGGCAAACAATGTCACTCGCTGGGCCAGGTGTTTTGTTGAGTACATCTAAAACAATGGCTTTAGATTCTTCAGCATCAGCCACCTTAAAGCTATTGGTGGGTGCGGTATTTAGGCCAAAGTCTTTTGGATGAATTTCATATTCACGGACTTGACCACCTTTTAATTCGCCCACAAGAGTAGGGCCTTCAAGAGAGATCTCATCTAAACCGTCGCGGCCATAAACTACCAACGCATGATCCATGCCCATAGCCTGAAGTACGCGCGCCTGAATACCCACTAAGTCAGCATGAAACACGCCCATCAAAATGCGCTTGGCGTCAGCTGGGTTTGTAAGGGGGCCTAGGATATTGAAAATCGTGCGCACACCCAAATCTTTGCGGATCGGCACCACATTCTTCATTGCGGGATGATGATTCGGGGCAAACATAAAGCCTGCACCAACCTCTGAAATACATTTGGCTACTTGCTCTGGTGAGAGCGACAGTTTTACGCCTAGCGACTCCAGAATGTCTGCGCTTCCAGATTTGCTGCTGACGCTGCGATTGCCATGTTTGGCAATTTTTGCCCCAGCCGCTGCCGCCACAAACATGGCAGCTGTAGAAATATTGAAGGTATGGGCGCCATCGCCACCAGTCCCCACTACATCGACCAAATTTTTTCTATCCTCTACATGTACCGGTGTCGCAAACTCACGCATGACTTGTGCTGCGGCAGCAATCTCACCAACAGTCTCTTTTTTGGTGCGGAGAGCAACTAATAGGCCGGCAACTAATGTCGGTGGCATCTCACCACTCATGATGAGACGCATCATTGCTGTCATCTCATCATGAAAAAGTTCGCGATGTTCAATACAGCGTTGAAGTGCTTGTTGAGGCGTAATGGGCATGGGGATAGACTTAATGCTTTGGGTTATTTGGATTGCAAGAAGTTCTTGAGCAATGCATGACCGTGCTCAGAAAGAATCGATTCCGGATGAAATTGCACGCCCTCTACGGCCAGTTCCTTATGGCGTACACCCATAATTTCACCATCAGAAGAGGTGGCCGTGATTTCTAGAGCTGCCGGCAATGAACTCTTCTCGATCGCAAGAGAGTGATAACGCGTCACTTTAAATGGGTTTGGCAAATCTTTGAATACACCAACACCGGTATGGTGAATATCATCGGTTTTGCCATGCATCACTTTTTGGGCGCGAATAATCTTGCCGCCGAATGCCTCACCAATCGCTTGGTGTCCAAGGCAAACACCGAGAATTGGGATCTGGCCTGCATAGCGTTGAATCGTAGCCACTGAAATACCTGCTTCAGCTGGACTGCAAGGCCCTGGTGAAATGCAAATACGCGCAGGATTGATTTTGGCAATCTCTTCAACGGAAATTTCATCATTACGGAACACTTTTACCTCTTCACCAAGTTCAGCAAAATATTGAACAAGGTTATAGGTAAATGAATCGTAGTTATCAATCATGAGGAGCATCGAGTCCTCCTTGTACTAAATCAGCCGCCATTAATACTGCTCGGGCTTTGGCTTCGGTTTCTCTCCACTCAGCAGTGGGGTCAGAGTCCGCAACTACACCGGCACCTGCTTGTGAATGCAATACGCCATCACGAATCACGCCAGTACGAATGGCGATGGCTACATCCATATCACCAGAAAAGGAGAGGTAACCAACTGCACCACCATAGACGCCCCGTTTCACAATTTCCATCTCATCAATAATTTCCATTGCTCGAATTTTCGGGGCGCCTGATAAGGTGCCAGCAGGGAAGGTTGCACGTAGAACATCCATATTGCTCATATTGTCCAATAGCTCGCCTTCAACAGAGCTCACAATGTGCTGTACGTGAGAATACTTTTCGATCGACATCGAATCAGTTACCTTGACGGTACCTGTCTTTGCAATGCGACCCACATCGTTACGTGCTAAGTCAATCAGCATGACGTGCTCAGCAATTTCTTTTGGATCAGCAAGTAATTCTGTAGCAAGGCGTTCATCTTCTTCAGGTGTGGCGCCACGAGGACGTGTGCCAGCTAGAGGACGAATTGTCACAATTTTCTGACTCTCACGTTGCTCTTGGCGCACCAAGATCTCTGGTGAAGAGCCCACTACCTGCAGATCACCAAAGTCATAGAAGTACATGTATGGCGATGGATTCAAAGAACGCAAGGCACGGTATAGAGCGAGTGGTGAATCGGTAAATGGTTTGCTGATACGTTGACCGATCACTACCTGCATGCAATCGCCAGCCAAAATATATTCTTTAGTTTTGAGAACTGCATTCTCAAAATCTGCTGCTTTGAACTTGCGGACCAATTCTGTTTTTGTGCTTGGCAATGACGCCGGCATGCTCACTGGTTTGCTTAGGCAAGCAAGTAATTCTTTTAATCGGGCTTGGCCTTTTTCAAAGCTACCTGTAAGGCTGGGGTCTGCATAGACAATTAAATAAATGCGGCCTGCAACGTTATCGATCACTGCTAACTCTTCGGTGAGCATCAATTGAATATCAGGGACGCATAACTCATCTGGGAGATTATGTTTTGCTAAACGCGATTCGATGTAGCGAACCGTGTCATAACCAAAGTAGCCAGCAAGACCACCACAGAAGCGAGGGAGTCCGGGCTGTACAGCTACTTTGAAGCGCTTGAAATAAGCATCTACAAAATCCAATGGGTTGTCATGATTGGTTTCAATCACTTCGTCATTGAGTAGGACCTCAGTCAGTGGCGCATCTGGAGTACCAACCGTTCTTAAAACAGTTTTGGCGGGCAAGCCAATAAAAGAGAAGCGACCGAAGCGCTCACCACCTAAAACGGATTCAAGTAGGTAGGTGTTCTTTTGTCCAAAAGCTTGGGTGAGCTTGACGTACAGTGAGAGTGGCGTCTCTAGGTCAGCCAAAACTTCTTTGACTAATGGAATGCGATTGAAACCCTGTTTTGCTAGGGCAAGAAATTCTTCGTGCTGCATTACGCTTTTCCTGATGTCGCTAGTTCTGCGCGCATCGCTTTAATCACGTCAGCATAATTTTCTTTGCCAAAGATTGCGGAGCCTGCAACAAATGTATCTGCACCGGCTTTAGCTACTTCTGCAATATTGTCGACTTTAATTCCGCCATCCACTTCAAGTCGAATATGGCGACCTGTTTCTTGTTGATGGCGATCTAAGCGTGCACGTACCTGTGCAATTTTATTGAGAGTGCTTGGAATAAATGATTGACCACCAAAGCCTGGGTTCACTGACATCAACAAAACCAGATCAAGCAATTCAAGCGTGTGATCCAAGTGATCAAGCGGAGTAGCTGGATTTAAAACCAATCCAGCCTGACAGCCCTGATCACGGATCAAATTCAGTGTGCGGTTCACATGAGGGCTTGCCTCTGGGTGAAAGCTAATTAGGTTTGCACCAGCCTTTGCAAAATCTGGAACGAGGCGATCTACCGGCTCAACCATCAAATGCACATCGATCATGGCGGGCTTACCATTTTTTGTTGCATGCGGGCGAATCGCCTCGCAAACCAAGGGGCCAATAGTGAGGTTCGGAACGTAATGGTTGTCCATCACATCAAAGTGAATCCAGTCTGCACCCGCTATGAGAACATCTTGAACTTCCTTGCCCAGGCAGGCAAAGTCGGCCGACAAAATGGAGGGGGCGATGACAAACTGGCTATTTGAGGGTGATTTCTGGCTATCCATCCCTAGATTCTAGCTTGCAGTTGGCTTAAGGATGGAGCAGAATTCGAGCATGAATCCTCATGAAATCAGCATTACGGTCAAAACCCAGTATTTGCCCGACCAGTCTGACCCCGATAACCGCCAATTTGCGTTTGCTTATACCGTCACCATCAGAAATACGGGTACGGCCAGCATTCAGTTGATTGCCCGCCATTGGTTTATCACTGATGGGGACAATGATGTCCAGGAAGTCCGTGGTTTGGGGGTTGTGGGTCAACAACCGCTTCTGCGGGCGGGGGAGCAGTTTGAATACACTAGCTGGGCCACTTTACCCACCCCAGCGGGTACTATGCGCGGTGAGTACTTCTGCGTGACTGAAGAGGCTCAGTTTTTCCAGGCGCCAATTCCTGAATTTGCCTTGGTAATGCCAAGAACCTTGCACTAGGCTCTCAAAACATTATTTTTTACCCTTACCGGTCCAAAGGACAATGAAAAGGAGGAGGGCTAAGGCTAGGCCACCCTCCAAGGCAAACAGGATCATGGGGTATTCATCGAGTAAATTGGCAATCATGATTTTTATATCCAAATTAATAAGTAGCAAGACTACTTCACGCATTCTTCCGTGCAGTGTATTCGTTATCTGCATTGTCAGCTTATTGAATGCTTGCTCTACGCCTTCCACCCGTGGCTCTGGTTATCGATCAAGTGGTGCCGCCCCGACTGCCTATAGCTCCCCGATCGCTAGCTTCCGATCTGTTTCCTGGCAAGACTTACCTGGTTGGCAAGAAGACGATCTAACTCAGGCTTGGCCAGCTTGGCTTAAGAGTTGCGATGCCCTACGCAAACGCAATAGTGAAATTAATTGGCGCCAAGCATGTGCTCAAGCTGGTAATGTTTCCGGCCGTGATGGACGTTCAATTCGCCAATACTTCGAGGGAAATTTTCAGGTCTATGAAGTGCGTAATAGTGCTACTGTGAAAGACTCCGGGTTGATCACAGGATATTACGAGCCTGTCATGAATGGCTCCCAGACCCGCACAGCCACTTACACCGTTCCCTTGTATGGCCTGCCAAATGCCTGGAAAGGTTCGAAACCAAGCCCTGCGCCAGCACGCGCTGAGCTCATGAGTTCTGGCGTACTCCGAGGCTCAGAAATTGCCTGGGTCCAAGATCCTGTGGCCGCTGCCTTCATGCAAATCCAAGGCTCTGGAAAAATTCGTTTAGAAGATGGGCGCGTATTGCGACTCGGCTATGCCGGCACTAATGATCAACCATTTAAGTCGTTTGCACAGTGGCTACTAGACCGAAAAGAAATTTCTCGCAGTCAGGCAACCATGCAAGGCATTAGTGCGTGGGCTAAACGTAACCCAGGCCAAGTGGAGGAGATGCTTAATGCCAATCCACGCTTTGTATTCTTCAAAGAGCTTCCTGGGAATGTCAGCGCAGATCTTGGCCCTAATGGCGCTTTGGGAGTGCCTTTAACTGCCGAGCGCAGCATTGCCATTGATTTGAAGGCTATGCCCTTAGGCGCCCCAGTATTTTTGAGTACAACTAGGCCCTTAAGTAGCCAACCATTACAGAAGTTGGTGATGGCCCAGGATACGGGTAAGGCCATTGTTGGCGGGGTGCGAGCGGATTACTATTGGGGATCAGGGGATTCTGCAGGTGAATTAGCTGGACGCATGAAGCAAGATGGCAAGATGTGGTTATTGTTGCCGCGCTGAACAAATTATTTTTGAAAGAGATCGATGACTTACAACACCATATTGACTGAAGTAGATGGCAAAGTTGCCATCATTACTCTCAATCGCCCGCAAGTATTAAATGCTCTAAATGACGAGTTAATGGATGAATTGGGCGCAGCCCTCCTTAGCTTTGATGCTGATGACAACATTGGCTGCATCATTGTTACCGGTAGTGAAAAAGCATTTGCTGCTGGTGCAGATATTGCAACGATGGCGAAGTATGGATTCGCTGATGTTTATCGCGGCGACTTTATCTCTCGCAATTGGGAAGAGATTAAAAAAGTACGTAAGCCAGTCATTGCGGCAGTATCTGGATACGCTCTTGGTGGTGGATGTGAGTTGGCGATGATGTGCGACACCATCATGGCGGCTGACAGTGCTAAGTTTGCACAACCAGAAGTGAAGTTGGGAATTATTCCTGGTGCTGGTGGTACGCAGCGTTTACCGCGCGCAGTTTCAAAAGCAAAAGCAATGGACTTGGCTTTGACTGGTCGCATGATGGATGCTGCTGAAGCCGAGCGCTCAGGCCTTGTTGCTCGCATTTTCCCTCAAGCGGATTTACTAAAAGAAGTGAAGGCAATTGCCAAGACGATTGCAGACATGCCATTGCTGACTGCAATGATGGTGAAAGAAGCAATTAATACGGCTTATGAAACTACACTCTCAGAAGGCATTCATTTTGAGCGTCGTTTATTCCATTCATGCTTTGCGACCAATGACCAAAAAGAAGGCATGGCAGCTTTTATGGAAAAGCGTCCCGCTAAATTTACGAACTCGTAAGAGTTAAATACTCAGAGCAATTATTTTTCTAAGTAGCGTTGAGCTAGCTTGACCCAGTAGTTCACGCCAACAGGAATCAATGCGTCATTGAAGTCATAAGAGGGATTGTGCAGATGGCATGGGCCCATGCCATGACCCACTGCACGGTGATCGCCATCACCATTGCCCAGGAACACATAGCAACCAGGCTTCTCCAGCAGCATGAACGCAAAGTCTTCGGCGCCCATCGTTGGGTCAATTGAGGTGTTGACGTTTTGTGCCCCAACCAATTCACTCATCACCTCACTTGCGAACTCTACTTCTTTGTCATGATTAATGAGTGGAGGATAGTTACGAGCAAAACTCACTTCTGCTTGACAGTCAAAGGCGCTGGAGACGTTGTGAGAAATTTCTCGTAAACGCTGATCAATTAAATCCAATACTTCTATCGTGAATGTGCGAACAGTTCCGCCGATAAAAGCGCTATCCGGAATAACATTGCTCGTCTCGCCCGCATGAAATTGGGTCACCGATAAGACTGCTGCATCTACTGGTCGCTTATTGCGAGTAATGATGCTTTGTAGGGCTTGTACAACTTGAGCGCCTGCAAGTACCGGATCAGCGCTGTTGTGTGGCAAGGCAGCATGTCCACCTTTGCCTCGAATGGTGATTTCAAAAGTATTGCTGGAAGCCATCATTGGGCCAGATGTCACACCAAAATGACCTTCAGCAAGTCCTGGCCAGTTGTGCAGGCCAAAGACAGCATCGCAAGGAAATTGTTTGAACAATCCATCTTTAATCATTTCTTGCGCGCCTGCACCACCTTCTTCTGCTGGCTGAAAAATGAAAATGACTGTGCCCTTGAAGTCGCGATGATTGGATAGGTATTGGGCGGCGCCTAAGAGCATTGCCGTGTGGCCATCGTGGCCGCAGGCATGCATCTTGCCGGGATTCTTTGAAGTGTGTTCAAAGGTGTTGTGTTCTTGTAGTGGCAGCGCATCCATGTCTGCACGCAAACCAATCATCTTGCCTGGACCCAAGTCACCATCAAGCTTGCCAACAACTCCAGTTTTTCCAAGGCCGCGATATACCGTGATGCCCCAGCTCGAAAGTGCTTCAGCTACGAGATCAGAGGTGCGATTTTCTTCAAAACGCAATTCTGGATGCGCATGAATATTGCGACGAATCTCTTGAATGGCTGATGCGGAGTCGATGATTTCTGGAAGTAATCGCATAGCTTCATCTTATCTGAATTTATTCAGGTAGTTTTATATGCCCCGCAGCAAATCGTAAGGCCTCTATAGAGTAGGGGGAATTCGCTGGTTTCTGAAGTTGCGCAGGCAAACTGGGAACGACGCCTAAAAATGGTGCAAATATTCGCTGCTTTAGCGTTTGAATATTTTCTTCCAGAAGAGGCATTTCCTCTGAAAGAGTATTGGCAACCCAGCCAGCAATAGTTAATTGACGTGACTGAATTGCTTCACAAGTGAGGAGGGCGTGATTAATGCATCCTAGTCGCATACCCACCACGATGATGACTGGAAAATCGATTGCTTGAGCCAGGTCGGCTAAATCATCTTGCTCGTTTAGGGGAACCAAGAATCCACCCGCACCTTCAACAACGACAGTTCCAAATTGTTGGCTTAGTGAATGTAAATCACCGAGGATGATGTTGGGATCTAGATAGATATCGTTTTTCTTGGCAATAATGTGCGGGGCTGCCGGCTCATCCAAAACATAAGGGCAAAGACTTTGCTCACCAGAATTTAGTCCTGAGGCAATACGTAGGGTCTCTAAGTCTTCATTGAGGATTTGACCGTTAACATCAATATAGGTGCCCGCAACCACAGGCTTAAAACCTATTGTGCGCATGCCGGCTTCTCTGAGCTTAAGAATCAGAGCGCCACTAATCAGCGTTTTACCAACCTCGGTATCGGTACCTGTGACAAAAAATCCATGAGAGATATTTGATGTCATCCCTGACTTTCTATAGTCTTCTCAATCATTTTTAATGTCTGAATGAGCTCACGCAAATTATCTGCACTGTGGTTAGCGGAAAAAGTAATGCGCAGTCGAGAGCTACCAACGGGAACGGTAGGTGGCCGGATCGCCGGGATCCAGTAGCCTGCCTCATCTAATAACTTAGCTGCTGCCAATGCATTGCCATTGCTTCCTAAGATCACTGGTTGAATTGGAGTGGGTGAAGGCGTTTTTCCCCAATGTTGGAAATTCATTTCATCGCACCAAATTTGAATGAGCTGGTTTAATTGCTTACGGCGTGCAACCCCTTCCTTACCCTCCATCAGTTCCAGGCTTTTAATGAGGGTATGTGCAATTGCAGGTGGCGTTGCTGTGCTGTAGATGTAGGGGCGCCCTTTTTGAATAAGCCATTCAATGAAGGGTGCGGCTGCGCAAATAAATGCGCCGCTGACACCCGCTGCTTTGCCAAGTGTGCCGACATAAATAATTCTTTCTGAATGCACACCAGCTTGCTCCAAAATGCCGTGGCCTTGTTCGCCAAGTACACCAAATCCATGCGCGTCATCCACCATCAACAAGGCATCATATTGTTCGGCAATGTGCAGGAGCTTTTCTACGGGCGCGATATCCCCATCCATGCTAAAGACCCCATCGACCACAATCAATTTGAGTGGGTGAGCATCTTGCTTTAATGATTCCTTTAGCGAATCGAGATTCTGGTGATCAAACAAAGTCACCTTCGCTTTAGTTTGCGCACTCGCTAGTCGAACTCCATCAATCAAAGAGGCATGATTAAGTTTGGCTGAATAAATGCTCGCCTCACCTTGCTCCGCCAATCTAGTTAGGCCAGTAATCGCATTGATGTTGGCAAGGTAGCCAGTGCTAAAAAATAGCGCCCTTGCATCGGGGATATGATTGTTTTCACAGGCAGCTAATTTTTTTTCCAGTAAGTCATGCGCAATACTGTGGCCGCTAATTAAGTGCGATGCTCCGCTACCAACCCCATACAGCTTTGCACCTTCCGCAAGCGCGGCAACCAATTCAGGATGATTGGCTAGACCTAGGTAATCATTGCTACAAAACGTTTTTAGTTCTCGATCACCAACGCGGGCCTTGATATCGCAGGGCGATTGCGTAGTGCGCAACTTACGTCTCAGCAGCTGCTCATCTAAGTTGTCAATTTGCTGCCCTGCCATAGCGCGAGCTCTAAAGTCTGCACTCATGCCAGGACCTTATTGAGAGCGCGTTGTACAGAGGCGCCCATTTGCAGGGCTTCCTCAGTAGTGAGAATATACGGGGGCATCACATAAATCGTATTACCAATCGGTCTGATGAGAATACCCTCTGCCATGCTTGCTGAAAACATCTCCCGTGAAAACGTAGCTGAATTTTTTAGTGATTCAGGTTTGATATCAAAGGCCAGGATCATGCCTTGCTGGCGCCAATGTTCAATACGAACATCTTTCTTTGCCCAAGCAAATGCATTAGCGAGATCTTTACTGCGCTCGATATTTTTTTCAAGAACGGATTCAGTTTCAAAAATTGCTAAACACTCAAGTGCTGCAGCGCATGCTAATGGATTGCCTGTATAGGAATGCGAGTGCAAGAAACCTTGCTGCATTTGATCGCCATAAAAAGCGCGATAAATTTTGTCGGTCGTCATGGACAGTGAGAGCGGCAGATAGCCGCCACTGATACCTTTAGACAGAGTCAAGAAGTCCGGCCAAATTCCTGCATGTTCGCAAGCAAAAAACTTTCCTGACCGACCGCAGCCTACTGCAATCTCATCGGCGATGAGGTGAACGCCATAGCGATCGCAGAGTGATCGCACTAAGTGTAAATATTCTGGGGAGTACATCGCCATTTGTCCTGCGCATTGAACGAGTGGCTCAATGATGATGGCCGCAATATGATGATGCTCTGCTTCTAGTAGAGCTTCTAATTTTTTTGCGGCTTGTCTAGCGACATCATCAGCACTTTCACCAGACTTTGCTTTGCGCGCATCGGGTGAGGGGACGGTAAAAACATCTTGTAAAAGTGAGCCGTAGGCTTCACGAAAGATTGCAACATCCGTAACCGCTAATGCACCTAAGGTTTCACCGTGATAACCATTTTCTAGGCAGACAAATTTTTTCTTTTCAGCTTGATTGTTTAGTCGCCAGTAGTGGTGACTCATCTTCAAGGCGATCTCTACCGCAGATGCGCCATCCGACGCAAAAAAAACGTGCCCCAAATGACCTTGAGTTAAAGCGGACAGTTTTTCGGATAGCTCCACTACAGGTGGGTGGGTGAATCCGGCGAGCATGACATGCTCAATTTTTTCAAGTTGATTCGTAATGGCTTGGTTGATGCGTGAATTGGAGTGCCCAAACAAATTGGTCCACCAAGAGCTAATGCAATCGAGCAGTGCATTTTCCTTGTCATCAAATAACCAAGCACCCTTACCCTTAGTAATGGCAATCAAGGGTAATGACTCGTGATGCTTCATCTGAGTGCAGGGATGCCAAACGGCATCTAGGCTGCGATCAACCAGGGAGGTTTGATTTGGATCAGAAATAAGCTTCATGTTTGGTATTTGACCACTAGTTTTTCCTAATTTAGACCTGTATCTGTTATGTTTATGCCTTGAATTGATCTATTTTCTGGAATTCGACCATGCAGGCCACCCAAACTACTGAAAAACCCCTCACCCAAGTCAAGTCTCAAAAGGATTTGCATAAAGAGGTCGACGCATCGGGTGCCTGGTCAGTCGCCCAGATTGAAGCTCTATTTGCCCTCCCATTTAGCGAATTGATGTTTAAAGCGCAAGAGACTCATCGCGCTAACTTCCCTGATGGTGATGTGGAATTGGCCACACTCTTGTCAATTAAGACCGGCGGCTGCCCTGAAGATTGCGGCTATTGCCCCCAGGCAGCTCGTTATGACACCGATGTGAAGGCAAATAAGTTGATGGATTTAGATGAGGTGCTTGAGGCGGCTAAGGCCGCTAAAGCTGCTGGATCGAACCGCTTTTGCATGGGCGCTGCTTGGCGGGAGCCCAAAGACCGCGATATTGAAAAAGTCACTGCCATGATTAAGGGTGTGAAGGCCTTGGGTCTTGAAACCTGCGCCACTCTAGGGATGCTGGAAGCCAATCAGGCTCAAGCCCTTCAGGAAGCAGGCCTAGACTTCTATAACCACAATTTAGACACCAGCGAGGACTTCTACCGCTCGGTCATCTCTACTCGGGGATATCAAGACCGTTTGGATACGATTTCTAATGTGCGTGCTGCCGGCATGTCGGTGTGTTGCGGCGGTATTGTGGGCATGGGTGAATCCCGTGAACAGCGCGCAGCTTTCTTAGCCCGTTTGGCCAATTTAAGTCCATATCCAGAGTCAGTACCTATTAATCACTTGGTTCCAGTAGCCGGGACACCGTTGGCAGATCAGAAGCCTCTGGATCCATTGGAGTTCGTGAGAACTATTGCAGTAGCCCGCATCACAATGCCACGTGCACGAGTGCGTTTATCGGCTGGTCGCCAAGAGCTTGGAAGGGCGGTTCAGGCCATGTGTTTTCAGGCTGGCGCAAATTCTATTTTCTATGGTGAGCAACTACTCACTACCGGCAACCCTGAGGCGGAGCAAGACCGCGAGCTATTGGCTGAGTTAGGTTTGAAGACCAAGCAAAGCTACAAAGCAGAGGTTTTAGTCTAGTTTTGGCAAGCCTATGGCGCTAATCGATCGCTTCATTATTGAGTTTGATACAGCCTTGCGCTCGGTAGTTGGGGGTGCTCATGCTCATCGCCCAACCCCGGGTTCAGATAAGCAATCTACTACTTTGTTAGATGCTAAAGAGCGGGAGCATGCCGCTGGATTGATGCGCGTGAATCATGTGGGTGAGGTCTGCGCTCAAGCCCTCTATCAATCGCAAAAATTAGTGGCGCGCAATCCTGAAATTCGGCAAATGTTGGATCACTCTGGCCAAGAGGAAATGGACCATTTGGCCTGGTGCGAAACACGTCTCCAAGAGTTGGGATCACACACCAGTTATCTCAACCCAATTTGGTATGCAGGATCCTTTGCAATCGGCTTGGCTGCTGGCTTAGCGGGCGATAAGTGGAGTCTTGGATTTGTTGCGGAAACAGAAAAGCAGGTTGAAAATCATCTTGAGAGTCATCTCAAAAAATTGCCTGTAGAAGATGGGCGTTCTCGTGCCATTGTTGACCAAATGCGCATTGATGAAATTGAGCATGGACAGGCTGCAATTTCTGCTGGTGGTGCGGTCTTGCCTGAACCGGTTCAGAAGCTAATGCAGACGATGTCAAAAGTCATGACAAGCACTGCTTACAAAATCTAGTTCTAAATTAATTATTTTGCATATTTTTATTTAGAATACTGTTTATTAATACAGTATATTTATCCATTATTAGGCTAAATAGCTAAGACCTATTCTTAAGTATATTTTCCAAGCCGTTGTTTCAAGTAGCATTTTTATAGTCACCATTTTATCAAGACATGACGCTAAGTGTTTGTAATCACTAGGAAATTTCCTAAAAAATTACCCAAAAACACTTGACCCTCTTATTGCGATCCTCTAAAGTGGGAGGAAGTGTGAAAAAGTGGGGTAAATGGTGTTTCAAGGTGCGTCAGCTCTCAATTTAGATGCAAAAGGCCGCATGTCTGTGCCGGCAAAGCATCGTGACGCCTTGTTAGTTCAAGGTGAGGGCCGAGTTACGCTCACAAAACACCCCGATGGATGCCTCTTGTTGTTCCCCCGACCTGAGTGGGAAACCTTCCGTTCGCGTGTCGCGCAATTGCCGATGGATGCCCATTGGTGGCGCCGAATCTTCCTTGGTAATGCTGCAGAAGTCGATTTGGACAGCGCTGGCAGAATTTTGGTGAGCCCAGAGTTGCGATCAGCTGCTGGCATTGAAAAAGAAGTGATGCTGCTCGGCATGGGCAGTCATCTGGAGTTGTGGGACGCCGCTACTTACGCTGCAAAAGAACAGGCTGCCATTGCACAAGGTATGCCTGAAGCCCTGAAGCAATTTAATTTTTGATGACAGGGTGCCATGAACATAACTCATCGCCCAGTATTACTGGCCGAGGCGGTGACGGCGCTGATCAGTGGTCCACGCATCACCTCTCCCGAAGCTTCAAAAAATCTACTCTTGATCGATGGAACCTTTGGGCGTGGCGGTCATACGCAAGCTCTACTTTCGCAATTGCCTGCGAGCGCGCGAATGATTTCCTTCGACAAGGATTTGGATGCGATCGCAGTCGCAGAAAAAATCAACGATCCCCGTTTGCGAATCGTGCACGACAGTTTTGCGCAGATGGATCAGTACGCGGAACCAGAATCAGTCGATGGAATTTTGTTGGACCTTGGAATCAGCTCTCCACAAGTGGACGAAGCACATCGCGGGTTTTCCTTTCGCAAGGATGGTCCACTCGATATGCGCATGAACACCGATCATGGTTTGACGGCAGCAGAGTGGTTAGAGCAAGCATCACAAGAGGACATCACGCGTGTGATTAAGACTTATGGTGAAGAGCGTTTTGCATTTCAGATCGCAAAAGCTATCGTGGCTAAGCGAGAAGAAGGTTTGTCGCCAAAAACAACTTTGCAATTAGCAAGTTTAGTAGCCAGCGTCGTGCGCACAAGAGAGTTTGGACAAGATCCAGCCACTAGAACATTCCAGGCGCTACGCATTTTCATTAATCGTGAGCTAGAGGATTTAGAGCTAGGTTTAAAGGCGGCGCTCAATCTATTAAAGCCAGGCGCACGCTTAGCGGTGATTAGTTTTCATTCGCTAGAAGATCGCATCGTCAAGCAATTTCTGCAGTCACATGCGAAGGTTGAAGTGCCGCGTGGATTGCCCGTTCGCGATCGTGATTTGCCGCAAAGTGCATTAGAAATTATTGGACGCGTTAAGCCAAGTGACGTGGAGGTTCGAGAGAACCCTCGTGCTCGTTCGGCCATCATGCGTGTTGCTGAAAAACGAGTGGAGGCGCTAGCTTGAATCGCGCTACGCTGACCTTGCTGGTATTGCTATTAGTCTGCGCACTATCTTTGGTGGCAGCCCAGCAGCGTGCACGTAAATTATTTATCTCCTTAGAGCGTGCGCAAATTGAAGAGCGCAAGCTTAACCAAGACTGGTTACGCCTAGAGTATGAACAGCGCAATCTATCGAAGTCTGCACGAATTCGTGATGTTGCTCGTAATCAGTTGCGCATGGTCCCAATATCTCCAGAACGTACTTTGTACCTGAAGGAGGCTAGATGAGGCCGGTAGGTTTTTCAACTACACCCAATTTAGTATTGCGTCTGCCAATGTGGCGGTCACGCCTCATGCTGTTCATGTTGTTCTTCGTGTTTATGTTGCTTCTGATCCGCGCTTTCTGGATTCAGGGTCCAGGAAATGCGTTTTATGAAGCTAAGGGCGTACGAGGTACACAGCGTGAGTTGGAGCTACCCGCTTCCCGCGGAAAAATCTTAGACCGCAATGGCCAAGTGATTGCTACTAGCTTAGAAGCAAAGTCGGTAATTGCCTATAACGATACTGTGCCTGATGATTTAGCTGCGGATAAGGTTCAAAAGTTAGCAAGTCTCTTGCAGATCAGTGAATCAGAATTGCGCAAAAAGCTAAAAGAAGAGCGTAAGCAGATTTTCCTAAAGCGCCAAGTAGACCCAGAAGTGGCGCAACAGATTAAGCAATTAGAAATTCCGGGCATTGGCTTGAATAATGAGTACCGTCGCTTTTATCCAGAAGGCGAAGCGATGGCGCACGTCGTCGGCTTTACTAATGTGGAAGATCGTGGTCAAGAGGGTATGGAACTCTCTCGAGAAAAAGACTTGGCTGGACATCCAGGAGCTCGTCGAGTAGTTGTGGACCGCTTGGGTCGCGTTGTCGAGGATGTTGCAATTTTGCAGTTGCCTCAAAACGGTAAAGATTTGCAACTCTCTATTGATAGCAAAATCCAATTCTTAGCTTATAACGCCGTTAAGAATGCAGTAGAGCAACACCATGCAAGTGCTGGTGGTGCAGTGGTACTGGATACCCATACTGGTGAGATCTTGGCTCTAGCAAATTACCCAAGCTACAACCCTAATGATCGCAAGAAGTTGACGGGCGAGCAGTTACGTAATCGCGTTTTAACCGACACCTTTGAGCCTGGTTCAACAATGAAGCCCTTAACCGTAGCAATTGCTTTGGAGAAGGGGGTTATTGCTCCCAATACCAATATGGTGATTGGTGCGAAATATTTGGTTGGTCCAAAACCAATTACAGATACCCATCCTTATGGCAACTTGACTGTTGCTCAAATTATTCAGAAATCCAGCAACATTGGTACTGCCAAAATTGCAATGAATAATTTATCTGCAGAAGAGATGTGGAATTTCTATACATCTGTTGGCTTGGGTCAGGCGCCAAAGATTGGCTTCCCCGGTGCAGTAGCGGGCACAGTCCATCCTTATAAAAAATGGATGCCAACAGATCAAGCGCGGATTGCATTTGGCTACGGCATTTCAGGCTCACTCTTTCAGGTGGCTCGTGCTTACACCATCTTTGCTCGTGATGGAGAATTGGTCCCACTCACAATTGAGCGCAGTCCAGAATTTAAGCCTGGTACACATGTTATTTCTGCTAAGACAGCCATTGAAATGCGCAGCATGATGGAGTCTGTAACAGAGCCTGGCGGTACTGCCATCAAAGCACAGGCTGAAGGTTACCGGGTTGGTGGAAAGACGGGTACAGCCCATAAATTAGTAGGTAAGGGTTATGGTAACAAATACCGGGCTTACTTTGCAGGTTTGGCACCCATTAGTGCGCCACGCATTGTGGTTGCTGTAATGATTGATGAGCCGACTGGCGGTAGTCACTATGGTGGCGATGTTGCAGCACCAGTTTTCTCTACTATCGTGAGTGAGACTTTGCGCACTTTAAATGTCTTGCCAGATAGCAATATTAAGCAGATGGCAATGAAGGATAAAAATCCTGCGGAAATTCAAAGTGCTGCAGTAAAAACAAATGTAACGGTTTTGAAAAGATGATGGCAATGGTGAATATTGAACCCCATCTCTTGATCTCACATTTACGCGATCTCACATCAGTAAATGCAAAAGTGACTGCAGATAGTCGTCAAGTTGAATCTGGTGATATTTTCTTTGCATACCCAGTTGGTCATGGCAATGCCTTGCGAGATGGTCGTGATTACATGGCTGCTGCTTTGGCAAATGGCGCAGCAGCGGTTGTATTTGATCCTGCTGATGGCGTAGCGAATGATTACTGTGATCGCTCTGAATGTTTTGCTGTTGAAAATTTATCCAGCTTAGTTGGTGAGCTCTGTGCTGAATGGTATGGCTACCCAAGCAAAAATCTCAATGTGATCGGTGTTACAGGCACCAATGGCAAAACCAGTATTACTCAGTGGCTGGCGCAGGCCTTAGACGAATCTAATCATCGAACTGCAGTATTAGGTACTTTGGGAGCTGGATTTCCAGGTATGTTGATTCAGACTGGCTACACCACACCTGATGCACCACGTCTACAAACTCAATTAAAAGAATTGCTTGATGCAGGTGCTCAGCAAGTAGCTATCGAGATTTCTTCTCATGCTCTCGATCAGGATCGTGTTGCTGGATTAGATGTCCGTACTGCGGTATTTACGAATTTGACTCAAGATCATTTGGATTATCACGGCACGATGGGGGACTACGCTGAGGCAAAAGCAAAGCTATTTCATTTACCTCAGCTTGAAAATGCCATCATTAATTTTGATGATGCATTTGGGCGCGAATTAGCAATGAAGCTCCTCGCTGTCGATGGCCCTCAAGTATGGGGCTATGCATTAAGCAGTAATGCATTTGCTGGATTTGAAAAATTTGGCGATCGTCTGAAGCGTGCGTATACAGAAAACACTCAATTTACGACTTCGGGTTATGAATCTCAATTTAACTGTGATGCGTCGGGCGTAAGTTCTGTGCAACTTGCAGTATTGGGTGAGTTCAATCTGAGTAATTGCCTTGCTGTCTGGACGGTTCTATTGGCCCAAGGCTTAAGCCCCAGCGAAGCCTCTAAGCGCTTAAATAAGCTGAGCGCCGTTCCAGGTCGGATGGAGCTGATTCGCTTAAATAAAACACAAAGGACCGATGGCCCATTAATTGTTGTTGACTATGCACACACACCAGATGCCCTCACTAAAGCATTGAATGCATTGCGTCCCATTGCAAATCAGCGCGATGGAAAAGTATGGTGCGTCTTTGGTTGTGGTGGCAATCGAGACTCAGGTAAGCGTCCTCAAATGGGTCGTGTAGCGCAAGAGTTTGCAGATCATATTGTGATTACGAGTGATAACCCCAGATCTGAAGATCCGAGTTCTATTATTGCCATGATTCAAGCTGGCATGTCAGGTGACCTTTCGAATGTGCAGGCGTTACCTGATAGAGCGGCAGCGATTATGGCTGCTGTTCGTCATGCGGATACAAAAGATATTGTTTTGGTTGCTGGTAAAGGGCATGAGTCGACCCAAGAAATTAATGGCAAGAAATTTGATTTTTCTGATCAAGAGCACATTCGTTTAGCTGCAGGGGGTCAGGTATGACCACGCCTATGACTACTCTTGCTCAAGTGCATGCCATGCTGCCAGACAGTCAATTGATCCATGTTGATATGGAGTCGGCTAGAGCGATATCGATTGCTTGCGTTGGTAGCGATAGTCGCCATATTCAGTCAAATGAATTATTTATCGCTTTATCTGGCGAACGTTTTGATGCGCATGATTTTTTGGGTGATGTGGCCACAGCAGGTGCAAGTGCAGCGCTTATTAGCCAGAAAGATAAATGCCCTGCAAACTTACCTGCAGTATGCGTCCAAGACGTTAAACAAGGTTTAGGTGAGTTGGCAAAAGCATGGCGTGCACAGTTTTCTATTCCAGTAGCTTTAGTAACTGGATCAAATGGTAAAACTACTGTTAAAGAGATGATTGCATCTATCTTCAAGGCTGCTGCAGGCCAAGAATGTACGCTAGTTACCAAAGGTAATTTCAATAACGATATTGGTTTGCCTTTAACACTGCTGCGTATGCGATCAAGCGATCGCTTAGCGGTGATTGAGTTGGGTATGAATCATCCTGGTGAAACAGCGGAGTTGGCCGTCATTGCTCAGGCCAATATTGCCTTAATTAACAATGCTCAGCGTGAGCATCAGGAATTTATGTCAACTGTGGAAGCAGTCGCAAAAGAGCACGCAGCTGCTTTGAGTTCACTGCCCTCGGATGGTGTTGCAGTATTCCCAGCGGATTCTGAATTTTCCGCCCTTTGGAATCAAGCTGCCTCAGGACGTAAGGTAATTGACTTTGCTTTATCTGCGGACTCGGCGTTGGTCAAAGCTTCTGTGACTGGAAAGCTATTATTTAGTGGAAGAATTGAGATTTCAACTGAACTTGGCAAGGTTGAGGTGCAACTCAATACCTTGGGAATTCACAATGTACGTAATGCTCTAGCTGCTAGTGCAGTTGCTTTAGGTGCCGGTTTAAGTTTGGAGCAAATTAAGGCTGGTCTGGAATCTTTTATCCCGGTCAATGGCCGCATGCAATCCAAATCTTTAAATGCAGACCGAACCTTGATTGACGATAGTTACAACGCGAATCCGGATTCTGTGAGAGCTGCTATTGATGCGCTGAAGCAGTCTGGAAATACCTCTTGGTTGGTGTTGGGTGATATGGGTGAGGTCGGCGATCAAGGCCCTGCTTTCCATGAGGAAGTTGGCGCCTATGCTGCCGAGCAGGGCATAAGCAAGCTATTCGCCCTTGGAGAGCAATGCAAATTTGCGGTGCAGAGCTTTAATAATTCTCAGAAGAATGAGCTTGCTGGTGGTGCTACACACTTCACCACATTGGATCAGTTGCTTGAAGAGCTTAATGAGGCGCTGACAGATCAGGAATTGAGCAAGCAAGTGCATCTAGATATTTTGGTTAAGGGTTCTCGTTTTATGCGTATGGAGCGTGTAGTGCAGGCCTTATTAGAGGAGGCTAAAACATGCTCTTAATATTGGCGCAATGGTTGCAGGATGATTTTGGATTTTTCCGGGTCTTTAACTACATCACTTTTAGAGCGGTGATGGCAACAGTCACCGCTTTGCTGATTGGCTTAGCGGCTGGCCCATGGGTTATTCGAAAGTTGACTGCATTGAAAATGGGTCAGGCGGTTCGTACGGATGGCCCACAAACCCATTTAGTGAAATCGGGCACTCCAACAATGGGTGGCGTACTGATTCTTTTGGGTATTTTTATCTCCTGCATGTTGTGGGCTGATTTGAGCAATCGCTTTATTTGGATTGTGATGATTGTGACTTTTGGATTTGGCTTGGTTGGTTGGGTTGATGATTACCGCAAAGTAGCGCGCAAAGATCCCAAGGGAATGGCTTCAAGAGAAAAATTCTTTTGGCAAACTTTGATTGGATTATTTGCCGCTATTTACTTAGCTTTTTCTGTATCCGAAGTAAATAACCTCAAAGTCTTGCAGTTGTTCTTTGATTGGCTCAAAAGTGGCTTCGCTTTGGACTTGCCCGCCAAATCAAACTTACTCATTCCCTTTATGAAAGAAGTGAGTTATCCATTGGGTGTAATGGGTTTCATCATTTTGAGTTACTTGGTGATTGTTGGTAGTAGCAATGCTGTGAATCTCACAGATGGACTCGATGGCCTAGTGATCATGCCGGTGATATTAGTTGGCGCTGCTCTAGGTGCTTTTGCTTATGTAATGGGTAATGCAATTTACGCAAAGTATTTATTGTTCCCCTATATTCCTGGTGCAGGCGAGCTCATGATTTTTTGTGGAGCCATGGGTGGTGCAGGATTAGCATTCCTTTGGTACAACACGCATCCTGCACAAGTCTTCATGGGTGACGTTGGAGCACTCGCATTAGGTGGCGCACTTGGAACAATTGCCGTGATTGTGCGCCAAGAAATTGTCCTCTTCGTGATGGGTGGAATCTTCGTAGCGGAAACTGTTTCAGTGATGTTGCAAGTGTTTTGGTTCAAATTAACTAAGAAACGTTTTGGTGAAGGCCGTCGCATTTTTAGGATGGCACCACTGCATCACCATTTTGAACTAGGTGGATGGCGCGAAACGCAGGTAGTGGTTCGCTTCTGGATCATCACTATTTTATTAGTCCTCATTGGCCTCTCCAGCCTGAAATTACGGTAAGCCAAAGATATGCATAACTTAGACCAAGCCTTCGCTAACCCAGCACTCATTGCAGATGAGGGCTACCAAGTGCCCCAACATTTCTTGATCTTAGGATTAGGAGAGTCTGGCTATGCCATGGCGAAGTGGTGTTTGCGAAATGCCGCAAAGGTCAGTCTGGCTGATACGCGTGATCGTGAAAACCTGAATGAACGACAAAAAGCCTGGTTAGCCGATCTTGATTTTGCTGGACTCAAAGATGCTTACTTTGGACCTCTTGATGACATTAATCTAAACAATATTGATGTCATCGGAATTAGCCCTGGTTTATCGCCACTGCAAGAGCCAGTTGCTTCATTCTTGGTTAAAGCGCAAGAGTCCAGCATGGATATCTGGGGTGAATTGGAATTTTTTGCCAGAGCTATTGCTGCATTAGATCGCATGGCTCAAGTTGAGCAGTCTCAATATAAGCCTGCCTTATTGGCGATCACCGGTACAAATGGAAAGACAACAACAACTGCACTTACAGGGCAGCTGTGCGAGCGTGCTGGCAAGCGAGTTGCTGTTGCTGGAAATATTAGTCCAGCAGCACTGGATAAATTAATGTCTTGCCTTGATGAATCTGATCAAGTTGGTGATATGCCGGAGATTTGGGTGCTTGAACTCTCTAGTTTCCAACTGGTTTACACAAACACTTTTAATGCAACAGCAGCAACTGTATTAAATATTACGCAAGATCACTTGGATTGGCATGGTGGTATGCAGGCCTATGTTGATGCAAAATCGAATATCTTTGGGCAAGACACTATTTGTATTCTGAATCGTGATGATTCACTGGTAATGAATCTGCTGACTGATGAGCAAAAATCAAATAAATCAGTTATTACTTTTGGTGCAAGTCGCCCTGATGAGCAGGGTGCCTTTGGAATTGAGCATGATCTACGTGCAGGTGGAATTGATTGGCTGGTTTGGGCCGAGGTGGATGAAGATCTTGAGCCTCAACCTAAGCGTCGTCGTAAAACTGCTGCTGTAGAGGAAGAGCCATTAAGAATAAAGCGTTTAATACCTGCTGATGCATTACGTATTCGTGGTCGCCACAATGCCTTGAATGCATTAGCTGCGCTAGCTTTAGCGCGATCAGCTGGTTTGCCGATGAATATGCTCTTACATGGTTTGCGTGACTACCATGGTGAACCTCATCGTGTTCAAAGCGTTGCTATTGTCTCTAACGTTGAGTATGTAGATGACAGCAAGGGTACAAATGTGGGTGCAACAGTTGCTGCATTGAATGGCCTTAGTGCTAATGAGTCTGGCAAGCGCATTTGGTTGATTGCTGGTGGTGAAGGTAAGGGGCAAGACTTTAGTCCATTGCGTGATCCCGCATTACGCTTTGTAAAAGGTGTTTTCCTCATCGGCAAAGATGCCCCAATCATTGCCGAGGCTTTAGCTGAATCAGTACCCTGCATCATGAGTGAGACTCTACAAAATGCAGTAGCTGAGGCTGCAAAACAGGCCCAGTCTGGCGACATCGTTTTATTGTCACCAGCTTGCGCTAGCTTTGATCAATTTAGTGATTACGTGGCGCGCGCCGAAGCGTTTGTTGCGGAAGTTCAAGAATTAGGAATGCAATTCGAAGGAGTCCATTCATGAGTTTGAAGGAAAAACTTTTTCCTGAGAATCGTTTGGGCCTTGGCCGCTTCTGGAATTTCTCCAGAGGCGGGATAGATAATTTCCGCAGCGGCTTGAGGGATGCGGTTTCTGGCGTTGAGCAAACTCGTTCGCGCATGATGGACTATGACCAGCTATTGGTATGGGCAGTATTGTCCCTGGCATTAATTGGCTTGGTGATGGTCTATTCGGCCTCCATTACTTTGGCTGATGGTCCTAAGTATGCAAATTACAGCAGTAACTTTTTCTTAATTCGTCATTGCATTTCATTAGCTATTGCCATTGGTGTTGCTATTTGGGTATTTAAGATCCCAACTCATGTATGGGATCGTTATTCACCAGTGATTTTTGGTTTCACGGTCTTGCTATTGATTGCTGTACTGATCCCTGGCGTTGGAAAAGGGGTAAACGGAGCCAAGCGTTGGATTCCATTGGGTCTGATGAACTTCCAGCCATCTGAATTAATGAAATTTGCTGCAGTGATTTTTGCCGCAAGCTATACAGTGCAGCGCCAAGAATATCTACACTCATTTGTGAAGGGTATGTTGCCAATGGGTATCGCTGTTGCCTTAGTCGGCGGCTTGTTGATGGCCGAACCTGACATGGGTGCATTTGTGGTGGTTGCTTTAATTGCATTTGGCATTTTGTTCTTGGGCGGTATTAACGCTAAGTTGTTTGGCGGTCTGATCTTGGTTGGTTTAATGAGTGGTGCAACCATGATTGCGCTCTCACCATTCCGTCGTGGCCGCATGCTGGCGTTTATGGATCCATGGCAAGTCGACAATGCAGCGAATAAGGGCTATCAATTAACCCATTCACTCATGGCATTTGGTCGTGGTGAATGGTTCGGTTTGGGCCTTGGTGGCAGTGTTGAAAAATTACATTACCTACCTGAGGCACATACCGATTTCATCATGGCAGTGATAGGTGAAGAGCTTGGATTTGTGGGTGTAGTGGTGATGATTTTCTTGTTCTATTGGATCGTACGTCGCGCATTCCTCATCGGCCGCACAGCTTTGCAATTGGATCGCAGTTTTGCTGGCCTTGCTGCTAAAGGTGTGGCGATATGGATTGGTTGGCAGGCATTTATCAATATGGGTGTGAACTTAGGCTTACTTCCTACCAAGGGTTTGACCCTTCCTTTAGTCAGTTATGGCGGTTCGGGAATTTTGATGAATGCGGTTGCAGTGGCGATGCTCCTGCGTATTGATTATGAGAACCGAATCTTGATGCGGGGTGGCAAGCTATGACCAAGCCATCCATTTTGATTATGGCCGGCGGCACTGGGGGGCATATTTTCCCAGGCCTTGCCGTCGCTGAATATCTACGCATCTGCGGCTGGAAAGTTTTTTGGCTTGGTAATCAAGCCGGTATGGAATATCGCGTAGTAAAGGCTTGTGACTTCCCATTTGAGGCAGTTGATTTTGGCGGCTTGCGTGGCAAAGGCATCAAAGCAAAATTGATGTTGCCATTCAATCTCGCAAGAGCGAGTTTTCAGAGTTTGAAGATCATGCGCCGTATTAAGCCGAATGTCGTTTTAGGTATGGGTGGATACATTACATTTCCTGGCGGTTTGATGACAAAGTTTTTGAAGAGGCCATTGGTTCTGCATGAAGCGAATTCAGTAGCAGGAAGTGCCAATCGTGCTCTGGCCAAAATTGCCATGCGCACCTTAACTGGTTTTCCAGATACGATGACTCACGCTGAGTGGGTAGGAAATCCAATTCGAGAAGAATTCGATGCCGTAGCTGCGCCAGCAAAACGATATGAAACTCGAACCGGACCTTTATCGATCTTAGTGGTTGGTGGTAGCTTAGGTGCGGCCGCTTTAAATGAGGCGATTCCAACAGCCTTGGCGCTGATGGATAAAGATGCGCGTCCACATGTGATTCACCAAGCGGGCGATAAGCATCTTGCAGATTTGCAACAGCGTTATGCTGACTTGGGTGTATCCGCAGATATTCGTCCTTTTATTGATGACATGCCAACTGCTTATGCTCAAGCAGATCTCGTTATCTGTCGATCTGGAGCAATGACTGTTTCGGAAATCGCAGCATGTGGTGTTGCATCTTGCTTGATCCCATTCCCATACGCAATTGATGATCATCAGACGGCGAACGCTCTCTTTTTGTCGGATGCAGACGCAGCAATTCTGCTCCCACAACAAGATCTTAATCCGCAGGATCTGGCATCCATGATTCAAAACTTTAGCCGCCAAGATTTACAAGTAATGGCTGAGCGCGCTCATGCTTTAGCTAAGCCTCATGCAACTCAGCGTGTGGCTGAAGTATGTGCAGACTGTGCGGGAGTAGGTATATGAAACATATTGTTCAGCAAATTCATTTTGTTGGTATTGGTGGCGCAGGCATGAGCGGTATTGCGGAAGTGCTACTCAATCTGGGTTATCAAGTATCTGGATCCGACTTGGCTGAAGGAGCTGCAACTAAGCGCTTAAAGGACTTGGGTGCAGTAATTCATATTGGGCATGATCCTAAGAATATTGGTACTGCAGAGGCGGTAGTGATTTCTACTGCAGTTGCAGGAAACAATCCTGAGGTGCTAGCTGCTCGCGCAGCTAAGGTGCCTGTGATTCAACGTGCTGTCATGCTCGGCGAACTCATGCGTTTAAAGCAGGGCATTGCGATTGCAGGCACACATGGCAAAACAACGACAACCAGTTTGGTTGCCTCAGTCTTGGCCGAAGGTGGCTTAGATCCAACCTTTGTGATTGGTGGAAAGTTAAATTCCGCAGGTGCTAATGCGCGATTAGGTCAGGGCGATTTTATTGTGGTTGAGGCGGATGAGTCTGATGCCTCATTCCTGCAATTATTCCCAGCGATGGAAGTGGTTACCAATATCGATGCTGATCATATGGATACCTATCAGCATGACATGGCGAGACTGAAGCAGGCTTTTGTGCAGTTTATACAGCGCATGCCTTTTTATGGTGTTGCAGTGCTTTGTATTGATGATGCGAATGTACGCGACATTATTCCGTTTGTATCTCAACCGGTATTGCGCTACGGCTTATCTGAAGATGCAGATATTCGAGCAAGTAATGTGCGCGCTGAAGGTACTCGCATGCACTTTACGGTTGATCGTAAAACTGTACGCCGTCATGGCAATAAGCCAGGGCGACTTGAAGTGCAATTAAATTTACCGGGCTTACATAACGTTCGTAATGCCTTAGCAGCGATTGGTATTGCCACTGAGCTTGGTGTAGGTGATGAGGCCATCGTGAAAGCCTTATCTGAGTTTAGTGGTGTTGGTCGTCGCTTCCAAAGATATGGAGAAATTCCTTTGGCATCTGGTGGAAGTTTCACTTTGATAGATGATTACGGACATCATCCCGTTGAGATGGCGGCTACTTTATCTGCAGCGCGTGGAGCTTATCCTGATCGTCGTTTGGTATTGGCATTCCAACCTCATCGTTTTACAAGAACGCGCGATTGTTTTGGTGAATTTGTGCAAGTTCTCAAAAACTTTGATGCACTTGTGCTTACTGAAGTGTACCCAGCTGGTGAAGCGAAGATTCCAGGCGCTGATGGTCAAAGCCTCATGAAAGCTGCGCTTACGGCTGATAAAAATTTGCAAGGCTCTTTGGATGGCGCGGCTGTGGCATTTGCCCCAAGTGTTGCGGAAATGCCAGAAAAACTCAGCGCCTTATTGCGTGATGGCGATGTCTTAATCACGATGGGTGCAGGCTCTATCTCTGGTTTACCTCATGCATTAGCGGAGGCAAAACATGTCTAAGCAAAATCAACAATTGCTTTCTTGGGGCGAGCGAGTGAAGCAAGAGCTCGCAAGCTTGGATGTCAAATCTCTTGGTCGGGTTGGTGTATTGCTTGGCGGTCGTTCTGGCGAGCGTGAGATTTCCTTGATGTCAGGCAATGGCGTGTTGGAAGCGCTACTGTCTAAAGGGGTTGATGCATATCCATTTGATCCAGGTTTACGTTGCCCAACTGAGTTGGCGAATGAAAAATTTGATCGTATTTTTATTTCCTTGCATGGGCGTTATGGTGAGGATGGCACGATCCAAGGATTACTCGAGCTTTTAGGTTTGCCTTATACCGGTAGCGGTGTTCTGGCCTCTGCATTAGCGATCGACAAAATTGCAACTAAGCTTGTCTGGCTCAGTAGCGGTCTTTCAACCCCAGAGTTTCAGGAATTGAAGGCTGACAGTGACTGGAATGCAGTGGTGAAGCATCTGGGTCTGCCATTGATTGTTAAGCCCGCACATGAGGGTTCTTCACTCGGCTTAACTAAAGTGAAATCCGTCGACGAGTTGCCTGCAGCCTATAAGTTAGCTTCCGGGATGGATAAAAAGGTAATTGCCGAAACTTGTATTGTTGGTGATGAGTTAACTTGTCCATTGGTTGGATTTGGAGAACATGCTGAAGCATTGCCTGTGATCAAAATCATTCCACCAGAAGCCAATTACGATTTCCACAATAAGTATTTTTCTGATGAGACTAAATACTTGTGCCCAACTGGTTTAGCGCCAGAAGTCAATAAAGCAGTTCAAGAGCTGGCATTAGCCGCCTATCGCACTCTCGGTTGTAGGACTTGGGGGCGCGCTGATGTGATGCTCGACCAAAAAACCGGCAAACCCTATCTATTGGAGATGAACACATCTCCAGGTATGACTTCGCATTCTTTAGTTCCAATGGCAGCAAAAGCAGCCGGTGTTGAATATGCTGAATTGGTTCTCTGGGTTATTAGCCAAACTTTAGGTGCTAAAGGGGGCGCGCAAGCATGAGTCGGCTAAGCGCTTTCTTAAATGGCTTTGGTGAAGTGTGTACTTCCCTAGCATCTCCACTTTGGAATCATCCAGAGCGGATGCAAAAGCTGAGCCGTTTCTTGATGCGCTGTTTCGCAGTAATGGTTTGTGTTGGAATTTTGGTGTGGTTAAGCCAGAGGCCCGTATTTGCATTGCGCCAAGTAGTGATTGAGCCGGTGGCTGGAGAAACACTGAAGCATATTAATAAGCCTGTAGTGAAGCAACAGGTTTTAGAGACCGTTCAGGGAAACTTCTTCAGCGTGAGATTAGAAGATGTGAAGCGTGGCTTCGAATCTATGCCATGGGTTCGTCATGCCAATGTTCGCAGAGTCTGGCCCAACGGATTGATTGTCAGTATTGAAGAGCAAAAACCTTTTGGCACTTGGGGTGGCGCTGATAGCCACACCTTAATGAATACCCATGGAGAACTATTCGCTGGTCGTATTTCTGATGTGGGTGATGGTGTTCAGCTGATTGACTTCTCTGGTCCAGAAGATGCAAGTAAAGAAGTGATGCGTTTGTATGAAAAGGCGAATGCTTGGTTTAAGTCCTGGAATACAGAGGTAAAAAGCCTGACCCTCTCCGATCGCTATGCCTGGCATGTGAAGCTATCGAATGGTATGAAAGTGGAGTTTGGCAGGGATGAAGAGAATTCCGATAAAACATTGACTGAAGATCGTGTGGCACGCCTCTTTAAATATTGGCCACAGGTTCAAGAGAAGTGGGCCAATCGCGTAGATGCAATCGATCTGCGTTATGCAAATGGTTTTGCAGTGCATCTTGCTTCGGCAGGTTTGAAAAAGAATGAAGTAGACGGTAAGAAAAGCGAGCAGAAGCAATGAGGAATGAGAATGAGTAAAGACAACCGCGATTTATTAGTCGGATTAGATATTGGAACTTCCAAGGTGGTTGCTTTGGTCGCTGAGTTGGGGGTGGATGGCCAATTTAATGTAGTTGGTGTTGGCCAAACTGCGTCCAAAGGTTTGAAGAAGGGCGTAGTTGTCAATATTGAAGCTACTGTGCAGTCTATTCAAAAGGCCCTCGAAGAAGCTGAGGTTATGGCTGATCGCCAGATCGTGCAGGTATTTACTGGTATCGCTGGAAATCACATTGTCAGTTTTAACTCTAGCGGTATGGTGGCTATTCGCGATAAAGAAGTAAGTGCTGGTGATGTTGAGCGTGTTCTAGAAACAGCAAAAGCAATCAATATTCCAACAGATCAGCAAATCCTTCACATTCTTGTTCAGGAATTCATTATTGATGGACAGGAAGATGTGCGCGAGCCAATTGGCATGAGCGGATTACGTCTAGAAGTAAAGGTACATATTGTTACTGGCGCTGTTAGTGCTGCACAAAATATTGTGAAATGTGTACGTCGTTGTGGTTTAGAGGTAAACGATCTCATCTTGCAACCACTTGCATCCAGCTTGGCCGTACTGACAGAAGATGAAAAAGAGTTGGGCGTTGTCTTGGTTGATATTGGTGGCGGCACAACTGATATCGCTATTTATTGCCAGGGCTCCATTCGACATACTGCTGTGATTCCGATTGCAGGCGATCAAATTACCAATGACATTGCGATGGCATTGCGTACACCGACGATTGATGCTGAAGATCTCAAGATTCAATATGGTATTGCTCGTCAAGATATGGCAGATCCAACCACCATGATTGATGTACCCGGCGTTGGTGACCGTGAGCCACGACCAATGTCTAAGCAAGCCTTAGCAGCTGTCATTGAGCCGCGTGTAGAAGAGTTATTTACCTTGGTGCGTGGCGTAGTTCGAGATTCAGGTTACGAAGATATGGTGTCGTCAGGAATCGTACTAACTGGTGGAACTTCTTTAATGCCGGGCATGGTTGAGCTTGCTGAACAAGTGTTCTTGCGCCCAGCGCGTATCGGCACTCCTGAGTACCGTGGCCACTTGCATGAGGTTTTGCGTAGCCCACGGTTCGCTACCAGCATCGGTTTATTAATGGAAGGCCAGGCGCAGTTGTTGCGTGGCCGTCGAGTATCGCAATCAGGCGCGCTGCAAAGTGTGATTTCGCGCATGAAGGAATGGTTCGCAGGAAATTTTTAAGTTTTTCGTCGTCGTCAATGTAGTACTTATTACCTAGGAGGGTATATGGAATTTGAAATGTTAGATCAAGAAACAGCCGGCAAAACCATCATTAAAGTGGTTGGAGTTGGTGGTGCAGGTGGTAATGCAGTTCAGCACATGATTCGTCGCGGTGTTAACGGCGTAGAGTTTATTTGCATGAACACCGATGCTGGCGCTTTACAGCGTTCTGAGGCATCTGTGAATTTGCAACTAGGCTCTAGCGGACTCGGTGCTGGCGCAAAACCTGAAATCGGTGCAGCTTCCGCTGAAGAAGCGCGTGCACGAATTGCAGATACATTGCAAGGTGCTCATATGGTGTTTATCACTGCTGGTATGGGTGGTGGCACAGGTACTGGCGCAGCACCTATAGTTGCTCAAGTTGCTAAAGAGATGGGTATTCTGACTGTCGGCGTAATTAGCAAGCCATTTGACTTTGAAGGTGTGAAGCGTCTAAAGGTTGCAGAGAATGGCGCCACCGAACTCGAGGCATATGTTGATTCATTGATCGTTGTTCTCAATGAAAAACTCTTTGAAGTGATGGGCGAAGATGCTGAGTTTGATAAGGCATTCGCATGCGCTGATGATGTATTGCATAACGCTGTTTCAGGTATTGCAGAAATCATTAACGTACAAGGTTTGATCAACGTCGACTTTGAGGACGTGAAAACAGTGATGGGCGAACAAGGCAAGGCAATGATGGGAACTGCAACAGTTTCTGGCATGGACCGTGCGCGTTTAGCCGCTGAAGCTGCAGTTGCCTCACCATTGCTCGAAGGTGTTGATTTGTCTGGTGCGCGTGGCGTATTAGTCAATATCACTGCTAGCCGTTCATTGAAGTTGTCTGAGACTCGTGAAGTGATGGCTGCAATTCGTGGCTATGCTGCAGATGATGCTACTGTGATCTTCGGTACCGTTTATGACGAGAGCTTGGGTGATGCCTTGCGCGTTACTGTGGTAGCTACTGGCTTAAATAATCCACAAGCACGTCAACATCATCAACCAGAAGTAGTTTGGAGACAAGCCACTGGTACGCATGACGCTATGCCAACGATGGCTGACTTGAATAGCTTTGCTCCGGCAAGCGCTTCAGCAGCGATGAGCAAGGTAGGCCTTGATTCAGCTTTGAGCACCAGCGCTGGTTTGGCAATCACAGGTGCTGGTACTGCGCCTTCGATGGCCGCTCAACCAGCAACTAGTGGAGTTGATTACAGCCAATATGATTTGCCACGCGTATTCCGTAGTTCACGTGAAGCTACACCAGTCCCTACATTAGGCGCTGATAGCTCACCACAGGCAAAAACCATGTTGGATAAAGGGGCTGATTATTACGAAATCCCAGCCTTTTTACGTAAGCAAGCAGATTAATTGACTGCTTAATACAATAGGTATTGCAGAATGCCAGCGCGGCGCCCCTCCGGACGACGAATCCCGCGCTTGCGTTGGCATGCTAAATAACAATTACTTATTGGAGATATCATGATTGCTGTCGGACAAAAATTACCAAACGCTACTCTTTATGAGTTTCTAGATGAAGCGAGCGAAGGTTGCGCGATTGGACCAAATGCGTTTGAAGTTGAGAAATTGACTGCCGGAAAAAAGGTAGTGATCTTTGCATTGCCTGGTGCATTTACACCAACTTGTTCTGCTAAGCATGTTCCTAGCTATGTTGAACACTTTGATGCAATCAAAGCAAAAGGTGTTGATGAAATTTGGTGTATTTCAGTAAACGACCCATTCGTAATGGGTGCCTGGGGTCGCGATCAAAAGGTGGGTAAAAAGATTCGCATGTTAGGTGATGGTAGCGCTGAATTCACTAAAAAACTGGGACTTGAATTGGATTTGACTGCCCGTGGTTTGGGTGTTCGGTCAGATCGTTATGCCATGATTGTTGAAGACGGTGTAGTAAAAACCTTAGATCGTGAAGCACCTGGTAAGTTTGAGGTGAGCGACGCCGCTTCAATTTTGAAGAAGCTTTAATAAATTATTCCTGAGTTTAGATAAAACTATGATGAAGCAACGCACAATCGCTACTCCGATTAAAACCGTGGGGATTGGCTTGCACTCTGGGCGCAAGGTAACTTTGTCTATCAAGCCTGCGCCGGTAAATTCAGGAATCATATTTGTACGTGTAGACACCCCAGAGCAATCGGTTGTGCCGGCTAATGCTCTGGCGGTTTGCGATACCCGCTTAGCCTCAGTGATTCAAAAAGATGGAGTTCGTGTTTCTACTGTGGAGCATTTACTTTCAGCTTGTGCGGGTCTAGGGCTTGATAATTTATTAATCGAGTTAGATGGTGAAGAAGTTCCCATCATGGATGGCAGTGCAGCTTCATTCCTGTTCTTGATGGAGTCTGCTGGCATTGCTGAGCAAGAGGCTCCACGACAGTTTGTAGTAATTAAAAAACCTGTAGAAGTTAAGGATGGCGACAAGCTCGCACGCCTAGAGCCTTTCTTTGGTTTTAAGTTAGATTTCACAATTGACTTTAAGCATCCCGCAGTAGATAAGACTGGTCAGCGCTTTGTAGTGGATTTTGCAGAACACGCATATCGAAGTGAGATTGGCCGAGCCCGCACTTTTGGTTTTGCTCATGAAGTTGAAGCATTGCGAGAAATGGGATTGGCGCGTGGTGGAAGTTTAGATAACGCGATCGTGCTCGATGAGCATCGCATTCTGAATAATGAAGAGCTACGTTATGAGGATGAGTTTGTTCGTCACAAAATTTTGGACGCGATTGGCGATCTATATTTAGTTGGACATCCCATTGTGGGCTCCTATGTCGCTGAAAAATCAGGACATGCCCTCAATAACGCGCTTTTGCGTAAGCTTTTGGAAGACCCCAGTGCCTACGAAATCAGCGGCTTTCCAGAAAATAAAGCCCCTTCAGCCTATTCCAAAGAGAGTCAACCCCTTTTTTTCTAGGTTTATTTAGGCTTGCTTTGAAGCAGGCGCTCAACCGCCTTGCGCAGATCAGAATCTGCCGACAATT
Source organism: Pseudomonadota bacterium (assembly GCA_041179645.1). Taxonomy (GTDB): domain Bacteria; phylum Pseudomonadota; class Gammaproteobacteria; order Burkholderiales; family Burkholderiaceae; genus Polynucleobacter. The sequence continues at coordinate 46,295 of JBEGSZ010000021.1, forward strand.
TCTCGAGTAAAGATTCCCAAGAGGCCCTGGCTACGGCATTAAAACCTTTTGGCTTCTGGCTGACCTGCTGACCTTCACGGGCCTTAACCTCCCAGGTGGGTGGTGCTGGCTTGAGCCGTACCTTAATGCTGGTGCAGATCACCCCTTTTTTAGCTAACTCTTTGATTAGGCTGGGTAAAATCTGTTGAAGGCGGGTAGCAATACTTGCCCCATTGACCAATAAAAACAGTTCATTCTGACCACCAGTACGCCATCCAGCCTCAATTTTGGGCGCTAAATTATCCAAATCTAGCTCAAAAAGAGCAGCTTTGAGGGCAATTTTGAGTTTAGCTAGATCTTCGGTTTTAGCCAAAATTCCACCTAAGCCCTCGGAGTCACGCAAATACTCTAACCACTCATGGGCGGCTTTTGTGCGGACAGGTTTAGGGGCAAAGTTCATATAAAAAGAGGGGGCGGGTGATAAACTCAAGGTCTTAATTTACTTCAATATCCCATGGTAATCGGTCTTCTTAAAACCCTGGTCGGCAGTCGTAACGACCGCCTCTTAAAACAGTATCGCAAAGTAGTTGCCAAAGTTGGTGCTTTCGAGCCTAGCCTGCAAGCTTTGGATGATGCCGCACTGCAAGCAAAAACTGCCGAGTTCAAGTCGCGTTTAGCCGCAGGCGAGTCGTTAGATGATATTGCTCCAGAGGCTTTTGCGGTAGTTCGTGAGGCAAGTTCACGAGTGATGAAGATGCGCCATTTTGATGCTCAGATGATGGGCGGCCTTGCATTGCATCAAGGCAAGATTGCTGAAATGGGAACGGGTGAAGGTAAGACCTTAACTGCTACGCTTCCTGTGTATTTGAATGCCTTAACGGGTAAAGGTGTTCACGTAATTACGGTAAATGATTACTTGGCTCAGCGTGATGCTGAGTGGATGTCAACGCTCTATAACTTCTTAGGCATGAAGGTTGGTGTCAATCTATCCCAGATGGATCACACCACTAAGCAAGAAGCTTATGCGGCTGATATTACCTACGGCACTAACAATGAGTTTGGTTTTGACTATCTCCGTGACAACATGGTGCAAGACTTGGGTCAACGTGTTCAGCGTGGCCTAGCTTATGCGATTGTTGATGAGGTCGACTCTATTCTGATTGATGAGGCGCGTACTCCATTAATCATTTCTGGTCAGGCTGAAGACCACACTGATTTGTATATCAAGATCAATGCATTGCCTGCTTACTTAGAGCGACAAATCGGCGAAGAAAAGGCCGATGGCACTGGTGTTGAAAAGCCAGGTGATTACTGGGTTGATGAAAAGTCCCAGCAGGTCTACTTAACAGAGCGTGGTCACGATAAAGCGGAGACAGTTTTAGTTGAGCTTGGCGCTTTGAATGATGGTGATTCTTTGTATGCCGCGCAAAATATTACTTTGATGCATCACGTGTATGCCGCATTACGTGCGCATACTCTGTACAACCGTGACCAACAATATGTTGTTCAGAATGGTGAAGTCATTATTGTTGATGAGTTCACAGGACGTCTAATGCAGGGTCGTCGCTGGTCTGATGGTTTGCATCAAGCTGTTGAGGCTAAAGAGGGTGTGCAGATTCAGAATGAGAATCAGACCTTAGCCACAATTACTTTCCAGAACTACTTCCGTATGTACGGCAAGTTGGCTGGTATGACGGGTACTGCGGATACTGAAGCCTATGAGTTCAAGGAAATTTATAACCTTGAGACTGTAGTTATTCCTCCAAATCGCATCAGCCAAAGAAAAGATCGTCAAGATCAGATCTATAAGACATCGCGTGAGCGCTACGATGCGGTAATTAAAGACATTGAGGATTGCTACAAACGTGGCCAACCTGTATTGGTTGGAACAACCTCTATTGAGAATTCAGAATTAATTGCTGGTTTACTAGACAAGCGCCAATTGCCACACCAAGTATTGAACGCGAAACAGCATGCTCGCGAAGCAGAGATCATTGCTCAAGCTGGTAGACCAAAGATGATCACCATTGCCACCAATATGGCTGGTCGTGGAACAGATATTGTTTTGGGCGGAAACGTTGGTAAACAATCCTCTTTAATTGAGGCAGATGCCGCTTTATCTGATGCAGAAAAAGCTGCCAAGATTAAGACACTGCAAGATGAGTGGCAAAGTTTGCACGATCAAGTTTTAGCTGCAGGTGGTTTGCACATCATTGGTACAGAGCGTCACGAGAGTCGTCGTATTGATAATCAGCTTCGCGGCCGCGCAGGTCGTCAGGGTGATTCTGGTTCTTCCCGTTTTTATCTTTCTTTAGATGACTCCCTCTTGCGTATTTTTGCTGGTGATCGTCTGCGCGCAGTCATGGATCGCCTCAAGATGCCTGATGGCGAGCCGATTGAAGCTGGCATGGTGACTCGTTCAATTGAATCGGCACAGCGTAAGGTTGAGGGTCGTAACTTTGATATTCGTAAGCAATTGTTGGAGTATGACGACGTTGCTAATGATCAGCGCAAAGAAACTTACCGCCTCAGAAATGAAGTTCTCGAAAGTGCCGATGTTGGTGAGTTGATTGCCAATTTGCGTGAAGATGTATTGCGTGGCATTTGTGCCTTATACGTTCCCCTGGAGTCAATGGAAGAGCAGTGGGACTTAGTTGGCTTGGAAAATGTATTGGCCAGTGACTGGGGTTTAACGGTTGACCTGAAAAATTGGGTTGAAAATGCTACGTCTATGGATGATGAGCAGATTGTTGATCGCGTACTAGAGTCTGCAAAAGATGCCTACGATGCAAAAGTAGAGCTGTCTGGACGCGCATCCTTTGCTGGATTTGAACGTTCAGTTTTACTCTATAGCTTAGACACCCATTGGCGTGAACATTTAGCCGCTCTGGATCACTTGCGTCAAGGTATCCATTTGCGTGGCTATGCCCAGAAGGATCCAAAACAAGAGTACCGCCGCGAAGCATTCGAGCTTTACGGTGAGTTGCTTAACGTGATCAAGAATGATGTTGTGAAAAGCATCATGACTGTGCAGATTCGTAGTGCCAGTGAGCTGGATGAAGCTTCAGAGTCGATGAATGAAGATTTGGCCAAGCTCTCAGACGTTCAATATCAGCATGCGGATGCAGATCTTGAGGTGGCTGGGTCAACTGGTGATCGTGGTGCAGCTATTGAAATTGCTCCTGCTCCGATGCGCGCTGGCCCTAAAGTTGGTCGTAATGACCCTTGCACCTGTGGCAGCGGTAAGAAATACAAGAACTGCTGCGGCGCATTAAGTTAAATTCAGCAGGATTAAAAAGAGCTGCCAGACCCGGCAGCTCTGCAATGCCTCATCTACAATTGTCAGATCATGACAGTTAACTTACCACTCCCCCAAAAAGACCAACTAAAGCCTGTAAAAGGTTTTCAGATGGGTATCGCCGAGGCTGGAATCAAAAAAGCCAATCGCAAAGATCTATTAGTGATGACCTTGGTGCCTGGCTCCCAGGTAGCTGGCGTTTTTACTTTAAATCGATTCTGCGCTGCGCCGGTTCAGGTTTGTAAAGAACATTTGGCTCTGGACGGTGTTAAGGGTGAGATTCGTGCTCTGGTGGTGAATACTGGCAATGCCAATGCAGGAACCGGTGAGCGGGGTATGCAAGATGCCTTAGCAACATGTGCTGAGTTAGCAAAAGAACTCAAGCTCAACCCAGAGCAAATTTTGCCGTTTTCAACTGGCGTGATTCTTGAGCCATTGCCAATTGATAGATTGATTGCTGGATTGCCTAAAGCGGTTGCCAACCTAGGCGAGGATCATTGGCTTGATGCCGCGCAAGCCATCATGACTACGGATACGCAGCCTAAAGCTACATCCACGACGGTAGAGACTCCATCTGGACTTGTGACCATTACCGGTATTTGCAAAGGTGCAGGCATGATTCATCCGAATATGGCGACCATGTTGGGATTTATTGCGACTGATGCTGGTTTTGCACCAGGACTTCTATCCTCTTTGACGCGTGAGATTGCTGACTTATCGTTTAATGCCATTACGATTGACGGCGATACCTCGACGAATGATTCATTCATCATCATGGCGACTGGCCAGTCATCCGTTCAGATTCAATCGACTGCTGATGCTAGTTATGGTTTGGTTCGGACTGCATTGATTGATCTTGCGCGTAAGCTGGCTCAAATGATTGTCAGAGATGGTGAGGGCGCCACTAAATTTATTACGATTGATGTGCAAGGTGGCAAGACTGAAAATGAATGTCGTTTAGTAGCTGAGGCAATAGCTCACTCACCTTTAGTCAAGACAGCTTTCTTTGCCAGCGACCCTAATTTAGGCCGCATCTTGGCAGCGATTGGTTATGCCGGTATCGCGGACTTGGATGTGAATCAAGTGCAAATGTGGCTTGGAGATGTGTGGGTTGCCAAGAATGGTGGACGCCACCCTGAGTACCAAGAGGCTGATGGCCAGAGGGTTATGCAGGCTCCAGAAATTACCGTCAAGATTAATTTGGGTCGCGGATCAGCGCAACAGACGATGTGGACTTGTGACTTATCACATGACTACGTTTCCATTAATGCTGATTACCGCTCATAGGAACTCGTAACATGAACGAAAAATTAGAGCAACTCTTAAGTCACCTTGAAACATTTTTACCTAAAGCGTTAACTGAAGAGCAGTGGAAATCGTCAACCGCCTTTAGATGGCGTCGTCGCGATAGTATCTTTGGAAGCATTGGATTTTTGCAACCAGTCAAACATGTTGCAGATATTACTTTTGAGGATCTAAAAAATATCGATCGTCAGCGTGATGCTATTCGTGACAATACGAAAAACTTCATTCAGAAAAAGCCTGCTAATAATATTTTGCTAACAGGTGCACGTGGCACAGGAAAGTCATCACTCATTAAAGCAAGTTTGCATGAGTTTGCTAGCCAGGGCTTGCGCTTAGTTGAAGTTGAAAAAGAGCATTTGGCAGATTTGGCTGACATTACAGATTTATTAGCTGACCGCCCAGAGCGCTTTATTATTTTTTGTGACGACCTCTCATTTGAAGATGGTGAGTCTGGCTATAAGGCGATGAAGTCCGCTTTAGACGGATCTGTATCCGCCCAAGTCGACAATATCTTAATTTATGCCACCTCCAACCGTCGCCACCTCTTGCCTGAATACATGAAAGACAACGAGGGTTATGTCCATGGCGATGATGGTGAAATTCATCCGGGAGAGGTGGTTGAAGAAAAGATTTCTCTTTCAGAGCGTTTTGGTTTGTGGCTTTCTTTTTATCCACCAAAGCAAGATGAGTATCTTGAAATTGTTGCTCATTGGTTACGTCATTTTGGATTGAATGATGCGCAGATTGAGGGCGCCCGAGCCGAAGCATTGGTTTGGGCTTTAGAGCGTGGCTCACGTTCTGGTCGCGTAGCTTGGCAGTTCGCTAAGCATTGGGCTGGCTCACATACCGCTTAATCATCAATGATTTATGAGTGACTCTAATCGTCCCGTAACAGAAGTCGCCGCTGGGATCCTATTGGATGCAGAAGGGCGTTATCTACTAGGTCAGCGTCCAGAGGGCAAACCTTATGCTGGTTACTGGGAAGTTCCAGGCGGAAAGATAGAGGCTGGTGAATCAGTATTCGCAGCACTCAAGCGTGAATTGCAAGAAGAGCTCGGAATTGATATTGAGACCAGCGAAGAGTTAGTCGTCTTAGAGCATGACTATCCACACGCTTATGTCCGTTTGCATGTGAGCATTATTCGCAAATGGACTGGAATGCCTAAGGGGTGTGAAGGTCAGGATTTATCTTGGCAATTACTTAGTGATACACGTCCAACGGTAGAGCCTTTATTGCCGGCTGCCTGGCCAATGCTTGAGAAGTTAAGATTACTAAAGTCTTAGAGCTGGCAGAGGGTGAGTCTAAATGGCACATCTTCATTCATGATCTGAGGTTTTTTATCCTGATCAATCTTCAAAAAACGAATTGAGAGTAGATATTTATTGGCGCTGATTTCTGAGAATAGGCTGTCATCTTCTACTGCGATGCGCATCAATTGATACACCTTGCCAGATGGCGCTTGTTGATAAGAGCCTTGATGAGCAACAACATCTTTGGCTTCGCCAGACTGACGAAGTAATCTCAAGAAAATTTGGCAAGCTTCATGCCATGGCAAAAGTGGAGAAACGTATTTTTCTAGCAACTCTCGGCGCTGAGTTGAGGAAGTATTTTTCCAGGCATGGTAGCTGGGCAAATCAATCGGGCTTGTTCCGCCAGGAATATTTAATCGAGTCCGAATAGCATTGAGCCACTCACTCTCAGTAATCGCAGAATTTGGCTTGCCCATGGATTGATTGATATTCAGTGCAGCCTTATCAATTTCAGAGAGCGTTTGCGCCAATGCTTCTTGATCAACCTTCTGGGAAGACTTTAAGCCATTCAAGGCATATTTTTGACGCTCGAATTCTTTGAGTAACAGTGATTTGATATCGCCCCGAGAGCCAATGTCACCTAAGTCAAACAGCATGGCAATTGCATTGTGGTGTAACTCTGGATCATCAGATCGAAGGAAGTGATTAAAGCGGGCGAACAAATACTCTAGCCGAAGCATGCTTCGAACTAATTCATTGAAGGGGTATTCGTAGACGATCACAAGCCTATATTCTATGACGAACTCAGGGGCGCTTCCTAAATTTTGAGCAATTGTTGGTGCAGGTTTAGAACCTCTGATTTGAGTTCATCCAAGCTACCCTGATTTTCAATGACAGCATTAGCAGCTGCTAGCCGGGCATTACGGCTAGTTTGCGCTTTAAGCACATTTTCCACATCCGAGCGGGTCATATTGTTGCGGTGCATCACTCTTTCGATTTGAGTTTCCTCTGGGCAATCCACCACTACAAGATAGTCAATTAGCTTTGTCCAAGACCCCGATTCAATCAGCAAGGGAACCACGAAAACAAGATAGGGCACTCCAGACTGGGCTAATTCAAATGCCTGTTTGCTGGTTTCCTCTTGAATTAAGGGGTGGGTGATCTGCTCCAGTACCTTGCGAGCACTGGGATCCTCAAAGACAAGCGACCGCATTTTGTATCGAATAAGGGCGCCCTGGGGATCAATAAAGTCTGCCCCGAATGCCTTCGCAATCAATGGAATGGCTTTTCCGCCGGGGGCGGTGATTTGATGGGAAATGAGGTCTGTATCAATGACCCCAGCCCCAAGCTCGCCCAGCAAGTCGCTAACTGCAGTTTTGCCAGACCCAATGCCGCCAGTTAAGCCAATTAAAGGAATTTCCCCCTTTAAGGCTTTTAAACCAGCTTGGGCAGAATCAAGGTTGGAATCAGTTGAGGCCATAACAATTCAATAATGCCAGCAATCACTAAAAAAGGTCCAAAAGGGAAGGCTTCTTGTAGTCGATGCCCCCGCCATTGCAGCCAGATGATGCCGCCGATTATTCCAGTCGCGGAGGCAATGAGTAGGATGCTGGGTAGGGCGATCCACCCTAACCACGCACCCAGTGCCGCTAAGAGCTTCGCATCACCCATGCCAATTCCATTGCGGTTTTTCAGAAGACGATAGCCGGTATTTAATGTCCAAAGCGCCGCATATCCTAGCAATGCCCCGATGATTGCCGAGCTTGGGGTAGTCAGGTGCAGATCCGAGGCTGTGTTGAAGGCAATGCCCAAGAAAATCAAGGGAAATGTAATTGCATTCGGTAGGCGAAAGGTTTTCCAATCAATATAGGCTAAGTAAAGCAAAGCCAGTATTAATAGAGATTTCAATATCCAGATGCTGTTTATGGGATTCACTAAACGATTTGCCCTAAATTAAAGATGGGTAGATATAGGATTATCACTAAGCTGCCGATGATGGCACCAACAAAAAGAATCAGCGCGGGCTCTAAACTTTGGCTGAGTGCATTGAGTCGGTTGCTGAGTTGCGATCCTAAGGTAGTGGCACGCTTATTTAACATTTCAGCTAGGACCCCGCTTTCTGCGCCAATTTGGAGTAGTAGCAATGTCTCTATATCAAGAAGTCGTGACTTGGGGTCCGCTCTTTTGAGTGACTCCCCTAAGGGCCAGCCACGAGTAAGGTGTTTAAATATCTCAGCACTAAAGTCATGGCTCACCCAGTGATTTGAAGATTGTGCTGTAACCCTCAGCGCATCTGGAAGCGGTAAACCGGTTGCTAGTAAATGTCCCAAGGTTCGACACCAATGACTTAGAGTTGCCAGTCTAAATAGATTGCCAAAAAACGGAGTGCGCAACAAGAGGGCGTCACAGTATTTTTGGAGTGCACTAGATTTGAGCCAGGCATACACAAAGCTTGCTGCTATCACGAGTGTACTAAGAGTTATTTCTAGCGAGTAGCTTTGGACGCCTGTGGAAATGGAGATGAGAACTCTGGTCGGCGTTGGTAGCTCGGCCTGAAAGTGCCCAAAGACATCTTTAAATACGGGCACAACCCAAATCATCATCACCAGCACTAGTAGGAAGGATGTAGCCAATGTAATGACGGGATAAGTCAGCGCTTGCTGCACTTTTCTTTTTAGCTCAATCTGCGCTTCTAGTTGTTGTGAAATTGTACGTAACGCCAAGCTAAGATCTCCAGTTCTCTCGCTCACTCTGATGAGGTTGGAAAATTCTGGAGAAAATTTTCCCGCTTGTGCACTAAGGCAAAAAGAAAAGCTATTACCCTTCTGAAGTAGTGCGCGAATATCTACTAACCAGGCCTGCCAAGATTTTGGGGCAGACTGAATTAATAGTTGTATGGCATTAAGCAGGGGAAGTCCGGCCTGAAGTAGCACCAGCATCTGCTGGGCAAAATGTAGTTGCTCAGACTTGCTAAGCTTTTTGTTTAAAAACATTTGGGCTAATGCCAAGTGCCAAGCTCAGAATCGAGTGATATCTGGTCTATCAACCCAGACTTTAGCAATTTTGTTCCTGCTGAATAGATGTCAAGAGCTTCAATTGATTCAAATAACTGCCTGCTCCCCAAAACTTCATGGACACCAATGCGACCAAAATAGCCTGATCCCTTACAAAGATTGCAGGATGTCTTTTGTGGAATTGAATTACATTGCTTGCAGCACTTTCGAATTAATCTTTGAGAGCTGACACAGCGAAGACAGGACTCAAGAGATTCTTGGTCGATACCGAGGCTTTTGAGTCGACTTAAAGCGCCAATCGCGTTACGTGTATGCAGCGTACTTAAAACTAAATGACCTGTCTGAGCCGCTTGTATAGCAAGCTGTGCGCTCGCGGAATCACGTATTTCACCAATCATGATGACATCCGGATCCTGGCGTAGAAGGGCGCGAATAATCGTTGGAAAATCTAATCCTGCTTTTGGGTGATAAGCCACTTGATTGACTCCGGGCAGTCGGATTTCAATGGGATCTTCAACGGTGCAAATATTGCGCTGCACTTGGTTTAGTGCACTCAAGCAGCTATACAAAGTGCGCGTCTTGCCGCTCCCGGTAGGCCCTGTTACCAGAAGCAATCCATTGGTTTGGCTAATAGCATCCCGGATTATTTCAAGCTGCTCTGGCAGCAAGCCAAGCTGTTCTAGTGCAAGCTCCTCTAGACAGCTAGGCAAGATACGAACGACAGCTTTTTCCCCGTGCAAGGTGGGAAGAATGGATACTCGACAATCAATATTGGGATGACAAAAGTCATGACCAATCACAAGGCGCCCATCTTGAGGTAAACGCTTTTCTGCAATATCAAGACGTGCCAATACTTTGATGCGTGTAATTAATCGTTCATGTAAATCAATGGGAAATTGATTTTGTAAGGTGAGGCGACCATCTACTCTCGCCCGAACTATAGTTTCTTGAGATCTAGCCTCAATATGAATATCAGTTGCCCGAGAATTTAATGCATTAACAGCGATGTCATGCCAGGTCCGGATAATGTGAGAGTCATGAAGTAGGTCGATCAATCTTGATTTGTCTGGGCAAGAGGTTGGTATAGCTTCACTGTTTTTACACCGTGCTCATCGAACTGAACAATGTCCATTACAACCCCAGAAATTCGAATGCTGACATCGTAATCAGGAATCGCTTCAAGCTTTTCCAGGATTAGGCCATTGAGAGTACGCGGTCCATCGAGCGGGAGATCTAACTTTAAAAGGCGGTTTAAATCTCGCAGTGAGGCAGTACCGCTAGCAAGATAAGTCCCATCAGCCAACCAATGAGGGTCATTGGAAAGATTCGAGAATGAAGTGGTGAACTCACCAATGAGTTCTTCAACAATATCTTCAAAGGTGACCAGGCCGAGAACCTCGCCGTACTCATTCACCACCAAGCTTAAGCGCTGCTGGTTATCTTGGAAAAATTGCATCTGCTGCAGAACAGGCGTCCCGCTAGGGATGAAATAAGGCTCATTCAGTAAAGATCTGAAGTCTTCATGGTGAAGCTCTGCATTACCTAGTAATGAGAGTGCTTTTTTTACCGACAAAATGCCCACGATGCGCTCAGAATCGCCATCGCATACTGGCAGCTTATTGTGATAGCAGGTTTCTAGTTGCTCAATCACTTCATCAATTGGACGAGAAAGATCTAATACTTCAATCTTGGAGCGGGGCGTCATCACATCATCAACCAAGATATTTTCAAGGTTAAAAAGATTGAGCAAAATATTGCGATGATGGGCAGAAACAAATCGATTTGATTCCAGAACTAAGCTACGCAATTCTTCTTTACTCATGACCCTAGAATCAGTCGATGTTTGCAATCCAGAGATCTTCATCAAGCCTGATACAAAGCTATTAATGAACCACAGCAGGGGTTTAAGAATGAACGTGAGGGGAAGAATGAACCAGCCCACATTACTAGCGATTTTTTCTGGAAAAGCAGCGCCGATCACTTTTGGGGTGATCTCGCTAAAAATAATGATAAGTAGTGCAACGACTAATGTGGCAATGGATAACACTAGGCCGCTATCACCAAAAATATGTAATGCAATGCCGGTAACTAAGATCGGCAAGATCGTATTGATGAGGTTGTTAGAGATCAGCAGCACTGAAAGCAGTGAATCAATCCGCTTCAATAGCCTTTCTGCAAGTACAGCTCCAGCATTCCCACCATGAGCCATTGCACGTAGGCGATGACGATTGGAGGAGAGCATGCTGGTTTCGGCCATCGAAAAGAAGCCGGATAGTGCGAGTAAAAATAGGACTAATGCGACTTGGCCAATAAAAGGCCAATCATCAAAAAAAGTGTCCATCAGTATGCCTGCAAAGAATAAGGAACAATCAATATAGCAAAGTGCCACTTCACTAGCTATAGCTGCTTTGGAATCCGATGTGAATTTATTCCTGAATGTATGTCAGAATCTTCTGCATGGCCACTTCTAGTTCCACTGAGTATTGCGTGATATCCGCCCCTTTTGGATGCCTAGGGGTGCAAACAGAGTTAGTAGATGGTAGTTTGATGATCTCAAAAATTGATTATTTAACGCTAGATACCGCGTTAATCTCTCCAGGAAATGCCCTAGCTCAAGCATTTTCAAAACAGTGCGCTCAGTATTTCAAAGATGCCTCATCCATATTTGATGTTCCACTAAAGCCTGTTGGAACAGCCCATCAGCAAAAAGTGTGGAATGCCACTCTGAGGATTGGGGTGGGGCAGACAAGCACCTATGGTGAGATCGCAAAAAAGATTAAAAGTGGGCCCCGAGCAGTTGGGACTGCTTGCGGTGCAAATCCATATCCTTTGGTCACCCCCTGCCATAGGGTGGTGTCTGCACAAGGGCTTGGAGGTTTTATGAAAGAAGACGCTCCGGGTTTTTATCGCCAGATCAAAGTTTGGCTCTTAAAGCATGAGGGTGCGCTTTAAGGATTCTTAGCGGATAGTTTTCTGAGTTGACTAGATGTCGCATAAAAGAATGGTTTCATCAGGAATGCATTGCTGGCTGCAATTTTTGTAAAGGCATAGAAAATCCAAACGGTATTTCTGGACAGCTTTACTTCAGACTTATTGTTAAATTCTTTCCTGGCTGCAATTTTTTCCAGTGTCATGACTGCAAGCCCGAAGGCTAGAAAGCAGAAACGCCTCATACCACTCTCATTTCCTGGAATTAAAAGAATGTAGCTCATGGAGTCTTGCAGTTTTTCGTAGGCAATCTTGAGAAGCTCGGTTTGACTCATTGACGCTGGTTTCCAGGAAACCCCCCGCGCACGATCCTCGGGCGAGTCTTTCAGAATATTAGTCATTTGCAAAGCTTGACCAAAATCGATGGCCAAATGCTCATGCCCTTTAATGCATTTTGCAAATCCAGGAGAGTAGTTGCTAAAGATGCTTGTCAGCAATTCTCCAACTACGCCGGCCACCACATAGCAATACTCTTCAAATTCTGCGAGATCCCTCAAGCCCTCTTGAGTTTGTCGGCCATGGAAATGGGACATGCCATCGGACATGATTGAAACGCAACGACCAATAGCAGCGCGATCTTCATCGGGAAAAGTATGCAGAATGCGGAGCACGGTGGGAGTGTGCGCAATTAAATCGAGTTCATTGATATTGGAGTAGTTTTTTAGCGCCTCCAGGCAGGGGCTTACAAATGCCTCTACCGGAATGGCGCCCAGAACTGCCTCTAAAAATAGTTTAGATAAATCCTGTTTCTCTGCTGGGCTAAGCTCAGCCGCATCCTCAATCGTGTCAACAATCCGGCACAGTAAATAGGTATTGCCGACTACTGCCTCAATTGCTGGAGGAAGTAGGGGGATGGTGAGTGCAAAAGTGCGCGATACAGAACCCAAAATCGCCTTTTGATAGGCGAGATCGCTATTGTGGTTCTCTTTTGGGTGTATGGCGGGATTCACCCATGAATTATGTCAGACCAGCTCACCTAAATTTAGCCCTGATTGATTAAATGACATAAGTGACAAGGCCATATAATTTGACCAAATTCCTGAAGGAGAAATTGGGCGATGCTGATTTGGTTTGTCATCATCTATTGGGTGGTATCTGTCGGTATTGGTCTTTGGGCTGCGCTACGGGTTAAAAACACTGCTGACTTTGCCGCAGCAGGACATAGCCTTCCTTTGCCTGTCGTTACCGCTACCGTCTTTGCTACCTGGTTTGGCTCTGAAGCGGTATTGGGTATACCAGCTACCTTTCTAAAGGAGGGGCTTGGTGGGATTGTTTCTGATCCTTTTGGATCCTCCTTGTGCCTGATCTTAGTCGGACTCTTTTTTGCTCGCCATCTTTACAACCGCCGCATGCTCACCATCGGCGATTTCTTTCGGGAAAAATATGGCCGTACCGTAGAGGTTTTGGTAACTCTTTGCATTGTGGTTTCCTATTTGGGGTGGGTGGCTGCGCAGATTAAAGCCTTGGGGCTTGTTTTTAACGTTGTGTCTGAAGGCGGCATCACACAAACGGCCGGCATGTTAATTGGTGCTGGCAGTGTGCTGATTTACACGCTCTTTGGCGGCATGTGGTCTGTAGCCATCACCGACTTCATTCAGATGATCATCATTGTGGTGGGTATGCTTTATATCGGCGGTGAGATAACAGCTCAAACCGGCGGTGTTGGTGTAGTTTTTGAGCATGCAGTTGCCGCTGGCCAGTTTTCCAACTTCTGGCCCGACATGAATCTTGCTTCTATCCTTGGCTTTACAGCTGCTTTATGCACGATGATGTTAGGTTCTATTCCGCAGCAAGATGTCTTTCAGCGAATCACCTCCTCTAAGAATGTGAACATTGCAGTGCAAGCAGCTTTGCTTGGTGGGGTGCTGTATTTCATATTCGCTTTTGTTCCGCTTTATTTGGCCTACTCTGCAACGATCATTAGTCCAGATCTAGTAAAGCAATATTTATATACAGATCCACAAATGATTTTGCCAAAGCTGATTTTGAATCACGCACCACTCATTGCGCAGGTGATGTTTTTTGGTGCTTTACTATCAGCCATCAAGAGTTGCGCTAGTGCTACATTGCTCGCGCCATCCGTCACCTTTGCTGAAAATATTGTGAGAGGCTTTTTTAAGCATCTATCCGATCGAGACTTACTCAAAGTCATGCGAATTACGGTTCTCTGTTTTACAGTCGTAGTCACCTTTTTTGCTATCAACTCTAATTTATCGATTTTTAAGATGGTTGAGAACGCCTACAAAGTAACTTTGGTCGCAGCTTTTGTACCGCTAGCTTTTGGGGTGTATTGGTCAAGAGCAAATTCCTTAGGTGGGCTGTTATCAGTAGTTTGTGGTCTGGTTGTCTGGATTAGCTGTGAAGTGCTTGCCCCTGAGGCTATTCTCCCCCCTCAATTAGCAGGTCTTTTAGCTAGTATCGCTGGCATGCTGTTGGGTGGATTAGTGCCCAGAGCTAGGTTGATTGCAAGTTGACCGAAATTGCTTAAATTTTAGGCACAATATTTTGTTGCACCGCAAAATGTTCTCATCTAATATGACACTAATTCAAAATTTTTTATCTTTATGGAGTTCTTATGAAAATCTGTGTGATCGGTGGAGGGGGCGCAATTGGCGGTTACCTTGCTGTCATGTTGGCGCGAGCTGGCAATGACGTCACGGTTGTTGCTCGAGGCGCAACATTGGCTGCGATTAAAGAGCGTGGCCTTGCATTAATTATGGATGACCAGCCTGAGCCTTTAGTGGCACAGGTAAAAGCAGTTGAAAAAATTCGGGATGTTGAGACTCCAGACGTAGTAATTCTGGCAGTGAAGGCGCACCAGGTTGAGCCGATCATCGAGGATCTCGCTGCCATCATGGGGCCGGAAACAATTTTGATTCCGATGCAAAACGGAATTCCTTGGTGGTACTTCCAGAAGTTGGGTGGCGACTATCAAGATCACTCGGTTGAAACGGTAGATGCTGGTGGTGTTGCGAAGAATGCAATTAATCCAAACAACATCATTGGATGTGTTGTGTATCCAGCAACCTTTACTCAGGCTCCTGGCGTTATTCGCCACGTTGAAGGCAATCGCTTCCCATTGGGTGAGTTGGATGGCAAGCAGACCGAGCGTATTCAGAAGATGTCCGAGATGATGTCGGCTGCCGGATTTAAGTCACCCATTTTGGAAGATATTCGTTCTGAGATTTGGCTGAAGTTGTGGGGCAATATGACCTTCAATCCAATCAGCTCTTTGACTCATGGAACATTGGAAGGCATTTGCCAGTATCCACTCACTAAAGAGTTGGCTCGCAATATGATGGCTGAAGCACAAACGATTGCCGAGAAATTGGGCGTGACTTTCCGTGTGGATATTGAACGTCGTATTGCTGGCGCTGAAAAAGTTGGAAAACATAAAACATCGATGTTGCAAGACTTGGAAGCGGGGCGTAGTTTAGAGATTGATGCGCTGTTGGGCTCTGTGATTGAGCTTGGCAAGATTACCGAGACACCTACGCCTTGCCTCAATACAGTATTTGCATTAACAAAGTACCTTGATGACAATGTGCAAGCCTCCAAAGGAAGTCTGGCATTGCCATCTGTTTCTGGTTACTAAGAATCTTCAGTAATAGGTAGATTCAATATCTAAAGTAGTTGGGCATTAAAAAACCCTCACCACTAAACATGGTGAGGGTTTTTGTTTTAAAGCTTTCGTTTTAAATCAACTGATCGGATGATTTATTCGAAGCGATTATCTAAGCGTCCAACGCCATCAATGATGATGCTGACATTGCTGCCGGGTTTCATGGAGCCAACACCAACAGAGGTGCCGCAGGCAATGATGTCGCCTGCTTGCAGTGGGACATCTTGAGAGATGAGGCTAACTAATTTTGCTGGCGGGAAAATCATGTCGGCGATAGGGTAGTTCTGACGCTCTTGCTCATTCAAAATAGTTTTAATGGTGAGCTTGCTTGGATCTACATTGGTAGTGATGTAAGGACCAAAGACACCAAAAGTATTAAAACTCTTAGAGCGCGTCCACTGTGCATATCCAGGGTCGCGATTCAAGATCTCAATTGCAGTGACATCGTTAATGCAGGTATAGCCAAAAATAGCAGCAGCTGCTTGAGCTTCATCAACCTCATGACACGCTTTACCAATGACAATGCCGAGCTCGCCTTCATAGACGACTTTTCCAGAGTATGACTTTGGAGTGCGAATAGTTTGATTGGCTGCCAAGAAGGAATTGTTGCCTTTCAAAAAATACAAAGGCTCTGCCGGCACAGCATGCTCAAGTTTTGTGACTAGCGCATGAAAGTTATCCACCATAGCAACCATCTTAGATGGGGTGCATGGGATATCGATAGCGACATCAGACAGCTTTAATGTTTCTCCAGTAGCCTGTGGATTGTTAAATAGATCGCCCGTGTATACGGCAATTTGATCGCCCTGTACTTGTCCTAAGCCGGATTTGCCTTGATGTTGAAATCTGAGCCATTGAGCCATAATGAATCCTCCTGATAGTTAATATTTGATAAGCAATATCTTACAGGGATGGATTGATGAGCAAGAATTCTGAATTGCTGTTTGCACCCGAATTGGACCAGCCAGTTCGCTATATTGAGCGAACCCGTAATTACTATCTAGGCTTGGGATATGAGACGCCTTATGTTTGGGCGCACTACCTTGATGTGCCTTTTACCCCACTTCAAAAGCCCCTTAATCAATCAATTCTAGGTTTAGTCACTACTGCAGTACCCTTTGATGCCAGTAAAGGCCCTCAAGGACCTGGCGCACCCTATAACGCTGCAGCTAAGTTTTATGACCCTTATGCTCGCTCGACTGACGAAGATGCTGATTTGCGTATTGCCCATGTCGGTATTGATAGACGTAATGCCAATATGCAGGATAGTCATTGTTGGTTTCCGTTGGGCGCAGCAAAACGGGCTGTTGCAAAGGGGCGCATTCAATCCTTGTCGAAACATTTTTATGGCTTACCCACCAATCGCAGTCAACGGCACACCTTGGAGATTGATGCGCCCTTGATTCTGGAAAAATTACGCGACGATCATGTTGATGTTGCCGTGTTAATTCCGAATTGCCCCATTTGCCACCAAAGCCAAAGTTTGTTGGCGCGTTATTTGGAGGGCGCTGGCATTCCTACCGTCATCATGGGTGCAGCGAAAGACATTGTGGAGTATTGCGGTGTACCCCGTTTGCTCTTTAGTGACTTGCCGCTAGGTAATGCTGCAGCACTTCCCAATAACGTGCAATCGCAAGACTCTAATTTTGAATTGGCTCTTCGTTTGTTAGAGAGTGCTCCAGGTGCGCGAACAACAGTGCAATCCCCTTTGGTTTGGGCCTCAGACCCCGCTTGGAAATTAGACTATTCGAATCTAGACAAGCTTAGCGCAGGGGAAATTGAGCGTTTGCGTGATGAGGCGGAAAAAGCCCGCATCACTGCGCGCGACATCAGAGTAAAAAGTGTTGGTGCTTAGGTCTGTCTAGACAAAGAGTATTTGCACAGGGCGTGTAGCGCTGAAGTGGACTCGTTTGCAGGGAAGTCTTTGAGACATTCAAGTGCCAAATCAACTTCTCGTTTTGCAGCAGCTTGGGTGTAATCCAAGGCGCCGGAGTTTTGAACTGCACTCAGAATCTGCTGGAACACATCATCAGGCAAGTCTTGATTTTGTTCGATTGCTGCTCGAACCAGTAAGCGTTCTTCGGTGCTGCCATTTTCGAGCAGATAAATCAGAGGGAGTGTAGGCTTTCCTTCTCTCAAATCATCGCCGGCATTTTTCCCCATTTGGGACGCATCAGCCGTGTAATCCAAAAGGTCATCCATTAGTTGGAAGGCGGTGCCAATATGGCGACCAAAAGCGGCAGATTGTTCTCGTTGCTTGGCATCAGTGCCGGCCAAAATTGCCCCAAGTTCGGTGGATGCTTCAAATAACTTGGCGGTTTTATAGCGAATCACCCTCAAATAGCTCTCTTCGTCTACTTCAGGGTCATTCATATTCAGAAGCTGTAAAACTTCGCCTTCAGCAATCGTATTGGTTGCATCAGACAGTATTTCCATCACCCTTAGGTCATTGGGTCCCACCATCATTTGAAAAGCCCTGGAATACAGAAAATCGCCCACCAGCACGCTGGCAGCATTGCCAAAAGCGGCATTAGCAGTCTCACGGCCCCTTCTCAGGGTGGATTCATCAACAACATCATCATGGAGTAGGGTGGCCGTGTGGATAAATTCCACTACGGCCGCCAGTTCTAGGGCATGGGGGGTTTCTTTGCCATTGGCTAAGGCTTTACTTACCAGGAGCAAAAGGGCTGGCCGAACCCGCTTCCCGCCTGCCTGGATGATATAGGTGGAGATTTGGTCGATTAAGGCGACTTTTGAGGCTAATCGCAGGCGAATAACCTCATCTAAGGCCTTGAAATCTAAGGCAATTGGAGCCAAAATTTGGCTTAATTCATTGGTTTTGACAGTGCTCGTCATGCAAGATATAATAATCGGCTTAGCTCATCCAGGGTGGATTAGCTTAAATGTAGATATTAATTGAGGTTTCAAACCATGTACGCGGTCATAAAAACCGGTGGCAAACAGTATAAAGTTGCTGCAGGCGAAAAATTGAAAATAGAACAGATACCAGCGGAAATCGGCAGCGAAATCACTCTTGACCAAGTCTTAGCCGTAGGCGAAGGCGCTTCACTCAAATTGGGTGATCCATTGGTTAATGGTGCAGCTGTGATGGCCACTGTCGTCTCCCAGGGACGTCACGATAAAGTGACAATCTTTAAGATGCGCCGTCGCAAGCATTATCAAAAGCACCAAGGCCATCGTCAGAATTACACAGAAATTCTGATTAACACGATCAAAGCCTAATTTAGGCTAACGGCTAAATAGCAGGAGAAAGATATGGCACAGAAAAAAGGCGGCGGCTCGACACGAAATGGCCGCGACTCAGAATCGAAACGCTTAGGCGTTAAAGTTTTTGGCGGCGAGCAAATCAACGCTGGCAGCATCATCATTCGTCAACGTGGTACACGAGTACATCCGGGTATGAACGTTGGTATTGGTAAAGATCACACTTTGTTTGCCTTAGTTGACGGACAAGTGGAATTTGGCGTTAAGGGTGCTTTGAAGAAGGCCCAGGTTTCAGTTCTCCCGCGTTCATAAGACGCCTGACTGAGACACGTTTGATTCAGATTTATTCCGAATTTAACTCTTAGGAACAGGCCTCGCTAAGCGAGGCCTTTTTTATTCATGAAATTTATAGACGAAGCTCGTATTGAAGTCATAGCTGGCCAAGGTGGTGCCGGGAGTGCCTCTATGCGCCGCGAAAAGTTTATCGAATTCGGTGGTCCTGATGGTGGCGACGGTGGCAAAGGCGGAAGCGTCTGGGCAACTGCTGATCGCAACATCAACACCTTGATTGACTATCGCTACGCTAAAACGCACACTGCAAAAAATGGCGAGCCTGGTCGTGGCGCTGATTGTTATGGTCGAGCAGGCGATGATATTGAGTTGCGTATGCCAGTTGGCACCATCATTTCTGATTACGAAACTGGTGAACCAATTGCCGACTTAACTACTCACGGTGAACGTCTTTGTTTAGCGCAGGGTGGTGTTGGTGGTTGGGGAAACATTCATTTCAAAAGTAGTACGAACCGTGCTCCTCGCCAGAAGACGAATGGTAAAGAGGGTGAGCGTCGTAAGCTCAAACTTGAATTAAAAGTGTTGGCTGACGTTGGTTTGTTGGGTATGCCTAATGCCGGTAAATCGACTTTGATTACCGCCGTGTCTAACGCACGTCCAAAGATTGCGGACTATCCATTTACAACCTTGCATCCAAATTTGGGTGTGGTGCGTGTAGGTGCTGAGCGTAGCTTTGTGATTGCCGATATTCCAGGGTTGATTGAGGGTGCTGCAGAAGGTGCCGGCTTGGGTCATCGCTTCTTACGACACTTGCAGCGTACCGGTG
Source organism: Pseudomonadota bacterium (assembly GCA_041179645.1). Classification (GTDB taxonomy): domain Bacteria; phylum Pseudomonadota; class Gammaproteobacteria; order Burkholderiales; family Burkholderiaceae; genus Polynucleobacter. The sequence goes on from JBEGSZ010000021.1 coordinate 66,094, forward strand.
TGCTTTTACACTTAGTCGATATCGCACCATTTGATGACAATATTGATCCAGTGGCAGATGCTGTTGCTATCGTGAATGAATTGCGTAAGTACGATGAAGCTCTGGTTGAAAAGCCGCGTTGGTTGGTGCTGAATAAAGTCGACATGATTCCCGAGGAAGATCGCAAGAAAGTAGTTGCGGACTTTATTAAACGGTTTAAGTGGAAGGGCCCTGTTTTTGAGATCTCCGCTTTAACAGGATTGGGTTGCGATAAGCTGTGCTATTCATTGCAAGATTATTTGGACTCTATTCGTAAGGATAGGGACGATGAAGATGAGCGTGCCGCTGACCCGCGTTATCAAGAGCAAGCTCAGTCACAAGATAAAGCCCCAGATTAATCAGTAGTCATTTGAGATCCGCATTTGATATGAATACTCAGAAAGCTAAACGAATCGTAGTAAAGGTAGGTTCAAGTCTAGTCACTAATAATGGTGAGGGCTTGGATCGTGCTGCCATCGGCATGTGGGCAGAGCAAATGGCCGCCTTGTTAGCTGCTGGCCATGAGGTGTTGATGGTGAGTTCCGGTGCGATTGCTGAGGGCATGCAACGTCTTGGCTGGAGTAAGCGCCCAACAGAAATTCATCAGCTACAGGCTGCGGCTGCAGTTGGTCAGATGGGTTTGGTGCAGGTCTATGAAAGTTGTTTTGCGCGCTTTAATTTACGTAGCGCACAAGTGTTGCTGACGAATGCGGACTTAGCGCATGCTGAGCGCAATGGCAATGCTAAGGCGACTTTAGATACCTTGTTAAAACTCGGCGTTGTTCCAATCATTAATGAAAACGACACCGTAGTTACTGATGAAATTAAATTTGGCGATAACGATAGCTTAGCTGCTTTAGTAACGAATCTAATCCATGCAGATTTATTGGTAATCCTGACTGATCAAGGCGGATTGTTTACTGCTGATCCGCGTCAAGATACTTCCGCCACTCTTTTGAGTGATGCTATTGCTGGCGATCCCGCTTTGGAAAAAATGGCCGGCGGTGCCGCTAGTGAACTCAGTAAGGGCGGCATGCTGACTAAAGTCTTGGCCGCAAAAGTTGCCGCTCAAACTGGCGCTGCGACTGTCATTGCCTCTGGACGCGAGCCTCAGGTCCTTACTCGTTTGATGAGTGGCGAGAAAATTGGTACCTGCCTGACTGCTGCTTAAACGTCAAAACTCAATCAATGCTTTTTAATTAATCACGCCAAATGAATTGGTAGGCTTTGTACCGCCAGTAAATCCATTTGGGTTCAGTGACTGAATAATATTTTTGATGTTCTTCTCTTGGGTGTTGAAGCTGCAGAATGCGCCCTGCGCTAGTGCAGCTTGGTAGCGATTTGGGGTGTGATCTTTGATCGGGTTCCAGCTGGAAAGGGGGTTCTCTTTCCATGTATTCGATTCGAAGGTGCCATAGAGGCGCCATTGGAAAGAGTCGCAACGAATGCCTTCATACTGCACTTGGCTGTTGCCATTAGGGCTGGTCAAAATAACGGTGTATCTGGTAATACCATCGTTACCTATCAAAATAGAATCGGTATCGACTGCAAACTTAAAAATAGTTTGTTGTGAGACATAAAAAGGCTGAATAGTTGCTTTATTAGGAGGGTTTAGCGGCATTGCTGTCGCACCCTCTTTAAAAACCATCGGTGCAAAAGGATCAACCCCACTCTCTAGAGGATCGCCTGCACATCCTACTAGGGCTAAGCTGACGGCTAGGCCAAGAGTTGAAAGGCGAAGACTGGAATTGGAGAGTTTCATCATGGCTTATCAGTAGGTTTTGCTTCTTTGGACTCATCTTCTTCGCCCCCATATAGGGATTGAAATAAATCGAGCGGAGATCCCCAGGCAAGCTGTTGCATACGCATGCCGCGGGACAAATAACGCGCAAGTTCAGAAAGGGCTAATTGGTAGACCTCCCGTTTGAAATCGATTACTGAGTCCAGTTGAATCCAAAAAGGAACCCAGCGCCAAGCATCAAATTCAGGGTGTTCTGAAGCGCGCAGATGAATATCGCTGTCTAAGCCCACTAAACGCAGTAAAAACCAGATTTGTTTTTGGCCGCGATAACTGGCTCGATGGGTTTTGGAGGCATGTTGACGACGCAAGAACTCCTCTGGGACGTCATAACGAAGCCAGTCCCTAGTTCGTCCAATAATTTGGACATGTTCTGGCAGCAAGCCAACTTCCTCATGCAATTCGCGGTACATGGCCTGCTCTGGGCTCTCACCATGCTGAATCCCGCCCTGCGGGAACTGCCACGAATGCTGCCCAACGCGTTTTCCCCAGAAAACCTCGTTATGGCTATTGAGGAGGACTATGCCGACATTGGGTCGATACCCTTCACGGTCAAGCATGAGATCGTGCCTCAAATCCTTTAAAATCAATGATTTGATTATATCCATACATGAAAGCTTCACAGTCATTTCTCGCCACCCTAAAAGAAGCCCCCTCCGACGCTGAGGTGGTTTCGCACAAGCTCATGGTGCGCGCCGGTTTAATTCGTAAGCTCAGCGCAGGTATCTATAACTATTTACCTTTGGGCTTGAAATCCATTCGCAAGGTTGAGAACATCATCCGCGAGGAGATGAATCGTGCGGGCGCTATTGAGTTGCTCATGCCAATGATTCAACCAGCGGAGTTATGGCAGGAGACGGGTCGCTGGGAAAAGATGGGTCCAGAGTTGCTCCGCATTAAGGATCGTCATGATCGTGACTTTTTAATTCAGCCAACCTCTGAAGAGGTGGTGACCGATTTAGCGCGTAACGAAATCAAGAGCTACAAACAGTTGCCGGTGAACTTCTATCAAATTCAGACGAAGTTCCGTGATGAGCGTCGGCCACGTTTTGGAATCATGCGTGGCCGTGAGTTCTCCATGAAGGATGCTTATTCATTCGATCGCGATACCGAGGGATTGAAGAAGTCTTATCAAATTATGTTTGATGCTTACACTCGCATCTTCAAGCGTATGGGTTTGAAATTCCGTGCAGTAACAGCGGATAACGGCGCTATTGGTGGATCAGGCAGTCAAGAGTTTCACGTGATTGCGGATACCGGTGAAGATGCAATTGTGTATTGCCCGAACTCGGATTACGCTGCCAACCTTGAGGCTGCTGAGTCAGTCTCATTGATTGCGGCACGTGCTGCTGCAACTCAGACTCTGACTAAAGTTGCGACACCAAATCAAACAAACTGTGCAGAGGTTGCCAAGTTTTTAAACTTGCCACTAAAGCGGACTGTGAAGTCATTATTGTTTGCTGCTGATCAAGAAGAGGGCCCTGCAAAATTGTTTATGGTGCTAGTTCGCGGTGATCATGAACTCAATGAGATTAAGGCGAGCAAGATTCCTGGCATGGCTGAATCACGCTTTGCTAGTGAGTCTGAGATCAAACAAGCCTGTAATGCGCCTGCTGGCTACTTAGGTCCCGTCGGCATTGCTGCTGATGTAACCATAGTTGCAGATCGTACTGTTGCCAATATGGCTGACTTTGTATGCGGTGCTAATGATGCTGGCCATCACTTAACTGGCGTGAACTGGGGTCGTGATTTATCAGAGCCTTTAGTAATGGATTTGCGTAATGCTGTAATCGGTGATCCTTCCCCTGATGGAAAGGGTGTTGTCGACATCTGTCGCGGTATTGAAGTGGGTCACGTATTCCAGCTGGGTACGCGTTACTCCGAAGCAATGGGCTGCACTTACTTAGATCAACAGGGCAAAGCACAGCCAATGGTGATGGGTTGCTATGGTATCGGCGTGACACGTTTGCTAGGTGCTGCAATTGAGCAGGGTAATGATGAACGTGGAATTATTTGGCCGATTTCAATGGCGCCATTTGAAGTAGTTATTTGCCCAATGGGTTACGAAAAATCCGAAGCGGTTAAAGCTGCTGCTGATCAATTGCATGATGAATTGCTGGCTGCTGGAGTGGATGTAGTGCTCGATGATCGTGGAGAAAGACCGGGCGCGATGTTTGCTGACTGGGAGTTAATTGGCGTTCCATTTCGCGTGGTGATCGGCGATCGTGGTCTTGCAGATGCTCAAGTGGAATTTAAAGGCCGTACTGATGCTGAATCAGAAAATATTCCGTTGGCAGAAATTAAAGCAAAAGTGATTGCTGCGGTTGATGCTGCTAAGAAACTCGTTTCTTAAACTCCAGCGTTTATAGCTGTTATTTTTTAAAGAGTCCGCCAATGCCTTTGGCGGCTCCTTTAGCCGCCATGGATGCCATGGTGCGCGCCATCTTTCCGCCCTTGAACTGCTTCATCATGGTTTGCATTTGCTCAAACTGCGCCAACAGGCGATTGACTTCTTGAACCTCTACACCTGCACCAGCTGCAATGCGGCGTTTGCGAGTGGCTTTGAGTAATTCCGGTTTGGCGCGTTCTTTTGGCGTCATGCTGTCGATAATGCCGCGCATGCGTTTTGTTTGTTTGTCGGCAGCGCTCAAATTGGTTTTGGATGCTGCTTGTGCCATCTGACTTGGCAGCTTATCCATCAAGCTAGCCATGCCGCCCATCTGCTGCATCTGCGCCAGTTGATCTCGGAAGTCACTCAGATCAAATCCACCTTTAGAAATTTTGCTGGCTAATTTTTCTGCTTTAGCAACATCGACGTTTTGTTGAGCTTGTTCAACCAAGGCAAGAATATCGCCCATACCCAAAATACGGTTTGCCATGCGGTCGGCATCGAATGCCTCGAGGCCATCCATCTTTTCGGCAACACCAATGAACTTGAGTGGCACACCAGTTACTTGACGTACTGAGAGCGCAGCACCGCCACGAGAATCACCATCAAGCTTGGTAAGGATTACACCGGTGAGCGGGAGTGCTTCATGGAATGCTTTCGCTGTGTTGACAGCATCTTGACCCAGCATGGCATCAACAACAAACAATGTCTCAATCGGATTGAGATTGGCGTGCAAGGTTTTGATTTCTTGCATCAGCGCTTCATCAATACCGAGACGACCGGCTGTGTCGACTAAGAGCACATCAAAATAATGACGACGTGCCCAATCCAAGGCGGCAGCAGCAATTTCACTAGGTTTTTGATTAATGTTGCTTGGGAAGAATTCAGCACCAACTTGTTTGCTGACAGTTTCTAGTTGCTCAATAGCCGCAGGACGATAGACGTCACAAGAAACTGTGAGGACTTTCTTCTTCTTTTTTTCTTGCAGGAACTTGGCTAACTTACCTACTGAGGTGGTTTTACCGGCACCCTGCAAGCCTGCCATCAAGATCACTGCTGGAGGTTGAGTGGCTAAATTGAGTTCACCGCTTTGCGTAGTATCGCCACGCATCACTTGGGCTAGTTCACGCTGTACGACCCCTACTAAGGCTTGGCCTGGGCTGAGGCTACCAACCACTTCTTCACCAAGTGCTTTAAATTTAATTTGTTCTAGCAAAGATTTAACGACAGGAAGCGCAACGTCTGCCTCCAGCAAGGCCAGGCGGATCTCTCGCAGCATTTCTGCGGTATTGGCTTCAGTAAGGCGTGCTTGGCCCCGCATTGTTTTAACAACACGAGATAGGCGGTCGGTGAGATTCTCTAGCATTTATCGATTAGACTTTCCAGATGGATATTTTAGGTTACTCAGGCTCGGGATGGCTCCCATCTGCACTTTATTTACTTCTTTTGGTCTTTTTAAGTTTGCGACCTAAGGGAAAGATTGAGTCGCCGGCTTTTACAGGCCTGGTTCAGGCATTCATTCTCTTCATTTTGCTGGTGCATGGAATTGCGTTGCACGACTCAGTTTTTACGGCTGAGGGATTTGTTTTTGGCTTTGCCCAGGATTTATCGCTAATTGCTTGGGTTGGCCTTGCTTTTTATTGGTTCCAGTCTTGGTTTTTGCCAATCTCGAGTTTGCGCTGGCTGGTTTTGTGTTTCGCACTGATCTGCTCTGCTTTGCCTGCTATCTTCGCGGGCACCCTGATTTCTCCAAAGGCTGTCTCTGACCCTTGGTTTAAGGGACACTTTATTGTGGCCACCATTTCCGTTGGGCTGTTGAGCTTGGCTGCTTTGCATGCCATGTTGATGAGTATTCAGGATCGCGCATTGCATCGTCAGTTGGCCATCATCCCTAATAGTCGGATAGCACATTGGCTGGAGGATTTACCCCCCTTAATGACAATGGAAAGCCTGCTTTTTAATTTGCTTTATGTGGGTGTAGCGCTTCTGACCTTGACTGTATTTTCTGGTCTACTCTTTTCGCAAACCTTATTTGGCAAGCCGCTTGTTTTTGATCACAAGACTATCTTTGCACTGATCTCTTGGATCTTATTTTCTGGCCTCCTAATAGCGCGTTGGCGCGTTGGCTTGCGTGGGCGTGTAGCTGTTCGTTGGGTCTTGAGCGCATACACTGCCTTGCTTCTAGCCTATGTCGGCAGTAGATTTGTTTTGGAAGTTATTCTTCAGAGAGCATGACGTTTTGATTAAGTGGCTTCTATTATTTGCTGGCGCAGGTGTTTTGTACCTTTGGATCAAAGGAAAAAAACAAACCAAGCTCAATAAGGATGAGGCTGCCAAGATCAAGGCTGAGCGAAGCAAAGTTGCCGAGCCTGAAGTGATTGTCCAGTGCCAGCATTGTTCAGTACACCTTCCAAAATCTGAAGCAATCGCGCAAGAGCATCGCTTTTATTGTTCTCAAGAGCACTTGAATAGTTTGGACGCTCAGGGTTGGATAGGGTCTGCCGTTTGGCGCAACTCACCCAATCAAGATGTTCGACCAGAAGGTCTTGCACCGGATTTGGTCGTTATTCATCACATCAGCTTGCCGCCTGGTGGTTTTGTGGGCCGTAGTTCTACCCAATTCATTGTGGATTTTTTTCAAAACAAGCTGGATTCATCCCTGCACCCTTATTTTGAAGAAATTGCCGATCAAAAGGTATCCAGTCATTTCTTAATTTCACGCAGTGGTGAGGTTTTTCAGTTTGTTTCCACCCAAAATAAGGCCTGGCATGCTGGCGTGTCATCCTTTTTAGGTCGCGAAAAGTGCAATGATTTCTCGATTGGTATTGAGCTGGAGGGCGATTGTGATCATCCTTTTGAAGATATTCAATACTCCGCCCTTGCTAAATTAAGCGCCCAACTAGACGCCGTTTATCCCAATCTTCAATTTGCTGGGCATAGCGATATTGCTCCTGGTAGAAAAACAGACCCAGGGATTCAATTTAGTTGGCAAAAGTTCCAAGCTAAAACTGGCATTCCAGCCAAAAAAATACCCTTCGGTTTGGACCCTCGCTAGAGTTCAAAATTAGTATGTGAGCACATGCTCACTTTCTTGCCCTTTAGCTAAAAAGGGCTAAAAATTTCGCACCAAAATAGCCCCTAAATTATTGGAATACCTAGGAAAAATACTTATAAATATTCGTCAGAAATGTCTTACTAAATTCCGAATATTTCCCTATACTTAGTACCAAATGCACTTAGAGACACTAGATGTAGTGTTTGAATACAGCAATACCCTATTGTTTTTTAACGATTTTTTGTCCAAATAACTATATATAAGCAGGAAAAAATATGACATATGCCAACCCCCAGACAGCAGGACAGACTGCAGGCACAAATAATCCAGGAATGAACCCCTCCGAAGCTATGAATCAGACTCCTTCCGCTGGCTTTGTTGCTGGTGGAGTGGGTGGTGGTCAAGCAACTCAATTGTCTGATTACAAAATCATTCGCCGAAATGGTTCAGTGGTGGCATTTGAGCCATCCAAAATTGCCATTGCAGTTACAAAAGCATTTTTAGCGGTTAACGGTGGTCAGGGCGCAGCTTCAGCACGCGTTCGCGAGCAAGTAGAGCAATTAACCCATTCAGTAGTGCGTGCCTTATTGCGTAGTCGCCCAAATGGTGGCACCTTCCATATTGAAGATATTCAAGATCAGGTTGAGTTGGCATTAATGCGTAGTGGTGAGCACAACGTCGCCCGCGCGTATGTCCTTTATCGTGAAAAGCGCAACCAAGAGCGTGCAACACAGCAAGGTATTGCTCAAGAGACTCATACTGCAACTCAAGCTGGTGAGTCTGGCATCAAGGTAACTGACAACGGTGTGGAGAAGTGGTTGGATATGGCCGCTTTGCGCACCATTATCGAGGCGGCATGTGAAGGCCTCGGTAACAACATTGATGCAACCCCAATCATCACTGAAACCATTAAGAATTTGTACGATGGCGTACCAATGGCTCAAGTGTATGACTCTGCAATTTTGGCATCACGTACTTTGATTGAAAAAGATCCTGCGTACAGTCAAGTAACGGCTCGTATCTTGATGCACGTGATTCGTAAAGAAATTTTAGGTCGCGAAGTATTGCAAGGCGATATGCAGGCGGAGTACGGCACCTACTTTGCTAAGTACATCAACGAAGGTATTTCTGCTGAGCTCTTAGACCCACGTATGCGTGAGTTTGACCTGCCACGTTTAGCTGCTGCTTTGAACGCTAGCCGTGACTTGCAGTTCAACTACCTTGGTTTGCAAACTTTGTATGACCGTTATTTCTTGCACATTGAAGATCGCCGTATTGAAATGCCGCAGGCTTTCTTTATGCGCGTTGCAATGGGCTTGTCTTTGAATGAGTTGGATCGTGAGCGTCGTGCCATCGAGTTCTATGAAATCCTCTCTACATTTGATTTCATGTCCAGCACGCCAACCTTGTTTAACTCAGCAACAACACGTCCTCAATTATCTAGCTGCTACTTAACAACGGTAGATGATGATCTTGACGGCATCTATGAAGCGTTAAAAGAGAATGCACTCTTGTCTAAGTTTGCCGGCGGTTTGGGTAATGACTGGACTAACGTTCGCGCCTTGGGAAGTCATATCAAAGGTACTAACGGTAAGTCACAAGGTGTTGTGCCTTTCTTAAAAGTGGTGAACGATACAGCGGTTGCTGTGAATCAAGGTGGTAAGCGTAAAGGTGCGGTTTGTGCGTACCTAGAAACATGGCACTTGGATATTGAAGAGTTCCTCGAGTTGCGCAAAAACACGGGTGATGATCGTCGCCGTACGCACGACATGAATACATCTAACTGGATTCCAGATTTATTCATGAAGCGCGTGATGGAAGGTGGTGAGTGGACATTGTTCTCACCTTCAAATACACCTGATTTGCATGACAAATTCGGCAAGGCTTTTGAAGAGGCGTATGTTGCCTATGAGAAAAAAGCAGATGCTGGTGAATTGAAACCATTCCGTCGCATTCCTGCGCAACAGTTGTGGCGCAAGATGTTGGGTATGTTGTTTGAAACCGGTCACCCATGGATCACATTTAAAGATCCTTGCAACATTCGTAGCCCACAACAACACATCGGCGTAGTTCACTCTTCTAACTTGTGTACTGAAATTACTCTGAACACAAATGAAAGTGAAATCGCAGTATGTAACTTGGGTTCTGTGAACTTGACAGCGCACATGACTACCGATGCGTCTGGCAAGATGATTTTGGATCACGAGAAGCTCCAGAAAACAATTCGCACTGCGATGCGTATGTTGGATAACGTGATTGATATCAACTACTACGCTGTTGCTAAAGCGCGTAACTCCAACTTGAAGCATCGTCCAGTTGGTATGGGCATCATGGGCTTCCAAGATTGCTTGCATATGCAACGTATTCCTTACGCTAGCGATGAGGCAGTGAAGTTTGCGGATTCATCTATGGAAGCAGTGTGCTACTACGCTTACCAGGCATCTAACGAATTGGCTGAAGAGCGTGGCGTTTACAGCACATACAAAGGCTCATTGTGGGATCGCGGCATTCTTCCGCAAGACTCAGTAGCCTTGTTGGCGGCCGAGCGCGGTGGTTACCTTGAAGTAGATAGCTCTTCCACCATGAATTGGGATGGCTTGCGTGCCCGTATCAAGCAATTCGGTATGCGTAATTCGAACTGCGTAGCGATCGCACCAACTGCAACGATTTCTAACATCATTGGTGTTTCAGCTTGTATCGAACCTACATTCCAGAACTTGTTCGTGAAATCTAACCTTTCTGGTGAATTCACTGTAGTAAATGAGTATTTAGTACGTGATTTGAAAGATCGCGGCCTTTGGGATGAAGTTATGATTGCTGACTTGAAGTACTTTGACGGTACTTTGTCGAAGATTGATCGTGTTCCACAGGATTTGCGTGATTTGTACGCTACTGCATTCGAGGTAGAGCCAAGCTGGTTGGTTGAAGCTGCCTCACGTCGTCAGAAGTGGATTGACCAGGCCCAGTCGCTCAACATCTACATGGCCGGTGCATCTGGTAAGAAATTGGATGACACATACAAATTGGCTTGGTTGCGCGGTCTGAAAACTACTTACTACCTCCGCACAATGGCTGCAACGCACGTTGAGAAGTCAACCGTTGCAAGCGGCCAGTTAAATGCTGTGTCTAGTGGTGGCGGTGTGAATGGTACGGATGCTGCAGCTGCACAAGAGGCGGATGGTCCGGTTTGCACAATGCGCCCTGGTGATGCTGGATTTGAGGAATGTGAAGCTTGTCAGTAAGTGTTTGATTGCTGATCTATAAAAGAATTTAGGAGATTGTTATGTTGAATTGGGAAGAAGAAGTTGCACCGGCACTAGCGAAAGCAGGTCTCGCACAGCAACCAGTTGTGGCAGAGCCGCAACGCCCACAAGCAGATGAGGTCGCAATTGCGCCTCAAGCTGCAGCACCTGCAGCAACTGCAAGTGCAAATTTATCTGGTGGCGCAGCTTTGCGTGTCAATGCTGCCGATAAGCGTGTGATTAATGCCAAGACTGACGTAAATCAGCTGGTTCCATTTAAATATAAGTGGGCTTGGGAGAAATACCTGGCAGGTTGCGCAAACCATTGGATGCCGCAAGAGATCAATATGAATCGCGATATCGCGCTTTGGAAGGATCCGAATGGCTTAACTGAAGATGAGCGCCGCATCATTAAGCGCAATTTGGGTTTCTTCACGACTGCAGATTCTTTGGCGGCCAATAACATTGTTTTGGGTACTTATCGCCACATTACCGCTCCAGAATGCCGTCAATATCTATTGCGCCAGGCATTTGAGGAGGCAATTCATACTCACGCCTATCAATATATTGTGGAATCTTTGGGCTTGGACCAGAGTGAAATCTTTAATGCGTACAACGAAATCGAGTCAATTCGCGCTAAAGATGAGTTCTTGATTCCTTATATTGATGTATTAACTAACCCAAATTTCAAAACTGGAACATTAGAAACTGACCAAACTTTGCTGCGATCACTCATTGTTTTTGCTTGTGTGATGGAGGGTTTGTTCTTTTATGTTGGTTTTACGCAAATACTTGCAATGGGTCGTCAAAACAAAATGACGGGTGCTGCTGAGCAGTATCAATACATCCTTCGCGATGAGTCCATGCACTGCAATTTTGGTATCGATTTAATTAATCAAATCAAGCTGGAGAACCCGCAGTTATGGACTTCTGCGTTCAAAGACGAGATCAAATCTATCTTCGAAAAAGCAGTTGAATTGGAGTACCGTTATGCAGAGGATACGATGCCTCGCGGAGTGCTCGGATTGAACGCGCCGATGTTCAAAGGATACCTAAGATACATCTGTAATCGCAGATGTTTGCAAATAGGACTTGACGCGATGTTCCCAAATGAAGAGAATCCATTCCCATGGATGTCAGAAATGATTGATCTGAAAAAAGAGAGAAACTTTTTTGAGACACGCGTTATTGAGTATCAAACTGGCGGTGCGCTAAGTTGGGAATAAGTAGTTAATTAAAAAGCGCATGGCCGGCTAAATAGGAGATTAGACGGTTGGATAGTTTTAAAAGTCAGCAAAACCAGACTCAAATCCGAAAACCCTTGTCCAAGGGTGTCTGGACTACTCTCTCTATTTTTTCCAGCAAATTGAAGAAGCCGTTGTCCTTTGGGGCCACGGCTTTTTTTCCAGGATTCATTAGCGTGCAGCACTTAGTATCAAGCCGCGCGCCGATGAATGGCTCGCTCGTCGGCTCTAAATGGTTGCAAAACCAGGCGGAAATGAATAGGTCGGGTCTTCTTAATCGGTAGTTTGTACTAATCCTCACGTGAAGGAGCATTACTATGGCAATCGCCAAGAAAAAAGTTGCTGCAAAGAAACCAGCTGCAAAGAAAAAAGTAGCTGCTAAGAAGCCTGCTGCGAAGAAAAAAGTAGCTGCTAAGAAACCTGCTGCTAAGAAAGTAGCTAAAAAGAAGCCTGCTGCTAAGAAAGTAGCTAAAAAAGCTGCTGCTAAGAAGCCTGCTGCTAAAAAAGCTGCAAAAAAGCGCGTAGCAAAAAAAAAGTAAGTAAGTCTGCTGCGAAGAAAGCGGGCAAAGCTGTAAAAAAGCCCGTGGCTAAAAAAGTTGCTGCTTCAACCACGTTGAACCCAGCTGCTGCTTGGCCCTTCCCAACTGGCACACGCCCATAAGCTCTGCTTGTAGGCGGGTGAAGTTCAAAGGGATCTCTCACGAGATCCCTTTTTTATTACTACTGAAGAGAATTACTGGCTTTAGAGGGCAAATCCAAACGCGGATTTGAATTGAGCTGCAATTTCATCTTTGCTCATTTGGTGATTTTGTGGTCCCTGGTGGGTAATTTTGATTGAACCCATTAGGCTGGCTAATCGGCCAGTAGTTTCCCAATCCATACCATTTTCCAATCCAAAGAGTAATCCACCTCGGAATGCGTCGCCACAACCTGTCGGATCAACCACTTTTGAGACTGGTACTGGAGGAATCGCAATACATTTGCCATCAAAGTAGATATCTGCACCTTCTGCGCCCTTAGTCACGATCAGTGCTTTCACTCTTTCCGCTACTTTGGCCAGGCTCAAACCAGTTCTTTGAGAAAGCATTTCGCCTTCATAGTCATTGACGGCAAGATAGCTTGCAATATCAACAAGCTCGAGCAGTTCTGGGCCATTGAACATCGGTAAACCCTGGCCCGGATCAAATACAAATGGAATGCCTGCTTCAGCGAGCTGATGGCAGTGCTCCCACATTCCTTGGCGGCCATCTGGAGCGACGATGCCAAATTTTGCTGCGCCTTTTGCGTTCTTGCTGCGCTCCGCAATGACTGCAGAAACTTGGTTTAAGTGAGATTCGCCCATGGCGCCTGGATGAAAGGCGGTAATTTGGTTATTAGCTTGATCAGTCGTGATCATGGCTTGAGCGGTAAATGCCTGCTCAATCTGGCGAATGTGCGTCGCATCAATCTGGAGTTGCTTGAGGCGATCAAGATAAGGGCTAGCATCACCGCCTACTGTTGCCATGATGATGGGGTCGCCACCAAGGAGATTCAGGTTGTAAGCGATATTGCCTGCACAACCACCAAATTCACGGCGCATTGTAGGGACGAGGAAGGCGACGTTCAGAATATGAATCTGCTCAGGCAGGATTTGATCGGCAAATTTGCCTTCAAAGTTCATGATGGTGTCGTAAGCGATAGAACCGCAGATCAAGCTGGCCATAAATAATTACTTTCTAATAAAAATCAATTGGAATGGGTGTGAAGTCGAGTTTGAGGTCTACTTTTCGGGATAAAAAATTCTGACGCGATAGCCGGCAGCATTTTGCGGGAGCAAAATCGGTAGTGCGGACGAAAAGATTTCACCGGAAGGGGCGCCTTGACGCAAAAAATCCGGATGCGACTCTTGCCAAGCAGTTGGCAACCACTCTTGTGGAGAAAATTGAATCGTTTTAATCTCCGATTCTTCTGCATCAGTGAGAGAAATTTCTAAATTTGGGAATAAAACGGCTAGTGCAAGACGATTTTGTATTTCAACTTGTAGTACGGATTGATTTAAAACGTTTTTAAGGCCCTCTCGTGCGTTTTCAGGTGAAAGGGTGACTGAAGTTATTTTCCAAGCCGCAAAATTGCTTGCAGAGCGATTTACGCACCCTAGTGCACGACACAATTGCTCATCCAACTTCTGTAAAAGAGAAAAACTTCCTGTTGCAAGCGCAGAAGAGCTGCCATCAACACGCGTTGCTAAGGTTGGCAGTAAAGAATTTCTAGAAAGATGCTCGCCAAAAATAATGAGCAAAAGGAAAAAAAGACCAAGAAGGATTAATTTAAGACTTTTTTTTTGAGCCGGCACTGCAGTGTCTGTGTTTTTGGCAGTCAAAACTGCTTTATCACCCTTCAAGGGTAATGTGCCGTGTAAGCAGACCCAGCCTTCACTTTCTTTCCAGACGGAAAGGGTTAACCACTGGCTATAAGTTGCGATCACTTCCTCTGCTTGACGCGCAAGAACGCCAGATAGAACAATTTTTCCGCCCGGGCGCATCTTGTTTACCAGGGCAGGTGCTAAAACTTGTAGTGGGTTAGCCAAAATATTAGCCATCACGATGTCGTATTTGGTTTCTGCGGCGAGTTCTGGCGCATTTTCATTGGGCAGAACAAAACGAATGGTCGTATTGTTGATTTCCGCATTGCTGCGTGCTGCAACCATGGCTTGTGGATCAATATCAGTGCCTACTACTGGTTTGCATCCCAGTTTCGCAGCGGCAATGGCCAGAATTCCAGATCCACAACCGTAATCGAGCAAACTTTGATTCGAAAGCTGCGTATTTTGCTCAAGCCAAAGCAAGCAAAGATGTGTAGTGGGGTGACTGCCAGTACCAAATGCCAAACCTGGATCTACCGCCAAGCAAATTGCATTTGGGTCAGTAGGTGCTTCATGCCAGGAGGGAACTACCCAAATGCGCTCACCAATCTGAATTGGGGCAAATTGACTTTGGGTTAAACGAACCCAATCTTGCTCTTCAACAATCTTTTCTTGTGGAGTCGGAAGATTGAATCCCGCTTCTTTGAGGGATGCAAGGAGTTCGGGGATGAAGTTCACTGCATCCGAATCATCAATCTCTGGATTAAATAGGGCGGTTACAGAGGAGCGATCCCAGGCTTGAACTTCAGGTGAGAGTCCTGGCTCGCCATAGAGTGGGTTTTCATCGTAACCACCTGCAGCATCATCTTCAACAGTGACGGAGAGTGCGCCCACCTCCAGCAGGGCATCACCCAAAGGTTCTGCGATCTCTGCTGGGACTGTGAAAACGAGTTCACGATAGGACATGTTGACTCCAAACGGACATCAATTGACCTAGGACTTCGGGTTACCGCGACTAGCGGCTTGCTCTTCGAGACGATGCTCTAGATAGTGAATGCTGGTGCCACCTTCCATGAAGTTTGGATCGAGCATGAGTTCACGATGCAGGGGAACGTTGGTTGTAATGCCATCAATCACCATTTCAGAAAGCGCAATTTGCATACGACGAATCGCTTGTTCGCGAGTATTGCCGTAAGAAATCAGCTTGCCGATCATTGAATCGTAATTGGATGGCACAACATAACCACTGTAGGCATGTGAGTCGACACGAATTCCAGGGCCGCCTGGCATATGGAACGAACCAATTTTTCCAGGGCTTGGTGTGAACTTGAATGGATCTTCCGCATTCAGACGACATTCGATGGCGTGACCACGGAAAACGATGTCTTTCTGGCGATAGCTAAGTTTCAGGCCAGCAGCAATACGAATTTGCTCTTGAACAATATCCACCCCAGTAATCATTTCGGTGACTGGGTGCTCAACTTGAACGCGGGTATTCATCTCAATGAAGAAGAATTCACCATCTTCGTACAAGAATTCGAAAGTACCGGCGCCACGGTAACCAATTTTTCTACAGGCTTCTGCACAGCGTTCACCAATCTTTGCAATCAAGCGACGATCAATGCCAGGTGCCGGAGCTTCTTCAATCACTTTTTGGTGGCGACGTTGCATTGAGCAATCACGCTCGCCTAACCAAATTGCATTGCCATGAGTGTCGGCCAAAATCTGAATCTCTACGTGGCGAGGTTTCTCAAGAAACTTCTCCATATAGACTTCCGGGTTACCAAAAGCACGACCAGCTTCTTCTTTGGTCATATTGACCGCATTCAGAAGGGCGGCTTCGGTATGCACTACGCGCATACCGCGACCACCACCGCCACCAGCAGCTTTAATGATGACGGGATAGCCAACGCGTTTAGCGGTAGTAATGATCTCTTTTGGATTATCTGACAATGCGCCTTCAGATCCAGGAACGCAAGGCACACCCGCTTTAATCATGGCGCGCTTGGCTGAAACCTTATCACCCATCAGGCGAATCGATGCGGCAGTAGGCCCAATAAATGCAAAACCAGATTTTTCTACACGCTCAGCAAAGTCGGCATTCTCAGAGAGAAAGCCATAGCCTGGATGGATCGCTTCAGCATCAGTTACTTCCGCTGCTGAAATAATGGCGGGCATATTGAGATAGCTCAGTGGCGATGGGGCAGGCCCAATGCAGACAGCTTCGTCTGCAAGCTTTACGTATTTAGCTTCTTTGTCTGCAGTCGAATAGACCACCACAGTTTTAATTCCCAACTCGCGACATGCGCGTTGGATACGGAGAGCAATTTCTCCGCGATTGGCAATCAGAATCTTATCGAACATGTCGGCTCTGAGTTAAGTAACGGTGGATTGGAATAGATCTAAAGGAGATCTATTAAGCGATGATGAATAGCGGCTGGTCAAACTCAACACCTTGGCCGTTTTCGCACAGAATTTGCTTAATGACACCAGCTTGCTCGGATTCAATCTCATTAAGGAGCTTCATCGCCTCAATAATGCATAGCGTTTGACCAACTTTGACCGTATCGCCGACTTTGACAAAGTCTGGAGACTCAGGATTTGGTGCGCGATAGAAAGTGCCCACCATTGGTGAGCGAGCTACAAAACCAGTTTCAGCAGGCGCTTCTTCAGCAGCTGGCGCGGAGGAAGCAGGCGCAGCTACGGGAGCAGCTTGCATTACTTGGGCTGGTGCTGGATTGGCGTAAACCACTTGACCGGCTGGAGCTGGGGATCCGGCATTCACGATGCGAACACGATCTTCGCCTTCATTCACTTCTAATTCAGAAATTCCTGATTCAGAAACGAGGTCGATTAGGGTTTTTAGTTTTCTCAGGTCCATGGAAAGGCTTCCTCTCTTGTAATTCTTAATTAATCTTTATTTTTGTAAACGTGCGATTGCTGCTTGCAAGGCCAATTCATATCCAATCGCCCCTAGTCCGCAGATCACGCCAGTAGCGATATCTGAAAGATAGGAGTGTTTGCGGAATTCTTCACGCTGATGAATATTGGATAGGTGTACTTCAGTGAACGGGATGGCAACCCCGGCTAGCGCATCACGCAACGCAACGCTAGTATGAGTAAAGGCGCCTGGATTAATGATGATGAAATCCACCCCATCTTGTTTGGCTTTTTGAACTCGGTCAATCAACTCACCTTCGTGGTTGCTTTGAAAGGTGGATAGGTCAACTGAGTTAGCTTTGGCAATTGTGCCAAGCTTGGTATGTATATCTTCTAAAGTAGTTTTGCCGTAAACCTCTGGCTCACGAGTGCCCAATAGGTTGAGGTTCGGACCTTGAATAACGAGAATTGAAGTATTTTTCGACATAAATCGATATTTTTAGAGGCAGTTAGGTTTAGTTACGTTAATAAAGCATTTCTCTAAAACTGCTTACTTCATGAAGAATCCTCTTCACCAAGCACAGGGAAAGTATACCCCCAGA
>JBEGSZ010000022.1:0-11314 GCA_041179645.1 Pseudomonadota bacterium
GAATCTCACTGTATTTCTGATTTTGCACATTTCTGTGCATAACTTTTGCCAATAAATTGGCCAAAGTTAGCAATTACTTGTGCTTATTGCTTTGCCCGCAGGGCTTTTGACTTGGATATTACGGCTTCAGAGAGGGCCGTTACGCTTTCTGGAGGTGTAAATTGATTAATTCCATGACCCAGATTAAAGATGTGTCCATCCAGTGGATGCAGCCCAGACTTTAGTGCTGGTGCGCCGGCCAAATCATCTAAAAGCCCCGAGGCTGCAGCTGTAATCTGATCTGGCTCAGAAAACAAGATGAGCGGATCTAAATTCCCCTGCAGCGCTAACGGCTTATTAATTTCGAGCAGCTGTTTGCGTGCGCGACTTAATTTCATAGTCCAGTCAATCGCAATAACATCCGCGCCAACCTGCGCCATATCATTCAACCAAATTCCACCGCCTTTAGTAAACATAATGACCGGAATCTTTCTTCCTTCATGCTCACGCGGTAGGAGTGCAATTACCTTTTGCATTGCAGCCAATGACATGCGCTGATACCAACCATCAGGAAGCAAGCCTCCCCAAGTATCAAAAATCATCAATGCTTGTGCACCAGCTTTTACCTGCTCAATTAAATATGCAGCGACAGACTGTACATTAATCTCCAGAATATGTTCAAGCAAATCGGGGCGACTAAACATCATGGTTTTGGCATGACGGAAATCATCGGAGCCGGAACCATCAATCATGTAGCAAGCCAGTGTCCATGGGCTTCCAGAGAAGCCAATTAAAGGAACGCGCTGCTTACCATCCTCAATCAAGGCTTTACGAATTTCAGACACGGCATCAAAAACATATTTGAGCTGATCCATATCCGCAACACGTAACTTCTTCACCGCCTCTTCAGTTCGAAGTGGATGATCAAAGCTAGGGCCTTCACCTGCAGTAAATTTCAATCCCAATCCCATTGCATCTGGAATGGTCAAAATATCGGAGAACAAAATTGCCGCATCCAATGGGTAGCGATCCAATGGCTGGAGCGTTACTTCAGTTGCGTATGCAGGATTTTTAGCGAGGCCGAGAAAACTTCCAGCTCTTGCACGAGTAGCGTTGTACTCAGGTAGATAACGGCCCGCCTGGCGCATGAGCCAAAGCGGTGTTTGATCAACCGCTTCGCCCAAGCAGGCTTTTAAAAACCGATCATTTAACAACAAGGAGATGACCGGCTCTTACTTTTTACGACGGAAACGAGCAATTGCTGCAAGCTGTGCTGCTGCCATTGCAAACTCTGACTGAGCCAATGCCAAATCAAAGTCGGTACCACGATTTTGCATTGCTTCTTCAGCGCGCTTCTTCGCTTCGTTAGCTTTGGCTTCATCCAAATCATGACCGCGAATAGCTGTGTCTGCCAACACAGTGACATGATCCGGCTGAACTTCTAAATAGCCACCCGCAACGAATACAAACTCTTCATCACCGTCAGCTTTTTCAATGCGAACTGAACCTGGACGAATGCGTGTAATCAAAGGAGTGTGGCCGCGCAAAATACCGAGCTCACCATTTTCACCAGGAAGCGCAACAAACTTGGCTTCACCGCTGAAAATAGATTGCTCAGCACTTACTACATCGACGCGTATGGTTGACATAATTTCCCTAGATGAGTTCGATTAAAGCTTCTTAGCTTTCTCGATGGCTTCATCAATTGAACCCACCATGTAGAACGCTTGCTCAGGCAAGTGATCCAATTCGCCGCTGCAAATCATTTTGAAACCACGGATAGTTTCTTTCAATGGAACGTATTTGCCTGGTGAGCCAGTAAATACTTCAGCAACGTGGAAAGGCTGGGACAAGAAACGTTGAATCTTACGTGCACGTGACACGGCTAATTTGTCTTCTGGTGACAACTCGTCCATACCCAAAATAGCAATAATGTCGCGCAACTCTTTGTAGCGTTGCAATGTCATCTGAACTTCACGAGCAACTTCATAGTGCTCTTGACCAACGACTTGTGGGTCCAGCTGGCGACTGGTTGAATCCAATGGATCAACCGCTGGGTAAATACCTAAAGCAGCAATATCACGTGACAACACAACTGTGGAGTCTAAGTGTAAGAAGGTTGTAGCTGGTGATGGATCGGTCAAGTCATCCGCAGGAACGTAAACGGCCTGAATAGATGTAACAGAACCAGTCTTAGTTGAAGTAATACGCTCTTGCAACTTACCCATTTCTTCGGCCAAAGTAGGTTGATAACCTACAGCTGAAGGCATACGACCTAACAGCGCTGATACCTCAGTACCTGCGAGTGTGTAACGGTAGATGTTGTCAACGAAGAACAAAATGTCACGGCCTTCATCACGGAATGCTTCAGCCATTGTCAAACCAGTCAACGCAACACGTAAACGGTTGCCAGGAGGTTCGTTCATCTGACCAAACACC
Organism: Pseudomonadota bacterium; assembly: GCA_041179645.1. Taxonomy (GTDB): domain Bacteria; phylum Pseudomonadota; class Gammaproteobacteria; order Burkholderiales; family Burkholderiaceae; genus Polynucleobacter. Next base: position 2,419 of record JBEGSZ010000022.1, read on the forward strand.
ATCGCGACTTTGTCGATAACGTTAGATTCTTTCATCTCGTGGTAGAAGTCATTACCTTCACGAGTACGCTCACCAACACCGGCAAACACGGATAAACCTGAGTGTTGCTTAGCGATGTTGTTAATCAATTCCATCATGTTTACGGTCTTACCAACACCCGCACCACCGAACAAGCCAACCTTACCGCCTTTAGCAAACGGGCACACCAAGTCAATAACCTTAATACCAGTTTCTAACAAATCAACGGAAGGGGAGAGCTCATCAAACTTTGGTGCTGGCTGGTGAATAGCGCGACGCTCTTCAGTAGCAATCGGACCTGCATCATCAATTGGACGACCTAAAACGTCCATGATGCGTCCCAATGTTGCTGGACCAACAGGAACAGAAATTGGACCGCCAGTAGATTTCACTTCCATACCACGACGCAAACCATCGCTTGCGCCCATAGCAATCGCGCGAACTACGCCGTCACCGATCTGTTGTTGCACCTCAAAGGTCAAACCTTTTTCAGCAAATGATTTTTCGCCGCTATCAACTAATGTCAACGCATCATAAATGTTTGGCATTTTGTCGCGTGGGAACTGAATGTCCACCACTGGACCGATACACTGCACGATATTTCCGTTACTCATCGCATTTCTCCGCTTTTAATTCCTGAATTCTTTCGTATTCCTAAACGCTGACCGCTTAAACAGCAGCCGCTCCGCCAACAATCTCTGACAACTCTTTAGTAATAGCAGCCTGTCGTGTCTTGTTGTATTCCAATTGCAATTCGCCGATTACATTCTTCGCGTTATCTGAAGCGGCCTTCATAGAGACCATACGCGCAGATTGTTCTGAAGCCATATTCTCAGCAACAGCTTGATAAATCATTGCCTCTACATAACGCTTGAGCAAGCCATTCAAAATGGACTCTGCATCTGGTTCATAGATGTAATCCCAAGAATTTCCTGCTTTCTCTTCTGGAGTTAATGCAGCAGGCTCCAAAGGTAAGAGTTTTTCTAAAACAGGCTCTTGTTTCATTGCGTTAACAAAGCGGGTGTATGCCAAATAAACAGCATCAATTTCGCCGCGCTCAAACGCTTCCAATTGGGCAGTGATTGCGCCAATCAAAACATCCATATGTGGCGTATCGCCAATCTGAATTGTTTGAGAAATGAGTTTTGCTTTTGAGCGATTTAAAAACTGGAGGCCTTTTGAACCGATGGCAGTGTATTCAATGCCAACATTGCTGCCTTCCATATCGCGCACTTGGTTTGCAATCAGACGCAATACGTTGGTATTTAAACCCCCGCACAAACCTTTGTCTGTTGTAACCAAAATCGTGCCAATTTTCTTCACTTCACGAGTTGCCATGTAAGCAGGGCGGAACTCAGGATTTGCTTTAGAAAGATTGGCAACAATCTCACGAATTTTTTCAGCGTAAGGGCGCGCATTACGCATGCGTTCTTGGGCCCGACGCATCTTAGATGCGGCGACCATTTCCATTGCCTTCGTGATCTTGCGTGTGTTTTGCACGCTCTTGATCTTAGATCGTATCTCTTTTGTGCTTGCCATGATTTATGCGAGCCCTCTTAGAAGGAGGCTGAACGCTTGTAATCCTCAATTGCAGCACGCAAAGCAGCTTCGTCATCTTTGCTCAAATCTTTAGTCTCTTCAATACGGCCAACTAAATCAGCGTACTTAGATTTCAAGTGGTCTTGCAAACCTTTTTCGAATGGCAATACGTTCTTTACTTCGAGGTCATCAAAGTAGCCGTTATTCACAGCGTAGAGTGAAGCAGCCATTTCCCAAACCTGCAAAGGCTTGTACTGAGCTTGCTTACACAATTCTGTAACACGACGACCGCGCTCTAATTGCTTACGAGTTGCTTCATCAAGATCAGAAGCGAACTGAGCAAACGCCGCCAATTCACGATACTGCGCTAAGTCGGTACGAATACCGCCAGACAATTTCTTAATGACTTTAGTTTGAGCTGCACCACCAACACGTGAAACAGAAATACCGGCGTTAATCGCAGGACGTACACCCGCGTTAAACAAGTCGGTTTCCAAGAAGATCTGACCGTCAGTAATCGAAATAACGTTGGTTGGAACGAATGCAGAAACGTCACCAGCTTGAGTTTCAATGATTGGCAATGCGGTCAAAGAACCTGTCTTGCCTTTTACTGAACCGTTTGTAAATTTCTCAACATAGTCAGCACTTACGCGAGCAGCGCGCTCGAGCAAACGTGAGTGGAGATAGAACACGTCGCCAGGGTATGCTTCGCGACCTGGTGGGCGACGCAAGAGCAAAGAAATCTGACGGTATGCAACAGCTTGTTTTGTTAAATCGTCATAAACGATTAACGCATCTTCACCGCGGTCGCGGAAATATTCACCCATTGTGCAGCCAGCATATGCTGAGAGGTACTGCATCGCTGCAGACTCAGAAGCACTTGCAGCAACAACAACGGTATATTCCATTGCGCCGAGCTCTGTGAGCTTGCGAACAACGTTAGCAATAGTAGAAGCTTTTTGACCAATCGCAACGTAAACGCAATAAACGCCTTTACCTTTTTGGTTAATGATCGCGTCAACCGCAACTGCTGTCTTACCTGTTTGACGGTCACCAATAATTAACTCGCGCTGGCCGCGGCCAATTGGAACCATCGCATCAATCGCCTTCAAACCAGTTTGAACTGGCTGGCTAACAGATTGACGTGCGATAACGCCTGGAGCAACTTTTTCAATAAAGTCAGTCAACTTAGTGTTGATTGGGCCTTTGCCATCAATCGGTTGACCGAGTGCGTTTACAACGCGACCGAGCAACTCTGGGCCAACTGGAACTTCCAAAATGCGGCCAGTACATTTAACTGGGTCGCCTTCTTTAATGTGGGTGTACTCACCCAACACTACAGCGCCAACTGAATCACGCTCAAGGTTCAGCGCGAGGCCGATTGTGTTGTTAGGGAATTCCAACATTTCGCCCTGCATAACACCAGACAAGCCATGTACGCGGCAAATACCGTCGGTCACTGAAATTACAGTGCCTTCGTTGCGAAGCTGGGAATCAACACCCATTTCGCTAATTCGGCTTTTGATCAGTTCACTGATCTCGGAAGGGTTGAGTTGCATTACTTACTCCTGGGTCTTATTTCGTATGTTCTTAATAGGGATAACTTATGCGCCAAGACTTGCTTGCATTTGAGCTAACCGTGCCTTAACTGAACTATCCATTACCTCATCTCCAACTTGAATGCGAACTCCGCCAATCAATTCTGGATCCACCTGGATAGTTGGGCGCAATTCTTTACCCCCAAAGCGTTTCTTCAAACTTGACAACAAATCATTCAACGCAGAACCCTCTAATGGGAATGCGCTAGTAATCATTACTTCTGCTGCACCTTCGCTCTGATTCTTCATCATCTCAAATTGACTAGCAATTTCAGGGATAGCAGATAAGCGATGATTTTGATTTACAAGACTTAAAAAGCTTGCGATTTTGCCGTCCAGCTTTGTCTTCACCATGCCGGAAAGCAATTTGCTTAAATCATCTGCAGATACTTTTGGATTGTTTGATAAAGCAGCAACCTCTGGCAATGCAGCTAGCTGCGCCAATTCATTTAACTGCTCTAAACAAGTAGCAAGCTCAGCAGGCTTGGCACTTTGAAAAAGTGCTTCAGCATAAGGGCGTGCAATTGTGGCTAATTCAGCCATATCAAAGTTCTGCCTTTAGTTGATCAAGCAATGTGCCATGGGCTTTTGCATCAACTTCACGACGCAAAATTTGCTCTGCACCTTTAACAGCCAACACCGCAACTTCGGCGCGCAATACTTCACGTGCACGAGTAACTTGTTGATCTGCATCTTGCTTAGCTTGAGAAATGATGCGCGCTGCTTCTGCTTGTGCGTTGGCGCGAATTTCTTCAGCGGACATTTGCGCACGTTTTTCTGCTTCTGCAACACGCTGCACACCTTCTTGGCGTGCTTTATTTAATTCTTGCTCTGCTTCATTGCTTGCCAATGCGAGTGCTTCTTTACCACGCTCGGCAGCAGCTAAGCCGTCAGCAATTTTGCTTGAACGCTCATCTAACGCCTTAACTAGCGGTGGCCACACAAAGCGTGCAACAACCCACCATAAGACGAAGAAAACGATCATTTGCGCGAATAGGGTCGCGTTCAGATTCACGATATTCCTTTCAGTATTGTTGAGAACGGTTGGATGACCCGGTGGTCATCCACGCCAAAACAATTACTTAATAACTGCGAGCAGTGGGTTTGCGAAAGCAAACAACATTGCAACACCAACGCCGATCAAGAACGCAGCGTCGATCAAACCAGCCAAAAGGAACATCTTAGTTTGGAGTGGCTCCATCAATTCTGGTTGACGTGCACAAGCTTCGATGTACTTGCCGCCCATCAATGCAATACCTAAACAAGCACCGATCGCGCCGAGGCCGATGATGATACCGATAGCGATTGCTGTAAAACCTTGAATGTTTGCGAGAAATTGTTGCATGTTGCTGACTCCTGAAGTTAAAGAGATAAGTTAAAAATAAAAAATCTTAGTGATGGCTATGCGCTTGCCCGATGTAAACCAAAGTCAACATCATGAAAATAAAGGCTTGCAACAAAATAACCAAAATGTGGAAGATGGCCCAAGCTGATCCAGCAATAACATGGCCCACCAATCCGAACAGGGATAAATCTAAATTAAATGTCCACACACTACCAAGCAATGCGATCAACAAGAACACCAACTCGCCGGCATACATATTGCCGAACAGTCGCATTCCCAATGAAACACCTTTAGCAAGATATTCGATGATGTTCAAAGCGAGGTTGAATGGAGCCAAGTACCACTTAGCGCCAAACGGGGCAGAAATAAGCTCATGCAAGAAGCCACCAAAACCTTTTACCTTGAAGCTGTAAAAGAAAACTAAAAGCAGGACAGACATAGACATGCCCATCGTTGCATTCAGGTCGGTTGTTGGAACAACCTTATGGTGCGGAACATGCACACCAAAACTTTCAATGAAATGATTTACGCCCAAAACCCAATCCACAGGGATTAAATCGAGGGTATTTAAAAGAATGATCCAGAAGAAAACAAACAGTGCGAGTGGCGCAATGAAAGAGCGATCGCCATGAACAATGCTCTTCGATTGAGTCTCTGCCATTTCCACAATCATTTCTACGAAACATTGGAAGCGGCCTGGTACACCCGGAGTTGCACGGCGTGCTGCAATCAACAAAATAAATACAGCGAGCAAGCCCATAGCGGATGCCCAAAAAATCGTATCTAGATTGATGATGCTGAAATCAATGATGGACGACTGTGGTCCGCCTGTATTGTTGAGGTTTTGTAAGTGCTCAGAAATGTACGCTGTTGGCGTCATTTGCTCGGCAGCCGCGTGGGCTTGGTTTACTTCGCTAGACATCTCTTAACTAGTCCTTTGGTTCAATCACATTTATTACTCTTAGCGCCACAACCACGCTAGCCACACACACTTAAGGGCAAGCACATAAGTCACCAACAATGGGACCCAAAGCACGCCCGGGATCAAAAATGCGACCCCTAAAAACAGCAGTAAAGTAACGACGATTTTGATGAATTCGCCCGAAACCAATGCTGCCAAATAATTCCCAGGATTCAATATTTGCGTTTTTTTCGCCAACTCCAACCTAATCAAAAACAGGGTTGAGGGCAAGACGCTAATTAAACCACCTAAAAAGGCCGACTGAGTATAAAGGCTTACCCCTACCGGCTCCCCAAAAATTGACCAAATCACCATACTGAGCGCCGTAAGCACTACTTGCACAGCCAAAATCTTCCAAGGCGACAGCGGGGGGTGTTTAACAGCATTACTAGCTTGTAGCGCTGTCATTTCCTCCTTACTTAAAACCCGAAACACCTCTTCTTCGGGCTCATCCCAGTCATTTGCCTCGGAAAATCGATTTTTTTGAGGAATCAATTTAGCCCCGTGAGTTTAATGTGTGCACTGCAATAGGTCAAATGTTTTAGGGTCATTTTTGAAGACTTTTAAGCTTCAACGCCCAGCTTTTTCAATAATGAATCTAGCTCATCAAACTGGCTGAAACGAATTCTAAGCTCTCCACCCTTGCCTTTGAACTTAAATTCCGCATTTAAGCCTATCAAATCAGCAATTTCTTGGGTTAAGCGGCGCATATCAGGATCTCGGCTAGGCGCACCCGCCTCTGACTTCGTTTTAGCTTTTTTGTCCCCAATCTGACCGCCGGCAAGCGCGAGTGCAGTAGACATTCTTTCGGCCTCGCGAACAGACAGGCCTTGAGCCGCAATTCTTTGCGCCAAAGCAATTTGACTTGATCCCGGCAAAGGCAATAAAGCACGAGCGTGACCCATATCAATATCACCCGCCAAGAGCATCGCTTGTACTGGTTTTGCCAACTGATTTAAGCGCAATAAATTGCTTACAGCACTACGTGACTTACCCACCGCTTTTGCTGCCTGTTCATGCGTGAAACCAAACTCCTCAATTAACCTTGCAAGGCCCTGAGATTCTTCCAGCGGATTCAAATCTTCGCGCTGCATATTCTCGACCAAAGCCATTGCTGCAGCAGCCTGATCATTTGCGCCAGAAACTAAAACAGGGACCTCTTTTAGGCCGGCCAATGTAGCCGCACGGAAGCGACGCTCGCCCGCAATAATTTCGTATTTACCGGGAGCAACTAAGCGCACCAACAATGGCTGCATCACACCTTGCTCGCGAATACTTTCGGCTAGCTCTTGCAGTGCACCCACTTCCATTTTTTGACGCGGTTGATATTTACCAGCCTGCAACGCGGTTAGTGGCAAACGATTAATTTCTGCCGTGCTTTCTTTTTTCGCTTTGTCGCCCAGCAAAGCCTCTAAGCCGCGACCTAAACCTTTTTTCTTTATTGCAACCATAATATTTTTATTATTCCCAGGTTTTACATTTGCTTAATACGCTCAATCATCTCGGCGCCAAACTCTAAGTAAGCTTTAGCGCCACGCGATGATTTATCAAACGCCACCCCAGGAAGCCCGTAGGACGGGGCCTCAGCCAGGCGGACGTTGCGGGGAATGATGCTCTTGAATACTTTGTCGCCAAAGTGCTCAAGCAGTTGATCAGAAACTTGTTGTTGCAATGTCATGCGCGCATCAAACATCACGCGCAACAATCCAATGATCACTAAATCAGGATTTAAGTTTGCATGTACTTGTTTGATGGTGTTCACTAAATCCGACAATCCTTCTAATGCAAAATATTCGCACTGCATTGGCACGATCACACCGTTGGCGGCACACAATCCGTTCAGCGTTAATAAAGAAAGTGCAGGGGGACAATCAACCAAAATAAAGTCGTAGTCATTCGCCACGAGTGCAAGTGCATCTTTCAATCGCTGCTCGCGAGAATCTAAATCTACCAACTCAATTTCCGCACCAGCCAAATCTCGATTCGCTGGCAACACATCGTAGCCAGAACTCTCGCAACGCACCGCAGATTCTTTCACTGATGACAGGCCAATTAAGACTTGATACACAGTGCTGCTGAGATCCGCTTTTTCAATTCCAGATCCCATTGTGGCGTTACCTTGTGGATCTAAATCCACCAATAAAACACGTTGCTGATGCCCAGCTAAACCAGCGGCCAAATTCACAGCGGTAGTGGTTTTTCCAACCCCACCTTTTTGATTAGCAATACAAAATATTTTGGCCATAATTTTTCTTAAAAATGTCGTGCTTTAAAGGGGTAATTTTCTCACGGGGGATAGAACTAAAAGTCGGCGCTCCACCTCCAAATTCGGTATCTGCAGGGGCTCATCTGCAACCAGGCGCCAATCTTCCATACAAACATCTTGCAACTCTTCGTCTGCACGCTTAGCCTTCATTGCGAACACTAAGCCATCAGGCTTTAGTAGGGGCAAGGAAAGCTCTAGAAAATGGGCAAGATTGGTGAACGCCCTAGAAATCACCGCATCAAACTGTTCCGGCTGTGATTTCGCCACTGCTTCAACGCGCTCACTCAAAACCTGAATATTCTTTAAGCCCAACTTGCCGCGAACGTGTTGCAAGAATGCTGTTTTTTTGCGAATAGCCTCGATCAAAGTCACATGCCACTCGGGCTGCAAGATGGCGATGGGGATTGCTGGCAAACCACCGCCCGAACCAAGGTCTGCAATTTTGGGGTTTTGCATCCCCACAAATTGCCGCATTACCGGTAAAACTGTAATAGAATCAATGAGATGCAAGCGCACTGAGTTCTTTTCGCCCTCAATCGCAGTCAAATTATGAACCTGATTCCAGCGGCCCATTTCTTGTAAAAAGAGCTCCAAATCAGCAATATTTTCAGGGCTAAGATTGAGGCCTAAGCTCTCAATCCCCAAAGAAACCAAATCATTACTCATGGGTTTCTTCTTGGGTACGGCCTAAGCCTTTTTTAAGATGGACTAGCAATAAGGACAGGGCTGCAGGAGTCACACCAGAGATCCTGCCAGCCTGACCCAGGGTACCAGGCTTGTGTAAGTTGAGCTTTTGCTGCACCTCTTTGGATAAACCAAGAACTTGGCTGTAATCCAAAGCCTCTGGTAGGGGGAAGGTTTCGTTATGCTCTTGACGAGCAATTTCAAGCGCCTGCCTGTCTATGTAGCCTTGATATTTAATGGAAATCTCAACCTGATCACTAATTTGTTGCGCCAAACCCAAGTCGTCATCCAAGGTTCCTGGCGACCAAAGGCCCCCCGCCAAACTAGTAACCGCCTCATAAGTAATGCCGGGGCGCCTTAAAAGATCCGCCAAACTGCACTCGTGGGATAAATCCTGCCCTAAAAGCTCGGAAACAACCTTTGCTGAGCCATGTTTTGGTCCAACCCAAATTTCTTGCAGGCGGGCTGTTTCACGTGAAACAGCC
>JBEGSZ010000023.1:0-112717 GCA_041179645.1 Pseudomonadota bacterium
TGGCATCACCTTCTATTAAACGTTTAAAGACTTGTTCAGATATGAGAGTTAACTGATCTTGCATCCAAACGCGGCGTATTTCTGGATCAGCCGTGATTGGTGAGGCAGATTTTTGCGCCTCGCTTTTCATAGCGTGATAGAAGTTGCGCAAGATCTTGTGCAAAGTTTGGCCAGCTAGTGAAGCATCAAAGCCCTCTTCAAAACCTTTGAGCTTACGTAGTCCCAGCAGACTGCGCACGTAGTAGCGATAAGGACAGTCACGCAATGCTTTGTAAGCGCTCGGACTCATCGAGACTGGCATTGGTAAATCTGAATCTAATGTTGCGATCGCCATTTGCGATGGAGCTGCAGTACCGCTACGAGGTGCAAATAATGCACTGGCATTTTGTGCCTGCCAATTTGGTAAATCAATTTGAAGCCTCTGAATCCATGCCGAAGGTCTTAGCGGCTCTCCACCCTTGCTCTTACTTTGCCAAAGAAGATCAACACTAGGAAATGAAATGAGTAGTTGAGATAAATCTCGTGCCTGCTGAATAAACTGGGCCTCAATACTGGATCCACCCAAGAGTCTATTTAAAGCATCAGAGAAAAATAATGGGGGCTCAGAAAATGCAGGCAATTGTTGTTCATCACAACCCACCATCACAACAGATTCAAATTCTCTAAAACGAGTGGAGCTCAGCGGCAGGATGCTGAGAGTTGCCTCAGCACTAGCACCCCTCTCTTCATAAGATGATTCTTCAATGACTGTTTTTAATAAGCTAAGCCATTCATTGAGGCGCATCGCAATTTGCTGATGCTCTACATCAAAATCAAATGTTTCCAAGAGTTCAAGCAATTGTTTGCCAGCAGAATCTTTTTCTAAGTCCTGGGTCATTCCCATTTGAATCAGATCATCCATCAGATATTGATGGGCAAGAGCGCAGTTAATTTTGATTCCACGCCAGCGATTGAGTCGACCACGAATGAATTGCAGCAGTTCCAGCAACAGCGGATTAGGCGCAGCGGAGCCGTGCGCGACCGATCCCTCAATTGCCATGTGAAAAGTTTCCCAGCCAGATTTAGCTTGGCTAGCAATCAAAATATCTTCGAGCTGCGCCACCAATCCATTCAAAGATTCTGTGTCACGTGAACTATTGGAGTTAAGGCATATTCCAAGATCTAAGAATGGATTTTGCAAAAACTCCAATAGGTCAGCTGCACTCGGACCTTCGGACGGTGACCGCAATAACTCCAGCCAACTATTGAGCGCTGCTGCTGCCCTGGTGGTAGATAGTTTCCAACCGGTCTCATCTTGAATCTTGAGAGATGAGCCTAGGCGTGCCAGCAATGCACGCGCCCTTCTGGCCACGAGACGATCTTGCGCTACCAGAGCGATATTGGTCTTCCCATCAATTAACTGCTGCTCAATAGTTTTGGCTGTTGCCCATGCCAACTCTTCAAATCGCTTGGCGGCAATGAGATGCCAATGCTCTGGATGGGCATTGCTGATATTGGCTTTGGCTGCTTGGAGCTTTTGCTCTTCAGGAATCTGGGGGCTTAATGCTTCTGCCCAGAGTGCTACCAATTCCCAGTTCATCGTTACTTCAACTGCTGGTGCGAACTGCGCATAGTCCGCTAAATATCCCTGGATAAGCTGCTTATCAATCGGGGTTGGATCTGCAGTCTCTACCCAAATTAAAGGTCTTGTATCTAAAGGTTGCGTACTTGCTTGTGAAGTTTTTTTGGCAGCCTCAAGATGGGCAGCCATAGCAAATTGTTTTCTGAATGCGGGATCACTTGGGCTGGTGATGTATCTCCAAAATGTCAGCAGCACTTGCGCTTCTTGATCCACTACTTTTCTGGCTAGCGCTGGATATGCCTGACCAATAGCGCGATCCAATAATGGCTCAAGGGTTTCAATCCAAGATTGCGTATCTTGAGTAATTGCTTGTTCTTGGTTGGCTATCAGCTTATGCAGCTCTTGCTGAAGACTGGGCGCTATGGAGTTGGACAAGGTATCGCAGGCCGCAACGATGGCTTGTGCCAAACCCCATGACCCTGCTTCAGTTTCTGCTTTAAACCAGGCTTGCAATTGCTTGTGTTTACGCAGAGTTGCGTAAACGGACAACCAACGCTCTAGATCCGTTTGCTTTTTGGGGAACTTCCATGCGCCTGGTGCAGCTTCTAGCCAGTCGTTAAAACTCATGACTTGGGGCAGGAAGGCAATGTGATTTGGCAGATCTTTAGGTCGATACTTTTCTAGGGCAGCCCTCACCCCCATTAAGGGGCCTGCAGTACTCAGCACCACCAAGGGGCGCTGGTTCGCTTGCACCGCACAACTCCAAATACCCTCGGCGAGCGACTTCAGAGCACTGGCATTAGGCGCTATTGCCCAAGCATGTGGCTCCTTTTGCTCATTTAGGGTTGGAAATGGGTGCGGCATTGAGGATGGTTCTGGGGCTGGTTTTTTAGTATTTAGGCAGAAAGTGTGGCTTATTGCTAATATAAGCGTTGTAGAGCAATAACTAAATAAAACTAAATAAGACTAATTAAGGAATTTTCATGAGTGCCGGCATCAAATATGTAACTGACGCTTCTTTCGAGCAAGACGTTCTCAAGTCCGATAAACCTGTTCTCCTCGACTTCTGGGCTGAGTGGTGTGGTCCTTGCAAGATGATCGGCCCTATCCTCGAAGAGCTGGCTGGCGAATACGGCGACAAGATCCAAATCGCGAAGATGAACGTGGATGAGAACCAAGGTGTTCCTGCCCAGTTCAATATCCGTGGCATCCCGACATTAATCCTCTTTAAGAACGGCACTGTTGCTGCTCAAAAAGTAGGCGCTTTGGCTAAATCCCAGTTGACTGCGTTTATTGATAGTCATCTGTAAATAGTCCTAGATCACAGGTTCACTGAGTGAGCCTGTGGTTTTCAGCAGTTTTTAGTGTAGTATCTAATTCAACGCACTTTCAGTGCCCCGATTTTCGGCAACATTCCCAGCAATTTTCCCTCCCCTTCTTTTTTAGCAAATTCCCCAAAATTCTGTTTTTCCAATCTGTCTGATGTTCATCTAGACAGCGATACCCCAAAACACATCTACATCCTTATCTACACCCGAGAACCACATGCAATTATCTGAACTCAAAGTACTCCACGTATCCGCTCTGCTTGAAATGGCAGCCAGCCTGGAGATTGAAAATACCCAACGTATGCGCAAACAAGAGTTGATGTTTGCCATCCTCAAGAAGCGTGCCAAGGAAGGTGAATCTGTTTTCGGTGACGGTACTTTGGAAGTATTGCCTGACGGCTTTGGTTTCTTACGCTCCCCGGATGCCTCTTACATGGCCTCTCCGGACGATATCTATATCTCTCCTGCACAGATCCGCCGCTTTAACCTGCACACTGGTGACAGCGTTGAAGGCGAAGTTCGCACTCCTAAAGATGGCGAGCGTTACTTTGCATTGGTTAAGGTAGACAAGATCAACGGTTTGGCTCCTGAGGCCTTGAAGAACCGCATCATGTTCGAGAACTTAACGCCTTTGCATCCAAATCGCGTCATTCAGTTAGAGCGTGACATCAAGGCTGAAGAGAATTTAACTGGCCGCATCATCGACATGATCTCCCCGATTGGCTATGGCCAGCGTGGCTTGATCGTGTCTTCACCGAAGTCCGGTAAGACCGTGATGATGCAGCACATCGCGCATGCGATTTCTGCAAACAATCCGGATGCAATCTTGATCGTGTTGTTAGTTGATGAGCGTCCTGAAGAAGTTACTGAAATGCAGCGCTCTGTACGCGGCGAAGTCGTTGCCTCTACATTTGATGAGCCAGCAGTGCGTCACGTACAAGTTGCTGAGATGGTGATTGAAAAGGCCAAGCGTTTAGTTGAGATGAAAAAAGACGTCATCATCTTGCTTGACTCGATTACCCGTCTTGCTCGCGCTTACAACACCGTCATCCCTTCATCTGGAAAAGTGCTCTCTGGTGGTGTGGATGCGAACGCATTGCAACGTCCAAAGCGCTTCTTCGGTGCTGCACGTAACGTGGAAGAAGGCGGCTCACTCACCATCATCGCTACAGCCTTGATTGAAACAGGTAGCCGTATGGATGACCTCATCTACGAAGAGTTCAAAGGTACCGGCAATATGGAAGTACACCTTGAGCGTCGCTTGGCTGAGCGTCGTGTTTACCCATCGATTAACCTCAACAAGTCCGGCACCCGCCGCGAAGAGTTGCTGGTTAAAGCTGAAAACCTGCAGAAAATCTGGGTTTTACGTAAATTATTGGCCGATATGGACGATATTGAGGCGATGAACTTTATCGTTGATAAGCTCAAATCCACCAAAAATAACGGTGAATTCTTCGATTTAATGCGTAAGGGTGGCTAATTTAGGCTCTCACAGTCGGTAAAAGTGGGCTTTGTTGTTGATTTCATGGCATAATTTCGCTTATACCGCTTTAATAATTTGCATTTAACTGGGTAAGTATTTAGGTCTAAAGACCGAAACGGCTGCTCGCTAATAGGACTTAATAATGAAACCTGGCATTCACCCCGAATATCGTGAAATCGTCTTTGTAGACGTTTCTAATAACTTCAGCTTCAAGACTCGCTCCACTATGTCTACTAAAGAGACAATCAAGTGGGAAGATGGCAATGAATATCCATTAGCCAAGATCGAGACTTCATCTGAGTCACACCCTTTCTACACTGGTACCCAGAAGATTATGGATACTGCCGGTCGTGTTGAGAAATTCCGTCAGAAATTCGGTACTAAAGCTGTTGCTAAAGCAACTGGCGATGGCGCTGCCAAAACAGCTGAGAAAAAAGCTGCTGCTGCAGAAGCTAAAGCTGCTGAAAAGCCAGCTAAGAAGAAGTAATAGGCTTACTCTCCAAAGGGGCTGGGGTTTGGATATTCATTATTCAGCCTCCCCTGCGAGATAATCAAGGCAGCGTTTGCTGCCTTTTTTATTGCTAGTTTTATATGGTCAAACTCACCGCCGCCGCCACCACCTCCATTCCACGCATCATTATTTTTGCGTTGACCTTGGTCTATGGTTTTGCCGGTCTTTTTGCACGTGACCCCTGGAAAAATGAAGATGCCATCGGATTTGGTGGCATGTGGACTTTGCAGAGCGGCAAAGCGCTCGACTGGATTGTTCCGCATCTTGCGGGACGCGATGTTTCTCTTGGTGCACCCTTTCCCTACTGGCTAGGCGCCACCCTAATGGATCTATTTGGTCCATTCATTGGTATGGCTAATGCCGCACGACTCTATGCAGCAATCTGCTTCTTTGCTGCTGCTCTCGCCATTTGGTATGCAACTTATCTATTGGGTCGTCGGCCAGAAGTTCAGCCGATGGTTCTAGCGGTGGGTGGTCAGCCTGGCCGCAAGAACTACGGCATGACTTTAGCTGATGGTGCGTTATTGATTTTCTTGGCCTGCGTTGGTCTTGCACAACGCGCGCATGAGACTACGCCAATGATGGCCCAACTCATGGGCATCAGTATTGTCTTGTACGGCACAGTGCGTGGCTTAGATAAGCCATGGCAAGGTGGCCTCTGGACTGGCTTAGGTATTGCGATTGTTGCTCTCTCGAGCAACCTTACGCTTAGCCTCATCATCGTGAGCTCCACCATCATTGCAGTCATTGCTAGCAATGCGAAGTTACGTTTTCGTTGGACATTAACCAGCACGGTTTTAGGTTTGATTGGTTTCGCAGTTTGGCCTGCACTTTGGTATCTAGGCAACCTCACGCCTGAGTGGCGTCATATTGCTGAAGAGGGCTGGCGCAATATGCCAGAGATGCGCTCTACCCCATCGATTGAGTCGCTTGGATTTTTAAGCATCAACTTCTGGGCTTATGCTTGGCCAGTTTGGCCTTTAGCGATCATCTCCCTCGCTCACTGGGGTCGAGTGAAAGAAGCAGGTCAATGGCGCGCTCCTCACCTTTGCATTCCGCTGAGTTTATTTATTGGCTGCTTGATTTATGTTCTGTTCCGCTTAGAGGCAAACGAACATGACCTCATCATTTTGATTCCAAGCCTATCGATCATTGCCGCATTTAGTCTGCCGATTTTAAAGCGTGGTCTGATTAGCTTCATTGACTGGTTTGCAATGTTTAGCTTCACCTTGATCGCTTTAGCTATTTGGATTATTTGGCTCGCTAAGGTCACCGGCTTCCCAGAATCGACTGCCGCCAACTTGGCCAGAGTCTTGCCAGGTTTTCAGGCGCAGTTTGATTACATAGGTTTTGTGATTGCCCTCGTTATTACTGGTGTATGGTTAGCAATTGTGCGCTGGAGAACTTCTCGCGCTCCAAAAGAAATCTGGCGTTGCCTCATCATCTCTGCCTCTGGCACTACCTTGATGTGGGTTCTGTTGATGACTTTATGGTTGCCAACCATTAATTACGCCAAGACCTATCGCTATGTTTCCGATCGCCTTGAAACGATTATTGCCAACACGCCAGGTTGCATTGACACCACTAATCTTGGTCCAGCCCAGTTAGCTTCATTTGACTACTTCACCAAGCTTCCACTACGAGATGATCCTAGTTGCAATCTCATGCTGACACACAGCTCTTCGGAGGCGAAGGCTTATGCCAGCCTGAATAAAAAGAAAATAGAATTGCTTTGGGAGGATCGCCGGGCATCTGACCGCGATGAGCGCTTACGCCTCTATCAAATTACTCCTGCCGGTAAAGAATAAAACGTGCTGCACTTTAAATTATCGCGTTTGCGCGAGGATATCCCCTCCCTACTAAAACTCGCTGGCCCACTGCTCATTGGTCAGCTCGCAGTGATTACCTTTGGTGTTTTAGACACCGCCATGACCGCACGCTACTCCGCCGATGACTTAGCAGCCCTTGCAATGGCATCAGCTATATTCATCAGCATCTATGTCGGCCTCACAGGCGTGATCTCTGCACTTGCTCCAATCGCTGGACAACTCTTTGGTGCCAAGCGTTTTGGTGAAATTGGTGAAGAGGTGCGTCAAGCCACCTGGCTAGCCTTAGGTCTGACGATATTAGGCGGCGCCATTCTGCTCAATGCCGACTACCTTTTGCAAATTTCTCAAGTAACACCAGACATTGAAGGCAAGGCCAGGCTCTACCTCAATATTTTGGCAATTGGCTTGCCAGCCAGCATGGCAATGCGCGTACTGATGGCTTTGCACAATGCTGTTTCTAGACCAGCAGTCATTACCGTAGTACAACTCATTGGCCTAGGCTTAAAGCTGCCGCTCAATCTTCTATTCATCTATGGCGGCTTAGGTATTGAAGGCATGGGAGGTCCAGGCTGCGCAGTAGCTACTGTAATCATCAATTGGTTTTGGCTCATCATCACACTGAGCTTTGTGCTTTTCGATAGCTTTTATAGGCCATTTAAAATTTTTGTGCGCTTTAGCTGGCCTGACTGGCACCGCATTTGGACTTTACTGAAATTGGGCGCCCCCATTGGTTTTAGCTATTTAATTGAAGTGACCTCGTTTACCTTTATGTCACTCTTCATTGCACGCTTAGGCACCACTGCTTTAGCTGGACACCAAATTGTGGCCAATATGGGCACGGTGATTTATATGGTCCCCCTATCCCTTTCGATTGCAACGATGACGCTAGTCTCTCAATCGATTGGAGCCAATAAGCAAGAACGTGCTGAAGAAATTGGCTGGTCATCAGTTTTCTTCACAACCACTTTGTGCATCTCGATTGGTATTGCGGTATGGATTTTCCGAGTTCAGCTTTTAGAGCTTTATGACCCGCCTGCAGAAGTTAAGGTATTTTCGATTCCGCTGTTTTTGTTTATTGCTTTTTATCAAGTATTTGATGCCCTGCAAATTACTGCGGCATTTATTCTGCGCGCGTACCGCATCGCCTTCTGGCCGATGGTGATTTATGCCGGCTCACTTTGGGGTGTTGGCTTAGGCGGCGGCTACTTGATGGGGTTCAATGTCTTTGGCAATACCCCAGAATTTTTACAAGGTGCCAATGGCTTTTGGGCTGGCAACAGCATGAGCCTGGGATTGGCTGCGCTGCTATTGCTCTACCTCTTTAGAAAAACAGCGGCGCGTTTTGAGAAAACGCATCCGCCGGTTGAGGTTTAGTCGAGATTAAATTCCAGTAATACGATTTACTGAATAGGTCTAAATCCACTGCTTGGAGGTCCATAGTTCGGGCTGCCTCCCTGCGATGGATAACTGGGCACCTGATTGCCTTTGGAATACATGCATTGCTGATAAGCGATGTTGTATTGAACTTGCGCCTGATTTTGTTTGCCTGATGAGTTCATGGCGCCCATAGCGGCGCCACCAAGCAAACCTACACCAGCACCGGTACCAATATTCTGACTGCTACCACCCTGAATGACTGCTCCCGCAGCGGCACCTAAAGCAGCACCAATAGCGGCACTGGTTGCACCTTCTTTTAAAGCGGCATTACTAGTGTCTTTAATCGCATTTGCCGCGAACTCACGACATTGCTGATCTTCTTGCTGAAATACCTCAAAAGGCTTGCCTTCGCGCGGCATGATTGCAATCGTTGGACCGGTAGGTGCGGAGACGCAAGCAGCTAAAGAGCTGATGATCGCCAAAGTCAGTACGGCACGTTTCATATTCATTCCTTAAATCGGGTTATTCGCTAAATTCTGTTAATTTTGAATGCGCTGTTTGGTATTTGCACTGCCAGAAGGTGGCATTGCCGGTCGAGTCTGCCAACCTGATGCGCAACTTTGCACATACGGAAAGTATTGATCGCTTGATTCACAGTAATACCAAATTGGGGCTTGCGGCTGAGCAGCTAAGACCATAGGCTGTTGTGGCTGTGCATAGGCAACTACTGGCGGAGCCGCATAAACCACTGGTGGCGCATAGTAGCCGGCCGCATACGGATAGCCATAACCAGCACCGTAATATCCGCCACGCCAACCTGGACCCCAGCCGCCCCAACCTGGACCGTAAGCTGCTGGGCGCCAAACGCCACCATAGCCACCGCCGTAACCACCCCCAACAGAGACGGCCCAACCGACGTTACCCGCCTGAGCCGCTACTGGAGCAAGGGTAAATAGGCCTGCCGCTGCAAAGAGCGTTAGAACCGCTTTAGACATAACTGATTTGAATTGCTTTTGGCTTGTATTCATAGTGGAACCCATTAATTGGTCGCCTCCTACTACCTTTAACGCTTCACCTAAATCCAGGCTGACAGGAATTGGGCTTTTATTGGAATATTTATCACCTCAGATTTTTTTGATCCGATTACTCTAATTTTGCGCCCGATTTATAAATTACTCTACCCCATTTGTTGGTCTCCGATTGAATCAATTTAGAGAGCTCTTGAGGACTTCCTGGGGCGGGATCTAGGCCGCTTGCCAACAACTTCTTTCTGACTTCAGCCTGATTCAGAGTCTGGCGAGTCAGGGCATTCAATTGTTTTTGTACTGCTGGCGGTAAATTAGCTGGCGCCATAAGCGAGAACCACGATGTAGCCTCAAAACCAGGCAAACCTTGCTCCGCCATGGTTGGAATTTCAGAAGCTGCTGGAGAGCGTTTTAGCGTGGTTACTCCTAAGGCCTGAACCTCGCCCGCCTTAATCAAAGATAGGGATGAAGATAGGTTATCAAATAGCATCGTAATCCGACCGCTAATCAAATCCGGCAAAGACTGCGCTCTACCCTTATAAGGAATATGGCGAATTTGCACTCCGGTCATTTCTTTAAAGAGCTCACCAGACATGTGCAAAGAAGTGCCAACGCCTGAGGAGCCAAAAGTTAATTCGTTAGGCTTGGCTTTAGCAAGCTCAATGAGTTCATGCATATTGGTGATACCCAGCTTCTTATTCACCACCAGCACATTCGGTGTGCTGGCTAAAAAACTAATGGGTGTGAAGTCATTGATTGGATGAAAAGACATCTTGTCATAGAGCGCGCCATTGATTGCATGGATGCCTACTGTGCCAATGAGCAGCGTGTATCCATCGGGCTCACTCTTTGCTACAAGATCGGCACCAATATTGCCCCCATAACCTGGACGATTCTCAACAAGAACCGGCAC
Organism: Pseudomonadota bacterium; assembly: GCA_041179645.1. Classification (GTDB taxonomy): domain Bacteria; phylum Pseudomonadota; class Gammaproteobacteria; order Burkholderiales; family Burkholderiaceae; genus Polynucleobacter. The sequence continues at coordinate 10,028 of JBEGSZ010000023.1, forward strand.
ACCTAAACTTTGTTGCCAACTCTCGGCCAGTACGCGCGCCAAAATATCAGGTGCACCACCCGGCGTAAAGGTCACCACAATCCGAATGGCTTGTTTAGGCCAGGGAGTATTCGTTTTAGCTGTTTGAGATTGGGCGATATTGGCAAAACCAAGGCAAGCAAACAAAATTGCCATACCCTTAACCACTTTAGAAGCGATTAACATAAAATCACTTGCACTCGATTAAAAACCAAAGCGCGTACGCAACCAAATTAATCCGTCGTATTTAACAGGATCATCAGCGCAAGGACCAAGGCCACACTCCAGCAGAGTCGAGGCAAGATTAGCAAACACCAATAGAATAAATACGATTACCAATAGATTTGCAAATACAGAGCGTGAGCGCACATCACGATTCGGCAGCATTAACAAAATAGCAAGTCCAGCCAATAATCCAACGTAGCCTACGTAAGCCCAAGTATAAAAATGTAACTCTAGAAAAGTTTTACCAAACCCCTTATCGCCAGGCAAAACATGCAAGAGCACTTGGCGTAAAGAAACCAGCATTCCTACCAAGCCGCCGATAATGCCCCAACCATAGTGGGCAGAATAAGCACCACAACGAATATTAAGCACCAATGCAAAACCAATAATGACAAATCCCATGCGTTGCATTAAACACAGTGGACAGGGTAATTCACCAAAATAGAATTGATCAATAAAGGCATAGGACAACATGCCTACGATTCCGGCCAAAGCCAATTGATTGCCAAGGGCTGCCAAAGAAGGAAAAGGAGAAAAAGAGTGCTTACTCATTTCCCTACAGACTGATATTGAGGTGATTGGTGGCGTGGACTCTGAACCAGAACATCAGAATGCCAACAGTAATGGCAAGCATCACTAGGCCCGCCAGACGTTTCTCAAACCAAACGAGGACAAGGCCAATAAAGGCTGTCAGGAAAGGTAGAAACATATACATAAATGAATTCTATCGCAGGTCACTCTGGGAGCTAAAAACAAGCGATCGGAAGGGTCTTTTGTATAGAATGCACTCATGAACCACACCCCACCCTGCATAGACTACCAGCTTGATGGGCCCATCGCCCGAATCACCTTCAACAATCCTGCGGCACGCAATGCTTTAACTTGGCCCATGTATGAAGAACTCAAGCGTATTTGTGATGACATAGCGAACAGATCAGAGATCAGGGTGGCAATTTTTCGCGGTGCTGGTGATAAAGCATTTGTATCAGGTAGCGATATTCAGCAATTTGTAGACCTCAAAGAAAATGAAGCTTACGAAATCGCAGTTGATGCCATTTTTCACTCTTTGCAACATCTACCCATTCCAACTATTGCACTCATCGAGGGTTTGGCAGTTGGCAGCGGCCTACTCATTGCCACAGCATGTGATTTCAGAATCTCGACCATGGATGCACGGTTTGGCATTCCTGTAGCAAAGACCTTGGGTAATTGTTTATCGCCCAGCAATCTTTCTTGGATAGCAAATCATTTAGGTGTGCCGATGGTCAAGCGGATGTTGTTGACTGCGGAACTCATCAAAGCTCCCGAGTTACTCAGCTCAGGCTATCTCTATGAAACCACTACTGCAGAAGAAATTGCAGGAGTAACCGAAGCTTTGGCTAGCAAGTTGGCAGCACTTGCACCGATTACCCAAAAGGCGAGCAAAGTCACTTTAGCGCGTCTGATGGAAAGCAATTTACCGGATTGCACCGAACTCATGCGAGAGACTTACAACAGCGTCGACTTCAAAGAAGGAGTAAATGCCTTCCTTGAAGGACGTCCACCAAGGTGGATCGGTAAGTAACCTTTTAAAGCGGATGGATCGAATTAAACGATCTTGATTTTGAGCGGTGTCAGACCCTCGACACTTCCCTCAAGCACATCACCTTTTTTCACAGGGCCAACACCTGCTGGTGTGCCAGACATAATCAAATCACCCGGCTCCAGCGTAAATAAGGTGGAGAGATAGGCGATAGTATCTGGAACATTCCAGATCAGTTGGTTTAAGTCACCTTCTTGGCGCACTTCACCGTTTACCAAGAGTTTTACTGTGCCCTTATTGGGATGTCCGAACTGAGCGGCAGGAGTAATTGCTGCACAAGGCGCTGATTGATCAAATGCTTTGCCAGTATCCCAAGGGCGCCCCATTTTCTTAGCCTCACCCTGCAAGTCGCGGCGAGTCATATCTAAACCTACGCCGTAACCATACACATGCTCAAGTGCCTTATCTGCAGAAATATTCGCACCACCCTTACCAATTGCTACAACCATCTCAATTTCATGGTGCACATCATTGGACAAATTTGGGTATTGCATATCTTTACCATCAGCAACGATCGAGTTGGCTGGCTTCATAAAAAAGAATGGTGGCTCACGATCCGGATCGTGACCCATCTCACGAGCGTGATCAGCATAATTGCGCCCCACGCAATAAATGCGATTCACAGCAAAACGGCGGGTATCACCCACTACAGGAAGCGAAGGAACGATTGGTGGGTCAATAACGTATGCAGTGCTCATGGATAGCCTTTCTAATGGGTGTCTATTTTTTAATAATGAATAAATTGATTATGACATTACTTGAAAGAAGATCATTTTTGAGTCTTAGCGCGCAGCTTGAGCACCAAAATGCTCACAGCCAAGGCAAAGGTCAAGGCATTCGCCAGAATTAAGGGCCAGGTTTCAATCAGAAGGCCATAGATCAGCCACAAACCCACCCCTGCAGTAAACAGGCTGTACATCCCTAGCGAGATCCCAGAAAGATCTCGGGTGCGCCAGGATTGAATGGCCTGGGGCAGAAAAGCAATCGTTGTCAAAAACGCAGCGCAGTAGCCAATAATCTCAATCTGATGCGGCTGGAGATTCATGCGCTTATGGCTTTTTATTTAAGCTGGCCTTACGGGATTCAATTTCTTTATTAATGGCGGCTAGGGTTTTTGCATCTGGAGTCTTCCAGTTACCACCTGCTTTATTGGCCATATAAGCCACAGCATCTGAAAATCCCTCAACCGAGAGATTGGGGTTGCCGCCTTTTGGAGGCATTGCCCTCACGCCAACATAAGCGTGCGCTGTGAGAGTGACTTGACCTTCAGCAATTAATGGAGCCCACTGAGCCTTGTCGCCAAACTTAGGCGCATTTAAAACACCGGAAGCATGGCAGGTTGCGCACACTTGTTTATAGGTATTTTCTCCTGGCTCGGCAGCGGCTGCGAATACAGGCGAAAGGCTGGCAATAAAAATGAAGGTGCGAAGAAAAGATTGCATGGGAAGCCTCTCTGAGATAAGTGAATATAACTGCTAATTTATCTCATTTTCAGTCGAAGCACTCATTCGAATTACTTAGAGCCAGCCGGTAATCTGCTTTTTTAGGCCAATTGACTTATACCCTGGACTCGCGCCTGAAAGAGCGCGAATTTTGCGAATGAGTTTTGCAAGATCTTTATTAGCGCTTAGCTCCTCGCTCATGGCGAGAAAAAAGATTTCGTCTTTCAGCTGAATGAAATCTAAGTCATTCTCCAAGGCGATACTTTTCACACCCATACCAACATCCGCTTTTTTGGCCAGTATCGCCGTAGCAATTGCAGAATGGGTGAACTCTTCGTTCTCGTAACCCTTAATACCGCGAGGATCAATACCTTCCTTCGCTAGCACAGTGTCAAGAAGTAAACGTGTTCCAGAACCCTTCTGGCGATTAATAAAGCGAATCTTGGGCCTCAGTAGATCCTTAGGCGAGATGATATTGAGTGGATTTCCTTTGGCAACCAATAGGCCCTGAACACGCTTCATTACCGGGAATATTTGCATCCCCTCTTTCTGAAGTCGCTTAGAAATAATCTGTGAACTTTGTGGATCGGAAACGTGGAATCCAGCTATCTCCACCTCATAGTTAAATAAGCGCTCTAAAGCCTCACCCGATCCCGCAGTAATGAGCTCAAAACCACCGGTATCGAAAACTGCTTTCTGAATAATGGGATCGCTACTACTAGCAAAGCGCCATTGTTTTTTAGCCTTTACCCGAAATTGAGCAAACCCCTCCTCAAGATGGGATAAGCTGGATTGCCCCAAACGCATCGTCTTTTGATCAAAGTCCTCAGTAAATTGAATTAAGTATCTAGCGTACTCAGATAACTGGGAGCCATGACCCCTAACCCTATACATCAGCTTAAAGCCAAGCGCCTGCTCAACATCATTTAGTTTTTGCCATACATTCCGGTAAGACAGGCCCATTTTTTTGCAGGCAGACATCAGCGTTTTGCCATGCTCAATATCCTTTAACAAGGCGGTCAACCACACCAAATCGACTACAACCGGATCTTTTGCGTTTTTACTACCAAAAACTAGAGTGGGCCGAATCTGAATTCTCATATGTAATTATTTGCATATTCATGTTTTGTAATATGACAAATCTTAACCGAACCTACCTAATGGAAGTGAACTGCGATGAAATTCTCATTCAACCGATTATTGGCAACAGCCGTAACTGCACTAGCACTATTAAGCAATTCTGCTTATGCGCAAGAAAAAAGTATTGTGCTTTCCTCAACAACCTCCACTGAGCAATCTGGCCTATTTGGCTTCATCTTACCCATCTTCAAAATGAAGACTGGTATCGATGTAAAGGTTGTTGCCGTTGGAACTGGTCAAGCTTTAGATATCGGACGTCGCGGTGACGCTGATGTGGTGTTTGTGCATGACAAGCCTGCTGAAGAAAAGTTCGTTGCTGAAGGTTACGCTGCAAAACGTATTGAAGTGATGTACAACGACTTCGTATTGATTGGACCTAAGTCAGATCCAGCAAAAATTGCTGGTGGCAAAGATATCAAAGCAGCATTTCAGAAGGTTGCTGCCGCTCAAGCACCGTTTGTATCTCGCGGCGATAAGAGTGGTACACATGCTGCAGAGTTACGCTACTGGAAAGATGCTGGCATCACAGTGGCACCTAGCGCCTGGTACAAAGAAACAGGCTCAGGCATGGGCCCAGCTCTAAATACTGCATCAGCAATGAATGGCTACATCCTGGCTGATCGTGCTACTTGGCTATCTTTCAAGAACCGCGGTGATTTGACGATCCTAGTTCAAGGTGATCCAAAACTATTTAATCAATATGGCGTGATGTTGGTAAATCCAGCTAAGTTCCCACATGTGAAAAAAGCAGAAGGACAAGCATTCATTGATTGGATTACTTCCAAGAACGGGCAAGACGTTATTGCTAGCTATCAAATTGGTGGCGAACAACTCTTCTTCCCTAATGCAAATAAATAAGCACCCTAGGAAAAATCATGGAACTTAAAGTCAAACTCAGCGCACGCAATACTCTTAGCGGTAAAGTAGTTGAACTCAAAATGGGTCAAACCACTTCACACGTTAAGCTCGATATTGGTGCTGGTCATATTGTCACAGCCTCGATTACCAATGAGGCTGTTGATGAGCTTAATCTCAAAGTTGGTGATCAAGCTTGGGCTGTAATTAAAGCCTCTGATGTGATGATTGCTAAAGATGCTTAATCTGTAGCTGAAATACAAAAGGCCCGCATTGCGGGCCTTTTTCTTTACTGCTCCAGCATTTTTAATGCTCAATGCACTTTAAACGCTTATTTCTTTGGCGCTACGAAACCAATTGCTGTGTCGTCAACAAACTCAACCATGACATCATCGCCAGCCTTAAATTTCTCAAGACCTAAAACGCTTTGATCAACCTTCACTTTTTGCTTCTCACCTGATGGCAATGTGAATGTCACAACACGAGTTTTTGCATCGATTGTGGTGATCTTCACTGTTGCATAAACGGTATCAGTTACCTCTTCAAATGGCTTAGCAGAACCTTTGCCAGAGATGACTACCGAGCGGACTCCTGAAACACCAGGTTTAGCATCTTTTGGGGCTGCAACCAAACCAACTGCAATAGCTTGAGCATGCTCAACAACAAACATATCGCCCTTCTTCACTTTATCCAAATCATTTACTTGCTTGGATACGTTCATTTGAGCCAAGTTACCGTTAGCGTCTTTGAGAACAACGATACGCTTTTTCACGTCGACTGAATCAACGGTCGCCGATAACACAACAGCTTCAGCTGCCAAAGGCAACATCTTTGCTGGAGCTTGAGCAAATACTGAGCCTGCAACAACTAAGCCAAGTGAAGCAACTAATGTAGCCAATAAAGATTTCTTCAAAGTAACTCCTAGATAAAGGTTTGTAAGGGGCGCCAATCCATCGGCACCACCAGTTCATTTTAACCATGAAGTGACTTACTTATAAGCCTTAGAGCTAATATTTACAGCTTAATTGGATGTAATTTGCTACATTGGAAGCCAAATGACTCTGATACCCATACATAGACTGCAAAGAGACGGCGCATGATCTTGATTCAATCCTGGCAGGATGCAGAGAAGGAAGCCTTCCTAATCAGAAAGCAGGTCTTTATCGAGGAACAAGGCGTTCCGGAAGAGATGGAGCTCGATGAATATGATGCAGCAGCCTGGCATGCGCTTGCCTACCTCGACTCGCAATATATTGGGACCGCTCGCCTTGTTCCCTTGACCGGGAATGCCGGGAGGATTGGACGCATGGCAGTATTACCGAAATATCGCAAACAAGGTCATGGTGGACGCTTGCTTAATGCCTTGCTTGATCAAGGCAAAGCGAAGGGCATCACTCAGTTTGAACTACATGCCCAGCTATCAGCCATTGTCTTTTATGAGCAATTTGGGTTTATTGCGCAAGGAGCTATCTACGACGAAGCCGGAATCGCACATCGCGATATGATTCTGAGTATCTAATGACCTTTTAATCACTATGACTCAGACTTCCAACCCACCCTTCCTCTTTCGTGTTTGTTACTCGGATACCGACGCAGCAGGTTTTGTGTATCACGCTCGTTATCTGGAGATTTTTGAGCGCAGTCGCTCAGAGTGGCTTCAGCAAAGAGGCTTAAGCCCAACAAAACTGGTGAATGAATTTGGCATCGTTCTTCCTATCCGAGAAATCACGATGAACTTTCATCGGCCGGGACGCTTAGACGACCTTTTAAGTATTGACCAAGTGATTGAACATCGCGGCCGCACTCAAATTGCTGTCAAGCAAACTGCCAAGCGGATTGTTGCAGGCCTTGAGCCAGAGCTCATTGCCAGCGCCCTTCTTCACATTGTTTGTGTAGATACCACTAGCCTCAAACCCAAAGGTCTACCTGATTGGTTGTTTGCAGCCGATCAGTAATATCTCAATTTAGGAGCTGTATATGCAAGAAGGTAAGTTACTGACATTTGTAAAAGAACTCGCAACTCTCCTAGAGAGCAAACCAAGCGAGGAGATTATTTTCTCCAAAGGGAAGATGCTCTTGGAAAACTTAATCAGCGTTGATGACTGGCTGCCCGATGATTTTGCCAAACCACATCCACAGTACTATCAGCAATACCTCCTCTATGCAGACCCACTCGATCGTTTTTCAGTCGTTAGTTTTGTGTGGGGTCCCGGTCAAAAAACACCATTACACAACCATACAGTCTGGGGCATGGTAGGTCAGTTGCGAGGACAAGAGCGCAGCGCAAACTACTATCCCCAAGCGGATGGTAGTTTTGAGGCTACCGAATCCTTCCTGTGCAAACCAGGTGAGGTTGCTACCGTATCACCCAACACACATGACATTCACGTGGTCGAGAATGCTTTGAGCGACCAAACCTCTATTAGCATCCACGTTTATGGTGGCAATATTGGTCGTATTCAGCGCGCAGTATTTGATCCGATGACAGGTGCAGAAAAATTATTTATATCGGGATATGCCAATTCGGTAACACCAAATCTTTGGAATGCAGCTTGATAGCTTAAAATAGAGACTCTTTCTGCAAACACTCCAAGTGTGGCAGCTCACCCCATTGACCGGGATAGTCGTTTAATTGAATACGGGTCAATATTTATTTGGCCCCTATGTTATTTACAGATCTCGGTTTATCAGAATCCATTCTTCGCGCTATTAGTGAGGAAGGATATACCAGCCCTACCCCTATTCAAGAAAAATCCATCCCTGCTGTATTAAAGGGTGGAGATTTACTGGCCGCCGCCCAAACTGGCACTGGCAAAACTGCAGGCTTTACTCTGCCGATTTTGCAGCGCTTAAGCAGCACAGCCAAAGCTGGCGGTAAACGTCAGTTACGCGTATTGATTTTGACCCCTACTCGTGAATTAGCCGCTCAAGTTCAAGAGTCTGTTGTGACCTACGGAAAATACACTGGCCTGAAGTCCACAGTCATTTTTGGCGGTGTCGGCGCCAACCCTCAGATCAAGGCGATTGCCGCAGGTCTTGATATCTTGGTAGCAACACCAGGTCGCTTGCTGGATTTAATGTCGCAGAACTGTGTCTCGCTCGCTAATATTGAAATTCTGGTGCTAGACGAAGCAGATCGCATGTTGGATATGGGCTTCTTACGTGATATCAAAAAGATTTTGGCAGCACTGCCTAAGCAACGTCAAAACCTACTCTTCTCAGCAACCTTCTCTACTGAGATCAAGGCTTTGGCAGATGGCTTACTCAATTCTCCAGCACTGATTGAGGTTGCACGCAGCAACAGCACCAATGAAGCGATTGCTCAGCTCATTCACCCAGTGGATAGAAACCAAAAGCACCCACTATTGGCACATTTGATTAAAGCCAATCAGTGGCAACAGGTTCTCGTATTTACGCGCACTAAACATGGTGCCAATAAATTGGTCACCCAGCTCGAAAAAGATGGCATCACTGCGATGGCCATTCATGGCAATAAGAGTCAAAGTGCTCGCACCAAAGCCTTAGCCGAATTTAAGGATGGAAAAATCACCGTCTTGGTTGCTACCGATATTGCAGCGCGGGGGATTGATATTGATCAACTCCCTCACGTTGTGAACTATGACTTACCCAACGTATCGGAAGATTACGTTCACCGGATTGGTAGAACTGGTAGAGCAGGCTCGAACGGGGTGGCAGTCTCTTTGGTCTGTGTGGATGAGCATCAGATGCTTCGAGATATTGAGAAGCTCATTAAACAAAAACTTCCTCAAGAGGTGATTGCAGGATTTGAACCTGATCCGAATGCCGTGGCGCAACCGATTCAATTGCGCAGCCAGCAGCACCAACAATCTAGAAAGCCTCGGCCAGGTAATGCCGGTGGTGGCAACGGCGGAGGCAAACCTGCGGCTAAGCGTGGCAGTCCCCCTAAGCGTAGCTTTAATCGCTAAAGCCACTACAGCAGTTATGGCTTAGTCGGCCTTTAAATTAAACACGCTTGAAAAGTCGAGCTGACCGTTACCCGCCTTACTATGCGTCTCGTAGAGCTTGCGAGATAGCTCACCCAATGGAATGCTGGCATCTAAGTCGCTGGCATTCTCGGTAGCTAAGCCTAAATCCTTCAACATGAGATCTACGCCAAAGCCCCCTGCATATCCTTTTGAGGATGGTACATTTTCCATCACCCCAGGACACGGGTTGTAGAGCTCCAAGACCCAATTGCGACCAGAGCTCTTAGACATGATGTCAGAGAGCACTTTAGGGTCCATGCCATTCGCAATACCTAAGCGTAATGCCTCGCTAGTCCCCAGCATCTGAATACCCAGCAGCATATTGTTGCAAACCTTAACCGTTTGACCACTTCCGCTTGGGCCTGCATGAAAGATATTCTTACCCATCTTCTCCAGCAATGGACGAGCACGGTCTACATCTACCGCATCTCCGCCCACCATAAAGGTCAGAGTTCCCGCCTGCGCCCCGGCAGTGCCTCCAGATACGGGTGCATCGATCATGGCAAAGCCCTTGGCTTTAGCTGCAGCAGCCACAGACTGAGAAACCTTAGGTGAAATCGTGGAGCAATCAATCAACAAGGTCTTGGGATTGGCTGCAGCAAGTAGACCGGAATCACCCAAATACAAAGCTTCTACATGGCGTGAGGCTGGCAGCATGCTGATGATGGCATCCACTCCTAGAGCAGCCTCTAATGCACTATTCGCAGGAATTCCACCGGCCGCCTTGAAAGCATCGAGTTGGGCCTGCACTAAGTCAAAGCCCTGAACCTGGTGCCCTGCTTTGATTAAATTAAGAGCCATGGGTAGCCCCATATTGCCCAAACCTAAAAATGCGACTTTCATATGCGCCTCGTATGAGATGGTGAAGATCTAATATCTCACTATAGCTTGCTTATAAACTAGCTGGGCAAATAACCGGGGGTCGGGATGGCTATTAAAGTGATTGGTCTTATTCAACTGAATGATCTTGAGGCATTTGAAGAGTACCGCTCTCAGGTAGGAGATACGGTGGCTCTCTACCAAGGGAAGATTGCATCCCGAGGCTCATTGAATGCCTTCCTTTGGAATGAATTAGAGTGCGGCTCTTTTAGTGCATTTGTGGAGCTAGAGTTTCCAGATCTAGAGCACTCTCAATCTTGGGCTAGTAGCCCGGAGTATCAAAGTTTGTTGCCAATCCGCAGCAAAGCCATGAAGCTCACTTTATTTTCCGTCAGCCCATAAAAATAAAGCCCGACTCCTTGTGGGAGTCAGGCTGAATTGAATTCCGAGTAAGAAGAATTACTTCTTAGCTTCCATCGCTTCTTTAGCGGCTGTAATTTCTTTACGACGCTCTTTGCAGGCCCCAGCAATTTCTTGCAAAGCTTTGCGAGCACGTGCAGCAGATGCCTTAACGCCCTTTTCAATAAACTTTTCGTTTTCCGCTTTATAAGTTTCAAAAGCAGCCAACAATGTATCGTGTTGTGACATCTCGTCTCCTATGTTTCTAATGAAAGTGTGAGTACTAAGCTCAGAATTAGTATATCCCCATAAAAAGCAGAGGATTTCAGGGGTAGTATCAGGGATAACTCTTAGATGCTATAAATCCCTCAAAATAACAAAAACTATTAAAAACCAACGGAGACACACGTGAAAAATAGAAATACCCCTTATTTGCAAGCTATGACGCTGAATGGGCATTGCCTCGCTTAGTTTTAGGCGGCCCTCCAAAAATGAGGTGGCCGGTATTTATGAGCCCCATTGAATCCTCTGTTTTGCAGTAAATCGATATCGCAATGCAGCGAAAAAATTGAATATTGCATTTCAGTGACACCGCTATTAATGACCCAATCAATACAGAAAAAAATGATGACCATTAAAAATCAAGACTACGCCTTTGTCCGTAATAAGCTTCTCAAAAAAGAAGAGATTGCGCTCCTCGATGTGCGGGAAGAAGATCCTCACGCTCAAGAGCATCCCTTGTTTGCAGCCAACTTCCCACTATCCCGCATTGAGGTCGATGCATTTAGCAAGCTTCCCAGGAAAGATGTGCCAATCGTTACTCTTGATGATGGCGAGGGTTCTGCACAATTAGCAGCACAGAGACTCTCTGAGCTTGGCTACTTAGATGTATCGATTTTTGCCGGCGGAGTGAAAGCATGGAAAGCGGCAGGCGGTGAAGTGTTTAAGGATGTGAATGTGCCTAGCAAGTCTTTTGGGGAGTTTGTTGAATCTAAAAGACATACACCCTCCCTATCCGCCCAAGAAGTAAAGAAGTTGCTCGATGACAAAGAAGATGTTGTCGTGGTTGACGTGCGTCGTTTTGATGAATATCAAACTATGAGCATCCCTACTGGTATTAGCGTCCCTGGCGCCGAACTAGTCTTGCGTGTTCCTGAGCTCGCACCCAATCCAAAAACAAAGATCATCGTGAACTGCGCAGGCAGAACGCGTAGCATCTTAGGGACACAGTCCTTGATCAATGCAGGAATACCCAATGAGGTGAATGCATTGCGTAACGGCACCATTGGCTGGACCTTAGCAGGTCAAGAATTAGATAAGGGCCAAAGCCGTAAATTTACAGAGGTGAGTGATGACACTGCAAGTGAAGCCGGAGAACGCGCGCGTAGCGTTGCTGATAAAGCAGGAGTCAAGCGGGTAACGCTTGCAGATATCGCCCAGTGGAAATCCCAGGCCGATCGAACAACTTATTTCTTTGATCCAAGAACGCCTGAAGAATATGAGGCAGGTCACCTTCCTGGATTTCGTTCAACGCCAGGTGGCCAATTAGTGCAAGAAACAGAAATGGTTGCACCTGTTCGAGGCGCACGTATTGTCCTATCCGATCCAGGCGGTGTTAGAGCCAATATGCCCGCTTCATGGCTTGCGCAGATGGCTTGGGATGTGTACGTCATTGATGGCATCAAAGAATCTGATTTGGTAGAGAAAGGTCCATGGAAGCAAGCGCTCCCTGCATCGCCACAAATTCAAACGGTAGATGCTGCCACTGCTTCAGCATGGCTAAAAAACGATGGGGATACTATTGTGGTGGACCTTAGTACCCATGCAAATTATGTAAAAGGTCATATCCCTGGCAGCTGGTTTGCACTGCGTTCACAATTCTCCGCTGCCATGCAGAATCTACCAACAGCCAGTCGTTATGTACTGACGAGCACCACTGGTGAGTTGGCTGTATTTGCCGCCAATGAAATACAGGCACTAACAAAAGCCAATGTGTTTGTTTTGTCTGGCGGCAATCAGGCGTGGATCAATGCGGGCCTCGAAATGGAAAAAGGGCCAACTCACTTAGCCTCACCTCCAATGGATCGTTACAAGCGCCCATACGAAGGCACAAGCGTAGATCCGGCCGCGATGCAAGCCTATCTAGACTGGGAATTTGGGTTGGTAGAACAACTTGGTAAGGATGGCACCCATCACTTCTGGGTACTTTAAATCTTAATGGTGGCGCCCTATTGACGCCACCACCCTCTCTTTATGGCTTTGATGTGAGAAAAATCCTCCTGTTAGTTTTTACCTTAGGACTTTCAGCCTGCGGGAGAGAAACCTATACCACCTGGTCATGTGTTGATGATGCTGACTCCAAATCAACGATGATTCTCAAACAGGCACAGATGCAGTTTCAAGATCGTCAATACGATTACTGCGGAAGTCTTGGTCCCCTGAGCTATTTTGATCTGAAGTGTCCAGCCCAGATTCAGGAGTCCAGCCAAATCTTTACACCCGGGTCTGGAAAACTAATCAGCAGCGGAATAGAGTTGAAGTGCAATGCCCTCTAAAGAACAAAACCTCCTCAACCCTAAGAAACTGCTTCTCAGTAAGTGGACTGCTGCAAAGCCGACACATAAGCGAAAGCACTTCTTAGTTAGCAAGGTCATTCTTCCAGAGACACCGGAAGCAGCGATTGAATTTATTGAGCTAGAAGCTATCTTTGATCAGAGCGTTCAAGTGATTGCCTGGCGTGATTTAAAAGATAGGGAGATCTGGCTTCAAGGCTGGGTATAAAAAAGCCACCCATATTAGGTGGCTTCTCGGAACTGCTTTACCGGGTACTTAATTATTTAGACTTCTTCTTTGAATCTGAAGACTTTCGAAGTTCTTCAATATTTTTCTCAGCAGCATCTGCTACCTGATTCACAATTTTTCGGCCCTCTTTGAACATTTTTTGACCGGCTGTCGACATCTCGTGAACCACCTTGGATAACTTATCGGCATGTCCCGGAATTTTGCCCTCAACATCTTCAAGCCAGCCCACCAAAGAACTACGGACTTTTTCTAAATGCTTTTCAGTTCCGTCGGCCGCGTCATCCCCAATATCCTTAAGAACAGACTTTACCTTCTTCTGATAAACAGTAGCGCGTTTTGCCGCTTCTTTAGTAGCGGACTCCTGAAGCTCTTTGAGCTTTGTAAGGTCATTTTTTGCTGCAGACTTGGCGCTCTCCATGGCGTTTTTCATGCCCCATTGAATCTCTTCAAGGTGGTGCGCGCTCAGATCTTTGGCAGCATCTAATAATTTATGGGAATAAGCAAATAGCTCCTTAGCCTTTTCTTGCTGCCATGCTTGAATATCTTTCTTATCCATTACATCTCTCCCTGAGTTAAATAAATACACTGATTAATTTAAAGCCCTTGTTTCAACTCTATACCCAAATGAAGAACTTGCCAATTACCCACTGTATTGGCATTAAAATTAGGCCATGAGCGAAAGAAAGAACCCTTACGAGATTATTGGTGGCGCAGCAAAAGTTGAGGAATTAGTTGACCGCTTTTATGATTTAATGGCCCTAGAAGAGCCATTTTCGGAGTTACGGGCAATGCATTCCCAGGACCTAACAAGCTCTCGAGAGAAGTTAAAACTCTTTTTATCAGGATGGCTTGGAGGTCCAGATATCTACTCTCCAAAGTATGGCCACCCCATGTTGCGTGCACGACACCTACCATTCAAAATTGGTATTAAGGAACGTAATCAGTGGCTGGCCTGCATGTATCGCGCCATGGAAGACTGCGGCATTGATGGGCAGATTGGCGCTCAGCTAGAGGAGTCATTTTTCAATACTGCTGACTGGATGAGAAACCAGCCAAACTAATACGTCTATGGGGTTTTTAAAGACCTCTAGATGGATTGGGCACAAGCAAAACCACTGGCCCAAGCCCACTGGAAGTTATGACCCCCAAGGTGTCCTGTTACGTCGACACACTCGCCAATGAAATACAAGCCAGGATGATTGCGAGCCATCATGGTTTGACCATCAAGCTCTTTAGTATCGACACCACCCAGCATCACTTCAGCCTTTTTCCAACCCAGGGTTCCTGCTGGCTTGACCGACCAATTGGTAATCAGCTCTTTAAGAGCTTGACGATCTTTTTTGGAAACCTCGGCCCACTTTTTACCCAAGAGATTTTTCTGCTCTGCAAACGCTTTTGCTAAGCGCAATGGCATTACCGAAGCCAAAATATTTTCCGTCAACTTAAGACGGTTATCTTCATTATTAAAGAGCTCATCACAGCTAAATTGCCCGTTAGCCTCAACTGCGCCAAGCCAATCAATATGAATCTCCTCGCCTTCTGCCCAATAACTACTGGCCTGCAAGACGGCTGGTCCTGAGAGACCTTTGTGCGTCAACAACAAATCTTCGTTAAAGCGGCAGGCTCCATAGCGATGACCTTTTGAACCAGCGGCGATACGTACCGGCAAGCTTAAGCCAGACAACTCAATTAGATTGTCAAACTCACCAGAAGTAAATGACAGTGGCACTAGAGCAGGACGCGGATCGACCACCTTCAACCCAAATTGCCTGGCGATATCCAAGGAATAGGCTGTAGCACCAATTGCTGGAACTGGTAAACCGCCTGTCGCCATTACTACAGATGCTGACCGCTCAATACCCTCATTGGTTTTAAGACTCCATATCCCCGCTTCATTGGAGATTGACTCCACCATCACCGGATGACGAATATCCACTTGACCCTTGGCGCACTCCGCAAGCAACATCTCAATAATTTGCTTGGCAGAATCATCGCAAAATAATTGCCCTTGATGTTTCTCGTGATAAGCAATGCGATAAGACTGGACTAGCTTGATAAAGTCTTTTGCAGAGTAGCGAGCCAAGGCGCTTTTGACAAAGTGGGGGTTGAGGGAAAGAAAGTTAGCTGGACTACTATGCAAATTAGTGAAGTTGCAGCGACCCCCACCACTAATACGAATTTTTTCGCACAAGACATCTGCATGATCCAGCACTAAGACTTTTTTACCTAATTGACCGGCAACGCCAGCACAGAATAGACCGGCAGCTCCGCCACCAATAATGATGGCATCCCAAACTTTGCTCATGATTTACTTAAAACGCTCAATGACCTCAACCGGGAGATTGAGTTTTTGCATGTGTAAACGGGTATAGGCTTGACGGAAATTCTTGGTCATCGAGATCATGACTGATGCTGTCCAGGCAAAGGCAAACATGCCTGAGAAGGCGATGATGATTGCCAACATTTTCCAGCCACTTGGCAGGAGATCATCCATAAAACCCATAGCGGTATAAGTGCTGCCACTAAATAAAATACTCTCACCTAAATTAGGCAAGAGATTAAAAGCTCGTAGCGCAATACCCCAGAGGATGATCTCAAAGATATGGGTTAAGAATAAACACAGCACGCTGACATAAAACACAAAAGCTACTGAAGAATACTTATGCTCTGAAAGGTAGAGAAATGACTTCACCTCATAGCGCTTTGCAATTTGAAGCAAAGCAAGACCATGTACTAGCATGACAACCAACAGCATGGCGATGCCAAAAAAATAGGCTGGCAAATCTAGTTCGGAGCTCAGGGTTACTGTATTGGCGATAGTCATAGGTTTAATGAATTCATTTTACAGTTCTCAGGCCAGCTGATACCAATCACGAATAATTGCCCAAGCTTCCTCGGCAGTTTCTACAAAGTGGATTAAATCCATATCAGCTTGATCTATCACCCCATGCTCAAGCATCTGCTTGAAATTGATCACTTGCTCCCAAAATGGCTTTCCAACCAGAATAATTGGGAAGCGTTCCACCTTTTTGGTTTGCATTAAGGTCAAGACCTCAAAGAGTTCATCAAAGGAACCAAAGCCTCCCGGGTAGGCCACAATTGATCTTGCCCTCAGCATGAAATGCATTTTTCGAATAGCGAAATAGTGAAAGCGGAAACTCAGGCCTGGTGAGAGGTAAGGATTGGGATGCTGCTCTCTCGGTAAGCTGATATTGAAACCAATAGTCCTATCCCCTGCCTCAAACGCACCGCGATTTGCAGCCTCCATAATTCCGGGGCCACCGCCCGTAGCGATATGCAACTTATTACGATCCTCTGATTGGGTGGCATTGTAGGCTGCGACGATTGCGCCGAATTCTCTAGCTGAATCATAGTACTTACAATGCAGCAAGGCTCGCTTAGCTTCGGCTATCTCCTCTGGTGTTTTGGCATTCTGCTCAAGCTCTCGAGCCGATTCGCAACTCACAAATCGAGTGGAACCAAATACCGTAATCGTGTGCTCTATACCGTGCTCATGCAATAAGATCTCAGGCTTTAATAACTCGAGCTGGAAGCGCAGACCCAAAGTTTCCCGGCGAGCTAAAAAGGCTTGATCATCGAATGCAAATCGATAGGAGTCTTCAGAAGACTCTTCTGTCAACTGACTTTTTTGAAGACTGAGAAAATCAGTGATAGTTTGGGAATTATTTACAGGAAGTTTACAACTCATGTCACAGCCTTTAAAAGAGTCTACCTTCAATTTGAGCCAAATCAACTAAGGACTTGAGTCGACCTAAGTCACTTCTGAATCAGTATTACCACCTAGAATATTGCATTAATTTGATATCTAGGGCTAATTCGGATTTACCATCAGCAAATCAGGCGTTAATATTAGGCAATATTAACCAAACCGAAGGAAAAGCAATGAGCAACCGTTCAATCATCATCATGGTACTAGTATTAATTGCTGCCACAGCCTATTTACTGATTAAAGGCGACGGCGACATTGATATGGGCGGCGAAAAGCATGGTGCTGAAGCAGCCCATATGGAAGAAGCTAAGAAAGATGCTCCTGCAGCTCCGGTTGCACCAGCAGCAGCTCCTGCAGCTGACGCTAAGAAATAATCTCTTCTTGAGAAAAAGAAGCCGCGGTTCGCCGCGGTTTTTTTACGCCCGTTTGTATCGCCCACTTCAAGTCATGAATCTGACCGAATGAGCTCTAGCAAGAATAGCTGTGTAAGCGTTCTGGAATGATGACATTCCCCCACTCCAGCTCTTCACGTATTGCTTGCGCCAAGACTGCCGATGCCTCAGGCTCTCCATGAACTACAAACACTGATTTGGGAGCTGATTTAAAACCTCGCAACCAATCCAATAGACCTGCTTGATCAGCATGGGCGGATAAGCCACCAATAGTATGGATTGATGCTCGCACCGCAACTTCTTCACCGAAGAGGCGCACTTTGGCAGCCTTATCTACGAGACGACGACCTAGACTGCCATAAGCTTGAAAGCCAGTTATCACGATGGCATTTTGTGCACGAGGTAAATTATTTTGTAGGTGATGAACAATCCGACCAGCATCACACATGCCACTCGCAGAAATAATGATTGCCCCACCTTTTATCTTATTGAGAGCCTTAGACTCTTCTACATCCGCAATGAACCTCAAATCGACTGCGCCTGGATTTTTTTTAAACCACTCAAAAGTAGACTGCGACTCTTTATCTAACTCGGCAAAGAAACGTTGAGTTAGATGGGTTGCTGCAGTTGCCATTGGAGAATCCACCCAAATACTCAAATGGGGTAACAAATTCCGTTTCACCAAATCAATCAATAAAAACAATATTTCTTGTGTACGACCAACGGCAAAAGCTGGGATGACAATATTTCCATGGGCGCTCAAGGTGCTGGTCAGCACTTCGATTAATTCAGACTCGGTATCCGCTAATGTCTTATGCAGACGATCACCGTAGGTTGACTCCACCACTACGACATCGGCTTGAGAGATTAGAGTGGGATCAGGCATTAAAAGCTTACCTTTCATCCCAATATCACCTGAGAAGACGCAGCGCTTTTTCTTGGAGTGATCTTCAGTGATATCAATTACCGCAATTGCAGATCCCAGAATATGCCCTGCATTCTGAAACTGTAGATCAATCCCTTGGCCAAGCGCCAAAGTTTTTCCATAAGGGAGTATCTCGCATTGCCCAAGAGCAAGCTCTGCCTCCTCCATGGAGTACAAGGCCACCGGTAGATCACCACGCCACTTTCCTGCCTTTTGTCTACGTAGCGCACGCTCTACATCTGAGCGCTGCAGATGGGCGCTATCTGGTAACATTATTTTCAGCAACTCAAATGTCGCATCCGTGCAATAGATTGGACCAGTAAATCCTTGGGCACATAGTCTAGGTAAGAGACCGCTGTGGTCAATATGGGCATGCGTCAGTACAACGAAGTCAACTTCCTTTGGTGAAAACGGTAGTGCCTCTAGGTTCTTTGCTGTTGCCTCGCGCCCGCCTTGAAACATGCCAAAGTCGACCATAAATCGTAGGTCACGCCCACCAACATTGACCTCCACGGAATGTCTTGATCCCGTCACCTCACCAGCCGCGCCAAGAAATTGTATTTTCATTACTTAAGCATACTCCCGATAAAATACATTGTTAAGCGGCTGAACTAAGAGATACTATTCATATGAATCCCCCTAAGGAACTGAGATCACTCGAGCTAATTACTCGTCTCAAGCGAGAGCCCTCAGAGCATAAAGGGAATGCTGGCAAGGTATTGCTTGTTGGTGGCGCACCCGGTATGGCTGGCGCCCTCATGCTGTCCGGTAGCGCTTCGCTGCACTTAGGGGCCGGCTGGACCATTTTAGAAATGCTAGACCCCACCGCCGCTCATGCCATGCCAGAACAAGCTGAATTGATGGTGCGCTTGGCTAGCTTTCATGCGGAAGAGCAATTGCAATCTACGGCACCAGACGTGATTGCCATTGGTCCAGGACTAGGCTTCTCAGACCTGGCAAGAGATTGGCTAATAGCCGCACTGCGCTACCCAACAGTGCCAGTAGTGATTGATGCTGATGCTCTCAGCTTAATTGCCGATACCCCGGAGTATTTGGCTCTTCTCAAGCAACGTAATCAGATATTTCCAGGCATGACCGTGCTTACACCGCATCCCGGAGAAGCAGCTAAGCTCCTGAATACCTCTGCGGCAGTCGTACAAGAAAATCGCCTCACTGCACTATCCGAATTAGTTAAGCTGACTGACTGCATTGTTATTCTGAAAGGCCAACATACATTAATTGCTTCATCCTCCCATCAAGCAGTGCAATGTAAGCAAGGCAATCCCGGTATGGCTGTAGGCGGAATGGGTGATGTCCTTACTGGCACTATTGCAGCAATTGCTGCCCAAGGTTTACGGCATGACATTAATCCATGGGAGGCTAGTTGCATTGGAGTTCAGCTCAATGCATCAGCGGCCGATAGCTTAGTGGCCAAGCATATTGGCCCTATTGGACTTACTCCAACTGAGGTCATCTTAGAGATGCGGAGTCTTCTCAATAAGCTGTTATAAAACAGCATGCAATCAGCCAGCGGAATTCTTCATCATCGACGTTACGTCTACGGCCTTTTTATGGCTGGATTGGGCTCCGTACTTTTTTCCGGAAAAGCTATTCTGATTAAACTCGGTTTTGGCTACGGCGCAAATGCTGAGACCTTAATTGCCTTGAGAATGTTGATGGCCCTTCCCCTCTTTTGGGCAATTTATTGGTGGCAAGCACGCAAACAGGCAATGAGCCCGCTGATCTGGCAAGATCAGATCAAGGTATTTGTCTTGGGATTTATGGGCTACTTTCTCTCGAGCTATCTCGACTTTTTGGGCTTGCAATACATATCGGTTGGACTGGAGCGCATTGTCCTGTACCTCACCCCAACCATTGTGCTGTTAATTTCCTATTTTGTATTGAATAAATCCATTAGTCGCCTGCAATGGTATGCGCTGGTGGTGGGATATCTTGGTGTGATTGTGGTGTTCATACAGGATGCCGGCTCTACTGGCACCATGGCTGCTCTCGGCATGCTGTTCGTCTTTGCTAGCGCATGCTCCTATGCAATCTACATGATTGGATCTGGTGAAATGGTAAAACGCGTAGGCAGCGTGCGCTTAGTGGTCTATGCCAGCTCTGCATCCGCACTGATCAGCGTCATTCAAATCCTAATTTATGATCCCACCGCCGTGTTCACGCAAGTGGAGCAAATCTATTGGCTGAGCCTACTTAACGCAAGCCTGTGTACCGTCATTCCAATGTTGTTAATCGTAATTGCAATTAACCGCATTGGATCACCACTAGTTGCTCAAGCTGGAATACTGGGTCCTGTCTCAACACTATTTATGGGCTGGATCGTTCTATCCGAACCGATTACCTGGATTCAGATTGGTGGAATGAGTTTAGTTATAGGGGCAATGTGGCTGCTGGTACGCAATGATGCCCCCAGTAAGCAAAAGGGGCCGAACACCACAAAGCCCTTAGACCTTGAGGGATCTGACCCCTTAAATTAGCAGAGCAGTGTAACGCTGCTAATTTATTGCTGAGGCGCTGCAGGCTCTTGAGCTGCTTTGGCTTTCTTTTTGGATTTTTTCTTAGCCTTCTTCTCAGCTTTTTTATCTTTCTTTGACTTTTTAGCGGTCTTCTTTGCAGCCTTCTCGGGCTGTGCAGCCGGGGCTGAATCAGCAGGCGTTGCTGCCGGTACAACTGCTGGAGCTGGCGCAGGATCTGCCGCCATAACAGCAAGAGGTGACAAACCAATTGAGGCGGAAATGATTGAGGCCAAAGTCAGTTTTGCAAAACGAGTTTTCATTTAAGACTCCAAATGGTTTGTAGGTGTTTTAATAATACTCAATAAACTATCCTAAATACTCTATTTAACCAAGGCATCCACATGAACTCTTTTCCGACTGATATCTATACAGAGCCCCAGGGATACTCGATTAATACCCTAGAAAACCTGGGGCCCCTCACCCGTCTCGCCGGCATCTGGGAGGGTCAACGGGGTTTGGATATCAAACCCAAGGCTGAGGGCCCAAAGAAGCAGGTCTATACCGAACGCATTGAGATGCAACCAATTGACCCGCAAACCAATGGGCCACAATTATTTTATGGTTTGCGCTATCACCTTCACATCACCAAACCCGATCAAGTAAAAACTTATCATGATCAGGTTGGTTACTGGCTTTGGGAGCCTGCAACTGGATCGATTGTTCACACCCTCACGATTCCTCGCGGCATGATCACGATGGCAACCGGAAAGGCGTCCGCCAATGCGACTCAGTTTGAGTGCATTGCGAAGATTGATGATCCAACCGCCGGGATCTCTTCAAGCCCATTCTTGGACTACGCATTTAAAACCATTGAGTACCGCATCATGGTGACCATCCTGGAAGACGGCACTTGGTCTTACGAACAAGACACGGTAATGCTAATCAAAGGTCAGGATGAGCCCTTTCATCATCTGGATACCAATGTATTGACCAAGGTAGGTGAAGCTACCCCCAATCCTTTGGCGCTAGAGGCAATGAAAAAGCCGTCCTAAGACGGCTTTTTAGCCTGCTCTTTTTACTGCTTAAGCTGGTTGCGCTTCAGTCTCAGTAATCTTTTCTAGGGCTGTTGCAAGATGACCAACTGTGCGATCAACGTGAGCCAACTTCTCTAGACCAAATAAACCAATACGGAAAGTGCGGAAGTCTGGACGCTCGTCGCACTGCAACGGTACGCCAGCAGCAGTTTGTAAACCGAGAGCAATAAACTTTTTACCCGACTGAATATCTGGATCCTTGGTATAGCTCACTACAACACCAGGCGATTGAAAACCTTTTGCTGAAACTGAATGGTAGCCATTGGATACCAATAAGGCACGAACCTTGTCTCCCAACTCTTGCTGCTTCGCTTTGAGTGCAGCAAAGCCAAGGGCCTGAGTTTCTTTCATCACATTGCGCAAGATTTTGAGCGCGTCTGTTGGCATGGTGGTGTGATACACGTGACCACCCTTTTCATAGGCCTCCATAATTTGAAGCCACTTCTTCAGATCCATTGAGAAACTGCTGCTCTGAGTGGACTCAATCCGCTCGCGCGCTCTATCACCCATGGCAATCAGCGCACAGCAAGGTGAACTACTCCAACCTTTTTGAGGCGCAGTGATCAATACATCCACATTGCAAGCCTTCATGTCCACCCACATTGCACCTGAAGCGATGCAGTCGAGTACAAACAAACCATTCACCGAACGAACCGCTTCACCAACAGCCTTTAGGTAGTCATCCGGCAAGATGATGCCAGCAGAAGTTTCTACATGGGGAGCGAAAACTACTGCTGGCTTTTCTTTTTTAATAAAAGCCACCACCTCTTCAATCGGTGCTGGGGCGAATACACCCCGTGCAGCATCTTCCAATTGCTTACCTTTGAGAACAGTGATGTCCTGGGTAATGTTAGCCAGATCAAAAATCTGAGTCCAGCGATAACTAAACCAGCCGTTGCGCAAGACCAGGCACTTTTCATTATTAGCAAATTGACGAGCAACTGCTTCCATGCCAAAAGTTCCGCTACCAGGAACGATGACTGCAGAGCTAGCGTTGTAAGCATCCTTTAGGACGCCAGAGATATCCACCATGACTTTTTTGAACTCTTCAGACATGTGGTTTAGCGATCGATCGGTATAAACAACCGAGAACTCTAATAGACCGTCTGGATCAACATTCGGGAGTAAGCCTGGCATAGTAATTTCCTAATAAATCGTGTGATTAGCCCTAAATGATACTGATTTAGCGCTATGTGGGTACTCAGCCTTTGAAAATGGGCTTTTTGGTCAAATAAAGGGGGATTAACTGCTTTTTTGCGTTGCAGAGGAAACCAGAATGCCAAAAACGATGAGGGCAAAAGCAAGGCCGTGGAAAAGCTGAGGTGGGTCTCCCAGGATGGCAGCTGAGAGTAGCGCAGTGAACAAGGGAATGAGGTTAGCAAAGAACCCTGCTACCGTAGGACCAGCACCATTGACCCCCAAACCCCAGCAGCGATAAGCAATCAAAGATGGGCCAATTGCCACAAAGACGATCAAGGCCGCAGTCCAGTAGTTGAGATCAATGAAAGCATGGCCCGTAGCAATCTCCGCGCCTTCGAACAACATGGTCCACATGAAGCCGATGAACACTTGAGCCATCAAGAATTCAGCCCAGGGCCACTGCCGCTCCCCGCTCTTGCCAGGACGAGCAATCATCCAACTATAAAAAGCCCAAAGGATTGTGGCCAACATAATGAGTAAATCACCCATTACCACCTCCATACTCAAGAGGCTGGTAGGCTCACCACGTGTTAGCACAACCGTCACACCCACCAGAGAAACCACCGCACCCAGAAGTTGCAACGATGTTGGTCTGACCCGATAAAAGACGGCGCCAATAAAGAGCATCCAAATGGGCATACTGGCACCGATCAGGGTCACATTGATAGCTGTCGAGGTTTGTAAGGCAAGGTAGAGGAGAACGTTATAACTACCCACTCCCAAAAGCCCCAAAACCAAGAAACGACCCTTGTTTTGCCAAAGTGCACTGCCCGGTTTGAAAATTTGCCAACCAAAAGGAAGTAAGAGCAAGGCCGCCAAACCCCAGCGAACCGCGCTTAAGGTGATCGGTGAAATACTGCCTACCAGAGCCCTTCCGGCTATCGCATTGCCTGCCCAAAGAGCGGTCGCGAGCGACAAATAAAACACGGTCGATAAAGGGATATGGGGCATTCAGGAATATTTAGGCTAGAAATCGGTGTTTTGAGCCCCACGAAGGGTTTTGCCTACACATTGTAGAAACAAATGCTCGGTATTGCTAAGATAGAGCTTAAATTAGCTTTAGCTATCTGGCATTTGCAACATACAAAGGGGTTTTAGTGGCAATCATCACCAATATTGAAGATTTACGAGTTTTGCATCAAAAACGCACCCCTAAGATGTTCTATGACTATGCCGACTCCGGCTCATGGACTGAATCTACTTACCGAGCCAACGAATCCGATTTTCAGAAAATCAAACTTCGTCAACGTGTTGCTGTAGATATGACCAATCGCACCACCAAGACAACCATGGTGGGTCAAGAGGTTGCAATGCCAGTAGCGCTCGCACCAACTGGATTAACTGGCATGCAACATGCTGACGGCGAAATTTTGGCTGCCCGTGCTGCAGAAAAATTTGGCGTTCCCTTCTGCTTATCCACCATGAGCATTTGCTCGATTGAGGATGTTGCAGAGCGCACCACTAAACCATTTTGGTTTCAGCTCTACGTTATGAAGGACCGCGGCTTTATTGAGCGCCTGATTGAACGCGCCAAAGCAGCAAAGTGTTCTGCCCTAGTGCTGACTTTGGATCTACAAATTCTGGGACAACGTCATAAGGATTTAAAGAACGGTCTATCTGCACCTCCAAAACTGACCATTGCCAACATGATCAACATGATGACCAAGCCACGCTGGTGCATGGGGATGGCAATGACTCCACGCAGAACCTTTCGTAATATTGTTGGCCATGCCACAGGTGTTGGCAATATGTCTTCCCTGTCCTCCTGGACTGCCGAGCAGTTTGATCCAGGACTGAGCTGGGATGACGTAGAGTGGATTAAGAAACTCTGGGGTGGAAAACTCATCATTAAAGGCATCCTGGATGAAGAGGATGCGCGCCATGCCGCTAACTCTGGTGCAGACGCTCTGATTGTTTCAAACCATGGTGGACGTCAATTAGATGGCGCTATTTCCAGCATCAAAGCATTGCCGGGTATCGTGAATGCCGTTGGCAAAGATATTGAGGTTTGGATGGACGGCGGCATTCGATCCGGACAGGATGTATTAAAGGCTTGGGCGCTCGGTGCTCGCGGCACGATGATTGGCCGCCCTTTCCTTTATGGCTTGGGCGCCATGGGTGAAGCGGGTGTTACTAAATGCTTGGACATTATTCATAATGAATTGGACATCACCATGGCATTTACTGGTCACCGTGATATTCAGAATGTGACTAAAGATATTTTGTATCCAGGAACTTTTTAATATTCCACACTTAGCCAATTACCCCGAACTGGTATTTGCCATTTCAACTGTAGCCCTATCGGCTTCAGTTTGGTTTGGCAATGCGGTACTCAGCAAATACCGCACGAAAGACACTGAGACCTCAGTGGATCTGGGCATTATTCAATCTGCAACACTCACCTTGCTGGCCCTCATCATCGGCTTTACCTTTTCAATGGCAATCGCTCGATATGACTTGCGGCAGACTTATGAGGAAGCAGAGGCAAATGCCATTGGCACTGAGTTTTTAAGGGCCGATCTCTTACCCAGCAAAACTGCAGAGGCCATCAAGGGGCTTCTCGTCGAGTATTTAGATCAGCGCATCTTGTTCTACTCGAAACAAGATAGAGAGACAGCAAAACAAATTACTCGGCGCACTCTTGCACTTGAAAATGCGATGTGGAATGAATTACTCCCAGTGGCACGCACACAATCCACCCCCACTATTGCGCTCGCACTCTCCGGAATGAATGATGTTCTGAACTCTCAAGGCTACACTCAGGCAGCCTGGTGGAATCGCATTCCCACTGCCGCATGGTGGCTAATGGCTGCAATTGCAATCGGCGCCAATATGTTAGTGGGCTTTGGTGCGCGGAACTTTAAGCACAATGTGGGGCTATTTATGATTTTTCCCATCATGATTTCAATCGCATTCTTTTTAATTGCTGACATTGATAGCCCTCGTGGTGGCGTGATTCGTATTGATCCACGAAATTTAATTGATTTAAAACACAATATGAGTTCCGCAAAGAGCTCCATATCCACCATAGGTATTAAAAAATGAAGCGCGTTGTAGATGTATATAAAGATAGAGGCCGTGAGCTTGTGTGGACTTATGTCATTCACCTTGGCAATCTGGAATTTCATCCAGCCCAAATTGATTTTGAGCAAGAGGCACTCAGACTATCTCAGCTTGATAAACGCGGTGCGCCGAATGAGTTAAGCGCTAGAGCTAGACTTACCATTAGATAATTTTTACTTCAACTCCAACATATGAAACCTTTAAGCAAAAAAGCCAAAATGGCAGTGGGATGGACTATCTTAATGACTGTCGTTGGTACTGCCATGTTGCATCAATGGGAATTCTTTGCAATGGGATGCGCATCTATTGCTATGCTTCTCGTGGCAAACCACTATGGCCTCCTGAAAGATCCAGAAGACAAAAAATAAGGCCCCATCTTTCAATGGAGGCCTTTACCAAGCTGAATTAGATTAGAGGGTTGGGTAGTCCGTATACCCCGCCTCTGCCCCGCCGTAGAAGGTTGCACGGTTATAGGCATTCAGAGCCGAGCCTTGCTTAAAGCGCTCCGCTAAATCTGGATTCGAAATATACAAACGTCCATAAGCGACTGCATCTGCTAAGCCAGCCTCGAGAACAGCCTCGCCCATAGCTTGATCATATCCACCCGCACTGATAAATTGGCCTTGATAGACTGCACGGAAAATCTCTGAGGTAATCGGAGCATCCCTGTCAACCTGATCATTGCCGCCCGCAGTTGTCGAGCGCGGTTCAATCATGTGAACATAGGATAAGTTGTAACCGTTGAGCTTTTGTATTACCGCAGTGAACAAAGCGACCGGATCGCTATCAGCCATATCATTAAAGCTGCCATATGGTGACAAGCGCACACCAATGCGATCGCTTGGATAGACCTTAGCAACCGACTCAATTACCTCGCCCAATAAGCGAATACGGTTTTCAATTGAACCACCGTAGCCATCAGCGCGTTGATTGGTTTTATCTTGCAAGAACTGATCCAGTAAGTAACCGTTAGCTGAGTGGATTTCAATGCCATCAAAACCAGCTGCTTTTGCATTGCTGGCAGCCAATTGATAATCTTTGAGAAGCCCGGCAATATCTTCAGTCGTCATCGCCTTTGGGGTTTCATAATCATGCAACTTCCAATCAGCACCGTAGGTTTGGCCGGCAGGCGCGATTGCAGAAGGCGCTTCAGGCAGACCCTGCTCTGGATGCAAAGATGAATGAGAAATACGACCTACATGCCATAACTGGGCAACCATCTTGCCACCCTTGGCGTGCACGGCACTCACAATCTCTTTCCACGCGGCAGTTTGCTCGGCAGAATAAATTCCTGGGGTTGCAGGATAGCCTTTTCCGATTGGGGAGATTTGCGTTGCTTCGCTAATGATGAGGCCAGCGCTTGCTCTTTGCGCATAGTATGTTTTTGCCAAAGGACTTGGTACATCTCCATCGATAGCG
Source organism: Pseudomonadota bacterium (assembly GCA_041179645.1). Lineage (GTDB taxonomy): Bacteria > Pseudomonadota > Gammaproteobacteria > Burkholderiales > Burkholderiaceae > Polynucleobacter. Next base: position 37,617 of record JBEGSZ010000023.1, read on the forward strand.
CGCATTCTAGTTAGTGGCGCCATCACTAGACGATTCTTTAACTCAATAGAGCCAAGCTTGACGGGGGTAAACATGATTTCTTTTCCGGACATGAACTACTTTCTTTGAAATTGGATATCTGAATTGATGAGCAACTTTAGCAGGGATAACAAAGTCTTGCCTGTAGTCCATTAAAGCTTTTGGGCACCCTTTCGACTGCCACGACTCGCTTTTGAGTCCGATTTAAATCTAGACTCAATGCTTTCGGCCAGCACTTGAAACTCTTCAAGATGTGCAGTGGAGGCGCGGGCAACAAGCGCAATCACCCTATTGGGAGCAGGTGGAGCTAGCTGCCGAGCCACCAGCGTGGTTCCATTTAAAAGCCCTCCCTTGACCGCCATTTCAGGAAGTAGCGCAATACCCATGCCGGATTCCACCATTTGCAGCAGGGTGAGCAAGCTAGTTGCCTCCATACCGTCAACATTACGAATATCAGAACGCTTGCAAGCCTGCATGGTGTGATCTCGAAGGCAGTGACCCTCCTCCAGCAATAACAACCTCTCCACCATTTTGGTCGGCAAATGAATTTCCTTGCCTTTTAATGCGGGATCATTTTCGCCAGCGACCAACCAAAATTCATCGACAAATAACTCTTTAACCAAGAGCCCGGACGTGTCATAGGGCAAGGCAATTAATGCGAAATCGAGTTGGTGATCAGCCAATCGCGCCAACAAGTTTGCAGTTAAATCCTCGCGCAGAGCAATTTTAAGATCGGGGTAATGCTCTCGAATATCAGGCAAAACGTATGGCAACAAAAATGGTGCAATAGTCGGAATCACACCCAAACGAATTGTCCCCGCCATAGACTGGCCAGACGCACTCGCGTATTCCACTAAATCTTGCGATGAGGCCAAGATAGTCTTCGCCCTCTCCAAAATCTCCAGGCCAATTGGAGTAATGGCCACATTTTGCCTATCCCGTTCCACCAAGCGAATACCCAGGACATCCTCCAGCTCTTTTAAACCAGCACTCAGAGTGGATTGACCTACGAAGCAGATCTCTGCCGCCCTAGTGAAATTAAGCTCTTGGGCAACGGCTGCAAAATAGCGAAGCTGACGCAATGAAGGTAGAGCGGCCATAATGTGTAGGTATCCCTATAATCAATTTATTGGATAAATAATAGCATTCCTATTGAGCATATAAATCAATATTGAGTAGCTCAGTGCAAAAGAATGGATGCCACCCAATAACTGATTTTGAATTTAAACTGCTCGTAATCTTTATTAGCAAGGAATCCTGATGAAAACTTGGCAATGTATCGTATGTGGCTTTAACTATGACGAAGCAAAAGGTTTGCCTGAAGAAGGCATTCCCCCTGGCACTGCTTGGGCCGATATTCCTGATGATTGGGAGTGTCCAGACTGCGGCGTAGCAAAGTCTGATTTTGAGATGGTTCAAGTATCGTAATTCATCCGAGGCATTAATTGCTTTGAAGTACATCAACTAACGTAATACAGCATATCAACAGGAAACCCCACCTTGGATCATCAGAGCAATTTATCTCAATCAGGCATTGTCATTATCGGCAGTGGCTTAGCTGGCTTTACGGTTATTCGCGAATTGCGCAAGCTCGATAAGACCGTGCCGATCACTCTGGTGACTCGCGAGCCAGGCTACTTTTATTCAAAACCAATGCTCTCGACTGCGCTAGCTAGCAAGAAATCTGCGGAGCAATTGGTTTCCACTAATGCAGAAGGCATGGCAGCCCAACTAGAAATAACGATTCTGGGGGAGACTGATGTATCGGCTATCGATGCTGCCACTCAGACGATTGAAACTTCCAAGGGAAAAATTTCTTATGGAAAGCTAGTACTGGGTTTGGGCGCAGATCAAATTCGCTTGCCCTTACAAGGCAATGCAGCCAATGAAGTCATCACGGTTAATGACCTCGTAGAATACGCCCAATTTCGCAAAAAAATTGAAGGTAAGAAACGTGTTGTCATTCTAGGAGCTGGTCTTATTGGCTGCGAATTTGCAAATGACTTAGCATTAGATTCTTATGAAGTGGACGTGATTGACTTAGCGCCACAGGTCTTAGGTCGACTACTGCCTGAGGCGGCAGCCCAAGCACTGCAAGCAAAGTTAAGTGAGGCTGGTATTCGCTGGCACTTTAATACCACCGTGCAATCGATTGACCGCAACGGGGACTCCATCTCGGTCACTCTCGCAAATGGATCAGTGATTACTGGCGATGTGTTTCTATCGGCAGTAGGCCTTAAGCCCCGCCTGGATTTGGCGAAGGCTACAGGGATTGCAACGGGTGCAGGTATTACCGTGAATCGCCAACTAGAGACTAGCTCTAAAAATATATTTGCGATTGGTGATTGCGCTGAAGTTGATGACCTGGTTCTGCCTTATGTCATGCCAATCATGCAGGCAGCACGCGCTCTAGCACCAAGCCTCATTGGACAGCCAGCCACCCTCACCTACCCTGCAATGCCAGTAATGGTGAAGACTCCCTCATTACCAACAATTGTTTCACCACCAGCTAAAGGCGCAATCGGCACCTGGAAAACAATCTCGTCTGAGGATGGTCTTGAGGCACGCTTTGAATCTGCTGATGGTAGGTTACTTGGCTTTGCCCTACTTGGATCGGCTACAGCACAACGTGGCGCACTGACAAAAGAGCTACCGCCAATACTGCAATAAAGGCAAGTTCTTAGACTATCTCAAGTGGTCTAAAGGGATTTAGGGATGAGAAAAGGCCCGCAATTGCGGGCCTTTTTAATGAACTGCAGTGATTTACTTAAGCAACAACAACAAACCATGTTGAGTTGTGTGATTGAGCAACCATCAAAAACAACATTGGTACAGAAAGCATCGTATTGAAGCGTGAAGTCAACATCGCGATGCGAGCAGACTTTGCCTTCACATCTGGTTCCACTGCTACGATGCCAAGGGCACGTTTTTGATTTGGCCAAATAATGAACCAAACGTTGAAGGCCATCACCAAAGCAATCCACATACCTAAACCAATTGCGCGGAATGGAGCTTGCAAGGTAAACGCCTGATGGGCATAACCATTCAATACAGCCAAGATCAAGCCACTCACAACAGTGAATAAGGCCGCCCAGCGGAACCAAAATAAAGCTGTCGGAGCAATTACTTTACCAATCGCAGGCTTTTGCTCATCTGGGATTTTTGCCATAGAGGGAATCTGCACAAAATTGAAATACCAAAGCAAACCAATCCACATCACGCCAACCATCACGTGAATCCAGCGGAACAAAAATGGTAATTCAATTGAGCTGAGGTTTGCACCTAAAGCCAAAACAATTAAAACGAGAAGGACAAAGCCGGCTAAAACGGTGCGTCCTAATGAGGTAAAAATAGATGACATAAAAGCTTTCTTGATAAATATATATATCAGTAGATATCAAGCAAAATTCTTGCTAGCAAAATCCCAGTTCACAACGTTCCAGAAATTTTCTACGTACTTTGGACGCGCATTACGGGTATCGATGTAGTAAGCGTGCTCCCAAACGTCGCAAGTCATCAAAGGCTTTGCATCAGTAGTCAGTGGAGTAGCAGCATTGCTTGTAGAAACCAAATCTAGGGAGCCATCAGCCTTCTTCACCAACCAAGCCCAACCAGATCCAAAGGTGCCAATTGCACACTTTGCAAACTCTTCTTTGAATTTATCGAAAGAACCCCATTTGGCATTGATAGCGTCAGCTAATGCACCTGTTGGAGCGCCGCCGCCATTTGGCTTCATGCTGTTCCAATAAAAAGTGTGATTCCATACTTGAGCTGCGTTGTTGAAAACACCGCCAGCAGATTTTTTAACAATGTCTTCTAAAGAGGCATTTTCATACTCAGTGCCTTTAATTAAATTATTGAGATTGGTGACGTAAGTTTGATGATGTTTGCCATAGTGAAACTCGAGAGTTTCTTTTGAGATAAATGGTGAAAGCGCATCTAATGCGTAAGGCAACTGAGGTAATGTGTGTTCCATCATTTTTTCCTTGTAAATCGAGTTAACAAATAGCTATAGCAGCCATATTTGCACTAACTATAGACGATTCTGGCGATTTTGTTTGGGCATGAAAACAGGGATTTCGCTTGAAATCCCCATCTGAAGCTTACTGGGCTGTCCAGCCGCCATCCATATTCCAGGCCACTCCCCGTACCTCAGAGGCATCGGGGCCACAGAGGAACACGGCTAAGGCCGCCAATTGCTCTGGAGCCACAAACTCACCTGAGGGCTGTTTCTCAGAAACCAGGGCTTTTTTGGCCTCTTCATTTGAAATCCCATCACGCTCAGCACGCGCATCTACCTGCTTCTGAACCAGGGGCGTCAACACCCACCCCGGACAAATTGCATTGCAGGTAATGCCGGTTTTTGCGTTTTCTAGTGCAGTTACTTTAGTTAGACCAACAATGCCATGCTTAGCGGCCACATATGCCGACTTTTGAACCGAACCAACCAAACCGTGTACAGAAGCAATATTAATAATACGACCCCAATTACGCTTCTTCATTCCAGGCAAAGCGTGGTGAGAAGTGTAAAAAGCTGAGCTCAAGTTAATCGCAATAATTGATTCCCACTTATCCGCTGGAAAGTCTTCTACATTAGCGGTGTACTGAATGCCTGCGTTATTCACCAAGATATCCAGGGAGCCAAATCGCTTTTCAGTTTGCTTAATGAGATCTTCAATCTCGGCAGGTTTACTCATATCAGCACCGTGATAATCCACCTCAACACCACAAGCCTTGATAGCAGCAATAGCAGCATCTTTTTCACCGAAGCCATTGACCATAATATTGACGCCCTGCTTTGCCAATCCAATAGCTATCGCTAAACCAATGCCACTAGTCGAGCCAGTGACAAGAGCGGTTTTACCTTTTAATTGAGACATATTCTTTCGCTATATCAAGTTAATGGCAAATCCCCTAGCGGGGCTTTGCGGGTGATCAAAGCTTGATGTTACAGGATGCGACATCCCCTTAGATACGGGGAATGCACCAATACAAAAGAACTCTTAATTAGACCTTGCCAAGGGCCGTCAAAATCTTTTCGCAAGTAATGGGCTGATCAAACACGGCAGCATTAAATGGCGCCAGAGCATCGTTAATCGCATTTTGGACGGCTCCAGGAGCCCCCGCAGTTCCAGCCTCGCCCGCACCTTTAGCCCCTAACTTGGATGACTGAGTTGGCGTCTCCACGTGAGCCACTTCAATATCTGGCATTTCATTGGCCATTGGGACCAAATAATCAGCCATACTGCCGTTCCTCAGTAAACCACTATCGTCATATAGACACTCTTCAAAAAGAACGCCTCCAATACCCTGAACAATAGCGCCACGCACTTGCTCATCGACCAACATAGGATTTAAAACGCGACCGCAATCCTCAACCGCCCAATGCTTCAGGAGTTTTACAAATCCTGTATCCGGATCCACTTCAACATAAGACGCCTGAACACCATTGGTGAAGATGAATGGATATTCTTTTTGGGTGTAATGACGTGTCACCATCAAATCCGCAGAGAATCCCACAGGCAAAGTGTCGGTGCGGAAATAGCCAATACGGCCAATCTCACTAAATGGCAGCAGCTGTTCGCCACTGGCTTTATCCAAGACATGCCCACGTCGCACTGACAACTCCTCAGGCGATCTATTCAAAATAGCACCAGCAAGCTTTAAGATATTTTCTTGGAGCGCCTGACAGGCCAATAACACTGCCTCACCACCAACTCCAGCACCACGAGAAGCCCACGTGCCGCCACCATAAGGAGTTACATCGGTATCGCCAGTAATGATGCGAACGTCTTTAATAGAGAGTCCAACAGCATCGGCGGCAATTTGAGCATAGATACCTTCAGTACCCTGACCCTGCTCACCAACGCCAATCAGTATTGAAACTACGCCACTAGGATCTAATCGCGCAGAGGCGCCATCCTGAGATGCGATGCGAGCACCACCCACACCATAGAAGGCTGGACTTGGGTTTGTTAACTCAATTAATGTGGCGAAACCAATTCCGCGATAGATACCCTTTTTGCGCAACTCAGCCTGCTCCTTACGCAAGGCAGAATAGTCCATCATCTTTTCAATGGTTCGCAAGCATTGTTCATGCGATAACACTTCCAGCTTAATTCCTGAAATACCGGAGCAAGGATAAGCATCATCAGGAATCACATTGCGCTTACGGAATTCCAAAGGATCCATCTTTAACTTTTGGGCAGCCAAATCTACCAGGCCCTCAGTTACAGCGCAGGCAATCGGATGCCCCACTCCGCGATATTGGCAGGTAGGTGTTTTATTCTGGAACACCACATTCAATTTGGCTCTGTAATTTTGATGTTTGTAAGGGCCGCCGACCAAGTTAACTACTTGGTTACCTTCAATCGCACTAGTTCTTGGGAACATGGAATATGGGCCAATAGCAGTGAGATCGTCGATCTCAAAGGCCAGGATGTCGCCATCCTTATTGGCCGCAATACGCCCCTTAATGCGATGCTCACGTGCATGAATATCACTTGTAAATGATTCGAGTCGGTCCGCAACAAATTTAACTGGGCGCTCCAACATCATGGCTAAGCCCACTGTTGCAAAATCATCGGGATATGCGTGAACCTTAATACCAAAAGATCCGCCCACATCCTTACAGATAACATGAACATCAGACTCAGACAAACCAAATTGACGGCAATATAAGTCTTGCATCATATGTGGCGCTTGCTGCGAGTGGTAAACCGTTAGACGACGATCACCAGGGTTGTAATCGGCAATTTGGCAACGAGGCTCCAGAGTCACACCAGTATGGCGACCAAAACCAAAAGTGGCCTCCGCAACTACATCCGCAGTTGCAAATACTTCATCAACCTGACCAACATCTAGGCTACGTGTAAAACAGAGGTTATCGCCAAGCTCAGGATGAATTACTGGCGTCTCTGCATCCAATGCTGTTTCCATGGAAACTACTGCGGGCAACTCCTCCCACTCAACATCAATTAATTGCAAAGCATCTTCTGCTTGAGCACGCGTTTCAGCAACCACGGCGACTACAGGCTCACCTTGCCAGCAAGCCCTATCAATTGCCAATGCATATTGAGGAGCAGACTTCATGCCAGCTAGATGGCCTAAAGTGGCAACCCATGGCTTGCAAAGCTCTGCCATCTTGACACCATCAACTATGGCAAGCACACCCGGCATTTTGCTTGCTTGTTCAGTATGAATTTTTCCAATTTTCATATGGGCTACTGGAGAACGCCAGTACACCACATGCCCCATTCTGGGCAACTGAATATCGTCGACATAAGTACCTTGACCCTCAATGAGTCGACGCGCCTTATGCCTAGGTTCGCTATTACCAATATAGCGTTGATCATTGGTTACTGGATCAAGCATCAATCCTTTGAGATCTGCTGGCTTATTCATAATCAGTTTTCCCAGTCTACTTAAGCGAGAGCAACAACAGGTTTAATTTTTTCACCTTTGGCTCGAGCTTCTAGCACGGCCATGATGGCATCTACGATGGAGTGATAGCCAGTGCAACGGCAGTAGTTACCAGAGATCCATTCGCGCACTTCTTCACGCGTCGCTTTAGGCTGTTTTTCAATCAACTCCGCAGCAGCAAGTAACATTCCAGAGGAGCAAAATCCACATTGCATTGCATTGTGACGCATGAAAGCTTCTTGTAGGTCTGCTAATGCACCACTTTTCGTGAGACCCTCAATTGTCTCCACAACGCATCCATCAGCTTGCACAGCCAAATATAAGCAGCCGCGAATGATTTGCCCGTTAACCTTGACAGTACAGGCCCCGCATGCGCCCTGCTCACAACCTAGGTGAGGCCCCTTTAAATGAAGATCTTCACGCAAAAAATCCACTAAATGTCGACGCGGCTCAATCTCAGCATTGACTAGTGAACCATTGACGGTCATCGTAATTTTTTTCTTTAAGCTCATTTCAATCTCCGAACTTGATGTATTTTTCTAATAATTAGTTAAGCAATTAAATGCTTTAAGCCGCGCTCTAACAAAACACCAATTAAATGTTGTTTCGTTTCCGCACTGTTAGTGATATCTGCAATCGCCTCAATCTCCGCCCTAGCGGCGGCAACTGCGCTAGCAATCAACTCATCGTTCAGAGGCTTGCCCTCAACCAAGGCTTGAGCTTTTGTCGCCATTACCGGCGTAGCACTAACAGAGAAGAAAGTGAAAGTGCAATCGCTTAGAACATTGCCGGCTTTATTTGCAACTAAGGCAAGGCCAGCAACAGCATAGTCTCCATGGCGACGAGCTAACTCATGAAAATAAAAAACTTGATTACTGCTTGCAATTGGCATTTCAGTTGCCACAAGAATTTCATCGGGCTCTAGGGATGTGGTGTACAGATCAATGAAAAAGTCTTGCGCTAAAATTCGACGCTCGCCATTAGGGCCTGCAATCAACATTGTTGCATTAAGTGCCAGGCTACAGGCAGGCCATTCAGCTGCAGGATCTCCATAAGCCAAAGAGCCACCCCAGGTGCCTAGATTACGGATAGCTCTGTGTGCGATATGCGGTACGGCAGCCTTCAGCAGCGGCGCATGTTGCGCAATCAATTTTGAGTCCTCAATTTCAGTATGAGTGACTAAGGCGCCAATACGCAATTGGTTGCCGATTACAGAAATCCCTTTGAGCTCATCGAGATTGGTAATGTCAATCAGAATGCTAGGCTCTGAGAGGCGGAGGTTTAGCGTAGCCAAAAGTGTCTGGCCACCTGCAATCAAACGGGCATCTTCACCGGCTTCAGCCAGCAAAGCTAAGGCCTCACTAAGCACCTTCGGTTTTGCATAATCAAATGCTGCTGCTTTCATTACGTCTCCTCCACTGCTTTATATTTATATCGCCAAACCTTATTCGGCTTGTGCGTCCGACTCTAGGGGCACCACTTCACCGCCCAATTCTTTTGCAAACCGCTGAAAAAAATCATCCGCAATCTTTTTGGCAGAGGCGCTGATTAAACGCCCACCAATTTGCCCTAACTTACCCCCAATGGAGGCCTCCGTCGTATAGGAGATCAACGTGCCACCTTCAGTAGCTTTTAACTCAACCCGTGAGCGGCCTTTTGCAAATCCCGCAGCACCACCTGAACCCTCAAATGCCATTGAGCAAGATTGATCAGGCACTACATCGCTCAACAGCAACTTTCCCGCAAATCTCGCTCTCACTGGTCCAATCTTGAACATTACTTTGGCATGAATCTCGTCTGGGGAGATTCGGCTAATTTCTTCACAGCCCGGAATAGACTTTGCGAGTACGTCAATATCATTCAAGCCCTTCCATACATCTGGGATTGGAGCCGCAATGAGTTGCTCGCCATTTAGTTCCATTACATCTCCTTGGGGTTTGTACGAATAGAGTCTTATCTACCAATTGTTCAACAATGTACCATTATTTAACTTTTGGTCAATAAGGCCAAATTCGGATAAACCCTGATGACAATGAGTTTCGATCGAGACCGCAGCACAAGAAACGGCGTCACTTCAGAAGTGACTGCTTCTGAGGTGCCTGCTCGCCGGAGAATGAGCACGGCTGATCGTAAGCGCCAAATACTGGATCGCGCAATTCAGTACTTTGCAAAACATGGGATTGACGGGCAACTCAGAAACCTAACAAAAGGGCTGGGTGTTACTCACACCCTGCTCTATCACTACTTCCCTACAAAGGACGCATTAATCAAAGCGGTGTATGAGGACGTCTTTGAATCGCGCTGGAAGCCTGAATGGGAAAAGTTGCTAGACGACAAGCGCCTTTCACCAGAGGAAAAATTGAATGCGTTTTATATCGACTATTCAAATACAGTTCTCACCTACGATTTCGTGCGCATCTTGATTTTCTCAGGTTTAAGCGATCACTCAATTAGCGATCGATTCTTTGAGCTATTGCGGGATCGCCTATTGCCCAGACTCATTCGTGAAACTCGCAAGCACTGCGGTCGCAGCACGCGGGGTAAGCCTTCACAGCGGGAGCTGGAGTTTTTAATGGGTCTGCATGGCGGTATTTTTTATATCGGTATGCGCCGATGGATTTATGGTCAAGCCATCTACGACTCCGGCAACCCCAATACTGAGCAGGAAATTATTCAAGATCGCATTAGCTCCTACCTGATCTCAGCAAAAGCTTTATTTACTAATGGTAAAAATTAATATGACAAACCTCAGCCTAAATCATTTTTCCATCCGCAGTCTTGAAATTGAGAAGACCACTCAGTTTTACAGTGAAGTGCTAGGGTTAACGGTTGGGCCTCGCCCAGAGTTTCCATTTCCAGGAGTCTGGCTTTATAACGGCGATGAAAACGATTGGGCCAATGCAGTACTGCATTTAATTGCGATAGATAAGAATGATCCTAACGGCTTAAAGCAATACCTTGGCGAGCGCGACCCAAAATCGCTTTATGGCTCTGGAGCAGTGGATCACATTGCCTTCTTTGCCAAAGGCCTGGAAGCCAAACTGGCCCAGCTGGATAAATTAGGCGTTCCGTGCAGGCAGCGAACAGTGCCTGTCCTGCAGCTTCACCAGCTTTTTTTAGATGATCCTAACGGCATCGTGATTGAATTAAATTACCCTGCAGCTGAAAAAGCAGCGCTTGATGCTAAGGCTGCATAAGTAACAATGGCAAAAATTCTCGTCATCGGCGGATCTCTTGGAGGCTTATTTGTAGCCAACATCTTGCTCCGCCAAGGTCACGATGTCACCTTACTAGAAAAGGCGATTGGCTCCTTAGACGGCCGAGGCGCTGGAATCGTGACACATGATGCACTTGCAGATGCCTTACGCGAAGCTGGTATTGCTGTAGATGACAGTCTAGGGGTTGCCGTATCAAAGCGGGTTACCTTGGGTGTCGATGGTGAGAGCTTAGGTGAAATGCCGCTCCCACAAATCCTCACTTCATGGAGTCGCCTTTACCATCTATTGAAAGAGAATTTTCCAAGCGAGCGTTACTTACAGGGTAAGAATGTAAAAACAGTGACTCAGGACTCCAATAGTGTCCAGGTAATCTGTGAGGATGGGAGCGCTTATCAGGCAGAGCTGCTGATCGCATCAGACGGCATCCGCTCAACAGTAAGAGCCCAAGTTGCACCCAATATTCAACCTGAATATGCGGGATATATTGCGTGGCGTGGCGTTTGTGATGAAAGTCATCTCTCCAATTACACGCTGGATACGCTCTTCAATTATTTTGGGTTCTGCCTACCCAACGGCGAACAAATGCTTGGATACCCAGTTGCAGGACCAGGCAATGACACTAGGCCGGGTAAACGCCGCTATAACTTTGTTTGGTATCGCCCCGCATCCGAAGATGGAGAACTCATCAAGCTGTTGACTGATGCTGATGGTCACCACTACCCAACTGGCATCCCTCCACTAAAAGTGTCATGGAAGCATATCGCCGAAATGCGCACTGTTGCTCGAAAAATTCTGGCGCCTCAATATGCAGAAATTTTAGAAAAAACACCCTCTCCCTTTTTGCAAGCAATTTACGATGTTCGATCAGAGCAAATCGTCTTTGGCAGAATTGCCTTAATGGGCGATGCAGCTTTTGTTGGTCGACCACATGTGGGGATGGGCGTTACTAAAGCAGGTGATGAGGCAATGGTGATTGCGCGTCACATTGCTGCAATGGGTGCGAGTCCAGCTGCACTCATGGCTTACAGCAACGACAGGTTAAAGCTTGGGCAACAGGTTGTTGCAAGAGCGCAATATCTAGGACGTTACATGCAAGCCCAGGGCAACAAAGGCACTAGGGATGGCAATAGCCTTCGCAGAAATGCAGATACTGTGATGGCGGAGACAGCAATTGATATCAGCACCTTGCTAGCAGAAGGGAAAGCAGTTCCAGTGTCGCATTAAAAACTTGATGTAGATTTGCGTATTACCAGAAGCATTCAGTTAAGATTTATGAAGCAAAAGTTATTCTTATTAATAAACTGTTTTAAATGGAGGAGACAACCATGAAACAAAAAGTAACGAATCAAACTAGAAGAAAAATGTTGATCGGCGGAGCTGCTGCAGCGAGCACTCCGCTTTGGATGAACATGGCAAGCGCCCAATCTGAAACCATTAAGATTGGCTTCCCTACACCGCTAACTGGCCCCTTCTCTGCCGAAGCGCAAGATCAAGTCAAAGCAGCTGAGTTAGCTATTAAAGAGTTCAACGATGCAGGCGGCTTCAATGGACGCAAAGCCGAGCTTTTAGTTCGTGATGACAAACTCAATCCGGGCGAAGCAGCTACCCGTACGCTTGAATTAATTGAAAAAGACAAGGTGAACTTTGTTGTAGGCTCACTTTCTGCCGCAACCCAGCTATCTATCAATGCTGTATGTAAAGAGCGTAAGGTGCTCTTCAATTCCATTAGCCAGTCTGATGCAATTAATGAAGCTAAAGATTGGAGTGTGTACACATTCCATGAGGCATTAAATCCAACCATGACAGCCGGTGCAGTAGCTCGCTACTCTATCCCCCGCTTTGGTAAGAAGATCGTATTCCTGACGGCTGACTACGCCTATGGTCACGAAATGGTGCGCGCTTTTGAGCGTGCTGGAAAAGAAATGGGTGCCACCACCTTGGCAGATATTCGCCATCCACTAGGCGCGTCTGATTACTCTGCATTCCTACCGCGCATCAAAGCGTTAAATCCCGATATCTTAGTGCTCTGCAACTTTGGTCGCGACCTTGTTAATGCAGCTAAGCAATGTACAGATTTTGGCCTGAAATCCAGCATGAAAATTGTGACTCCTGTTCTGCTCTATACATCACGTCTTGCAGGCGGCCCTGAAGCATTTGAAGGAATTGTTGGTGGCACATCCTACTATTGGGGACTTGAGGATCGCATTCCAACAGCAAAAACATTTAACGATGCATTCCGCAAAATGTACAACGGTTCAGTTCCATCTGACTACGGTGCATTAGGCTATGCTGGTGTGAAGAGCGTGTTGGCATCGATTAAGGTTGCGAAATCTACTGACACCATGAAAGTGGTAGGTGCAATGGAGAATCTAAAGTACGACTGGTACAAAGGACCTGAGTACTACCGTAAGTGCGATCACCAGGCCGTACAAACAGTCATCATTGTTGAGTCTAAGTCAAAGAATATGAAGGATAAGTACGATGTCTTTAATATTCTGACGATCGAACCAACTACCGAGAAGAATATGCGTAGTTGCGCGGAGCTGGGCCACAAGGCTTAAATCTGAAATTTCAGGGTAGATCATCTGATTTGCCCTGAACCCCTCCCCCGATGCCTCTGGCTGAAGGGGAGTTTTTCTGAGTACATATATGACCGGCCTTACATTTGAACTTCTCTGCATGCAGCTTCTCACAGGAATTGCCCTGGGCAGTATTTATGCACTACTAGCCTTGGGCTTGTGCCTTATTTTTGGCATGCTCAATGTCGTGAATTTTGCCCACGGCGCATTCTTTATGGTTGGCGCTTTCATGGGTATCTATTTCCTTGGCATAACAGGGAACTTTTGGTTTAGCTTAGTTCTCACGCCAATTGCCACTGGGGTGCTTGGGTTACTAACTGAGCGATTCCTAGTTCGCCCTCTTTATGGTCGCGGCATTGACTATCCACTACTCCTGACTTTTGGACTGTCTTACGTGTTGATTGAAGCAATGCGCGTCACCTTTGGAATTGAAGGCCTACCATCAGTTACCCCCGATGGACTTAAAGGCACCCTAGATGTCGGCATTGGTTTCTTTCCTAAATATCGACTCTTCCTGATTGCTGCCACAGCTGTGATTATTTTTGCGGTTTGGTTCTTTATTCAAAAGACCCGCTACGGCCTCATTATTAAGGCTGGAGCAGCGGATCAAGAGATTGTCAAAGTGCTGGGCGTAGATATCGCCAAAGTATGGCTGATGGTATTTGGCCTTGGTTGTGCGATTGCAGGCCTCTCTGGAATATTGGCCTCACCTACCCGCTCGGTTAATCCAGAAATGGGTATTCCAATTTTGGCGGAGTCTTTTGTAGTCACGGTAGTGGGTGGCATGGGCTCACCGGTAGGTGCCGTTGTTGCAGGTTTATTGGTTGGTGTGGTCTACAGCATGACCTCGCTATTCTTCCCCGACCTTTCCGAACTCTCTATTTTTGTTTTGATGGCGGTAGTACTCCTAATTCGACCACAAGGTTTATTTGGCAAAGCGGGGGCAATGGGTTAATCCCCCTGAATATTTATGAAATCATTTTTCCAACTCATTGCCCGCCATCGCGTGCTAGCAAGCAGCCTCTTCTTGATGATCTTTCCTTTCATCATGCCGTATGAAGCTCTTGCTATCAACATCTTGATCTTTGGCTTATTCGCCATGGGGTTCAATCTTTTGTTCGGCTATATGGGCCTCCTATCATTTGGTCATGCAGCATTTCTGGGTATCGGTAGCTATCTGACCGGTATTGGTATCGTCCACTACCAAATGTCCTGGGGCACTGCAATTCTGGTGGGCGTAATTGGCGCTGCTATCGGCGGGCTGCTTATGGGTTTCCTAGCGATTCGCACCAGAGGCATCTACTTCTCCATGGTCACCCTGGCATTAGGCCAAATTGTTTTTTATGGTTTTTACAAGGCTGAGAGCTTGACTGGTGGTGAGAATGGTTTAAGAGGAGTACGGGTTGATTCCTTCAATATTCTTGGCATTCCAGTAGATTTTCTAAATCCACTGGTGAAGTACTACATCATTCTCTTTTTTGTAGTCATTGCCATTTGGCTTATCTCTCGAATTCTGAGCTCGCCTCTTGGCGCCGTAATGGAAGCGATTCGCGAAAATGAGAAACGTGCTGCTGCCTGCGGATTTGATGTCGCCCGCACAAAGCTATTGGTATTTGTATTGTCAGCTGCCATCTGCGGCTTAGCGGGCTCATTGCGCGCACTCCATCTGTCGATTGTTCCAATTGACTCACTGCACTACCTCCAATCCGGACAGGCTGTAATGATGAGCATCTTGGGTGGTATGGGCACTTTCTTTGGGCCGTTTGTTGGTGCTGCTGTCATGCTCTATTTAGAGGATGTGGTCACCACTTTCACTAAGCACTGGATGGCTGTCATTGGACTGGTATTTATGTTCTTTGTATTGTTCTTCCCTAAAGGCATTTGGGGAACCATCTTGAGCAAGCTAAACCTCAATCAGGATTCGAAATAATGAGTGGCTCAAACCAAACCCCTATTCTTGAGGCTCGCAATGTCAGCAAGAGCTTTGGGAAATTTAAAGCCCTGCAAAATGTGTCGACCACATTTATGCCCGGATCCCTTACGGCAATCATTGGCCCTAATGGTGCAGGAAAAAGTACATTCTTTAATGTCCTCAGTGGCGCCTTTCCTCCTTCGAGCGGCCAAATATTATTTAACGGTAAGGACATTACCGGCATGCAGCAATATGAATTTGCTCGTATCGGCATTTCTAAGAGCTTTCAGATTACCAACGTGTTTAAGCAGCTAACTGTTCATGAAAATGTCCGCGTTGCCGCACAAATGGAAACAGCACGCTACAACTTTTTGAGAAATGCGCAAAGTTATCCGGGGCCAATCGAGCTTGCAGACCAGCTCTTACGTCGCGTGAACTTAGAGCATCTCAGAAATAAAAAAACAGGTGACTTGGCTCATGGTCAGCAACGTGCTTTAGAAATCGCAATGGCCCTTGCCTGCAATCCAAGCCTTCTGTTGCTTGATGAGCCAACTGCGGGTATGTCTCCTGAAGAGACGCTGGTGATGATGGACCTCATTCGCACGCTAGCCAATGAAAGAACCGTCATTTTGGTTGAACATAAAATGAAACTCATTATGGGTTTATGCAAACGTATCATCGTTTTGCATCATGGTGAGTTTTTGGCTGAAGGTACTCCAGAAGAAATTCAAAATAATGCAGAGGTACGACGTGTGTACCTAGGCCAAGGTTAACGAAGGTTTATATATGTTGCGTGTTGAAAATTTAAATGCTTGGTACGACCGTAGCCATGTTTTGCAAGGCGTCTCTTTGGAAGTAAACAAAGGTGAAATCGTTACCTTAATGGGGCGTAATGGAGCCGGCAAGACCACTACCCTGCGCTCTTTGATGGGTCTGCTGTCAAAGAGAGAGGGTAAAGCATCTATTGACGGCACTTCTTTCTTGGGTCTTGCGGCGCATGAGCGCTACCACCTGGGTTTGGCTTACGTCCCGGAGGATCGGCGCATTGTCCCAGGATTAACTGTGAAAGAAAATTTAGAGTTGGGCGTTATTGCAAAGAAAAGCCATGGCGATATGAGTGCCATGGTCGATGAAATTGCCGAAACCTTTCCCCGCCTCAAGGAAAGATTGCATCAAGATGGGACATCGATGTCAGGCGGTGAGCAGCAGATGCTAGCAATCGCACGCGCCATGATTGCTAAGCCCAAGGTCATACTTTTGGATGAGCCATCCGAAGGTATTATGCCAGTGCTGGTGGAAGAAATGTTTGAGCTTTTTGCAAAACTAAAGCAGCAGGGTCTAACGATTCTTTTGGTTGAGCAAAACGTCCAGCAAGCGCTCAGGATTTCTGACCGAGCCTATATTCTTGACCAAGGGACAATTGTTTTTCATGACACAGCCCAGAATCTCTTGAATAACGATGAGATTCAGCAAAAGTATTGCGCTGTTTAATGCCTTTAGGGCTTTTTCTAGATGATATGAAGCCAATGTCCCAATTGATGCCAAACGCTATTGGGCACCAGGGTTAGAAGCCAAGTCATCGTGAGATAACGCAGTAGCTTGCCTATGGCCATATAAATCAAGCAAGGCGCCCAAGGCAGCCTAAGCCACCCAGCAGCCAAACAAAGGGGGTCTCCAAATCCAGGCAACCAAGACAACAAAAGCATCTTTGGACCCCGCTCTTCCAGCCAACGTTGCATTCTGCTGTTAGAGGGCCCCTTTAAAGACTCGAAACTATTTCGACTGAGTAGTCCAAGCCACCAATCGAACATACCCCCTAAGGTATTGCCGATGGTAGCAACAAGAATGGCAACCCAATATAAATGTGGATTAACGGAAACATATCCAAACAGGATGGGCTCGGAGCCCACAGGCAGCAAGGTTGCAGAGACAAAGGCGCTGATGAATACCGCGGGCAAACCAACTGATGGCATCCCAAAGAAATCGAAGAACTGACCCAGCATATGCTCCATTAAGCGAGGGCTCCAGGTAGGCTAGCAAGCGAGTTCTTGATCATCCCCCAAGTATGCCCCAAGCGCCATCAAGGCCAGTAATCAGAGACATGAGCAAGACTGGTTTTGAGTCACCCGCAATTCTGAATTCTTGCTTAAACTGTAGGTATTAACCTATTCACTAACCACCATTTTTTATAGATAGCCCTATGAATCACCCGATACCTAAGCCAGATCAATACCAAGACATGCGTGAAGCCTTACGTGACCTTTGCGGGAGTTTTGACTCCGCCTATTGGCAAAAAGTGGATCATGAAAGAGCCTACCCAGAAGCCTTTGTTGATGCAATGGCGCAGGCTGGTTGGCTGGCCGCCTTAATTCCAGAAGAATATGGCGGCTCTGGTTTGGGTCTGGCCGAAGCCTCAGTCATCATGGAGGAGATTAATTTCTCTGGTGGCAATGCGGGTTCTTGTCACGGCCAGATGTACAACATGGGTACTTTGCTGCGCCATGGCTCTGATGCCCAAAAGAAACTCTACCTCCCTAAAATCGCTACCGGAGAATTGCGCCTTCAGACCATGGCAGTGACTGAACCCACTACCGGAACTGACACTACCAAACTCAAAACCACTGCCGTCAAAAAGGGTGACAAGTATGTCGTCAATGGCCAGAAAGTGTGGATCTCCCGCATCCAACATTCTGATTTGATGATTCTGCTGGCGCGCACTACCCCACTAGCAGAGGTAAAGAAAAAATCAGAAGGTATGTCCATCTTCATCGTCAATCTCAAGGATGCGATTGGCAAAGGCATGACAATCCAGCCAATTGCCAATATGGTGAATCATGAAACCAATGAAGTTTTCTTTGATAACTTAGAGATTCCTGCTGAGAATTTAATCGGCGAGGAAGGTCAAGGCTTTAAGTACATTCTGGATGGACTTAATGCAGAACGCACGTTGATTGCGGCCGAGTGTATTGGTGATGCTTATTGGTTTGTAGATAAAGCGCGTCGTTACGCTAATGAGCGCGTAGTGTTCGATCGCCCAATCGGCAAGAACCAAGGCATTCAGTTTCCCATTGCGGACTCCTATATTGAGACTGAAGCAGCCAACCTCATGCGCTTTAAAGCCTGTGAGCTTTTTGATGCCAAGCAAGCCTGTGGCGCAGAATCCAATATGGCCAAGTACTTGGCTGCAAAAGCCTCTTGGGAAGCGGCAAATGTTTGTTTACAAACCCATGGTGGTTTTGGCTTTGCTAATGAGTATGACGTTGAGCGTAAGTTCCGTGAGACTCGTTTGTACCAAGTGGCACCAATCTCTACAAACTTGATTTATTCCTATGTAGCCGAGCATGTCCTAGGACTCCCCCGCTCCTTCTAATTCTTTAGGTCTTTTCATATATTCAGTTGGGTAAGTAATTTCATGAGCATTCGCCCTTTAGATGGCATTACCGTAATTTCCCTGGAGCATGCCATTGCAGCTCCTTTTTGTACGCGCCAGTTAGCTGATTTAGGTGCACGCATTATCAAGGTTGAACGGCCAGGCGCCGGAGACTTTGCCCGCGCCTATGATGAGCGCGTTAATGGCATGTCTTCTCACTTCACGTGGGTGAATCGCTCCAAAGAAAGCTTGACCTTAGATCTCAAACAAGAATCTGCTCTCGCAGCCCTCAAGACGCTTCTCAAAACAGCAGATGTGCTTGTGCAGAACTTGGCTCCTGGTGCAGCAGCACGTATGGGACTGACTGCAGAGCTCTTGCAAAAAGAGAATCCAGGTTTAATTTTGTGCGACATCTCAGGCTATGGAAATGATGGTCCTTATCGCGATAAAAAAGCTTATGACTTACTGATTCAAAGTGAGGCCGGCTTCCTATCGGTTACTGGCACACCAGAAACTCCGAGCAAAGCAGGAAACTCGATTGCAGACATTGCTGCAGGCATGTATGCCTACACCAATATTCTGGCTGCACTCTTACAAAGAGGCAAAACTGGGAAGGGCTCCACTATCGACGTATCTATGCTCGAGTCCCTAGGTGAATGGATGAGCTACCCGCTCTACTACGCGTATGAAGGAGCTACACCCCCTCCTCGCAATGGTGCGTCTCATGCCACGATCTACCCCTATGGGCCTTTTAAGGCGGGTGACGGTGGCACTGTCATGCTGGGTCTACAGAATGATCGTGAGTGGGTTTTATTCTGCGAGGTGGTGCTTGATAATCAAGCCCTTGCTAAAGATGAACGCTTTGATAAAAACTTCAAGCGCAATGAAAAACGAGATGAATTGCTCTCCATCATTGACGCTTGCTTTAGCAAGCTCACTACCGAGCAGGTGATTGCAAAACTAGATCAAGCCCAAATAGCCAATGCCCGCCTCAATGATATGCAAGGCTTATGGAATCACGATCAACTTAAAGCTCGAGACCGTTGGGTCCAAGTAGGTTCACCTGTGGGCCCTATTCCAGCCATGCTACCTCCCGGCAGTAATAGCAGCTTCGACTACCGCATGGATGCTATTCCTGCTGTTGGCCAACATACCGACGCCATCCTATCCGAACTGGGTATTTCAAAAAACGAAATTGAGTCGATGCGCAATCAAGGAGCGATTTAAAGTAAAGGTGAAGACAGGTGAGCGGCGTTCTCTAGCATGAAGCGCCAACGTGGACGCTTGCCCCACTTAACTGGATCCACCATATCGGATTGAGCCAAATAGGACTCAATCAAGGTTTCAAGCTTGGCACAAAACTCATCGTTATATACGATCAAGCTAATCTCAAAATTGAGCCGTAAGCTGCGTTGGTCAAAATTGACTGAACCAAAAATAGCTACTCTCTTATCGATTAACAAACTCTTGGTGTGCAATAAGCCACCATGAAATTCAGCGATATTGACGCCAGCACTCATCAGATCAGCGTAATAACTGCGACTACTCCAAGCGACCAGAGTAGAGTCATTTAACTTGGGCACAATCAAAGTGGTTTTTACGCCCCGACTAGCCGCAGCCATTAAAGCCTGAATCAAACCATCATCAGGACCGAAGTAAGGCGTAGTGATGGTGAGCTCTTCGCGCGCATCCATGATTGCGGAGAGCAGCACCTGATACAAGATATCGTCGCGATAAACCGGCCCAGAAGAAAACTCTTGAGCCAGCACTTTTCCTTCTGGCGGGCTTGAGACTGGTACGACATCATTGAAGTGCGTAATGTTCGGATTATCAACACTCCAATCAAATGAGAATGTCAGCTCAAACTGGGATGCAACCGGGCCTTCAATTCTGACCATGGCATCAACCCACTCACCCACGCCCGAGTCTTGTTTAAATGTCCGAGGGTCAACCATATTCATGCTACCGGTCCACACGATGGCGTTATCGATCACAAAAATCTTGCGATGCAGTCGGAGATCAGCACGGCGAAATTGAAAGCGCCCGACTTGAATAGGCAAAGCCTCTGTTACCTGAATACCTGCTTTTCTGAAGCGGCCAGGCCAAGTCGATTTAAACCAGTCTTTACTGCCAAGAGAATCTAGCAACACCTTACAAGTTACGCCACGCTGAGCCGCGGCGATTAAGGCTTCGCCAACGCGATCGGCATCGCCACCCAGAGCCCATATATAGAACTCTAAATGCAATGTTTTCTTTGCTTGATTTATTTCATCAATAAATTCTTGCAGAATATTCAACGAATTCGTGTGAAGCTGAATCTTATTACCAGCAACTACTGGGGAGCCATTTTTAGCCTCTGCCAATAAACTGAGTGCTCTTCCCTCTACTGGCAACTGTTGCCTATCTGCCGAGTAGCGCTTGCGCATATTGTCGGTAATGACTGCATATTCCTTATCCATGCGAATAATTTTTCGAGTCAGCTTACGACCAACAGGACGCTCGCCAATCAAGATGTAAAGGCTGATGCCCAGAAGCGGAAATAAAACCACAATCAGAAACCATGCGAGAACAACACCTACGGGCCTTCTCACAGAAATCAATCTGAATCCAAACAAAATCACAATGATGACATGTGCAATTGGAACCCAAATCAATGAAAAACCAAAAATGGATCCTAGTAGGTAATTTAATATGTTCATAAGATTTCAAGTTCCGCAGCAATGCCTAAGTGATCAGATAGTTTTAACCATTCGTGCAGCACTTCTGCAGAATGGATCTTCAAGCCTCGTACATAAATTCGGTCCATCGCTAGCATCGGCTTTACGCTAGGGAAAGTTTTTGCAGGGGCTCCAGTGAGCACCTCAAAAACCTCATCAAAACCAGCGGCACGCATCGGGGCGCTTACGCGATTGCGCCAATCATTAAAGTCCCCCGCCACAATAGTCGGACCACCGTTCGCAAGCGTATCAATGTAGTGAATAATTTCCTCCAATTGACGCTCTCGACCTCTTTCAAACAAAGCCAGGTGTACACAAAAACAATGGATTGGCGTTGCAATTCCCTCTAACTGAGTAATACTATGCAGTAAGCCGCGCCTCTCAAATCGATAAGCTGAGATATCGTAGTTTTCACCCTTATGCAGAGGTCTTTTGGAAAGAATCGCATTACCGTGATGGCCGTCTGGATATTCAACATTCTTACCGTAATGCCAATCGTGCCAAAAGTCTTCGGATAAAAAATGGGTTAACTCCGTCAACGGCCATTGACCAAATCTCCTGATTCGCCCGCGATGCTCTTGTTGCAGCTCTTGCAAGAAAAGTAGATCTGGATGATGGTTGCGCATTTTTTGGCGTAACTCATAAATCGTAGATCTTCTATGCAAAGGGGATAAGCCCTTATGCACATTGATACTCATGACGCTAAAGCGACCTGAGGGTAATTGCGTCATCAAAACTGCCCTGCTGCGCGTTGTCGTCGTACACGCGCCAAGTAGATTTCACCTTCAATTAGATCTTGGCACTGCATGCACTTATTGCAAATCGAGGCCTGATCACGCAGCTCCTCAATAGAGTCAATAGGATGGGCATCAAGATACTCACGAAGATCAACATCGAGAACCTCGTTACAGAGGCAAATGACTTCAGCCATGAATTAAGTAAGGGAAATTGTTTGCATTTATGCCATTTTGCCATCGCCTTGCTAGAATCAAGCCCATGTTGACGACCTTCCAGGATGCCTTTTTACTCCTTGCCCATTTAGACGCAGGTGTAATGGGCATTGTCCTCGTTTCCCTTCAGGTCAGTCTGACGGCGCTTCTCCTAGGCACCCTCCTTGGACTCCCTTTAGGGGCGCTTTTAGCTACTGAGGAATTTAACGGCAAAAAGACCATTACAGTTGTCTTAAACACCCTGATGGGCGTTCCGACAGTCATCGTAGGCGTTGTGGTCTACCTCTTACTTTCCCGTACAGGGCCTCTAGGGGTATGGGGATGGCTTTTTACACCTAAGGGTATGATTCTGGCCCAAACACTGCTCACAACCCCCTTAATTGCGGCCCTAAGTCGTCAAATTCTGGAAGATTCCTGGAGAATTCATCGGGATTCTTTTATGGCGCTTCGCTTACCCAGAATGTCCGCCCTCAAGTGGCTGATCTGGGACTGCCGCTTCTCACTCACGATTGCCGTGTTGGCAGGACTTGCCAGAGCGATCTCTGAGGTTGGCGCTGTGATGATTGTTGGCGGCAATATTGATCAATCCACCCGCACTATGACAACAGCGATTGCCCTGGAGACCAGTAAAGGTGATCTCCCCTTAGCTCTAGCCTTAGGCATCGTCCTACTAGGCATTGTGCTGCTGGCAAACCTCTTTACATTTCTAGTTCGCGAAATTGCGGAGCGTCGCTATGGTTGATACCACCAAACAATTTAAGCAGTTCATCGAATTGAAAGGCGTCATCATCAAAAGCGATGGTCGCATCATTCTAGATATTCCTCATGCAATTATTCCCGCCGATCGAATTTGCGCCTGCATTGGGCCTAATGGCGCTGGCAAAACAACCTTCTTAAAATTAATTGATGGCTTGATCAAACCAGATTCAGGCACTGTCACCCACTCTAGCGGCCCGATCAAATCATCTCTCGTATTGCATCACACACCCATGATCAAGGCATCAGCAAAAGCCAATATTGCCATGGTGAAAGATGTCGATCCGTCAATACAAGCCCTTGATATTGACGCGGTTATGGAGCAAATTGGGTTAAGTCATCTTGCCAATAGCCCTGCTCACAAACTCTCAGCCGGTGAAAGACAGAAGCTCTGTCTAGGTCGAGCTATTTTGCAAAAACCCAATTTGATTTTGCTAGATGAACCTACTGCCAACTTAGACCCCAATACCACCGAACAAGTCGAACAAATCATTCGCCAATATAAGCTTCAAGGCTCTGACGTCATCTTTGCCTCCCATCAACTTGCACAAGTACAAAGAATTGCTGAGTACATCATCTTCATTGATCAGGGTCAGCTAAAAGAAAAAGGACCCGTAGGTCCTTTTTTTGCCGATCCTCAGACACAAGCAGCCAAGCGCTACTTACATCAAGAGTTACTCGCCGAGTGATTACTTTGCTGCTGGTGCTGCAGCTACAGGCGCAACAAATGGAGGCGGCGCAACACAGGCTGCAGGAGCCGGTGTTCCGGGTACTCTAAATTGATCCGCAACCTTGTTTTGGGCTTGGCATAACTTAAATGCACCAACTCGATCGCCATAAGCCGCTTTAGCTTTTGCCAAAGTTGCAGCCGCTTGAGCTTCAGGCGTCAACGGAGGCAAAGCAGCAAATGCAGTAGCGGTTGCCATTGAGCAGAGTGTAAAAGCAATGATTTTTTTCATGGCCATGTCCTTATTTATTAACCTTATCATGCCAGAGCTCATGATGCTCCTTAGCCCAAGTAGCATCTACGTAGCCAGTCTTCATGCCATCTAATGAACCCTGCATACCAATAGAGCCAATGTAAATATGTCCCATTGCCATTGCAGTCATCAAGATAGCTGCTGAGCTATGAACAATGTTCGCTAGTTGCATAGTGCCGCGCAGATATTGAACATCCATGAATGGCACGATCATATCGAGCACAAAACCGGAAGCTGAAATCGTCAGTCCCAAAACAACCATACCAAACCAGAACCAGATTTTTTCACCCATGTTGAAGAAACCTGCAGGCGGGTGCTTCCCAGTCAATGCGCCGCCAAGCGTCATCAGCCAGGTGAGATCACCTTTGCCTGGGATATTGCGAGTGGCAAACAGCAAGAAGAAAATCACCACGCTCAAAGTAAACAATGGTCCGGAGTAGTTGTGAATGTTTTTGCAAACCATCAAGAAGGAGCCATAAGCAGCGCCACCCATTAAAGGAAGTGCAAAGTACTTGCCCCACAAAATCAAAATGCCAGTTAAAGCAAGGCCAACAAAGCTAGCGGCCATTACCCAGTGGGTAAGGCGCTCAAAGCCATTGAAGCGCTTGATCTTTACGCCAGACATCGGGGCATGCAGCTTGATTGGGCCCTTGATCAAGTAGAGCGCAGCGATAGCAAAGAAAGCGATTGCCAGTAACCATCCCCCGTAAACGGTGATCACACCGTTACGAATCAAGCGCCATTGCTGACCTGAGCGCTGAATAAGAACGCTCGCCTCTTTGTCTGGAATACTGACATAGTTGTAAGGATCGCTATTGGCCGTATCCCAAATGACACCCTCTTTAGGAGCTGTGTTTGCCGGTTGAGATTGCGCTTGTGTGCCATTCGGAATCGCATTGAGATTCTTAGGAATATCAATTCCACTTGGCGATGGCAAAGGCTGCATTGGCGCACGTTCGGCCAAAGAAACCCCGCTCAACAAACTCAGTGATACGCCCAGAGCCAAGACCCAGGAGCGACTAACACTTGAAAATGATCGATTCATACAAATATCCTTAAACGTTTTCGTTTTATTTATTGTTGTTTAACTGATCACTTAGCGCGTGAATATTCAGATTGCTTCTGATTGCGCTTGTTAATCGCCTCCGTCCAACTAGCTTGATCACCTGGAGTCCAACCCTTTGTCATGAATCCGTTGTCAGCACCCATATAAGGAGCTACATCAGGACGCTTTGCAGCTTTCGCTGCAATTTCAGGAGGTTCGGAGCAAGCTGCCAGCAAAGCACCAGCCGCTAAACATACGCCGAGAGTTTTGAAATTCAATTTCATGACTTTGCTCCTGGAATTTTGTCAGCGGGTGTTGACTTAGGTGCAGGTGAGCCTGCAGGACCGTAGGCCGTAGACCAACCAAAGATATCGTTACTTGGATATCTACCATTCGCTTCACGAACTGAAACCCGCTTGGCGTAAATAGAAGAGATCACTTCGTCATCGCCACCGATCAAAGCCTTGGTTGAGCACATCTCAGCACACAAAGGCAACTTACCTTCTGCTAAACGATTACGACCATATTTCTCAAACTCCGCAACGCTTCCATTGGCTTCTGGACCACCGCTACAGAAGGTGCACTTATCCATCTTGCTGCGTGAACCAAAGGCGCCTTGACTCAAGAACTGAGGTGCGCCAAACGGACAAGCAAATGAGCAGTAGCCGCAACCGATACAGATGTCTTTGTCATGCAAGACCACACCTTCGTCGGTGCGATAGAAGCAATCTACTGGGCAGACAGCCATACAAGGCGCATCTGAGCAGTGCATACAAGCAACTGAAACAGATTTCTCTTGACCAATTACACCGTCATTTACCGTAACAACGCGGCGACGGGTAATACCCCAAGGTACTTCGTTATCGTTTTTACAAGCCGTGACACAGCCGTTGCACTCAATGCATCGTTCTGTATCGCAGATAAATTTCATTCTTGCCATGGTGTTCTCCTGACTTTATTTTTTAACTTAGGCAAATTTTTCGATTTGGCACATGGTAGTTTTGGTTTCTTGCATCATCGTTACCTGGTCGTAGCCGTAGGTTGTTGCAGTATTTACCGCCTCACCTTGAACTACTGGGGCAGCGCCCTCTGGGTAATATTTACGCAAGTCGTTACCTTGCCACCAACCGGCAAAGTGGAATGGCACGAACGCGGTGTCTTGGTCAACACGTGGAGTTACCAATGCGCGAACCTTGATCTTGGCACCCGTTGGTGACTTAACCCAAACATAGTCCCAATGCTTAATGCCACGTGCTTCTGCAGCCTTAGGATTGATCTCCACAAAGTTTTCTTGCTGTAACTCAGCCAACCATGGGTTGGAACGAGTTTCGTCTCCTCCACCTTCGTACTCAACCAAACGACCAGAGGTCAGAACAATTGGGAACTTCTCGTAGAGCTTCTCATTCAAGTTCTTATCCTGAACTGTTTTATAGAGAGTTGGCAGGCGCCAGAAATTCTTCTTGTCCGCAGATGTTGGATACTTACGCATCATCGGAGCATTGGTACTGTAGAGCGCTTCACGGTGAGTTGGGATGGCATCAGGGAAGTTCCACACTACCGCACGAGCTTTCGCATTACCAAATGGATGGCAACCGTTTTTCATCACAACGCGCTGAATACCGCCAGACAGGTCAGTCTTCCAGTTTTTACCTTCGGCCGCCTTTTGCTCATCTTCAGTCAGCTGATTCCACCAACCAAGTTTTTTCACGAGCACGTGGTCAAACTCTGGGTAGCCAGTAGTAATCGCTGAACCCTTAGAGTAAGAGCCATCTTCAGCCAGCAAATTCTTGCCGTCTTTTTCCACACCAAAGTTGGCACGGAAGTTACCGCCACCTTCCATCACACTCTTACTGGTGTCATAGAGATTTGGTGATCCAGGGTGCTTAATGGCAGCAGTACCGTAGCAAGGCCAAGGCAAGCCATAGTAATCACCCGTTGTGTCGTAACCAGTTACTGGGTCAACGCCTCCACGTGACTTCAGAGTCTTCGGATCAAATACGCCAGCCATTCTCATGTGCGCTTTTAAACGCTCAGGAGTTTGACCGGTGTAACCAATTGTCCAAACTGAACGGTTGATCTCACGCAAGATATCTTCGATCTGCGGCTCTTTCCATTGCTTACCAGCAAATTTGGAATTGAGCATCTTGTAGTTCTTGGAGAGCTCTTCACCAAAACCAAGGCGATCTGCAAACGCTTGCATGATCACGTGGTCAGGAACAGACTCAAACAATGGATCAATTACTTTCTCACGCCACTGCAAAGAGCGGTTTGAAGCTGTGCACGAACCTGTTGTCTCAAACTGAGTTGTAGCTGGCAACAAGTACACATTACGGTTCTTGTTAACAGAATCACCCTCTGCAGGCGGCATTGCTGCCATTGCTGCAGTAGCGCTTGGGTAAGGGTCAACTACAACCAATAGGTCTAACTTAT
Source organism: Pseudomonadota bacterium (assembly GCA_041179645.1). GTDB lineage: Bacteria > Pseudomonadota > Gammaproteobacteria > Burkholderiales > Burkholderiaceae > Polynucleobacter. The sequence continues at coordinate 65,014 of JBEGSZ010000023.1, forward strand.
CCATCGCGCGCTTCATATCGAGACCGCGAGTCTGTGAGTTTGGCGCGTGACCCCAGAAGAACAAACCTTTAACGTTTGTTTGCTGATCAATCATGTCATTCTTCTCGAGCACCGCGTCTACCCAACGAGAAACTGTAGTACCGGATTTCTCCATCATGTCAGGTGCATAGCGGCCTTTGATCCACTCGTAATCAACACCCCAAACAGTTGCGAAGTGCTTCCATGAACCCGCTGCAAGACCATAGTAGCCAGGCAAAGAATCTGGGTTAGGACCAACGTCAGTTGCACCTTGAACGTTATCGTGACCACGGAAAATATTTGCGCCACCACCGGACTTACCGATGTTGCCTAAAGCCAATTGCAGGATGCAAGACGCACGAACCATGGCATTACCAATGGTGTGCTGTGTTTGACCCATACACCAGACCAAAGTGCTTGGACGATTTTTCGCCATTGTCTCGGCAACTTTATACATCTGTGCTTCTGGAACACCGCAAGCCTCTTCTACATTCTTAGGAGTCCACTTCTCCATTACTTCTTTGCGGATCTCATCCATGCCGTATACGCGGTCATTGATGTATTTCTTATCTTCCCAACCATTGTTGAAGATGTGATACAGAACGCCGAATAAGAATGGGATATCTGTACCAGAACGAATACGAACATACTGATCAGACTTGGCTGCAGTACGGGTGTAGCGTGGGTCAACTACGATAACCTTGCAACCATTTTCTTTTGCGTGCAACAAGCTGAGCATCGACACTGGATGCGCTTCTGCAGCGTTAGAGCCAATGTACAGAGCCGCCTTGGCATTCATCATGTCGTTGTAGCTATTAGTCATGGCACCATAGCCCCAGGTGTTTGCAACACCGGCAACTGTAGTGGAGTGACAAATACGGGCTTGATGGTCTGTGTTGTTGGTTCCGAAGAAAGAAACCCACTTACGCATTAAATAAGCTTGCTCATTATTGTGCTTAGAAGAGCCAATAAAGAAGAGTGAATCTGGACTGTACTTGCTACGCAAATCTTTCATTTGCGCAGTAATTTCAGTCAAAGCCTGGTCCCAAGAAATTCTTTGGTACTTACCGTCAACCAATTTCATTGGATAGCGAAGACGGAAATCGCCATGTCCGTGCTCACGCAAAGATGCACCCTTGGCGCAATAAGCACCCAAGTTAATCGGGGAATCAAATGCGGAGTCTTGACGAACCCAAACACCATTCTCAACAGTAGCGTCAGTGGCACAACCTACAGAGCAGTGAGTACAAATCGTTCTCTTAACTTCAATCTTGCCCTTACCATCCAACATTGCCTTGCTTTGTTCTGCTGAGGCCTTTTGCACTAAGCTCAATTGGCTAGCTGCAATACCAGCACCAACACCTACGCCGGAGCGCTTGAGGAAGGTACGACGATCCATCGTCGGCACGGCGGATTGCAATCCACGTGACAAGCTGCCGATGAGACGTGATGCAGGCGTGGCACGACTGCTTTGTGGGGTATTGGATTTACGAGTCAGACTCATATGTTGTCCCTGAGAAATATTTTATTTAATTATTTGGAAACGACTTCGTTAACAACTGGGTTTAAAGCATGGTGGTTTCGTAATACTTACGAATATGTGCAGACAACTGATAACCGTCGTCTTTGCCTTGAACAGTGCTACCGATTTCCTGGATCACTGCCTTACCAATGGATGTTTGCGAAGCAACAGCAACAGCACCAACAGCGGCACCCGCTCCGATGAAAAACTTTCTGCGTGAAGGCTTGTTTTCTTCATTTACTGCTGTTGCGGATTTCGTAGTCATCGCATGCTCCTAGTTAGTGCAAATTTGATATAGATCAAAGTGTAATTGGTAATTGTATTTTTTGCATATTTGGAATTTTTATTTTCCTAGAGGTTTTCCTCTTGTGCAGTGCAACATTAAATCATGTCAAAACTCTGCCCTTCAATAGCCAAAAATTCCCTAGTTAAGGCTGCTACTGGATGGTAGAGATGCATATCTGGAATAGCCTCTATTGCATCGCACAACTCGTCATACCAAGGACGGATGTGGTCATTAAAAAATGTGCGCTGATTAGTGAGATTGGAGATCTCGACATCATCCCCAGCTATGAGGTATCGCATCACCTCACACAAGGCCGATAAGTGGTCCTCGGTCTCGGTGACTGCTTCAGCAGATTCCAAACCAAAGGTGTCTAAAGCGCGGCGAATATCAACCAAAGGTTTTTCATTTAAATGGCCCGCCATATAAAAGGAGCCGTTCAAAATCACATTAGGGCGACCTACGCTAATGAAGTTGCGGTCAAACTCCTCATGCCATGCTTTAGCAGGGTTGTTTTTAGCAACCTCAACCACGCTATTCCAAAACTTAGCTAGTGGCGCGTCATCAGACTGACTCTCCTGCCCATCTGGAATGGAGGCTGCTATCTGATCCAATAATTCCTGATCAGGTGGCTGATGAAAGAATCTGGCAATCAAACCGTATAAATCCGCTCTGGCCAAATCCTCCGGCAGCCCAACGTCACCAACCTCGGTAGAGGTGCCCTCTTTTATCTGCTCGCTCATAACTCTTTCTTCACCATATCGACAACACGACAATCGCCACACATCTTGAGTCTATCTAATCCAGCGCCAGCAAAGGCACCATGAGCACCCAGCTTCACCAACATCAAATCCACCATCTTGGCCGTTCCAAAGACCTTGCCACAGCTAATGCAATGGAAAGGCTTAGTCTCGTTAAGCTCTACCCTTTGCTTGCGCTCCTCAACAGTCTGCAAACGCGGCGCCAATGACAGGGCTTGTTCTGGGCAAGTTTGAACACAGATACCGCACTGAACGCATTGCTTCTCAATAAAGGAAAGCTTCGGCTCATCTAAGTTATCGAGCAAAGCGCCTTCAGGACAGCTGCCCACACAAGACATGCAGAGTGTGCAGGCATCTTTATTGATATTGAGGCCGCCCAAGAAGGAGGATTTTGGCAAAGCGGCGCCACCAGCTGGAAGCGGTGCTTTGGCCTGCTTTTGTAAATACTCCAAGACCATCTCGACAGTTTCACGCTTTTGATTGCCTAACCCAAAAGTGGCAGGCGAACAAATTGCTGGCAAAGCGCCACGCTGACGTAGCTTACCCATTGCTGCAGATGCAGGTTGGAGATCATCAGTAGATCCAAGTTGTATTAGCGAGAACCTGGCATCGAAACCATAGGCAGCCAAGATGGCATTGCCCAAATTAACTTGTGTTTCTACTGCCGCGCGATACGCTGGATCTTCATCACCTGTCAGCAGCAGGATGACCTCACCAAATCCGTAGCTGAGTGCGCCAAGCCAGAGATCTAAGCCAGTTGAGGCAATGTGCTCAATTCCATAGGGCAGTAAAAAGGATGGCAATCCCTCAAACTGCTTTGGCCTTAAATGAGTCAAGCGCCCGAGTGAATCCAGAGCTTGGGTGCCAGCCTTAAGGGTATGCAATAGCAAAGTAGGTGCTTGCGCCTGTTTGATCTTGGCACTCTCTGCGGTAAATACATTCGCAAGAGTTTTAATCTCTTTACCCTGATGCGTCACGCTGGGATAGTTATAGCGCATCGCACCCGACGGACAAACTGTGGAGCAAGCCCCGCAGCCCATACACAAATTAGGATTGACTTCTACAGTGCCTTGTCCATTCTTAAATAAGGAGGAGATGGCGCCTGTAGAGCAGACATCGATACAAGCACTACACCCTACTTTACCGTTACGACCATGCGCGCAAATCTTTTCGTTATAAGCAAAGTATTTAGGTTTTTCAAATTCACCAACTAAACCCAATAATTGGTTTGCCACTAATGCTTGTTCAAGCGGATCTTTTCCGGGGGCAAAGTAGCCTTGAGGAGTTTGGCTCATACGCATCTTGGGATCAGCGCGCAGATCCATAATCAAATCAAACTCAGCATTACGCTGACGCTCTACTCGTTCAAAATTAATGGCACCAATACCAGCGCAGGCTGTGACGCAAGCGCGGTGAGATTTGCATTTATCTAAATCAATCTGAAATGAGTCATCAATTGCACCTTCTGGGCAAACCTCAACACAGGCACCACAGCGGGTACACATCTCTGGATCGATCGGGTTTTGTAAATTCCAGTCAACAGAAAATTTACCCAAATATCCATCCAACTTAATCACTTCGCCGGTGTAGATTGGAAAATTTCTGGCGATCGGCAATGCGCCTGGCTCTGTGCAGAGAACCGAGACATCAAGAGAGTCGCTGAGTTTTTCAGCCCAAGACAAAGCTTGAGCCCCTGATCCAACAATAAGTAAGCGACCTTGGCTTTCATAATTCACCACCGGCACTGGTTCTGCCTCTGGCATATCAGCCAAGGCAAGCAATGCTGCGATCTTCGGGGTAGAGCTTTTAGCCTCTTGTGTCCACCCAGCCACTTCGCGAATATTCACGAAACGCAATGGTGCTACCAAAGGCTTTTCAGATTGCTCGGCCAGCTCACCAAATAAAGCGCGCTCTTGAGTGCATGCGATAACTATCGAGTCACTGCCATCAAATGCTTTAATAACCGAACCAACCTCTTGTCTACATAAGGAGGTATGCATGGTGACACCTAGAGCCTTGGCATCTAAAGGCATGGTTCCATTGCAATTACAGACTAATTTTTGACTCATTGATTTCTTCTTAACTGGTTTTCTTATCCACGGGTATGAGGTCTTTATCCCCTACTTCCTGAATAGGCGCTGGTGTGGATGTTAAATCAGCCTGAGGAACTAGGGGTAAAGCCGGCTCTTCCGGTTCAGATACTGCATTGGCAGCAGTTTGTGTGGCCGGGACTTCCTCATCCTTATCTTTGCGGAAAATATTGAGCATGTCTGACTGCACCATGCGCTTGAGCATTTCTAGGGGAATCGGATCCGGTTTGGAGTAATCGTCAATATAGATATCTAGACCATCCATCACATTGAAGTGTGGGTCTGAGAACATCTTCTTCATAGCTGCCTGCTGAACAGCAGGATCTACATCCGGCTTCATAAAAGCGGAGAAGTCAGGTGCGAAGCGATCTATTTTTTCGACGTCCTCAAGGGTTGCAGATGGAGGACCGTCTTGAGCGACGGCATTCGGATTGCTTGCCTCTGAACTAGATGCTAATTCTTGCTTGAGTTGATCAGTTGGTTTTTTCTCGGGCTCGAGCTGCTCACCAGATTTAAGACGCGACCAACGATTTAGAAATCCGCCAGCCATTAATCCTCCGCCCCACGATTGGCGCCTTTGAAAGATTCAGGGCGATGGCGCTTCTTAGGCTCAGGACGGTAATGCTCATTCACAAACTCTTGTAGCCAAGAGGCGTGCTCTGAGGATAATGGAATATTGTCGACCGACTCTCCGCCATCCAGCAAACGCCCTGCCTCGTTATAGCTTACGCAAATACGATGTGGAACTGCAATTGTTGCTTCAGATTTAGCTAACTCAATAGACTGGGCATCCACGTAGCGCTCAACATCCTCTTCTAAGCGCCACATCACAAACCAACAAGGCTGTACGGCGGAGAGATTAAGGTAGTAGCCCTCAGCCTCATCTGGAAAAAGATTCAGTTCGTAACCAGTAAACAGCCAAGACTCACCTTCATCATCGCGCCCTAGAAACCGCCCAACAATTTTTCCCTCATCGGCAGCTACATGATTAAATTGCCCAAAATCCGGCAATACCTCCTGAGGCGCCCACCGATAGGAAATCCAGGGGTTATCGATGAACTGCTTGCGCATGAGAACTGCAAAACGCATAAGGCCTCAGGTGTTCTGAACCACGATATTAGGAAATTTGCTGCTCATATCTTTAGATAAGGCCGCTACTTTAATGGCAACTCGTCTTGCAATCGTCTTATAGATTGCACTAATGGCACCATCAGGGTCAGCTACTACTGTTGGGCGCCCTGCATCGGCCTGTTCACGAATGGATAAATTCAGCGGTAAGTCGCCCAAGAAATCAACACCGTATTCTTTACACATCTTCTGACCACCGCCAGTACCGAATACATGCTCCTCATGGCCACAACTTGGGCAAACATAAGTGCTCATGTTTTCAATGATGCCCACAATCGGGACGCCAACCTTTTCAAACATCTTCAGACCCTTGCGCGCGTCAAGCAAAGCAATGTCTTGGGGAGTAGTCACAATGACTGCGCCAGTAACGGGCACCTTCTGAGCGAGCGTCAACTGAATATCACCGGTGCCTGGGGGCATGTCCACAATGAGGTAATCGAGATCACGCCAGCGAGTCTGACGAAGCAGTTGCTCTAAAGCAGAGGTGACCATTGGGCCACGCCATACCATCGGCGCATCATCATCAATCAAGAAACCAATTGAGCTTGCCTGAAGGCCGTGACCTTCCATTGGCTCCATTGTATTTTCTTCAATAGACTCCGGTCTGCCGGTAATACCCAACATCATTGGCTGGCTCGGACCATAAATATCCGCATCCAACATACCGACCTGCGCACCTTCAGCTGCCAAAGCTAAAGCCAAGTTAACTGCAGTAGTAGACTTTCCAACCCCACCCTTACCGCTAGCAACGGCAATAATATTTTTTACATTCGGTAATAGCTTGACGCCTCGCTGAACGGAATGGGCAACGATTTGGCTGCTGACATTAACACTAACATTTTTGACCTCAGACAATTCACGAAGCACAGCAATCACTGATTTACGAATGACATCAAACTGACTTTTTGCTGGATAACCCAAAACGATATCCAAGCTAATATCGCCGCCGTCCACCTTTAGATTTTTGACGCTCTTTGCCGACACAAAATCAATTTGCGTATTTGGGTCAACTAAATTCTTTAATGCTACTTGCACAGCCTCTACAGTAAGCGCCACCGACTCCTCCTAAGATAAACAATCCCGCAAGGGAATCTCAATAAGGTCTATTGAGATGCACTACAAATAATGGAATAGTGGGTAGATTAACCGCACATGCAAAAAATTGCTTAAAACGAGATTGATGCCCTACTAAGCTGACTTAGAAAATCAGGAGGCTGATGTAGTAAACCGCCATAGACATCAAGGCAGTAGCTGGAATGGTGAAGATCCATGCCCAAACGATATTGCCAGCTACACCCCAGCGAACCGCACTAGCGCGTTGAGTTGAGCCGACGCCAACAATAGCCCCAGTAATTGTGTGGGTAGTGGAAACCGGAACCCCTAGAGCAGTTGCCATGAATAAAGTAATCGCCCCACCCGTCTCAGCACAGAAACCGCCAACCGGTTTGAGTTTGGTGAGTTTCTGACCCATTGTTTTCACAATTCGCCAACCACCAAACATCGTACCCATTGCAATAGCGACATAACAAGAAACAATCGTCCAAGTAGGCGGCATACTTGCGCCCGCCTCTGCATAACCAGTAATGATTAATAACAACCAAATAATGCCAATGGTCTTTTGAGCATCATTACCGCCATGACCCAAGCTGTATGCACTTGCGGAAACCAGCTGTAAGCGCCTAAACCAACGATCTGTTTTGGACAGGTTGGCATTGCGACAAACCCAAGCCACCAACAACATCATCAGGGAACCCAACAAGAACCCCACCATAGGTGAAATAAAAATGAAGGATACGGTCTTAATAATCCCCGACCATACCAAGCCATCCACACCAGCCTTTGGCAAAGCAGCGCCCACAAGACCGCCAATCAGTGCATGCGAGGAGCTTGAAGGGATGCCGTAATACCAAGTAATCACATTCCAGATAATGGCACCAACTAGGGCTCCAAAGATCACGTGTAAATCGACTGCAGCTGGGTGAACAATCCCCTTACCTACGGTAGCGGCAACACTGAGATGGAAAATAAAAATTGCTAAGAAGTTAAAGAAGGCTGCAAATACCACTGCCTGCTGAGGCTTAAGCACCCCAGTAGACACAACGGTGGCAATCGAGTTGGCGGCATCATGAAATCCATTCATGAAATCGAATGCCAACGCTAGCACTACCAAAAGTGCCACTACCCAAAACGCGACTTCTATTGAGGCCAACTTATTTAACCTTAAGAATTTTCAAGAACAATGCCTTCAACCAAATTGGCAACGTCTTCACATTTATCAGTAACTTCCTCAAGCAACTCATAAATACGCTGCAGCTTGATCAACTCGCGCACTTCGATATCTTCGCGAAACAGCTTAGTAATCGCCGTTGAAAGTAAACGATCTGCGCCGGACTCTAAATGGTCAATTTCATCACAAGTCTTCAGAGCTGCCTTTGCGACCTCAGGATCAGAAATATCTTTCAGCATGCCTACAGCGTTCTTCATACCAATACAGCATTGGTTACAAAGTTCAGCCATATGCAACATCTCATCAGTCATTTGCTTGACGTTATAAAGATGCATTGCTTCGGTACCGTTTTGAATTAAATCGGCAACGTCATCCATCGTATTAATCAGATCAAAAATTTGGTCGCGATCGATTGGCGTAATAAAGGTCTTATGGAGGCGACGATGCACTTCTTTCACAACATCATCACAAGCATGTTCTGCACTATCGACATCTTGCGTATATTTCGCACGCAATGCTTCATCGTTATAGTGCTCGATGAATTTCAGGAAAGATTCAGATGCAGCAACGATATGCGCAGCATGTTCGTTGAACAATTCGAAGAAATTGCCATCGTGAGGCATTAACTTACTGAAGAACATAATTCACGATCCTTTAGAAACGAAAAGCTGCGAGATTTGCTAACGTGCATACATTCTAAACAATGCCTTAATTTGATACGGGAAATCCGGCATCTGTTATAAGTGCGGCAGCCAATTCTGGTGAAAGGGTCGTTTCAAGGCTTACCACCTGAGTTGCTAGGTCGGCCTGAACCTGGGCCTGCGGATCCTGGGATTGCACCGCTCGTGTCACCGCATTAATGCAGCCGCCACAAGTCATTCCTGATACCTTAAGCGTAAACATAGCTACTCCTTAAAAACTGTCAAAATACGGTTGTTGATGGCCTTTTTTCACCTTACGGTAGATTATCTTCTACATGAGCCCCACAGAATCCAGTAATTCAGAGTTTTTTACCCTCGATATCGGCGGGATGACCTGCGCCTCCTGCGTGAGCCGTGTAGAAAAGGCTTTGGACAAGATTCCCGGGGTTGAGGCAGCCAGCGTCAATTTGGCCACTGAGCAAGCGAGGGTTCGAATAAAACGTGGCTCTTCTAGCCTAGCTGAGATCATCGCACTGGTTCAAAAAACGGGGTACGAGGCCAAAGAGAGTTCAGCTCGGGGCAATTTGGATCAGAACATTGCCAAGTCTTTTTGGGCTGCTGATGGCTTGGGTCGTGTCGTCCTCAGTTTTTTGCTTTCCGCCCCCCTCTTCTTGCCCATGTTCTTAATGCCTTTTGGCATTCATTGGTCTTTATCAGGCTGGTGGCAGTTAGCTTTGGCGACGCCAGTGCAATTTATCTTGGGCTGGCGCTTCTACGTGGCGGGCTATAAATCCTTAATGGCTGGCGCGGGCAATATGGACTTACTAGTTGCCCTAGGTACCAGCGCTGCTTATGGACTAAGCCTTTATATCTTGCTCACATCAAGTCATGCGCATGAACTCTACTTTGAGGGATCGGCGGTCATTATTTGCATGGTCTTATTGGGCAAATGGTTGGAGGCGCGCGCTAAGCAACAAACTAGTGAAGCGATTCGCGCCCTGCAAAAACTCTGGCCTGAGCATGCCAAGGTTTTGAATGCTGATGTGGATCTTCAAAGTCAGGTTGGCATGGGCGCAGATCAATATCGTGACCTACCTTTAGATCAAGTACTCCCCGGAGATCGCGTGCTGATACTACCCGGTGAACGCATCCCAGTAGATGGAGTGATTATTTCTGGCTCTAGCCACGTTGATGAATCTCTACTCACCGGTGAAAGCGACCCCGTTAAGAAATTAGCTGGATCAAAAGTCATTGGGGGCGCCTTGAATGGTGAAGGCGCACTAATCGTGATGGCGCAAGCAGTTGGCGTTGAAAGCGTGCTCTCGCAAATTATTAACTTAGTTGAAGAAGCGCAAACTCAAAAAGCACCTATTCAAAAGTTGGTTGATCAGGTGAGCGCAATCTTTGTGCCTACCGTAATGATGCTTGCGCTGATTACCGGCATCGGCAATTGGATTTACTTAGACTCCATCTCTATCGCCATCTTGCGCTCTGTCTCTGTTCTCGTTATCGCTTGCCCCTGCGCACTTGGCCTGGCTACTCCAGCGGCAATCATGGCCGGTACTGGTATAGCTGCACGCTTTGGCATTCTGATTAAGGATCCACAAGTATTGGAGTTGGCCCACAAACTCAATATTGTTGCCTTTGATAAGACCGGCACATTGACCATTGGCAAGCCACGCATGTTGGCACTGCTTCCCTTTGAAAATTCATCTATAGATGTCGATCAAATACTCGCTACTGCTGCAGGCTTGCAATTAGGGAGTGAGCATCCCTTGGCGAAAGCGCTCCTAGATGCATCCAAAGAAAAAGGTGTCACACCAATTACTACCTCATCGAGCAAAGGCTTGCCTGGCATTGGGATTGAAGGTGTGCCCAGTGCGGGCCCCTATATGGGTCAAACGCTTCGTCTGCAAAGCGTGGCTTCTTTGGAAGGTAGTAGTCAACACCATCTCATTTTGCAAAAGGCTCAGGCTTGTTTTGAGCTGGGTCAGACTGTTTCCGTATTGATGAGCATAGGCAATGAGGATGGAGAAGTGCCATCCCCAATCGCTGTAATCGCTTTTGGAGATGAGCTCAAACCCAATGCTAAACGAGCGCTTGATGAATTACACGCCTTGCAGATTCGTACAGTCATGCTCTCCGGAGATAATTTAGCTGCTGCAACCCGAGTAGGAAAAACCATCGGCATGGATGAAGTCTTTGCTCAAATTATGCCGAGTAATAAAGCAGAAATCATTCAAGGCTTGCAAATTGGTTCTGGAGGTCAAAAACAGTTTGTAGCGATGATTGGCGATGGCGTAAATGATGCGCCAGCTTTGGCGATGGCAGATGTTGGTATGGCAATGTCTACCGGGACTGATGTGGCCATGCAAGCTGCTGGAATTACTTTGATGCGTGGAGATCCCACTCTAGTAGCGGATGCGATTGATATCTCCAAGAAAACTTGGAATAAGATTCGTCAAAATTTATTTTGGGCGTTTGCATTTAATACGATCGGCATTCCGATGGCAGCATTGGGTTACTTGTCACCCATGCTAGCCGGTAGTGCAATGGCACTGTCTAGCTTCTGCGTATTGAGCAACGCCCTACTCTTAAAGCGCTGGCACCCTAGGCATGCTTGAGTTATTTTGGATTCTTGCGAACTAACTCAATATCACCATAAAGGGCGCGAGTTTCTGATTTCGTGTTGTCGGTATCAGTCAGCAGTGCAACACCAATGACATTGCCCGGAGCTTCACCATAAGCCAACTTATAGTCTGCTGCCAGATCTCGCTGATGTTTTTTCCACTCACCCAAACCATCCCAACCAGAGTCAACCACAATCATCTTTACGCGAGAGGTGTGCGCATTATTCAAAACCGTATTCACTGGATTCTTACCTGACCAGATATACATCACAGTGGCGTATGGCATCTCTTGACCACTAATGAGGCTTGCCATCTCAAAGGTGAGTTTTTCTTTTAGAGGAAGCTTTGATTTATTGCCATCAAAAGCTACCAAGATACGAAGTGGTGCATCGTCATGCTGACTTTCTGCATTGTCTGCTTGCGGTATCGCACCTACTGCCTTCCATTCCCATTGCAGCCATAAGTTTTGCGCTGAGCGCGGTCGTAGCTTTACCGCAAGTCCGGATGCCGATGTTTTGGAATTAGCGGCCAGCACTGTACGACCTTGGTATTTTTCAAGGCGATAAATGGTGTTCTTTTTATATGGCGCTATGCGATAGAAATGCCAACCATCCGGCATGCCATCTTTTGGCTTCTCAGCAGAGAATTTCGGCAAATCCTCTTGAGCTGGCAATTGGTCGGCATTAAATGCCTGTCCCGCCTCATTCTCAATTGAATTGCCAGTGAAGCCAGCGCAACCACCCAAAGAGATAGCTGTCACACTCAGAAGCAATAGGGATCGAAAGCGGTTTTTTGTAAGCATCTCTTGAATTGTCCCAAAGAATGGGGTGCTAAGTCTAAAATCGGGTAATGCGTCATCAATCACCCTCAAGCTGGGCCGCTATCGGCATCTGCATTGCTGCAGTGGTGCATTTTGCCCTCGGCTTTTTGATTGAGTTCTCTGTCGATGAAGCCCATTACGCTTTATACGCAAAGCATCTCGCCTGGAGTTACTTTGATCATCCACCACTGGTGGGTTGGATCCAATGGCCACTAGTAGCTCTAACTTCGTCTGAGGGAATCATTCGCTTGATTCCAGAGTTGCTTTGGGTGCTTTCTGCTTTCTTGATCTACCAAGTGACTTTAGAAATTCATCGCTTGATACAAGGGCGTAATGCAGGCTACCTCACTACCAGCCTGCCGTCGGCAAACCTGTGCGGGCTCATGGCTGTTTTAACAATCATTGCAGCCCCACTGCCACATGTTTTGGCAATTGGTCTTTTGCCAGACACACTACTTACCCCCTTAAGCCTGGGCTTAATGTTGATGGCTTTACGTTGGACCCGAAAGGATCGCTTCACCATTGCGGACTGGCTTATTACAGGCTTGCTACTGGGCCTAGCAGGGCTAAGTAAATACACCGCGGCGTTTACTGCGTTTGCCGCACTCTTGGTATTTCTAGCATCACCCAAAAAGGCCTGGATTACTAAAACAGGTTTCTGGATGGCTGCAGTAATTGCCCTGATCGTAATCAGTCCAGTCCTATATTGGAACTGGATCAATGATTGGGTCTCATTCAAATATCAAATTGCGCATGGCAGTGGTGGCACCTGGGCGTGGCGTAGGGTTGGCGCCTTTATTGGCATTCAGATTGCATGCTTTGGACCCCTATTACTTTTGGGCGCCTATACATTCCTCAAGCATTGCCTACACTCACAAAAGCTCGTTCTGATTGCCTTACTGAGCTTCTTCGCAATTCCTTTCATGATTTTTGCCGCACTCTCTGGGGGTGGCAGCCTGCCCCACTGGACTACACCAGCCTGGTTTTGCCTGGCGCCATTTGCCGGCATTGGTTTAGCTAAGGCTTGGGCTATGCAGCAACGCATGGCAATACGCATATTGTTTGTTGGGCAGATATTGATTTGCTTGCTAGGCTTTGGGTATGTTTTGGCTGGAGGAGTTAATACTGCCACCATCAAATCCAATCCGATTGCCGATCTCTATGGATGGAAGATTGCCGGTCAGAAAGCATCTGAATTGGCAGCAGGCACTAATGCAAACGGAATCGCAGTACAAAACTGGACATTAGGCAGTCGCGCCGCTTGGTACTCATACCCTCTTCCTGTATTTGTATTGGATCAACGACAGGACCAATTTGACCTCTGGTTTGGACAATTACCAGCCGGTGCAAGCGTCTTGCTAATTAACTGGTCAGGAATGGCATTTAAACCGCCAATTGGAGGCAATCTGGCCTTTGAGGCATGCGAGCCCTTAGACAGCATAGAGATCATTCGATTTGGGCAGGTTTTATCTAAATTTGACTATAGCCTCTGTCGTAACTGGCAGGATGCCGGCACAGCACGTTAATTCCCCAAATTCAAGACCGTAGGCTCTCAAGGCATTATCCTTACGCCTATGAGTTCACAACCCCAAACCACCCCAAAAGCCACATCTGGGTGGAAAGCAATTCTCAAACGGGCTTGGCCCACGATTCGTATTTTGCTGTCGGTCGCACTTCTCTGGAAAGCCACCAGCGGAATTGATTGGCATGCTCTTTTAGATTCTGAGATTCGGATGCAGCCTTGGTGGTTTTTAGCTGCAGGATTCACGATGCTCTCTGCGTTTATTTGTGGCGGACTACGCTGGGGGTTTTTAATGCGTAAAGTTGGATTTCAAGGAAGTCTCACCAACTTTGTAGCGCTCTACTTTGCTGGCGGATTGATCAATCAAGGACTGCCGAGTACGCTTGGCGGTGATAGTTACCGCGCCATTACCGCAACCCATTTAAATAGCAGTGGCAAATTCACCGAAGAAAAAGAGTTAGATGAAGAGCTTCATCACTCCGTTGACTTAGAGCATGCAACCCCTAAGCTACGCCTGAGTTTTTCCATGGTTTTAGTGGATCGCCTACTGGGCTTAGCAGGAAACAATTTACTGGGTGGACTAGGTCTCATTTTAGGTGGCGCCACTTTGGCTGCCTGGGGAACGGACCTAGGTTATGCCGTCACTGGCATCATGATCTTTTCTGGCCTGCTGATTGCTGCAATTTTGGCCTGGACTCCTAGCCGCAATCTCTTGCAAAAGTTATTGGATCGCCTAAAAATGAATCATGCCCTGCCCGGCATTAAGTTAGCTTTTTCTTGGCCCATGAATGTGGCTCAAGCCGTATTTGCAATTGGCATTCATTCGCTGACTATTTTGACCCTGCTTTTCTGCCTCAAGGCTTATGGAGTGGATGCGCCAATTGAAGCACTCATGATTGGCTTACCCGCATTGAGCCTGCTTTTAATGTTACCTATTAGCATCTCCGGATGGGGCTTGCGCGAGGCTACCCTTTCTTCTGTACTGGCACTGTGGGGAGTAAGCCCTTCTATGACAGTACTAGCATCCATTAGCTATGGCGCCATTACTGTTTTATCAGTACTACCCGGCGCTTACTTTTTATTAAAACGGAAATAATTTTTTCTAGAGTCCAACTATGAGTATTAGCGTCAACACCATGCGCGCCATCGACCATTGGGTCGGTGTACCCCTCTGCGCAGTAGCAAGCCCAATAGTTGCTCTGATTGATGGCATCAAGAATACCTTTAGTCGAGGCCCAGATACGCCACGCAAGCTACTCTTTATTGAGTTATCGGAGATGGGTAGTGCGATCTTAGTGGACCCGGCCATGCGCAATGCGCAAGCCCGTGGCGCTGAATTATTTTTCCTAATCTTTAAAAGCAATCGCGCCAGCCTCACTTTATTAAATACCGTTAAACCTGAGAATATTTTTACGATTGATTCTTCTAGCTTAGGTGGCTTAATTAAAGATACGCTCAAATTTTTAATAGTAGCTCGCAAGCATCGCATCGACACTGTCATTGATTTGGAATTATTCTCTCGCTTTACCGCACTGCTTACCGGACTTTGTGGTGCACGTCGCCGTGTGGGTTATCACATCTTTCATGGTGAAGGCTTATGGCGCGGATTTATGTTGACTCGCAAAGTACATTACAACCCCCACATTCACATTACTAAGAATTTCCTCTCTCTCATTCATGCGGCATTCGCCCAAGAGATTGAAGTACCGTTTAGCAAAATACATATTGCAGACTCAGAAGTCCGTTTGGAGCAGGCGGTAATTGATCCAGCGGTATTGAATCAAGTTCGCGAGCGCATTGAGAAACTTAGCGGAACCTTTGGTATTCAATTTAAACAAGGCCAGCAAAGACTCATCTTGGTCAACCCCAATGCAAGCGATTTATTGCCGCAAAGACGTTGGGCGCAACAGCGCTTCTCTGAACTCATTCAGGGGCTGAATCAACTTTATCCAAATGATCTGATTTTGATCACTGGCTCTCCTGCCGAGTTTGAATATGTTGAAAAAGTTCGCTCAGTAGCCAACGTGAAAAATGCTTTGAACTTTGCAGGGCAAGTGAGCTTCGCAGAATTGCCGCCGCTCTATACGCTATCTGATGTGATGGTGACTAACGATTCTGGACCAGGTCATTTCTCTGCTGTTACTGCATTGCGCACAGTCGTCCTATTTGGACCAGAAACCCCAGCACTCTATGGCTCTGTTGGTAGCTCGATTTCCATAACAGCCAATTTGGCGTGCTCTCCATGCGTGAGTGCAGCCAATCATCGCAAGACGCCATGTCATGACAATGTCTGCATGCAAGCCATTACTGTTTCCCAAGTATTAGAGAAGATGGTGCATCAACTTAATGAAGCCGATCAAGGGCGAGCACGTTCATTCGCATGACCGAGCAGCGCAAATCAGTTTTAGCAATTGCATCCACTTGGGTTTGGTGCGTTCCACTACTGCCGCTGGGTTTAGCAATCGCCATTTACTTTGGTGAACTACAGACGCCAACGTTTTTATTCATCAATCGTTATACGCAGATTCTTCCTGACACCCTTTGGGCTTGGCTTACTTTCATTGGTAATGGCTGGGGCATCTTTGCTCTATGCTTTCCACTGCTAGTGCTAGCTCCTCGCTTACTTTGTGCAGGGCTATTAGCCTCTGCAATTGGTGGCACACTTAGTCAAGTTATCAAACCCTTCTTAGCATTTCCTCGCCCTGCGGGAGTCTTGGCTTTAGAAGATTTTTACCGAATTGGTGAGCCTTTGTTGCACAGAGCAATGCCTTCCGGACATACGCTCACTGCTTTTGCTGTGGCTTCTGGCATCTACTTTGCTAGCGATCGAGATAAAAGAAACTCTTTGTGGTGGATCTTCATCATTGCAGGCTTTGCTGGCATCTCTCGCAATGCACTGGGCGCTCACTGGCTCACCGATGTCCTAGTGGGCTGCGCTATTGGACTGTGGTCTGGAATGCTTGGAGCGGGATTGGCTGGACTTATCCCGGAAACGCAACTGGCTGCCAATAAGATTGGGCCACGCTTGCTTGCCCTTGGCGGTCTAGCAACCATCTACGTCTTACTGACACAAACCCTGGACTCAGCCCTCAATCAATCCTTGCAGTACGCCTGCGTAGCATTAATCAGCATTACCTTGGCTTTATTTATTAAAGCGCAAAAACCTAAGGCCATTTAAAGATGTTTAGCTATCGCCATGCTTTTCATGCGGGCAGCCATGCCGATATTTTGAAACATCTCGTGATGATTCATCTGGTGGAATATCTACAAGAAAAACCAGGCGCACTAACTATTGTCGACACTCATGCTGGCGCTGGTATTTATAGTCTGATTGATGGCTTTGCTACGGTCAGCAAAGAAGCCGATCAAGGCATTTATCGCTTAGCCAAATTTGCACAGACCAATCCCGTTAGTCCGGGTATCGCTAATTATCTTGAGTTCATACAGGCAGAGAATGCTGCAAATGAAATTACCATCTATCCCGGATCCCCATTTATTTTGGCGCGATTACTGAGATCGTCAGACCGCTTGAAGCTTTTTGAGCTTCACCCTAAAGAGATTGATATCTTGCGCCACAATATCAGCGAGCTCAAGCAATCAAAACAAATTGATATCTATGCAGAAGATAGCTTTGCAAGATTAAAGGGCTTGATGCCACCGCCTAGTAGACGTGGACTGGTATTGATTGACCCCTCTTACGAAGATAAGCAGGATTATCGTTACCTAGAAACCACGATGGAGGAAGCGCTACAACGCTTCGCTACCGGTTGCTATGCAATCTGGTACCCATGCCTTTCCCGCAGGGAATCAGCATTCCTACCCGATCACATGAAGAAGATTGCGGCGGCACATAAACGGTCTTGGTTGCATGTTGAACTGCGGGTTGAGAATGCACCCAAAGAACGTCGACTTCAGGCTAGTGGCATGTTCATCATGAATCCACCATGGACCCTAGAAAAGCAATTGGCTGAAAGCCTACCTATTCTTGTTAAAGCGCTGGGACAAGATAGTGGCGCCGGCTTTGTATTAAAGAGTTTTGAAGCCTAAGAAGCAGCGATTCAGTCTGAGAGACTTATTCCTGAACTCGAATCATCACTTCGTTCCGACGCATGAAGGGTAAGGTCCAAGGCGGGTTGTAACGAGCAAACTGAGGTTCACCGATTGGCTTTAAATTCTTGATATTCATCCAATCACGCAGCGCCTGAGTTTTTTCCTTGACCTTCTCGTCGTTATAAAAGCCAGAAAAAATAATTACTGCCTTTTTCTCTGCGGGCAGCTCTCTTATTTTGACTTGCGGGTCTAGTGGTTTTGGTAGGCTAGCTAAGGTGTACTCCGCAGGCATGACAAACGATACCGTCCATTGCTTACCTGAGCTCTCTATACCCACAGGGGCAGTCATGGCAATCTTGGCACTCTTATTTTGATCGCTTGACTCAATGCCAACGGGCGCGGTCATGGAAATTTTTTCAGATATCTGATTTTTCCCAAAAATGTACGCCGCAATCAAACGAAATCCCTGATCAGAGGCGGCATCTAAATCGCCCTCTACCTTCACTTTCGCCACAATGAGTGGCGCATAAGCACGAAATTCAAATGGCTCAGATTTCTCGAGAAGGGTGAACTTTGGTTCTTCGGTTGCCATTGCAGCGCTCGCAATCAATATGCTGATGAGAAATGCGAATACTCGCAAGGAGATGTCCTTAATGTAAAAATTACCACTGAGACTGGATGGTAAATCCTGAGACATCATATTGAATGTGCGCTTGCGCACCCACTGGCAAAGTCAGCTTCTCGGCTTGGTGCCCAAAGGGCAAGCCAGTCAATATGGGGATATCGTCAGGAAGGCGCTTACTAATGGCCTCGATAGCGGCTTCTAATGTGTAACCACGATCATTGTCATATAGGCGATAGGCTGAGAATCCACCTAAGAGGATAGCGCTTTGATTACTCAATATGCCTGCGTCCAACAATTGCATCAACATCCGCTCAATCCGATAAGGATGCTCATTCACATCCTCTAGAAACAAAATCCCGCCTTGAGTTTGCTCTTTGCTTGGCATGTATGGTGTTCCTACTAGACCGGCCAGCACCGTTAAGTTACCGCCCCAAAGCATTCCAGAGATGCGGCCTGCAGCAGGCTTTTTTAAGAAACATTGTTCAGCCTGAATAGTGCAATCTAATTTACGTTCATTAATGGCTTTTTGGAAATGTGCCCACATAAATTGATTGGGGGTTATGCCCTGCTCGCCCTGACAAGCAAAATCAAAATTGAGCATGGGGCCTGCCAAAGTGACTGCGCCAGTCTTTGCCAATAAACCCAACTGAAAAACTGTGAAATCACTATGCCCACAAATCTGTAGACCAGCCTTAATAGCTTTGGTAATCGCATCCCACTGAATATCTGGCAGCAGGCGATGCAATCCGTAGCCACCCCGCATTGCGACGACAGTAAGCTCGGGAGGGAGCTTGGCGAGTTGATTGATTTCGGCAAAACGCTCAGCATCAGAGCCAGCAAAACGTTCCTCAACTCGACTTACACAATCAGTATTCAGAACTTCAATGCCTTGCTGTTTGAGCCACTCGATTCCAGCCAATGGGCTACGAGGATCTAGACTGGCCCCCGAAGGAGCAATCAAATGAATTTGCTTCAACGCCGCTCCTTAAAAAAATCACGCAGTATCTGACCACACTCTTCGCCCATGATGCCACCTTCAACCTGAGTTTGGTGGTTAATCTGCTTTTCTGAAAATACATTGAGAACACTTCCCGCTGCACCTGTTTTAGGATCGGTAGCGCCAAACACAACACGGTTAACTCGAGCATGCAGCATTGCTCCAGCACACATGGTGCATGGCTCAAGCGTCACATAAAGGGTTGTGCCAGGCAGGCGGTAATTAGATTCATCCAAGGCAGCAGCGCGTAAGGCCATCATTTCGGCATGGGCGCTAGGATCGCTGTTGCTAATTAGCTGATTAAAACCAGTTGAGATCACTTGACCATCTCGCACTAATACAGCACCGACAGGCACTTCGCCGGCAGCGGCAGCGAGTTTGGCTTGATCCAAGGCTTGCTGCATAAATTGGTGATCAAGCTCTGCTTGCATATTGCTTCTTAGGGGTGAGAAACGTCAGCCCAGCAATTGGGGGTTTCGTAAAGACGAATAGATGCCAGCTTCAGTCGACCATCAAATGCTTTTTCAAAAACAGGTTGCAATACCTTAAAGGCTGCACTAGCTAAGTTTTCAACGGTAGGCACATGCTCCATCACCACCGTCTTGTGATTCGGAATCGAATTTAAATAATTCACCAAACCAGCATCTTCTTTGGCCACCAAAAATGCGTGATCCCAAGGCTCAACCACGTATTGATTGGTGAGTCGCTTGATGTCTCCAAAATCCAAGACCATGCCATCGTCAGCTTTACCAGGATGGTCCGCGATCACGCCAGTCAGAGTGACTTCAATGGCATAGCGATGACCATGTAGGTGGCGACATTGCCCATCATGATTTGGAATGCGATGACCTGAATCAAATTCAAGTCGACGGGTAATGGAGATAACTTCTTG
The DNA here is from genome assembly GCA_041179645.1 of Pseudomonadota bacterium. Classification (GTDB taxonomy): domain Bacteria; phylum Pseudomonadota; class Gammaproteobacteria; order Burkholderiales; family Burkholderiaceae; genus Polynucleobacter. Next base: position 85,220 of record JBEGSZ010000023.1, read on the forward strand.
CTTGGTAGTCATAATTACTTTTCTAAGTACTTCAATATCGCTTGGTTGTACTACTATCGAATACCGATCATTTTATGAGTCTGAACACTCAAACGCCATAAAGGTCGCTTTTGACATAGGCGCACTGCTAATGCGAGGTTTTCTTGGAGATTTGGACCATCCATGGCCTGCAAGAAGCGGTTGCGATAATCCATCTTCTCAAATCGGGCCAATAAAGTCTCAATAGAAGCATGGCCCTGTTGAGGAATCACTAGCTTAATCTCATCGGCTTGCAAGACAATCAGATCGGAGCCAGCCTTCGGGCTAACGCAGACCCAATCAACGCCCTTAGGAACCTTGATCGTACCGTTGGTCTCAATGGCAATAGCAAAGCCTTTGGCGTGTAAAGCATCAATTAAATCAGTATCGAGTTGTAGTAGCGGCTCGCCGCCAGTGAAAATGACATAACGCTGCTGTGGTCCGGCTGACGTGCCATTCCAGACCTCTTCTATAGTGTCCGCTAGGAGAGCAGCGGTTTCGAACTTCCCGCCACCGATGCCATCACTTCCAACAAAGTCGGTATCGCAAAATTGGCAAACTGCAGTAGCGCGATCCTCTTCGCGACCACTCCAGAGATTGCAGCCAGCAAAGCGACAAAATACAGCCGCACGACCAGCGTGGGCGCCTTCACCCTGAAGGGTTGGGAAGAGTTCTTTTACGGTATACATGGCGATGTGCTGATTTTAAGCGCTTTGCTTACTTCCAGGACACAAGCTCCCACTCTAAGTAGTCTTCCCAGAGGGCATTACTCCAAAACATACCAGCCCATAGATAGCGTCCATAGCCACGCCTAATAACCCACCGACCAATTTCCGGGGAAAACCAAACATCCTCTTGACGATAGTTAGCCACTCGAGAAAAGTCATTGCTGGTAAAGAAAGGTGCCTCATTTTGATACTTTAAGACCGGGAATTGCCCAGCAGGCGTACTGACACCCTCCCACGACAAGGCAGATACATTTAAGCCCCAGTAATAGTCGTTATCGGGATATCCAACTACTTGATAACGATCGCGATAGAAGCCCGACCATCCAGGGACGAGTTGCTCAGGCCATAAGGGGATTGGCCGTAAAAACCGTTGGGGAGGATTCCAGTGGGGATCCTGCAAGACATAGCCCCAAGGTTGTTGGATTTCATCGGGGAGCGCCCCTGCTTTTAGCCCACTTCGCTCAATCCGAATCTGGGGGCCAACAGAAACCACCCTCTCCGTAACAATATCTACCAACTCTTGGTTGAAGACGTTACGCACGTTGTAAACCCACTGCTGCCCTACTTGCGGCGCTCTCACCTTAGGAGGATTGGTGGGTTGAGGTAGCGGCGTTGAAGTTGGGTAAGGCTGACCCGCGATACACGCCACCAAAAAAGCTGGCGCCATTAATACAATCAGCCTTCGCATGGCGTTTATTTGTAGGAGCTGAGCTGCCATTGATAGCTGCCTTCTAGAATAACCGCACCAATTTGTCCCTGAATTTGATAAGAACCGGAAGTCTCACGCGCAACCCAGCGGCCAATTTGCGGAGCGAACCAAACTGTTTCTTTGCGAATGCAATCGACCTTGTTAGGATCTTCGCTCTCATAATTGATTAGAGTCTGAAAACGCAAGGCCACGAACTCTCCAGCCGGAACGGTAATTTTTTCCCAGCCCTGTACGCTCATATATTCTTGCCAATTCATCCGCGAGTCTGAGTAACCGGCAATGCTGTACTTGGTATTGAACTGCTTTGACCAGGTAGTGGATAGCTGCTCAGGCCAAAGCGGTAATGATGGTGCGAAGTTAATCAAGCGTGACCACTGTGTATCCGTAGAAACCATTCCCCAAGAAGTCTGGATTTCACTCGGTAAACGGGCGCCATCAGCAGTCATGCGGTCAATCACAATACTTGAGCCAATATTAGAGACGCGCTCAGTAATCACATCTAGCGTTTTGCCATCAAAGATATTTTTCTTGATATAAGTCCACTCTTGCCCAATTTGCGGAGGACGAACTACGGGCAGTGGTTTTGGTTGAGCAACCGGAATGCCATGCTCATATGAGAGACCGCCACAGGCAACTGGGGCCAAAGCAGCTGAGATGATGAAAGTGCGACGAGATAAATTCATATTGCCACCCATGGTGATTTAATTAAATGATTAAGTGAGGAAAGTTTATACATGCTTCAGTGCTTTGGCTATTTTATTGCGCCCTACAGAAGTTTTTGGAATGCCTGACATATCAAACCACTTATGGACATCCTCCTCAAAGCCTACGCCATGCATAAAGTTGTAAATCGCCTTCTTAAGACCGACGCCGAGAAGATCGTGATCCACTCCCGTAGGGTCGATAAAGGCAACATCATTCTTAGCAAAACTAATGGGGGGTAATGGCACAAGCTCAATTCCGTATGCCTCTGGATCAAGACCCACTGGAGAATGCACCGTACAAGTAAATCGATGGAAGAAGCCACTCTGGATGCAGCCATTTTCAAAAAGCTGGCGAACGTATTCGAGAGAATCAACAGTTTCTTGAACGGTTTGCGTTGGAAATCCATACATCAGATAAGCATGTACAAGGATTCCAGCATCAGAGAAACCTTTAGTCACTTGAGCTACCTGCTCAACTGAAACGCCTTTTTTCATGAGATCAAGGAGTCTATCGGAAGCAACCTCTAGGCCGCCGGACATGGCGATGCAACCGCTCTGCGCCAACAACTCACATAACTCCGGTGTGAAGGTCTTTTCGAAGCGAATATTGCCCCACCAAGAAATCACTACCTTGCGACGTATTAATTCTTCGGCAAGGGCTTTCAATATTTTGGGTGGTGCCGCCTCATCTACAAAATGAAATCCACTCTGCCCAGTCTCAGCAACGATTGCTTCAATGCGATCAACCAAAAGACTTGCAGAAGCAGTTTCATAACGAGAGATGTAATCTAGACTGACATCGCAAAAACTACATTTCTTCCAATAGCAGCCATGAGCAACTGTGAGCTTGTTCCAGCGCCCATCACTCCATAAGCGATGCATGGGATTGAGCATGTCCAGCAGCGATAAATAAGAATTCAGTGGCAGACCATCCCAAGTAGCAGTTCCGACATCCTCAAATGGAATGTCCGGCTCCTGCCAATTAATGTAACGAACCTCTTTATTAGGATTACGGACAAATGTACGCACCAATCTTTCTGCGGAGCGCTTGCCATTGAAATGCTCTAACAGCGCAAGTAAGGGTCGCTCACCAGAATCTAGGGTGATGAAGTCTACAAAATCAAATATGCGCGGATCGGTGAGCTCACGCAACTCAGTATTCACGTAGCCGCCACCAAGGGCAATCTTGATATCAGGGTAATGTTGCTTAATGGTTTGGGCAATTCGTAATGCGGCGTACATTGCTCCAGGGAATGGGACCGAGAGCAGCACCAAGCCAGGCTGATGCTTTTTAATGGAGCATTTAGTTAGGTCTTGTAAATGCAAATCCATTAATGTGGCGCTTGCTGCTAGGGCATCTGCTAAAGGCGTAAATGTGGGCTGACTACCAGCCAAGGATTCTGCATAGCGAACAAACTCAAAGCGCTCATCTACCGCATCACGCAGGACATCGGATAGATCATTGAGATACAGAGTGGCTAAATGACGAGCCCGATCCTGAGAGCCCAGCGCACCAAATGCCCATGCTAATGAATCGCCACCCTCTTCCTCATCATAAGCATCTAGAGATGCAAATCGCGGGCCTTCAGGCAATAAAGTGCGGCTGTTGATGCGATGGGCAAGAGTACTATCGCGCCCCTGCAAAAATGCAATCGCTAGAGCGATAGTGCCTTGATAATCCGCAAAGTAATCCAGGAAAAAGTTGACGCTCGCACTACGATTTTCTTCAGAAAGCCGTAGTGCTTGCTCTTTAATTTCTTGCAAACCAGATGGTGTGAAAAAACCCAGAACTAAGGCTAATGCTAAATCCTCTTGAACAGCATCAAAACCACGTGAGCGCAGAAATCCAGTGAGATATGCCGTTGATGGATACGGCGTATTGAGCTGCGTCATCGGCGGAATCAGACTCAGAATCTTCATGCTACTTGCGCCCGCTTCTCGCTAAGAGATTCCAGCAACTTCAATTCCTCAGAAGTAAAGCCAGCTTGCTCACGCGCATCAAAATTAAATGGCCCCCTCAAAGTAGGCGCACGATATTTCTCAGCCAACTCTCGGTAAGTCGTAATTGGGGATAGCCCCTTATTAGCGCATAAGAAGTTAAACCAGCGATTACCGACAAGCACATGGCCAATTTCATCATGGAGAATGATTTCTAGAATCTCTACGGCGCGATCATCTTTGATTTGCTTAAACCGATCTCGAATCTCAGGAACTGCATCAAGACCTCTGGCTTCCATGGTCCTGGGAACTAAAGCCATTCGCGCAATTACTGAATCAGTCGTTCGCTCAACCATCTCCCACAAACTATTGTGGGCTGGGAAATCACCATAGCCAAATCCAAGGGACTCCAAATGGGAATTAATCAAACTGAAATGATAGGACTCTTCTTTGGCAACCCTAAGCCAGTCTTCGTAATACGCCTGGGGCATATTCGGAAAACGCCAGATCGCATCCAGCGCTAAATTCATGGCATTAAATTCGATATGTGCCAAGGAGTGCCAAAGAATAGCCCTGCCCTCAACCGTATCCATTTTTCTTTTGGGAACGAACTTCGGCGCCACTAAATCTGGCTTAGCGGGTCGACCAGGGAGGCACTTATCTTGACTATCAAGGTTTCCGGAAGGGTTTACAGAAATACGCCCAGCTTGATACTCATCGAACAAGTTAGCCAGCTGGCCAACCTTGGATTGCACATCGGTATTTGCCAGTATTGCGAGGGATGTTTCTCGTAACTCAAGCATGGTCATGGGCAAAGGCAGACTTAAGTCGCCTATTCCCACTCGATGGTTGCTGGTGGTTTTCCGCTGATGTCGTAGACCACGCGATTGATACCGCGCACTTCATTGATGATGCGATTTGATACCTTGCCCAGTAAATCATGTGGCAAGTGAGCCCAATGCGCAGTCATAAAGTCTTGCGTTTGAACCGCTCTGAGGGCGACAACGTACTCATAAGTTCTACCGTCACCCATAACGCCTACAGATTTCACTGGCAAGAACACTGCAAAGGCTTGGCTAGTGAGGTCATACCAAGATTTTTGACTTGTTTCATCAATCGTATTACGAAGCTCTTCAATAAATATGGCATCAGCACGTTGCAAAAGACTTGCAAACTCCGCCTTCACCTCACCTAAGATGCGCACGCCAAGACCAGGCCCTGGGAATGGATGGCGATACACCATCTCGCGCGGTAAACCCAAGGCAACACCGAGTTCACGCACCTCATCTTTAAATAACTCACGCAACGGCTCAAGCAGTTTGAGGTGCATATCTTCAGGCAAGCCACCCACATTGTGGTGACTCTTAATCGTATGCGCGCCCTTTTTACCTTTACCAGCAGACTCAATGACATCTGGGTAAATAGTGCCTTGAGCAAGCCATTTGGCATTTTTAATCTTGCCAGACTCAGTTTGGAAAATCTCAACGAACTCTTTACCAATGATTTTGCGTTTAGCTTCTGGATCAGCAACGCCAGCGAGCTCAGACATAAATTTCTCTTTGGCATCTACTCGAAACACCTTGACGCCAAGGTTACGAGCAAACATCTCCATCACCATGTCGCCTTCGTTTAAACGAAGTAAACCATGATCCACAAACACACAGGTGAGTTGCTCACCAATCGCACGATGGATTAATGCCGCTGCTACGCTAGAGTCAACGCCGCCGGATAAGCCAAGGATGACTTCTTCATCGCCAACTTGTTCGCGGATATGTTCAACCGCCTCACTAATGTAGTCACCCATCACCCAGTCAGGCTTGCACTTGCAGATCTCATGCACAAAACGAGCCAAGATGGCCTCACCCTGCAAGGTATGCGTTACTTCTGGATGAAACTGGAATGCATAGAAACGGCGGTCTTCATCAGCCATACCAGCGATAGGGCAAGATTCTGTTGAAGCCATTAACTTAAATGCTGGCGGCAATGTGGTGACTGAATCACCATGACTCATCCAAACTTTCAGAATGCCGTGGCCTTCGCTAGTGGAGAAGTCCTGAATGCCTTTGAGTAAATTGGTATGGCCATGAGCACGCACTTCGGAGTAACCAAACTCACGAGCTTTACCCAAGGCTTCAGCAGAAGCAACAGCGCCGCCAAGTTGGGTCGCCATCGTTTGCATGCCGTAGCAAATACCCAAAACAGGAACACCTAATTCAAAAACGATTTTTGGTGCACGAGGACTACCCTCTTCTGTAACTGAGCTTGGTCCACCGGAAAGAATGATTCCCTTGCCACCCTGCTCTTGAATGAACTTGCGAATAAATTCTGGATCGCAATCGTAGGGATGGATTTCGGAATAGACACGTGCATCACGCACGCGTCTGGCAATTAATTGGGTGACTTGTGAACCAAAGTCGAGAATCAGTATTTTGTCGTGCACGAAAGGAACAGTCTTAATCAATATGGTAATTCGGGGCTTCCTTCGTGATCTTCACATCATGAACGTGTGACTCGCGCACACCCGCTGAAGTGATTTCCACAAAATTTGCTTTCTCATGAAGTTCATCAATCGTCTTGCATCCAAGATAACCCATTGAGGAACGAATACCACCAGTCAGTTGATGCAAGATGGCAAGAACACTACCTTTGTAAGGCACTTGACCTTCAATACCTTCAGGCACCAGCTTCTCAGCATTCGCTGCACTGATATCACTTTGGAAGTAACGATCTGCAGAACCATCGGCCATCGCACCCAAAGAACCCATGCCGCGATAGCTCTTGTATGAACGACCTTGATACAAAAAGACTTCACCTGGAGCTTCTTCGGTGCCAGCAAACATGCCGCCCATCATGACGGAACTTGCGCCAGCAGCTAAAGCTTTAGCAACGTCACCGGAGTAACGGACACCACCGTCAGCAATTAACGGAATGCCTGTGCCCTTAAGAGCGGCAGCCACATTCACAATGGCGCTAATTTGAGGAACGCCTACGCCTGCAACAATTCGGGTGGTACAGATAGAGCCTGGGCCAATACCGACCTTCACGCCATCAGCGCCATGATCGGCCAACGCTCTAGCAGCATCACCTGTAGCGATATTTCCGCCAATCACCTGAACTTGTGGATAGTTTTTCTTAACCCATTTAACACGATCTAAAACACCTTGGCTGTGGCCGTGAGCAGTGTCCACCACGATGACATCAACGCCTGCGCGAACTAAAAGTTCAATGCGCTCATCGTTATCTGGGCCAACACCAACCGCAGCACCAACGCGCAATTTACCTTCGCTATCCTTACAAGCATTTGGATGCTCGGTAGCTTTCAAAATATCTTTGACGGTGATGAGACCACGCAATTCAAACTTGTCATTAACCACCAGCACGCGCTCTAAGCGATGCTGACTCATCAAGCGCTTCGCCTCTTCTAAGGAACAACCTTCTTTAACTGTAATCAAGCGCTCACGCGGAGTCATCTTGGATTTCACTGGCGCATCCAAGTCCTCCTCGAAGCGCAAGTCGCGGTTGGTAATAATGCCCACCACCTCTTTGCCAGTCAGAACTGGGAAACCAGAAAAACCATGTTCACGCGAAAGCTGAATAACTTGACGCAGCGTGACATCAGGACCGACCGTAATCGGATCGCGCAGAATTCCGGATTCGTAACGTTTGACTTTAGCCACTTCCCTAGCCTGCTCAGCAGGCTTGAGATTTTTATGAACAATTCCAATGCCACCTTCACTGGCCATGGCAATTGCCAAGCGGCCTTCAGTGACAGTATCCATAGCTGCGGACACCAACGGTGTGTTTAGTGAAATATCTCGAGTTAACTTACTTGCCAAGCTGGCATCTCGAGGAAGTACCGAAGAATAAGCCGGTACGAGGAGCACATCGTCAAAAGTGAGTGCTTTTTGAATGAGTCGCATGCAAAACCCCTAGTCGCAAAAACCGATTATAGCCGCCTAGCCTTTCTTTTAGCTGCGGCAGCCTGGAATTTGGCATCTTGGTTCTGATTAGCCTTCTTGCGGCGGACGGCCTTGGGGTCCACCAGGAGGGGTGAATACAGCTCCAGACGATCACCCTCATAAATAAGGCTATCCCAATCCTTGCGCTTGCCGAAGACGCCAAAACAGCCTTTTCTAGCCAGGATGGGATCTTCGGGGCCTTGGGCTATTCCAGCCTTGATTAGGGCCAGGCCTACCGTGGCAGTGTCAGAGGGTGATAAATGCAGGGTAAAGGGGCTGAGCTGAGGCTCACCCGAGCGGGCATCGCAAATCCAAATCTCCATGGACTGGTTAGCCATAGAGGTCTTCGGCTCGCTTTACGAAGCAATCCACAAAGGTGCCTGCAATGTGTCCAAATACCGGCCCAATGATCTTATCCAGGATGACACTCTTAAACTCCCAATGGAGCTTGAACTCCACCTTGCAGGCATCTTCCTTGAGGGGAATGAAGTTCCACTGCCCGGAAAAATGCTTGAATGGCCCATCCACAAAGACCATATCAATGGTTTCAGGGCGGTGATTGATGTTTCGAGTGTGAAAGTACTGATTAATACCCTTGAAGTGGATATTGATTTTGGCATCCAAAACGGTCTCAGTCTGTTCAAAAATCTCCACCCCGCCACACCAGGGCAGGAACTCAGGGTAGCGCGCCACGTCGGTCACTAAGCCATACATGCGGTCGGCTGAGTGGCCAATTAAAACGGTCTTGTAGACGTCTGCCATAATCGATCTTGAGAAGCTAAATAAATATGAGTATCGTCGATAACAAAAAAGCCTTCTTCGATTATTTTATCGAGGAACGGTTCGAGGCAGGACTGGTTCTGGAGGGCTGGGAAGTAAAAGCCATCCGCGCTGGTCGAGTCCACATTAAAGAAGCGTATGTTGTCATCCGTCGGGCGGAGCTATTCCTCATCGGCTGTCACATCACCCCCCTACTATCGGCTTCCACTCATATCGTCCCGGACAGCACTCGTACTCGCAAACTTCTCCTCAATGCTATTGAGATTAAAAAACTCATCGGTAAAGTGGAGCAAAAAGGCTACACCCTCGTTCCACTCAATCTGCATTTCTCGAAAGGCAATGTGAAGTGCGAGATTGGACTGGCCCGAGGCAAGAAGCAACATGACAAGCGTGCGGCCACCAAAGAACGTGAATGGGAAGTTCAAAAGGGGCGCATTGCCAGAGGCGATCTCAACGCTTGATTGAACAAGCAGGGCCACGGCCTTTGAAGAGAGGAATTAGTGCACCAATAAAGTGCACATAGCACCAAGCTGCTCCATACCCCAGATTTTTAAACTATCAAAGGCATTAGTTTGTAACTATGAAATTGCCTTTTGATGAAATGCTCGACGCCAGCGGAAAAGCGCGTCCCCATTACCAAGTTTTCCATAACTGGCTCAAGCAGCAAAGCGATACCCTCATGGGTCTCAAGCGTGCAGAGGCTGACCTAATCTTCCGACGAGTTGGCATTACCTTTGCCGTCTATGGAGATGATCTTGGGTCTGAGAGAACCATCCCCTTCGATCAAGTCCCCCGCATCTTTACCGCTAAGGAATGGGAGCAACTCGAGGCCGGACTGCGTCAACGGGTTAAAGCACTCAATCGGTTTATTTATGACGTGTATCACGAAGAAGAAATTATCAAAGCAGGCATCATTCCTGCTGAGCAGATTTATAACAACGCGCAATACCGCCCTGAAATGCGTAACGTCAATGTGCCGCGAGATATCTATGCCCAGATCGCTGGGATCGACATCGTGAGAGCTGGTGAGGGCGAGTTCTATGTTCTAGAAGATAACTTGCGTGTTCCATCTGGTGTCTCCTATATGGTTGAAGACCGCAAGATGATGATGCGCCTCTTCCCTGATCTGTTTCAGAAATATCGGGTTGCACCTGTCGAGCACTATCCCGATTTTTTATTGGAATGCTTAAAGTCCGTCAAACCAGATGACATCAAGAAACCGAATGTCGTAGTACTCACACCAGGCATGTACAACTCCGCTTATTTTGAGCATAGCTATTTAGCTCAGCAAATGGGTGTTGAATTAGTTGAGGGTAAAGACTTATTCGTGAAGAACGAGCAAGTCTTTATGCGCACCACCCAAGGACCTGAGCGGGTCGACGTGATTTACCGACGCGTCGATGATGACTTCTTAGACCCCCTTGCATTCCGCTCTGATTCAACCTTGGGAGTTGCAGGATTACTCTCAGCGCATCGTGCGGGCAATGTGACTTTAGCCAACGCAATTGGTACCGGTATTGCGGATGACAAATCGATCTACCCTTACGTACCCGACATGATTGAGTTCTATTTAGGTGAGAAGCCCATTCTGAATAATGTGCCAACCTTTCAATGTCGTAAGTCAGAGGATCTCGCATACACCTTAGCTAACTTAGACAAGTTGGTGGTCAAGTTGACGCATGGTGCTGGTGGCTATGGCATGTTGGTTGGACCAGCATCCACTAAAGCAGAGATAGAAGAATTCCGCGGGCATCTGATTGCCAACCCAGATAAATACATTGCACAACCCACTTTAGCGCTATCAACCTGCCCAACCTTTGTTGAGTCTGGTGTTGCGCCGCGCCATATTGATTTACGTCCTTTTGTTTTATCAGGAAAAACAATCAAGATGGTTCCAGGCGGACTTACGCGTGTTGCCCTCAAAGAAGGCTCTTTAGTGGTCAACTCCTCACAAGGTGGCGGCACCAAAGACACCTGGGTTCTAGAAGAATAAAAGGGATAAGTACATATGTTGAGTCGTACCGCTGATTGCCTTTATTGGATGGCTCGCTATACAGAGCGCGCAGAAAACACTGCTCGCATGTTGGATGTCAACCACCAAACCTCCCTACTCCCGCAGCCAACAGAATTTTTAGAGCAAAGCTGGAAGAAGCTGCTCACGATCTCCAAGTTAGAAGAATCTTTCCTGCAGAAGTACGATGCCGTTACTCGTGAGAATGTCTTGGATTTCATGATTTATGAAACTAGCAATCCTTCCAGCATCGTGTCCTGTCTGTTTGCGGCTCGTGAGAACGCTCGCGTCATTCGAGGCAAGATTACTTCTGAAGCATGGGAAACCCAGAACACCACTTGGCTAGAATTACAGCGCATTCTGGAGGCTCGCAATCAAGCTGACCCCAGTAGATTGCTGGATTGGGTGAAGCATCGCTGCCACCTATTTAGAGGTGTGATGCATGGCACCATGCTCAAGAATGAAGCCTTCTACTTTATGAATGTCGGCACCCTTCTAGAGAGGGCTGATAACACCGCTCGTATTTTAGAAACTAAGTACGAAGGTCAAGCTGCGCTAAAGGTATTGCGTACCGATAAAAAAGGTAAGGCAGTTGACGGCGAGGTCGTTGAAATAATTGATGGGGCCGATGGTAACTTCTTTGATTTTTATCACTGGGCTGCCCTGCTACGCTCAGTCTCTGCTTTTGAAATCTATCGGCAGATCTACTCAGATCAAGTGACTCCTAAGCAAGTAGCCCAACTCTTAATTTTCAACAAACAAATGCCGCGCTCACTAGTGTGCTGCGTCAATGAACTCATCCCATTAATTTCAGAAGTGAAGAATCAGCAATCCAAAGAAATTGAACGCCTGCTTGGTAAGCTCAAAGCTAGCCTAGATTATTCCGATATTGATGAAGTCTTTTCTCAAGGGCTGGAGGAATTTATTGATGAATTCTTAGAGCGCATCAATCATATTGCTGATGAATTCAGTAATGCCTACCTTATACCATTAGCAGTAGCTTAAAGATCACCATGCACCTGAAGATTCGTCACCGCACAGAATACCGCTATGAAACGCCGGTACGCTACTCCATTCAAGAGTTACGCCTCACGCCACCTGATGTAGCTGGCCAAACAATCGACAAGTGGAAAGTTAGCACACCGATTAAGGCAAGCACTTCGCTGGATACTTTTGGAAACCTCTACAGCGTATTTGTTCAAGAGAATGCATACACCTCCATGATGATTGAGGCTGAGGGTGAAGTGCATACACAAGATGCTTTTGAATTTATGGATGACCCTAAGGCTGTTTCACCTTATCACCTACTCCAACAAACCAATTTGACTGAACCCACAGCAGAGATGCTGGAGTATTTCGCAGCATCTCTTCCAAAGACAAACTCGATTGATGAGGTTCTAGAGTTAGCGGCAGCAGTTCAAGGAACTATTCTGTATTTCCCAGGACAAACTAATTCCGCAACTACCGCTGCTCAATCTTTTGCCATGAAATCTGGTGTTTGCCAGGACCATGCCCACATCATGCTGGGCTTATGTCGCGCTTCAGGCATCCCGGCACGCTATGTCAGCGGATATTTCTTTGCTGAAGACGCACCAAACCTGGCAAGTCATGCCTGGATTGATTTCTGTGCCGACATAAATAAAGGTCTATGGACAAGCATTGATATCACGAATGCCTGCTTTACTGATGCGCGCCATGTACGTCTGGCGATTGGTAGAGATTACTACTCAGCAGCGCCGGTCAAGGGGGTTCGCTCCGGCGGAGGCGGTGAAGAATTAACTGCCAGCATCTCTATTACTAAGCAGGACTAATCCAGCTCGCAGTAAAGCTAAGTAAGAGATAATTCAGGGAAATAATTAAAGGGGTTGCAGGATGACGTATTGCGTTGGGCTTTGCCTAAAAGATGGCTTGGTATTTTTATCGGATACACGCACCAATGCGGGTGTTGATCAGATCGGCACCTTTAGAAAGATGTCTTTATTCCAGAAAGATAAAGATCGCTTTTTCACCCTGATGAGCGCTGGCAACCTTGCCATTACCCAAGCGGTTAAAGAGATCTTGCTGCAAGGCCAACTCCTCAATGGGAAGAATCTGTGGAATGTCGAAAGCACCCATGATGCGGCCGTCGTTATTGGTGATGCCATTAAACAGGTTTACGACCGAGATCACAAAGCACTAGAAAAAGCAGGTATTGATTTCAATTGCAATCTGATCTTTGGTGGACAGATTAAGGGTGAGCGTCCACGACTCTTTAATATCTATTCAGCTGGGAACTTTATTGAAGCTACACCCGAGACCTGCTACTTCCAGATTGGAGAATCTAAATATGGCAAGCCAATTTTAGATAGAGTGATCACCTTTGATACACCACTCAATTTAGCTACTAAGTGCGCCCTGATCTCTATGGACTCCACCCTGAATAGCAATATTTCTGTTGGCCTACCGCTAGATCTGCTGGTCTATGAAAAGAATTCGTTGCAGGCTAGTAAGTTGGTCACCATGGATGAGTCAAACCCCTACTTCCAAATGATTCACGAACTGTGGGGCGAGAAATTACGCTCTGCGTTTAATTCGATTGCCGAGCCTAGTTGGTCGGGAGCAACGCTTTCGCGCTCGATTGCATCGCCTGCCAAGAAAATGAGTGCAGTACCAATTCATCGTAATAGTAAGATCATAAAGAAGGCGATTGTGCCTGCTAAGAAAGCTACTAAATCCATCCCTAAGAAAAGGGCGGCAGCAAAAGTGAAGCGCTAATTCACTTGCTCACCAAAAAACAGAAGGCCTAGATTTGCATCTAGGCCTTTATTACATCTCGCTGGTCATTAGCGAGGGTAAGTTACGCTTCTTTCTTGCCCAACATTTCCCAAGTAGCTACTACGCTATCCGGATTGAGGGAGATTGAAGTAATGCCCTTGGCAACCAACCAGCGCGCAAAGTCTGGGTGGTCTGAAGGGCCTTGACCGCAAATACCAACGTATTTGTTTTGTTTGCGACAGGCTTCAATGGATCGAGCAATCATGAACTCAACCGCAGGGTCGCGTTCATCAAAATCAATTGCCAACAATTCCATACCGGAGTCACGATCTAGACCCAGTGTTAACTGAGTCATATCGTTTGAACCGATTGAGAATCCATCAAAATGCTCTAGGAATTGATCGGCCAAAATAGCATTGGAAGGAATCTCGCACATCATGATGAGGCGCAAGCCATTAACACCGCGCTTGAGACCGAACTTCGCCATCATGTCGATCACACGCTCAGCTTGCTTAATGGTGCGGACAAACGGCACCATGATCTCGACGTTATCCAGACCCATATCTTCACGAACACGCTTCATCGCCGCGCACTCTAAAGCAAAGGCTTCACCAAAATCTGCTGATACATAACGGGATGCACCACGGAAACCGAGCATTGGATTTTCTTCATCCGGCTCATAGCGTGAACCGCCGATCAGCTTTTTGTACTCGTTTGACTTGAAGTCGGACAAACGAACGATCACTGGTTTTGGATAGAAAGCGGCAGCAATCGTTGCTACACCCTCAACCAATTTATCTTCGTAGAACTGACGTGGGCTTGCATAACCACGAGCAACGCTCTCTACAGCGCGCTTGAGATCCGGATCAATATTTGGGTATTCCAATACAGCGCGTGGATGTACGCCAATGTAGTTATTGATGATGAACTCAAGACGAGCCAAACCAACGCCCGCATTTGGAATTTGACAGAAATCAAATGCCAACTGAGGATTACCAATATTCATGGTGATCTTGACTGGGATCTCTGGCAATACGCCACGAGAAACTTCAGTCACTTCCGTTTCAATCAAGCCATCATAAATATGACCCTCATCACCCTCTGCACAAGATACGGTAACCATCATGCCGTCTTGCAGATGCTCAGTCGCATCACCACAGCCTACCACTGCAGGAACACCTAACTCACGGGCAATAATTGCCGCGTGACAAGTACGGCCACCACGATTAGTAATAATCGCGGAAGCACGCTTCATTACTGGCTCCCAGTTAGGGTCAGTCATATCGGCAACCAATACATCACCTGGCTGCACGCGATCCATTTCGCTTGGGTCACGAATCACACGAACTGGGCCTGCACCAATCTTTTGACCAATCGCACGACCTTTAGCTAAAACCTTAGATGTGCCCTTGAGCTTGTAGCGCATCTCTACTTGACCAGCAGCTTGACTCTTCACTGTCTCTGGACGTGCCTGCAGGATGTAAATTCGGCCATCTTGACCATCTTTACCCCACTCGATATCCATTGGACGGCCATAGTGCTTCTCAATGATCACGGCATATTTTGCTAATTCAGTAATGTCGGCATCTTCCAATGAAAAACGATTACGCTTTTCTGGGGCAACATCAACAGTCATTACTTTTTCAGTAGAACCTGCAGGCGCAAATTGCATCTGAATCAACTTAGAACCCAAAGAGCGACGAATAATCGCCTTCTTGTCTTGAGCTAAAGTGGTTTTGAATACGTAGAACTCATCTGGGTTGACTGCACCCTGCACTACTGTTTCACCTAGACCATAGCTTGAGGTGATGAACACAACATCTTCAAATCCAGATTCAGTATCCAGAGTAAACATCACCCCAGCTGCACCCACATCAGAGCGAACCATGCGCTGGATACCAGCAGATAAGGCTACTTCGGCATGGGCGAAGCCCTTATGAACGCGGTATGAAATCGCACGATCGTTATACAAGGAAGCAAACACTTCACGAATCTTTTTCAGAACATCGTCAATACCTTCAACGTTCAAAAAAGTTTCTTGCTGTCCAGCAAATGAAGCGTCCGGCAAGTCTTCTGCAGTTGCAGAGGAACGAACCGCAAAGGATCCTTTGCCAGAGTCATCTAATTTCTTAAACGCTGTACGAATTTCTTCATCAAGACGTGGTTGAAATGGAGCAGTCTCAATCCAGCCACGAATTTCTTTACCGGCTTCAGCTAGAGCACGCACATCATCAATGTTGAGATTTTCCAAGCGCTTCTGAATGCGCTCAGTTAAATTGTTGTGCTCCAAGAAATCACGAAATGCCAATGAGGTTGTTGCAAATCCAGTAGGCACACGAACACCCGTGGAGGACAACTGAGAAATCATTTCACCAAGTGAAGCATTTTTACCGCCGACTGACTCAACATCGGTCATTCGGAGTTGCTCAAAAGGCAAAACATAGGCATTTGCTACATCGTTACTTTGTTGCTGTTGGTTGGACATAAAATACTCTCTAAAGATAAGGAAACTGGTCGAGCGGCCGAATACAATACGGCATACTTCATTAACTACATATTGTAGTGCTGACCACGACTGATAGGCCAATCTCATGTCCACCCAAACCCGCATTGTTTTTATCGTTTCTGATGGCACTGGAATTACTGCTGAGAACTTCAGCCAATCGATTTTGGCCCAATTTGAGGCCACTTTTAAGCATATTCGGGTGCCTTTTGTGGATAGCCCTGAAAAAGCCCATGACGCTGTTTCTAGCATCAATCAGGCGGCTGCCAAATACGGGGTTCAACCTATCGTTTTCACCACCTTGGTGAATCCCGAGCTCAATAAGATTGTCGGCAAGGCAAATGGCCTGATTCTGGACATGTTCCAGACTTTTGTGGCACCTTTGGAGCAGGCTCTAGGGGTCAAATCAACCCATGCCATGAACCGCCTGCACCACAATGCTGATACCGAAGCCTATAAAAACCGTATTGAGGCTATTAACTACTCTCTGGCCCACGATGATGGCCAATCAAACCGTAATCTAGCGGAAGCTGATGTCATCCTCGTAGGGATATCCCGCGTAGGCAAGACACCAACCAGTCTGTATCTGGCAATGCAATACGGCATGAAAGCAGCCAACTATCCTCTAATACCCGAGGATTTTGAACGTGGGCAGTTGCCAAAGGATTTAATCCCCTACCGCAATAAGATTTTTGGCTTAATGATTGATGCCGAGCGTTTGTCAGAGATTCGCAATGAGCGACGCCCTGGCAGTAACTATGCCAAGCTAGAAAACTGCCGCTACGAAATTAATGAAGCTACTGCTATGATGAAAAAGGAATCCATTCCTTGGGTAGCTACAACCAGCAAGTCGATTGAAGAGATTGCTACTACGGTATTGCAATCTATTAAATCGGATAAAACAATCTTAGGCTAAAAAGTATTTCTCAATGACCGCCCCAGACTCATAAGAGTCTTTGGTAGACACCGCCTAAGAATTAGCCAGTATTCCTCAGCCCCGCTGCAATTCCATTAATCGCAATATGGATGCCCCGTTGCACCCTTTCATCATGCTTGCCAGCACGATAGCGCCTGACTAACTCGACTTGTAAATGGTGGAGCGGGTCAATATAAGGGAAACGATTTCGAATAGACCTCGCCAATGCTGGATTTCTTGCCAAGCGGGTTTTCTCCCCAGTTACCAGGCTCAATGCATTGACGGTCTTATTCCATTCAGTCTCAATTGCGCCAAAAATTCTTTTACGTAACTTCGGATCTGACACCAATTCACTGTACCTAGAGGCCAAAGCTAGATCACTCTTTGCTAATGCCATATCCATATTGGACAAAAGTGTTCTAAAGAATGGCCACTCTTTGTACATTTTTTGAAGCAAAGCGAGGGCAGCTTTCTTATCGGTAGCTTTGGGCTGATTAAGAAATTCTTCTACCGCTGAACCAAAGCCATACCAACCAGGCAAAGTGAGCCTGCACTGCCCCCAACTAAACCCCCAAGGAATCGCCCTTAAATCTTCAATCCTCTGGCTTGCTTTGCGACTTGCCGGCCGAGAACCAATATTGAGCTTGGCAATCTCTCGAATTGGCGTGGCATCAAAGAAGTATTCTGCAAAGCCAGGGGTTTTATATACGAGACCACGATACGCATCCATACTCACTTGAGAAATATGGGCAGCAGCTTCTAAGAAGGCTTTGCTCGCTTGCCTGGTCGACTTTAGTAAAGTTGCCTCCAATGTGGCGGCTACCAAAGTTTCTAAATTACGCCTGCCAATTTCAGGATTAGCGTATTTAGAGCCAATCACTTCAC
Organism: Pseudomonadota bacterium; assembly: GCA_041179645.1. GTDB lineage: Bacteria > Pseudomonadota > Gammaproteobacteria > Burkholderiales > Burkholderiaceae > Polynucleobacter. The sequence continues at coordinate 103,125 of JBEGSZ010000023.1, forward strand.
CCTGCTCTGTTAGTCGGATTTGACCGCGTACAGTTCCAGGGGGCTGAGCCAGGATAGCTTCATAGCTTGGACCACCTCCACGACCTACTGTGCCGCCCCTGCCATGGAATAAACGCAGTTTGACTCCATGCGCCTCTTCCAAGGGCTCAAATACCTTAACTAAGGCGAGCTCGGCGCAATATAACTCCCAATTACTGGTAACAATACCGCCATCTTTATTGGAATCAGAGTAGCCCAACATAATGTCTTGCTCAGCGCCAGATCGTTTTACTAAATCAAGAATACCTGGCAAGGTATAAAAATCTTGCATGATTGGAGCGGCATTACGTAAATCTTCAATGGTCTCAAATAGCGGAACAACAATGAGGTCGGCTATAGCCTTTTTACCCAATACCCCATGCATCAGCCCCACTTCTTTTTGAAGCAATAAGACTTCCAATAAGTCGCTGACAGTTTCAGTATGACTAATAATGTAGTGGCGAATAGCATCGGCACCGAATAATTGGCGCATGGTTTTAGCCATTTCAAAAATGGCAATCTCTGATATTGCAAAATCAGAATAAGAATGGCCCACAACCCGCAAAGGTCTTGGATCTTTGAGAAGTGACAGCAATAGCTCGCGCTTTTGCTCTTCAGAAAGAGTTGAGTAATTACTTTCAATCGAAGCTGTCGCAAGAAGCTCAGCCAATACCGCTTCATGCATATCCGAGCTTTGGCGCAAATCCACAGTAGCCAGATGAAAACCAAAAACTTCTACCGCCCTGATAAGTCCACGCAATCGCCTATCTGATAGAGCCTTTGCCCCTTGAGAAATCAAGGTCGCCTCAATAGTCTTGAGATCAGCCAAAAACTCCTGAGCACTAGTATAGGGATTTTGCGGAGCCACCGCATGTCTTGCAGCGTCAGCATTAGTAAGTTTTTTGAGAGTTGCGGCCAACCTGGAGTACATACCGGTCAAAGCCCTGCGATAAGGCTCATCCTGACGATGCTCATTGGTATCTGGCGATGCTGCTGCAAGCTCTTGCATCTTTTTGGGGAACTTGAGTAGCAATGCGGAAACGGAAAGCTCTCTTCCCAAGTGATGCACTTCGGTTAAGTAGTAACGCAGCACCATCTCGGCTTGACGTTTAATGGCATATTCCAAAGTTTGAGCACTAACATTCGGATTGCCATCGCGGTCGCCACCAATCCACTGGCCCATCTTGAGAAAACTTGCTACGGAATTACCGGCCAGAGAGTCCTCTAATTGAGCATAAATCTTGGGAATCTCACGCAGGAAAGTCGACTCGTAATAACTCAATGCGTTTTCGATCTCATCGGCAACCGTCAATTTAGTAAAGCGTAATAAGCGGGTATGCCAAAGCTGTAATACACGAGCGCGAATTTGCTCTTCATTAAGCGCAAGCTCTCTAGTTAAAACCACATCTTTAGCGGCATTATTAGCCTTTGAAGACTCTTTAATTTGATCTCTTGCAGTTAACAGGTTGGCGATATCTCGCTCAGCCTCCAAAATGCTGGTTCTTTGAACCTCTGTTGGGTGGGCCGTCAAGACTGGGGAAATAAGGCTTTGCTCCAGCATCTTGGATATCGTCTTACTGGTAACCCCTGCGGCACGAAGCTTTTTCATGGCGACCGGAATACTGCCATCCTGATAACTGCCAATACGCTCATACGCTACGCGGCGGCGGATGTGATGTCGATCTTCAGCCAAATTGGCTAAATGGCTAAAGTAAGTAAAGGCTCTAAGCACCTTCATCGCACTATCGCCACTCAATCCCTTAAGTAATTTAGTGAGTTCTTGATTGGCCTTTTGGTTTGAGTCCCTATGAAAAGCAACTGAGAGCTTTCGTACTTGCTCAACTAGCGTATAAACAGCGTCTCCCTCTTGCTCACGGACAATGTCACCTAGAATTCTTCCCAAAAGTCGGATGTCATCAGCCAATGGGAGTTCGGTGTTTTTCTGGGTAGCCATCTAAATTACTTTTTAATAAACGCTTCTAAGAATTTCTGCAGAACAGGATTGCTAGATTGCTCTTTTCTTACGCACAAAAGAATACGGCGTTTAGCCCATTCTTCTTCAATTGGAATGGCTATTAGATTGTTATCTTGAAGATTGATAGGTTGTTCAGTAGCAAAAGGCAGGAACCCAACGCCCAAGCCTGCAGAAACCGCCTTTTGTATCGCCTCAAAACTTCTTACTTCAATGCGCGTTCTCATGACCTTGTCGATCTTGCTCGCCTCCATGGCAAGTAGTCGCATCAAATTGGCGCTAGATTCCAAACCCACAATGTCATGATCAAGAATCTTTGCGTAGGTTAAGTTTTTAACTTTACTAAGTGCATGACCCTTTGGAAATACAGCGCACAAGCGATCAGTTTCATAATCATGCAGCTCTAGCCCATTGGTAATAGAACCATTGATAATGAATCCAACATCGATTTCGGCAGACAACAGACTTTTAACAACCTCATCACTCCACCGCTCTTGAACGACTACACGAAAGTCTGGATATTTTTTTAAAAATTTTGCAAGATCGTTAGGGAAGCGATGCGTCATAACCGAGGTTGAGGCCATCACCTTGAGCACCCCTTTACTCCCGGTCTCGTAATCAGTCATTTCAGACTGCATCTTATTAATATCAACTAGCAGATCTTTGGCGTGCTTAACTAAAGCACGCCCAGCATTAGTCAATTCAATGCCGCGAGAAGATCTATCGAAAAGAGATGCTTTAAAGCGATGCTCCAGCAACGCAATGCGCCTACTTGCAGCAGCCAAACTCATGTTGGACTCATCGGCAGCCTTTGTAAGACTACCAAGCTCTGCCGCCTTAACAAACAGAGCTAATGAATCTACATCAGGAAGCATATATTCTCTTCATAAAATTACCGCATTACAAATGGATTTCCGCTAACGGCGCCACTATTAATCCACACGCTTTTAACCTGCAAGAATTCTTTGATAGCTTCTTGCCCATTCTCACGGCCTAGACCAGAATCTTTGTAGCCACCAAATGGTGCCATATAGCTAATAGCACGGTATGTATTAATCCAAATAGTACCTGCTTTTAATTTCTCTGACATACGTATGGCCCTACCAATATCTTTTGTCCAGGCAGCAGCTGCTAGTCCGAAGCGAATGTCATTGGCAATTCTCACGGCATCATCCTCATCCTTAAATTTGATGATTGACAGTACGGGGCCAAATACCTCCTCTTGCGCAATACGCATAGTATTTTTTACGTCACCAAAAATAGTTGGCTCCACAAACCAGCCCTTTTCACAGCCAGGAGCCATTCCTGGTGAACCGCCCAACAGTAAGGTTGCCCCATCTTTTTTAGCAATTTCGATGTAATCAAGCACCTTCTTATATTGCGGCATCGTTGTCACTGGGCCAACCTGAGTGGTCGACTCCATGGGGTTCCCCATCTTCGCCGTTTTTGCCACTTCTAACAATTTAGCAACAACCTCGTCATAAATACTTTCCTGCACAAGTAATCTTGAACCAGCAATACAGGTCTGCCCTGTTGCTGCAAAGATTCCAGATACCGCTCCAAAAACTGCCTGCTCGATATCTGCATCTTCAAAAATAATATTTGGAGACTTACCACCCAACTCCATTGCAGTGTGTTTTAGATGTGCTGCAGCCTGTTGATTAATTAATTTACCTGTTGCATCAGATCCAGTAAAGCTGATCTTGCTTACTAATGGATGCTCAACCAAAGCTGCACCTACCTCTGATCCAAATCCGGTGATAACATTAAATACACCTGGTGGGAAGCCAGCCTCCTCAAATAAACGAGCAAATTCAAGCGTTGAGGCAGAAGTAAATTCCGAAGGCTTGATCACAATAGTGCAGCCCGCAGCCAAAGCAGGGGCAATTTTCCAGGCAGCCAACATCAATGGCGAATTCCATGGAGTAATTGCAGCTACAACACCAATGGGCTCGTTACGTGTAAAGCAGAAGTAGCCTTTTTTATCTAAGGGCAAAGTGCTTCCTTGAATCTTGTCAGCCAAACCACCAAAGTAGTAGTACCACTGTGGAATGTAATTTAATTGACCAAACATTTCGGCATATAGCTTGCCGTTATCTTGGACTTCAATCTCTGCCAATTTCTTTGCATCGCGCGCAATCAAATCGCCGAGACGATGCATGAGCATCCCTCTTTGACTTGCAGTCATTTCAGCCCAAGCGCCTTTAGTAAGTGCAGCGTATGCAGCAGTAACTGCCTTATCAACATCTTTTGCAGTGCATCTCGGAATCTCAGCCCAAGCATCTCCATTGAATGGATTGGTACTTTCAAACCATGCGCCCCCTTCTGGATTTATCCACTCACCATCTACCAATAGTTGAAAACGCTTCATTACCGACTCCAATCAATGTCTCATATGCTTTTAGATACCCCATTATTGCCAATAGCTAGGGACTTGTGATATCTTAAATTGCTATTGCTCTTTACATGAAATAGAATATTCTGATCGAATCCATTCCGAATACGCATAAGGGCAAATCATGGACCTCAAACAGTTAAGAGCCTTAGTCACCATAGCCGAAACAGGCAATGTCACCAAGGCTGCAGAGCTCCTAAATATTGTCCAACCAGCCGTATCACGTCAGCTAAAGCTCTTAGAAGAAGATGTAGGCACCCCACTATTCGACAGGGAAAGCCATGGAATGAAGCTCAATGAAGCTGGAATAACTTTAGTCGAATACGCTCGCCGCATCCTGCATGAAGTTGATAAAGCGAAAGCAGAAATTAGACCCTCCCAGAATTCAGTGAGTGGCATTGTTACGGTTGGCCTACTTCCGAGTACTTGCGATCTTTTATCAAGCGCATTAATTAGCGCAATAAAGCGAGATTACCCAGAGATTCGAGTACGCATTTCTACAGGCTATGCTGGACATCTTCATGATTGGCTTAGTAATGGAGAAATTGATGCGGCATTACTTTATGACACCAAACCCTCACCGGTAATCCAAATTCAGCCATTGCTTGAAGAGCGCCTATGGGTTATTGGACTTCCTGATAGCGGCCTGAAAAAGAAAAAGTTGAGCATTGGTGATTTAGTAGACAAACCATTCATTCTCCCCAGTCAGCCACACGGCCTACGAAGCCTAGTTGATCATGCTTGCAAGTTGTTAAAAATAGATCTCAATGTAACCGCGGAGACAAACTCACTGAACGTTCAAAAAAGTTTGGTTCTTGGGGGGAATGGGGTGACGATATTGCCGAGTATTGCCGTTGCCGATGAGCTTGCAAGACAAGAGCTTGTTGGCTCTCCTCTTCAAGATGAAGTCTTAACAAGGAAGATTGTTTTGGCGACACCAACTACAAGAAGAATTACACCGGCTGCGCGATGTGTAACTACAGAGCTAACTAAATGCATGAAAGATAAAGTTAGCACCGGGAGTTGGCCCGGCGCTAAATGGATTGGGGAATAACTCCCACACCATCAAATTACTCCATCTTTGCGCCACTGACCTTAATAATTTCAGCATAGCGAGTTAAATCTTTTTTCCAGGTTGCCTGGAATTCTGCAGCAGATCCACCCTTAGGCTCAGCACCCATATCAGACAGACTCTTGATAACCTCTGGAGTTTTTAGAACATTATTAAGAGCTGTGTTTAACTTAGCTACAACCGCATCCGGAGTACCAGCTGGTACGGCAATGCCAAACCAAGTGCTTAATGAAACTCCAGGGTAACCAGCCTCTTTCATGGTTGGAACATCAGGAATAGCAGCTAATCTCTTATCGGCAGTTACACCAAGAGCCCTGACTTTTCCACCCTTAACTTGATTAATGACTCCATTGTTAAACATGTAGTCAACTTGCCCACCCATAACATCAACAAGCGCAGGCGTATTTCCCTTATATGGAATGTGAAGAACAAAAATTCCAGCCTGTGACTTAAATAACTCGCCAGTTAAATGCCCCGAATTGCCGTTTCCACCAGATCCGTACGTAAGCCTACCTGGTGAAGCTTTAGCAGCCGCAACAATATCCTTTGCAGATTTGTATGGAGAATCTGCTCCTACGACCAATACACTCGGAACCGAAGTGAACTCAATAACGGGCACAAAGTCTTTAATTGGGTCAAAAGGCACCTTGGCATACAAATTTGGATTGGCTGAGTTTGTTGAACTAGTTGCCAAAAGTAATGTGTAACCATCAGGCTGCGCTTTTACAAATGCTTGAGTAGCAATGTTGCCACCAGCACCCGCAATATTTTCAACAACCACTTGCTTACCCAGCTGATTGTTTAACCCAATACCAATCATGCGCCCAATCGCATCAGCCGACCCACCAACAGGCCATGGAACGATCAGCTTGATGGGCTTGTCAGGATAGTTTGTTTGAGCATTTACAGCAAAAGAAAATGCACTCATAGCCAAACCGCAAATCATTGATTTTAAAAATACTCGTTTCATAAGTCTCCCCCGCGTTTAGTCAAAATTTAAATGATGACTGGTTATATTGAACTACCCTAGTTAGAAAGGCTGTAAACCTAATGTTGCACGGAATCTATTTTTGACATAAACACCGTCTCTTGATGGCAAAGCTCTTGGTGGCTCATCTGCAGTAATTAATACTTGATTAAAGTTTGTTGCTGACTTCTGATTAATACGCTTGGCGATTTCGGCATATCCCTCATCGGAGGTAATCAAATGAGCATCAGAAATACCAGATGCTTTTGCAAGTCCAACTAAATCAGCGCCTAAGCTAGCGTGGCTTCTTTGCATACCGGTCTCACCAAAGTGACCGTTATCCAAAACAACAATACTTAAATTCTTGGGAGCTTGAACACCGATTGTCATCAAGCTACCAATACCCATCAATTGCTCGCCATCACCCGTGATTACAACTACTTTCTTTTCAGGTTGGGCTAACGCTAGACCTAGACCCAAGGAAGTTGAGCCGCCCATTGCACCCCAGAGATAGAAGTTCTCATCGCGGTCACCAGCAGCAAATACGTCATATGAAGGTGATCCAAGACCAGTAACGATTAATGCATCTGGAATTTCTTTTATAAGCTTCGCCACAAATTCGCGACGACTAACTGTGTGTTTGGCTAATGTGTTCGTCATTATTTGCGCTCCCATTTTTTACGGCCAATTAATTTTTGTGAAAGCAATACTGCTACTTGCTCACCAGCTAAGAATGCAGCATCTAGCGCCGCACTAACAACCTCACCAACCTCTTCTGGCTCAGAAGCTCTCATCACAGTAATACCCATTAACTCAAGAGCTTGTTGGGTTGTTTTTCCCATTGGACCTTGCCAAGGATTGAATTCCGCGTATTCACCGCGCATTGTGACCAATGTTAGGAATGGGAAATTACAGCTTCTTAACAAAGAGAACATATTCACGCAGTTACCTACACCGCTACTTTGCATTAACAATGCGGCGCGATCGCCACCTAACCAGGCGCCACTTACAACGGCAACGCCCTCTTCTTCAGTAGTCAAAACTACGTCTTTAATGTCAGGATCAGCAATAGCAGCGCGAATGGCATATGCATGTCCAGCATCCGGAACGTATGCAACCTGCTTAATGTCTCCATCCTTTAGTGCTTTAAAGACTGCCTTTTGCCACTCTGGTGAATCGTTGTATGTTGTGCTCATATTCACTTTCATCTAAATAATGGTGGTATCTTAAATTGTTATGGCTATAAATATGAAATAGAATTTACTGATTGTTTTAATCTCATTTTGAGATTGAGGGTGCAACAAAAAACCAGCTACATGAGCTGGTTTATTTGTAATTAATGGGGCTCTTAATCGGGAATATTCGATTTTCTGATGATTGGACCCCATTTATTGATTTCAGACTCCAGGTGGGACTTTAGGCCTTCGGCGGTAATCTTATTCGCAGGCGGAATGACAATATTTGAGTCGCCTAAACGTTTTTTAACATCTGGATTATTTAAAGCAGCATTAAGCGCTTTGTTTAACTTTTCTAAAATTGGTTTTGGAACACCTTTAGGTGCATACATGCCATGCCATACCTTAACCTCAAAACCTTTGAGACCCTGCTCACTTAAAGTAGGGACGTTTGGCAAAGCACTTAAGCGCTCTAATGAGGTCACACCAAAAGCCTTCACGCGACCATCTTTAATGTAAGGAATAGTTTGAGTGGTTTGGTCGCATAAGAGGTCAACCTGACCACCCAAGAGGTCTGTCAAGGCGGGACCAGTCCCTTTGTAAGGGATGTTGGTTAACTTGATACCTAAACGACTTTGAAATAGTAAGCCGCATAGTTGTGACACTGCGCCTGGTCCGGCATTAGCCATCGTAACCTTAGAACCATTAGCCTTAATGTAGGCTTCAAGCTCCTTAAAGTTATTAGCTGGTAAATCTTTTTTACCTAACAAGACCATTGGTACATCGGCAACCTGACCAATGTATTCAAAGCTTGTCATTGGGTCATACGGCAATTTGTCGTATAAAGCATTAGCTGTAGCCATACCCATATGGTGCAAGTAAATGGTGTAGCCATCAGGTGCAGCGCGTGCAACTTTAGTGGTGGCAATAGTTCCCCCGGCTCCATTTACGTTTTCTACAACGACTGTTTGACCCAAGGATTGCCCCATTGGTGTTGCCAAGAGTCGCGCTACAGCGTCGGTTGGGCCACCTGCAGCAAATGGAATGACTAAGGTGATGGGTTTAGTGGGCCAATCTTTTTGAGCCCAAGCAGAATTGTAAGCTATTGCAGCTACCGCCAAAGTCATCAATAACTTTGTCGGTTTTAATTTGCCTATATTCATACTATTTCCTATTTATTAAGGGATGTGTTTATTTACTGCTAGATACGTGATTCAAAATCAACTTACGTAAAATTGGTAATCGCCCTGTAAAGAAATGATCAGCGCCTGGAACCACGGAAATGACTTGCGAGCTAGGGCTTGCCCACTCCAAAATAGACTTAAGCGGAACGATCTCATCCAACTCCCCGTGAATAACTAAAGCATCGCCTAGCTCTTGTGGTGTATCAAACACCCTTCCCGTCTGCACCTGGCCAAAGGGCATACCGGCTAAGCATAATTTTTCAGCAGGCTCTCCTGATTTGATCAACATGTCAGCAACCCGTGCTTGAACAAATGCGCCAAAGGAGAACCCAACTAGACATAAAGGAAGGTTACCAACTTTGGGGCGAAAGAGTTTAACAATCTCAAGCAGATCATGGGATTCTCCTATTCCATGATCGTGCTCTCCGGCAGACCCTCCAACACCACGGAAGTTAGGTCGAACCACCAACCAACCATCTTCGGCGAACGCTTTTGCCAGAAAATTTGGGATCTTGTGCTGAGCTGAACCACCCATTAATGGCTGAGGATGAGCAATCACAGCCAACCCTTTGAGCTCAGAAGACTGAGGATGATCGACGATTACCTCTATATCACCTATAGAGCATTCGACTAGTTGGAGACCTGGTTTCAAGATTTCGCTAATTTACTACATTCAAATGGCAGAAATAAGCTCGGGTACAGCGGTGTTCAAATCTGCAACCAAACCATAATCAGCAACACTAAAGATTGGCGCTTCGGGATCTTTGTTGATCGCTACGATCACCTTAGAATCTTTCATACCAGCTAAAT
>JBEGSZ010000024.1:0-26780 GCA_041179645.1 Pseudomonadota bacterium
CTCACTGAGCAAGACAAAGCTAAGAAAAGTAAAAGTGATAAACAAAATGCCTGGAAAAAGGCCATCAGCTTGCATACTGTTGATGTAGATTATTTCGCACAGCATGTCATTACTGAAAAGCTTCGCCTACTCGAGATCTTTTATAAAAATCCTCACGAGTTATTTAAGAAACCAATTTCGGTAACAGCTCCTGCCGGTGATCCGATTACCCCAATCATTGCTGGACAACTTGACTCGCCTTATGTGGTGGTGCATCCCGGACCTTTAACAGCCTATAAACGCTGGCCTTTGGCCTATTGGCAAACATTGCTGGGGTGGATTACAAAACAGGGTTGGCAAGTTGTACTGAGTGCATCCCCTGCCAAGCAGGATCTGCAACTCAACCAGGATATTCTTTCATTGCTTGATGAAGAAACTCGTAAGCATGTCGTTGATACTGCGGGCCTACTCACGATCCCACAAGCGGGGACACTAATTCGTGGAGCGATAGCCTATGTTGGAGTCGATACCTCGATCACCCACCTTGCGGCAGCATGCAACACTCCTACTATTGCCTTGTTTGGTCCAACGCCACCTACCAACTTTGGCCCTTGGCCTAATGGCTTTATTGGCACACAACCCTATCAATTAAGAGCTCGTTCGCAGACTGTTGGCAATGTGACGCTTTTGCAAGGGCCTGGTGAGTGCGTCCCTTGCCGTAAAGCGGGCTGTGAAGATCGCGCAAGCAGCAATAGCGAATGCTTGGATCAATTAGAGCCAAATCAAGTAATTGCAGCGCTTCAAGCCGCTACAAATAATTAAATCACTCCGGGTATTTTGCTACCGCTGATTTAGTGGTACTGAACCTGAACGGTATTAGATTGTTTGGCTGCCAATATTTGATTCAAGCTATGCAAACATGCATCATCTGGGTAGATGCGCAACTCTTCTGGGAATTGCATTAGACAGGCTCCGCCACTAGTAGTAACTGCGGCCGTCAGCATTAAACCTTTGAGGCCCTCGCTAGCGCTTGGCATAGAGGCTGCCGCAGGACCTAATTTGGGATCCCGCACACGATTACTCATTAGGTAAGGTCCAATTTGGCTACGCAAGGATTTGAGATCAATTGCGGAATCGATCGATAGATGTACATTCCGAGCAAAACGCATGCGAGCACCCGTAATATCCATGACTGCCTCAGACACAATACGCATTCCACCAGAAAACTTGTCCGGCGTAACGTTCACTTTCGCTACTAGCAATTCATCCTCTTTGAGCCAAGAGCGATTCGGCTCATACACTTCACTATAGAGCGTCACCTCAATTGCAGCGGTACCATCATCAATAGTTGCAATCATCATGCGACCGCGCTGCCCTGTCAGCATCCGCGCAGAGGTAATGATGCCGGCAATCAACTGATCCTTACCTTCAGTCACCTTAGCCAATGGCTGACGAATAAAGTGCGCAGTCTCATCACGATAAGCGTCAAACATATGGCCGGTCAAACAGAGTCCTAGGGCACTTTTTTCATCTTGCAGACGTTTCTTCTCAGACCAAACTGGTTCACGCACTAACTCCGGTAAATGGCGATCTTCTTCGCCTGCCACCTCAAATAAACTCACTTGATTGATTGAAGCTTCTGCTTGTTCGGCCGCCTCAATTGCCCTGGCAAGGGAAGCTAATAAAGTAGATCGAATATCGTAAGGATTGCCGCCCTCAGGGATAGAGTCTTTGTACAAACTATCAAAAGCACCGGCACGCATCAAAGCCTCAATCGCACGACGGTTCACTTGCCTACGATCAACGCGTGCACAGAAATCAAAGAGATCTTTAAACGGACCACCCGCCTCACGTGCCTTCACGATTACTTCAATCGCTGCCTCACCAGTACCCCGAACCGCTCCTAAACCATAACGAATATGGCTTATTGGGGAATCCGGGGCGGCATCTGGTGCACGCAATGGTGTGAACACATAAACACCAGTATTGATATCAGGCGAGAACACGCGGATATTATTTGCCAAACAATCGTCATACAGAATCTTCACCTTATCGGTGTCATCCATTGCGAGCGATAAGTTGGCTGCCATAAATTCAGCAGGGTAATAGGCCTTTAACCAGGCAGTTTGATACGCTAGGAGGGCATAAGCGGCAGCATGGGATTTATTAAATCCATAGCCTGCAAAACGCTCCATTAAGTCATAAATCTCGTTGGCTTTGCCTTCGGTAATACCACCCGCTTTTGCGCCATCACTAAAAATCTTGCGATGCTGCGCCATCTCTTCAGGCTTCTTCTTACCCATCGCACGACGCAACATGTCTGCGCCACCGAGTGAGTAGCCGCCGATCATCTGAGCCATCTGCATCACCTGCTCTTGATAGACCATGATGCCGTAGGTTTCTTGCAGAACGGGCTCAATACGTGGATCTGGATACTCTACTTTTTGACGCCCATGCTTACGCTCAATGAAGTCCGGGATCAAGTCCATTGGGCCCGGACGGTAAAGTGCGACGAGCGCAATAATGTCTTCGAAGCGGTCAGGCTTGGCTTCACGAAGCATGCCTTGCATGCCGCGACTTTCTAGCTGGAAGACCGCAACCGTATTGGCATTCTTTAAAACTTCAAAGGCTTTTTCATCATCGAGTGGAATCTCACCGATATTCCAGTCCTTACGATCGGCATGTAATGCCTTAATCCACTTCTCAGCAGCCGCCAAAATCGTCAGCGTTGTTAGACCCAAGAAATCGAACTTTACTAAGCCGATTGCCTCAACGTCATCTTTATCAAACTGACTAATGACGGAGCCACTCTCTTGATCTTTAGAGTCTTTTGCTTCTTGCGTGTAGAGCGGGCAAAAATCGGTTAAACGGCCAGGGGCAATCAACACACCACCTGCATGCATACCGACGTTGCGGGTCATGCCCTCTAACTGCTGTGCCAAAGATAAAAGTTGGCGCACTTCATCTTCATTCTTTTCGCGCTCACCTAATTGCTTCTCTTCCTTCTTCGCCATTTCAATAGTCATGTACTGACCTGGCTTGTTCGGAATCAGCTTAGCAATACCGTCAACAAAGTTATAACCTTGCTCTAGCACGCGACCCACGTCACGAATCGCCGCTCTGGCAGCCATAGTTCCAAAGGTGGCGATTTGACTGACCGCATCTTTTCCGTACTTATCTTTTACGTACTGAATAACGCGATCGCGCCCATGCTGACAGAAGTCGATATCGAAGTCGGGCATCGATACCCGCTCAGGATTTAAGAAGCGCTCAAAGAGTAAGTTGTAGCGCAATGGATCGAGGTCAGTAATGCCGAGTGAGTAAGCAACCAAAGAGCCAGCGCCAGATCCACGACCGGGGCCCACTGGTACGCCATTGTTTTTTGCCCAGTTGATAAAGTCAGCAACAATCAGGAAGTAGCCTGGGAAGCCCATTTGAGAAATGGTCTTGACCTCAAACACCAAGCGCTCGTGATAGCGAGCCTCTTCTTTAGCGCGCTCCTCTGGATCGGGGAAGTTGCGCTCCATATGGCGCTTCAAACCAATCTCCGATTGCTGCAACAAATAATCGTCGAGCGTAATGCCAGGTGGCGTTGGGAAATCCGGTAAGCGTGGCTGACCTAAGGTCAACGAGAGATTACAACGTTTCGCAATCTCTACTGAATTAGCGAGTGCAACAGGTAAATCTGCAAAGCGCTTTTCCATCTCATCTTGAGATAAAAAATATTGCTCTTCATTAAATTTTTTGGTGCGACGGGGATTGCCTAAAAGCTCACCCTCTGCGATACACACACGCGCCTCATGGGCCGTGAAATCACTTCGCTGCATAAACTGCACAGGATGTGTAGCAACGATTGGTAAATCTAATTCACTGGCAAGGTGACAGGCAAGCTGAAGTTGCTTTTCATCCTGGGGATGGCCGCCACGTTGCACTTCAATATAAAAAGCATTCGGAAATAATTTTGCCCAATGCTTGGCAGCGTCTTTAGCTTGGTCTTCTTGACCAGCTAACAGTGCAGCACCAACATCACCCCAACGTCCGCCCGAAAGCGCAATTAATCCGAAGGCAAGTGTTCTTTTTGCCGCTTTATCCTCAGCTTTAGAGGCGGGCTCACTAAACCACTTGATATCCACCTCCGCTCGACCACGAGATTGATTCTCTAGCGAGGCCTTACTCAACAACTGACAGAGATTGAGATAACCGGAGTGGTTCTGAACCAAGAGCAATAAACGATGGGGTTGATCTGGGTCTTGGGGGTTGCTCACCCAAACATCCGCGCCCGCAATAGGCTTAATTCCACTTGAGCGAGCAGCACTATAAAAACGGACTAAACCAAATAAATTACTCAAATCAGTGAGCGCCAAGGCTCCCATGCCATCTTTTTCGGCTGCGGCTACCGCATCATCAATGCGAACGACGCCATCCGTAATTGAAAACTCGGAATGGACGCGCAGATGAACAAAACGGGGTGAAGCCATGAGATCATTTTAGCTGTGCCGAACTTGAAAAACCCCTCATCCCCAGCCGACGGCTATCGCGGGCGATTTGCCCCCTCACCTACCGGCCCGCTTCATGCGGGATCCTTGGTTGCCGCCCTGGGAAGCTGGTTGGATGCACGTAAAAATCACGGAAAATGGCTACTCAGAATCGAGGATCTAGACACCCCCCGCTGTATTCCGGGGGCTGACCAAGAAATCCTGCGCCAGTTGCTTGCCTGCGGGCTTAGTTGGGATGAGGAGCCCACATGGCAATCCAAACACCAAGATCGCTATAAACAGGCTTTAGAGCGCTTAAATGGGCTCCAAACCATCTATCCCTGCACTTGCTCCCGCCTCAGCATTGCAAACGCTCTAGAAGCCCGCGGTGTCGTCACCCCTCGCAATCAAGAAATGGTCTATCCGGGTAGCTGCCGCCCCCAACAAATACACACATATGAGCATGAAAAGACCATCTCAGCTGAAGCGGCGTGGAGACTCGCCCTGCCACCAAACCTGACCCTGCATTTTGAAGATCTAGCCCTGGGCACTCAAAGCCAGAACCTAAATCGAGAAGTGGGAGATTTTGTGTTGCGTCGTCGAGATGGCGTGTTCACCTACCAACTCGCGGTAGTGGTAGATGATGCTGAACAAGGAATTACACACGTTGTGCGTGGCGCAGATTTACTCAATAACACCGCAAGACAAATTCATCTTCAAGATGTTTTAGGATATTCAACACCGAATTATTTACATCTACCCCTAGTGCTCGACGAGCATAGCGAAAAACTCAGCAAGCAAACTCTAGCGAGCGCTATTCATACTGAAAATACGCAGCAAGCTTTACAAGAATTACGTAAAGCTGGAAGGCATTTGGGATTGAGAGATCTTCCGGATGGAAAAGAGACTTCGATTGCCCAGTGGCTTTTAGCTGCCACCCAGGCATGGGATAGGAAAATTACTTCTTCTTAAAGCCACCGAGCAAGGCACCTACGGCTGGTCTTGCAGGTGTGATGCCGACTTTTTTCTCTTCAGGATTTGCAGTATCAGAGGGTGACTTAGTTACAGTGCTAGGCTCGTAAGGCTTGTAGAAAAATGGGTCTGACATTTTGGCCGGTACATCTGATCTTGAAAAACTTCTGCTAGGCGCTGAGCTAGGACTGCCTTCAGGCAAGGGCTGAACATCCAACTTCCGCTTCATCAACTTTTCGATATCGTCGAGCAAACGTTTTTCACTGGCATCAACCAAGGCAATCGCATCACCCTTACTACCCGCACGACCAGTACGACCAATACGGTGAATAAAATCTTCCGCATTAAACGGTAACTCGTGATTAATCACGCAAGGCATCGACGGAATATCTAAGCCGCGTGCGGCTACGTCAGTTGCAACCAAAGCTTCAATCGCGCCAGATTTAAATGCATCTAAAGTGAGAGTACGTTCACCTTGGCTCTTATCACCATGAATAGCGCCAGCCTTAATGCCATCACGCTCTAATGAACGCGCTAATCTTGCACAACCCAAGCGACTATTAGTAAAGATGATGCACTGGCGTGACAAGCCTTGACGCGTACGTGCTTCAAGCACTTTCACAATCGCACGTTGCTTGTCCGCACTAGACACCATATGCACCACTTGCTTCACCGTATCTGCTGCCGCATTTTGGCGCGCCACTTCAACAGTGACTGGTGTGCGCAAATAACTTTGTGCTAGTTTTTTAATCTCAGGCGAGAACGTTGCTGAGAACAAGAGCGTTTGGCGCTGTGCTGGAATCAAATCAATAATGCGCTGCAAGTCAGGCAAGAAGCCCATGTCGAGCATACGATCTGCTTCATCCAACACCAGAATTTCTACTTGAGATAGATTGGCCACCTTTGAGCCAATGTGGTCAAGCAAGCGGCCCGGAGTAGCAATCAAAATTTCTACGCCACCACGCAATGTGGCAACTTGCTCTTTCATATCCACGCCACCATAGACCACAGCAGCACGCAAATCAGTATGTTTGGAATAACTGGCTGCATTCTCAGCAACTTGAACAGCCAGCTCACGCGTCGGCGTTAATACCAAAGCGCGGATCGGATGACGAGCGGGCGAAGCACTGCTACTCGCATGACGCAGAATCTTTTGAATAATTGGCAGCACAAAAGCAGCCGTTTTACCGGTGCCCGTTTGGGCTGCGCCCATCAAATCACTTCCCGCCAATACGTGCGGAATAGACTGTGCTTGAATTGGAGTTGGGGTGTTGTAACCCTGCTCAGATACCGCTTTTTGAATCTTTGGATCTAAACCAAAGTCAGCAAAGGTAATTGTTGCTGGGGTGGCGCTACTCTCAGTAGCGCCGGTAGGGGAATTTATTTCAGGAACAGTATTTGTCAAGGTAACTTACAGAATGGCTGCAATGCCGGCCTTCGCGGTTTCGGCATCCTCAGTCGATTTAACGCCGGAAACGCCGACTGCGCCGATGGTAAACCCATTTACCTCGATATTGACGCCACCCTCTAACATGCCTGAAATATGCGGGGCAGATAAAAAGGAAATACGTCCGTTATTAATAATTTCTTCATAGACACGACTCTCACGTTTACCCATTGCAGCGGTGCGCGCTTTTTCTTGAGCAATGTAAGCAGAGACAGGTGCGCAACCATCACGACGGGTTAAACCCAACAAGTGGCCGCCATCATCACAAACAGCAATCGTTACTGCCCAGTTATTTTTAGCTGCATGCTGATCAGCAGCAGTCAAAATCTTTTGAACATCAGCCTGAGTTAAATACGGTTTAGTTGCCAACATGTGAAATCTTTCTGCCTCGAATATGTTTTATTTGATGAAAGTACTATCTATATAAGTACTTGAATTATAAGGGGTGTTGGCCAATGAATTCACCAGCCAGCACCCCATTTACGCCCAACTTACTGATTATTTTAGAAATTCTTGGGCAGCAACAACACCGCTTGCCTTGGGCTTATAGCCCATAGCACCCAAACTCATCTCTACTCCACTGAGCGCAGCCATCAAACTGAGCTCGTTGCAATCACCTAAATGACCGATACGGAAAATCTTGCCTTTGAGCTTACCTAAGCCGGTTCCAAGTGAAAGGTTGAATTTTTCCAAAGCATGTTTACGAAGTACATCTGCATCCATTCCTTCTGGAACCACGATCGCTGTCAGTACTGGTGAATACGCATTTGGATCTAAACACTGATTCTCAAGACCCCAAGCGGCAACCGCACGACGACAAGCTTCTGCCAAACGTTGGTGACGAGCAAAAATCGTATCCAAGCCCTCGGTCTGCATCATATCGATTGCTTCATGCAAACCGTACATGAGATTGGTGCTTGGTGTAGTTGGCCAATAGCCAGTTTTATTGGACTCAAGAATCTCATCCCAAGCTAAATAGGCTTTTGGAATTTTGCTGTGCTTGCTGGCCTCAATCGCTTTTGGTGAAAGGGCATTAAAGCCAATACCAGGAGGCAACATCAAGCCTTTTTGCGAACCGGAAACAGTGACGTCAGCACCCCATTTGTCATGCTCATAGTCCGCTGAACCCAAGCCAGATACGCTATCCACGAGCAAGAGCGCTGGATGTTTTGCATCATTCATTGCCTTGCGAACCGCAGCAATATTGGATGTCATACCAGTAGAGGTTTCGTTATGAACTACGCAAACAGCTTTGATTTCATGCTGAGTATCTTTACGTAAGCGCTCTTCAATGACGGATGCATCAACACCCCAGCGCCAAGTATCAGCACCCGGCTTACCCACCACCTCAACATCAATGCCAATCCTTTTGGCCAAAGCACGCCACAAGTTTGCAAAGTGGCCGGTTTCATAAAAGAGCACTTTGTCACCAGGATTGAGGACGTTGACTAAAGCACCTTCCCAAGAACCTGTTCCTGAAGCGGAATAAATAATCACTGGTTGCTCAGTCTTAAAAATCTTCTTAATGCCATCTAAGACCTTGAGACCGAATTCACCGAACTCAGGTCCGCGGTGATCAATCGTTTGGTAGCTGATTGCACGCAGAATGCGTGATGGCACTGGGCTTGGCCCCGGAATATGTAAAAAATGACGTCCTGAGAGGTGGTTATCTAGTTTTAGCATGCTGAGTCTCACTTGGTTTTTGTAGTTAATCTTGCATGCCAGTGTAAGGCACTTTTTGCCAATTTACAATTTTGTATGCAAAATATTTATAAAATATGTGAAAAATAAGCTTTTCATTGCGTTATTTATACCTATTGATAGGTTATAGTAAATATGTATACAAAATTTAGACATTTCAAATGATGCTCACAACGCCAGCAAACACGCAAAACTTGCATGAAGCTACCTTTTTAAAGCTCAGGGCTTTATTGGTAGAGGGCGCCATCACCCCAGGAAGCAAGCTCAATGAACGGGAGTTAGCTGAGCAACTCAATGTGTCACGCACTCCTATCCGCGAAGCGATTCGACGCTTAGCGGCTGATGGCTTAGTTGAGCTGATTGCCAACCGCGGAGCAATTGCAGTGCAACTCACCCGGGATGACATCCTGCACACCTTTGATGTGATTGCGAACTTAGAGGGCTACTCTGGAGAATTGGCGGCGCAGAACATCAGCGATCAAGCACTCATCGAACTTGAGGCGCTTCAATATGAAATGATGGCCTCGTATGCTCGCAGAGATCTCTCAAGTTACTACCGACTCAATCTCAAGATTCATCAAGCCATTAATCAAGCGGCAAATAATCCCGTCTTAAGTCAGTTGTTTACCCAGGTCAATGCTCGCATTGAGGCACTGCGCTTTCGCTCGAACCAGGATGGCGTGAAATGGGAAAAAGCGGTTGGTGAACATCAAGAAATGTTAGATGCATTAAAGGCACGTGACAGCGTGCGCATGCGTAAAGTCATGATGCAGCACGTCATGAATAAGCGCGATGTTGTTATTCAATTAGTTGACTCAGAATCTCAAGAGAAAGTTGCAGCATGAATAAGCCACTCGATTTTCCACTTCCAGAATTCGCTGCCAATAAGGCAGAGTTAGCCAAGCGCCTCAGGCAAGAAACCTCTGGTGAAGTCATGACCGACATGGCTAGTCGTGGACGCTATGCAACAGATGCTTCAATTTATCAAGCAATGCCTGTTGCTGTCTTTGTTCCTAAAACAGCTGAGGACATTGCAACAGCTATTCAGATAGCAGCTGATCTGGGGGTTCCAGTACTGCCGCGTGGAGGTGGCACCAGTCAATGTGGACAGACTACTGGCACGGCGCTCGTCATAGATAACACCAAATACTTTCGCAAGCTCTTACATGCTGATCCCGAGAAAGCAACAGCGGTCGTTGAGCCCGGCATTGTGTTGGATCACCTCAATGCCGCACTAAAACCCCATGGCCTCTGGTACCCGGTAGATGTCTCTACTGCTGGTCAGGCAACGATTGGTGGCATGGCCGGCAATAACTCTTGCGGTAGTCGCTCTATTGCCTACGGAAACATGGTGCATAACGTTTTAGGCATTGATGCTTGGCTAGCAAATGGACAAGTGGCTAGCTTTGGAAATTACGCCAATAGTTCTGGCGCCGCAAAACAATTGGGTGATTTTGTTAAAGGTCTTGCCAATACCCTGCAACCAGAAATCGAAGCGCATTTCCCTAAAGTATTAAGACGTGTAGCGGGATACAACTTGGATGTCTTTCATCCACAAAGCGAGCGCCCATACACCCAGGACGGTAGCGTCAACTTAGCCCACCTACTGGTTGGTAGCGAGGGTACATTGGCTTATTTCAAATCACTTGAACTGAAGTTGGCGCCTTTGCCACAACATAAAGTACTTGGGGTTGTGAACTTTGCAAGCTTCTTCAAAGCAATGGATAGCGCACAGCATATCGTCAAGCTTGGGCCCACTGCCGTTGAATTAGTTGATCGCACGATGATTGATTTAGCACGCCATAACCCGAGCTTTAAGAAAACCATTGAGACCGCCCTCATTGATGCTGGCGGACCCACTCCCGAGGCAATCCTATTAGTCGAGTTCTCTGGCGAAGCGCACGCGCCCTTGCTCGAGAAACTCAAGTCATTGCAAAACCTGATGGGTGATTTAGGTCTACCAGGCTCGGTGGTTGCTATGCCCGATGCTGGTTTACAAAAGAATCTATGGGAAGTGCGCAAGGCCGGCCTAAACATCATGATGAGTTTGAAGGGTGATGGCAAGCCAGTGAGCTTTATCGAAGACTGTGCAGTCCCGCTAGAGAGTCTTGCCGAATACACCCAAGCGCTCACAGATGTGTTTTCTAAATATGGTTCTCGCGGCACTTGGTATGCGCATGCTTCAGTAGGCACCCTCCATGTGCGCCCTATCCTAGACATGCGCCGTGACGGCGCCCAAAAAATGCGTGCGGTTGCTGAAGAGGCATCCACATTGGTACGCAAGTACAAAGGCGCTTACAGTGGCGAGCATGGTGATGGGCTTTGCCGTGGCGAATGGATCTCCTGGCAATTTGGACCCAAGATTACTGAAGCGCTTGCAGAAATTAAGCATGAGTTTGATCCGAATGGACTGTTTAATCCTGGCAAGATCGTTAATCCACCCAAGATGGATGATGCAAGCAACTTCCGCTTTCCACCAAGCTATAAGGTCATTCCACTACAACCTGCTTTAGATTGGTCCGCTTGGAATGTACAAAATAATCCTGTCACCGAAGAGACTAGTGCACCCGGTACTGGCGGCGACCCTGCAATGGGCTTCGCTAAAGCAGTAGAGATGTGCAACAACAATGGTCACTGTCGCAAGTTTGATGCGGAAGTGATGTGCCCAAGTTATCGTGTGACGCGTGATGAAAAGCACCTCACTCGCGGTCGCGCCAACACCTTACGTCTCGCACTGTCCAATCAACTGGATATCAAAGATGAAAGCTCACCCCTTGGTAGCGACGCCATTAAAGAGGTGATGGAACTCTGCGTTAGTTGTAAAGCGTGTCGCCGTGAATGCCCTACTGGCGTTGATATGGCGAAGATGAAGATTGAGTTTTTATCAGCCTACAAAAAACGGGTTGGACACTCATTACGAGATCTAGCTGTTGCCTATTTACCGAAATATGCACCCATCATTAGCAGCATTCCTGGTTTGCCTGCACTACTTAACTTGCGAAATCACATTGCGCCGATTGCTAAAGTACAAGAATGGGTGATGGGCATTTCTGCACAAAGAAGCCTGCCGATCTGGAAGGCAAAAACTTTCTGGAGTAATCAAAAGGCGATTGCACCTTATCAATTTACGCCAGCAGAACTCAGTACAGCAGGCTCAAATGGTAATAAGGGTGTGGTACTTTTAGCTGATACCTTCAATGCCTACTTTGAAGATGAAAACTTGCAAGCGGCACTAGCTGTTCTGAAAGCTGCTGGCTATCGCGTCCACATTCCACAAAAGAGCTTAGAAAAACAGAAGGCGAAAGTAGATTCAAGCAATACTTGCTCTAAAGAATTCTGCTGTGGTCGCACCTACTTGGCTGCCGGCATGGTGGATAAAGCTAAGGCCAGCTTAGATGAATTGGTAAATCATTTAGCTCCATTTGCAGAAAAAGGGGTCCCGATTATTGGTCTTGAGCCTTCGTGTCTTTTCACACTAAAGGATGAGGCTTTAGTCATGGGCTTTGGTGAGCGTGCAGTAACTGTAAGCAAGCATGTGCAACTCTTAGAAGAGTTCCTAGCTAGCGAGGCAAAGGCCGGAAATCTCCAGCTGCAGTTAAAACCAGCCTCGCGCCCAGTACTATTTCATGGACATTGCCATCAAAAATCATTTGCAGCGGTTACACCGGCAATGGAGCTTCTCAAGCTCATCCCCAATGCAGAGCCCAAGCTGATTGAATCTTCCTGTTGCGGCATGGCAGGTAGCTTTGGTTATGAAGCGGAGCATATTGAAATATCAAAACAAATGGCTGAGGCAAGTCTCTTGCCTGCGATACGGAAGGCGCCGGATAGTTGGGTGGTTGCAGATGGCACGAGCTGTCGTCACCAGATTACCGATGGTACGCAAAGAGACGCGGTACATATTGCCAAAATTTTGGCAGCCCATCTTTAAGCTAAGTTACTCAATTACTTGCTTAGCGCATGATGCCGTAAGCCAGCATCAATAGTGTTCCAGTCAATAAGGCTGGAACGAGGCGGCGTGTTGGCTTAGAAACCATCACGCCAATACTAAGAACGCAAATCAAAATCCGAATCCATACAGGAACGGTTGCCAAGAGGCCAATAGGCATCAAAACCATTCTGACAACCAAAGCTGCGACCATTGCATAAGTCACAGCTGCAAGCCAACGAAAGATTTCACTGTCTTGGTTAATTTTTTTGGCGAGTAGAACGCCAATTGCGCGGCAAAAATATGTACCGATTGTGGCGCCTGCCAAAGCAATCCATAATCCCCAGCCTTGAAGAGCGGTATTCATTAACCTATTACCCCTGCTTTCTTGCGCAACACCTTGCGATCAAATAAGTAGGCAGCAGTTCCCGCCACTAAGCCCGTAGTTAGCAAGCTCGTATCGCGATCCAAGATAAAGAAAAATGGGCCTAGTACAAAACCGAGACCAATCGCAATGCGGTTAACCCAAGGTTTCACTTCGGTAAATGTCAGCAGAAAAAATAAAGGGTTAATGAATACCAAGCCCAAAGTGATTGCCGGCGGAACCATGCCCGCCAAGAAGTACCCCAAAATAGTGCCCGGTACGGAGATCAACCAACACAGCAAACCAAGACCCATGAAGTAACTCGAGCGATGCTTAGCCTCCATCGTCTGAAACTCACGCATGGAGATTGCCCATGCAGTCATTGCCAAGAGATGAACAGACGCATAAAGACTGTGATTGCGGTCTTTTTCATGAAGCTGAGGAAAAAGTGTCACTGTCATAGTGATGAAACGCGTGGAAGTTAAAGTCACCGCCAAAGCAATTGCAATCACCGATGATCCAGTAATTGCCATCTCCAACAAAACCACTTGACCAGGGAGCGCAAACATAAAGAAACTAGTAGCGCCTGTAAACCAAGCATCCATGCCATTGGTTTTACCCATTGCCCCAAATCCCACCATCCCCGCAAATAAGACCATGGCTGGTGCCCCAGCCGCGTCCCGAATGCCAGTCCAGAAAGCATCACTACGGTTTTTAAAGCGTTGAGCTACCGAACCCTCTAAAGCAATTTCACCAGGGTCTATATACGGTTGGTCGGCGGATGACATAGGAATATTGTAAGTGAGATGGGGTCAATATTTGCGGTGAAGGCTCACAAGTTAAGCCCCCACTGAATATGCTCGGCTACCAAGTCATCCGAGCTTGGCATGGAAGTCAACAAAGCCTCTCGAAGGGCGCACTTATCAATCTCCGATACCTCACCATCAGCCAAGGCATTTCCCATGGCTACCGCCAAGTTTCTGCGCCAGCAAGAATAGCCAATTCGGCGAATAGCGCTACCCTCATGGCGTTTCTCAAACTCCTCTTCAGTCCAAGACCAAAGCTGCAGGAGGCTTGCCCTACCAAGACCATGTCGCTCAGCAAAATCAGGTAAGGCTGTACGTTGCGCAAATTTGTTCCAAGGGCAAATCAATTGGCAGTCATCGCATCCGTAAACCCGATTGCCCATAGCCCTACGAAACTCCACCGGAATGGCGTCCGGGTTTTCAATCGTCAAATAAGAAATGCAGCGTCGTGCGTCTAATTGGTATGGGGCCGTAATTGCTTGCGTAGGACATACATCAATACAAGATTGGCAAGTGCCGCAATGCGACTCTTCTTCTTGGTCAACCGGCAGTGGAACATCGATCAAAATTTCACCCAAAAAGAATGTCGACCCGGATTCACGATTGAGAAGAAGAGTATGCTTGCCTCGCCAACCTAAACCAGCCTTACGAGCCAACTCCACCTCCATCAATGGTGCTGAGTCTGTAAATACACGATACCCAAATGATCCAATCTGTTTTTCAATCCTCTTTGCAAACTCTTGCAAACGATTGCGCATCACCTTGTGATAATCGCGCCCGCGGGCATACATCGATACGACTGCCTGCATCGGCTCAGCTAATCGTTGCCATTCCTGGTCAAAATCAATTGCGGGGGATAAGTAGTTCATGGTTACGCAAATGACTCGGACAGTTCCCGGAACCAGCATCCCAGGATCAGACCGTAAATCGGCATGTCTGGCCATGTATTCCATCTGACCATGGCGACCCTGCTCTAACCACTCATGCAGCCTCTCAGTGGCTGATCCAAGATGAGTATCGGTAATGCGCAGACCATCAAAACCCAATTGACGAGACTGATCATTTAGCCATTCACGCAGATTGACCTCATCAACAGAGTTCGGTATTTGGGTAGAAGTCATGAGTAATAAAGAATGTAGCTTAATAATTGAATAAACTAGGCAAATGGCTCAGAATTCATTTACTCAACATTGTAGGCAAGAAGCAGATACGACTGCTTTGGCTCAAAAGCTTGCTTCCAGTCTGAGCTGGCTTTTTCAAGTGGATCCTAGCGCTCACCTGAATATCGCTTTGGAGGGCGATCTTGGGGCCGGCAAGACTACTTTTGCCCGCCATCTGATACAAGCCCTCGGATATGTAGGTCGAGTGAAGAGCCCGACCTATACCCTGTGTGAGCCCTACCCTATTCAAATCAAAGATGGCAAGGCAAACACTGCTGCAAGCATCACCGCCCATCATTTTGACCTTTACCGCATGCGGGATCCACTGGAGTGGCAGGAGGCAGGCTTTGCAGAACATTTTGATGAGCCTGGATTCTGTTTAGTGGAATGGCCAGAAAAAGCTGAAGGCACCCTTCCCGCTTTTGATATTTCAATTCACTTAGTGGCAGGCGAACAAGAGCTAGAGAGGCAAATAGAGCTCAAAGCAAACTCTGAACCTGGGCTAGCCGTTATAAGCAGATTGCACCCCTAACAGAGATGAGTAAGTCCCCCATTAATTCCTCTAGAAGAAGGCACCTCAAAACTTCAGCAAAGATGCTGGGACTCATTCTCCTCTTTGGCGAGGCAGAGATTGCTTGGGGTGCCAAGATTTTGGGTGTACGTATTTGGCCTGCAGAGGATTACACGCGCATCACGCTAGAGTCCGATAAAGCGCTGCCGATTACTCAACAACTACTCACCAACCCCGATCGTTTAGTAGTAGATATTCAAGGCATGGAATTCAATTCCACCTTGAAAGACTTGGTGGCCAAGGTCAAACCGAATGATCCCTATGTTTCGCAAATTCGAGTGGGGCAATTTCAACCAGGCATGGTGCGCCTGGTGTTTGATCTTAAAGAGCCCGTAAAACCTCAACTCTTCACGCTAGACCCTATTGCCGAATACCAATACCGCATGGTGCTCGATCTCTATCCAGCAACCCCACCAGACCCCTTGATGGAGTTGGTTAAAAGCAGCGCTCGCAAAGAAAGTGCTCTAGAAAAAGCCAATGAAGAAATTGACTTGATTGCGCAGTTTGCAACTAAGAAAGAAAAGGATGCTTCAAGGGCGCCAGTGGCTCAAGCGATTCCAGATGTCAAAGAACCCTTAGTACAAGCAAAACACAAGCGTCTTATTACTATTGCAATTGATGCAGGTCATGGCGGAGAAGATCCGGGCGCCATTGGCGCTATGGGCTCCAAAGAAAAGCATGTTGTTCTCTCGATTGCTAAACGCTTACGCGACAAGATTGAGAATGATCCCTATATGCGCCCGTTTCTCACAAGAGATGGTGACTACTTTGTACCTCTTCATACTAGAGTGCAAAAAGCACGGCGCGTGGAAGCTGATTTATTTGTCTCGATTCATGCAGATGCTTTTATTGAACCAAGAGCAAAAGGTGCCTCAGTCTTTGCCTTATCTCAAATGGGCGCTAGCAGTACAACAGCACGCTGGATGGCCAATAAAGAAAATGCCTCCGACCTGATCGGCGGCATCAATATCAAGACGCAAGATAAGCAAGTAGCAAACTTATTACTCGACATGTCGACGACTGCCCAGATCAAAGACTCACTTCAAGTGGGCACCTCAATTCTGAAGCAAATTAGTGGGTTTGCACCCCTACATAAGGCCAAAGTTGAGCAAGCTAGCTTTGCCGTTCTCAAGGCCCCTGATATCCCCTCCATCCTGGTAGAGACCGCCTTTATCAGCAACCCCCAGGAAGAAGCCCGCCTCAACGACGATGCCTACCAAGACCGTATTGCCGAGGCTATTTTGAGAGGAATTAAGGACTATTTCTCGAAAAATCCACCAGTTGCCAGACGGGCAAGTGCGTAGCACTCTTGTAACTACAAGGCGCAGAGGCAAAAGTCGGTAAACCCAGGGAAGCCAAACCAAGTTCTTGCTATAATTTCTGTCTTACTGGGTCGGTAGCTCAGTCGGTAGAGCAGCGGACTTTTAATCCGTTGGTCGCGAGTTCGAATCTCGCCCGACCCACCAGTTATTAGTAGTAGAAACAATGACTTGCTAACCGCAAGTCATTTTTTTTGCCTATTTTTTATGCACATTTCAATCGCACACAAATAGCACACTTCAACTATTTGCTTTTTATCTTAAAAAATGGTACAATCAACTATAAAGTGAAAAACCTATATAATGCGTGCCACAGCTGACTCCACTGTCGTTTTAAGACCCCATGAACTGCGTTTAAAGCGCCGCTCGGATTCCAGCATCTGGCAAATTCATTACAAAATTGGCTCTAAGAAAACCTGGTTCAGAACCAGCAGCAAAACCAGTGATTTAGATGCTGCAAAACAGATTGCTGAAGACCTATTCCACGAAGCCCGAGTGCTAGAAAAACGCGGTCTTTCCGTAGTTAGCAAAAAGTTCAAAGCAGTGGCTGAAGTAGTTAGCAATAGCTTAAAAGAACAGGTAAAGGCTGGCACGGGTAAAAAGTCCTATGCAGACTACTATCGCGCCATCGACACTTACCTCACCCCCTTCTTTGGCAATCACAATATTGATAACGTCACACCCGCATTAATTTCCGAGTTTCATCGTTGGCGTACCGAGAAGGTTGGCTACGAACTAAAAGCCTCTACACAGAACAATCACAATGCAGCTCTTAATTGCGTATTCGATTACGCGATTGAAAAAGGCTACATGAGTGAAAGCCAAAGACCTAGCACTAAGAACACTGGAGAAGCCACAGAGATTCGCGGTATCTTCAGCACTGACGAACTAATAGAGTTACAGCAGTTCATTCACAAGTGGGCTGCTAGCGGCAGAGCAACAAAGTCTCGCTACCTACGCGAGCTATTAGGTTTATATGTGACCTTCATCGCTTGTACTGGTGTACGCCCTGGCACTGAGACTAAAGAACTCAAGTGGAAGCATATTGAATTTATTCAAAAGCCAAGTATGCGGGTAATCCATATCACCCTGCCACAAGGCAAACGCGGCAGCCGTGAATTGGTAGCCCGTAATGAACTTTGGCCATTGTTAGATAAGCTACGTGAACTACAGACCGAATACAAAGATTTAACACTAGAAGAATTAATCGCCAAGAAAGAAGATAAGCATTTATTCAGAATGCGTGATGGCACTCTGCCCTACAACCTAGTGAATGCTTTTGCAGACTGCTTGAAAGAGGCGGGATTAGATAAGGGCGATAAAGATGGCAAGCCGAGAAGTTTGTATAGTCTACGCCACTACTACGCAACGCAACGAGTATTGGAAGGTTTGGATTTCGGGCAACTAGCAAAACAAATGGGCACTAGCATCCTGATGATTGAGCGTCATTACAGTCATTTGAAGCCATTGATGATTGCAGAGCAATTGGCTGGCAAGATTCCTGACGATAAAACGGCACAAGCTGAAGAAATACTGCGTTATATGAACCCAAGCCCAGTTCGCAGTGACGTGATGAGCTTGGTTGGCGCTGCTACTGGCATCTATCTGCCACTTGAGCAAGCTAACCTATCAGCTACAGACGAGCTCAAGGCTGAACTTAAAAAAGCCGCAACAAAGGCCAAATAAGATGAACACTAATCAATCCCCTCTCACGGCTGAGGTGTCCAGATGAACGAATTCATTGTGCAGTTTTTTGAAAATCGCGCAAAAGGTGTTTTGAGTGAATGCCACGCTCGCGCTAATGACCTGCACCACTTTAAGCAAGTGCTCTACAGACTTAATCAGGGTGAAGACCTGATCCAGGAGTTACCACAGCTTAAAAAGCTCGACAAGAAAGCAGCCATTGCAGCAGTGAAAGTCTTAATTAAACGCTGCGAAGCGGATATGTTTGCATACTGGCTGCTGCCCAATAGCCCTAAAGTGAAGGTTGAGGTAAAGCATACCTATCCCGCTATAGAGTTAGTTCCCAGATTTACGGTCAATCACACCTTTACAACGCCAGCAGGCAAATTGGATATTCGGGTTGTGACACAAGGCAACTACATTTCGGTACAAGCCAATACCAAAGGCATAACCAAACCAAAGCTTGAAGAAGCTATACGCAGTATTGAGCGGCAAATTACCCTACTGCAGATAGCGCAATAGGGTAATGCCAAAAGCGTTACTTAAGTAACGGAGAGTAGCTATCTAGCTTTTCCAGGGGCGCACAACATGGCCCAGACTCATGGAATTTAGATAAAACACGTCCATCTGCATATATACGAAGAAGCTCAAAATAGACATAACGAAGCTTTTCATTTGCCACGCAGGCAATTTCAATCCAGCCCGAATTTAATAAAGGGCTTACCTCTTCTGAAAACGTTTTAAGAGAAACGGAGCAATATATCGGATCATCCGCATTAAGCCACTCTTCATCCGTCAACTCATCAGGGCTTTTTTTAATCCATTCACTAGGATTGACGCAAATGTTGTAAGCAACAACCTCCTTGGGAACGGCAACTGGGTACTGCGGGCGATCAAACCCGTAGTTGTCGATATACAAAAGCGGATAGTCTTCAGAATAGCTCCATGTAGCACCCGAGTTATCCCATTGATAATTATTCAAAACATTTTTCAAGCTTTCCATGTCAACTACACAATCTTGCGACTTAGAAAAGGTAATCATTCCATAAGCATCAGCCATAAATATCTCCAATTAAAATTAACTATTAACGCCTTGAATTGCTGGTATACGAGCTGAATCATCATTGGCAGCAGCTTGATTTGCCTGCTTTTTAAGCTCAGCAGCAGACTCAGCCTCTAGACGTTCCTTTTCTATTAGCGCCTCACGCTCCGCTATTCGCTTGCGCCAAGCAATGACACCCTGTCGTGCCACTTCCTTGCTAGCTTTTTCTTCGTCGGTATAAAAACCGCGGCTGTGCAAATGGTTATAGAGTCGGATGAGCATTTGATTGTCTAGCTCTTCAAACATGGGTAATGCACCCACCACCTTATATTCGCCTCGCTCCACCTGACAAATCATGTAATGAAATGTCCCAAAGCGTGCGGCATCGAATATGCGAGCCTCATAATCCTGGGGAATGTTAAATGTTGCCATTGGGTTTTTAGCGCAATCTTCGTAGTAAAAACGAGTGTACGCAATTGCGTTTTCATTCAGCAGCTCTTGCTTAGTCTCTTTTTCCTTAACCAAATCAGCATTGACCGTCTTTTGACGAATACGATCAATGCCACCGTTTGCCTTGATAAATGCAGGCAGATCAGCAGGCACGACCTTAGCGTCGATAGCAACCTGAATGACACGAGCATAAACGTGAGCGGTTTTACGACTACTACGCACTACATAACGCACAACGATAGTGAGCTTTGGGCTATTGCCCTGTGTCTTAATGCCGTATTTTTGCCGTAAGTCCTGTCGCATCTTTTTAATGATCTGCTCAACATTTGGCATAGCCAATACATCCTGGGCATAGGACATTAGTTCTGAGAGATGATGGTTCAGCTGCTCGTTACTTTTTTCAACATAGGTCTCAACATAAACATCATGCTTTCCTGATAGAACAGCTCCTTCTTCCAATAAATCTTTAAACTTTTCAGCTAACTGTTTTTTTGTATACATAAATTCTCCTTATTGCAAAATTTCAATACCAGGAATTACTGGTATGTTGTCTTCAATGCCATGTTTATTAGCGCATTTGGTAAGACTTTGACGAAACGAATCGGGATGTAAGGCAACAATTGGTGCGTTATATAAAACAGAATCGAGCGCAACTAAAATTGCACAGTCATCACAAAAATCTATCCAACGCTGATTGCTCTGGACCGCTTCATGCATGTGTTTCTTAAAATATGCATCCTCAGACTTTGCCGTCTCTAACAACATCAAATGCATATACTGCTTACCCATGCCATTGCACCATTCGGAATCTTTGGCAGTTTTAAAGTCGCGAACCATACAATCAATGTCATCCTTGGATGAAATAATTACTGTATTGATTTCGAATTTACCCATGTGTAGGGCTACAGAATTTTTTTTCATAATTCCCCCTTACGCTGCTAACAGTAAGTTGGCGAGGAGTTTGATCTTCGACACCGTAGCTGGTACCGAGTAAGCCATACCTTGCTCAGCCATGTTGATATGCAAAGTATTTGAAGCATTCATATAAATCTCCTTAAGTTAGTTGCTACCTATTGAACAAAGTTTTTCCCCGCAGCAGGGGCAATCAATTTGAGCGATAGCCGCATCAAAATCCCAATTAGCCTTAATACATGGTTGTATAAGTCGCAATAGGTTTCCCATCAAAGTTGCGATGTAGCAGTCATGATCAAAATCTATGATTTCGTAATCCGATAAGTCAGACCATCCTCCCTCACCCAAATGAAGAGCCTTTTGAGATATCGCGCCAATCATGATGTTGAAGATTAGTCGTGCTTTTTCATTTCCCATGGATTTGATTACTTTGTGTGCACCACCAAGAAAGTTAAAGTAGTAATCAAAATCAACATCAATTTGACGATCGACGCCAAACACATCCATGCAGATAGTGATGGTTCGGCTACCTTTAGTCTTTGCCTCGTTTAAAAATTCATCTTTCATATAAACCCCTTTAAGTTAAAAATTAATTAGCACGCACACTCGTACACATAACTGCCATACAATCTTTTGCTCGATTGCACAAATAAAATTTTCTCAATCCAGGAACCGTCTGTAATCCAGAAGTTGAAGCAATCTTTCAACTTCCGAAGAGAGCAAAATCAAAAGCTAGATCTCCCAGGAGGCATCCATGCTATAAAGAAAGAAGCTAAAACTCATTCGTATAAAGGAGAAGGAACTCAAGTTCCGAAACGATGGATATCGAATACTTTTACAAAGGCTTGCCATATGAGAATGAGATCTTTGGATTTACCCTTGAAGCTTCAACAGTTTCATCAAAAGGAACCATGTATGAAGCGTGGTTCGATCTCTTAAAAGCCTCTCCTTGGTATGCAAAGATGGCATCAGGCATTTACCCAAGTGAAAATGCAAAAAAGACTTGGGAAGGATTCGGCGATCTCTCTAAACTTAGCTTTAGCGACTGGTGGAAAATACGTGGCTATGAAATCTTTGCTGAGAAAGTGCCATACAGAAAAGTTGAGCAGATAGGATTAAATTACAAAATCAAAACGTCTAAAGGTAAAGATGCCATTCCAGTGATGCATCTAGAGGTACCATTAAATTTGCACCCTGATGCACTCAAGCAGCAATTCGATGAAATTCTAAGAAAACAGAAAGTGCTTTACCAATCCGATCGATTTAATCGCTGGGACCACAGCAGAGCCGACTTTCATTTAAAGCGCGATGGAAAGCTAGATTACAGTGATATCAAGTTCAGACTTGATCTGTACGCGGAGTATCAGACTGAGAAATTAAAGCCAGGTTTTCAAAAAAATATCTTTGCCCAGAAAAAAGGCTTAGTAAGGCACATTGGGCCAAATGACGTATTAACCAACCAGTACACCAAAGAACTCAATGACAGCTTAGATCACCTGATTGAGCAAACACTATCCCTAATGGCCCATGCTACCGAAGGCGACTTTCCGGAATCAGTCCTACATCCCTGGGTTAAGGATCTGAAGAAAACAAGTTAAACCAACTCCACTGCTTTTCGTTTCATATCGTCATTAACGTCGATATATTTTTGAGTAACCGTTATTGAGCGGTGACCTGCGAGGCTTGCTAGCACCCTCACCCCAATTCCCTGATTGGCTAAGTTGGTAATAAAGCTTCTGCGGCCACTATGACTACTGGCTCCTGATATTCCAGCATCCTTGTATAGCTCTTTAAACAATAGGACTAGAGAGTTAGGCGTGAATCCTCGCTTTGGATTCTTTTGGGTATAAAAAAACGCTTGTTTTGGATCTTTGACTTTTAAGGTGTTCGCGTAAGCCTGTAATTCACCTTTGAGCTTTTCGCTAACAAATACAGTTCTAGCGTGTTTACCTTTGGTGTATTCGGGCAATAAACGGATTTCGGACTTGACCCTCATTTGAGCATCACATACATCACAGACTCTTAATGCTGACACTTCGCCCGCCCTAAGACCTCCGAAATTGGTAATTGCCAATAACGCCCTATTACGTATTGCGTGTTTGGTTGATTGTGTAAATCGCAAAACCTGCTCTAACTCACTAGCGGTTAATGTTTTAGCTTGTGCCATTGCCCTGCTCCTTAAAAAGTAACAAATACACAGCTATAAGCATATTTTCAGATGTTTGAAATGAGCAACCGAATGTGGCATTTATGCCATCGTTTTTTTTGTTATTCGATTTCAATGACTTAGACAAAAACCTAACAAAAGTGTAATTTTGTGTGGTTTTAATAAAAGCTGAGATTTATCAAAATCTGTGGCTGATCTGCCACGTCTTGCCATAGCTGCGTTTAAAAGCCCTATACGCTATTTAGTTGTTTTCGCTGGTGTTGATATATCGTTTATTCAGACCGTTCAAGCTTGAGCGGTTTTATACAGGGCAATTTAGGGGCTAATCATCCAACTCATCATCCGGGTCATAAGCTAGCCATTCCGAATCCAACACCTTAAGCATTTCTAGCCTATCTTTTACGTCTTCAACTTGATAGTAAAGTTCATCAACTTCATCACCCACATAAGGAAGATAAAGGTCGTTCAATAGTGCTTTGATATAGTTTGGAGCCATTGCTGGATCAAAATCTAAAACCCCAAATGTTTTGAGTGCCTCTAAATGTTTAGATGGTTGATTTGGGTTCATCAAAAATAATAAAATCTCACGCTTTTTAGACTCTTCATCAATAAAGTCTAGCTTTTCTCCGTAGAAGACTTTTATTGCCTTTGAATCACTCCTTAACTCATAGGTATAAATGTTTAAGCGACGTGCTTCATCCTGTATGACTCTATATATTTCGTCAGAAATCTTTTTAACACTACGACCTATAAATGCTCTTATCTGATCTGTATTGTCTATGCCCATAAATTCATTATCAAGATCAAACTGAATGTCCAAGTGCTTAGATATAAACCGCAAGAAATCCGCTCTTTCACTTTTGATATCTGGAACTGAACTTGATGTAAATCGACCGTAGCGATGGGTTTTATAGAATATTGAAAGTAAAGCTAAAAACTCTCTTTGTTGAGGCCCTATTGATAAGGAATGTTTTTGCTCCAATCGATTTAGCAGTTCAAGGGTATTGTGTGAGAGCAAACTCTTTTCAAACTCTTCAACATCAACTTGATCGTCATGTTCGGTAAGAATAATTGCTACCTTCAATAACCTCTCAATACCGACTGAAAATCCGTAAA
This sequence comes from Pseudomonadota bacterium, assembly GCA_041179645.1. Classification (GTDB taxonomy): domain Bacteria; phylum Pseudomonadota; class Gammaproteobacteria; order Burkholderiales; family Burkholderiaceae; genus Polynucleobacter. The sequence continues at coordinate 24,093 of JBEGSZ010000024.1, forward strand.
GTACCTCAAATATATCAACAGCATTATTTAGGCTTGGAATATCGTGTAACGTCTTTGCGCCGTTGTATATGAATGTTCCAGATACATCAACCTCTATACCCAGAGCAAAGTTTTTCCACCACTCGTCTCTCTTCATCGCATGTCTACTGTTGTTTGGTTGCTCTCAGTCTATCAGTTTTGACGTTCAATGCTTTGATACTGATAAGCTTGAGTGGATTAGATAAAGCTTCGCTAATTAAAGCTTCATCCAGCTTTATTGCAATATCAGCAAGAAACCAGCGTGGTCAGTAATGCTGTTTAAGCCAGGTGCCAAAGTACATTATCTGTATCTTTGCGTCCAAGCTCTTTGGTGATGTACTCTACCCAGCCACTGTCACAAATATCTAATTTGTGCTGCTCAGCTAAGTTTTGAACGTGTGCTTTTGCCTGCCTAACTTTATTGCCTAGTTGATTAAATTTATAGTCTGCCGGAAAACCACCAATCGCTAAATGTAAATGTAGCTGCTTTTGCGAACGTTCACCCTCAATAGTAGCGATGTAATTTAAGCCCTTGTTGTGCCTGCGTACTGCATTCTTGCCAAAAGTTTCTTCGTTTAATTTGCAGATAAAACGAGCTGCAGCCTTTTCACAATCTTCCTTAGTTAATTGCCTGTAGTACATGCCTTTGGGTGTTACTTCCTTGATTACTTGATTTAAGGTCAGAGTTAGTGCAATCGGATAGTCTTTAGCTATCCCATTAAGCCAAGCGCGAGCGGCCTGCTTTTGAGTTGGCAATGCATTTGGGTCATAAGCTGTACGCCTACGGATATCATTTAATTTCATGTAGTTATTTATACAAACCACACAAATTATTTTTAATTATTGAATTCCATAGATTTCAATGAAAAAGATATCGCGCTCTCTCCTTTTTTGGTTGCTCAACCACAAACTCTGAACATATTGTGTAAATGCCCATTCAAAATACGAGGAGGAAAAATGAGCACTTTAAGCACTCTTAAATTAGTCGATTTTCAGAAGCCCAGTTCAATGCCGCCCATCGTTCAGCGCAGAAACAAGGTTATTGACAAACTTTGGGAACAGCAAAAATTAGCTGAGTCATTAGGCACTGGTAGCCCATATGCCCCAATCAAAAGCAAACGCATTAAAGACATTGAAGGCAACATTAAACAAGTCGAAGTGCCCAAGCGAATTAAACCCTGGTGGTTTACTAGTGAATCTGGAAAGACATGCTTAGCCATTAAATATGGCAGCCAAGTTATTGAAATTTCCAAGGGGAAGCAGGCTATAGAGCTTGGCAGCTCAAAGGAATTGGTCAATCTTATTACTCAGCTTCGCCAAGCTGTAGAAGCTGGAGAGCTAGATAGTCAAATCGACCAAGCCAGTGCAAGCGTACGAGCAAGGTTCTCAAAATGAACGATACAGGGCCAGCTTTATTACTACTGCTAACCCTACTTCTCATCCTGGAGGAATTATGAATACCTATGAAGCTTATGTGCGTGTCATGCCTAGCAATATGGTTGTTAAGACGCAAGTTCGCGCAGATTCAACTCAATCAGCCTTATTTTTACTGCAAGGCATGTATGGCGCAGATAACGTTGTTCACCTACCCATGATCGTTAGCTAAATATATGAAATGGAATGATAGCTATGAAAATCTGTGAAATCCTAAGCCTTGAAGAAAAAATCAAGTATCGCAAACTCTTTAGGGGCTCAAAGCCCAATATAAGAAGTCGGAAGCCAAAGGCAACTCCAAGAGGGCCTAAGGCACCCTCACAGCCAGCTCGATTGCCTGCGCCTAAACCCATTATTAAATCAGCCCCAAAGCCATTTAATTCACCCAAATCAATCAGTAAGTCCATAGAGCCTAAGCAGACTAGAGCCATCGGCATCCACACAAATATTGAGCCCAATGGATACCTCAAGCCGTTGCCTCAAAACGTAATAAGCCCAAGAGGTGCTGTCGATATGGATCTACAGAGAAAGATGGACTTCAGCAAAGAATGGGCGACACGGAATAGTTTTGGTGCTGATCTATCAAACCGTGAAATTGATTCAAAAACGCGGCCAAAACAAGAATTTTGATTTCTTACAGCATCAGGCAGACAGAGATAGTGATACGCAATACAAATACCGTTACTTAAGTAACGGTGCGCTACATATGATCTCAAAATACAGAGCCAAAAAACTGAGGGCAACTTCTGTTGATTCAAGGCTAACCCCAAGCGAACAGTTCAAAAGATTGATCCATTCGGAGCCCGTAGAAAATATTACTTTTATTAATTGGCAGCGTCATATCTACCAAATAGAGCTCAATTACCCGTCTAGGGGTATAGGCTCATATGTCCATTTCCGCATAACCTATTGTGTCATCGCACGTCAAGGCGGATGCTCTACTGTCATCAAAGTGAAAAATGTGGCGAAAATCAGCTCTAAACTTAGGTATCGGATAAAGTCTAAGAAATGCACAAAACTTCAAACTACTAAGTGGATGCCAAGACTTAAAACGAGACTCTAAAAACTTTAAATCAACTAGAGCATATCCAGCAACCTAAAGGATCCTATAAATCCCTAAACAAGGTCTCAAACGCTTATTCAGCCTGGCAAACGATTGGGATGTAGGTACTTTTAACGATGCGTTAAGTGCAGTGCTACGTAAGAAAAAGACGGGTTCTGTGGCAGTCAGAATTG
>JBEGSZ010000025.1:0-9256 GCA_041179645.1 Pseudomonadota bacterium
TAAAAACTGGTCAAATCTGGAATGCCGGCCCAAAGTGGGTGCTGGCGATCTTGGCGCACTTGGTTCCATCCCATATGGGGAACTTTGTAAGCGGAGCCATCTGGTTGCAACTTCCCAGCCAACTCAAAGCGCCTCACCTCACCCGGAATCAATCCCAAGCAAGGAGTCCAAGCAGTATGAGAATTTGCTCGCACTTCGGCACTGTGATCAAACAGCATCTGCTCACCCACACAAACACCTAGGAGCGGTTTATTTTTGGCGGCATCTAGTAGCGCCTCTAATAAACCAGACTCTTCGAGATGCTTCATACAATCGGGCATAGCACCCTGCCCTGGAAGCACTACCCGCTCGGCGGAGATGATTTCCTCTGGGGTGTGCGCAATCAGAACATTAGCATCCGGCGCCACATGATGAAAGGCCTGATACACAGAACGTAGGTTACCCATTCCGTAGTCAACGATCGCAATGGTTTGCGCCAATTGTTAGCCTATGATCTTTAGTTTTTTGACAGTCTTCTACTCAATGCTAGAAAGTTTCTAGATTAGAGACTGCCCTTAGTAGAAGGAACAACACCGGAAGCGCGAGGATCCAACTCCAAAGCCATGCGCAAGGCACGGCCAAAGGCTTTGAATACAGTCTCAATCTGGTGGTGAGCGTTAATGCCACGCAAGTTATCGATGTGCAAAGTGACTCCAGCGTGGTTTACAAAACCACGGAAGAACTCGATGCTGAGATCCACGTCAAAGTCACCTACCCGCGCACGAGTAAACGGAACATTGAATTCCAGGCCTGGGCGACCAGAAAAGTCAATCACTACGCGAGAAAGGGTCTCATCCAAAGGAACATAGGAGTGGCCATAGCGGGTAATGCCCGCCTTATCGCCAACCGCCTTAGCAAACGCTTGTCCCAGAGTAATTCCTACATCCTCAACGGTATGGTGGTCATCAATGTGGGTATCGCCGTTTGCGACCACTTTTAGGTCGATCATGCCGTGACGGGCAATTTGATCCAGCATATGGTCTAGGAAAGGTACGCCAGAGGCTAGCTCAGCTTTACCTGTGCCATCTAAATTGATAGCAATTTGAATTTTGGTTTCCGAAGTGTTTCGGGTAACGTCGGCTTGCCGCATGCTTCAGTGCGCCGCGAGGCGAAGTGTTGATTGAAGCCTCATAATATCATTCCTAATACAGATATAAATGCTGATTTTGATTGCTAGCGTTTATTCACTTTTGCTGATTTTTGACTAGAGTCCCTCATGAGCCGCTTTTGGAGCCCCGTTGTTCAGACCCTCACCCCTTACGTTCCTGGGGAGCAACCGCAAATGGATCGGCTGGTAAAGCTCAATACGAATGAGAGCCCTTATGGCCCATCCCCTAAGGCTCTAGCCGCCATAACTCAGCAAAACACCGATGATTTAAGGCTTTATCCAGACCCCGAAGGAGCGGCCCTTAAAAAAGCTATTGCAGATTTACATGAGCTGGACCCAAAACAGGTATTTTTGGGGAATGGCTCTGATGAGGTCCTAGCCCACGTATTTTTAGGCCTGCTAAAACAAGCTAAACCAGTCCAGTTTCCAGACATCACCTATAGCTTCTACCCAGTCTATTGCAAGTTATTCGGTATTGAGCACCAAACAGTAGCCCTAGGCCCTGATTTTGAGATTCAGGTAGAGGATTTCAAAACCCCGAATGGTGGAGTTATTTTCCCCAATCCCAACGCTCCAACTGGTCGAGCTATTCCTCGATCGGATATTGAAGCCCTTCTGCGCACCAATACAGATTCAGTCGTGGTGATCGATGAGGCCTATGTGGATTACGGAACCGAGTCTTGCATTCCGCTGCTACGTGGAAGTGCTTGCCCAGAAAACCTCCTAGTCGTTCACACCTTATCCAAGTCTCGCGCCCTAGCGGGACTTCGCGTTGGATTTGCAGTGGGGCATCCAGCCCTCATTGAAGGCCTGGAGCGGGTGAAAAATAGCTTTAACTCCTACCCACTTGGACGCTTGGCTCAAGCGGGGGCAATTGCCGCAATACAAGATCAAGCCCATCTGGAATTGACGAGTAAGAAAGTAATTCAAACTCGTGAGCGTTTAGTGAATGAGTTGGCTTCGCTGGGTTTTGATACCCTACCATCAACAGCCAACTTTATTTTTACGCGCCATCCGGAACATGCCGGTGCAAAGCTATATCAAGCTTTACGCGATCGCGGAATTATTGTGCGTCACTTCAAGTCACCACGCATTGAAGAATTTCTGCGCATCACCATCGGCACTGATGATCAAACGAACGAGTTGATTACTGCTCTAAAAGAAATTCTGGCTAGCGCCTAAGATTATTTTTTTAGTCTCATCTCAGCAGCACGTGCATGGGCTGTTAAGCCCTCACCATGCGCCAGCGTGCTAGCAACAACACCTAAGGTTTGAGCACCCGCCTCACTTACTTCAATCATGCTTGAGCGCTTGATAAAGTCATACACACCCAATGGGGATGAGAAACGCGCAGTGCGTGCTGTTGGTAAAACGTGATTTGGGCCTGCGCAATAATCACCCAGAGATTCACTGGTGTAGTTGCCCATAAATATGGCGCCCGCATGACGAATTAACTCAGCCCACTTGCGTGGCTCAGTTGCACAAATTTCTAAATGCTCAGCAGCGATGGCATTGGAAATCTCACAAGCTTCGCCCATATCTTTTACCTGAATCAATAAAGCACGATTAGTTAGAGAGGTTTCAATCACTTTCTTTCTTGGCATCTCAGGCAGCAGCTTGTTAATACTTGCTTGCACTTGCTCAATAAATTGCTCATCTGGACAAAGCAAAATAGATTGCGCCAACTCATCGTGCTCTGCTTGAGAAAACAAATCCATCGCAATCCAATCGGAATTACTAGAGCCATCACAGAGAACTAAAATTTCTGAAGGGCCAGCGATCATATCGATGCCAACAGTACCGAAGACTCGGCGCTTAGCTGCCGCTACATAGGCATTACCAGGGCCAACAATCTTATCTACCGGCGGAATAGTCTGTGTGCCATAAGCTAAGGCGCCAACAGCTTGCGCACCGCCAATTGTAAAGACGCGATCAACACCAGATAAATAAGCGGCAGCTAATACCAAAGGATTGCGAGCTCCATCCGGAGTGGGCACCACCATAATGACCTCTTTGACGCCAGCAACTTTTGCAGGAATCGCATTCATCAACACAGAAGATGGGTAAGCTGCTTTACCACCCGGAACATAAATTCCGACGCGATCCAAGGCAGTGACTTTTTGTCCCAAGCGTGTGCCATCAGCTTCTTCGTATTCCCAGGAGTGGCAACCTGCCTCAATCTTTTGTTTCTCGTGATACGCGCGTACTCTCTGAGCAGCAACATCAAGAGCATTTTTTTGCTCTACTGATAAACCTTCATAGGCTTTCTTTAATTGTTCTTGAGAAATTTCTAACTCGGTAACGCTAGTAACATTTAAACGATCAAACTGTTTTGTGAAACCCAGCACTGCCGAGTCGCCATTGGCCTTTACTTGTGCCAAGATTTTGACTACTGCAGCGTCAATCGCCTCATCATCGGCCATGGGCAAAGAAAGGCTTGAGAGCAGGGTTTCTTTAAACCCTGCATCTTTGCTATTTAAACGTTTGACTTTGATTTGCGCTGACATATGAATTTCTTTACTTCAACAATTCAAAGAATGGTTGGAGCTGAGTGCGCTTACGCTTATAAGAAGCCTGATTAACCACCAAGCGTGCGCTGATATCCGCAATTGGCTCGACTTCAACCAAGCCATTCGCACGCAAGGTGTTGCCTGTAGAAACTAAATCCACAATCGCATCTGCTAAGCCAACTAATGGAGCCAACTCCATCGAACCATATAAATGAATCGTATCAATGTGCACGCCTTTATTGGCAAAGTGTTCACGCGCGCAATTGACATACTTGGTGGCAACCTTTAAACGAGAGCCCTGCTTCACTGCAGCTGCGTAATCAAAACCTTCTCTCACGGCAACTGACATACGGCATTTAGCGATGTTCAAATCAAAAGGAACATATAGGCCATCGGTACCGTTTTCCATTAAAACATCCAGGCCGGCAACTCCAAAATCGGCACCACCAAACTGAACATAGGTCGGCACATCTGATGCGCGCACAATAATCAGACGGACGTCAGGATTAGAGGTCTCAATAATCAGTTTGCGTGACTTTTCTGGATCCTCAAGCGGACGAATGCCGATCTTAGATAAGATCTCAGCGGTTTCTTCGAAGATGCGCCCCTTCGAGAGGGCTAAAGTTAACTTCATAAACTAATTATCTATCAGGCTTACTTGATTCGCTGAATGTTGGCACCTAAGAGGGTCAACTTTTGCTCCATGCGGTCATATCCACGATCTAAGTGATAAATCCGGTCTACCTGGGTTTCGCCTTGGGCAGCCAAACCGGCAATCACCAAACTGGCAGATGCGCGTAAATCAGTAGCCATCACGATGGCCCCAGACAGCTTTTCCACGCCCTGCGCAATCGCCGTATTACCCTCAATGGCGATATCGGCGCCGAGGCGGTTCATCTCTTGAACGTGCATAAAGCGGTTTTCAAAGATGGTTTCAGTGATAGTGGCGTTACCTTCGGCAATCGCATTGACCGCCATGAGTTGAGCCTGCATATCCGTTGGGAAGGCGGGGTATTCAGAAGTGCGGAAACTAACCGCCTTAGGACGACCCTTCATGGAAGCTTTAATCCAATCAGGACCCACTTCCATTTCTAAGCCAGCTTCTTTAAGTTTGACAATCACAGCATCCAATGTGTCTGGACGACAGTGCTTCACCAGCACCTCACCACCAGCAGCAGCAACCGCACACAAGAATGTTCCCGCTTCAATCCGGTCAGCAATGACGGCATGCTCTGCGCTATGGAGTTTTTCAACACCCTCAATCACTAAACGATCACTACCGATACCAGTAATCTTCGCGCCCATTTTGACGAGCAACTCAGCCAAGTCCCCCACTTCAGGCTCGCGTGCTGCATTCTCCAAAATCGTTGTACCTGATGCCAAAGTGGCGGCCATCAATAAATTCTCTGTACCAGTTACGGTGATCATGTCAGTCAAGATAGAAGCGCCCTGAAGACGACCCGTTGCAGATTTGGTTTCCGCTTGGATGTAGCCACTCTTAATCTTGATCGTTGCACCCATGGCCTTTAAGCCCTTAATGTGCTGATCTACTGGGCGTGCACCAATAGCGCAGCCGCCTGGTAGAGAAACCTTGGCACTATGCATTCTGGCAAGCAATGGGCCCAGAACCAAAATAGAAGCACGCATGGTTTTCACCATCTCATACGTTGCTTCAGAGCTCTTAATATTGGCCGCATTGAGCACTACACAATTACGATCATTCGCATCTGGAAAAGTAACAGTCACACCAATTTCTTGGAGGAGCTTGAGCATGGTTCGCACATCTTGCAAATCTGGAACATTACGCAAAGTAATCGGTTGATCCGTTAGCAAGCATGCACACAAGATGGGTAGTGCTGCATTCTTAGCGCCAGCAATCGCTACTTCGCCCTTGAGCGGAGTGCCGCCAACCATTCGTAATTTATCCATGAATCTATTCCAGTAAAAAGCTAATTCCGTATTTTATGTCGGGGTATTTTGCGCGAACTCTTCAGGAGTAAACGCCTTGATTGATAAAGCATGAACCTCTGCTTTCATGCGATCACCCATTGCGCCATATACCAATTGATGACGCTGAATCAAGCGCTTGCCTTCAAACTCTGGACTCACAATCGTCGCAAAGAAATGCTGGCCATCACCCTCAACTTTGACATGGGTACATGCGAGGCCTTGCTGAATATAGCCTTCAATTTGTTCTGGGGTTGGCAACATCACAATCTCCTGATTTCTAATTTCTTAACAATTCTTTAATGCGTATTTAGGGGGCTGACAACTAGTTCCTGAGCTTGTAGCCTTTTTGCAATAAACGCAAAGCAATCGCTGACACTACGACAAAGAAACAAGCCACAATCGCCAAACTATTCCAAGGGGATATATCTGATACCCCAAAGAAGCCATAACGGAAACCATCGATCATGTAGAAGAATGGGTTGAAGTGCGATACCACCTGCCATGCTGCAGGCAGGGAGTGAATGGAATAGAACACACCTGACAACATCGTCGCCGGCATGATGATGAAATTTTGGAAGGCAGCCAATTGATCGTACTTATCGGCCCAGATGCCTGCAATTAAACCCATGCTTCCCAAAATTGCAGCGCCCAACAGAGCAAATACCATGATCCAAAGAGGATATTCAAAGGATGGCATAGCAAACCACGCTGTAATTAGAAGTACACCAGAGCCAACGACAATTCCACGAAACACTGCTGCCAAAACATAGGCAGCATAAAACTCTAAGTGGCTAAATGGAGCTAGCAATACAAAGACCAGATTGCCAGTCACTTTAGATTGAATGAGTGATGAGGAGGTATTTGCAAAAGCGTTTTGCAGCACACTCATCATGACTAAGCCCGGAATGAGGAAGGCCGTGTAATTCAGACGACCATAGACCTCTTTGCCCTCAAGCACGTGCCCAAAAATCATCAAGTACAAAACAGCGGTAAGCACCGGGGCAGCCACCGTCTGAAACGCGACCTTATAAAAGCGCTTGATTTCTTTACGGAGTAATGTTGGGAAACCACTGCCATAAGCAATTGGCAATTTCTTCAAAACGGGTTTCATCGAACACCTCCCGACATGATGTTGACAAACACATCCTCGAGATCTGTTTTACCCTCACCGTCTTTTTTGACTGAACCGTATTGGCTCAATAAGTTCGCAGTGGTATCTAAAGCCACAATCTTTCCTTGCTTGAGCATGGCAATGCGCTGACACAATGCCTCAGCCTCTTCAAGGTAATGGGTTGTTAAAACAATCGTGTGGCCATCTTGATTTAGTCGACTAATAAATTGCCAAAGAGATTGACGCAGCTCTACGTCAACACCCGCTGTTGGCTCATCCAAAATAATCACAGGCGGTCTGTGAACCAAAGCCTGAGCCACTAATACTCGGCGCTTCATACCACCAGATAAGGAGCGCATATTACTATCCGCTTTATTGGTGAGATCCAAGTTCGCCATGATTTCGTCAATCCAAGCATCGTTATGACGAATCCCAAAATAGCCTGACTGAAACTGCAGCGTCTCTCTAACGGTAAAGAAGGGGTCAAACACCAACTCCTGCGGAACTACTCCGAGCATCCGGCGTGCATCGCGGAATTGACTTTGAACATCAGCGCCCATGATTGCAGCATGACCCCTATCCGCTGCAACCAATCCAGCCAGAATAGAAATCAGCGTTGTCTTACCAGCACCATTAGGCCCCAGCAAACCAAAAAACTCGCCTTGCTCAATTGATAAGGAAACATCATCTAGCGCTTGGAGTACGCCATAATTTTTTGATACGTTTTTAATCGATATTGCAGAGTGCATGCTATGACAAGCCCAGCAACTCAGCTACACCATAAACGCCAGCTAATACAGTTAATTTTTCCGGTGCATTTTGCACAGAAAGCCGCTGACCATCTGCTTGTAATTTTTTCTGCCATGCCAATAACACTGTGAGCACAGTAGAGTCAAAATCCTTGAGATTGATGCAGTCTACCGTTGTTAATGCTGCAAGATTTAACAGCCCCTCTTTTTCCAACTGCAGAACATTACTCTGCGTCACTGAAGCGGGTAATAAAAATGGCATTTGCTATTTATCTTTACTAAATCTATGTGATCTTTAGTTTGCTGGCTTTGCAGCAGCAAGCTGTTTATTGCGATCCTGCAAGAACTTCACCAAACCCTCAACACCATTCTGGCTAATTTGATTTGCAAACTGATTGCGATAAGCTTCAACCAACCAAACACCCATGATGTTCATGTCATAGACTTTCCAGCCATTGGCTGTTTTTTCTAGACGATAGTCAAGCGGTACCGGATCGCCACGACCAATCACCACGGTCTTCACTACTACCTCTTTGTCGTCTGGAGCTGCACGCAAAGGCTTAAATTGAATAGTCTGATCACGTAGTTGGCTTAAAGCGCCAGAGTAAGTGCGGATCAATAAATTCTTAAATTCGGAAACTAATTGAGCCTGCTGTTCTGGGGTCGCTTTTTTCCAATTAGGACCCATAGCCATTTCAGTGGTGCGGCGCATATCGGTATAGGGAACAATTTTCTTTTCCACTAAATCCACAATGCGCGGGATATTCCCTTTTTGAATTTCCGGATCAGACTTTACAGAAGCCATTACGTCAGAAACTACAGTCTTAATCAAACCATCTGGCGTGGACTGATCAACTGCTTGAGCAGAAACGCTACCGACAAACAAAAACAAGCCTGAGAGCAGGGCTGCAAAGTATTTTTGAATGGTTTTTTGGCTTTTCATGTGTCCTCGGTTAATGCTGGTGATTGGAGCCCATTTTAGCCCTTAAAGGAAATTAACTTGGGCTTGATCGCCTTTATTCGTAGGGGTTTTCGTAAACCGGCATGAGAGGCTCTTTATCATCGCGCCCCTCATTGATTTGATACTCACGTCGCTGAATGTAGGCGTCACGCATAAAGCTGTATTTATCGATTGCAGCGCCATCCAATAAGTCGCCCGCCTCGTAATACGTATTACGCGCGTTAACTACCCTCAAACCAGTAATGCTATTACGGAGAGCAACATCTGGCAGTAGTCTAAATAAGTAGTCAGACTCCATGTCAGCGGCAGTACCAAAGGTATCACGCACATTGCTTGGGCCAAAGAATGGCAAAACCACATAAGGGCCTGAAGGAATACCCCAGACACCAAAGGTTTGACCCCAATCTTCCTTGTGCTTTGGTAGACCGCCCGGTGTTGCCATATCAATTAAGCCGCCTAAACCAAAGGTAGTGTTGACTACCACCCTCATCAAGTCACTAAAGGCATAGTCAGGCTTACCCTGCAACAGATTCTGCAATGCAGTGTAGATATCACTGTAGTTACTAAAGAAGTTATAAATCCCGTCACGCACAAACTCTGGCAAGACAAAACGGTAGCCAGCGACTACTGGCTTGAGTAAATAGGCATCTAAACCTTCATTAAATTCAAAAACAGAACGGTTGAATGGCTCCCAAGGATCATGCGGGGAAGGTTCTACGCCAGCAGGAATAGAGGCACAACCCACCATACTGGTGACTAGACCAAGCAGCACAAGTCGTTTGAGTTTGATAAGCCACTGCATTACTTTTCAGCGCCCTTATCTTTACC